>NZ_JBVASX010000005.1:0-376135 GCF_057814215.1 Variovorax sp. F042
TTTCTACCTGATCGACCACCGACAGCTTAAAAGCCAGCGTGTAGTCCCGCTGCGTGCGTTTGATGCCTGATTCCATTGACTCGCCTTTTCTGAGGGAAAAGGTGTCAACCCAGGTCAGGACGGGTCACCTCCAAGGAAAAAGCCCCGTATCTCCGGGCTTTTTTCATTTGGAAAGCGTCCGCATCGCCCGCTTGGCGATGTAGCGGGTTTCGGCCGTGTCCGACTCCGCCACCCACCGCGCGCAGAGCTTGTCGACCCACTCGCCCTGGCTCTTGCTCGCGTCGTTGAGCCAGTTCGCCACCGAGTTCTGCACATAGCGGCTGGGGTCGGCGCGCAGTGGTTCGATCAGCGGCAGCGCGCGCCACGGCTCGGTCTTCAGCGCATCGATCTGCGCGCACCACACGCCGCGCGGACGCGTGAGCTCGCTGGCAAAGCGGCGGATGTTGGGGTCGGCGTCAAGCACCCACGGCTGCAGCAGTGCGAACGCTTCGTCGAGCGACTCGATGACCGCGTCGCGCACCGCCATCCATGCGATTTCCCGCACGCCGAAATGCGAGTCGGCGGCGAAGCGGCGCACCGCCTCCAGCTGCGCCGGCAGCGGCAGGCCCGAGAGCGTGACCCACTGCGCAGCCCAGCAGCGGGCCACGTCGCTTGCGTGCGTGGCCAGCCGGTGGGCGACGGCATCGCGCTCGCCATGCAGCGCCGTCAGGTCGTAGAGCGCACGCGCGATGTGCCCGTGCCGCTGCATCGGCTTGAAGGCGCTCAGCATCGCGATCGTGTCTGCCAGCCGTTCGCTCTGCGCATCGAGACCGATGTGCCCCGCCACGCTGCGCGCCAGCCGGGGCAGCTCCAGCGCCATGAATTCGTTGAGGTTGACGGTTTCGAGCAGCCCGTCGTTGAGGGCGCCCAGCACCTCGGGCGGGATCAGCGCGATACGGAAGGCCCCCTTGCGCCCTTTCAGGTGCTCGACCGAGCCGGCGTCCATGTGCCCGGAGCCCTTCTCAGGAAGCCAGCAGCGTCTTCAGGTCGGACACCATCGACGGCACGCCCGCGCCGTAGCGCGCGTAGAGCCGCAGCCGGCCCTGCGTGTCGTAGACGTAGCTGGCGGCCGAGTGGTCCATCGAATAGCTGGTCGGCGTCTTGCCGTCGACCTTCTTGTAGTAGACCTTGTAGTCCTTCGCGAGCGCGACCAGCTCGTCGGCCGTCGGGATCAGCGCGACGAAACTCGGGTCGAACGCGCCCATGTAGGCCTTGAGCACCTCGGCCGTGTCCCGCGCGGGGTCGACCGTGACGAACAGCACCTGCAGCTTGTCGCCGTCCTTGCCGAGTTGCTGCTTGACCTGCGCCATCTCGGTCATCGTGGTCGGGCAGACGTCGGGGCATTGCGCATAGCCGAAGAACAGCACGACCACCTTGCCCTTGAAGTCGGCCATGGTGCGGACCTTGCCGTCCGCGTCCTTCAGCGAGAAGTCCTTGGCGTAGTCGGCACCGGTGATGTCGACCGCAGTGAAGCTTTGCTTGGTCTCGCTGCAGGCCGAGAGGCCCAGGCCGAGGGTGGCGGTCACGCCCACCCAGCCGGCGCCCGCGGCAATCAGTCGAAGAGCGTTGCGCTTGTTCATGGAAACGTGGTCAGTGAATGTAGTGATCGACGAGCAGCGCCAGGAACAGCACGCTCAGGTGGATCAGCGAAAAGCGGAAGGTCTTGCGCGCCAGCGTGTCGGAGTAGTTGCGCCACAGCGCAAACGCATAACCGGTGAAGCCGATGCTCACGGCAACGGCAACCGCCAGGTACAGCCAGCCGCTCATGCCGTAGATGAAGGGCATCAGGCAGGCCGCGAACAAAATGAAGGTGTAGAGCAGCACCTGCAGCCGCGTGAACTCGTTGCCGTGCGTGACGGGCAGCATCGGCAGGCCGGCCTTGCGGTAGTCCTCGACGCGGTAGAGCGCCAGCGCCCAGAAGTGCGGCGGCGTCCACAGGAAGATGATGAGGAAAAGAATCAGCGCCTCGGGCCCCACGTCGCCCGTCATCGCGGCCCAGCCCAGCACCGGCGGCATCGCGCCCGACGCACCGCCGATCACGATGTTCTGCGGCGTCAGCGGCTTGAGGATCACGGTGTAGATCACCGCGTAGCCGACGAAGGTGGCAAAGGTCAGCCACATGGTGAGCGGATTGACCGTGAACCACAGCAGCACCGAGCCGGCAGCGCACAGCAGCGCCGAGAAAATCAGCGCCTGCAGATCGCTGAGCTGCCCGCGCGCCGTGGGGCGCCAGGCGGTGCGCTTCATCTTGGCGTCGATGCCCTTCTCGACCAGGCAGTTGAACGCCGCCGCTGCACCCGCCACCAGCCAGATGCCGATGCAGGCCAGCACGGCGCGCTGCACATCGGCCCACGAAGGCAGGCCGGGCACGGCCAGCACCATGCCGATCAGCGCGCAGAACACGATCAGCTGCACCACGCGCGGCTTGGTCAGCGCGTAGAACTGGCGCAGCACATTCGCGGTACTGGTTTGCTGAACGGGGATCGGGGTGCTCACGCGGCGGCCTTCCTTTGATTGTTGTTGTGACCTGGTGCATTGTCACTGGCGCGCGCAGTCTGCGCCGCCAGCTCGCGCCGGCTCTCGCACAGGGCCCAGGTGAGCACCACGGCCAGCGCTGCGGCGCCGCCGGTATGAAGCACGGCCGCGGCCAACGGCCAGCCGAGCAGCACGTTGCCAAGGCCCGTGGCCAGCTGAAGCAGCGCCAGGCCCGCGAGCCATCGCGCCTGCGGGCGGAGTGTCTCGATGCGGCGCAGGCGCCATGCCAGCACGCCGAGCGCGACGAACACGGCATAGGCCATCAGCCGATGCGCGTAGTGAATCGCGGTGAGCGCGGAAAAATCGAGCGGCTGGCCTTCGCCGGTCACGCCGAGATGGCGCCAGATCTCGAAGCCCTGCGCGAAATTCATGGCTGGCCACCAGCTGTCCTGGCAGGTCGGGAACTGCGTGCAGGCCAGCACCGCGTAGTTGGTGCTGACCCAGCCGCCGAGCGCGATCTGCAGCACCAGCAGCACAGTAGTCGCGATCAGGCCGTTGCGCAGTGCGGGCGACACGGGCGTGGGCAGTCGCTGCGCCGCGCTCTGCTGGTAGCGCACCGCTTGGATGCACAGTAGCGCCAGCAGCACGATGGCGCCCATCAAATGCGTGGTGACGATGGCCGGGAACAATTTCCAGGTGACGGTGAGCGCGCCGAATGCACCTTGCAAGCTCACGCCAACGAGCGTCGCCGTCGGCCACCAAGGATTCAGCACAACTTGCGCGATGGCAGGCGGAGGCTGCGGCGCGTTGCCGGCCTTGGGCCCAATGGAAGGCCACCAGCGCACCAGCCAGGTCGCCAGGGCCAGCACTAGGATCAGCACGCCGACACCCGTTGCCAGGTAGCGGTGAACCATCTCGACCCAGGCCTTGCTGTGCGTCACCGGGCCGGTCGGCTGTGCGGCTTGCGCCATCGCGATCTCGTGGCGCGCGCCGGCCGGGCTGGCATTGCCGTAGCAGCCGGGCCAGTCGGGGCAGCCCAGGCCCGAATCGGTGAGCCGCGTGAAGGCGCCGAACAGCGTGAGATCGAAAGTGAGGAACAGCGTGAGCACGGTCAGCGCATGCAGCCGCCGCGCCGGGCCTGCGCCCGCGTTGCGGCGCCACACCCACACCAGCGGGCCGAGCGCGATCAGCACGCCGGCGGCCATGAGCCAGGCGATGGGCTTCAGATCGTAGAGCGAGCTCGTGTCCATGCGAGGTTTCAGCGGCCCGGTTCGTCCCACGACGCCGAGGCGCGCAGCAGGCGGTCTAGGTCGCGCTTGGCGCGGCCGGCGCCGGCGGCGTCCATGCGGGCAGGGAAACGCATCATCCAGTTACCCATCGGGTCGACCACGTACAGGTGTTCGGCCAGCGAGTGGCCCTGCACAGGCGCGAGCCACTTGGCCAGTTGGTCGGCCGGCACGCGCAGCACGGTGGCGCCGTGCAGGCCGTTGTTCAGGCGCTCAGGCACGGGAGCGGCGTCGCTCACGAGCCAGACGCGGTCCATGCGGTCTTTCTCGCGGCCCAGGCTTTCGCGCAGTTGCCGTTGCAGGTAGAGCTGCTGCTCGCACAGCGCGTCGCAGGCGGCATCGGCCACGGCCACCAGCAGCCATTGGCCCTTGAGCGTGGCGAAGTCGACCGGAGCGCCGTTGCGGTCGGTGGCGATCAGCTTCGGCAGCTCGTGCTGCGGATCGATCAGCTCGCCATAGACGCTGCGGCCTTCGGGCCGGATCACGTAGTAGGTGAAGTACGAGGCAATGACCGGCGCCGCGCACATCAGCATCACGGCGATCATCTTCCAGCGCCCGACGACCGTGCGCCGGCCCTCCGCACCGTCGAGCGCCTGGTTGGGCGACGGCATCGAATGCACCGTCAGGCCCAGCGGCTCGTCAGAAGCGGCCATCGCGTGCGCGGCGCCTTGAGCGGCGGAAGGGTGTGATGAATTGGAACCAGACATAGAGGATGACGACGAGGGCCGACAGGCCGAACCACTGGAATGCGTAACCGTAGTGCCTCTCCAGGCCCAGCGCCGGGGCCGGCCAGTCGCGCTGCAGGCCCTCGGAAGCCGGTCCGCTCTGCTGCAGCGACACGTCGGTGCGCAGCGGCAGTTTGGTCTCGGCACGGAAGGCCTCCAGGTCGAGATTTTGCCGGATGGGCGAATACCCTTCGGCGGCCGGTGCCGGGGCGGCCGGCGCGGAGGCTGCCGTGGCGGGCGCAGAGGCGGCGGGCACGGGCGCCGGTGCGGACGTGCCCAGCTCCAGCAGATGGCTCGGCGGCGGCTCGATCAGGCCCGTGACCTCGACGATGCCGGCTGGCGTCTCGACCGCACCCAGCTGCGTGCGATCGACGAAATTGCGCTGGATCCAGCCGCGCTGCACCATCACCGCCTGCTCGGTGCCTTCGAGGGCGAAGGGCGTCAGCACGTAGAAGCCGGGCGTGCCGTGCATCTGGCGGTTGTCGAGGTACACGGTCTGCGTTGGCAGCCAGAGCCCGCGCAGGCGCACCGGACGGTGCAGCGAGTCGGAGGCTTTCTCCAGCGCCAGGAATTCGGCCTGGGTCAGCGCCGGCTTGAGCTTCTGGGCGTCGATGTCGGCCTGCAGCGCTTCCTTCTGCGCGGCGCGCGAGAGCTGCCAGCGGCCTAGCGAAACGGTGGCCGCCACGGTCAGCACGGCGGCGATGGTGATCAGCCAGAAACGGCCCGGGCGGCGCCGGTCTTCGGAATACAAGGGTTCAGGGGTCACTGGAGAGAACGGGGCGTGCGGCCGATAATGCGGGTCATGAAATATTTCGTCGCCCTGGTGTTCCTGGGCATCTTCGCGAGCCTCGCGTTCGCCCTGTACTTCATGCTGAAGGACGGGCGCAACGGGCGCGCCAAGAGCGGCGGCATGGCGCGAGCGCTCACCTTTCGGATCGGCCTGTCGGTGTTTTTGTTCCTCTGCATGCTGCTCGCCTGGAAACTCGGCTACATCCAGCCCACCGGACTCCCGCTCGGCAAGTAGATGGTGCTCGTTCCATGAGAACCACGAAAAAGGCGCCTTACGGCGCCTTTTTCGTGGAATGCCGCGAGGTTCTTCGCTCAAAGCCAATAGACCAGCATGTAGAGGCCGAGCCAGACCACGTCCACGAAGTGCCAGTACCAGGCCGCGCCTTCGAAGCCGAAGTGGCGCTCCGGCGTGAAGTGGCCCTTGCGCAGGCGCAGCGTGATGAACAGCAGCATCAGCATGCCGATGAACACGTGCAGGCCGTGGAAGCCCGTCAACATGAAGAAAGTCGAACCGTAGGTGCCCGAGCTGAGCTTGAGGTTCAGTTCGGTGTACAGGTGGTGGTACTCGTAGCCCTGCACGCCCAGGAAGATCATGCCGAGCAGCACGGTGAGCCACATGAAGCGGATCGTTTGTGCACGGTGGCCGGCACGCAGCGCATGGTGGGCAATGGTGAGCGTCACGCCCGAGCTCAGCAGCAGCGCGGTGTTGATCGTAGGCAGCCAGAACGGGCCGACGGTCTGGAAGGGCTCGACGATGCCGGCCGGCGAAGCGGTCGCGCCTGCGGCGACGCTGGGCCACACAGCCTTGAAGTCGGGCCAGAGGATCGCGTTGTCCAGGCTGCCGAGCGCGGGCAGCGAATGGGTGCGGGCCCACCACAGCGCGGTGAAGAACGCGCCGAAGAACATCACTTCCGAGAAGATGAACCAGCTCATGCTCCAGCGGAACGAGAGGTCGACCTTGTGACCGTACTGGCCGCTCTCGCTTTCGCCGATGGCGGTGCGGAACCACACGAAGAGCGTGCCGAGCCAGATCACCATGCCCGCCAGCAGGGACCACGCGCCCCACTCGTGGCCATTGATCCATTGCGCGGCGCCCAGGATCACGAAGAACAGGCCGATCGCGGCCGAGACCGGATAGGCCGACGGTCCGGGCACGAAGTAGTAGGGCGTGGTGCCGTGGGTGGTTGAACTCATATCAGCTCCTGGCTTTCTTTCTTCTCTCGATTCAATGGATTCTGCTTGCTGTCGCGGAATGCTTTTTCGTCAGTCAGGCTGCGGCCGATGCGACCACATGGCGCACCAGCAGCACCAGCGCGACCACGAAGACGATCACGGCCACGAACGCCACCGCGATGATGTGCAGCGGGTTCAGCTTGCCCAGGTCTTCCTGGTAGGCGCTGTTCTTGCGCACACCGAAGAACGACCAGCCCACCGCCTTCACTGTGTCCCACAGCGAAGCCTTCGGCCGGGGCCCCGGCTGGTTCTGCGGATCGGTCACGAGCGCGGCTCATTGGCGGTGTTCGAAACGGCCGCCACAGGCGCCGCGGGTGTCTTGCCGCCCACTTCGAAGAAGGTGTACGACAGCGTGATGGTCTTCACGTCTTTGGAAATCTTGGGGTCGATCACGAACGCGACCGGCCACTGCTTCTTCTCGCCCGGATCGAGCGTGTACTGGTTGAAGCAGAAGCACTCGAGCTTGTTGAAGTACGGCGCAGCCTGCTGCGGCGCGTAGCTCGGAATGGCCTGCGCAGCCATGCGGCGGTTCTGCACGTTCTGGAACTCGTACATCACCGTGTTGAGCTGGCCCGGGTGCACCTGGATGGTCCGCTCCGCGGGCTTGAAGTCCCAGAGGCCGCCGCGCACGTTGGAGTCGAACTCGACCGTGATGGTGCGAGTCATGTCGACCTGCGTGTTGTCGGGCACGCGCACGTTCTTGCCGCCGCTGGCACCGCCCGGCACCTCGAGCTCGGAGAGCGCGAGGATGTTGATGCCGGTCATCTCGCAGATGGCGCGGTACATCGGCACCAGCGCATAGCCGAACGCGAACATGCCGCAGGCCACGACGGCCAGCTTGCCGACCATGCGGGCATTGGCGCGGCGGATGCGTGGACCGAGGCTCATGCGTGTGCTCCCGTTCGTTGCGTGGGTGGCGGTTCAGCGGCCGCTGAACCAGACCATGCGAACGATGAAGCCGATGAAGAACACCACCGCGATGGAAGCCAGCGTGAGCCCCATGCGACGGTTGTTCCTTTTCTGTTCGGGTGTCATCGTGCTTTCGATTCAGTCACCGGGTGATCAGCCGATCACCTTGGTGGCGGTCGCGTCGAGCTTGGGCGGGTTCTCGAAGGTATGGAACGGTGCCGGCGAAGGCACTTCCCATTCGAGGCCTTCGGCGCCTTCCCACGGCTTTTGCGTGGCCTTCTCGCCCTTGCCGCGCATGGTGGGCAGCACGATGAAGAGGAAGAAGTACACCTGAGCGAAGCCGAAGAAGAAGGCACCGACCGACGCCACGGCGTTGAAATCGGCGAACTGCATCGGGTAGTCGGCATAGCGTCGCGGCATGCCGGCCAGGCCCAGGAAGTGCATCGGGAAGAAGGTCACGTTGAACGAGATCAGCGACCACCAGAAGTGCACCTTGCCGCGCGTTTCGTTGTACATCACGCCAGTCCACTTGGGCACCCAGTAGTAGAAGCCCGAGAACATGGCGAACAGCGAGCCGGCCACCAGCACGTAGTGGAAGTGGGCCACCACGTAGTAGGTGTCCTGCAGTTGCGTGTCGATCGGCGCAACGGCCAGGATCAGGCCGGTGAAGCCGCCCATCGTGAACACGAAGATGAAGCCGACCGCGAACAGCATGGGCGTCTCGAAGGTCATCGAGCCCTGCCACATGGTCGCGATCCAGTTGAAGATCTTCACGGCCGTGGGCACCGCGATCAGCATGGTCGCGTACATGAAGAACAGCTGGCCGGTGAGCGGCATGCCGGTCGTGAACATGTGGTGCGCCCACACGATGAACGACAGGATGGCGATCGACGAGGTGGCGTACACCATCGAGGCGTAGCCGAACAGGCGCTTGCGGGCAAAGGCCGGCACCACCTGGCTGATGATGCCGAAGGCCGGCAAGATCATGATGTAGACCTCGGGGTGGCCGAAGAACCAGAAGATGTGCTGGTACATCACCGGGTCGCCGCCGCCTGCGGGGTTGAAGAAGCTGGTGCCGAAGTGGCGGTCGGTCAGCGTCATCGTAATGGCGCCGGCAAGCACGGGCATCACGGCAATCAGCAGGTAGGCGGTGATGAGCCAGGTCCAGCAGAACATCGGCATCTTCATCAGCGTCATGCCGGGGGCGCGCATGTTGAGGATGGTGACGATGATGTTGATCGAACCCATGATCGACGAGGCGCCCATGATGTGCATCGCGAAGATGCCGGCGTCCATCGAGGGGCCCATCTGCAGCGTGAGCGGCGCGTACAGCGTCCAGCCGGCAGCGGGTGCGCCGCCGGGCATGAAGAACGAGCCCACCAGCATCAGCGCCGCCGGGATCAGCAGCCAGAAGCTGAAGTTGTTCATGCGCGCGAACGCCATGTCGGAGGCGCCCACCTGCAGCGGAATCATCCAGTTCGCGAAGCCCACGAAGGCCGGCATGATGGCGCCGAACACCATGATCAGGCCGTGCATGGTGGTGAACTGGTTGAACAGCTCGGGGTTCACCAGCTGCAGGCCGGGCTGGAACAGCTCGGCGCGGATCAGCAGCGCGAGCACGCCGCCCACCATCAGCATCGTGAAGCTGAACAGCAGGTAGAGCGTGCCGATGTCCTTGTGGTTGGTCGCGAACACCCAGCGGCGCCAGCCGGTGGGCGCGTGGTGATCGTGATGCTCGTCGTGTGCGTGGTCGCCGGGGACTGCGTGACCGTGGGGGTCGAGGACTGCACTCATTTCGTTGTTCCTTGCAATTTCTTCGTCGCGGGGCGCTGCTGCCGCATCACTTGGCGCGCAGGGCCAGCACTTCGGCCGGCTGCACCAGCTGGCCCGTCTTGTTCGACCAGCTGTTCTTGGTGTACGTGGCCACTGCCGCGAGATCGGTATCGCTCAGCTGCTTCCAGGAGGGCATCGCGCCGTTGTTCTGGCCGGTGAGCAGCACCGTCAGCTGGATCTTGTGATCGGCGTCGGTCACCTTCGGGGAGCCGTCGAGCGGCTTGATCGGGCCAGCGCCCTTGCCGTTGGCCTGGTGGCAGGCGGCGCAGTTGGCGGCGTAGACCTTCTCGCCGCGCACCAGCATGTCGGGCAGCGCCCAGACCTTGGTCGGGTCGTCGAGCTTGGCGGCGGCTTCCTTGCGCTTGGCTGCCACCCAGGTCGTGTAGTCGGCCGACGAGACCACCTTCACGTGGATCGGCATGTAGGCGTGTTCCTTGCCGCACAGTTCCTGGCACTGGCCGTAGTAGTCGCCCACGGTCTCGGCGCGGAACCAGGTGTCGCGCACGAAGCCGGGGATCGCGTCCTGCTTGAGGCCCAGCTGCGGCACGGCGAAGGCGTGGATCACGTCGTTCGCGGTGGTGATGATGCGGATCTTCTTGTTGACCGGCACCACCAGCGGGTTGTCGACCTTGAGCAGGTAGTCGTCGGGCATCGCGCCCTTGGCGCCTGCGTCGGACATGGCGCGCTGCGAGCTGTCGAGCGTGGAGATGAAGGCCAGGCCCTCGCCTTCGCCGTTCAGGTAGTCGTAGCCCCACTTCCACTGGTAGCCCGTGGTCTTGATCGTGAGGTCGGCGTTGGTGGTGTCCTTCTGGGCCACCAGCACCTTGGTGGCGGGCAGCGCCATCACGATCACGATGAGGAAGGGCACGATGGTCCAGATGACCTCGACCACCACCGATTCATGGAAGTTGGCCGCCTTGTGGCCGACCGACTTGCGGTGCTTCCAGATCGAATAGAACATGACCGCGAACACGGCGACGAAGATGACCGTGCACAGGATCATCATGATCGTGTGGAGCAGATGCTGCTCCTGCGCGATCTTGGTCACGCCGACCGGAAGATTCAACTGGCGCACCGAGGGGCCGCCGGGCAGATCGTTGACTGCGTGCGCCGCGCTGCTGAAAGCCGCGCCGGCCGCCAGCAACAGATTCGCCGGCCTGTACTTATTGCGCCAAATGCTCTTCATCGTGTTCACGTTTCTTCAATTTTTTCGACAAACCCAACCGTGCAGCACTGCGCGAGCCCCCTCAGGCGCCACGCAACGCCATGCGAATCTCGCGGGCCAACGCCGCACGCAACTCCGGGCGTACATAGCGCCCCACCCTGACCGATCGACCCTGCCCCGAGACCTCGATCAGCGAGCGATCGCCGGTCTGGGGTTCGATCCGCACCTGGTGCGGAAGAAATTCCGTGCGTTCGTAGTGCCCGCCGTTCTCGAGCTCCACGACGAGCCGCCCTTCCTGCAGCGCGATCTTTTCGCCGTCGGTCGCATGCCGTGCATAGACCATGAACGCAAATCCGACAGCGGCCAGTTCGAGCCAGGCGAAAGGCAGTACCAGCGGCGCACCGTGCAGCCAGAACAGGGTGCCGATGCCGAGCGATACCACGCACAGCGAGGCGTAGAGCCAGCCCAGCTGGCTCGGCGTCACCGAGCAATTCCGCTTCAGGAACCAGTGGATGCTCTGGCCTGAAACGGTGGCAAATCGAAACACGGAATTCGACACGGGCGAGTTCAGCAAATCGGTGCGTCGACGGTCGCCAAACCCCTCGTACAAACAGGATTCGACACCCCTCGATCGCGGGACAATACCCGCGAGTTTCACGCAACGGCGGATTGTAGCGGGTAGATATCTGCGCCCGAGTGCCCTATGGGACGCCTACGGGTCACTACTAGTAGGCAAAAAACGGCTCGTGCGCCATGCGTTTTTGCCGCACGATCAACAGGCGATCGAACGGGCGATCAAGCGCCCGGACGCCCCCGTTGCAGCATCGAGCGCATCTCGCGCAGCGACACCGCGCTTTCGGCCGACAACGACACGCGCGGCGCCGGCTTGAACGCGTGGCCGTAGATGACCTCGAAGGTCAGCGCGATGCGCCCGCCTCCTTCTTCGGCCGGCGCGAGCTCGGGTAGCGCCTTCTTCAATGACTGGTGCCAGGCCTTGCCGCGCAGCGCCGCAAAGCGCGCCGGGTGCAGGTTGCGGCCCAGCGTGCGCAGCTCGGCCAGCGCCGCCTCGGGCGTGGCCCAGGTCAGCACGATGCGCTCCATGTCCATCACGGGTTCGGCAAAGCCGGCGTGCACCAGCATGTCACCCCAGTCGTGCATGTCGGTGAACTCATGACCCGCGGCCGGCCAGCCGAGGCGGGCATGCAGTGCGCGCAGCTCTCGCACCGTATCGGGCCCGAGGCAGGAGAACATGAGAAAGCCGTCTGTCGCCACCAGCTTGTGCCAGTGCGAAATGAGCGCTTCGGGGTCGGCCGCCATGTGCAGCGACATGTTGGCCCAGAGCAGGTCGACGCCGTCTTCGGGCGGTGCGTCGAAGCGCGCCTTGCCAGCCTGCCAGCGGCGCGCGCTCCACCACGGCGCGCTCAGCGCCTGGCCGGTTGCGGCGGCCAGCCCGGGCTCGGGTTCGATCACGAAAGAAGCGGCGTCCTTGTAGCGGCGAGCGACGAGCTCGTGCGCCTCGAGGCCGCTGCGCAGCGGCGCCCAGTCGGCCCAGGTGCGGGGCTGGGCCTTGATCCATTGCAGCCGGTCTTCCATGCGGCGGCCGATTTCCTCGTGCAGCCAGGGGGAGCCGTCGGCCGGCGCAAGCCGGCGCCAGCGGGCCGCCGCCGTGGCATCGATGGTCGGCGGTCGTCGTGAGGGGTCGGTGGCCATGGGGCCGTGAGTATATTGAGGCAATGCTCAGCCATCGGGCCCTGTGGCCTTTCCTGCCTTTCAGGCCTCTCGGGGCCTTCACTTCGCTGCTTGCGCGGCTGCCCAGCCAGTGCGCGGTCTGCCGCGCCTGGCCTTCGCGCCCGGTGTGCGATGCCTGCGTGGCCCGCTTCGCACCGCCCACCGCGCGATGCGGCAGCTGCGCCCTGCCCGTGCCCGAAGGCGTGAGCCGCTGCGGCGATTGCGTGAAGCACCCGCCGCCGCTGGACACCTGCCTCGCGGCCTGCACCTACGCGTGGCCGTGGCCGGACGCCATCGCAGCCTTCAAGTTCCGTGGCGAGGCAGGCTGGGCCGGGCCGTTCGCCACGCTGCTGCGCAGCGCGCCCTGGGTAGAGCCGGCTCTGGAGGCCTGCGACGCCGTGCTGCCGATGCCGCTGGCACCCGGCCGGCTGCGCGAACGCGGCTTCAACCAGGCGCACGAACTGGCACGGCGGCTGGCACCTTCCAAGACTGACGCCACCCTGCTCCTGCGCACCCGCGAGACGCCCGCCCAGAGCGGCCTTTCGCGCGCCGACCGATTACGCAACCTGCGCGGCGCCTTCGCGGTGGAGCCGATGCGCGCCGAAAAGCTGCGCGGCCGGCGCCTCGTGCTGGTCGACGACGTGATGACCAGCGGCGCCTCGCTGTTCACGGCCGCCGAGGTGCTGCGGCTGGCTGGTGCGGCCCACATCACCGCCGTCGTGCTGGCCCGGACCGATCCGCCGCGCTGAGCCTTCGATGCGGCGCGCCGACAATGGGCGCATGTTCCATATCGTCCTGGTCCACCCCGAAATCCCGCCGAACACCGGCAACGTGATCCGGCTCGCAGCCAACACCGGCTGCACGCTGCACCTGGTCGAGCCGCTGGGCTTTTCGATGGACGACCGCCTGCTGCGCCGCGCCGGGCTCGACTATCACGAGTACGCCGAGGTCAAGCGCCATGCCGACTGGCAGGCCCTGCTCGCCGCCGAGCAGCCTGCCGCCGATCGCATGTTCGCCCTCACCACGCGCGGCACGCGGGCCGTGCACGACGTGCGCTTCCAGCCCGGCGACTGGCTGGTGTTCGGCTCGGAGACCAGCGGCCTGCCGCCCGCCGTGCGCGACAGCTTCGCCGAGCCGCAGCGCTTGCGGCTGCCGATGCGCGAAGGGCAGCGCAGCCTGAACCTCTCGAATGCGGTGGCCGTGACGGTGTTCGAGGCCTGGCGGCAGAACGGCTTCGGCTGAAGCGGTCGCCCCTTCGAACATCAGGGGCACATCCGATCGGCAAGACGCGCCGTATGGAAGACATGCCGGCCGCAAAAGCGACTCGGCATCTGGTCCATCCACCGCCTTGCCCCAAGGAGTCTTGCCATGAATGCCATCAAGTCGATTGCCTTTTCCGCCTTCGCCACGCTCGCCCTCGCCAGCGGCGCCCAGGCCTTCCAGGGTGAACAGAACCCACTGCCGCCCGCGCCTTTCCAGTCGACGCTGTCGCGCGCGCAAGTGCAGGCCGAAGCACGCCAGCCGCTGCAGATCAGCAACGGCGGCACCGGCGTGCAGCAGGCCAGGAGCGGCAACGTCGACCGCAACGCGGTGCGCGCCAACGCGCGGAGCATCACCCGCCAGGGCGCCGCGGCCTACGGCGAAGTGACCGGCCGCCGGATGTAAGAAGAAAGAGGGAGGGCCGCCGCTTCCTCAGCGGTAGCGGCGCACCACCGACTCGGCCACGCAGGCCGGCTTGGCGGCGCCTTCGAGCTCGATGGTGGTTTCCCAGGTCATCTGGAAGCCATCGTTGGCAATCGCCTCGGAGGTCAGCAGCTTCATGCGAGCCCGCAGGCGCTTGCCCACCGGCACCGGCGACATGAAGCGCACCTTGTTCAAGCCGTAGTTCACGCCCATGCGCGACTCGACCACGTCGAGTGCCGTTTCGTAGAAGCGCGGCAGCAGCGACAACGTCAGGAAACCGTGGGCAATCGGCCCGCCGAAGGGGCCGGCCTTGGCTCGCTCGATGTCGACATGGATCCACTGGTGGTCGCCCGTCGCCTCGGCGAACTGGTTGACCTGCTCCTGCGTGATGGTGATCCAGTCGCTCACGGCGACTTCCTGGCCGACGCAGGCAGCGAGATCCTGAAGGGTCTGGAATGTCTTTTTTGTCATGCGAGGCATTCTGGCGTCTGGGGCGCCCGCACGGCTGTCGGGCGGGCGACAACCGGGCTCAGGGAAAACCGGGAGCAGGCTGGCGGCTCAGGCGTCGAGCCATTCGCAGATCGGCTGCCACTGCTCCAGGTCGCGCTGCACACGGCCGGGAGCGATGTCGAACAGCGTGAGCCCGCGCGCCGCGAGCTGCACGTAGTTCTGCGTGTCGCGCAGCTCGCCGATCACCGGCACGCCGAGCCCGGCGATGAACTCGTGGAGCCGGTCGGCCGCCACCGTGCGGGCGTTCACGCGCATGCCAACAAGGCCGATCTTCGTTTTCTCGGCGCGGCGGTTCTCCTGCAGCCGGTCGAGGAAATCGCGTGTCGCGTAGATGTCGAAGATGCTCGGCTGCAGCGGCACGATCACGCGGTCGGCCAGCGCCAGCACCTCCTTGAAGCGCCAGCCGTGCAGGCCGGCCGGCGTGTCGAGCACCGCGTGCGTGGTGCCGCGCGGCGGCCGCACCACCGTGCTCTCGCCCGTGGCCTCCCAAGTGGCGATGGGCCGGGCCAGCGGCGGGCGCAGGCCCAGCCAGAGCCGCGAAGACTGCTGGCGATCCACGTCGCCCAGCATCACGGCATGACCACGGCTTGCGAAATAGCCCGCAACATTCGTCGCGATCGTCGACTTGCCGACCCCACCCTTGGGATTGGCGACCAGAACCACCGGCATAAAGCTCTCCTCCAGAACTGGGACAGCTGGAATGGTAGTCGCTGGCGCGTTTTTGCCCGACGCATCGGCCCTGACTGAGATATGTTCGCGGGATGACGACAACAACATCCATGGGAAATCCCGCCGACAGCTCCGGCGGCAATTCCAGCGGCATCTACGTGCTGGCGGCGCACCCGCACTGGCGCGACTCCCGAGTCAACCGCCGCATGCTCGCCGCCGCGCGCGCCGTGCCCGGCGTCGACGTGAACGACCTCTACGGCAGCTACCCCGACTTCGCCATCGACGTCGAGGCCGAGCAGGCCCGGCTCGCCCAGGCCAGCCTCGTGGTGCTGGTGCACCCGATCCAGTGGTACTCGATGCCTGCGCTGCAGAAGCTCTGGGTCGACGACGTGCTCAGCTACGGCTGGGCCTATGGTCCCGGCGGCACGGCCCTGCAGGGCAAGGACTTGTGGCTGGTCGCCACCACGGGCAGCCCCGAAGCGAGCTACCACCCGCAGAACTACCACCGCTACTTTTTCGACGCCTTCCTGCCGCCCTACGAGCAGACCGCTGCGCTGTGCGGCATGCGCTTTCTGCCGCCGCTGATCTTCTACGGCGCGCGCAGCGCCAGCGAGGCGGATGTGAAGTCGCATGTCGAAACCTTCGCCCAGCGCCTGGGCAGCTACCCCGACTGGCCCGAGATCGAGGAGATCGACGCCTGCGTGGCCTGCCCCGTGCCCGAGAGCGACCGGCCGGCCGAGGTCGATGAGCTCGACAAGGCGGCGGCCAGCGCCTTCCATGCCGCCGTGACCCACGGCCTTGCGAACGCCTCCGCAGACAACCACGGCAAGAAGGCGGCCTGAGCATGGAACACGCACCCGCCTGGCTGACCAGCAGCCTTATCTATCTTGGCGCCGCCGTGCTGGTGGTGCCGCTTTCGAAGGCCCTGGGCCTCGGCTCGATCATCGGCTACCTCGTGGCCGGCATCGCCATCGGTCCCTGGGGGCTGGGGCTCGTGTCCAGCGTCGAAGACGTGCTGCATTTCGCCGAGTTCGGCGTGGTGCTGATGCTGTTTCTCGTGGGCCTCGAACTCGAACCCAAGCGCCTGTGGAGCCTGCGCCGTCCCATCTTCGGCTGGGGCGCAGCGCAGGTGCTGAGCTGCGCCGTGGTGCTGTTCGCGGTGGGCTGGGCCGTGGGCGCCGAATGGCGCGTGGCACTGGTGGCCGCGCTGGGCCTGGCGCTGTCGTCCACCGCCATCGCGCTGCAGGTGTTCGGCGAGCGCAACCTGCTGAAAACGCCCAGCGGGCAGGCCGGCTTCTCGATCCTGCTGTTCCAGGACGTGGCGGCCATCCCCATCCTCGCGCTGCTGCCGCTGCTTGCCGGCGCCACCGCGGCCGAACAGTCGATCACCGGGCTGGAGCGGGCGCTGGAAGCCGCGAAGATCCTCGGCGTGATCGGCGGCATCATCCTCGGCGGCCGGCTGCTGCTGCGCCCCATCCTGCGCTGGATCGCGCGCAGCGACACACCCGAGATCTTCACCGCCGCCGCCCTCTTGCTGGTGGTGGCCATCGCGGCGCTGATGCAGCTGGTGGGCCTGTCGATGGCGCTCGGCGCCTTTCTCGCCGGCGTGCTGCTGGCAGAAAGCGAATACCGGCGCGAGCTCGAAACCGACATCGAGCCCTTCAAGGGCCTGCTGCTGGGCCTGTTCTTCATTGCCGTGGGCATGTCGATCAACTTCGGCGTGCTGATCGCGAGCCCGTGGGTCATGGCGATGCTGGTGGTCGGCTTCATGGTCATCAAGCTGGTGGTGATCTATTCGCTCGCCAAGGCGATGGGCATCGCCTACCAGGAGCGGCCCGTGTTCACGCTGTTGCTCGCGCAGGGCGGCGAGTTCGCATTCGTGGTGTTCCAGGCCGCGGGGCCCGATGTGCTGCCGCCCGAGATCACATCGCTGCTGATCGGCGCAGTGGCGCTGTCGATGCTGCTGTCGCCGCTGCTGCTGGTGCTGCTCGACAAGTTCGTGCTGCCGCGCTACAGCCGCAATCAGGGCCCACAGCTCGAAGAAATTTCGGAGCAGCAGGACGCCAAGGTGCTGATCTGCGGCTTCGGCCGCTACGGCCAGATCGTCGGGCGCATGCTGATGTCGCAGGGCCTGCGCGTGACGGTGCTCGACCACGACGCCGACACTGTCGAAGGCCTGCGCCAGTTCGGCTTTCGCGTGTTCTACGGCGACGCCACCCGGCTCGACCTGCTGCGCACCGCGGGAGCCGGCACGGCAAAAGCCATCGTGGTGGCGGTGGACGACATCGAGCAGTCGCTGGAGATCGTCGATCTCGTGAAGGAGAACTTTCCGCAGGCCCGCATCATCGCGCGGGCGCGCAACGTGACGCACCTGTTCCAGCTGCGCGACCGCGGCGTGACGGAGGTCGAGCGCGAGGTGTTCGAATCGTCGCTGCGCAGCGCCCGTGCGACGCTCGAAGCGCTGGGCTGGCCGGCGCATGAAGCGCGCGAATCGACCATGCGCTTCCGCCGCCGGAACATCAAGCTCAGCGACGAGATCTATCCTCACTACAAGGACCGCGCCAAGCTGATCGCCGCCAACAAGGCTGGCCGGCAGCAGTTCGAGGAGCAGATGGCGCGCGAGCGCGAGGAGCGGCAGCGCCGCTCGGGGCGCGACTGGGACCGGCTGGACGGCGAGGAAACCGCGCCGAAGGAAGAAGCGGACGCGTAGCGACCGCCGCCGTCAGGCCGCCAGCTTCAGCAGCCTGACCGCATTGCCCTTCAGGATGCCCGGCATCACCTCGGGCTTGAACCCCGCCGCCTCGAAGTCACGCATCCAACGGTCGGGCGTGATCAGCGGGTAGTCGCTGCCGAACAGGATGCGATCTTTCAGCAGCGTGTTGGCGTACTGCACCAGCTGCTTCGGAAAGTACTTGGGGCTCCAGCCCGACAGGTCGATCCACACGTTCGGCTTGTGCGTGGCCACGCTCAGCGCCTCGTCCTGCCAGGGGAAGCTGGGGTGCGCCATCACGATCTGCATGTCGGGGAAGTCGATGGCCACGTCGTCCAGGTGCATCGGGTTGCTGTATTCGAGCCGCAGCCCGCCGCCGCAGCGCATGCCCGAGCCGATGCCGCTGTGGCCGGTGTGGAAGATGGCCGGCAGGCCGTACTCGGCAATCACTTCGTAGATGGGCCAGGCCATCTTGTCGTAGGGGTGGTAGCCCTGAACCGTCGGGTGAAACTTGAAGCCCTTCACGCCGTGCTCTTCGATGAGCCGGCGCGCCTCGCGTGCGCCCATCTTTCCCTTGTGCGGATCGATGCTGCCGAAGGCGATCATGATGTCGCTGTTCTTCTGCGCGGCCTCGGCGATCTCCTCGTTCGGGATGCGGCGGCGGCCCATGTTCGATTCGGCGTCGACCATGAACATCACCAGGCCGATCTTTCTTTCACGGTAGTACGCCACGCTCTCCGCAATGGTGGGCCGGCCGCTGGAGCCGAAGTACTTGTCGGCGGCGCGGTCGTATTCCTCGCCGTAGTTGTCGAAAGGGTTCCAGCAGCTCACCTCGGCGTGGGTGTGGATGTCGATCGCGATCAGGTTCTGGTGGTCCATGTGTTTGTCTCCAGTACGGGTAAGTCCCTAGCATCGGGCAGGTCCAAATGCCTTGAATTGATTATTTCTCATAACCATAATCCAACGCAACCCCGAACACCATCATGACCAATCCAGACCTTCACATCGAGCTCCGCGACGAAGTCGCCATCGTTCGCCTGACGCGCGGCACCAAGCGCAATGCGTTGTCCGACGGCCTGATCCTCGCGCTGCGCGACACCTTCGAGAAATTGCCTTCCACGGTGCGCGCCGCGGTGATCGACGGCGAAGGCCCGCATTTCTGCGCCGGCCTCGACCTGAGCGAGCTGAAAGAGCGCGACGCCGGCCAGGGCCTGCAGCACTCGCGCATGTGGCACGCGGCGCTCGATCTCATCCAGCATGGCCCGGTGCCGGTAGTAGCGGCGCTGCACGGCGCGGTGGTCGGCGGCGGGCTCGAACTGGCCAGCGCCTGCCACATCCGCGTGGCCGATCGCAGCACCTTCTACGCATTGCCCGAAGGCTCGCGCGGCATCTTCGTGGGCGGCGGCGGCTCGGTGCGCATTCCCAAGCTGATCGGCGTGGCTCGCATGACCGACATGATGATGACCGGCCGCGTCTACAACGCCGAGGACGGCGAGCGCGCCAACTTCGCGCAGTACCTGGTCGACGAAGGCACGGCCTTCGACAAGGCCTTCGAACTCGCCAAGCGCATCGCCACCAACGCGCCGCTGACCAACTACGCGCTGATGCACGCACTGCCGCGCATTGCAGAACAGTCGGCCGACCACGGCTTCTTCACCGAAGCGCTGATGGCCGGCATCGCACAGGCCGCCCCCGAAGCCAAGGAACGCGTGCGCGACTTCCTCGAAGGCCGGGGCGCGAAGGTGAGCAAGACATGACCGCCATCCGATACCGCCCCCTGGCCTTCGGCGTGACGCGCGCCGTGCTGCGCGACGGCGCACCGGGCACGCAGTACCTGACCGCCGAGACGCAGCTCGAAACCTACCGCGAGCGCATGACCGACCGCCTCGCGCACTGGGCCGAACAGACGCCCGATCGCACCTTCATCGCCCGCCGCGAACGGCTGGCCGACGGCAGCACCGGCGACTGGATCCGCGTGAGCTACGCGGAGGCGCTGCAGAAGGCCCGCGGTATCGGACAAGCCCTGTTGAACCGCGGCCTGAATGCCGAGCGCCCTGTGGCCATCCTCAGCGAGAACGGCATCGATCACGCGCTGCTCGCACTCGGCTGCCTCTACGCTGGCGTGCCCTACTGCCCCGTGTCGCCGCCCTACTCGCTCGTGAGCCAGGACTTCGAGAAGCTGCGCCACGTGTTCGACACGCTGACGCCGGGCCTCGTGTTCGCCACCGATGCCGCGCGCTACGGCCGCGCCATCGCAGCCGTCGTTCCCGCCGAAACCGAAGTCGTCATTGCAGAAGGCCAGCTCGAAGGCCGCGCCACCACCTCGCTCGACGCTCTGGCCTCGACACTCGCCACGCCGGCCATCGACGCGGTCATGCAGTCGACCGGCCCCGACACCATCACCAAGTTCCTCTTCACCTCGGGCTCCACCAAGATGCCCAAGGCCGTGATCAACACGCACCGCATGTGGTGCGCCAACCAGCAGCAACTGCGCCAGTCGATTCCAGCGCTGGGCGAAGAGCCGCCGGTGCTGGTCGACTGGCTTCCCTGGAACCACACCTTCGGCGGCAACCACAACGTGGGCATCGTGCTGGACAACGGCGGCACGCTCTACGTCGACGACGGCAAGCCCACGCCCGGCGGCATGGCCGAGACGCTGCGCAACCTGCGCGAGATCGCGCCCACCATCTACTTCAACGTGCCCACCGGCTTCGAGGCCATCGCGCACGCCATGGAAACCGACGCGGTGCTGCGCCGCAACCTGCTGTCGCGCGTGAAGATGTTCTTCTACTCGGGCGCCGCGCTGTCGCAGCCCGTGTGGGACAGCCTGCACAAGACGCAGGAGTCGGAAGTCGGCGAGCGCATCGTCATGGGCACCGGCCTCGGCATGACCGAATCCGGCCCCTTCGCGCTCTACGTGACCGGCCCCGACGTGAAGTCGGGCGACGTGGGCCTGCCGGCACCCGGCATCGAGCTCAAGCTGATCGACGTCGACGGCAAGACCGAGGTGCGCTACCGCGGCCCCAACATCACGCCCGGCTACTGGCGCGCGCCCGATGCCACGGCCGAGGCTTTCGACGACGAAGGCTTCTTCTCCACCGGCGACGCCGTGAAGTGGATAGACGACGGCAACATCCACCGCGGCCTGCGCTTCGACGGCCGCATCGCTGAAGACTTCAAGCTCGCCACCGGAACCTTCGTGAGCGTGGGCCCGATGCGCGCGAAGATCATCGCGGCCGGCGCGCCATACGTGCAGGACGCGGTGCTGACCGGCATCAACCTGAAGGAAGTCGGCGCGCTGATCTTCCCTACGCAGAAGGTGCGGCAGCTCGCCGGCCTGGCCCCCGACGCCACCATGCAGCAGGTGCTCGAGAGCGCACCGGTGCAGGCGCACTTCCAGCAGGTCGCCGACACGCTGGCCGCGAGCGCCACCGGCAGTGCCAACCGCATCGCACGGCTGCACCTGATGGCAGAGCCGCCGTCCATCGACAAGGGCGAAGTGACCGACAAGGGCTCCATCAACCAGCGCTCCGTGCTCAAGCATCGCGCCGCGCTGGCCGATGCAATGCACGACGGCACCCTGCCCTTCACCGTCAAGCCCCGCTAACCCCATCCAGGAGACACAAGAATGAAGATCGAAGGACAAGCCGCCCTCGTCACCGGCGGCGCATCGGGCCTCGGCGAAGCCACCGCACGCGAACTCGCACGCCTGGGCGCCAAGGTCGCAGTGCTCGACCGCAATGCCGCGCTCGCTGAAAAGGTGGCCGCCGAAATCGGCGGCGTCGCCTGCGTCTGCGACATCACCGACACCGACAGCGTGAACGCCGCGCTCGACAAGGCCGAGGCCGCGCACGGCACCGCGCGCATCCTGATGAACGTGGCCGGCATCGGCAGCGCCAAACGCATCGTCGGCAAGGACGGCAATCCCGCGCCGCTCGAAGACTTCGTGCGCGTGGTCAACATCAACCTGATCGGCGGCTACAACATGGCGCGCCTGTTCGCCGCGCGCTGCGCGAAGCTCGATGCGCTCGACAACGGCGAAAAGGGCGTGATGCTCTTCACCGCCTCGGTCGCCGCCTTCGACGGCCAGGTGGGCCAGCAGGCCTACAGCGCCTCCAAGGGCGGCCTGGTCGGCATGACGCTGCCGATGGCGCGCGACCTTGCGCAGCACGCCATTCGCGTGTGCACCGTGGCGCCTGGCCTGTTCGCCACGCCGCTGCTGCTGGAGCTGCCCGAGGCGGTGCAGCACTCGCTGGCAGCATCCATTCCCTTCCCCCCGCGCCTGGGCAAGCCCTCGGAGTTCGCCGAGCTGGCCTGCCACATCGTCACCAACGGGCACCTCAACGGCGAAGTGATCCGCCTCGACGGCGCACTGCGCATGGCGCCGCGCTGAGCCGCACCTTTTCGCGTTCCCAAGTTCTCGCCTCACAACGTATCAGGAGACATCGATGACCTTCAAGAAGACCACCCTCGCCGCCATGCTGGCGCTCATGGCCACCGGCATGGTCGGCATGGCCCATGCCGACATCACCATCGGCGTGGTGCAGCCGCTCACGGGCCCCGCCTCGGGCCTGGGTATTCCGGTGAAGAACGGCATCATGATCTGGCCCAAGACCATCGCGGGCGAAACGCTGAAGGTCGTCGTGCTCGACGATGCCACCGACCCGACCACCGGCGTGAAAGACGCGCAGCGCCTCGTCACCGAAGACAAGGCCGACGTCATCGTCGGCTCCAGCGCCACGCCGGTCGCCATCCCGATGGCCGACGTGACGGCCGAAGCGGGCACGCCGCAGATCTCCACCGCGCCCGCCGGCCTGCCGCCGGGCAAGGACAAATGGTTCTTCCGCCTGCCGCAGTCGAACGACGTGATGGCCTTCGCGGTGGTCGCGCACATGAAGAAGCAGAACGTGAAGACGGTCGGCTTCCTCGGCTACACCGACGCCTACGGCGAGCTGTGGCTGAAGGCGCTGACCGCAGAAGCGGCGAAGAACGGCATCAAGATCGTCGCCACCGAGCGCTTCGCGCGCGCCGACACCAGCGTGACCGGCCAGGTGCTGAAGCTCACGTCCGCCAACCCCGATGCGATCCTGATCGTGGCCTCGGGCAGCGGCGCCGGCATGCCGCAAAAAGCAGTGATGGAGCGCGGCTACAAAGGCAAGGTCTACCAGACGCACGCCGCCGCCACGCAAGACCTGATGCGCACCGCCGGCAAGGACGCCGAGGGCACCTTCGTGGTGTCGGGCCCCGCCACCGTGGCGGAGCAACTGCCCGACAGCCACCCGTCGAAGGCCGCCGCGGTCGCCTTCGTGCAGGGCTACGAAAAGGTCTACGGCCCCGGCTCGCGCAACCAGTTCGCCGGCCATTCGGCCGATGCGCTCACTGTGCTCGAGAAGGCCGTGCCGGTCGCGCTCAAGAAGGCCAAGCCCGGCACGCCGGAGTTCCGCGCCGCGCTGCGCGACGCGCTCGAAAGCATGGGCCGCACGGTGCTCGCGCACGGCGTGCTCAACTGGACCGCGCAAGACCACTGGGGCTACACGACCGAGACCGGCGTGATGCTCAAGGTGGTGAACGGCGCCTTCAAGGTCGAACAGTAATCCTTCGCCACGACCGCACGCCATGGATCTTTCAATCGCCAGCATCCTGACGCTGGACGGACTCACCAATGGCGCGATCTATGCCCTGCTGGGCATGGGCATCGTGCTCGTCTTCACGGTGACCCGCGTCATCTTCATCCCGCAGGGCGAATTCGTGGCGTACGGCGCGCTGACGCTGGCGATCTTCCAGACGGGCAAGACGCCGGGCACGGTGTGGCTGCTGCTCATATTGGCCGGCGTCGCCGCGCTGATGGACCTGGCCACCACCTGGCGCCACAGCGGCAGCGCGGCGAGCGGGCTGAAGGCGGCGCTGCGCACATTCGCCCTCCCCGCCATCATTTGCGCGGTGTCGGCCTGGGCCGGCCCGCGCAACCTGCCGATCGGCGTGCAGGCCCTGCTCACGGTGTTCATCGTCACGGCCTTCGGGCCCCTGGTGTATCGCGTGGCGTATCAGTCGTTGGCGGGCGCGAGTTCGCTGGTGCTGCTGATCGTCTCGGTGGGCGTGCACTTTGCGATGACCGGGCTGGGCCTGCTGTTCTTCGGCGCGGAGGGCTTTCGCAATCCGCCGTTCTGGGACGAGCGCATGGCGCTCGGGCCGCTCAACGTGAGCGGGCAGGCGCTGATCATCTTCGGCGTATCGGCCGCGCTGATCGTGCTGCTGTGGCTGTTCTTCGAGCGCAGCCTGTACGGCAAGGCGCTGCGGGCCACGGCGGTGAACCGGCTGGGCGCTCGGCTGATGGGCATCTCGACGCAGGCGGCCGGGCAGCTCACCTTCGCGATGGCGGCGCTGATCGGTGCCCTCTCGGGCCTGCTGATCGGGCCGACCACCACGGTGTTCTACGACTCGGGTTTTCTCATCGGCCTGAAGGGCTTCGTGGCTGGTGTGATCGGCGGTCTCGCCAGCTATCCAGGGGCGTTGCTTGGCGCACTGGCTGTGGGCGTCATCGAGGCCTTCGGCTCGTTCTGGGCCAGCTCGTTCAAGGAAGTGATCGTGTTCACCATCATCCTGCCTGTATTGCTGTGGCGCTCGCTGACCAGCGGCCATTCGGACGAGGAGCATTGAAATGAAACTCCCCCAGGCTTCGCGCACTTCGTGTCGCTTCTCCTTCCCCCTCACCGGGGGCAACACCAGCGGCCCGGCAGAGCCGGTTCCGCGGTGTTCCGCGCCTTGGCCGCGCCGGTCTCATGGGCCGTGGGTCGCGCACAGCGCAATGGACAACTGAAAATGGAAGCGCTCCTGAACCCATCTTCGGCCCGCGTGCCCGACAAGAGCGCGCTACGCACCTGGGGCCCGCTCGCGCTGATCCTGGTGCTGATCGCGCTGCCGCTGCTCCCGCTGCCCGACTTCTGGATCATCCAGCTCAACTACATCGGCATCTACACGCTGCCCGTGCTCGGCCTGGTATTGCTCACCGGCGTGGGCGGCCTCACTTCCTTCGGGCAGGCGGCCTTCGTGGGCATCGGTGCGTACACCACCGCCTACCTCACGGTGAACACCGGCCTCTCGCCGTGGGTCACGCTCTTCATCGGGCTGGCGCTCACCGGAGCCAGCGCTGCGATCATCGGCGCGATCACGCTACGCATGTCGGGCCACTACCTGCCGCTGGCCACCATCGCTTGGGCGCTGTCGCTGTACTACCTCATGGGCAACCTCGATGCACTCGGCAAGTACGACGGCATCCTGGGCGTGAAGGGCCTCACCGTATTCGGCTTCGAGGTCGGGCAGCAGCGCATGTTCTATGCGGTGGTGTGGATCTTCGCGCTGCTTGCCGCATTCGCGGTGATCCGCCTGCTCGACTCGCGCAGCGGCCGCGCCATCCGCTCGCTGGCGGGCGGCTCGCAGATGGCCGAGGCCATGGGCGTGAACACGCTGCGCTTCAAGATCGGCATCTTCGTGCTGGCGGCCATGCTCGCGTCGATCTCGGGCTGGCTGTTCGCTCACTTCCAGCGCACGGTGAACCCCTCGCCCTTCGGCCTGAAGATGGGCATCGAGTACCTGTTCATGGCGGTGCTCGGCGGCGCGGCCCATGTGTGGGGCGCCATCGCCGGCTCGGGCGTGGTCAAGCTGCTCGAAGACCAGCTGCAGGTGCTGCTGCCCAAGCTGATCGGCACGGCCGGCAGCTACGAGCTGATCGTGTTCGGCATCATGATCGTGCTGGTGCTCAAGTACCTGCCCGAAGGGCTCTGGGCATTCATCGACCGGCGCCTGCCGCGTCCGCGCCGCAGCGTCGACTGGCAAGGCGCGAAGGACCTGCCCGCGCGCGCCAAGCCGGCCGCCGGCGAGGTGGTGCTCGACGTGCAGGCCATCCGCAAGACCTTCGGCGGGCTGGTAGCCGTTAACGACATCAGCTTCCAGACGCGCGCCGGCCAGATCGTCGGCCTGATCGGGCCGAACGGCGCGGGCAAGTCGACCACCTTCAACCTGGTGACCGGCGTGCTCGGCCTCTCGGGCGGCGCGGTGCGCTTCCGTGGCGAAGGCATCGGCGGGCTCGGCGCACGGCAGATCGCGCAGCGCGGCGTGTCGCGCACCTTCCAGCACGTGAAGATGGTGGCCGACATGACGGTGCTGGAGAACGTGGCGCTGGGCGCGCACCTGCGCGGGCGCAAGGGCGCCATTGCAGCCATGCTGCGCATCGACCGCGCCGAAGAGCGCGCGCTGTTCCGCGAGGCCGAGCGCCAGCTGCAGCGCGTGGGCATGGGCGCCTTGCTGCACGAACTCGCTGGCAACCTCGCGATGGGCCAGCAGCGCCTGCTTGAGATTGCACGCGCGCTGTGCGCCGACCCGGCCCTGCTGCTGCTCGACGAGCCCGCGGCCGGCCTGCGCCACAAGGAAAAGGAAGCGCTGGGCAAGGTGCTGCGGCAACTGCGCGGCGAAGGCATGAGCATCCTGCTGGTCGAGCACGACATGGGACTGGTGATGGACATCTGCGACCACATCGTGGTGATGGAATTCGGCACGCACCTGATGGAGGGCACGCCCGCCGAGGTGCAGAACAGCGACAAGGTGCGCGCCGCGTACCTGGGCACGGAGCACTGAAATGACAACCCCCTTGCTCCGCATCCGCGACCTGCACGCCGGCTACGGCCGCGCCGAAGTGCTGCACGGCATTGACCTGCAGGCCGACCAGGGCAGCGTCGTCACCGTCATCGGCCCGAACGGCGCCGGCAAGTCCACCCTGCTCAATGCGCTGATGGGCGTGCTGCCCGCCAAGGGCGTCATCGAGTTCAAGGGCCAGCCGATCTCAGCGCTGTCGCTCGAGGAGCGCGTGATGCTCGGCATTGCGCTGGTGCCCGAGAAGCGCGAGCTGTTCGGCACCATGCCGGTGGAAGACAACCTCGTGCTGGGCGCATTCCGCCAGGTGCGGCTGCGCAACAGGCAGTGGCGCGACCGCATCGACGAGGTCTACACGCTGTTCCCGCGCCTGAAGGAGCGCCGCGCTCAGCTGGCCGGCACGCTGTCGGGCGGCGAGCGGCAGATGCTGGCAGTGGGCCGCGCACTGATGTCGCGCCCCACGCTGCTGATGCTCGACGAGCCCAGCCTGGGCCTGGCGCCGCTGGTGGTGCAGGAGATCTTCCGCACGGTCGATGCGCTGCGCGCCACGGGCGTGACGATCCTGCTGGTGGAACAGAACGCACGCGCAGCGCTTGAAGTGGCGGACCACGGCTACGTGCTCGAGATGGGCAGCGTGAGCCTGGAAGGCAAGGCGCAAGAACTCGCGGTCGATTCGCGCGTGATCGACACCTACCTGGGCGCGGCAAGAAAAGCCGCCTGACGAGAAGAAAAGAAAGCCGCGGCATGCGCGGCAAGGAGACAACTTGATGACCCGACAGAGCCACGTCCACCTCGGCCTGTGCGCAACCGCGCTCGGCGTTGCCGCGTTGCTCGCGGCCTGCGCGGGCCGGCCCGCGGCACCGAATACGGCACCGCATGCGCCGCTGGCCGCCGCGCGGCCCGGCACGCTCCAGGCCTGCACCGACCTTGCCGCCCGCGCCGCGCTGCCGGGCACGGTCTACACCTCGGTCACTGACGTACCGGCCGGCACCGTCACGGTCGGCGGCGTGGCCATGAGCGCGCCCGCGCACTGCCTCGTGCAGGGTCGCATGAACGAGCGCACGAGCCCCGTCGACAACCAGCGCTATGCCATCGGCTTCGAGATGCGGCTGCCCGTTGCGTGGAACGGCCGCTTCTTCTACCAGGCCAACGGCGGGCTCGACGGCGTCGTGGTGCCGGCGCTCGGCGGCATCGGCGGTGGCGGCCCGCGCAGCAGCGCGCTGCAGATGGGCTTTGCCGTCATCAGTTCCGACGCCGGCCATGCGGGTTCGATGGGCCCGCGCTTCGGGCTCGACCCGCAGGCGCGGCTCGACTATGGCTACAACGCCGTTTCGCAGCTCACGCCGATGGCCAAGAACCTGATCGCCAAGGCCTATGGCCGCGGACCCGACCGCTCCTACTTCGGTGGCTGCTCCAACGGCGGGCGGCATGCAATGGTGGCTGCCGTGCGCTCGGCCGACCAGTACGACGGCATCCTCGCGGGCGACCCCGGCTTCAACCTGCCGAAGGCGGCAGTCGCGCAGCTCTACGGCGCGCAGCAATACGCGGCGGTGGCCAGCGCGAAGACACCCGCCGGCCAGCCCGACCTGCAGAGCGCGTTCACGCCGGCCGAGCTGAAGCTGGTGGCCGACAAGGTGCTGCAGCGCTGCGACGCTCTCGACGGCCTTGCCGACGGCATCGTGTCGAACGTCAATGCCTGCAAGACGCGCTTCGACATCCAGACGGCGGTGCCCACCTGCGCGGCGGGTACGCGTGACGGCATGTGCCTCAGCGCGCCGCAGAAGAAGGCGCTTGCCGACGTGTTCAAGGGCGCGCGCAACAGCGCGGGCCAGCCGATCTACAGCAGCTTCCCGTTCGACGCGGGCGTGAGCGGCGCCAACTGGCGTGAGTGGAAGTTCGCGAGCCCGCCGACGCGCGACGCGGGTGCCGTGGGCTTCATCTTCAGCACGCCGCCACTGGCCGACCGGCCGCAGGGCCTGCCCTTTGCGCTGGGCTTCGACATGGACCGCGACGCACCGCGCATCGCGGCCACCGATGGCGTGTTCCGCGAATCGGCCCTGTCGTTCATGACGCCGCCCGACGCGGCCAACCTGGGCGCGTTGCGCAACCGCGGAGGCCGCATGATCGTCTACCACGGCACCAGCGACCCGGTGTTCTCGTCCGACGACACGCAAGCCTGGTACGACCGTGTGCAGGCCGCGAATGGCGGCGATGCCTCGTCGTTCGCACGCTACTTCCCGGTGCCCGGCATGAACCACTGCGCGGGCGGCCCGGCCACCGACCAGTTCGACATGCTGAGCGCGCTGGTCGACTGGGTCGAGCAGGGCAAGGCGCCCGCATCGGTTACCGCCTCGGCGCGCGGCGCGGGCACGCCGATGCCCAACGCCGAGGTGCCGGCCAACTGGTCGGCGCAACGCACGCGGCCGCTGTGCCCCTACCCGCAAGTCGCAACCTACACCGGCGGCGATACCGAACGCGCGAGCAGCTTCGCGTGCAAGCTCCCGACGCCTTGATACCGAGTTACCGAGCCCCCGATGGATTACCAGCCCCGCCCCGAAGACGTCAGCTTCCTGCTCAATGCCGTGCTCGACGCGCCCGCGCGCCTGGCCACACTCGCGCCTTTTGCCGAAGTCGACGAGGCCCTGCAGTCGCAAGTGCTCGAAGAGGCAAGCCGCTTCGTCGGCGAGGTGGTGGCGCCCATCAACCGTGGCGGCGACGAGATCGGCTGCCGCTTTGTCGACGGCGAAGTGGTCTCGCCGCCGGGCTTTCGCGAGGCGTACCAGGCCTTCGTCGACGGCGGCTGGCCCGCGCTGTCGGCCGCGACGGAAGACGGCGGCCAGGGCCTGCCCGCGGTGCTCGAAGCGGTGCTCTACGAATGGCTGGCCGCCGCCAACCATGGCCTCACGATGGCGCCCGGCCTGCTGCATGGCGCGTACGCCTGCCTCAAGCATCACGGCAGCGAGGAGCTGAAGCAGCGCTATCTGCAGAAGATCGCGACCGGCGAGTGGCTCGCCACCATGTGCCTCACCGAAGCCCATGCGGGCAGCGACCTGGGCCAGGTGCGCACGCGCGCCACACCGCAGGTGGGGCAGGCCGACGGCAGCCTGCGGGTGAACGGCGGCAAGATCTTCATTTCCGGCGGCGAACACGACCTGACGCCGAACATCGTGCATCTCGTGCTGTGTCGCCTGCCCGATGCGCCGGCCGGCCCCAAGGGCCTGTCGCTGGTGCTGGTCCCGAAGCTGCTGCCCGACGGCACGCGCAACGCGGTGCACTGCGAACGTATAGAAGAAAAGATGGGCCTGCACGGCAGCCCCACCTGCACGATGCGCTTCGACGATGCCACCGGCTGGCTGGTCGGCGAGCCCGGCCGCGGCCTGGCTGCGATGTTCGTGATGATGAATTCGGCGCGCCTGCATGTGGCGCTGCAAGGCATCGGCCTGCTCGACGCCGCCTGGCAGAAGGCCGACGCCTATGCCGCCGAGCGCCGCCAGATGCGAGCCCCCGGCCCCGTGCCCGCCAGCCGCGGCAGCGAGCCGGCCGACCTGATCACCGAACACCCGGCCGTGCGCCGCATTCTCGATACGCAGCGCGCCTGGATCGACGGTGCGCGCACCCTCGCCTACCGCAGTGCGCTGATGCTCGACGTCGCCGCGCATGACGCCGACCCGAAGGCACGCGAGCGAGCGCAGCGCTGGTGTTCGTTCGTCACGCCGGTGCTGAAGGCCGCGTGCACGCACCAGGCCTTTCACGGCGCGAGCGAATGCCTGCAGGTGTTCGGCGGCCACGGCTACGTGCGCGAATGGGGCATCGAACAGATCGTGCGCGACGCGCGCGTGACCATGATCTACGAGGGCACCAACGAGATCCAGGCCATCGACCTGCTGGTGCGCAAGGTGTTGCCCGACGGCGGCGTGGGCATGTCGGCCGTGCTGCTCGAACTGCGCGACACGCTCGACGCCTCGCGCGAGGCCGATGCCGACGTGCAGCGCCGGCTGGCGCAACTGCGCTACCTGGGCACCACCGTCGCGATGGCGGCGCATGCCAACCCGGTGCTGCCCTACGAGGTGGCCGACGACTACCTGCGCGTGACGATGCTCGCGATGATGGCGTGGGCCTGGGCGCGCATCGAGGCAGTGGCGCCTCAAGACGCTGACAAGGCCCGGGCGGCGGCCGCCTTCCGCCGCTGGGTGCTGCCCGAGTTCGAAATGCGCCTGGGCATCGTCAAGCGGGCCTGCGAGACGGTGGCCCTGAGCCATCATGCCGCGACGCCCCCGGGTGTCGCCAACTAGCCACTCGAATCGCTCGCATGCATCCACTCGCGGTTACGCTCGGGCCATGCCACCCTCCCCGAAATCCGCCCCCGCGAAAGGCGAGCAGGCCGTAGTGCCGCAAGGCAAGCAGGACCGGCTCGACGCACGCATGCTCGAAACCCTGGTCGGCTACAACGCGCGCCGAGCGTGGCTGATCGTCAGCGCCTTCTTTGCGGAGCGCATGGCGCCCTACGGGCTGAAGCAGATCGACTTTTCAGTGCTGTCGCTGCTGGCGCACAACCCGGGCGCCACGTCGCGACAGCTGTGCAACGCGCTGGACATCCTTCCGCCGAATCTCGTGAGCCTGGTGGCCACGCTGGACAGCCGGGGCCTGATCGAACGCCGCCCCCACCCGCATGACGGCCGCGCCGTCGGGCTGCATCTCACGGCGGCTGGCGAGGCGCTGGTCCGCGAGGCCGAGCAGACCGTGATCCAGCTCGAAGCCGACGCCAGCGCCAAGCTGACCGCGCGGGAACGCGAGACGCTGATCCGGCTGCTGCAGAAGATCTATTTCTAGCGTTTTGAAGGGGGCTCAGAGGCCCCGCTCGACCATATCGATCAATTGCTGGCCAAGGCTGTGGGCAGCCTCGGCCGGCATCTCGCGCAGCGGCCCGTCGATGATGAGCAGCGCCAGCCCGTGCACCGCGCTCCACGCGAGGTATTCGGCATTCGGGCGCCGCGCCGGGTCGAGCACGCCGGCATCCACCAGCCGGTCGATGGCCTTGCCCAGCAGCTGGAACGGGTCCAGTCCACCGGCGCCCGCCTTGCCCGGGCCGAGTTCGCCGCTGCCCTCATCGGAGATCACGAAGGCCGTGCGGAATAGACCCGGCTCGGCCTGCGCGAAGCGCAGATAGGCGGTGCCGACGGCGCGCACCTGCGCCCGTGCGAAGTCTGCCGGCGGCTGGTCGCAGGGCAGCACCGCCAGCTCCTTTTCCATCGCGGTCGCCGCCGCGGCGAGGGCCGCCTCGCGCACCGCGAGCAACAGCTCCTGCCGGCTGCCGAAGTGCCGGTACGCCGCATTGGGCACCACGCCCGCGCGCCGCGTGGCCTCGCGCAGCACCACCGCGTCGGGGCCGCCGTCGCGCGCCAGTTCAATGCCCGCGTCCAGCAGCGCCCGGCGCAGGTCGCCGTGGCGATAAGTGCTGCGGGCGGGCGGCAGGCTGTCGGGGACGTTGTTGAGCTTCATTGCAATTCCATGTGGACACTGTCCATTATCCCTGTTATTCTTTGTGGACGGTGTACACAAAGTAATCCGATTGTTTGCGGCCCATGACACCGGGGCCCCCGAGTCACCTCTCCAATCCAAAGGAATCGCCATGAAAGTCCAGTCTTACCTCTCGTTCGAAGGCCGCTGCGACGAAGCGCTCGGCTTCTACAAGAAGGCGCTCGGCGCCGAGGTCGTGCAGCTCATGCGCTACAGCGAAGCGCCTGCAGGAGCCCCTTCAGAGAACGCCGAAGCCGGTTGCGCCGGCGGCACACCCGATGCAAACAAGGTGATGCACGCGGTGTTCCGCATCGGCGACACCGAGTTGATGGCCTCCGATGGCCGCTGCTCGGGACAAGCGAAGTTCGAGGGCATCATGCTCGCGCTCACCGCCAACACCGACACCGAAGTCGTCAAGTGGTTCAACGCACTCGCCGAAGGCGGCCAGGTCATGCAGCCGCTGATCCCGACCTTCTTCACCTCGAACTTCGGCATGCTGACCGACCGCTTCGGCGTGGGCTGGCTGCTGGTCGTCGCGCACCCCACCTGATTCCCCGCACGCTCCAATCCATCTTCCGAAAAAGCTCCCGACATGCTCAAGAAAATCGCCCTCGTCATCGTGCTCGCGATCGCCGCACTGCTGATCTTCGCCGCCACCCGGCCCGACACCTTCCGCGTGGAACGCACTGCGCGCATCGACGCGCCGGCCGACAAGATCTTTCCGCTGATCGACGACTTCCACCGCTGGAGCGCATGGTCGCCCTACGAGAAGCTCGACCCCGCCATGAAGCGCACCTTCGGCGGCACGGCGAGCGGCAAGGGCGCAACCTACGCCTGGGAGGGCAACGACAAGGCGGGTGCCGGGAGCATGGAGATCGTTGAGTCGACGCCTTCGTCGAAGGTCGCGATCAAGCTCGACTTCATCAAGCCCTTCGAAGGCCACAACACGGCCGAATTCACACTGCAGCCCCAGGGCAATGCGACGCAGGTCACCTGGGCCATGCATGGCCCCAGCCCTTACGTTGCAAAGCTCATGGGCATCTTCTTCAACATGGACCAGATGATCGGCAAGGACTTCGAAGCAGGCCTTGCCAATCTCAAGACGGCCACCGAAAAGTAACCCCACAAGGAAACCTCATGTCCCCCATCCACGCTTACCTCACGTTCGACGGCAACGCAGCAGAGGCCATGCGCTTCTACGAGAAGACGCTCGGCGGCACCATGCAGATGATGATGACCATCGGCGAAGCACCCGACACCGAGCAGTTCCCGCCCGAGGCGAAGAAGCGCATCATGCATGCCTCCCTGGCCTACGGCGACGGCATGCTCATGGCCTCCGACTCCATGCCCGGCCAGCCGTACGAAGGCATGAAGGGCTTCGGCGTCGCGCTGACGCTCGATACCGTCGCCGAAGCGCGCCGCGTGTTCGACGCCTTTGCCGACGGCGGCAAGGTCTCCATGCCCTTTGAGAAGACCTTCTGGGTCGAAGGCTTCGGCATGGTGACCGACCGCTTCGGCACGCCGTGGCTGATCAACGGCGGGAAGCCGCTGGTCTGACCCTTCCTCCCATCGCTCTACAGGAATTGCACTTCCCATGACCAACCAACTCGACAGCCGAAAGCGCTGGCTCGCATTGATGGTGCTGTGCCTCGGCGTTCTGATGATCGTGCTCGACACCACCATCGTGAATGTGGCGCTGCCCTCGATCCGTACCGACCTGGGCTTCACCGAGACCTCGCTGGTCTGGGTGGTGAACGCCTACATGCTGACCTTCGGCGGTTTCCTGCTGCTGGGCGGCAGGCTCGGCGACCTGTACGGCCACCGCCGCGTGTTCCTCGCGGGCCTGGTGCTGTTCACGCTGGCATCGCTGGCCTGCGGGGTCTCGACCTCGCAGGGCCTGCTGGTGGCGGCGCGCGCGGTGCAGGGCCTGGGCGGCGCAGTGGTCTCTGCCGTGTCGCTCTCGCTCATCATGAATCTCTTCACCGAACCGGCCGACCGCGCAAAAGCCATGGGCGTGTACGGCTTCGTGTGCGCGGGCGGCGGCAGCATCGGTGTGCTGCTGGGTGGCCTGCTGACGAGCACGCTGAGCTGGCACTGGATCTTCCTGGTGAACCTGCCGATCGGCGTGGCCGTGTACGCGCTGTGCGTGGCGCTGCTGCCCAGCGCGCGCGGCCATGCGCATGGCGAGAAGCTCGACGTTGCGGGCGCCATCACCGTCACGCTGTCGCTGATGCTCGCGGTGTACGGCGTGGTCAACGGCAACGAGGCCGGCTGGGGCTCCACGCAAACGGTGAGCCTGCTCGGCGCGGCCGTGGTGCTGCTGGCCATCTTCATCGGCATCGAGTCGCGCGTGCAGCATCCGCTGATGCCGCTGGGCCTGTTCAAGCTGCGCAGCGTGTCGGTCTCCAACGTGGTCGGCGTGCTGTGGGCCGCGGCAATGTTCGCGTGGTTCTTCATCTCGGCGCTGTACATGCAGCTGGTGCTGAACTACACGCCCATGCAGATCGGGCTGGCCTTCCTGCCGGCCAACGTGATCATGGCGGTGTTCTCGCTCGGCCTGTCGGCCAAGATCGTGATGCGCTTCGGCATTCGCAAACCGCTGGCCGCCGGGCTCTGGCTCGCGGCCATCGGGCTGGCACTGTTCGCGCGCGCGCCGGTCAACGGCAGCTTCGTGACCGACGTGCTGCCCGGGATGATGCTGCTCGGCCTCGGCGCGGGCATGGCCTTCAATCCGGTGCTGCTGGCGGCCATGAGCGAGGTGAGCCCGTCCGATTCGGGCCTGGCCTCGGGCGTGGTCAACACCTCTTTCATGATGGGCGGCGCACTGGGCCTGGCCGTGCTGGCCAGCGCCGCGGCAGCGCGCAGCGCGTCGATGGAAGCGGCCGGCGCGCAGATGCCGCTGGCCCTCACCGGTGGCTACAACCTTGCGTTTCTCGTCGGTGCCGTGTTCGCGGCGGCGGCGGGTTTGATCGGGGCCTTGCTGCTTCGCACCGTCATGCCTGGGCAAATGGAGAACAACGAAAAGGCTGACGGAAAAGGAGCACCCCGGGAGACGGCGGCATCGTGAGCGGCAACACGCCATGCAACCGCCGGTTTTCTTTCTTCAACGGTTCCACTCTTTATTCAGGAGAACACCCATGGCTCGTTATGTAGACGGCTTCATCGTCGCCATTCCCACCGCCAACGTCGAGGCCTACCGCAAGCTGGCGCGCAAGGCCGGCAAGGTCTGGATGGAATACGGCGCGATCGAATATGTGGAGTGCATCGCCGACGACGTGAAGCCCGGCAAGCTGACCTCGTTTCCGCAGAGCGTGAAGCTGAAGACCGACGAGACCGTGGCCTTCTCGTGGATCGTCTACAAGTCGCGCAAGCACCGCGACACGGTGAACGCGAAGGTCATGGCCGACCCGCGCATCGCGGCAATGGACCCGAAGACCATGCCCTTCGATGCCAAGCGGATGATCTTCGGTGGCTTCAAGAGCATCGTCGAGCTCTGACCTCGCCCGACACGCTCAGGCCAGGAAGCCGTCATAGACGAGCTTCAGGCCCGTGAGCAACATGCCCAGGTACACGAAGCGATAGAACCAGGTCGCATCGATGCGCCGAGCGATGCGGATGCCGACCCACACGCCGAGGGGCGCGAGCGGCATCAGCACCAGCGACGTGGCCAGCGTGCGAAAGTCGAGCAGGCCGAGCCACGCGTAGGGAATCCACTTGCTGAGATTCACCACGAAGAAGAAGTAGGCCATCGTTGCGGTGAAGACCACCGGCGACAGCCGCAGCGGAATCACATAGGCATTGATGGGCGGCCCGCCCGCATGCGCGATGAAGCTTGTGAAGCCCGACACCGTGGTCAGCACCGCGCCCACGCCGCGCGAAGGCAGCGGGTCATTGGGCTTGGGTGGAAGCAGCAGGCGCTGCGCCAGAAACAGCAACGTGAACACACCGACGATGCCCGCCACCGTGTGCGCCGACAGCATGCGAAACAGCAGCGTGCCGATCACCGTGCCGAGCAGCCCGAACGGAATCAAAAACTTGAGCAGCGAACGGTCGAAGTCGCGCCGGAACGCCGCCAGGCCCAGCACATCCATCAGCAGCAACAGCGGCATCAGGATGGCGGCCGCCTGCGGCACCGTGACGGCCAGCGCCATCATCGGCACCGCGAGCGAACCGAAGCCCGCGCCGAACCCGCTCTTGCTGATGCCGAGCAGCAGCACGGCGGGAATGGCGACCGCATAGAAATGCGGGTCGGTGATGAGGGGAAAGGCCATGGGCAGAGGAAGCGCAGAAAAAAGCCCACCGGGGCGGCGGGCTTCGCGAGCGTAGCAGGACAGGGCGCGCCGTGCAGGCGCTCTGGCGCTACTCCGGCTGAATACCCAGCTCACGCACCGTGCGACTCCAACGCTCCACGTCCTTGCGCACCAGCGCGTGCGTGTCAGCCTGCGACAGCGCGAGCGGCTTGCCACCGGCCTTCACGAACGAATCCATCACCTCAGGCATTGCGATGACCTTTGCAAGCTCGGCACGCAGTCGCTCCAGCACCGCCGGCGGTGTCTTCGCCGGTGCGAAGAGGCCGAACCACGATTCAAGCTCCAGCTTCGCCACGCCAGTCTCGCCAATGGTGGGAACGTCAGGCTGCGTCGGCAGCCGCGATGCACCCGACACCGCAAGCGCCTTCGCGTTGCCAGCCACCACCTGCGGCCGCGCCGTCGGCGAAAGGTCGAAGAACAGATCGACCCGACCGCCAAGCAAGTCTTGGTAAGCCGCCTGCGCACCGCGGTACGGCACGTGCGTCAGCTCCACACCGGCCTGCTGCCACAGCGCCGCCGCAATCACATGCTGCCCTGAACCGTTGCCCGCCGATGCGTAGTTGAGCTTCTTCGGGTTGGCTTTGGCAAACGCCACCACGTCTTTCAGCGTGGCCTGCGGCAGGTCTTTCCGCGCCATCAGCGTGTAGCTGTAGGCCACGGCCAGCCCCAGCGGCTCGAAGTCGCGCAGCGAGTCGTAGGGCAGGTTCTTGTACAGCCCCATGTTGAGCGCGAGGTTCGACACCGAGCCGACCAGCAGCGTGTAGCCATCGGCCGGCGCCTTGGCGACGAAGTCGGTGCCGACCACCGTGCCGGAGCCCGAGCGGTTGTCGACGATCACGGGCTGGCCCAGTGCGCGCGACAGACGCTCGCCAAGCAGCCGGCCGACAAAGTCGAAGCCGCCGCCGGGCGGCTGCGGCACGACGAGCTTGAGCGGCTTCGCAGGCCAGTCTTGTGCAAGCACGAGTTTCGGCATGGCGAGCATCGCCAGCGCCGCAGCCATGACGCTGCGGCGGTCGAGTGTGGTGTCCATGGCCGTTCAGCGCTCGAGTGCGCCGCCAGCGAGCCAGCGCGCGCCGCGCTGGTACAGCGCCTCCACCGCCGGCCCCTTGAGCATCGGCATGTCCAGCTTCACCGTGTAGCCGATGCGCTGCTGGATGTACGCAAGGTGGCGATAACCTTCGGGCAGGTCGGCCAGCACGGCTGCATCGAGCTTCACCGTGGCCGCCGGGTCCACCGGGTCGATGCGGTCCTTCTCGTAGATCGGCTGGCGGTGCAGCAGCTTCCATTCGCCGCCATGCTTTTCCACGAAGTCGTAGAAGCGGCCGGTGCACACCACATCGCACAGCACGCCCTCGACCATGCCGCGCTGCGAGATGGTCATCTTGGTCTGCGCGATGGCGCGCTCGTCAGCCACCTCGACGGCCGAGCCGCCCAGAAAGTGCAGGATGCTCACGCCCTTGGCCCAGCCCTCCTGCGTGACGCGGATGAATTCGGCGTACGGGCCCTGGAACCACGTGGCCATCATCACGCCATCGGGGTGCCAAACGGTGGCGAAGCGCTCCCAGTCGCCAGCGTCGCGCCACACGGCCCAGCGCTCGATCATCCGGCGGATCAGCAGCTCCTGCTGCAGGGTGTCTGTCATTTGCGTTGTCTCCTTCATTGTTTTTTGTTTGGATCAGGCAGGCTGCTTCAACGGGTTGAGCACGAAGTCGAAGTCCAGCCGCCAGCGGCCGTTGTCCTGCTTCTTCCATGGCGCGACCAGCGACTGCCGCACCGCGAACACCGCGTCGGAGTCGAGCCACTGGTCGCCGTCGCGGAACACGTGGGTGATGAGCCGTTCGTAGCCCGGCGCCTCGATCTTGAAATGCAGATGCGCGGGCCGCCACGGGTGGCGTTTGGTCGCGCGCAGCAGGTCGCCCACGGGCCCATCGACCGGGATCGGATAGGCCTCGGCCAGCACGCTGCGGAAATGCAGCGAGCCATCGGCCGCAGTGCGCAGGCGGCCGCGGTTCTCTGCGTGGTCCAGCCCTTGGTGCTGCACGTCGTAGTGGCCGCCTTCGTCGGCCTGCCACACGTCGACCACCGCATTGGCCACCGGCTCGCCGTCGAGCCCGCGCACCGTGGCGAACACGTCGCAGGGCGCGCCTACAGCGCCGTTGGCCACGTCGTCGCCGTGCTCGTACTCGGGCGCGCCCTCGAAGTAGAAGGGTCCGAACACGGTGGCCTCGGTGCAGCCGGCAGGCTTGTCGTTGTTCATCGCGATGGTGAGCATCGACAGGCCCAGCACGTCGGACAGCAGGATGAACTCCTGCCGCTTGTCGTCGCACTTCTGGCCGGTGGCGGTGAGGTACTGGATGCCCTGGAACCACTCGTCCTCGGTGAGCTTCACCTCGCGGGCGAAGGCGTGCAGGTGCTGCACCAGGCTGGTCATGATCTCGTGCAGGCGCGGGCTGGGGGTATCGGCGAAGCGCGCGAGCACGGCCTGGGTGATGTTGTCCTGGTTGAGGTTGCGCATCGTGGCTGTCTCCATGTTGTCTCGGCGCACTGTAGGCCGCACGCCGTTCGCACGAAAGCACCAGGGCGCAAATGATTTTTCCGCCCAGCGGAACGGTCGAGCCTGCCCTGCGCCAAAATCGTCCGGCCCTGAAAAACAAGCCTGGAGACACCACCCCATGGACCGCTGGACCGAAATCGCCCTGCTCGTGCAGATCGCCGATGCCGGCAGCCTGAGCCGCGCGGCCGAGGCGCTGGGCCTCTCCAACGCCGCCGCGAGCCGCCACCTGAGTGCGCTCGAAGAAAGGCTGGGCGCGCGGCTGGTCGAGCGCAATACGCGCCGCCTGTACCTCACCGACACCGGCCGCGAGTTCTGCGGCCGCGCCCGCACCATCCTGGCCGACCTGGCGGACGCCGAATCGACGGTGAACGCCACCGCGCTCAACCCAACCGGCGTGCTGCGCGTGACGGCCTCGCTTTCTTTCTCGATCCATCACATCGCACCGCTGCTGCGCGAATACACGCAGCGCTACCCGGGCGTGACGGTGCACGTGGAGGCCGCAAACCGCTACTTCGACCTGATCGACAACAACATCGACGTGGCGATCCGCACGCGCGAGTACGAGCCCGATTCGAACGTCACGATCCGCCGGCTCGGCGAGACGCGGCGCATCCTGGCGGCCTCGCCGCGCTACTTTGCGCAGCACGGTTTTCCGAAGACGCTGGACGATCTGAAGCAGCACAAGCTGCTGATCTACACCTACGCCAACAACCCGAACGAGCTGCGCTTCAGCCGTGGCGGGGAGACGCACACGGTGTCGGTGACGGGTCTGCTCGAATCGAACGACGGCCAGGTGCTGCGCGCCGCCGCGCTCGACGGCATGGGCATCCTGGTGCAGCCGACCTACATCGTCTACGAAGACATCGTGGCCGGCCGGCTGGTGCCCACGCTGGACGACTGGGACCTGCCGCACCTGACGATCAACCTGGCGTACCCGAGCCGCAAGCACCTGTCGGCGAAGGTGCGCAGCTTCATCGACTTCATGGCGGCGCATTTCGCAAAAATGGACTACGAAAGAAAGTGGACAGGCCACTTCGGCAGCCACTGACCGGGCAAAACGGCCTTTCGCCAAAACATGTGCGTAAACGCACATCCCGCATTTCGGCGGCCTCGCAAACTAGAACCGCAACCGTCGCATTCCGCGGCGGACCACCGTTTTCCACCAAGCAAGGATCTGCCATGAACACCCAGGCCGCAGCCGCCAACACCCCGCGTGCGCCGATCGCATCGCCGCTTTCCGCCCTCTCCCCCGCCGCGCTGGACGATTCCGGCAAGCTGCTGATTCGCGTGACGATCGGCTTCCTGGTGCTGCTGCACGGCATCTTCAAGCTGTCGGCCGGCGTGGGCTTCATCGGCGGCATGCTGGCCAAGGCCGGGCTGCCGGGTGGGCTGGCCTACCTGGTGTACGTGGGCGAAATCGTCGCGCCGCTACTGATGATCGCGGGCGTCTTCACCCGCGCGGCCGCCGCCGTGGTGGTCATCAACATGCTGGTGGCCTTCGGCCTGGTGCACATGGCCGACCTGTTCTCTCTGACCAAGCAGGGCGGCTGGGCGCTGGAACTGCAGGGCCTGTACCTGTTCGGCGCGCTGACGGTGGTGCTGCTGGGTGCCGGCCGCTTCTCCATCGGTGGTGTCAAGGGTCGCTGGAACTGAGCGTCTTCCGGCTCAGCCGGCGTCGCCCCTGACCTGCGAAACCATCAATTCCAGGCGGGCGACGTCGGCCACCAGCAGGGCCTTGTCGTCCTTGCGCAGCACGCCGTTGCGCACCAGCACATTCAGCTCGCGGGTGACCTGCTCGCGGTTGGTGCTGATCTGGCTGGCCAGCGCCGCATGCTTGGGAGCCGGGTCCAGCCGGGCCTGGTTGCCGTCGATACCGGCGGTGCGGGCCAGGCGCAGCAGTTCGGCATGCAGCCGGTTCTGCACGCCGAGGGTGCTCAGGTCGATGACACGTTCCGACAACTGCCGCACCAGCGACACCAGCCGCAGCATCACGCGCTGGGCCACAAGCGGCTCATCGTGCAGCAGGGCCATGAAGGCGGCGCGGTCGAGGCTGGCGACCACGCTGGGTTCGAGCGTGACCACGTCGGCGGAGCGCGGGCCGCCGTCGATGGCGGCGATGTCGCCGAAGTGCTCGCCGGCTTCGGAATCGCGGAAAGTCACCTGCCGGCCGTTGGCCGAGTAGGTCGTCACCCGCACCCGGCCCGAGACCAGCAGGAACAGGTCGCCCTGCTGCTCGGCGCGCAGCAGCAGGGGCTTGCCGGCTTCCACGCTGTGCCACAGGCATTGCTGGGCCAGCAGGTCCAGGCGCTGGTCTGAAAGGCCTTCGAGCAGCGCGATCTGGCGCAGCGCGAGGCTGGAGCGGGGGGTGAGTTCAGGTTTGGCCATGCCAGGGCTAGGTAGGGGCGCGCGGATTATGCTCGGGTGCCGCTTCGAACCCGTTCATGGACAGACGTTCCCCTCACGCTCCCCCTTTTTCCCTGAGACCGCCGACACGGCGCAATCTCCGCTGGGCGAGCGGGCTGGTGCTGATGGCCTACATCACGGCGCATCTGCTGAACCATTCGCTGGGCATCTATTCCTTTGCCGCGGCCGAGACCGTGCTGCGCGGCGTGCAGAAGTTCTGGCACAGCCTGCCAGGCACCGTGCTGCTGTACGGCGCGGCCGCCACCCACCTGGCGCTGGCCGTGGTCGCCCTGTGGGAGCGCCGCACCCTGCGCATGCCGGCGCTCGAAGGCCTGCGCGTACTGCTGGGCTTTGCGCTGCCGCTGCTGCTGGCCACGCACCTCACTGCCATGCGCGGCGCCTACCTGGCCTATGGCATCGAGGGCTCGTATGTGCGCGTGGTCTGGGGGCTGTGGGACTGGCAGGGCGCGGCCGCACAGCTGCTGATGATGCTGGCGGCCTGGGTCCACGGCTGCCTGGGCCTGCATTTCGCACTGCGGGCGCAGCCGGCCTGGCGACGCTTTTCCTACCTGCTGCTGGCCATTGCGGTTGTGCTGCCGCTGACGGCGGCGATGGGCTTCGTCTCCATGGGGCGCGAGTTCCAGTGGAGCGGCGTGCCGCCCACCGTGCTTCCCACGCCCGAGCAAGGCAAGGCGCTGAATACGGCCGAAGGCAACATCAAGTGGTTCTACGGGCTGGCGCTGGTCGCGCTGCTGGGGGCGCGCTGGGGGCGCAACAGCTTTGCGCGCTGGTCGCGGCAGCCATCGGTCACGCTGCGCTACCCCGGCCGCACGGTGCAGGTGCCGCGCGGCTGGAGCGTGCTGGAAGCGAGCCGCTCGCACGGCATCGCTCATGTATCGATCTGCGGCGGACGGGCGCGCTGCTCGACCTGCCGCGTGCGCGTGGCCGGCCCGGTCGAACACATCGGCGAACCCGGCCGCGACGAGCAGCGCACGCTCGAACGCGTGCGCGCGCCGGCCGACGTGCGCCTGGCCTGCCAGCTGCGCCCGCGCGGCGACGTCGAGGTCACGCCGCTGTTCGCGCCGCTGCCCAATGAAGGCCGGCCCGCGCCGGTCGGCAGCTTCGGGCGCGAGCGCGACGTGGCGATCCTGTTCGTCGACCTTCGGCGCTGGTCGGGCCTGTCGGAGCGGCAGTGGCCCTTCGACCTGGCCTATGTGCTCGACCGCTACTTCGCCACCGTCGGTGCGGCCGTGCGCGAAAGCGGCGGCGTGCCGAACCAGTTCATCGGCGACAGCGTGATGGCGATCTTCGGGCTCGAATGCGACCTGCCCACCGCCTGCAGGCAGGCACTGCACGCGACCGAGCTGATCGGCCAGCGCATGGATGCATGGAGCGAAGGCTTCGAGGCGCAGTTCGGCCAGCGGCTGGAGTTCGGCATGGGCCTGCATGCGGGCCGTGCGGCGGTGGGTGAAGTGGGCTATCTGGAAACCACGACCTTCACGGCCATCGGTGAAGTGGTCAACACCGCGAGCCGGCTGCAGGACCACTCGAAGACGGCCGCATCGCGCCTCGTCGTCTCGCTGTTCGCGGCCGAGCAGGCCGGTGTTGCGGAGGCCATGGGCGCGATCGAAACGCTCACCGTGCGGGGACGCTCCGAACCTCTTGCGGTGCTCTACGCGCCGCACGCCGTCGCCTCGCTGTAATTGCCGAAAGCGGTGCGCAAACGCACAGCGCAAACCACGATGCGATTTCACACTGCATCCCGTGGCAACGACGAATGTCCGCCGCCCACACTGACAGTCAAAGGGACTCGCATCATGAACACCAAGCAACTCATCGCCATCTCCGCCGCCGCATTCGCCATGCTCGGCGCAGCAGGCGCGCACGCTGAAACCTACGAAGGCGTGCACGCCATCACCTCGTCCGCCAGCCGCATGGACGTGCAGGCCGAAGCCGTGGCTGCCACGCGCGCCGGCAACTCCTACTCCGACAGCGCCGCTGAAGGCACTTTGGCCGTCAACTCCACGCTCGACCGCAATGCGGTGCGCGACCAGGCCGTGGCCACCGCTCACGACCCGCTGCAAAGCCTGGACCGCCGCGCGTTCTACCGCGACCAGGTGCCCTCGGCTTACAGCAAGCCGACGGTGTCGTTCACGCGCCAGGCCGGCCTGTAAGCGGCGACGCGGCCCTGCCGCAAATCAGGGCCGCACACCTTCCCACGCGTTCTGCAACAAGGCACGAATCGCATCGCGCTCCAGAGGGCGCGGATTGGGGTACTGGTTTTTCAGCGCATGCTCGCAGGCCAGGTCGAGATCGGATTCCTTCATGCCGATGTCGCGCAGCGCAACCGGCGCGCCGTTGTCGCGCGCAAGGTCGTACACGGCTTGCGCGGCAGTGCTTCCCCCAAGCGCCTGCGCGATACGCGCCATGGCCTGCGGCGCCGCTTCGGCGTTGTAGGCCAGCGCATGCGGCAGCACGATGGTGTGGGTCTCGGCATGCGGCAGGTTGAAGCTGCCGCCCAGCGTGTGGCACAGCTTGTGGTGCAGCGCCATGCCGACATTGCCGAGCACCGTGCCGCAGAGCCAGGCGCCATAGAGCGCGTCGCTGCGGGCACTCGCATCCTTGGGCGTGGCACGGATCGCCGGCAACGCGCGGCCCAGTGCTGCAATGCCTTCCTGCGCCATCAGGTCCATGATCGGATTCGAATCGACCGCGTAGAGCCCTTCGGCCGCATGCGCGATGGCGTTGATGCCGCTGGTCACGCTCATGCCCACGGGCAAGCCCAGCGAGAGCTCGGGGTCGTAGATGACGGTGCGCGGCAGCACCTTGAAATCCTTGCCCGTCTTCTTCATGCCGGCTTCGGTGATGCCGTAGATCGGCGTCATCTCGGAGCCCGCGTAGGTTGTAGGGATGGCGAGGATCGGCAGGCCCGAATCGAGCGCGATGGCCTTGCCCAGCCCGGTGGTGGAACCGCCACCGATGGCCACGGCACAATCCGCGCCCAGCCGGGCGGCCACTTCCCGCGCCTCACGCGCCGTTTCGATCGGCACATGCATCACGGCACGGTCGAACACACCGGCCGCGTGTGCGCCCAGCATGTCGGCCACGCGCTCGGCCTGCGGGCGCTGCTCGGGCGTGGACAGCACCAGGGCCCGGCGCGCACCTAGTAGGTCGATCTCGCGCGCCAGGTGCTGCAGCGAGCCCGCGCCGAACACCACCCGCTGGGGCACGCTGGTGTAGACGAACGATGGTGTGGTCATGGCTTTTCCTGTTTGTCTCTCGAATGTTCATGAACGGCCGATGCCGGGCATCACGATACGCCGGCGGCCCGCCGGGCGAGTGTCCCGCCGGGCCGCCTACTCATTCAACGACAGGAACGGAAAGGAGTTTTCCGCTCAGCTTCGATAGCCGGCCGTCCTCTCGCCAGCGCCCGACTGAACGATGAGCAGCAGGAAACCGCCGGCCATGGCCACGTTCTTCAGGAAATTGTTGAGCTGCGCATTGAACTGCGCCGCGTCGGCGGCCCAGAACGCATGCGCTGCGAAGGCCGTGGCCAGCGTGAACAAGGCCAGCGCGCCGGCAACCCATTGCACGCGCCAGCCGGCGATCAGCAGCAGCCCGCCGCCGATCTCGAGCGCGATGGTCAACGGCAGCACCACGTCGGCCAGCGGGATGCCGAGCTTGGCGAAGTAGCCGAGCGTTGCGCCATAGGCCATGAGCTTGCGCACACCCGCGACCAGGAAGATCACTGCCATCAGCACGCGGGCGGCCACGGTCCAGCCGCGAAAGGGTTCGTTTGTCGTCATGTCGTTTCCTTGAATTTCACGCGGCCTTCTCGTCGCCCAGGCAGTTGGCGGCCGTCCAGCCGTAGAGCCATTCGAGCGCGTCGTAGAAGCGCTCCTGCGGCCTGCCCGTCCACATGCTGTTGCGCACCAGCCGCTCGACGCCCTTGGCGTGGTAGATGCGGCCCATCTCGCGGGCCGAGAGCACGACACGCGCGGTGCGGGCAACGCGGGAGCGTTCGTATAAAGCCAGCGCGCGCGGCCAGTCGCCCTCTTCGCGGCGCAGCGCGAGGCCCAGCGTCACGGCGTCCTCGCAGGCCATGCACGCGCCCTGCGCCAGGTACTGCACCATCGGGTGCGCCGCATCGCCCAGCAGCGTGGCGCGGCCGAATGTCCATTGCTCGATGGGGTTGCGGTCGGCTGTGGAATAGCGCTTCCACGCTTTCGGAATGCGCAGCAGCTGCTGCACCTGCTCGCAGGTCGGGCGGAAGTAGCGCTGCACCTCGGCTGGGTCACCGTCCATCGAACCCCATTCCTCAGGCTGGTCGCTATGGAAGGTGACCGCCATGTTGAACTTGTCGCCGCCCTTCAACGGGTAGTGCACCAGGTGGCAGTTGGGCCCGACCCAGATGCATGGCGCGGTGAAGCGCAGCGCCTCGGGGAAGTCGGCCGTGTCGATCACGGCACGAAACACCACATGGCCCGATACGCGGATGCTGTCGCCCACGTACTGTTGGCGCACCGCCGAGCGCACGCCGTCGCAGCCGATCACGGCCTGGCCCTCGTGACGGCCGCCCTGTGCATCGATCAGCGTCACGCCTGCATCGTCCTGCTCGATGTGCACGACCTTGGTCGAGGTGAGGAACTCGATGCCTTCTGTCGTGGCCTTCACGCCTTCGAGCAACGCACCATGGATGTCGGCGCGGTGGATCACCGCATAGGGGTTGCCGAAGCGCTCGCGAAAGCGATCGGACAACGAGATGCTCGCCACGCGCTTCGCGTCGATGGCATCGAACATCACCATCTCTTCGGTGTAGACCGCCTTGGCGCGCAGATGCTCGCCCACGCCCAACGCGTCGCAAGCCGCGAAGGCGTTGGGGCTGAGCTGGATGCCGGCACCGATCTCGCCGATCTGGCCCGCCTGCTCGATCACCTTCACGCGATAGCCCTCGCGCACCAATGCCAGCGCAGCGGCGAGCCCGCCGATGCCGCCGCCGGCCACGAGCACGGGGCGGGTGTCTTTCACGGTGCGCATGTCACTTCAATCCGAACAGCTTGCGCGCGTTGTCGCGGCCGATCTTCTGGCGGTCGTTCTCGCTGATCTCGCACTTGTCGAACCAGCGGGCCGCGTCTTCATGCTTCTCGAACGGGTAGTCGACCGAATACATGATGCGGTCCGCCCCCACTTCGAGCATGGTCGACAGCAGCGTGGGCGTGCGGAAGTTGCCGCTGGTCGTGATGTGCACGTTGCTGCGCAGGTAGTCGCCGATTTCCTTGTCGCAGGGCATGCCGCGCCGGCCCTTTCGCAGGATGTGGTCGACGCGCCAGATGTTGAAGGGAATGCCCTCGCCGAAGTGGCCGAGGATCATCTGCAGGTCGGGGTGCCGGTCGAACAGGCCGCTCGACATGATGCGCAGCGCATGCAGGCCGGTCTCCACCGCGAAGGCCCAGGTTGGGCCGGTGAGCCAGTGCGCTCCTTCGTAGATGGGCTCGCGGCTCAGCAACGGGTCGCGCGGGTGCATGTAGAAGGGTTTCTTCAATGCAGCGGCGACGGCCCAGAAGTCGGCGAAGCGCGGGTCGTCGTAGTAGACGACGGTGTTCTCGTCGCCCACCTGCGAGAAGCCGTTGACCAGGAAGCCGTGGAAGCCCAGCTGCGTCACGCAACGCTCCAGCTCGCGCGCGGCCGCCTCGGGGTCTTGCATGGGCAACGCCGCGAACCCACCAAAGCGCGTGGGATGGCGCTTCGTCTGCTCGGCCAGCACGTCGTTGGCGCGCTGCGCGACTTCGACGGCGCGCTTCGCATCGGGAATGGCCTGCACCGCCGGCGAGTTGAGCGAGAGGATCGACAGCTCGGTGCCCCACTCGTCCATTTGCTCGATGCGCTGCTGCTCGAAGTCGAGCAGGTTGTTCTTCAGGCCCTGCCATACCTCGGGGCGGGCGTATACCTGCGAGTCGGCGATCGTCAGGTCGATCGCGAAATGCTCTTCGAGCGCTATCTTGTTCTTCATCGATGAATCACTCCGGTTTGATGTTGAGCTTGTCCAGCACGTCCTGCCAGGTCTTGCGGTCGTCGGCGATGTAGCGCGCCAGCTGTTCGGGAGTGCCCGGGCGCGGGTAAGTGCCCAGCTCGCGCGACTTGGCCACCACGTCGGGCAGCAGCAGCGCCTCGTTCATGTCCTTGTTGAGCTTCGCGAGCACCTGCGGGTCGACGCCCTTCTTCGCGATGACGGCAAACCAGCCGTGCGCCACCGCACCGGGCACTGTCTTGCTCGCAAGCGGGAACTGCTCCAGCCCGGCCTCGACGCGGTCGCCCATGCTGGCCAGCACGCGCATGCGCCCGCCCTGCACGTTGCCGGCGACCACGTTGTAGGTCTCGACCATCATCTGGGTCTGCCCGCCCAGCGTGGCCTGCATGGCCTGTGCACCGCCCGGGTAGTGCACTTCGAGAAACTGCGCGCCCGACTGCAGCCCAAGCAATGCCGAAGCCAGGTGCGGCGCGGTGCCGCGGCCGTTGTCTGCCACCTCGATGCCCTGCGGTTTGGCGCGTGCGGCGGCGATGAAGTCGGCCAGCGTCTTGTAGGGTGAATTGGCTGGTACCGCGAGCATGAAAGGCGCGACGGCCGCGAGCGTGACCGGCACGAAGTCGCGGTTGAAGTCGTAGGTCACGCCCTTGATGGTGCTCGGCGCCACCGAGATGGCCGAGCCCTGCACGAAGCCGAAGGTGTAGCCATCGGCAGGCGCAGCCAGGATCGCGTTCATGCCGATCACGCCGCTGCCGCCGGGCTTGTTGTCGACGATCACGCCTTGTCCCCACTTCTCGCCGAGCTTGGCGCCCACATGGCGGATCAGCACGTCAGGCGCCGACCCTGCGGGGAACGGCACCACGAAACGCACCGCCTGCTGGGGCCACTTGGTAGCCGTTCCCTGAGCGTTTGCCAGCGGCATCGTTCCCAGGAAAGACAGTGCAACGGCACATGCGACGGCAGCTCGGCGTAAAGGCTTCAGGCTCATGATCGTCTCCATATTTGCTTGATTATTCAAGTAATTGCGGCGGACTATATACTTGATTGTTCAAGCATGTCTAGATGAAAACCCTGCCCCAAGATCACGACCTCGAGAAGGCGATTCCCTTCCTGCTGGCACGCGCCGGCGCGCGCATGGGCAATGCCTTTGCGAAGGCATTGAAGCCCTACGGACTCAGCCTCAGCGAATGGCGCGTGTGTGCGTCGCTGCAGCACACGCCGCGGCAGACACTGTCTGAACTGGCCACGCACGCGTCGACCGATCTGTCGGCGCTGTCGCGCATCGTCGACCGGCTGGCGGCGAATGAACTGGTGGCGCGCGAGAAGTGCGACACCGACAAGCGCGCGGTGCGCATCGCGCTCACCGAGCGCGGCCTCGCGCTGACCTGCGAGCTGATTCCGCTCGCGCAGCACTACGAGGCGGTGGCCACCTCGGACTTCAGCGCGGCGGAAGTGAAGACGCTGCGCGCGATGCTGCTGCGCCTGTACGCCAACGCAACGCCGCTGGCCTGAGCTAGGCCGGCGAGACCTGCACAGTCGAAGCCTGACGGCTCTCGGTGATCGCGAATCGCACCGGCAGGAAGCGCTCGATCACCGCGCAGTTGGTGCGCGTGTGCTCCGTCACCTCGCTGCAGGTAAAGGCGCAGGCCTTCTTGCTCTGCCACGCCGCGAGCGCCAGCAGCAACGCCAGCTGATCCGCAAGGTGCGGGCCGACCGCGGCCTCGCTCTTCTGGAACGCGCGCAGCTCCTTCACCAGACAGTGCGCCACCTGCTCGGCGCTCAGCGACTTCTCGCCGAAGGCCGTGAAGACCTCGGTGACGTGCTCGTACGCCAGCGTGGCCATCAGCGCATTGCCGGGGCCTTCGTTCTGGCGCACCGTGCCGAAGCGCAGCTGCTCGCCAGACCAACCCATCGCGCCGCCCAGCGTGTCGAGCTCACGCGTCGGCACATGGCGCGGCAGGCCGGGCGCCAGGCATTCGGCGTAGTTCGACTGGTGCGCGCCGCGCGCCATCAGATCGAATGGCTGCAGCGCGCCGGCCGCCGGCACGATGGTCGCTTCGACCTCGCCGCCACCAGCCGGATAGAAGCCGCAGCGGCGCAGCGTCAGTTGCAGGTCCGCGCCCAGGCGGCGCACCAGCGCTGCAAAGGCGCGCTCCAGGAAGTGGAACGGCGGCGCCATCGGGTTGTGCGTACCGCCGCTCAGATGCACACGGCTCGTCGCGCCAGCAAGCAGCAGCGGTGGCAGCACCGTCTGCAGCACCAGCATGCAGCTGCCCGCGCTGGCAATCGCGAAGCGGTACTCGCCCGCGCGCACCGGGCCGGGCTGGAAGCGCAGCGACTGCGAACCCAGCTCCGCGCCTTCAACCTGCGCGCCACTGATTTCGGCAACCGCGTTCACGCACGCAAGGTGCTGGCGCATCAGCCCCGGCTTGGCGCGGCCCGCGCGGATCTTCTCGATAGTCAGCGGCTGGCCCGTGACCACCGACAGCGCGAGGCTGGTGCGCAGGATCTGGCCGCCGCCCTCGCCTTGCGAACCGTCGAGTTCAATCATGCGCGGCCTCCGTCTTTGCCTTCTCGAAGCGCAGCACCGTCTCGTACAGGAATGCATCGAGACCTGCCTCTTCGGCCTGCGGCAGCGGCGTCACCGGCTCCGCCGCATTGGCTGCCAGCTCGGATTCGATGAACGCATGGATGCCGGGCCAGCGCGGGCTGGTCGCGGCTTCGCCCGCGCGCATCTTCACTTCGAGCAGCGCGTTGATCTCGTCGATCAGTGCGGCGTCGCGCACTGGGTCGAGCGTGCGCTGCGCCAGATCGGCGAAGCGCATCGGCGGCACGCCGGGTTGCGAGCGGATCCAGCGCGCGGCCAGCAGCGGGCGCAGCACGTAGAGGTATTTCTTGTAGCGCACCTCGTCGGCCTGCAGGTGCTCGCGGAAATTCTTCTTCGCCATCGAGCTGTAGTGATGCCAGCCGCGCGCGTTGGAAAACACCGCCTCCGACAGCGCGCGGAAACGCGGCATCGCCACCGCGTCGTCGCGGTACACGATGGGCGAGCGCAGCCATTCGAGCAGCGTCGGGTTCGACTCGCGCATCAGGCCTAGTGCCTTGCGCAGGTCCCAGCCGTTGATGTCGATGTCGCCGCTGATCGGCACCTCGATCACGTCGCGGCGCGGCGTCACCGTGAGGTACCACGGCAGGCGGTTGACGTAGATGAAGCGCACGTCGTAGTCGCTGTCGGGCGAGGCAAAGCCCCAGCCGCGACTGCCGGATTCGCAGGCGAAGAGCACGGTCACGTCGTGCTTCGCTTCGATGTCGCGCAGGGCCTCCATGATCTGCGCGCGCATGGCGGGCTCGATCGGGTGGGCGGAGCGCAGGAATTCTTCTTCGGTGCTCATCTTCGATTCTTCTTTCTTCTTTTCTCTCGTCAGGCCCGCGTGACTGTCACCTTGCCGGCACTGTCGAGCTCGTACACGTCCAGGTCATTGGCCAGGAACGCATTGCCGCTGTAGTGCGCCTGCGTCTCGGCCATCAGCGCCGTCATACCCTCTTCGTTCTGGTGGCGCGCGCTGAAATGCGTGAGGATCAGGTTCGGCACTTCGACGGTTTGCGCAAACTCGGCCAATAGGCGCGCGGAACTGTGCATCGGCCCGGGGCCGACCTTGTCGAGCGCGTCCTGCGTGAAGGTGGCTTCGTGCACCAGCAGTTGCGCGCCCTTGCAGGCATCGCGCAGCAGCGCGGGCTCGGCGTTGTCGCCGCCCAGCACCGCGATTGCCGTGTCCACCTGCGTGTCCGCGTAGTCGGCACTGCGAAGTACCTCGCCGTTGAAGGGCACGTCTTCGCCGGTCTGCAGCGCGCGCCATGCAGGGCCCGGCGGCAGGCCGATGGCACGCAGCGCATCGGCCTTTAGCCGCGAGCGGCGAGTCTCGACCTGCACGCGGTAGGCGTGGCTGGGCACCCGGTGCCGCAGCACATGGCGGTCGATGCGCACGCCGGGCGCCTCGTATACCAGCGGCTGGTCTTCGAGATCCACGTGCTCGACCTCGTAGGGCAGATGCAGGTCGGTCAGTGCGCGCGTGGCTTCGAACCACTCCCACACCGGCAGCGGTGCGATCAGCTTCAGCGGCTTCGTGCGCTTGCCCATGCCCGCGCTCGCGAGCAGGCCCGGCAGGCCGTAGCAATGGTCGCCGTGCACATGCGTGATGCAGACGGCGACCAGGTCGTTCAGAGACAGCGGCGTTTGCAGCACGCGATGCTGCGTGCCCTCGCCGCAGTCGATCAGGAACCAGTCGGCGTTGAGCACCGTCTGCACGGCGAGTCCGGAGACGTTGCGGTGGCGCGTGGGGGTGCCTGAAGAGGTCCCCAGGAAAGTCAGTTTCATCATCACGTCGATCACTCCCTGTACATCAGTGCGCTTCTCGCGGCGTCTGCAGCGACCCGCTCCCAACCAAAGTATCGGCGTCCGCCTTCCGGACGGGCCGCCATGAACGCATGGAGCCTTGCGAGATTCTCCGCGCCTCCCCAACGACCGAGCGTCTGAATCGCTACGACACGCAGGCTCCACCACTTGCTTTGCAGTGCGGCTTCGATTTCGGCTTCGGCTTGCGCATTCGGCTTCGTTGCGCCCAACGCACGCAGGCGATCCGTCTGCTCGCGCAGAAGGTTCGCGCCCGGCCCGGTGTTCCGCAAGCACTGGCGACGCGCGCGGCGGCATGCAAGGCAACGCACCGCCCGGCTATCGATGGCGCCGTGCACTACCTCGTACCACCACTTCTGTTGCTTGGCGGTCCACACCTCTTCGGCACCGCAATCGCGGCAGGTGAAAGGGCGCGCTACGTAGAAGGCAGGCAGCATTCCATACGTGTTGTTATGCAGCTGCAAAACGAGCCGATCCGCCAGCTCTCGTCCAGGCGAGTATTCGTCGTCGGGCCGCAGCGGTCGGACATCCTGCGCGCGCAGGCGTGCAGCCTGTGCGACAGCGCGATTGAGGCGATGCGCCTTGATCTCGGCGCGGCGTTGTTTGTTGCTCTTCATTTTTCTTCGAACCTTCGTAATGCGACGCTACGAAGGCGGGCCCGCTTGTCGCGGACCCTTTCCCCTCCTACAGCATCGCGTTCAACCTTTCACGCAAACGACCTGCTTGAGCGTGTAGACCACCTCCACCAGGTCTTTCTGCGCATCCATCACCGCGTCGATGTCCTTGTAGGCCATCGGAATCTCGTCGATCACGTCGGCGTCTTTTCGGCATTCCACGCCTTCGGTCGCGGCGATCTGGTCGGCCACCGTGTAGAGCTTCTTGGCCTTGGTACGGCTCATCTTTCGACCGGCGCCGTGGCTGCAGCTCATGAAGCTCTCGGGGTTGCCCTTTCCGCGCACGATGAAGCTCTTGGCGCCCATGCTGCCGGGGATGATCCCTAGCTCACCGGCCTTTGCGCTCACCGCGCCCTTGCGGGTGATGAGCACGTCTTCACCGAAGTGCGTTTCGCGGCTCACGTAGTTGTGGTGGCAGTTCACCGCTTCCACGTGCGCCTCGAAGGGCTTGGTGATGACCTTGCGCACGGCCGCGACCACGCGCTGCATCATCACTTCGCGGTTCGCACGCGCGAACTTCTGGGCCCAGCCCACTGCACGCACGTAGTCGCCGAAATACTGGGCACCTTCCTCGAAGTACGCCAGGTCCTGATCGGGCAGGTTGCGCTGGTGCAGCTCGGCGTCTTTCTTGGCAAGCTCGATGAAGTGCGTACCGATGGCGTTACCCACGCCGCGCGAACCCGAGTGCAGCATGAACCACACGGAACCCGCTTCATCCAGGCACACCTCGATGAAGTGGTTGCCCGTACCCAGCGTTCCCAGGTGCTTGTGGTTGTTGGTGTTCTTCAGGCGCGGGTAGTCTTCGCAGATCGCGTCGAACTCGTCCTTCAGCGCACCCCACGCCACGTCGGTTTCGTTCGGTGGCGTTTCCCACGAGCCTTTATCGCGGCCCATGCGCTTGGGGTTCGAGCCGTGCGGCACGGCCTTCTCGATCGCGCCGCGCAGCGGTCCCAGGTTGTCGGGCAGGTCGTTGGCATGCAGCGTGGTCTTGCACGCCATCATTCCGCAGCCGATGTCCACGCCCACCGCGGCCGGGATGATGGCCTTGAAGGTCGGGATCACCGAACCCACGGTCGCACCGATGCCGTAGTGCACGTCGGGCATGGCCGCGATGTGCTTGAACACGATAGGCAGGCGCGCGGCGTTCTCGAGCTGCTTCTGCGCTTCGGCTTCCACGGGCACGCCGCGGGTCCACATCTTCACGGGCACGCCGTTTTCGACTTCGTGGAGGTTGTAGTTCTGTTCCATTTCTTTTCTTTCTGTCTGTCTATCTATTCTTTACGACCAACTGGTGGACACGGCGGGATTCGAATCCGCATCAATACGGCGACCATGGCTCTTGAGTCCGATGGCCCAGTCGACGATTGGAAACGCGCGCCAGTGACAGACCCGTCATCGGAGCCAGCACCTGCATCCTCAACCTTGCTCGTCAACCGACTTTCCCGCCGTACCTGGTCTTACCCAGGCTGCCGGCAATATCAACATTTTTGGCAGTGGCGCTCCCTTCTGTGCCTGCGTGCCCGTATCTCTCTCTGCCTATCGCTCAGGAACCGCTCGGCCGAAGCGTCACCAGCCCGTTGAGCACCTGGTCCAAGCCGCCGATCACGGAGATCTTGTCGATCCGCTCGGCCACCCGTTCCAGCGTTTCGAGTTCCTTCATTCGCAACGCGACGGGGTTGCCCTCCATCACCTTGGCGGTGTTCAGCAGCGAGCGCGTGGCCGCGGTTTCCTCACGGCGACGGATCACGTTGGCCTGGGCCGACTTCTCGGCCTCCACCACCTGGGCGAGGATGGTCTTCATCTCGCCGGGCAGGATGATGTCCTTCACGCCTACGCTCTCCAGCACAATGCCGGTACCTTCCAGCCGCTCACGCACCTGCGCCAGCACCGTCTGGTCGATGGCCGCCTTGTTCTCCAGCAATGCGTCGAGCGTCTGCTCGCCGACGGCTGCACGCAGCCCGAACTGCAGCTCGCGGTACACATGTTCGGCAGGCTTCGGCATCTGCGCCATTGCCTGCCGCACATCGGCGAAGCGCCAGACCGCCGACATGTTCAAGCGCAGGCCCACTTTGTCGCGGGTCAGGATTTCCTGGCCGCTCACTTCGGCAATCTGCGCACGCAGGTCCACACAGGACACGGCCACTTGACGGTTGAAGCGCCAGAAACCGTGGTTACCCGGCGGCAGCAGCTCCTGCATCTGGCCCTGCAGCGTCAACACGCCGACATGGAACTCGGGCACCTGGACCAGCAACACACCGTCGAGGCCAGCCACCGCACGCGGACGCAGGGCCACGCTCTGCAGCTTCGAAACCAGTTCAGCCGGCAGACGCGCATCGTCGGCCACGTCGATCACGTCGACGCGCTGCTGACGCAGACCGCGCCAGTACAGCTTGCGCGTGGCAGGCGGCAGGATCTGCACCAGCACGCCGTCTTCCATGCGCAGGCCAACTTCGGCCTCACCAAGCGACACGTGCACAAACTCACGCTCGACCAGTTCGGGCTCGCGCGCCAGGAAGTAATCGGCCAGCTCGTGCTCGAACGCCGGCTGGGCGAGCGCGAAGCGCTCCAGTTCGATGCGGTCGAAACGCGAGAACACCCAGTGCTTGCCCGCGCCGAGCAGTTGCTCGAAATCGCCATTGCGCAGCAGCAGCGCGCGTTCGTTCTTCTTGATCGTGATTCGGTTGAAACCCAGCATTTTTTCTACTCCCACGCGTTGTTCAGTTCGGTTATTCGTTTCGTTCAGTCACTCAATCCAGGCCCTCGAAAGGGCAGGCGGCGGGCACTGCGGTAGCCAAGGCCTGACGTGCAGCGGTCGCGCGGTTCGGTAGGTGCCTCCCGTCGTCGCATGTGCAACGCCGTCACTTCCCTCGCCGTCGATGGCTGCACGCAGTTCCTTGCCACACACGCGGTGCGCAAGCCGCCTGCGCTTGGCACGGTGTCGCGCGCCGCAAGGCATTTGCATGCCCTGCGCCATCGCTCCGGTGTGCCGGGGCGGAGGGGCTTTCGCCCCCATCAGATGGCGGTGCAAGCACCGCCGGGTTTTTCGCGGGAATCGAACCCGCAACGCCATGTGGTCAACACGGTGCTCAACCATGAGCAGAACTGGAACAAGCCCAGTTGCCAGCCAGTTCAGCTGCGGCATACGGCAAACCCAAGGACAGACCTGGCTTGCTGCACCGGGCCGCTTTCATGCGGCACCTGCGAGCGGTTGAACTGCATCCTGACGGGTGATCTATTGCAGCCAGCGTGCCAGCTTGGCACCGTTGCGGGCCGGCGTTGAACAAGTCGTTGATATGAAAGGAGAAATTCTTTTCTCAGCGCCATTGCTCGCAATATCAAGCTAGATAGAATTCACATTCATTTATAAACTCAGCTAGTTTTATATCTATGAAGCCAATCGTCGTCATCGGCTTCCTCGGCACCCAGCTCGATGCCGGCCAAGGCGCGGGCCGCTGGAACAAGTGGCGCCCCACCGTCTCGCTCGCGCAGCACGAGGACATGGTCGTCTCGCGCATGGAGTTGCTCTACACGCTGCGGCACAAGGCGCTGGCGGAAGTGGTGAAGGCCGACATCGCCACCGTGTCCCCCGAGACCACCGTCAACCTCGTGCCGCTCGACCTTGCGGACCCGTGGGATTTCGGCGAGGTCTACACGCGCCTGTACGACTGGGCGCGCAGCTACAGCTTCGACACCGAGCGCGAGCAGTACTGGACGCACATCACCACCGGCACGCACGTTGCACAGATCTGCATGTTTCTGCTGTCGGAATCGCGCGTGGTGCCCGGCGTGCTGGCACAGACTTCGCCGCCCAGGAAGCAGCGCGAAGGCGAGGCCGGCAAGTGCACGCTGATCGACCTCGACCTGTCGCGCTACGACGTGATCGCGCGGCGCTTCGATGCAGAGCAGCGCGATGCGGTCGCGTTCCTGAAGAGCGGCATCGCCACGCGCAACGCACGCTTCAATGCGCTGATCGACGAAATCGAACGCGTGGCCGTGCGATCGCGCGCGCCGATCCTGCTGATCGGGCCGACGGGCGCTGGCAAGTCGTTCCTGGCGCGGCGCATGTTCGAGCTGAAGCAGGCACGGCACCAGATGACGGGGCCATTCGTGGAAGTGAACTGCGCGACGCTGCGCGGGGACGGGGCGGCGTCCACGCTGTTCGGGCACAAGAAGGGCTCCTTCACCGGAGCGGCAAGTGATCGTGCGGGCCTGCTGCGCACTGCGCACCAGGGCGCCCTCTTCCTCGACGAGATCGGCGAGCTCGGGCTCGACGAGCAAGCCATGCTGTTGAAGGCGATCGAGGAGAAGCGCTTCTTCCCGGTGGGCGCCGACAAGGAAGTGGAGAGCGACTTCCAGCTCATCGCCGGCACCAACCGCGACCTGCGCAGCGACGTAGCTGAAGGCCGATTCCGCGAAGACCTGTTCGCACGGATCAACCTCTGGACCTACGACCTGCCGGGCCTCGCGCAGCGCCCCGAGGACATCGAGCCCAACGTCGATCACCTGCTGGCCATTCACGCAACGGAGAACCATCGCGTGGTGCGCTTCAACGCCGAGGCACGCGCGGCCTACCTGCGTTTTGCGCAGAGCGGCGAGGCGATCTGGAGCGGCAACTTCCGCGACCTGTCGGCGAGCGTGACGCGGCTGGCGACGCTGGCCGATGGCGGACGGATTCCGGTGGCGCTGGTAGAGGCGGAGATTGCGCGGCTACGGTGGCTGTGGAAGCACCAGGGGCCGTCGGCAGCCGCGGGCGGCGACGTCGATCTCGATGCGCTACTCGGCGAAGAGCGCGCAGCAGCGCTCGACCTGTTCGACCGCCTGCAGCTCGAAGCGGTGGTGCGCGTCTGCCGGCAATCGCGCAGCCTGTCCGATGCGGGCCGCCAGCTCTTCCAGGCCTCGCGCGCGCAACGCAGCGTGGTGAACGATGCAGACAGGCTGCGCAAGTACCTCGTCAAGCACGGGCTCGACTGGGGCCAGATCGCCAACGCCTGAGCTATCCTCCGCCGCGATGGCCATCTCCGCATTCGCCGTGAAAGTTCCCGCTGCCGAGGCTCTTGTCGGGGACCTGCGCTGCCGCTACGACGCGACTGTCGCACTCGACGTGCCGGCGCACATCACGGTGCTCGTGCCTTTCATGGACCCTGCACTGATCACACCCGAAGTGCTGGAGCGTGCGCAGCAGGTTCTGAACAAGACGCCGTCGTTCGACTTTTCCCTGGCCAAGGTCGGACGCTTCCCCGAAACCACCCACCTCGCACCGGAACCGGCCGCGCCCTTCATCGAAATGACGATGGCGCTCGTGGAAGCCTTCCCCGATTTCCCGCCGTACGGCGGCGAACACCAAGGCGTCATTCCGCATCTGACGGTGGCGCACGGCAACGCGCTCGACGCGGATGCGGCAGCCGCCGAACTGCAGATTCGCCTCCTCGCATCTGGCGCCGTGCATGCGACGTGCGCCGAAGTCACGCTGATAGAAAACTCGTCCGGGCGCTGGCAAGACATGCATGTCTTCCAGCTGCCCCAAGCCTCCACCCGATTCATGCGCAACGTCCTCTTCATCTGCAGCCGCAACCAGTGGCGCAGCCCGACCGCGGAACAACTCTGGCGCCGGCACCCGCTGATTTCCGCACGCTCCGCCGGCACGAGCCCGAACGCGCGGCACAAGGTGTCCGTCGACGACATCGAATGGGCCGACGTGATCCTCGTGATGGAAGAAAAGCACAAGTCGCGGCTGGTGGCCGAGTTCACGCGGATGCTGGAAGGCAAGCCGATCCATGTGCTCGACATTCCCGATGAATACAAATACATGGACCCCGAACTGGTCGAGGAACTTCAACGCTCGGTTCCATCGATTCTCGGAATCGAATAACAAGCAAGAGGAATGAGCCCGTCGTGACCGATATCCTGTCCCACCTTCAAACGCTCAAGCGGCTCGACCTGGACTGCAGTTGCTTCGCGGCGAAAGCGCACTGGTACGACCTGAATCCGCCGCTTTCCGAAGAAGAGGTCGCGCAGGTGGAGGCAAAGCACCAGTGCAGGTTTCCCGATGAGTACCGCAGGTTCATCACCGAGATCGGGAATGGCGGTGCAGGCCCGGCGTATGGCGTGTTTCCTCTCGGCATGCAGGACCAGAGTCACGACCTCTCCAGTTGGGACGACGGCTACAAGCTCGTCGGAGACTTGTCGAAACCGTTCCCCTTGCGCAGCGCATGGAACCTCCCTGATGACTTCTGGAGTCAACAACCCGATCCGCCAGAAGATATGCCCGTCGACGAACAAGACCGGTTGCATGAAGCCTGGGACAAACGGCTTGAAAGCGACTACTACGCAACAAGCATCACCGACGGAGCCATCCCCATCTGTCATGAAGGATGCGCCTTGCGCAATTGGCTGGTCGTCAGCGGCCCGCTGGCAGGCACCGTCTGGCGCGACCTGCGCGCGGACTACGGCGGCATCGAGCCCTTCCTGAACAAGGACGGAACCCCCATGGGTTTCAACGACTGGTACTTGCACTGGGTCGAGCAGAACATCCAGCAAGTCTCCGAGTCGCAAGCACGGGCCCGCTTATCCAAGGCCTTCTCTCCCAGGCTCTCAAATCTCTCGAACCCAAAGGCCGCGGCGTTTGCGATCTTCTGCGCCCAGGCCCTTTATCCCAACCTCGAGGCTTACGCCTCGGCCATCGGCTTCGGCACGGAGTTCGCGCTGCAGGATCGGTTGGATGAGGTGCTGTGGGCACAACTGCTGCAGCAGCACTTCGAATTACCAGTTGGATGCGACGAAATGGTGGACGGCATGCTCAACGTACAGCACGACCTGGCACGGCACCTGTCGTCAACAAAGACCACCAGCCCTGGCGACGTCGGCATGAAGGCCGCGATTTTTTCGTACATCGCCGCATGCGCATTCTGGTTCGACAAAGGCAGCCCGCAGCAACTGCTGGCCGCTATACAGGGCGCAGTTACTGGTGACTCCATATTGGACGAAGCGGAGTCCGAACTCCGTTGGGCACTCGACCAGCTCGAAAGCGAGCCGTCGGAATGGGCACCTGCAAGCACCGTCGAAAGCCTCAGGAATCGCGCAAAGGCTTGCAAGATATTCCTGTCGCCGGATGCGTCCGAGCCTGATGCTCCATCGGCAATCGCATCGGCAAAACATCCGTGGTGGAAGCGCTGGCTCTCCACCGCCCCGAACTGAAAAGGCATGCAGCACATCTGCAGCCAAGAAAGACTCCAACCCCCATGTCAGAAATCTACATAAGCACAGACGTCGAATCCGACGGCCCCATCCCGGGCCCGAACTCGATGCTCAGCTTCGGCTCGGCCGCCTACACGGCCGACAAGCAACTCGTCTCCACCTTCAGCGCCAACCTGCACACCCTGCCCGGCGCCGAGGCCGACCCCAAGACCGCTGCCTGGTGGAAGACCCAGCCCGAGGCCTGGGCCGCATGCCGCACCGATCTGCAGGACCCGGCTCACGCGATGAAGAACTACGTGAGCTGGCTCAAGGGCCTGCCCGCGCGGCCGGTGTTCGTCGCCTACCCGGCGGGCTTCGACTTTCTTTTTGTCTACTGGTACCTGATGCGCTTTGCGGGCGAGAGTCCGTTCAGCCACTCGGCGCTCGACGTCAAGTCGTTCGCCATGGCGATGCTCAGGCTCGACTACCGTGACAGCACCAAGCGCGCCATGCCGCGCCGCTGGTTCGACAAGCTGCCGCACACGCACGTCGCGCTGGACGACGCCATCGAGCAAGGTGCCCTCTTCTGCAACATGCTCGCGGAGAACCGCGCGGCCACCGCAGGCAGCAAGCAGACATGACGAACAGCGCTGTCCGCCGGTGGTGCAAGAAGCTGGCGCTGTGCGCGCTGCCGCTCATGCTGACGGGCTGCGTGCAGTCGATGTTCTACTACCCCGACAGCGTGGCCTATGAAACGCCCGACGTTCTGGGCCTGCGCTACGAGAGCGTGCAATTCACCAGCGCAGACGGCACGCGCCTGAGCGGCTGGTTCCTGCCCGCGGAGAACCGCCGGAACCCGAAGGAAGCCAAGGGCACGGTGGTGCACTTCCATGGAAACGCGCAGAACATGAGCACGCACTGGCGCTTCGCGGCCTGGCTGCCGAAGCAGGACTACAACGTGTTCGTGTTCGACTACCGCGGCTACGGCCAGTCCGAAGGCAAGCCGGAGCCCAAGGGCGTGTTCGAGGATTCCAACGCCGCGCTGAACTACGTGCGCTCGCGCAGCGATGTCGATGCGCAGCGGCTGTTCGTCTTCGGGCAGAGCCTGGGCGGCACCAATGCCATTGCGGTGGTCGGTGCGGGTAACCGGGCGGGCGTGAGGGCGGCGGCCATCGAGTCGACTTTCTATTCCTACTCATCGATTGCCAACGACAAGCTGTGGGGTGCGGGCATGCTGGTGAGCGACGAGTACGCGGCGTCGAAGTACGTGGCGGCCGTGTCGCCCATTCCGCTGCTGCTGATCCATGGCACGGCCGACCAGGTGATTTCGCCCACGCATTCGAGGCGCCTGCTGGCCGATGCGCGCGAGCCCAAGCGGCTGATCGAGGTGCCGGGCGCCAGTCACCTCGAACCGATGACGGCCCTGCGGTACGGCACCGCCTACCGCAAGGCGCTGACCGCGTTCTTCGAGTCCGCGCAGCATCCGCTGCAGCAATGACGACAGCCATGAAGCATTTCGACGAAGCCGCCACCCGCGCACCGCTGAGCTTCGAGCGGCTGGTGCCCGCGCTGCACGCGGCCTTCGCGGCCGGGGCCCAGGTTCCGCCGCGCCACGTGCACGGCATCGAGACCGCGGGAAGCGACGGCAGCAGCAAAGGCACCGTGCTCATCATGCCGGCGTGGAGCGACGCGGGTTTCCTGGGCATCAAGACCATCAACATCTTTCCCGGCAACAGCGCGCGCGGCCTGCCCGGGCTGCATGCGACCTATGTGCTGTACGACGCGCACACCGGCGTGCCGCTGGCGATGATGGACGGCAATGAGATCACCGCACGCCGCACGGCCGCGGCGTCGGCACTTGGGGCCTCGTTTCTGGCACGGCAGGACGCGCATCGGCTGCTGGTGCTGGGCACCGGCCGCATCGCTCGCATGCTGCCGGCCGCGCACGCGAGCGTGCGGCCCATAGACGAACTGTGGGTGTGGAACCACCGGGCCGAAGGCGCCGAAGCGCTGGCCGCGCGGTGGCGTGCCGAGGGCTGGAACGCGCGGGCAACCACCGACCTGGAAGCAGCCGTGCGCCAGGCCGACATCGTGAGCTGCGCCACGCTGGCCACCGCGCCGCTGGTGCGCGGCGAATGGCTGGCGCCGGGCTCACACCTGGACCTGATCGGCAGCTTCACACCCGCGATGCGCGAGGCCGACGTGCAGTGCTTTGCAGGCGCACAAACCTTCGTGGACACGGAAGAGGCGCTGCAGAAATCCGGCGATCTGCTCGACGCGATGGCCGCCGGCACGCTGCGTGCGGAAGAGGTCCGGGGCACGCTGGCCACGCTGTGCCGCGCGGAGCATCCGGGTCGCTCGGCCGCCGGAGAACGTACCGTGTTCAAGGCCGTCGGCAGTGCCCTGGAAGACCTGACTGCCGCCACCCTTGTGTGGCAATCGAGAGACGGGAACTAAGCCTTATGGCCTATTTTCTGGCCGCCAAAGCCCCTTGAGGACGGGTTTTTCCTACATCTAGATACGTCGTGTGGCCAATAGCGCACATGCTGCATCGCGGATATCGTGGTCCTCACACCATCGACTGGGGGGACCACGTCATGCTCAGCACCGACCACAAAGCCAACATCCTTCGCAAGGCCGGATACGCCGTGCCGGCCAAGCCGGGAAGTGCCGACAGCATCTACCAGACGGCCCAGTGCTGGGAGAAAGCGATCGACACGCTCTACGTGTCGTACTCCGCCAGCCGGGCCGCCAAGAGCCTGCGGGATGCGGAGGAAGCGCGCATGCTGGCCTTGCTGCAATTGCGCTCGACCAAGGCCTACGCCTGAGCGTTCACGCTGCCTGCTGGCGGTCGCGCAGGTAGGCAAGGATCAACCTGACAAGTTCGCTTCTGAGCGCGGGCAAGCCCAGGTCGCCACGATGCGCCGCCGCGTGGACGACCCCTTCGACGGCGGATGAGAGCACGCGGGCGGCCGTCTCGTCATCACCAGCGGCACCGCTCGCGCTCGCGGCGATCAGCGCCCGATAGCGTCGCTGGTATTGCGCCTCGAACTCCGCATAGCTCGACCGCGCCACGAGCGGCACCTCGTCGAGCAGAACCCGGTGCAGCGCCTCGTCGACCGAATGGGCGGCAATGACACCGTCGGCAAACCGCGCCGCCCGCTGGTCGAGCGGGATGGCCTCGTTGTCGTCCCCGGCGCCGGACAACGCCACGAGCACCTCGTCGAGATGACGCTGGCGGATCGCTTCGGCAATCGCCAGCTTGTTCGGAAAGTACTGGTAGAGCGAGCCGACGCTCACGCCCGCGACGGCCGCAATCTCGTTGGTTGTGAACCGCGCCCATCCGCGGCGCGCCAGAACGCGAGTTGCGGCTTCGACGATCACGTCCACCGTGACGCGCGAACGCTGCTGGCGCGGCGCTTTGCGCATGGTCCTGCGCGGCGGGGGAATGCGAGTACCCAAGTTCGAGGCTCCACTCAAGAATAGGACCGCACGCTGGCGGCCATCCGATGAAACGCGAGGCGTGCATTTCATGCTTCAAAGGGAGATTGTGATGAGTACGCAGACGCTTCTGACTTCGCTGTTCCAGTACAAGGCCTGGGCCGACGAGGGGCTGCTCGCGGGTTTGGCCGACCTGGCCAGGCAAGGCCCGCCCGACGAATACCGCATGGCGCTTCGCGTCTTCAACCACGCCTGCATCGTCGACCGCATCTTCGTCGCGAATGTCCAGAGCATGACGCATGCCTACACCGCGACGGGTGCGCAAGAGCCGCCGCTGCTGCAAGCGTTGGCCGAGTCAGTGAAGGAAACCGATCGCTGGTACGTCGACTACGTCGCGCGCCTGAACCCGCGGGAGCTCGAGGAAAGCATCGAGTTCACGTTCACCGACGGAGCCCCGGGGCGGATGTCGCGCGAGGAGATGCTGGCCCACGTGGCGACCCATGCGGGCTATCACCGGGGCGAAGTCGGCCGCATCCTGACCCGGCTCACGGGCTCGTCGCCGCCCGACACATTCACCGGCTATCTGCATCAGGCCGAGCCCGCGCGCCGCGCGCGGAGCAGTGCGTAGCTGCGGCGCTTTCGGAGCTTGCTTACTTGCCCTGTGCCGACTGCAGCACGGGGTTCTGCATGGTCGAGATGACCCGGCTGTTGACGCGCGAGCCGCCGGTCACGTTCTGGTCGGGCGCCGCGGCGGTGGCCATGGCTTCCTGATAAACCTGAGCCGGGTCGCGGCTGGACGTGAAGGGATCGGCGCCACGCGAGCCGCGCGTCACGTTCTGGTTGGGCGCGCTGGCGGTTTCAACGGCTTGCTTGTACACGGCTTCGGGATCGGCCACGGACTTGAACGGATCGGCACCGCGCGAGCCGCGCGTGACGTTCTGGTCCGGCGCATGAGCGGCGGCGATGGCTTCGGCTTCGACGGCTTCGCGAGTGCGTTGCTGGGCATTGGCGGAAGCGACTGCAAGCACGGTGAGCGCAGCAGCGAGGGCGAGTTGGGTGGTCTTCATGATTCGGCCTTTTCTGTAAGTTGTCTGTCTGTCCGGATGAGGTCGGCCCGGAGATGCGGGAAAACCCTGAGCGAGACTATTCAGGCGAAAAGGCAGGTCAATGACGACCCTGTGGCGCGGCACAGCTCTTTGGCACGCCCTGCAATCTTTGCGAACTTCTGTTAACTGCACCAGCGCCTTCCCTCAACCAGGCGCGCCCGCGATGGCGCGCGGCGTGCGCGCGACGCTCATCTGAGGCCGGTGCAGCGGAGTCACAGCCGGCTGCTACCCGCTGGGCACTCCCCCTTCGAATAATGCGGCGACGGCAGGCGCCCCGGCGCCAAGCCGCATTCCAACCTCATTCGAAGGAGACAAGAGATGGCTCGCAAGATCCTGATGCTCTGCGGCGACTACGCCGAAGACTACGAAACCATGGTGCCCTTCCAGACGCTGCTCGCCGTGGGCCACACGGTGCATGCCGTGGCGCCGGACAAGAAGGCCGGCGACTGGATTCACACCGCCATCCACGACTTCGAGGGCGCACAGACCTACAGCGAGAAACCGGGCCACCGCTTCACGCTGAACGCCAGCTTCGCCGACGTTCGCCCCGAGGCTTACGACGCCCTCGTCATTCCCGGTGGCCGCGCGCCCGAGTACCTGCGCATGCACAGCCGCGTGGTCGAGATCGCGAGGCACTTCCTGGCCACCGACAAGCCGCTGGCGGCGGTGTGCCACGGCGCGCAGTTGCTCGCGGCCACGGGCCTGCTGAAGGGCCGCAAGGTGTCGGCCTACCCGGCCTGCCAGGTCGAGGTGGAACTGGCGGGCGCCGAGTACATGGGCATTCCGGTCGATCAGGCCGTGACCGATCGCAACCTGGTCACCGCGCCTGCATGGCCGGCGCACCCGGCATGGCTCTCGCAGTTCCTGATGGTGCTGGGCACGCGCATCGAACACTGAGCCGCCGGCTCGCTTCGGCAGATGGGCGGCGCTACAGTGCGTGCGTCGCCTAACCACCCCACGCCCCTCAAGGAGACGGCCCATGTGCGAGGTCTTCATCAGTGCAGACCCACAGAGCTACGACGCGCGCACGCGCTCGGTGCGGCTGCACGGCGTCGTCACCAGCATCCGGCTCGAGAACCTGTTCTGGCAGGTGCTCGAAGAAATTGCGCAACGCGACGGCATGGTCGTGGTGCAGCTCATCGAGCGGCTCTACGACGAGCTGGTGGCTGCGCGCGGCGAGGTCGGTAACTTCGCGTCGTTCCTGCGGGTGAGCGCCTTGCGCTACGAAGCGCTGCTGGCGCAGGGACGCATTCCGGCCGACAACACGGTGGCGATCCGCTCGCTCGATGCGAAGGCCGTGCTGCACGAACTACCGCAGGGCTGGGGCAGCCCCCTGCCCGAACAACGGCCTGCTGCGGATGTGCAGACGCCGGCCCGCGTGCGCACGCTGCACGTGGCGGCGCGGCGGCACGCGTAGGCCGCGCCCTGCCTCGTCAGTCCAGCGAAACGTTCGCCTTGCGGATCACGTCGGTGAACCGCTTCGTCTCGCTCGCCACGAACTCGTCGAACTGCGGCCGCGTGGTCGGGAAGGGCTCATAGCCGAAGCTCTTGAACTTCTCCAGCACGTCGGGTTCGGCCAGGCCCTTCTCGATGTCGCGCTTGATCTTCTCTGTGACCGATGCGGGCAGGCCCTTGGGCACCGCGATCGCATTCCAGCCGATGACCTCGAAGCCCTTCGGACCACCTGACTCGGACACCGTCGGCACGTCGGGGAAGGCGGCCACGCGTTGCGGCGCGGCAGCCGCCAGGAAGCGCAGCTTGTTCGCGCGCTGCAGCGGGCCGGCGGTGGCGCTGCTGCCCAAAGCAAATGCCAGCTCACCGGTTGCCACGGACGTGTACAGCTGCGTAGTCTCCTTGTAGATCACGTGTTCCATCTGCGTGCCGGTGGCCGACTCGAAGAGCTCGGAGCCCAGGTGCACCGGGTTGCCGACCGACCACGAACCGTAGTCGAGCTTGCCGGGGTTGGCCTTGGCGTCGGCGATCAGGTCGCCCACGGTCTTGTACTTGCTGTTGGTGGCAACGGTGAAGAAGAAGTAGGTCTTGAACAGCGGCAGCAGCGCGTCGAAGTCCTTGGCCGAGTCGTAGGGCAGCTTCTTGAACAGCGCGGGGTACGCGGCCAGGCGCACGTTGTCGAGCACGATGATGTCGTGGCCGTCCTTGGCGCCGCGCTTGAAGGCGTCGATGGCGATGAAGCCGTTGCCACCCGGGCGGTTCTCGACCACCACCGGCTGACCCCAGGCGCGCGAGAGCTTGTCGGCCACCAGGCGCGCCACGCCGTCGGGGCCGCCGCCCACGGGAAACGGCGTGATGATGCGCACGGGCTTGCTGGGAAAAGCCTGCTGCGCCGGTGCCGTTGCAGGCAGCAGGGCTGCGGTTGCCAGCGCAAGCGCGGCCAGGCCGGCGCTGCGGCGCGTTGTCTTCGACGTGTGGTTCTTCATCCTCTGATCCATTTCTCTCTGTCCTCTTGGGTTAAAAAAATGCCATCGGGCCGCTATGCCTGCGGCTTCCGATGGCCTTGTCTTCTTGCTTCTCTGGTTATCTTTTTGTCGTCGTGTCTTCGTGGCGCGGTCAGACGCGTTCGAGAATCACCGCGATGCCCTGGCCCACGCCGATGCACATCGTGCACAGCGCGTAGCGGCCGCCGCCCTTGTGCAGCTGGTTGACTGCGGTGGTGGCCAGGCGCGCACCGCTGGCGCCGAGCGGATGGCCCAGCGCAATGGCGCCGCCGTTGATGTTGACGCGGGCGTCGTCGTCCTTCAGGCCCAGCAGGCGCAGCACGGCAAGGCCTTGCGCGGCAAAGGCTTCGTTCAGTTCGATGACGTCGATCTGGTCGATGGTGAGGCCGGTGAGCGCCAGCACCTTCTGCGTGGCGGGCGCGGGGCCGATGCCCATCACGCGCGGCGCGACGCCGGCGGTGGCCATGCCGACCACGCGGGCGCGCGGCGTGAGGCCGTGCTTCGCGGCACTGGCTTCATCAGCCAGCAGCAGCGCGCAGGCACCGTCGTTCACGCCGCTGGCATTGCCGGCCGTCACGGTGCCGTCGGGGCGCACAACGCCCTTGAGCTTGGCGAGCGATTCGAGGCTGGTCTCGCGCGGATGCTCGTCCTTGTTGACGATGATCGCGTCGCCCTTCTTCTGCGGCACGCTCACGGGCACGATCTCGGCGTCGAAGAAGCCCGACTTCTGCGAGGCCACGGCGCGCAGCTGCGAGTTCAGGGCCATCAGGTCTTGTGCCTCGCGCTCGATCTTGTAGTCGGTGGCCACGTTCTCGGCCGTCTCGGGCATGGAGTCGACGCCGTACTGTGCCTTCATGAGCTTGTTGACGAAGCGCCAGCCGATGGTGGTGTCGTACACGGCGTTGTTGCGGCTGAAGGCGCTCTCGGCCTTGGGCATGACGAAGGGGGCGCGGCTCATGCTTTCCACGCCGCCGGCGATCATCAAACCGGCTTCGCCTGCGCGAATGGCGCGGGCTGCGGTGCCCACGGCATCGAGGCCCGAGCCGCACAGCCGGTTGATGGTGCCGCCGCCGATTTCGAGCGGCAGGCCCGCCAGCAGCGCCGACATGCGCGCGACGTTGCGGTTGTCTTCGCCAGCCTGGTTGGCGCAGCCATAGAGCACGTCGCTCACGGCCTGCCAGTCGACGTTCTTGTTGCGTTCCATCAGCGCCTTGAGGGGCACGGCGCCCAGGTCGTCGGTGCGCACGCTGCTGAGCGAACCGCCGTAGCGGCCGAAGGGAGTGCGAACGGCGTCGCAGATGAAGGCTTGGTTGGTCATGAGCTGTCTCTCTTTGATTGCTTGAAAAAGGATCAGGCTGCGATCGGAAGTCCGACGAGCTTTTCGAGTTCTTCGCGGCTGAGGCCGTCGACGAGGTCGACGAGCTTCAGGCCCTGCGGCGTGCATTCGAGCGTGGCGAGGTCGGAGTACACGCGCTTGACGCAGGCGATGCCGGTCAGCGGATAGGTGCATTCCTTCACCAGCTTGCTCACGCCCTGCTTGGTCAGCAGATCCATCATGACCCACGTCTGCTTGGCGCCGATGGCGAGGTCCATTGCGCCGCCGACGGCGGGAATGGCGTCTTTCTCGCCGGTGTGCCAGTTGGCGAGGTCGCCGGTGGCCGACACCTGGAACGCGCCGAGCACGCAGATGTCGAGATGGCCGCCGCGCATCATCGCGAAGCTGTCGGAGTGGTGGAAGAACGAGCCGCCCGGCAGCAGCGTGACGGGCTGCTTGCCGGCGTTGATGAGGTCGTAGTCTTCTTCGCCGGCTTCAGGCGCGGGGCCCATGCCGAGGATACCGTTTTCGCTCTGCAGGATGACCTCGCGGCCCTTGGGCAGGTGGTTGGCCACCAGCGTGGGCTGGCCGATGCCGAGGTTGACGACGGCGCCGTCGAAGATGTCCTGCGCCACGCGGGCGGCCAATTGGTCCTTGGTGCGACGTTGGTAAGTCATGAGAATTAGATTCCTCCGCGCTTTCGCGCTACGGTTTTCGCTTTGGGGCGGCCCGGCAGCTCAAGCTGCCTTCTTGAAGCCGCCGGCCTGCGTGGCGACGCGTTCGATGCGCACCACCTGGTGCACGAAGATGCCCGGGGTGACGATGGTTTCGGGGTCGAGGGTGCCGAGTTCTGCGATGTCGTGCACGGTGGCCACCGTCTTCTTCGAGGCCATCGCCATCACTGGGCCGAAGTTGCGTGCGGCCTTGCGGTAGACCAGGTTGCCCCAGCGGTCGCCGCGCTCGGCCTTGATGAGCGCCACGTCGCCGTGGATGGGGTACTCGAGCACGTACTGCTTGCCGTCGATCTCGCGGGTCTCGCGGTTGCCGGCCAGTTGCGTGCCGTAGCCGGTCGGGCAGAAGAAGGCGCCGATGCCTGCGCCCGCCGCACGGATGCGCTCGGCGAGATTGCCCTGGGGCACGAGTTCGAGCTCGAGCTTGCCGCTGCGGTAGAGCCCGTCGAACACCTGGCTGTCGGCCTGGCGCGGGAAGCTGCAGATGATCTTGCGAACGCGGCCGGCCTTCAGCAGCGCCGCGAGGCCGGTCTCTCCGTTGCCCGCGTTGTTGTTGACGACGGTGAGGTCCTTGGCGCCCTGTTCGACGAGGCCCTCGATGAGTTCGTTGGGAATGCCGGCTGTGCCGAAGCCGCCGATGAGAACCGTGGCGCCGTCTGGGATGCCTGCCAAGGCATCGGCGACCGAGCGCGCGATCTTGTTGATCATGAAGCCTGTCTCCGGGAGTGAAGAAAAGAAAGCGAGGAAGCGAACCGCCTGAACACGCCGACCGATTCTGCGAACCGCCGATTTGTTCGTCTAAAGAACATTTGTTCGTATAATGAATTTTAGAGAGGATCGCGCACCATGGCAACCCACCCCACACAACCCGATACACCCGCACCCGGCGACAGCTACGTGCAGTCTTTTGCGCGGGGGCTGCAGGTGATCCGCTCGTTCAGCGCCAATGCGCCGCACCAGACGCTCAGCGAGGTGGCCGCCGGCAGCGGGCTGACGCGCGCGGGGGCACGCCGCATCCTGCTCACGCTGCAGACGCTGGGCTATGTGGTGACCGACGGCAAGCTCTTCACGCTCACGCCGCGCATCCTCGACCTGGGGTTTGCGTACCTCTCGTCCATGCCGATCTGGAACCGCGCCGAGCCGGTGATGGAAGCGCTGGTGCAGCAGGTGCAGGAGTCGTGCTCGGCCGCCGTGCTCGACGCGACGGACATCGTCTACGTGCTGCGCGTGCCGACGAAGAAGATCATGCACATCAACCTGGGTGTGGGCTCTCGCCTGCCGGCCTACTGCACATCGCTGGGCCGGCTGCTGCTGGCGGACCTCGATGACGACGAGGCGCGCGCGCGACTCGAAGCCTCGAACATCGAGGCGCTGACGAAGCACACGGTGACCGACATCGACGCGCTCATGGCCAAGGTGGCGCAGGCACGCAAGCAGCAGTGGTGCCTGGTGAACCAGGAACTCGAAGAAGGCCTGATCTCGGTAGCCGCACCTATCGTCGATCGGCAAGGGCGCATGGTGGCCGCACTCAACATCAGCGGACAAGCGAACCGCACCAGCGCGAAGGCAATGCAGGAGACGATGTTGCCGGCGCTGCGCGAGGCGGCGGAGCGGATCTCGCGCATGCTCTGACCCGAATGGGTATTCATGGACACGTCACACCGGCTTTTTAGATTGCGCTTCGCACTAAAAACCATGGGAGGGTCCATTCATGTCCGTTCGCTTCGCCTCGTCCAACTTGCCGCTTCACCTGATGCTGGCAGTCGTTTCCTCTGCTGTTCTCGCCGCGTGCGGCGGCAGTGACGGCGGCGGTGTTGCCTTTCTCCCGGTAGCGGCAACGCCCGCTCCGCCTCCCGCGCCAGCACCTGCTCCCCAGCCGCCACAAGACGACTCGGCAGGATTGCCCCACAAGCTGACCGGCTGGGCTTCCCTGGCCGACACGTTTCGCTGGCCCGGCCCGACCACCGGCCAGTTCATCACCGCCGCGCTCGGCGTGACGCCACCCTTCGTCGACGGACAGCCGCTCCCGGGCTTCTCGGCACTGCTGAAGAACGATGACGGCACCTGGACCGCCATGCCCGACAACGGCTACGGCAGCAAGGGCAACTCCGGCGACTTCGTGGTCGGCTTCTACAACGTCAACATCGACTTCCGCACCGCGGCCAACGGCACGACGGTGCCCGGCACCATCAAGGTGAACAGCCACGTCAATTTCAACGACGCCAACGGCTTCCTGAAGGACGGCAAGGGCGTCGACCTGAAGATCACCGCCGACTACGCCAACTACCAGACGGTGTCCGGCAACAACCTGGTCGACAGCGGCAAGCCGGTGGATGCGCGCATCGTCAGCGGCCGGCTGCTGACAGGCTTCGACCTCGACGTCGAGTCGATCGCCCGCGCCAAGGACGGCACCTGGTTCGTGGGCGAGGAGTTCGGCCCCTACATCCTGCACTTCGACAAGAACGGCACGCTGATGGGCGACCCGGTGCCACATCCGTTCCTGCGCAGCCCGTCCAACCCGCTGGTGATGAACGACGGCGCCACCGCAACCTCGCTCTCGAGCCGGGGCTTCGAGAGCCTGGCCTTCAACGGCGACAGCAGCCGCCTCTACGCGGTGCCCGAAGCAGCGCCCGCGCTGGCCTCGTTGCGGCCGGTGGCAGACGACGAGCGCTACCTGAACTTCTTCGAGTTCGACCCCGCCTCGATGCTCTACACCGGCAAGAACCCGGTCTACAAGAAGGACGGTCCCGCCAAGGACAACCAGATCGTGATCGGCGACATGACCAACGTGGGCGGCAACAAGTTCGTTCTGATCGAGCGCGACAGCCTGTACGGCTCGAAGGCAGTGGTCAAGCGCCTGTACATGGTCGACCTCGACGTGAAGGATGCCGACGGTGTGCTGAAGAAGACGCTGCTCGTCGACTTGCTGAACATCTCCGACCCGACGGACATCGGCGGTCCGCTGGCCAGCGTGGTGGCTGGCAAGTTCAGCATGCCCTTCGATTCGGTCGAGAGCGTCGAGGTGGTGGACGACAACACCCTGGCCGTTGCGATCGACACCAACTTCCCGACGGAAGACGGTCGCGTTCCCGGCAAGCCGGACGACACGGAAGTCATCACGATCCGCTTTGACCAAGCGCTGTTCAAGCGCGTCGCGTCGAAGACGTAAGGAGAGCCGGGGCTCCCTCGGTCAGCTCTCCGAGTGGATGCCCTTCATGATGATCACGCCGCCCAGGCGCGTGGTGTCGGCGCGCATGCGCTTGGCCAGCGTGTCAGGTGAGCCGGGCTGTGCCTGCCAGCCGGTCTTCAGCAGCGCCTCGCTCACGTCGGGAGAGCTGATCACTTCGACCAGCGCTGCATTGAGCTTGGCGACGGCCGCGGGCTTCATGCCGGCGGGCGCGGCCAGCGCGGTCCAGATTTCGAGGTCGGCGCCGCGCACGTCCGCATCGCGAATCGTGGGCAGTTCGCTGGCCAGCGGGCTGCGCTCGGGCGAGGTCACGCCAATGGCCTTGATCTTTCCCGACTTGATGTGCGGCAACGCGAGGCCGGGCGGCAGCAGCGCCAGCTGGATCTCGTTGGCGAGCAGGCCCGCAATGACCTGCGGGTTGCCGGTGTAGGGCTTGTGCTGCGCGGTGATGGCCGCGCGGCTCTTGATGAGCTCCATGCCCAGGTGGCCCACGGTGCCTACGCCCGGCGTGCCGTACTTGCCGCCGCTGCCGAGGTTGCGCACCCACAGCAGTTGGTCGGCCGCGGTCTTGCCCGTGGCGCTGCCCGAGACAGCCAGCACCAGCGGCGCGGTGCCGATAAGGCCGACGGGCGCAAAGTCTTTCTCGGGGTCGAAAGGCAGCGCCGGATTGAGCAGCTTGGCGATGGTGAGGTTGCCGTTGATCAGCGCGCCGATGGTGTGATCGTCGGTGGCCTTGGCCACCAGGTCGGCCACGGTGTTGCCGCTGGCGCCGGGCTTGTTCTCGACGACCACCGGCTGGCGCAGGATCTTCGACAGCGGTTCGGCAATGGCGCGAGTCGCGAGGTCGGGCGATGCGCCGGCAGGAAAGCCCACGAGGATGTGGACGGGCTTGGTCGGCCAGGCGTCGGCACCGGCTGCCGGGCGTTGTTGGGCCCAGGAGCCCGGTGCGAACAACGAAGTGGCAACGGCTGCAGCGCCGCCTTCGAGCAAGCGGCGTTTGGTGATCGTCAAGGGAGGCTCCAGAGCGATGAAAAGAAGCGGTGAAATGTCACCACTTTGTTTCAAACGTTACAGGATCATGCTCTGCTGCGCAAGTCAGAAGGAGGTTTGCACAGGGCCTTTATCGCGTCGGACGCGACAGCACTTCACCTTCGCGACGAAGCCCCCAGCAACCGCCTCTGCGTCGGAAAAAGCGACCAGCCCCAGCGCTGCTGCGCATAGCCCCACAGCCCCTGCTTGAAGAACAGCGTGACGAGGATCGCCAGCATGCCCAGGCCCAGCAGGTACCAGGTGCCGTAGTCGCTCAGGAACTTGTTGAGCGCCCAGAAGATGAGCGCGCCCACCAGCGGCCCCTCGATGCGGCCGATGCCGCCGATGACCACCATGAAGATGGCGAAAGCCGTCCAGTTGACGCTGAAGGCCGCATCGGGGCTTATGCGCAAATTGCCCACGAAGTACAGCGCCCCCGCGAGCCCCGCGCCGAAGGCCGCGACCACATACACCGCGAGCTTCATGCGCGCCACCGGAATGCCTTGCGACTCGGCCGCCACTTCGTTGTCGCGTATCGCCAGCAACGCCAGGCCGCGCTTGCTGCGCAGGAACAGGTACACCAGCGCGATGGCCGCGACCACGCAGGCCAGCGCCATCCAGTAGGTGGTGCTTTCGCGCGTGGCCTTCTCGATGCCGCGCAGCGCGGTGAGCGTAGTGCCCGAGCCGCCGCCCACCGCCGACACGTTGGCGAAGCTCAGGCGGAACACCTCCGCGATGACCCATGTGCCGATCGCGAAGTAGCCACCCGACAGACGAAACGCGACAAAGGAAACGGGAATGGCGATGAGCCCCGCCGCCAGCGCGCCCAGCGGAATCGCAATGAACGGATTGATGCCCGCGAAGTTGCCGAGCATCAGCATCACGTAGCCACCGAAGCCGAAGAAGGCCTGCTGCCCGATGCTCACCATTCCGCCGTATCCGGCAAGCAGATTCCACATCATCGCGAAGATGAAGTAGCAGGCGATCTCGACGAACTCGCGCATCCAGCTCGACTCGCCCCACCACGGGAGGCTGGCGGCAACGAGCACGAGGGCGATGCCGACGAAGAGTGCGACGCGGCTCGCGGCGGTGGCACGCTCGACGGCGATGAGGGGTGGGGGCATGCTCGTCATTCGGTTCATCCACGCGTTTTCGGAAAGAGCCCCTGCGGGCGCAGCACCAGCACGACGAGGAACACGATGTGCCCGAACCATATGCCCCAGCCCGGATCGAGCCTGAAGCCGATCTGCTGCGTGATGCCGAGAATCATCGCGCCGGCCAGCGTGCCCCAGAAGGAGCCCATGCCGCCGATGATCACCGCCTCGAACGCGAAGAGCAGCAGCAGCGGCCCGTCGGAAGGCGAGACGGTTGTTCGCATGCCCTGCAGCGCACCCGCGATGGCGATCAGCACGAAGGCGATCGCAGTGGCAAGCGCGTAGACCTTCTTCGCGTTCAGCCCCATGAGCTCCGCGATCTCGCGGTCGTCGGACACGGCGCGAAACGACCGGCCCAGCGCCGTGCGCGCAAAGAGCCACTGCAGAGCGCCCGTCGCAACGACCGCAATGGCCAGCACGATGAGCGGCAGTACGCCGAGCGACATCGCATCGCCCAGCGCAATGCCCTGCGTGTTGAGCCCGCCGGTCTCTATCGCGCGCGGATCGGCCGAGAACAGTTCGAGCAGCAGGTTCTGAATGACGATCGACAGGCCGAAAGTGACGACCAGCGAAGGCAGCGGGTCCTTGCCGAGCGTGCCGTTGAGCACGTAGCGCTGCAGCGCGTAGCCGAAACCGAAGGCCACCGGCAGCACCGCGAGCGCCACGAGCCAGGGCATGGCATCGCCCGTCAGCGACACGCCCGCGATGACCGCGAACGCGCCGAGGATGATGAAGTCACCCTGCGCCGTATTGGTGAGCCGCATCACGCCGAACATCAGCGACTGGCCCAGCGCGAACAGCGTGTAGAGGCCGCCGAGCAGCACGCCTTGAACGAAGGTTTCAAGCATGGGCGGCCTCGATGCCGAAGTAGGCCTGCGAGATCTGCTCGCGCGTCAGGTCGGCGGAATTTCCTTCGAGCGACACGCGGCCTTCCTGGAAGCAGTAGATGCGCTGAGAGACCTGGCGCGCCATGGTCACGTCCTGCTCGACGATGACCACGGTCATGCCCTCGCCGGTGATGGTCGGCATGGCGGCATAGATCTCGCGGATGACTATAGGCGCGAGACCGAGCGACAGCTCGTCGCACAGCAGCAGCTCGGGGTTGCTCATGAGCGCGCGGCCGAGCGCGACCATCTGCTGCTGGCCGCCCGACAGCGACGTGCCGGGCTGGTTTCGCTTCTCTGCGAGGATGGGAAACAGCGCGTACAGGCGCTGAAGGTTCCACGGGCCCTTGCGCGCGGCGGTGGCACCCATGAGCAGGTTCTCCTCGACGCTGAGGCTGGGAAACAGGCGTCGGCCTTCGGGAACCATGGCAAGGCCGCGGCGCACGATGTCGCCGGGAGGCATCCCGCCGATGGGCTCACCCTTGAAGCTGATCGCTTCGCGAGGCGCGCGCACCAGGCCCGTAAGGCTCTTGAGAAAGGTCGACTTGCCTGCGCCGTTGGCACCGATGATGGCGACGAGCTCGCCACGGGCCAGCGAGAAGTCGATGCCGAACAGGGCCTGGGCGTCGCCGTAGAAAGCCTTGAGGGCGTGGGTGGAAAGCAGCGCGCTCATGCCTCCATCCCCATGTACACGCGCCGCACCTCCGGGTCGTTCATCACCGCGCGCGGCTCGCCTTCCGCCAGCTTCTGCCCGAAGTTGATGACGAACAAGCGGTCCGCCAGCGACAGCAGCGCATGCACCACGTGCTCGATCCAGATCATCGTCACGCCGCGTGCCTTGATGCGCTTGAGCTCCCCGACCAGCACCGCGGCCTCTGGCTCCGTCAGCCCGCCCGCGATCTCGTCGAGCAGCAGCAACTGCGGCCGCGTCGCCAGCGCGCGCGCCAGCTCCAGCCGCTTGCGATCGAGCAGGGTCAGCCCACCCGCAGGCTTGTTCGCGTGCGGCATCAGCCCCGTCTGCTCCAGCACCTCGTGCGCCGTCTGCCATGCATCGCGCTCGGTCTGCTGCCCGCCGAAGCAGGCGGCCGTGACGAGGTTCTCGAACACGCTCATGTTGCCGAAGGGCTGCGGCACCTGGTAGCTGCGCCCGATGCCCGCGTGGCAGCGCTCGTGCGGCCGCAGCCGCGTCACGTCGCGGCCCGCGTATTCCACGCGCCCCGCATCGACGCGCACGTCGCCCGAGATCAGGTTGAACAGCGTGGTCTTCCCCGCGCCGTTCGGCCCGAGGATGCCCAGCGTCTCGCCCTCGGCCACCGACAGCGTGATGTCGTCCGTGACCTTGAGCGCTCCGTAGGACTTGCTCACGGCATGCAGTGCCAGCAGCGTCATGACGGTCAGAGCAGCCGCAGCTTGCCGCCGGCAGGAATGTTCGTCGCCGCCTCGTTGTTCACGATGGTCAGCTCCACCTTGTACTTCTGGCCCTTGCCCCACTGGCCGAGCACCAGCGGTGTCTTGCTGACGTTCTTGAACGGCCCCTGGCCGCCCCACTTCACCGGGCCGACTACCGAGTTGATCGAGGTCGATGCCACGGCGTCGCGCACGTCCGAAGCCTTCAGCGACTTGGCACGCCCGAGCGCATTCGCTGCCACTTCAAACAACGCATGCGCAAAGCCGATGGGCTGCGTCCACTGCTTCTTCGCACCGGCTTCATAGGCATCGGCCAGCGCCTTGGCGCTTTGCTGCGTGAGGCTCGAGGTGAACGGATGCGATGGGCTCCACCACACCTCGGTCGACAGGCCATCGCCCAGGTCACCCAGCGCCTCGATCGCGCCGGGGAACAGCAGTGCCTTGCCGAGCGTGACGATCTTCGGCTTGAAGCCCTGTTGCCGCGCCTGCGTGAGGAAGGTCTTCGCGTCCGGCGGAATCACTACGCCAGTGACGATCTCGACGCCCTCTTTCTTGAAGGCCGCGATCTGCGCGCTGAAATCTTGCGTGCCGTTCTGGAAGCGCCCAGGGTCGGTGAGCGTGAAGCCCATCTGCGCGAGTGGCTTGGGGAAGCCCAGTTCCTTGTCGCCCCAGGCGTTGCCGTCGCCGTCGTTCGGGAACAGGCCGCCCACCTTCTTGTTGGTGGCGAGCGTCTTCCAGCCGTTGGTGAAGTTGGCGATGACGTCTTCGAGGCCCCAGAACATGTGATACGTCCAGTTGAAGCCCTTCGCCGGGTCGCCCTTGCGGCCGAAGAACCAGGGCTGCCACGGCACCACGCTGGAGATGCAGGGCACCTCGTTGAGTTCACAGGCATCACTCACGGGGTTGGCGGTTTCGGGCGTGCCGGCGGTGAGCACCAGCGCGACCTTGTCTTTCAGGATCAGGTCGTTCGCCACCTCGCCCGCGCGGTTGGGGTTCGACTGGCTGTCCTTCAGCACGATCTGCACCGCGTATTTCTTGCCGCCGACACTGATGCCGTCCTTGAAGGCGGTCTTCATCTGGTCGATGACCCATTTGTCTGCCTCGCCGAAGGGCGCGAGCGGACCGGTCTGAGGCGACACGTAGCCGATCTTCAGCGTGTCGGCCGCGAACACCAGTGGCGTTGCGCCCGAAGCCACCAGCGCGGCCGTGGCCTGCGTGAACTGTCTGCGATTGAATGTCATGGTTGTCTCCGTCTCTTGTGTTTTTGTGCCGCCCGATCAGGGGTCAGCGCGCGAAGTGCGGCGGTATCTGCGCGTCGACGTTCACCCACACGCTCTTGACCTGCGTGTATTCGCGCATCGCATCGAACCCCATCTCGCGGCCGTAGCCGCTCTGGCCGACGCCGCCGAAGGGCGAGCCGGGGTTCACGCGCTTGTAGCTGTTGATCCAGACCATGCCGGCGTGCAGGTCGCGCGCGACCTTGTGGGCGCGCTGCAGGTTGTTGGTCCACAGGCCGCTGCCGAGGCCGTAGTCGGTGCCGTTGGCGATCTGCATCGCCTCTTCGTCGTTCTTGAAGGTGAGCACGGTGACGAACGGGCCGAACACCTCTTCCTGCGCGACGCGGTCCTTGTACGACCTGGCGCGCATCACGGTGGGCTCGACGTAGCAGCCCTTCGCAAGATCGCCGCCTGGCGACTTGCCGCCCGCGAGCAGTTCGCCGCCCTCGCCCAGCGCCACTTCCACATAGCTCAGCACGCGCTCGCGATGCTGCGCGCTGGTGAGCGGGCCCATCTCCGTCGCCTCGTCGAGCGGGTCGCCGAGGCGGATCGACTTCGCAAGCGGAATGAACTGCTCGAGGAAGGCATCGGCGATCTTCTCGTGCAGCATCAGCCGCGAGCCCGCAATGCAGGCCTGCCCCTGGTTGTGGAAGATGGCCCACGCGCTCCCGTTGACTGCAGCCTGCAGGTTCGCGTCTTCAAAGACGATGTTCGGCCCCTTGCCGCCGAGTTCGAGCTGCACCTTCTTCAGGTTGCCCGCGCTGGCCTGCACGATGCGCCGGCCCGTGGCGGTGCTGCCGGTGAAGGCGATCTTGGCGATCTCCGGATGCTCGGCGATGTACTGGCCCGCCACGCTGCCGAGCCCCGGCAGCATGTTGACCACGCCGGGCGGCAGGCCGGCCTCGGCCATCAGCTCGGCGATGCGCAGGGACGACAGCGGCGTGATCTCCGCCGGCTTCATCACGATGCAGTTGCCGGCCGCGAGCGCGGGCGCCATCTTCCAGCTGGTGAACATCAGCGGAAAGTTCCACGGCACCACCTGGCCGACGATGCCGACGGGCTCGCGCAGCGTGTAGTTGAGAAAGCCCTCTTCGACCGGAATGGTCTCGCCCTGGAACTTGTCGGCCATGCCGCCGAAGTAGCGGAAGCACGCTGCCGTGCGCGGCACGTCGAGCCGGCGCGAATCGCGGATCGGGTGGCCGGTGTCGAGCGATTCGAGGCGCGCGAGCTCTTCGCCGTTGGCTTCGATGAGGTCGGCGAGCTTCAGCAGGATGCGGCCACGGTCGGCGGCAGCCATGCGGCTCCATCTGGGGAAGGCACGCTTCGCCGCGGCGACGGCCTTGTCGATGTCGGCCTTGCCGGCCAGCGCGACCTGGGCGATGGGCGTGTTGTCGTGCGGGTTCAGCGTGGCGAGGGTCTCGCCGGATTCGGCGTCGACGAAGCGGCCGTCGATGAAGAGCTGGTGGCGAATGGAAAGAGCAGGCATGAGTTTCCTCTCCCTCCCCGCTTGGGGAGAGTTGGATGGAAGGGCGTCGGGAGGGAGAGAAAAGCCGGTCAGAACTCGACCGGAATCTCCGGGCTCTCGCCCTTCTGGATTTCGTACACCAGGCTCGGCGACCCGTTCTCCCACACCAGCAGCATCGAGCGCTTGGGGCTGAAGCCCTGGTGGCGGCAGTAGGCGGGCATGGCTGCCATGTCGCCGGCCTTCATGATCACGCGGGCCATGGGCCTGCCGGTGTTCTTGTCGCCGCAGTCCCAGTGGATTTCGTCGGTCATCTGGAAGAACCACTCGACACGATCGTTGCCGTGGATGATCGGCAGGATGTGCTCCTCGGTCGTCGGGCACATGTAGCTGTGCTTCACCACCGAGGTGAAGCTCGGGTTCCAGGTGACCTGCGAGCGGCTCAGGAAGCCGAAGAGATTGAAGGCGTGCACGTCGTTCTCGAAGCCGGGCTCGGGGTGCAGCTCGGGCTGGCACTGCGGCACGTCGGCAAAGGCGCGGTTCACCGGAGCGCCGCGTTCGTCGCTGCGCAGGTCGAGGTCGCCCTTCAGGCCCACGCAGCGCTTGGCAAGTTCACGCGCCCTCGTGATCTTGGCGGTGTTGTTGCCGTTCTTGCGGCCGTAGGGCGAGCCGGTTTCCTGCGGCGCGGCGAAGGGGTCGAAGCTCTCGTTGGTCCAGTCGTCGAGCATGGCCTCGAAGGTGGCGCGGATCTGCGCGGTCGGGAAGTTCTCCAGCAGGTCGATGCCCGCGTCCTTCATGGTGCCGTTGAAGCTGCCGGCGTACAGGTCGACCGACTCGTAGTGGTTGACGGTGCCGAACACGTCGTCGAAGTTGACCCAGCCGTAGAAGAAGCCCCAGGCCACGTCGCGCATCAGTGCGCGCAGATAGCTGCCGGCGTCCATGGTGTGGCTCATGGGGCGGCCGTCGCGGGTCTTCCAGCCGATGTGCACGAAGTATTCGTCGCGGCGAAAGCTGAAGCTGCCGAGCGAAAAGTCCTTGTAGCCGAGCGTGGCGTCGGGCTGCGACGCGATCACCTTGGCGAGTTCTGCGGGTGCGTTCATGGTGTGTGGCTCCTGGGTTCGGGTGCGGTCAATGCACTCAGTGCGATTGGCAGATGTCGGCCCACTTCTCGACCGAGAGATCGCCCTTGCAGCTTTGCAGGACGATCACGCCCGGCTCGCCCGCGCTGCGGAACTGATAGGCGGTGTTCTTCGGCAGCAGGCCCTGGTGGCCGCGCGAGAGCTTCATCCAGCCCATCTTCTTGCCCTTGGGCTCGCCCTTGACGAGCACGGCGCCGTTCTTTTCCTTGTCGGCCACTGTCTGGCCGTCGTCGAGCTGCACGAGGTGCACTTCGACGTCGCCGTCCATCACGAGCGCGAATTCGTCGTGCGCGCAGGTGTACCAGGGCGATGTGCCTTCGGCGCGCAGCGTCTCCAGTACGTAGATCTGGTTCTGGCCGAACACGACCTTCTCGTAGGGTTTGCTGATGCTCGCGATCTCGAAGCAGTTGGAGAACGCGTAGTGGCGAACGTCGTCGTCGATGGGCTCGACATGACCCTTCTCGAAGTGCTTGAGTGAACCGAAGCGGGTCTTGTAGGCGGTCGCAGTGGTGGCTGTCATGGCTTGTCTCCTGTTGTCTCCAGTGATGGGTGAACTCTAGGAGTCAAGCGGCGGCACCGGTAGGGACCAGTTTGGAAGAGGATTATTCGGAGCTTCCGAACAATCGCAGGGGTTTACCCCCGTTCGGGCGCTATCCGCTGGAGCGGCTGAACTCGATGAGCTCGGCAGGAATAAGGCCTCGCTCGATCAACGTGGCGTCCCACGGCGGCACGCGCGTGAAGCGGGTGGCGATGTGTTCGATGAAGAGGCGCAGCTTCAGCGCATTGCGCGAGGTGCCCGCATAAACCGCGCTCAGCGAGAACGACGACAGCTGGTGCTCGGCCAGCACCACGCGCAGCTCGCCGCGCGCAATGGCATCGCCCGCCACGAGCGTGGGCAGGCAGACGATGCCCGCATGCTCCAGTGCATATTCGCGCAGCAGGTGCACGCTGTTGGTCAGCAGCGCGGCATTCAGGTAGATGGTGGTCTGCTCGCCCTCGTGGTGAAAGGTCCATCGGTCGCGCGTGGGGTAGCCCGAGTAGAGGCCCAGCTTGTGCCGGTGCAGGTCGCGCGGCGCAGCGGGCGCGCCGTGCGCTTCGAGGTACGCCGGAGTGGCGCAGAGCACCCGCCGCACCGGAAAGAGCGGCCGCGACACCAGCTCCTGCGAGGCCGCGGGAAAGATCTGCAGCGCGCAGTCGACGCCGGCCTTCACGGGGTCGGCCACCGCGTCGCTCACGATCAGCTCGAGGTGGATGTCAGGGTAGGTCGTCTGGAACTCGCGCAGCAGCGTGGCGAAGCGGCCCAGCACCATGCCGGTGAGTGCATGCACGCGCAGGATGCCCGAGGGCGTGCCGCGCGCATCGCGCATCTGGTCGACGATGTCGTTGGCGCGCCCCACCAGCTCGGTGCAGTCGCGCAGAAAGGCCTGGCCCATGTCGCTGAGCCTCACCACGCGCGTGCTGCGGTGGAACAGCGGCGCGCCCAGAAACTCTTCGAGTTGCTTGACCCGCGTAGTGACGACTGAATTGGCCACGCGCAGCTGCCGCGCCGCTTCCGCAAAGCTCTGGGTCTGCGCGACGCGAACGAAAGTTTCAATGCTTTGGAGGCGGTCCACGGCGGCACTGTACTGCGGGGCCGGTCGGCGCGGGGCGCCACGGGACGTTGCGGGCAAGCCTAAAGGCCGCGAAAGACCGTTATCCCTGTGTCGGGGAGTTACGTGCCCCACTTACAATCCCTGCCGCATCACCCACCCCTACGAGGTCTTGTCCGCAATGCCCAAGAGCCCCCGGCCACGCGCCCGTTTCAGCTTCTCCCCCACCGTGCGCGCCCTGTTCCTGGCCGCGGCAACCTGTGGCGCCGTGCTCCCGGCGCTGGCCGCCATCGAGCATGAGGAGGTCGACAAGCTCATGCAGGCCGGCAAGCTCGACGAGGCCCTGACGAAGGCCGACGCCTTCCTCAAAGACAAGCCGCGCGACCCGCAGATGCGCTTTCTCAAGGGCGTGATCCAGCTCGACACCGGCAAGCGCAACGAGGCCATCGCCGCCTTCACCCAGCTCACGCTGGACGCGCCCGAGCTGCCCGAGCCGTACAACAACCTCGCGGTGATCTACGCGAGCCAGAACCAGTTCGACAAGGCACGCAGCGCGCTCGAAAGCGCCATTCGCACCAACCCCAGCTACGCCACCGCCCAGGAAAACCTCGGCGACGTGTATGCACGGCTGGCCAGCCAGGCCTACAGCAAGGCCCTGCAGCTCGACCAGAACAACACGGCCGTGCAGCCCAAGCTGGCGGTGATCCGCACGCTCTTCACGCCGACACCGCCGGGCACCAAGCCGGCAGCCCTGGTGGCCTCGGCAGCACCTGTCCCGGCGGCAAAGGCGCCGGCTCCCGCGCCAGCCCCCGCTGCGCCGCCGCCACCAGTCAAGGTTGCCGCAGCTCCCGCACCGGTGACCGCCGCGCCCAAGGCGCCCGAGGCAAAGGCGCCCGAAGCGGCGCCGGCTCCAGCACCTGCACCAGCCCCCGCGGCCAGCACCGCTTCCAATGCCGAAGTCGAATCCGCCGTGCGCGCCTGGGCTTCGGCCTGGGCCAGCCAGGACATGGACCGCTACCTCGCGGCCTACGGCCCCGACTTCACGCCCACCGGCGGCCAGAGCCGCAAGGGCTGGGAAGAAGACCGCCGCGCCCGCATCGTCGGCAAGTCGAGCATCAGCGTGAACATCGAGAACCTCGCGATCAAGGTCGACGGACAGAACGCGACGGCCAAGTTCCGCCAGATCTATCGCGCGGACAACCTCAACGTTTCGAGCCGCAAGACGCTGGACCTGCAGCGCTCCGGCAATCAATGGCACATTCGCAAGGAAAGCGTCGGCGGCTAGTGGCAGACATCGTCCGGCTCGGCCGGCTTCAGAATCCCCCGTTTCGTCTGCGCAGCGGACAACTGCTCGCAGCGCTGATGACCGCATCGGCGCTGATGCTGGCGGCGCCCGGTGCGGCGCTGGCGTCGAACAGCACCCACAAGGCGGGCAGCGCCAAAGCCGCCAGCGGCGGCACCAAGGCCAAGGCTGCGAGCAGCAGCCGTTCCGCCACGCGCGGTGCGAACGGTCGGTCTGCCTCCGCCAAGGGCAAGAAGGGCGTGGCTGCTGCAGAGGCCCGAACAGCTGCCGCGACGGCAACAAGGCCCACACGCAGGTCGGCATCCGCCTCCTCCATCCAGGAAGCCAGCAACGCCGAAGCCCGCCTGATCGCGGTCTATGAAATGTTCGGCCGCGGACAGGCCCGCCCCGCGCTGGCCAAGGCCCGCGACCTGGTGCGCGACTACCCGAACTTCCAGCTTGCGCAGCTCGTCTACGGCGATCTGCTTGCGGCACAAGTACCCCCGTCGAATGCCCTGCCCGACACCGCCAGCATCGCGAAGATGCGCGGCAACCCCGCCATGGCCGAGCTGCACGAGGAATCGAAGCGCCGCCTGCAGGCCCTGCGCGAGCGTCCGCCGGCCAACACCGTGCCGTCGCAGTTCCTGACGCTCTCGACCCGCAGCCGCTACGCCATTGCCGTCGACGCCTCGCGCTCGCGGCTGTACCTGTTCGAGAACTCGGACAAGGGCCTGAAGCTCACGGCCGACTACTACATCTCGGTCGGCAAGTCGGGCACCGACAAGGTCACCGAGGGCGACGCGCGCACCCCGCTGGGCGTGTACTACATCACCAGCAGCCTCGATCCGAAGTCGCTGAAAGACTTCTACGGCGCGGGCGCCCTGCCCATCAACTACCCCAACCCGTACGACGTGCGGCGCGGCAAGACCGGCGGCGGCATCTGGCTGCACGGCACCCCGCCCCAGCAGTTCGCCCGGGCGCCGCTGGCAAGCGACGGGTGCGTGGTCATGGCAAACCCTGACCTGAAGCAGCTTTTGCGAAAAGTGCAAATCGGCGCCACCCCGGTGGTCACCGCGCGCAGCCTGCAATGGATTTCACAACCGCAGGCCGAAAAAGAAACCCAGTCAATTACAAGCGCTATCAATGGCTGGAAAGATGCGCGAGCCAATGGAAATGAAGCGCAATTGAAGAAATTCTATTTGCCCGATTTCCAGCGCAGCAGCAAGAAATCCACTGAAGGAATTTCGGCTGTCGACGAAGAAGTGAAATACGCGCAGGGCAAGCGTGTGCAATTCAAGGACATGTCGTACCTCCACTGGCGGGACGGTGACGACACCATGATTGTTACCTTCGGCGAAGTGTTCGAAGGCGAGAAGAGCGGACGTTCCCGGCGCCAGTACTGGTTACGCCAGGGTACCGACTGGAAGCTCTTTCACGAAGAAATCCTGGGCTGAGGCCCGGTCGAATCCCTCTCGGCGACGGGGTCACCCCCTCAAACCCGTGACTTTTTGCTCACGGGTTTAGCCTTTTTTCACTGTTACATCTGGCCCTTTGGGGCTTCGTGCTACGTAACACGTAACGCACTTGTTCCCGTAACACCCCCGTTTCGCGCGTTCCCGGCGACGTAACGTCGCATCCCCTCTTCATGGGAGGCGCCGCGCGCCCTACAGAGGGAAAAATTCACTTCCAAACTGTCCACCAGCTGACCAGGTCTCTTCCTGGCTCGGGCTGGCAGGAGGCTTGCAGCCATCCTGCTTTACTCCTTTTGGCTAGCACACCTGGGCGAAAGTCTTGCGGGTTTGCCTTGTTGATACACGGAGTTACGCTGTATAACATCCACCTCGCAAGCCTTTGTTAACACTTCCTGAAAGGGGAAATCATGCTTAGCTCTATTACTCGTTTTCTGCGCGACGAAGAAGGTGCAACCGCAATTGAATATGGAATTATTGCGGGGCTTATTTCCGTCGCGATCGTGGCTGTTTTGGCTGGAGACGACGGCCTTGGCAAACGACTGGCCAAGGTCTTCCAGGACATTACCGACAAGCTGACGACCACCGTCACGCCAAAGTAAATAAAAACAAGTGTCGGCATTGGCCTGTTTGCTCTGGTTGCTCTGTGTCGCTGTCTATGACTTCCGGAAGCGGCGTGTGCCCAACTGGCTGGTCCTGTCCGGAGCCGTCGTGGCCCTGGCAGTCATCGGCTTCGGGGCACAGCCCTTCGGCGTCAACTGGACAGCGGCACTCGCAGGCGCCGCATCGGGTTTCGGTTTCCTGTTGCTCTTCTATGCAATGGGTCTCATGGGAGCAGGCGACGTGAAATTCGCTGGCGCTCTCGGACTCTGGGTCGGCCTGTGGGCACTGGCGCCGATCTGGATTGGCGCGGGTCTGCTGGCCGGGGCGCATGGCGCACTCTGGTACGCCCTGCAGCGTTGGCCCGTCTCCCCACGGCTTGCCCTGATCCTGTCGGGCCAGCCCTCTCCAGCCGCCGGCGGCGCTTCGCAAAGCCGGGCTCGCTTCATTCCTTATGCGGCCTACCTTGCGTTGGCCACGGTGGCTTGGATGTTCTGGGGCCGACAGAGCTAGCAGACAGCTGCCTCTGTCCATGCAGGCCATTCATCCCTCACTTTTCATGATTGCTTGCCCTCATCCCTCAGTCCGCCGCCCATGATCAATCTCTCAAAAATCCTCGCAGCCATCCTGGTGCTCCTGGCCATTGCATTGGGCGTCTATGCCTGGATGCTGAGCCGCCAGGCGCCCGCACCGGCAACAGCGGCTACCGGCACTGCGGCCACTCCCACCAAAGCCCAGCAGGTGCTTGTCTACCCGGTCGTGGTGGCCGCCAAGCCGCTGCCCGCGGGCCTGGCGATTCCGGCAGACGCGCTGCGCGTGGAACGACTGACGATCAACCCCACCGGCGCCTTCCAGGATGTGACCGTTGCCGCCGGCCGCGTGCCGGTGCTCGATCTCGCCGAAGGCACTCCGGTGATGGAGAACCAACTGGTCTCCGGTCTCGCACTGCGCATCGGCGAAGGTGAACGCGCCGTGGCGATCAAAGCCGACGAAGTCATGGGCGTAGGCAACAAGATCCAGCCCGGTGACTTCGTCGACGTCTTCATCATGCTCAAGTCGGACGGCAAGGACGTGGACCGCAGCCAGGCCCGCCTGCTGCTCGCACGCAAGCGCGTGCTGGCCTTCGGCAGTGCCTCCGTCGACGGGCTGCCTTCCAAGTCGCCGGACAAGGCGGCCGCGCAGCAGGCCCAGCGCGGCGAGCAGGCCCGCACGGCCGTACTTGCCGTACCTCTGGACGACGTGAACCGCCTGACCATCGGCGACGCCAGCGGCCGCCTGATGCTCGCCCTGCGCAACCCGACCGATCTGTCGGAGCCCGATCCGAAGCTCTTCGCCGAACTGCCCACGGCCCTGCAACTGCCACCGCCCAAGGCGGGCGAATCGCGCCGTGCGCCGCTCGAAGGACTCGACCGCGCCCAGGCCGGCCTGACCGCCGCCGACCTCGTCACCGGAGGCAAGGGCCCCAGCGTCCGTCCGCAAGCCGCCGAAGTCCGCACCGCCGCCGGCGCGCCACGCGCTGCCGGGCCTGCGCGAGGCGGGCTCCAGGTCGAGGTCATTCGCGGCGAACGCAGCGAAACCGTGAACTACTGAGCACGCAGCCAGCCGACACCCGTCATCCAGGAAAAACAAATGCCCTATAAGCCTCGCGAGCAGTCGACCCGTGCCATTCGCAGCCCCATGAATGTCTCGTCGCGGCTGCTGCGCCCGTCCCTGATCGCCCTGTGCGCGATGGCTCAAACCGTCTGGCCGGTGGCATCGACGGCCGCGGACGCACAGCCGGTGCGCCCACAGCTGCAGCGCCCCCTGGTGATGACCGCCGGCACGCAGCAAGAGCTGCTGATCGACAAGGGCATCGACCGGATGGCCATCGGCGACGAGGCGGTGGCCGGCGTCACCATCACGCGCAAGACACAGAATTCGCCGGGGGCACGACTCATCGTGACCGGCAAGGCCGCGGGACGCACCTCGCTGATGGTCTGGGAAAAGGGCAACTCCGCAGCCACGACCTACATCGTCGAAGTGCGGCGCCGCACGTCCACGCTCGCGGGGTCGATGGACAGCATGCCCGCTCACCAGCAGGCACGCGACACCGCGCTGGCAAGCAGCGCCAGCGACAAGGCCGAACTGATCGACCGCTCCGTCGTGAACGTGCGAAGCAACACCGTGCAGGTCGAAGTGAAGGTGGTGGAATTCAACCGCAGCGTGCTCAAGCAGGCCGGCCTGAACATCTTCAGCACGCGCCCCAATTCGAACGGTTTCAGCTTCGGCGTGTTCTCGCCCTCCTCGCTCGGAAGCACGACCTTCGCGGCCAACGGACAGATCAGTGGCGAGTACAGCAACCCCCTGGCACAGGCCTTCAGTCTTCTCTTCAACTTCAGCAAGGCCGGCATCGGCCTGAATGTGGGCTTCCTCGAAGGCAACGGCATGGCGCGCGTGCTCGCCGAGCCCACGCTGGTGGCGCTGTCTGGCCAGAGTGCGAGCTTCCTGGCCGGCGGCGAACTGCCGATTCCAGTGCCACAAGGCCTGGGCACCACCAGCATCGAATACAAGCCCTTCGGCATCGGCCTCACGCTGACGCCCACGGTCCTGTCGAACGAACGCATCGTGCTGAAAGTCGCCCCCGAAGCCAGCGACCTCGACTACACCAACTCTTTGAGCCTCAATGGTGTCGCCGTGCCGGCGATCACCACACGCCGTGCCGACACCACGGTAGAGCTGGGCGACGGCGAGAGCTTCATCATCGGCGGGCTCGTGAGCCGCACCACCACCTCGAACGCCGACAAGGTGCCTTTGCTCGGCGACCTGCCGATCCTGGGCACCTTCTTCAGCAAGACCAACTACAAGATGAACGAGAAGGAACTGGTGATCCTGGTCACCCCGCACCTGGTCAAGCCCATTGCGCGCGGCACCGACCTCACACCGTACCTGCCCGGCGGCGCCGAACGGCGCGACGGCGCAGTGTGGCGCTCGTATTTCCTTGGCGGCGCAGTCGACACACCCGTGCCCGGCTTCTCACGCTGACGGCAACAACGATGACCCGGAACATGCATCGCAGGCTGGCACCATGAACGCACCACGCGACAGCATCCCTGAAACAGGCAGCGAAACCTACCTGTTCGCTTCGAGCAACGGCAGCCACATCACCTGGCTGACCGACGCGCTCGGCACCCTCGGCTCCGTGGTGGTCCTGCCCCCGGAAACGAAGTCGATCGACGAGCGCATCGCCCTGCTGGGGCCGGTGGCGGTCTTCATCGACTTCTCACCCGACCAGGCCGCCGCCGCCAACCAACTCCACCAGCGCCTCAAGCGCGACTGGCCGACGCTGCCCGTGCTGGCCACCGGCGTGTCGGCCGAGCCCGCCGCCATGCTTTCGGCCCTGCGCGCGGGCGTGGACGACTTCATCGACATTGCCGCGCCTCCTTCCGATGCAGTGACCACGCTGCGCACGCTGCTGGAGCGGCGCAGCACCCTGCAGGGCGGCACGCGCGGCAGCACGCTGGCACTGCTCGGCGCGCGCGCCGGCCTCGGCGTGACCACGCTGGCCACCAGCCTGGCCCTGACGCTGAACGACCAACTCACGCAGGCGCCCGCGCGCCCGCCGGGCCGCAGCACGCGGCATGGCGTGGCACTGCTCGACCTGGGCCTGCCAGCGCGCGACGGCCTGCTCTACCTCGACACGCAAAGCGGCTTCAGCTTTGTCGATGGCGTGCGCAACCTGCGCCGGCTCGACCAGACGCTGCTGCACACCGCGCTCGCGCATCACACCAGCGGCGTGGCCGTGCTGCCGCTGCCCGCCAGCCTGGCGCAGGTGCGCGAGATCTCGCATGCCGACTCGGTCGCACTCATCAAGCGACTGGCCGACTTCTTCGATTTCCAGATCGCCGACCTCGGCGGCTTCTCGACCATCGACTTCATGGCGCAGACCGTGCGCGAAGCGCAGCAGGCGTGGGTCGTGTGCGACCAGAGCATCGGCGGCATCGTGTCCACAGCCAACATGCTCAAGGAGCTGCGCGCGCGCGGCGTCGAGATCGAACGCCTGTCGCTGGTGGTCAACAAGTTCGACGGCCACGTGGGCCTGTCGGCCAAGGACATCGCCGAGCGCCTCGAACTTCCGCTGCGGCATGTGCTGCCGGCGCGCAGCGCGCAATTGCTCGCTGCAGCCAGCCGCGGCGAGATGCTCGTGCGCACCGCGCGCAGCGACCCCTATGCGCAGGCCGTGACGGGACTCGCCCGCAGCCTGCACCAGGAATACATGTCTGCCACGGGCCAACCCCCGGCCAAGGATCCACGCTGGGTTGCGCTCATGTCGCAAGTTACCGGCCTCTGGAAGAGTTCACACGAAGGTTGAGCCCATGTCCACCGATATCGAATTTGCCGACGACGACCAGGCGTTCATCAACTCCCAGCAGTTCCAGGACATCAAGAGCTGGACGCATGACCACCTGCTCAGTCGCATCGAGGAGCTGGGCGCGGAGTTCGGCCGCTGGTCGCGCGCCTCGATCCAGCAGTTCGTCGAACTGGAGGTCGACAGCTTCGTGCGCCTGCGCCGCGTGCCGATCAACGACCGCGAGATGCAGCTCATCTCCGATGCGTTGACGAAGGAGCTCGCGGGCTTCGGCCCGCTGGAAGACCTGCTCAACGACCCGGCGGTCGAAGACATCCTGATCAACGGCTACCAGAACGTGTACGTGTCACGCCACGGCATGCTGGAGCGCGAGACCGTGCGCTTCGCCGATGCGGAGCACGTGATGCGCATCGTGCGCCGCATCCTCGCGCCGCTGGGCCGACGGCTCGACGAGTCGAACCCGATGGTCGACGCGCGCCTGCCCGATGGCGGCCGCATCAACGTGATCATCGAGCCGCTGGCCATCGATGGCCTGTCGGTCTCGATCCGCAAGTTTCGCAAGGAGCCGCTCACGCCGGCCGACCTGGTCAAGCTCGGCACCTTCGACGCGGGCATGGCGCAGCTGCTGGAGATCGCGGTGCGCGCGCGCTGCAACATCCTCGTGAGCGGTGGCACCAGCTCGGGCAAGACCTCGCTGCTGAACGCACTCGCCAGCTTCATCCCGGCGCGCGAGCGCGTTATCACCATCGAGGACACGGCCGAACTCTCGCTCGGCACCAGCCACGTGGTGCGGCTCGAGAGCCGCCCCGGCGGCTTCGACGGCACGGGCGTGGTGTCGATCCGCGACCTGCTGCGCAACAGCCTGCGCATGCGGCCCGACCGCATCATCGTGGGCGAGGTGCGCGGTGCCGAAGTGATCGAGATGATGCAGGCCATGAACACCGGCCACGAAGGCTCGATGGGCACCATCCACGCCAGTTCGCCGCGCGAATGCCTGTACCGCCTCGAAATGCTCGCGGGCTTCGCCGGCTATCAGGGCAGCGAAGTCAGCCTGCGTCGGCAGATCGCCAACGCCATCGACTTCATCGTGCAGATCGGGCGGCTTTCGAGTGGCCAGCGTCGCATCATCTCGCTGAGCGAGGTCACGGGCGTCAACGACAACGTGGTGGCGATGCAGGAGCTGTACCGCTACGAGCCGGTCGCCTCGCCCGACGGCGAGGAGCGCGACCGCTGGGTGTCGCTGGGCATCGCGCCGCACTCGCCCAAGATCACGCGCTTCCGCCAGTCGCTGCAGCGTGCGTCGCAACACGGGGGAGACAACCGTGCGTGAAGTCCTGCTCGCGGTCGCCTGCGTGGCGCTGCTGCTGGCAGCCGCAGGGGTGCTGCTGTGGCAATGGGCGAAGGGCCGGCAGGCGCGGCAGGCGACGGAACGGCATCTGAATCAGCAGATTCTGGCCACCAGCACGGCGGCCACGGCAACCGCCGTGCCGATGCCCCTGCGGGATCTCCCCGGCGAGGGCCTTGCCTCCAGCCTGACCACGGACCCGTGGTTCGACGGTGGGGCGGGGTCCGCCACGCCCGCTCGCACCGGCCTGCTCGAGCGCGCGGTCCCTGGGTGGATGGTGGGCGTGATCGAGCCGCGCACCATCGTCTTCGCGCTGATCGCCATCGTCGCCATCTGCCTGCTGGTCGGCGTTTTCGTCGGATGGCTCGCGGCGCTGGGCGTGCTGTTTCTTCTTCTGCTGATGACGAGTTTCGCCCTGTGGCTGCAACTGCAGAAGTTCCGCCGCAAGCTGATTCACCAGCTCCCCGGCTACATCGATGCCATGGTGCGCCTGATCACCATCGGCAACTCCACGCAGGCGGCATTCCAGCTGGCGATTGCTACCACGCAGGCTCCGCTGCGCGGTCATCTGGATCGCTCGGCGGCCCTGGTGCGTGCGGGGGTGGACCTCGACCGCGCGCTGCACCAGACGGCGGACAACGTGCGCATCGAGGAGATGTACCTGCTCGCCTCCATCATGGGCCTGGGCGTTCGCTACGGCGGCCGCGCCGACCTGCTGCTGGAGCGCGTTGGCAACTTCATGCGCGACCGCGAGCAGGCGGAGCAGGAGCTCAGCGCCCTGTCCTCGGAGACGCGCCTGTCGGCCTGGATCCTCGGCCTGCTGCCCGTGGGCGTGGGCGCCTTCCTGATCTTCACCAACCCCAGCTATTTCATGGGAATGTGGAACGACGGCACGGGCCGCATCCTGATCTTTTCCGCGGTGGGCCTGCAGCTGACGGGCGCTGCGCTCCTATACCGGCTGGCGAGGCTGGCATGACGTTGACACCCAATCAACTTGCCATCTTCAGCCTTGTGCTGCTGGCGCTGGGCCTGCTGGTCGGCGCTGGCGCGCTCGTCGCGGCCGAGCTGCGTCGCACGCGCAGCGGGCAGGTCATCGGCCGGGCCATCCGGCAGGCGGTCGTCGCACCCGATCCGAAATCCGCCGTCGAACTCGCGGACCCGGATGCACCACCCAAGCCCGAGCTCGACCTGCCCTTCCACTGGTTGGACTCGCGTCTCGGCCGGGCACTGGTGGCGGACGAAGACCGCAACCTCATCGACCAGTGCGGCCTTCGGTCGAAGCGGGCGCAGCTGGTCTTCCTGATCACGCGGATCTCCCTCGCCTTGGCGCTCCCGCTGCTGGCCTATGTCTTCTGGAGCAGCGGGCACACGCGCAGCACAGTCACCATCGTCCTCGCGACGGCAGCGGCCGTCGGCTTCATGGCGCCCAAGTGGGTGCTCGGCCGCTTTGCCGCCAGCCGGCGCGAGCGCGCGGCCCGGGAGCTTCCCCTGTTCATCGACCTGCTGCGGCTGCTGCAGGGCGTGGGCCTGAGCCTGGACCAGAGCCTGCAGATCATGGCCACCGACTTCTCGCACGTGCTGCGCGTGCTGGGCTACGAGTTGGGCATCGCCAATTCGCAATACAGCCAGGGCCGCACCCGCGAGCATTCGCTGCATCGCCTTGCGACGCTGCACAAGAACGAGAACATGCGCGGCCTCGTCTCGCTGCTGGTGCAGGTCGACCGGCACGGCGGCGCGGTGCAGGAGCCGCTGCGCATATTCAGCGACCGGCTGCGCGAAAGCCGCCGCTCGGAGATGAAGGAGCGCATCGGAAAGATCACCGTGAAGATGACCGGCGTCATGGTGATCACGCTGCTGCCGGCGCTGGTCATCGTCACCGCGGGGCCGGGCTTCATCGCCATATTCCGTTCACTGGGAGCCATCGGCAAATGAAAACACTAATTCTTCCCAAGCGCGCGGGCCCTGCCATTCGCCTGCTGGCCTGTACCGTCGCTGCCATGGCCATTACCGGATGCGGCGCACTCAAGGACCAGTACGCAGCCGCTGCCGATGCGCAGCAGCGCGCGTCCGCCGAAGCCGCCGCCGACACCAAGGCCGGTGCCGCCGTCGACACCAAGGCCACCTACCTCAAGCTCGTCGAGCAGATGCAGAAGGAAGGCTTGTGGTTCGCATCGCTGGCGCACATCGACGCGCTCGAGCAGCGCTGGGGCGTGTCGCCCGAGTCCACTCGCATGCGCGCCGATGCCCTGCGCCAAACCGGCCAAGCCAACTTGAGCGAGCAGGCCTACAAGCGCCTGCTGGGCACACCGCTCGAAAGCGCCGGCTACCGTGGCCTCGGCCTGCTGGCAGGCGCGCGCGGCAGCTACCCTGAAGCCGTGCAGCTGTTGAAGCAGGCCCAGCGCCTGACACCGACCGATGCCCTGCTGCTCAGCGACCTGGGCTATGCCAACCTGCGCGCGGGACAGATCGCCGACGCCCGACTGCCGCTGATGCAGGCGCTGCAACTGCGCCCCGACAGCACCCAGGCCCAGTCCAACCTCGCGCTCTACCTCGAAGTAACGGGCCAGGGCGAGCAGGCGAACAGCCTGATGGAAGCCAACCGCATGTCCCCCGCTGCGCGCGCAGCAGTGCGGGACGCCGCGCAGCAACTGCGCGCAGGCGGCGCGGTGCCCCTCGCGGCAGCCGGCGCCATGCCGCCTCTTGTTGCGGCAGTGCGTCCGCTTCCCAACACCACCACGGAACTGGCGCGCGAAGACCTGGCGCCGCAACAGCCTCCCCTGATGCTCAAGGCCTCGCGCTGGTCCGGCACGGGCGGCATCCGCACGGCCAGCCAGCGCAATCCATCCACCGCGGATGCCGCGGTCTCCCTTTCACCGAATTCGACCTCACAAGGCACCCCATGAGAAAAGCACACGCCACCCGTCTCGCCGCGCTGTTGGCCGCATTCGGCCTTGCGGCCGCGCTGATGGCAGCCGCCCCCTCCGCGCTCGCACAGCAGGCGACGCCGCCCAAGGCGCCGGAGCCTGCGGCGGCGCCAGTGCCCGTGCCGCCGCAGGGCCAGGAAGAAATGGCCGGGGCGGAAGAAGAGTTCGTGTTGTACGGGTCGCCACAGGTGGGCGACACCACGCAGGACCTGCTCGCATGGCAGCGCGGCGGCGAGATCGCATCCGCCACGCCGCGGCCCATTGCCGGCGAGATCGCGAGTCGCAGCTACCAACGCTATCTGAAGAGCTTCGAGTTCCCGATTCCGGAAAGCATGGGCTCGATCGTCAAGCAGACGGCGGTTGGCGGCGGTGCTGCGCCGACGAAGTAGGCCGAGGCAGACACGCCAGGCATCGCCATGAACACCCAACGCCTTCGCACCCGAGCGCACGCCCAGCGCGGCGCGTACGCGGTCGAGTTCGCCATGGTGTTCCTGATCTCCTTCTCCTTGCTCTACGGAATCATCAGCTACGGCATGCTGTTCGCGTTTCGCCTGGGGCTGCAGAACGCGGCGGAAGACGGGGCGCGCGCAGCGCTGCGCTACCAGCCCACCCTGCCGGCACGCGCCACCCTGGCCCAGACCACTGCCACGACAAGCAGCAGCTGGATGCCGACCACCGTGACACGCAGCGTCAGTGCCACCGTGTGCGGGGTGGTCACCAACAACTGCGCCGCCCCCACTTGCGGCGCCACCTGGGACACCCGTTGCCAGATGGTCGTGACCGTCACGGCCACCAACCTGAAGCTCCTGCTGCCGCCCTTTCCCAGTTTCGCCATGCCCGACCAGATCGTCGGCAAGGCCAGCATGCTTCTTGACGGGAGGGCGCCATGAGCACCGGGCGCCGTTCGAACGGCAGCAAGGGCGCGGCCATGCGCGACCGGCAGCGCGGCGTGGCCGCCATCGAGTTCGCGATGGTCTTCATCATTTTGTTCAGCGTGCTGTACGCGCTCGTGACCTTCGGTGCGGTGTTCTATCTGCAGCAATCGGTCACGCGCGCGTCGGAAGAGGGAGCACGGGCCGTGGGCCTGCTGACGCCGGCGCCGACGGCAGGCGACCAGCGGGTCAAGGACGCCGTGTACGACTCGCTGGCCAACTCGCTCGTGGTGCCCGCATCGGCCAACAGCAGCGTGGTGACACGGCGCAGCTGGATCGTCACCAATGTTCCGGTGAACGTGACACGCAGCGATCCGAGCGCCCCGGGGGCCTACATCCGCTATGACGTCACCGTGAGCTATCCGTACAGCGCGAACCAGCTGCTGCCGAAGATTCCACTGGTGGAGCAGTGGATGCCTACCCAACTCCAAAGCCGGACGAGCGCCGCGCTTCGATCGTCCTGAAGAGGACGCCATCGCCATGAACGCCGCATTCCGGAGCCACTCCCGCCGCACGCGATCCCGCGGGTCGGTCCTCATCAACACTGCGATCGCGATGAGCCTGGTCGTCATCACGCTGATCGGCACCGAGATCGGCTTCATTTACTTCATGAAGCGGGAGTTCCAGAAGGCGGCGGACCTTGCCGCGCTGGCGGGTGCGCAGCAGATCCGTGGCGGCTGCGCGGCCGCAATCACGGCGGCGCAACTGAACGCCAACGGTGCGCCGGGCGGCTCGAGCGCCAACATGCCGGTGGGGCTGACGCTGGCCGCGGGCGAGGTCCAGTGCGGCTACTGGGACAAGGACACGAGCTTCCAGACGCCCGCCGTCACGGGCCCGGCCAATGCAGTGCGCGTGGCCTTCCAGAAGGCTTCACCCACGCTGCTGTCGTTCTTCACGGGCAACCGGCTCATCAGCGTCAGCGCCGTGGCAGCACTCAGCGCGCCGCTCGCCGAGTTCTCCGTGGGCAGCAAGCTCATCACCGTCAGCGGCGACTCGACGCTGGGGCGGCTGCTCAAGGGCATCGGGCTCGACCTGTCGGGCACCTCCCTGGTGGCCTACGACGGCCTCGCCCAGGCCAAGATCACGCCGGGCGGGCTGCTGGCCGCATTGGGCATCCCGGTCTCCGCCGACATCGGCGTCGGCGAACTGAACACGCTGCTCGCGGGCCGCTCCGTGGCGCTGGGCGACCTGCTCAATGCCATCGTGACACTGGCGGGCCAGAACAGCCTGCTGAGCAGCAACATCGCATTGCTCCAGGCCATCCAGGCCAAGCTCGGGATCACCAACCTCATGGTGCAGCTGGGCTCCGTCGCCGGTGGTCCCCGCGGCCTGTTCGCGGAGATCGTCTCGCCGGGCGGCAGCGGAAGCGGAGCGTTGAACGTGGGTGTGGGCGCGCTGGACCTGCTCTACTCCTCGATCGGCGTGGCGACCTCGCAGCATGCCGTCGACGCGGGGCTCAACATCAACCTGCTGGGGCTGGCGAAAGTCACCACCCAAGTGACGGTGATCGAGCCACCTTCGGTGGCCATCGGCGGCATTGGCGCCACGGCCTACAACGCGCAGGTACGCACCTTCATCCACGTGACAACCGATGCCGGCCTGCTCGGTTCGCTGCTGGCGCCGCTGGTCAAGCTCGACCTGCCGATCGTGCTCGACGCAGTGACGGGCACCGGCACGATCACCGACATGTGTACCCCAGCGCTCCAGGACCCCGTGAGCGGCAAGGATCGCGTGAAGTTCCAGGTGACAAGCAAGATTGCGAACATATGCGTAGGACAGATCGCGTCGACGGACCTGTTCTCCAAGTCGACTGTCTGCAGCTATCCGTCCACGCTGAAAGACACGGAACTCATCAACGTTCTGGGGCTGCTCAAGGTGACCAATCACCTCAATCTTGGCGTGCTGCCCGGGCCCGACTCTCAACTGACACTCGCAGAAGGTGAGACTGGTACGACGCCAGTCAACAACCTACAGGTGGGCACACTGGTGGCGGACCTCGTAACCCAATTGACCAACTTGCTCTTCGGTGGGCCTACGCCAACGGGCACCCCCAGTAGTGGAGATTTAGACAAAATTACCAACCAGATCTGGAACAACACAGCCAGTGTCTGTTCGGTGGATACGTCTTCCTGCCGTGCCCTGCGACTCGATCAGGCGCGCGCCGTCATCAACCAGAACTCACAAGCAAGCGGCTTACTTACGGGATTGCTAAATGGGCTTGCTGGCCTGCTCACAAGTATTGCCAACCCATGTTCAGGCGTGATTCTTCTCGGCGGCGGTGATGTCAATGGGTGCAAGAGCATGATCAAAGACACCCTAAGCAAGACGACGGACGCTAATACGGGAGGGAAGGTTTCAAACGCACTTTCTGTCCTGGCCGGCCTGCTCAAGCCGCTGCTCGACGCCGTCGGTACATCGGTCCTCACCCCTCTCCTGACAAACGTACTCGGCATCAACCTCGGCCAGATCGACGTGAACCTGAAGTCGCTCGACTGCAAGGGCCTGCCCATGCTTGTGTATTGACGCTCCCCCTCCGATGAATTCCCCCGCCTCCAACTTCGACGAACTCGACCTCTTTGTCTGGGAAGGCAAAGCCGACATCCTCGACCGCATCGCGCGGTGCATGGCGAGCTTCGACGTGGAGGTGATCCGGGCCGATGGCCTGCCGCCTCCGCCGCAGGATCGCGGTGCCGCGCTGCGTCCCTCGGTGGCGATCATCAGCGTCACGGTCATCGACAGCGGCGGGCTGGCGCATGCCACCGAGCTGCTGCAGGGCATGCCGGTGATCTGGGTTGCGGCGGGTTCGCGCGAGCGCGATTCGCGCACTTATCCGCCCGAATATCTGCATGTGCTGCCGTACGACTTCACCTGCGCGGAGCTGCGCACGATGGTCGCCAAGCTGGTGCGGCAGTTGCGCGCGCGCGAGGTTGCGCCGCAGCCGCCCGATGTGCTGGTGGCGCACTCCGAAGCAATGAAGGCGCTGCTGGCCGAGGTGGGCGCCTTTGCCGACTGCGACCACAGCGTGCTGGTGCGCGGCGAAACGGGCGTGGGCAAGGAGCGCATTGCGCAGCAGCTGCACCTGGGGCACCAGCACTACAGCAAGGGCGCGTTCGTGGCGGTGAACTGCGGCGCGATTCCCGACGGGCTTTTCGAGTCGCTGTTCTTCGGCCACACCAAGGGTTCGTTCACGGGCGCGGTGCATGCGCATCGCGGCTACTTCGAGCAGGCCACGGGCGGCACGCTGTTCCTCGATGAAATCGGCGACCTGCCGCGCTATCAGCAAGTGAAGCTGCTGCGCGTGCTGGAAGACAGTGCGGTCACGCGGCTGGGCGCGACGGCGCCGGTGCGCGTCGACTTCCGGCTGGTGGCGGCCACCAACCGCAACCTGCGCGAGATGGTGGCGAGCGGCGAGTTTCGCGCCGACCTGTTCTACCGGCTCGCTGTGATCGAGCTGCACGTGCCCAGCCTCGAAGAGCGCGGCGAGGTCGACAAGATCGCGATCTTCAAGGCGCTGCTGACCAACGTGCTGGGCGACGAGCTCGAAACGCTCGGCGAAACGCCGCACTGGCTCAGCGACGCGGTGGCCGAGACTTACTTTCCGGGCAACGTGCGGCAGCTGCGCAATCTCGCGGAGCGCGTGGGCGTGATCGCGCGGCAACTGCACGCCTGGGACCAGAACCTGATCCAGCGCGCCATCGCACTCACGCGCGGCACGCCCGCGCCGGCGATCTTCGCCGACCGCAATGGCATGGGCGGCGGCAGCAGCAACGGCAATGGCAGCTCGCTCGATGGCAGCGCCGACCGCAAGGGCTGGAACAGCAGCGAGCGCAACCGTATCATCGCGGCGCTGGAGATCAACGACTGGAAGCGCCAGGACACCGCGCAGCACCTGGGCATCAGCCGCAAGGTGCTGTGGGAGAAGATGCGCAAGTACCAGATCCTCGACGGCGAGCCGGGCATCCCCGAAGACGCCTGACCGACGACAGCGGCCTCAGGGCATCGAAAGGCGCGGGGTCTTGCGCAGCGGCGGGTTCGCTCCAGCCGCATCCACGCTGCGCTCGGCCACCGGCTCGCTCGCGCAGGCCGTGTTGCTCGAGATACAGAGCTTTGCCAGCAGGCCGTCTTCCGTCAGCACCTGGCGGCTGGGCGCGCCGAAGAGGCGGTCGATCCAGCCGTTGGTGCCCACCGGGTCGATGCGCAGTTCGCCGGTGGTGCGCGCCAGGCGCAGTTCGGAGATGCGCAGGTCGAACACGCCGTCGACGTAGTCGAAAAGCAGCGTGTAGTAGTCGAGCTGCGCGTCGAGCACCTTGGGCAGGGTCTCGCGACCGAACTCCATCAGGCGGCGGCGACCGCGGAAGGCCTGGCCGGCGGTGCTGACGGCTTCCATCAGCTGCTTCTCGCGCTCGCGGCCGGAGACGGTGCGCGACCACGATGCCGACGTGAGCTCGAACAGGTTGAGCTTCACGCCTTCGAGCTTGGCTTCCTGGTTGGCGACTTCGGCCAGCGCCGACTTCAGGCGCAGCTGCCGGTCGAAGCCGTTGCCGAAGTTCCAGTTGAGTTCGACGGCCGCGCGCGTCGGGTCTTGCGGCGACACGCCGCGCGGGTCTTTGCTCTTCACGAGCACGGCGTCGAGCGACGGGTAGAGGCTCGCGTCCTGCTGGTCGGCCAGCGCCTTGGCGCGGTCGATGCGGCCCTGCGCCTCTGCAATTTCGGTGCTGCGCGACTCTGCGCGGCGCAGCGCCTCTTCCTGCGAGCCGATACGCCATTGCGTCGGTGCCGCGAGCACGGGCAGCGACTCGGGATTGGGCGAGAACTTGAAGTAGTTGCGGAACTTGGCGAGCGCCTCGTCGCGCTGCGCCTCGAAGTCGGACTCGCGCGCGGCCACCAGCGCGCGCCGCGAGGCCGCCATGTTCAGGTCGTTGTCACCGCTCACGCCCAGCGCCACGCGGCGGGCCTCGGCCTTGGAGATTTCGGCCACCACTTCAGTGGCCTTGTGCGCGATCTGCTTCTTGAGGTCGAAGCGCTGCACCTGCAGGTAAGCGGTGAGCGCGTCCAGCACCACCTTCTGCGAGGTGGTGATGACGGCTTCGTCGTCCGCCTGGTTGCCCGCTTCGGCGGCGCGCTGTGCGGCGCTCATGGCACCGCCGTCGATCAGGCTCATGCGCGCCTCGGCGGTGAGCACGGTGTAGCTTTGGGTCTTGGCGTTTTCCGCGCCGCTGTTGTAGTTGCCGGACGAAGTGCCGAGCTTGAAGCGCGGGTAGCGCGCCTGCTTGGCCGCATCCACGCTGTAGCTGCTGGTGTTGGCTGCCGCCTGCGCGGTCTGCACTTCAGGGTATTCCTGCGACAGCGTTATCAGGGCCTGCTTCACCTGCTGGGTGTAGCTCGCGGCGCCGAGCGACGGCGGGGACAGGCGGCGCGCAAGCATGAGCCTGGCACCTGCCTCCTGCTGCTGCTGTTGTTGCTCCTGCGCAAAGGCAGCGGGCGGCAGCGCGAAGCTCGCGCACAACGCTGCGCAGACAGCGCCGGAGCCCATGCGGCGCAGGTCGACCGGTTTGCGGTACTTCATGGTTCGCGGAAGGCTTCGCGCCGCAGCTTGAGCACAGGTCGCAGGATGTACCAGATGAACGGGTCGGTGCCCACACGCAAGTCCACTTCGGACTCCATGCCGGCGGTAATGCGGTTCTCGTCGCGCCCCACGTGGGACTGAGACATGCTGATGAGCAGCCGGTAGTACGGCGCACCGCTGGAAATGGCGGGGTCGCGGTCGGCATCGGCCGCCACCAGCTTGACCTTGCCGTCGACCGCGCCGTAGCGCAGGTAGTCGTAGGCGGTGATCTTCACCCGCGCCTGCTGGCCCACTTCGATGAAGCCGCGGTCGTTGGGGTTGAGCCGCGCCTCGACCATGATCTCGTCCTCGTCGGGCACCACTTCGAGAATCGACTCGCCGGGCTTCACCACCCAGCCCGGGCTGGAGTTGCGCAGGCCCTTGACGATGCCGTCCGACGGCGCCTTCACCACCGTGCGCGAACGCTGGGTGCGGGCACGCGCCAGGTCTTCGCTCAGGCTGGCGAACTGCCGCTCCACCGTGGCCAGTTCATCCGATGCGCGGCGGCGAAAGCGCCCTTCGGCCTCGGCCATCTTGGCCTGCGCCTCGGTGATGGAAGCGTTGGCTGAAATCACGCCCTGGCGCGCCACCGCGAGTTCGCTGCGCGCGCTCTCGGCCTGGCGCCGCTTCTCCAGCACCTCGACCTGGCCGACCAGCTTCTCGCTGAGCAGCTGTTCGGAAATTTCCAGTTCCTTCTGCGCCAGCACCAACCGGTCACTCAAGCCCTTGACCTTGGCCTGCTGCTCCAGCTGCTTGCTGCGCGCCTGCTCCAGGCCCGACACGGCGCCTGCCATCACGCCGCGCTGTTCGAGCGCGCGCGCCTGGTAGGCGCCGGTCTCGCCTTCGAACACGGCTTCGTCGATGTCGGTGGCAAAAGATTCGCGCTTGAGCGGCTGGCCGCGGCTCTCGGCGATGAGGCGCACGCGGGTAGCCTGCGTGGCGGCATAGCGGGCAGTGAGTTCTTCGAGGTTGAGGCCGCTGCCGCCCAGGTCGATCTCGACCAGCGACTGGCCCTGCTTGACCTTGTCGCCTTCCTTCACCAGCACGTTGCTGACGATGCCGCCTTCCAAATGCTGGATCGACTTGACGCGGTCAGAAGGGATCACGCGGCCGGGCGCGACCACCACGGTCTCCATCGGGAAGCCAAGGCCCACCAGGGCCAGCACGCCGATCGCGCCGCCGATGACCCACTGGCGCCGCCGCCCCTGCGGCGAGGTCTGGGCCGCGCGCTTGTCGTTCTCGTCCTGAAGAATCTGCGGCAAATCTGATTTCAAATCGCGTCCCCGGTCACTCGTCATTCGCGCATCACGCCATCGAGCGGGAGGCCGTGGCCCCCGCTGCACCGTCTTCCGCATCGCCCAGCGCGACCAGCGGCTTCTTCACGCCGAACAACTTCGGCACCATCACTGCGGCCGTGCCCTGCTCCACATTGCCCAGCCCCGTGACGTGGTAGACCACGCTGGCGGCGGAGACGATGCGCAGCGAATGCGTGACCACCACCACGGTGCGCACCTTGGCCACCGCGAGCAGCGTGGCGAGCAGGTTGCGCTCGCTCTGGAAGTCGAGGTCGTTGCTGGGCTCGTCGAGCACCAGCACCGAGGGCTTGCGCAGAAAGCTCATGGCCAGCGCCAGCTTGCGCCGCTCGCCCACCGACACGCCGGTGCCGCCTTCGCCGACCATGGTGCGGTAGCCATCGGGCAGCCGCGAGATGAAGTCGTGCGCGCCCGAGAGCTTGCAGGCCGCAACGATCTGCTCGTCGCTCTGGCCCGGGGCCGTGCGGCGCATCACGTCGATGAGCGAGCCGCCGAACCAGTAGACCTCCTGCGAGAGATAGCTGATCCAGTGCGACAGCTCTTCGCGGCCGAACTGCGAGAGGTCGTACTCGCCAATGCTGACGATGCCGCGCGTGGGCGTGTACAGGCCCGACAGCAGCTTCACCAGCGTGGACTTGCCCGCGCCGTTGCGCCCGACGATCACGTGCAGCCCGCCCGGGCCGATGTCGAGGTCGACGTTTTCCAGCACCGGCTGCTGCGCTGTTTCGGTGAAGCTGAAGCTCACGTCCTTCAGGGTGATGCGGCCCAGCGGCTGCGGCAGCGTCATGCCCGTGGGCGGCTTCTCGACCGGTTCGCGCAGAACGGTTTCGAGCCGCTTGGCGGCTTCCTTCGCGGTGGCCAGCGAGCGCCAGTTCGACACCAGCCCCGCCACCGGCTGCAGCGCCTTGAGCGCCAGCATGTTCGATGCGACGAGGCCGCCCACCGTCATCCACTGCTCCATCACCGAGACCGCGCCAACGGTCACCACGACGACCGAGAACACGGTGAGCAGCACGGTGGTGCCGTCGCGCGCGGTTTCGATCTGGCCGTTCTTGCTGAAGCTCTCGGTGAGCCATGAGTTGTAGGTCTTGCGCCACATCTCGATGGTCGGCGCGTCGTTGGCCTGGGCCTTGAGGGTTTCGCGCGCGTTGCAGATCTCGGCCGTGACGCGCTCAAGGCCACGGCCGCGCTGCACTTCCTCGACGCGGCCGGAGCGCACTTCGTCGGCCCACCACCACGCCAGGAAAGACATGATGGCCAGGAACAGCGCCACCACCGGCAGCACCGGCAGCGCGACGATGCCGATGACGATGAGCGCGAAGATGGCCATCGGCAGGTCGAAGATCGATTGCGCGAGCCCGCCGGTGACGGTGCCGCGCACCGAGGCCACGTCGCGGAAGTACAGGTGCCACACAGAAGCGGGCCGTGCTTCGAGCGCGCGCAGCGGGCGGCCCAGCATCGAGTTCAGCAGCGCGCCCGACACACCGTGGTCGATGATGGCGCCCGCATTGCGCAGCAGCCGCGAGCGGCGCGTGCGCAGCCAGAACTCGATGCACAGGAAAAACAGAATGCCGCTGACCAGCGCGGCAAGCGTCGAGGTGCCGCTGCGCGAGAGCACGCGGTCATACACCTGCAGCAGGAAGATCGAGGGCAGCAGCCCGAACAGGCTGATGGGTAGCGAGCGCCACGCCGCGCTCTTCACCAGCGGATAGGCCGCTCGGAATGCGGCGTTCAAGGCGCCCGCATAGGGACTGGCGCCAGGTTCGTCTGGCGTGTCGGCAACCAATTGACTGGGCAAGAGGAACTTGATCATGGGAAAGAGCCGATCCGTCGTGCAATGACGCCTGCGTCATTATCAACTGTTACCCGGCTGTTACAAGGCAAAAATTCACTCGCCGTGCACATCAACACGACAGCTTTCGCCTCCCATGAACCGGCTCCGGTTGCGCGGCGCTTCCCTTGACCGCGCAACCGGCCGGACTCCCTGCTTTGGCCTCCCTGTTTGATTGGGGCAAACCCTCTGCGAACACCAATGCGATGTTGGCGCAAAGCAGCATGCAAAGCACCCATGCGCACAGCAGTTGCAGCCAGCCCAGCCACCAGCGGCGCAACGGCTGCCGACGCAGCGGCGCCTCATGTTCGAAGGGCGAGTTCGCGAGTACGTTCCATCTCATGGCAGTGCTTTCAAAACCCGGGCCAACCGGGACAGGCCGACGCCCGCTGAACTCTTCGCCAGCACCCAGTCGCCGGGCTGCAGCAGGCTGCCGAGCGCGGTCGACAGATCGGACACGTCGACGAACCAGTGCGAGCGCACCTTGGTGCGAATGCGCGTGTGCAGCGCCCGCATCAGCGGGCCGCACAGCAGCACGCGGTCGGGCTGGGAGGCCAGCAGCTCGGCTTCGAGGTCGAGGTGGTGGCGTTGCGCGGCGGGGCCGAGCTCCTGCATGTCGCCGAGGATCGCCACGCGGCGCGACGGCTCGCAGGGCGCCTGCGACAGCAGCTCCAGCGCCGCGCGCATCGAGCTCGGGTTGGCGTCGTAGGTCTCGTCGATCAGCTTGAAGCTGCCGCCGCCGATGTGAATGGTGTGCAGTGCGCCACGGCCGCCCGGCGGCTCGAAGTGCGCGAAGGGCTCGACCGCGGCCGCCAGCGGCAGGCGCATTGCCTGCAGGGCCGCGAGCGCGGCGATGGCGCTCGCGCCCATGTGGCGCCCAGGCGCATTGAGCCGCAGCTGAAAGGGCTCGCCCGCCACCATCGCCTGCACTTCGCCATGGTCGAAGGCGAGCAGGCGCACATCGGCGTCCTTGTGCTCGCCGCAAGTCACGATCTGCAGTTGCTGCGCCATCGCCGCTTCGGCAAAGGTCGCGAACTCGGGCATGTCGCGGTTGAGCACCACGCTGTCGCCCGGCGCCATGGCCTGGAAGATCCGGCTGTCGAGCCGCGCTGCGGCCTCCGACGGGCCGCGGTGTTTCTGCGACGCGGCCGACAGCCCCGTCACCACCACCAGCGAAGGCCGCACCAGCTGCGCCGACGCCGGCATGTGCGAGGTGCCCATCTCCAGCACCCAGTAGGCCGCGTGCCGCGGCATGCAGGTCATGTTCCAGGCGATGCCCGATGGCAGGCTGACGTTGCCCTCGGGCTGGCCGACCTCGCCCCACACGGTGAGCGCGCCGGCCAGCATGGCGGCGACGGTGCCGCTTGCCGCGCCGTTCGTCGCGCCGCTGCCGAGCACGCCGCACACGCGGCCGGTGAACTCGGCGCGCGCATGGTCGCCCAGCTCCAGCACGGCCTGCAGCACGTTCGACACCTTGAGCACGGGCACGCGCTTGTCGAGGTGCGGCTTGGGGTCGGTGCACAGCACGGCTGCCGCCGGTTGCAGCACGCCCTTGAGCGTGACGGCCGCCAGTGGTGTCTTCGACGGCCGCGTCTGGTGGTCGAACACCACGCGGCCCTTGCGCATGAAAGAGCGCTGCGCCACGCCGGTGGCGCGCCAGCCGTCTTCGGGCTTGACGACCCATTCGCCGCCGGTGACGCGTGCCATCTCGCTCGCGGTCCAGACGGCGCCGTCGTCGCGCGCGCCGCCCACGCCGGTGCTGCCACCGCCGCCCGTGCCGGCCGCGCCGGGCGAGGCGCGCCGCTCCACCAGGTAGCGGTGATAGGCGACGAAGCCCGACACGTACTGCTCGACGTCGTCGATGCGCACGCGGAACGAGTGATGGCGGATGAAGAACGAGCCGACGACGGTGGAAGGCCGCCGGAAGTACATCGCCATCTCGGGCCAGAAGAAGCCGTTGAGCAGGTAGTGCGCGCGGTAGTCGAGCGCCCGGTAGAACTTCTCGACGTCGAGCTCGTCGAGCAGGTGCCGCATCGCGGGCATGCCCTCGAGCCGCTGGAGCATCTGCTGCGCGGCCAGCATGAGTTCGAGCAGCGTCGGGAAGGTGGTCTTCCGGTCGAGCACAAAGTCCAGATACCCCGCCACGTTCTGCAGGCCAAAGCGAAAGTACTTCTCCTGCGGGCTCCAGTGCGTGAGCTCGTACACGCAGCAGCTGAGCCAGTGGTCGTGCGCCTGCCAGTGCTGGCTGGAGATGAAATGATCGAACGCCTTTTCGACCACGGCCAACCATTGCGGGTCGCGCGTGAGGGCATACAGGCGCATGAGGCCGTAGGCCGCTTCGCCGTCGTAGTAAATGATGCGCGAGGCCTGCTTGACCGTGAGGTCGGCCGCATGCAGCACGTGGTTGAAGCGGCCGGTGGCCGGGTCTTGCAGCGAGGCGATGCCGAGCGCGAGCTTTTCCAGCAGCGGCAGCCAGCGGCGCGTGTCCATCAGCTCGCAGTACTTCACCAGCGCGAGCACGCAAGCCGCGTTGCCGCCGAGCTTGATCTCGCCGCCGGTGTCTACCAGGAACGCCACCGCGCGCCCGTCCAGCAGCGTGTAGTCGCGGATCAGCGAGCTCGTGAGGTGGTCGAGCGAGCGGTCGATGGCCGCGCGCAGCGTTTCGTCGCGCGTGAGCTCCCACGCTTCGATCATTGCGTAGAGCGCGCTCGCATGGCGCATCGCGTCGTAGGTCGGAATGCGGCGGTCGAAGCACGGAAAGTAGCCGTACACGAAGAGGCCGTCGCTCTGCACCTGGCGCGCCAGGTACGACGAGCCGCTGCGCACGAGGTCGAGCACCGACTGCGGGTTGAGTGCCGGCAGCTGGCGGCGGCCCGCGTCGAGCCCCGTGCCCACCAGCTTGTGCACCACGCCGTCGGGCTGGCAGAACACGCCCACCGTGGCGAGCAGGTAGACCGGCTGGTCCGAGGGCATGTCCAGCGGCGGCGAACTCTGGAAACGCGCCTGGCCGTAGACCTCGAAGTTGCGCGCGTTCACCACCGAATGCGGAATGGTCGAATCGCCGCACAGCATGGCGTTGGCGTTGAGCTCCTGCTCGGTGAAGGCCAGCGCGAAGTCTTTGTCGAAGGCCAGGCCGAGGCGGAAGTAGTTGCGCTTGACGGCGGTGAGCTGTGTCTTGAACTGGGCCCAGTCCATCGGGCTCGCGCCCTCGACCCAGTCGATGCGCAGCCACGGCGACACGATGCCGCGCTCGCGCACCCAGCGCTCGGCATGCTCGGCGCCTTCGCGCCAGGCGGTCTCGAAATCGGCGGCCCGCGCGTGCACGACGTGTGCGCGCTGCGAGCCATCGCTCACGGAGAAGAACAGCGTGAACGCCGGGTACGGGGCAGGCAGCGCCGCGCACACCGACACCAGGCGTTCGTGGCAGGCGTGGAGCTGGTCTGGGAAGGACATCATTCGGCTCCGGACGAATGCGGGAGACCGGCCGCGCCCGTCATCTGCTCTCGCTTTGATGACGTGTGCGTGGGCCGGAAACCGCCGTCGTCGAAGTCATCGCGGTGATCCGGTTCAGCGGTAGCTGAATTCGGCTCGGCGATTGAGCTGATAGCCCTCCTCGGTGGTTTCGAGCGACGCTGGTTTTTCCAGGCCCCAGCTGATGGCTTCGATGCGCTCGGCGGGTACGCCGAGCTGCGTGAGCGTGCGCTGTACCGAATCGGCACGGCGCTGGCCCAGCGCGAGGTTGTACTCGCGGCCGCCGCGCTGGTCGGTGTGGCCTTCGATCACGACCCGGCTCGCCGGCCGGTTGCGCAGGAAGCTCGCATGCGCCTCGACGATGTTGCGATCGCCCGGCCTGATGTTGTATTTGTCGAAGTCGAAGTAGACGATCTTCGGCACGCCGACCGGTCCGTTCTGCGGCGGCGGCGGCGGTGCCGGCTCCACCTTCGGCACCGCGGTGGCGGCCTTGTTCGAGTAGTAGTACGTTGCATCGTCGCGGCCCGCTTTCGGGGCCGCGCAACCCACGAGGGCTGCGCCGAGGGCGACGATGGTCAGTGTGCGGAAATTCTTTTTCATATCGGTCCTTTCGAGGGACAGGCCGGTGGTGGCCTGTCCCTGGTGCTGCAGCAGCTACTAGCTCCCTCGCCCCTCTTCCTTCTTTGTCTTTTAGTGATCAGCCCAGCAGACCGTGAAGGATGTTCGTCACGGGCGACGCGGCGTGCTCGACCAGGCTGGTGATCGGGGTCACGACATCGGTCACCAGCGGGGTGACTGCATGTTCGACACCGTTCACCACGCTGCTGACAGCGTCTGCCACCGGAGCGGTGGCCGTCGTGGCACCGGCCAGGATGTCGGTCACCGGAGCCGTCACGTCGTGCACCGCGCCCGTCGCGTTCGAGACGATCGGGGCCACGGTGTCGGTCAGGCCGCTGGCGACCGAGGTCACCGGCTGCAGGATGTTGGCCACCGGGCTGTCGGTGCCGGTCAGACCGCCGAGCAGGCCACCCACCAGACCGTCCTGACCCAGGAGGCTGCCGACGAGGCCGTCGTTGCCGAGCAGACCGCCTACCAGGCCATCGTTGCCGAGCACACCGCCGAGCAGGCCACCGGTGTCGCCACCGGTCACACCGCCGAGTACGCCGCCCAGCAGGCCGTCGTCACCGAGGATGCCGCCGAGCACGCCGCCGGTGTCGCCACCGGTCACACCGCCGAGTACGCCGCCCAGCAGGCCATCGTCACCGAGGATGCCGCCGAGCACGCCGCCGGTGTCGCCACCGGTCACACCGCCGAGTACGCCACCCAGCAAGCCGTCGTCACCGAGGATGCCGCCGAGCAGGCCACCGTCGCCACCGGTCACGCCGCCGAGTACGCCACCCAGCAGACCGTCGTCACCGAGGATGCCGCCGAGCAGGCCGCCGTCGCCACCGGTCACGCCGCCGAGTACGCCACCCAGCAAGCCGTCGTCACCGAGGATGCCGCCGAGAAGACCGCCGTCGCCACCGGTCACGCCGCCGAGCACACCACCCAGCAAGCCGTCGTCGCCGAGGATGCCGCCGAGCAGGCCGCCGTCGCCGCCGGTAACACCGCCGAGCACGCCACCCAGCAGGCCGTCGTCACCCAGGACACCGCCAAGGAGGCCACCGTCGCCGCCGAGGACGCCGCCAAGGAGGCCACCGTCGCCGCCGAGCACGCCGCCCAGCAAGCCGTCGTCGCCCAGGACGCCACCGAGGAGACCGCCGTCGCCGCCGAGCACACCGCCCAGCAGGCCGTCATCACCCAGGACGCCGCCAAGGAGGCCGCCGTCACCGCCGAGGACGCCACCCAACAGGCCGTCGTCACCCAAGACGCCGCCAAGGAGGCCGCCGTCACCGCCGAGGACGCCACCCAACAGGCCGTCGTCACCCAAGACGCCGCCGAGCAGGCCATCGCCCCCCAGCAGGTTGGCCACACCATCCGTCAGGTAGTCGACTTGAGCCGTGACACCATTCAGCAGCGCGGCCGTCGTGTTCGCGCCGAGCAGTTGATCTGTCAGCGGGCTCAGCAGGCCGGAGGCACCGCTCGCCACCTGGCCAACGAGGCCGTCGACCGGGTCGAGCACGTTGGGGTCGTTCCCCGTGAAGCTGGTGCCGAGCACCGGGCCCAGCAGGCCGTCGACCGTGTCGGTCAGGCCGTCCGCGACGCCGACAACCGGCCCGAGTACGTTGCCCAGGCCGAGCCCGCCCAGCAGGCCGGTGTTCAGGCCGTCGGCCAGGTTGCCGAGCACGCCGTCGGCCGGGTCGAGCAGCGCCGCGCCGGTGCCCGGGGTGCCGCCACCGCCGATGCCACCCAGCACATCGCCGAGCAGACCGCCAAGCAGGCCGTCATCACCCAGCAGGCCACCGACCGGACCGTCTTCGCCAAGCAGGCCGCCAACCAGGCCATCCGGCCCGAGCAGGCCGCCAGCGAGGCCGTCGCCGCCGAGCACGCCACCCAGCAGGCCATCGTCGCCCAGCAAACCACCCACCAGACCGTCGTCACCGAGCAGGCCGCCCACGATGCCGTCGCCGCCCAGCAGGCCGCCGACCAGACCGTCATCGCCCAGCACGCCGCCCAGAAGGCCATCGCCACCGAGCAGGCCACCCACCAGACCATCGTCGCCCAGCACGCCGCCGAGCAGGCCGTCGTCGCCGAGCACACCGCCCAGCAGGCCGTCGCCGCCCAGCACGCCACCCAGGAGGCCATCGCCACCGAGCAGACCGCCGACGAGACCATCGTCACCCAGCAAGCCGCCTACCAGGCCGTCGTCAGCGAGCAGGCCGTCGAGCGCGCCGCCCAGGAGACCGCCTTCGCCACCGAGCAGGCCACCCAGCGGGCTGTCAGAGATGAGGCCGGAGATCGCGCCGTCCTGGCCGAGCAGGCTGTCGACCAGGCCACCGTGGCCCAGCAGCTCGCCGGTGAGGCCGCTGCTGCCCAGCAGACCCGAGAGGGCGCCGTCGCCGCCGAGCAGACCGCCCACGAGGCCGTCGTCGCCCAGAACACCGCCCAGTGCGCTGCCATCGCCGAGCAGGCCACCCAGCAGGCCCTCGTCACCCAGCAGGCCGCCGGTCAGGCTGCCCACCGCGCCGTCGCCGAGCAGGCCGCCCACGAGGCCGTCGCTGCCCAGCACATTGCCGAGCAGGCCGCCCACGGCGCCGTCTTCGCCCAGCAGGCCGCCGACAAGGCCGTCTTCGCCGAGCAGGCCACCGACAAGGCCATCGTCAGCCAGCAGGCCTGACACCAGGCTGCCGTCGCCGAGCACGTTGCCGAGCACGCCGCCCAGGAGGCCGTCGTCGCCCACCAGCTGGTCGGTGAGGCCGCCGAGGCCGAGGGCGTCGGTCAGGCCGCTGATGATGCCGTGGTCACCGATCAGGTTGGTCAGGCCGTTGTCCAGCGCGTCGGTCAGGTAGTCGACCTGGCCCAGCACCGTGCCGAGGATGGCGGTCGTGGCGCCCTCGCCCAGCAGGTTGTCGAGCGTCGGGCTCAGGGAGTCGCCCAGCAGGCCGGTCACGCTGCCGACGGTGTTGTCGATAGGGTCGAACTGGTTGGGATCGTTCGGCGTGAACTCGCTGCCGAGCACCGGAGCGAGCACGTCGTCGAGCGTGTCGGTCAGGCCGTCGACCACGTTGTTGACCGGCGTGAGCGAGTCGCCAAGGCCGAGCGCATTGCCGAGGCTGTCGGTGACGTGACCGACGGCGCCATCGCCTGGATCGAGGAGGTGGTCTGCGTCTGCGTCTGCGTCTGCGTCTGCGTCGGCATCGGCATCGGCATCGGCATCGGCATCGGCATCGGCGTCAGCATCAGCATCAGCATCAGCATCAGCATCAGCATCGGCATCGGCGTCAGCATCGGCATCGGCATCGGCGTCAGCATCGGCATCGGCATCGGCATCGGCGTCAGCATCGGCATCGGCGTCAGCATCGGCATCGGCGTCAGCATCGGCATCGGCATCGGCGTCAGCATCGGCATCGGCATCGGCATCGGCATCGGCATCGGCGTCAGCATCGGCGTCAGCATCGGCATCGGCATCGGCATCGGCATCTGCATCTGCATCGGCGTCGGCATCTGCATCACCGTCCGCATCCGCGTCGGCGTCGGCATCTGCATCCGAGTCGGCGTCCGCGTCGGAGTCGCCCGGCGTGGTGGGCGTGGTCGGATTGCCCGAACCGACGAGCAGCGGAACAACGCTGTCGCTGCCGCCGCCGCCACCGCTGAGGGCGGCGCCAAGCGCTGCGGCGCCCAGAGCGCCGAGTGCGAATTCACCCAGCCCGATGCCGCTGCCGGCTGCGAGCTTCTTGGTCACAGCCAGGGCAGCGGCATCTGCGTCGCTGTCCGGCGGGGTCACTTGCAGGTCGCCCGAGGCGACATCCACATTCACTTGTTCGAGGCCGCCCGGCAGCTTGGTCGAGCCGATGGTGGCGTCGGTGCCGCCGGTGAACACACCGGCCAGCGGGGCCTTGTTGGTGGCCGATCCGGGGAAGAGAACATTGGCGTGGCCGTCCTGCGGAACGATCACGCGGTCACCGGCCATCAGAGTCTGATTGCCATCGACGGGAATGCTGACACCGTCGCGCATCACTGCGACACCCGGCGTGGCATTCGATAATGTGCCGATGCTGGACGGGCCAGCAGCTGCGGCGGGCGCCGCCGAGCTCAGCGAGGCAGGAGCGCCCAGCGGAGTGACGGTGGCCTGGGCAATGACCACAGGAGCGACGCCAGCGGCGGCAAGTCCTTCGGTCGAATTGGTCGATGCTTGTTGAGCGGTCATGGCAGCCTCTGTAACAAAAGATGCCTACTAAGGGGCAACTAGCGTGCCGCTTTTTTCGCGCCCCATGCCAAAGCGGTCCAGAGCAATGCAACCTGTTGATTTGTATGGAGATTTTTCTTTAAGCGGGGGTTTCCACCAGGGTGTGGAAACAGCTCGTAAGAAGGTCATTTGGCGATTCGTTACGTAACGATGTAACGCCCTGTACCCGGAACATCCGACACATCCCAAGCTCCCGAAGCCGCCTGCGAAACGGCTCGCAAACACGGCCCCCACACACGGCTCCCATCCCTCTTTTTCTTCTGCTCTATCTATATATGTTCAACCCCTCCCAGGAAGACGTGCGCCGCTTCTTCTGCGACGTGTACGCCAAGCACCGGCAGGGCCTGCCGATGGAAGCGCTAGAGACCATCGCGGCCGGCTGGATCGACGAGCACCCCGAGTACCACGAGGACCTTGTCGATGCCGACGCGGCGGTGGCGCGGGTGTACGACGGATCGAACGGGCGCGAGAACCCGTTCCTTCATCTGTCGATGCATCTGTCGATCAGCGAGCAGTGCTCCATCGACCAGCCGCGCGGCATTCGCCAGGCCGTCGAGCTGCTGGCAGCGCGCCGCGGCTCGCTGCTGCATGCGCATCACGAGGCGATGGACTGCCTGGGCCAGATGATGTGGGAGAGCCAGCGCGCGGGCCGGCCGCCGGATGGCGAGGGCTACGTGGCCTGCGTGCAGCGCAGGGCCACGAAAGACTAGCCAGTTAGCCGCGGGATGTTTTCCTGGGCCGCTGCGGCACCGCGCCCTGCTGCTTCGCAGCCTCGCGCAGCAGCGCTGCCATGGCGCCGCGCAGCGCCGAAGGCTCGGCATCGCTGCGCTGCAGCAGCCCGACCGGTTCTTCGGTGCCAGCCGTCTCGATGCGCAACCGCGCGAGGCGCCCGTCCGCCAGCTCGCTGCGCGCGGCGCCCAGCGGCGTGATCCATACCGCATCGGACACCGCCACCAGCGCGCGCGCCACCGCCACGTCGAGCGTCTGCAATGCGTTGGCCGGCAACACCAGGCCGCGCGCCGACAGGAAGCTCTCGGTGTTGTGGCGCGGGATCGTGCCCTCGCCGTACACCACCAGCGGATAAGCCAGCACCGCCTGCACCGACGCCGCCTTCAGCGCCAGCGGATGGCCCGCGCGCACGGCGAACACCAGCGGCTCGGTGTACAGCAGCTCGAAGCTCAGGCCGCCCATCAGGCGCGGATCGCTCATGCGGCCGACCACCAGGTCGAGCTCGCCGGCGCGCAACTCGTCGAGCAGCGTGGGGTTGGCGGCGCTCTTCACCACGATCTGCACCGAAGGCCGGCTGTCGCGCAGCCGTGCCAGCGCCATCGGCAGCAGGGCCGGCGCCACGCTCGGCAGCGCGCCGATGCGCAAGCGCTCGATGCGCCCGCCAGCCGCTGGCGCCACGGCCTGCGCGCTGGCATCGAGCGCTTCGAGCACGCGCAGCGCATGCGCGAGCAGTTGCTCGCCGGCGGCCGTGAGACCCTGCACGCCGCGCCGGCCGGCCTTGCTGCGCTCGACCAGCCGCGTGCCGACGATGGACTCCAGCTCGGAGAGCGTCTTCGACACGGCCGGCTGGCTCAGCGCCAGCCGTTCGGCCGCGCGCGCGAGGTGGCGCTCCTGCGCTACGGCAACGAGGCAGCGCAGGTGCCGCAACTGCACATTGCGCACGAAGTCCTGGCGAAGATCGGCGGAGTCTTTCAATGCCTTCTGGTTATTGAGAACGGAGCAATCTTCAATTTACATCATCGGATGCCGCTTCTAAAGTGGCGGCTTCCGGATTCGTCCCACGACAGGAGACAACGTACATGTTGACCAAGACCAAGGGCCCCTCGCCCATCCTCACCCCGCGCGACTGGGAAGCCCACCCCAGTTATGTCTACCCCGGCTACAAGTCGACCGTGAAGCGCGGCCCGCAGAAGCCGCTGATTCCGCTGAAGGCCTCGCTCGGCGAACTGCAGCAGCCGGTGTACGGCCACGACAGCATCGGCGAGTTCGACAACGACCTCACGCGCAACGCGCGCCGCAACGGCGAACCGCTGGGCGAACGCATGATCCTCACCGGCCAGGTGCTCGACGAGCGCCGCCGCCCGGTGGCCAACACGCTGGTCGAACTGTGGCAGGCCAACGCCGCCGGCCGCTACGTGCACAAGGTCGACCAGCACGACGCACCGCTGGACCCCAACTTCCTGGGCGCGGGCCGCTGCCTGACCGACAGCGAAGGCCGCTACCGCTTTCTCACCATCAAGCCCGGCGCCTACCCCTGGGGCAATCACCCGAACGCATGGCGCCCGCAGCACATCCACCTGTCGCTGTTCGGCCAGAGCTTCGCGAGCCGCCTGGTCACGCAGATGTACTTCCCCGGCGACCCGCTGATGCAGTACGACCCGATGATCACCGGCACGCCCGAGCGCTACCGCAACCGTCTCATCGCCGATTTCAGCCTCGACATCACCGAAGAGGGCTACGCACTGGGCTACCAGTTCGACATCGTGCTGCGCGGCGCGGACGAAACGCCTTTCGAGAACCGCTGAGCCAGGAGACACACACCATGTTGATGACCGCACAGGAAGCCGACTTCGGCCAGACCCCCTCGCAAACCGTGGGCCCCTACTTCGCCTACGGCCTCACCGCCACGCAGTACGGCTACGACTTCGACCAGCCCTTCGACGCCGTGCTGGCGCTCGACAAGGCCAGCGGCCAGCGCATCCGCCTCGAAGGCCGGGTGATCGACGGCGACGGCAACCCGATCAACGACGCGCTGGTCGAGATCAGCCAGCCCGACGGCGAAGGCCGCTACCCGCAGACGCCCGACGAGGCACGCGCCATGGGCTTTCGCGCCTTCGGCCGCGTCGGCACGGGCACCGCCGAAGGCAACCGCTTCGTGTTCCACACCGTGAAGCCCGGCGCTGAATCGCCCGGCGAAGCACCGCACATCAACGTGATCGTGCTGATGCGCGGCCTGCTGCTGCATGCGTTCACGCGCGTGTACTTCAGCGACGAAGCCGAAGCCAACGCGAAGGACGCAGTGCTGCAGAGCGTGCCGGCCGATCGCCGCCACACGCTGATCGCCGAGCGCGTGGAGCAAGGCGGCGCAGTGACGTATCGCTTCGACATCCGCATGCAGGGCACTGACGAGACTGCCTTCTTCGACGTCTGATCTCAGGGAAATCCCGGACGCAAAAAAGCCCGCTCGCAGCGGGCTTTTTTGTTATGAGCGAAGCGCTTATTCGGCGCCGTGGTGAATGCGCGATTCGGGCACCGTCTTCAGTTCGCCGGGCAGCGAGCTGATGTAGCTGGCCAGCGTCTTGAGCTCGGCGTTGGTGAACTTCTTGTCTTCGACCTGCTGGCCCATCACCGCATTCGAGCGGCCGAGGTGCGGGTTGTTCTTCACGCGGTACGACTTGAGCGCGACGAACAGGTAGTCGGCATGCTGGCCGGCCAGCTTGGGCACGGTGCCGTCGTTCGGCGTGTTGAAGTTGGCGCCGTGGCACTTGGTGCAGTTGTTGTCGGCGTTGCGGGTGATGAGCGCCTCGACATTCGAGGGCGTGGCCTTGGCCAGCGTGGCCGGCGGTGCACTGCCGTCCTTCAGGCCCAACTGGCTGTAGTAGGCAGCGAGGTCGGCGATGTCCTGGTCGGTGAGCGTGTCGGCAATGGCACGCATGGTGGGATGCTTGCGGTCGCCGCCCTTGTACGCGGTGAGCGCGGCCGTGATGTACGTGGCGCTCTGGCCGGCGATCATCGGCACCTTGTGGATCTCCGGGAAGCTGGCCTGATAGCCAATGATGCCGTGGCAGCCCACGCACATCGCAACCTTCTTTGCTCCGTCCTGGGCCTTGCCAGTGACTTGCTGGGCTTCAGCCGAGACCGTCACGCAAGCGACAGCAAGGGCAAACATCGTGGTCAACAACTTGTTCATTTTGCGCGCACAATCTCGTGGAGAGTACAGTTTTTCGAATCAACATTCGATTATATGCAGGGGTCCCCTGGAACCCTGTGCAGGCCAACCCTGAGGCTGCACAACGCGTGTCGAGTGTGTTCTTTTCTCCACCCCAGCCTCCGTCTCACTCATCTCACTCATGAAATTCCAGGGCTCAGACAATTACGTCGCCACGCAAGACCTGATGCTCGCGGTCAATGCGGCCATCACTCTCAAGCGCCCACTGCTCGTCAAGGGCGAGCCCGGCACGGGCAAGACCATGCTGGCCGAGGAAGTGGCCCAATCGCTCGGCCTGCCGCTGCTGCAGTGGCACATCAAGTCGACCACCAAGGCACAGCAGGGCCTGTATGAATACGACGCCGTGAGCCGCCTGCGCGACTCGCAGCTCAAAGACGTCGACGGCGGCGAGCGCGTCAAGGACATCCAGAACTACATCATCAAGGGCGTGCTCTGGCAGGCCTTCACGGCCGACCAGCCGGTGGCGCTGCTCATCGACGAGATCGACAAGGCCGACATCGAATTCCCGAACGACCTGCTGCGCGAAATCGATCGCATGGAGTTCTACTGCTACGAGACGCGAGAACTCATTCGCGCCAAGCACCGGCCCGTGGTGTTCATCACCTCCAACAACGAGAAGGAGCTGCCCGACGCCTTCCTGCGCCGCTGCTTCTTCCACTACATCAAGTTCCCCGATGCCGAGACGATGAAGCACATCGTCGCCGTGCACTTCCCTGGCCTGAAGCAAGAGCTGCTCACGGCCGCGATGAAGACCTTCTACGACGTGCGCAACCTGCCCGGCCTGAAGAAGAAGCCCTCGACCTCCGAGCTGCTCGACTGGCTCAAGCTGCTGGTGGCCGAAGACATTCCGCTCGAAGCGCTGCAGAGCAAGGACGACAAGGTCGCCGTGCCGCCGCTGGTGGGCGCGCTGCTCAAGAACGAGCAGGACGTGACGCTGTTCGAGAAGCTCGTCTTCATGCAACGCAACAACCGCTGAGTCCATGAGCCAGACGCCGCATCCCACGGGGCAGCTGATGAAGCTGGGCATTGCCCAGGCAGTGCTGTTCGTGCTGGGTGCGCTGCTCGGCCGCGGGCTGGGGCTGCTGCTGGGCCTCGATGCCTTCGGCGCCGCCGGTTACGGCAACAAGGAAATCTTCGGGATCCTGCTGATCGGCCTGGGCGGCGGTGGCGGGGTGCAACTGGCGCGCGCCTGGTACGTGCGCAAGTATGGCGATCCCAAAGGCTGAAAACACAAGAGAGTTTGAAATGGCGTTCGTCGAACCCGTCACGCTTAAGGCCCGCGGCATCGCGCTGGTGCCGCTGTCGCTGGCTCATGAAGACGGCCTGCGCGCCGCGGCCGCCGATGGCGAGTTGTGGAAACTGCGCGTCACCTCAGTGCCTGAGCCGCAGGACACGCGCGCCTACATCGAGACCGCGCTGAAGACCGCAGACCGCTTCGCCTTCGCAGTGACCGACGAGGCCACCGGCACGGTGCTCGGCAGCACCAGCTTCCACGACATCCTGCCGGGTGTGAAGCGCGTGGAGATCGGCTACACGTGGTACGCCGCGCGCTGCCAGCGCACGCACGTCAACACCACCTGCAAGCTGCTGATGCTCACGCATGCCTTCGACGCACTCGGCTGCAACACCGTGGGCTGGCGCACCGACAACTTCAACTACGCCTCGCAGCGCGCCATCGAGCGGCTGGGCGCCAAGAAAGACGGCGTGATCCGCGGCCACGCGATGCGCCGCGACGGCACCATCCGCGACACCGTCATGTACAGCTTGCGCGCGGGCGAATGGCCCGAGGTGAAGGCCCAGCTGCTGTACCTGCTCGACAAGCCGCGCGGCTGAAACACAAGGGGCGCCCCATGCTCATCGACTTCTTCTACACCCTGCGCTCGGCCAAGCTGCCGGTGTCGGTCAAGGAATACCTCACGCTGCTCGAAGCCCTGCAGGCCGACGTGGTGGGCCCCAACTCCGACGGCGCCTACGGCATCGACGACTTCTACTACCTCTCGCGCACCGCGCTCGTGAAGGACGAGAAGCACTACGACAAGTTCGACCGCGCCTTCGCCGCCTACTTCAAGGGCGTGGAGATGCTGACCGACTTCACGAAGGAAGTGCCGCTCGACTGGCTCAAGAAAACGCTCGAACGTGAGTTCACCGCCGAGGAAAAAGCCAAGATCGAGAAGATGGGCTGGGACGAGCTCATGGAAACGCTCAAGAAGCGCTTCGAGGAGCAGAAGGAACGCCACGAGGGCGGCAGCAAGTGGATCGGCACCGGTGGCACCTCGCCCTTCGGCAACGGCGGCTACAACCCGCAAGGCATCCGCATTGGTGGGGCCGGCAAGAACAAGAGCGCAGTGAAGGTGTGGGACCAGCGCGCCTACAAGGACTATGACGACACGCAGGAGCTTGGCACGCGCAACATCAAGGTTGCGCTGCGCCGGCTGCGCAAGTTCGCGCGCGAAGGCCACGACGAAGAACTGGACCTCGACGACACCATCCACTCGACCGCGGCCAATGCCGGCTACCTCGACATCAAGATGCGGCCCGAGCGCCACAACAACGTCAAGGTGCTGCTGCTGATGGACGTGGGCGGCACGATGGACGAGCACATCCAGCGCGTGGAAGAGCTGTTCTCGGCCGTGAAGACCGAGTTCAAGCACCTCGAATTCTTCTACTTCCACAACTGCGTGTACGACTTCATGTGGAAGAACAACAAGCGCCGCTTCTCCGAGAAGTTCGCCACCTGGGACATCCTGCGCAAGTACAACAAGGACTACAAGCTCATCTTCGTCGGCGACGCCACGATGAGCCCCTACGAGATATTGCAGCCCGGCGGCAGCGTCGAATACAACAACGAAGAGGCCGGCGCCGAGTGGATCCAGCGCCTGACGCACACCTTTCCGAAGTTCGCGTGGATCAACCCCGAGCCGCAGGGCGTGTGGCAGTACCGCCAGAGCATCGCGGTGATGCAGCAGCTCATGTCGAACCGCATGTACCCCCTGACCCTGCGAGGCCTCGAAGACGCGATGCGCATGCTGTCCAAGTAGGACGAAGCCATCTGTATCCGGACGCTTCAGGAACCGGCGAATCTTGCTGTCAGAATCCGCCCATGGTCAGGGTGGTTTCAGTTTCTTCGCCGGCATGGTGGCCGGCTTTGCTTTTTTCCGGCGTCCTGCTCTTGCAAGGCTGCAGCCTGCTGCCGAAGAAAGAGGCGCCCGAAGACAACAAGCCCGCAGCCGGCCTCGTGCGCAGCGGTGCTGCCGACAGCGCCGCCGCCACTGACGACGGCAAGGACGACGATAAGAAAAAAACCGACAAGCGCGACGCCTTCACCGTCGATGTGCGCGGCCCCGAGGCCGTTCGCGACTACCTCAAGCTGCACCTCGAGATCCAGCGCTACCGCGAGCTCGACGACCTCGGCGCCACCGAAATCTCCCGCCTCATGGTGGCCGCCGAAGCCAATGCACGCGAGCTGCTCGGCACCATGGGCTACTTCTCGCCCACGCTGACGCTCGAACTCAACGAGACACCCGAAAACACCAAGGCCCCGCGCGAAATCGTCATCACCGTCTCGCCCGGCGAGAGCACCAAGGTGAGCAACGTGCAGATCAGCTACGGCGGCCCGATCGCAAACGACGCAACCGCCGAGGCGCAGCGCGATTCGATCCGCACCAACTGGGCCCTGCGCGCCGGCCAACCCTTCACCCAGCAGGCCTGGGACGATGCCAAGACCACCGCGCTGCGCAGCCTGACGGCCAAGCGCTTTCCCACCGGCAGCATCGAGATCAGCCGCGCCGAAGTGGACGCCGACCGCAGCGAGGCCCGCCTCAGCGTCACCTACCAGTCGGGCCCGGCCTACAAATTCGGTCCGCTCATGCTGCACGGCATCCAGCGCTACGACCCCGACGGCGCGCGCCGCATCGCGCGCCTGCCCAGCGGCACCGACTACGACCAGCAGAAGCTGCTCGATGCCCAGCAGCGCCTGGCCAGCAGCGGCTACTACGACTCGGTGTTCCTCACGCTCGACACCGAGAGCGGCAACCCGCTGGCCGCGCCGGTGATCGCGCAACTGCGCGAGGCACCGCTGCAGAAGGTGGTGATGGGCGTGGGCTTCACCACCGACAACGGCCCGCGCCTGTCGATCGACCACATCCACAACCAGATTCCGCTGCTGGGCTGGCGCTCCGTCTCGCGGCTGTCGGTCGACAACGACATCAAGTCGCTCGGCACCGAGTGGAAGGCGATTCCCGACGACCGGGGCTGGCAATGGTTCTCGGGCGCCGAACTGAAGAGCGAGCAATCGGGCAGCTACGTGGTCGACAGCGGACGCCTGCGAGGCGGGCGCAGCAAGTCGGGCGACCACATCGACCGCAGCTACTTCCTGCAGTACGACTACGCGCAGAACCGCGGCATCAACGCACCGCCCTCGGCCTCTGCCGTGACGGCCAACTGGGGCTGGACCGGCCGCTATTTCGACGACAACGCGTCGCCCTCGCGCGGCTTCGGTCTCGCACTCGAAGTGGCCGCGGGCTACACGCTCACCGGCGAGCAGACGCCCTTCACGCGCACCTACGCACGCTGGCTCGGCGTGCTGCCGCTGGGCTCGGCGGACGACAAGGAAGCACGCGCGCGCCGCAGCCGCCTGCAGCTGCGCCTGGAGGCCGGCGCGGTGTCGGCCAAAGACAGCGCGCAGATCCCGTCCACGCTGATGTTCCTGACCGGCGGCGACACCACCGTGCGCGGCTACAGCTACAAGCAGATCGGCACCGTGCGCGCCGACGGCCAGACCGTTGCGGGCCGCTACCTCGGCGTGGCCAGCGTGGAGTGGCAGCGCCCCTTCGTCTACAACGGCAAGCTCACCGAATGGGAGAGCGTGGTGTTCGCCGATGCCGGCGCCGTGGCCGACAAGCCCGGCGAGCTCAAGCCCAAGGTGGGCGTGGGCGTGGGCGCGCGCTGGCGCAGCCCCGTGGGGCCGGTGCAGGCCGATCTGGCCTACGGCGTGGACTCGAAGAAATTCCGCCTGCACTTCCGCCTCGGCTTCACCTTCTGATTTTTTTCGATGCAGACCGACGCAGACCCCACGCCAACGCCCCTCGCCCCCCGCCGCTCGCGCGCGCGCCGGGCAATGCGCGCCCTGGCCTGGACCGTGGCCGGCCTGCTGCTCGCCGTGGTGCTGCTGGTCGCGGGCGCGTGGTGGTGGCTGGGCTCGAACACCTCGCTCGCCTTCGCGATCGCGCAGGCGGCGCAGCGGCTGCCGGCCGGGCAGACGCTCGAAAGCCGCGACGTGAGCGGCTCGCTGCGCACCGGCGGCCACATCGGCTGGCTCAAGTACCAGAGCGAAAGCATCGCCGTCGAAGTGAACGAGGCCACCATCGGCTGGCAGCTCGCGCCGCTGCTGCAACGCAAGGTGCAGCTCGGCGAGGTGCACGCGAAGCAGGTGCTCATCGAAAAGCGCGGCCCGCCCAGCGACAAGCCCACCGAGCCGCTCGAACAGCTCGCGCTGCCGATCGAGGTCGAGCTGCCCTTCCGCATCGACGAAGTGCGCTGGGCCGGCCCGCCCGCTCTGCAGGCGCTCAACCTCTCGGGCAGCTACAGCTACAAGGCCGCCGAGCACGTGCTGGAGGTCAAGGGCGTGGACATCGCCGACGGCCACTACAGCACCCGCGTGAAGCTGCAAGGCCCCGCGCCCATGGCCATCGACGCATCGCTCGATGGCCGCGTGAAGGCGCCGCTGGCCGAGGACCACAACATCGACGTGCTGGCCACCGCCACCGTGAAGGGCACGCTCGCCGGCACCGCCGCGCGGCTGCAGGTAGCGGCCGAGCTGAAGCCGGCCGAAGAAAACGCCGATGCGCCGATGGAAGCCAGCCTGCAGGCACAGATCGCGCCCTGGCTGCCCCAGCCGGTGATCGACGCGAAGGCCGACCTGCGCAACGTCGATGCGTCGAGCCTGTGGCCCGGCGCGCCCCAGACGCAGCTCACCGGCACGGTCGAACTGCAGCCCGACGCCGACACCGGCCCCGCCGCATGGAAGGCCTCGGCCGACATCCGCAACGCCGTGCCCGGCCCGTGGGACAAGGAGAAACTGCCGCTCGAACAGGTGCAGGCCAAGGTCGGCTTCGACGGCACGAGCTGGAGCGTTCCCGAAGCCACCGTGCGCGCGGGCGGCGGGCGCATCGATGCGGCCGGCAAGTGGAGCCCCGCGCCGTCGCCGTGGCAGGCGCAGGCCACCGTGCGCGGCGTGCGGCCCGGCGCGCTGTACACCGAACTCTCGGGCGCGCCCGTCAGCGGCCAGCTCAAGGCCGAGCAGAAGGAAAGCACCATCACCTTCGACGGTGCCTTGCGCGCAGAGGGCGGCGCCGGCAGCAAGGCCCTGCCAGGCTTCGCGCTCGACCGCGTGCTGGCCCAGGGCCAATGGAAAGACCAGGTGCTCGACCTGCGCACGCTGCGCATCGAGGCCCAGCGCGCCAGCGTCGACGGCCGGCTGCAGGTGCGCGTGGCCGAGCAGGCTGCCAGCGGCAAGCTCAACCTCGTGCTGCCTGGCGGCAGCGCGCAGGTCGATGGCCGCATTGCGCCATCTGCGGGTGGTGGCGACATCAAGGTCAGCATCGACGATGCTGACGTCGTACAGCGCTGGGTGCAAAGCCTGCCCGGGCTGTCCGGCGTATTCGCGAACGCCAGCGCAAAGGGCTCGGCGAAGCTCGACGCCAGCTGGCAAGGCGGCTGGCAGACCATCCAGCGCCGGTTGCAGAACGCCAACGCGCCCGCGCAGCGCGGCGCCGAGCCCAGCCTCAAGGCCGTGCTCGGCGTGCCGCGGCTCGACCTGAGCCTGCCCTCGGCCACACCCGGCGGCACGACAACCGCCGTGCAACTGCGCGACCTGCGCGCCGATCTCGAAGGCAGCCTCGCACAGGCCTCGCTCACGCTGAAGGGCGAAGCCGCCACCGGCACGCAGAAGTTCAACATCGACACCCGCGCCAGCGGCGGCATCGCCGGCGCCGGCCAATGGCGCGCGGCGCTGGCCAGCCTGAAGCTGCAGGCACAGGACAGCGCCCGCCCCGGCGACCCGTGGGTGCTGGAGCTGAGCCGCGAAGTCACCGCAACCATCCGCACCACCAGCGGCAATGCACCCCGCCTCGACGTCGAAGCATCCGCCGCCGCGGCCACCTTGCGCGGCCCGGTGCCCGGCACCGTGCGCATCGACTGGCAGCCGCTGCGCTTCAGCCAGAGCGGCGCGGCGCCCAACCGCGTGTTCCGCGTGCAGTCCAAGGGACAGCTGCAGGGCCTGCCGATGGCCTGGGCCGGCGCGTTCGGCGCCAATACCACGCTGGGCGAATACGGCATCAGCGGCGACTTGATGTTCAACGGCGACTGGGACATCGACGCCGGCGACACGCTGCGCGCCAAGGCCCGCATCGGCCGCCAGAGCGGCGACATCCGCGTGCAGGCCGGCGAGGCCGCGCTCGTCACTCGCATCACCAGCACCGGAACGGGCACTGCGAGCGAACGCACGATGAACTCCTCCTCCGGGAACGGTGACGCGCCCAGCACGCCGGCCGGCCTGCGCCAGGCCGAACTGCGGCTCGATGCCGAAGGCGACGCGGTGCACGCCGTTCTCGCGTGGGACAGCGAACGCGCCGGCAAGATCGACGCCGACATCAACACCCGCGTGCAGCAGCGCGCCGGCGGCTGGCAGTGGGCGCCCGACGCACCGCTGGGCGGCACCATCAAGGCCGCGCTGCCGAACCTCGGCGTGTGGTCGATGCTCGCGCCGCCGGGCTGGCGCATTGCCGGCACGCTCGACGCCGGCGCCACGCTGTCGGGCAACCGCGCCGTGCCGCGCTGGAACGGCACGCTGGGCGCCGACAAGCTCGCGCTGCGCGCACCGGTCGAAGGGCTGGACCTGCGCGATGGCCGCCTGCGCGCCACGCTCAGCGGCGAGCGCATCGAGATCACCGAATTCACGCTCAAGGGCGGCACCGGCAGCTCCACGCGCATCGCCGGCCAGAGCGGCAACCGCAGCACCTCGGCCAGCGAGGCCCGCAGCGACGGCGGCACGCTCTCGGCCAGCGGCGACCTCAGTTGGGGCCCCGCCAGCGGCACGGCCTCGGGCATCCGCATGGCCCTGCAGGGCCAGTTGCGCGCGTTGCGCGTGCTGGTGCGCACCGACCGGCAGGTCACGCTCTCGGGCGATGTGCAGGCCCGGCTCGACAACGGCCAGTTCAATGTGCGCGGCAAGCTCAAGACCGACCGCGCCGTCATCATCCTGCCCGACGAGACCGCGCCCAGCCTGGGCAGCGACGTCGTCGTGCGCTCCGCCGCCAAGGACCGCGAGGCCACCGAGACGGCGCAGCGCGAATCCGCCCAGGCCGATGCGCAGGCCGCCAAGCCGCAGACCGCCAAGCCGCCGGACATCGTCATCAACTTCGACCTGGGCGACGACTTCGCGGTGCAGGGCCGCGGCATCACCACGCGCCTCGAAGGCGACCTGGAGATCCGCAGCACGAGGCTGAATGCCCCGCCGCGCATCACCGGCGAAGTGAAGACCGTGAAAGGCCAGTACCGCGCCTACGGCCAGCAGCTCGACGTGGAAACCGGCGTGGCGCGTTTCAACGGGCCGTTCGACAACCCGGCGCTGGACGTCCTGGCGATCCGCCCGAACCTGTCGCAGCGCGCGGGCGTGCAGATCACCGGCACCGCGCAATCGCCGCGCGTGAAGCTCTATTCGGAGCCCGCGCTGTCCGATGCCGAAACGCTGTCATGGGTGATCCTGGGCCGCGCTTCGGCCACCAGCGGCGGCGAGTCTGCGCTGCTGCAGCAGGCCGCGCTGTCGCTGCTTGGCAAGATCGGCGGCAGTGGCAGCGGCGGCAGCCTGGCCAGCCGTTTCGGGCTGGACGAACTCGGCTTCAAGGGGCCGGGCAGCGGCGGCGACCTGCGCGAGTCGGCGGTCACGCTGGGCAAGCGGCTGTCGAAAGATTTCTACCTCACCTACGAACGCAGCCTGGGCGGCACATTCGGCACGATCTTCATCTTCTACGACCTGACGACGCGGCTCACGCTGCGCGGGCAGGCGGGGCAGACGAGCGGGCTCGACCTGATCTACACCGTGAAGTACGACTGAGCGCGGGTTGTCCCGCAGTAGCCGGACTTCGGCCTTGACCCGCGTCTTGCGCGCGTGATAAGAACCGTCTTCGCCTTCACCGAGGAGCGACGACGATGAAAAAAGATGGAGACAAGGGCGAGGGCCTTCAGAGCTTTGCGCAAGGCCCTCGGACATATGCCCCACCGGGGCTCTCGCGCATCGCGTTCATGCGCGGCACGCTGCGCGGCGTGATCACGCTGATCGCCGTCATCGCGGCGGTGGCTTCCATACCGTACTGGGACGAGATGCAGTTCCCGGTCACCAGCCTCGTGATCTACGTCGCGGGCATGGTGTTCGTCGCGATGCCGCTGTGCCTGTACTACGAGTCGCTGCTCATGGCGCAGCAGGCAGCAGTGTCGCCCGATGGCCGCGAATCGCTGATGCCACGATAGGCATCAGCAGCGGCGTCTTGCCGGCGTCGAAGTCGCGTATCAGCTGGATGCGCATGCTCGGCGCCCAGAACGACTTCAGGTGCCCGGCAATCGCCTGCGTGGCAGCGCCGGCATCGCTCGGCGATTGCGCCTGGAAGAAGGTGCCGATCTGATTGGCCATCTTGACCAGCTGTGCCGAATGATCGTGCTCCATGGGGCCTTCGAGAAAATGAGTTGTTTGTTGATGAAGCGTCAGCGCACGCGCTGCGGTTCCGCCGTGCGCAGCCGCTGCGGATGGCTGTAGACGCCCAGGTCCTGCTGCCGCACGAAGCCCACCAGCGTGAGGCCCGCGCGCTGCGCCGTGGCCACCGCGAACGAGGTCGGCGCCGACACCGCGGCGAGCAGCGGCGCGCCGGCCATCGCGGCCTTCTGCACCATCTCGAAACTCGCGCGGCTGGTCACTGCGATGAAGCCCGTGGAAGCATCGACGTCGTTGGCCGCGAGCGCGCCCACCAGCTTGTCGAGCGCGTTGTGGCGGCCCACGTCCTCGCGCAGCCACATCACTTCGCCTTCCGCCGAGCACCAGGCGGCCGCGTGCACGGCACCGGTAGCCTCTTGCAGCGTCTGCTGCGATGGCAGCTGCGACATCGCACGGCCGATAGCCTCGCGGTCGAACTGCGCGGCGCCCTCGCTGCTCAGCACGGGCAGTTCGCGCGACACCTGCGTCAGGCTTTCGGTGCCGCACAGGCCGCAGCCGGTGCGCCCGGCCATCGAGCGGCGGCGCAGCTTGAGGCGCGCAAAGGCCGCGCCCGACACCTGCAGATGCACCGTGACGCCTAGCGCCGACGGCTCGGCTTCCACCGAATAAAGCTCGTGCGCCGCTTCGAGAATGCCCTCGCTGAGCGAGAAGCCGAGCGCGAAGTCTTCCAGGTCGAGCGGCGTCGCGAGCATCACCGCGTGCGAGATGCCGTTGTATTCGAGCGCCACGGGCACTTCCTCGGCCACCCAGTCCTGCACGTCGAATGGCCGGCCGCCGCGCACTCCGCGCACGGGCAGCAGCTGCGCGCCTTCGCAGAACTGAACGGCGTCGGTGACCAGGTTCATGCGGCGAACACTCTCACTTGGCCGGCACCGTCTCGCCGCTTTGCTGCGCCGATGCGGCGGCAAGCAGGTCCTGCTGCGTCTGGTTGAAGCGGCTGTACTCCTGCTGCCAGGCCGAAGGCTGCATCACGGGCATCACCTGCACGGCTGTGACCTTGTATTCGGGGCAGTTGGTGGCCCAGTCGGAGTTGTCGGTGGTGATGACGTTGGCGCCCGACTCGGGAAAGTGGAAGGTGGTGTACACCACGCCCGGCTGCATGCGCTCGGACACCGTGGCGCGCAGCACCGTCTCGCCAGCGCGGCTCTGGATGCCCACCCAGTCGCCGTCGCTCACGCCGCGTTCCTCAGCGTCGTGCGGATGAATCTCCAGCCGGTCTTCGCTGTGCCACTGGTTGTTGTCGGTGCGGCGCGTCTGCGCGCCCACGTTGTACTGCGAGAGGATGCGCCCGGTGGTCAGCAGCAGCGGGAACTTGCGCGTGACCTTCTCGTCCGTCGCCACGTACTGCGTGACGATGAACTTGCCCTTGCCGCGCACGAAGTGGTCGATGTGCATCGTGGGCGTGCCGTCGGGCGCCTCGTCGTTGCAGGGCCACTGGATGCTGCCGAGCTCGTCGATGCGCTTGTAGCTCACGCCGTGGAAGGTGGGCGTCAGCGCGGCGATCTCGTCCATGATCTCTTCGGGGCTCTTGTAGTCCATCGGATAGCCGAGGGCCTGCGCCAGCTTCACGGTCACTTCCCAGTCGGCATAGCCGGCCTTGGGCGGCATCACCTTGCGAACGCGCGAGATGCGGCGCTCGGCATTGGTGAAGGTACCGTCCTTCTCGAGGAACGAGGAGCCCGGCAGGAACACGTGGGCGTACTTGGCGGTTTCGTTGAGGAACATGTCCTGCACCACCACGCACTCCATGCCCATCATCGCGGCCGCCACGTGCTGCGTGTTCGGGTCGGACTGCACGATGTCCTCGCCTTCGCAGTACAGGCCCTTGAAGCTGCCGCCGATGGCGGCGTCGAACATGTTGGGAATGCGCAGGCCCGGCTCGGGGTTGATCTGCACGCCCCAGGCGGCCTCGAACGAGGCGCGCGTGGTGCTGTCCGACACATGGCGGTAGCCCGGCAACTCATGCGGGAACGAGCCCATGTCGCAGGCGCCCTGCACGTTGTTCTGGCCGCGCAGCGGGTTGACACCCACGCCTTCGCGCCCGACGTTGCCGGTGACCATCGCGAGGTTGGCGATGCCCATCACCGTCGTCGAGCCCTGGCTGTGTTCGGTCACGCCCAGGCCGTAGTAGATGGCGCCGTTGCCGGCCGTGGCGAACAGACGCGCAGCGGCGCGCAGCTCGGCCGCCGGCACGCCGGTCGCCTTTTCAGTGGCTTCGGGCGATTGCTCGGGCTGCTCGACGTACGACTTCCACTCCTTGAACGAAGCCGTATCGCAGCGCTCGGCCACGAAGTCGTCGGCCATAAGCCCTTCGGTGACGATGACGTGCGCCAGCGCCGTCACCACGGCCACGTTGGTGCCGGGCTTGAGCTGCAGGTGGTGCGAAGCCTTGACGTGAGGTGACTTCACGATGTCGATGCGGCGCGGATCGACCACGATCAGCTTCGCGCCCTGGCGCAGCCGCTTCTTCATGCGCGATGCGAACACCGGGTGCCCATCGGTCGGGTTGGCGCCGATCACCATGATGACGTCGGCCTTGTCGACCGAGGCAAAGGTCTGCGTACCCGCCGATTCGCCCAGCGTCTGCTTCAGGCCGTAGCCCGTGGGCGAGTGGCACACGCGTGCACAGGTGTCGACGTTGTTGTTGCCGAAGGCGGCACGCACCAGCTTCTGGACCAGGTAGGTTTCCTCGTTGGTGCAGCGCGACGAGGTGATGCCGCCGATGGAGTCTTTGCCGTACTTGGCCTGCAGGCGCTTGAACTCGCCCGCGGCGTAGTTGAGCGCGGTGTCCCAGCTCACTTCCTGCCATGGATCGGTGATGTTCTTGCGGATCATCGGCTTGAGCATGCGGTCCTGGTGCGTCGCATAGCCCCAGGCGAAGCGGCCCTTGACGCAGGAGTGGCCTTCGTTGGCCTTGCCGTCTTTCCACGGCACCATGCGCACGACCTCGTTGCCCTTCATCTCGGCCTTGAAGGCGCAGCCCACGCCGCAGTAGGCGCAGGTGGTGATCACGCTGTGCTCGGGCTGGCCGAGCCAGATCACCGACTTTTCCTGCAGGGTGGCGGTGGGGCAGGCTTCGACGCAGGCACCGCAGCTCACGCACTCCGAATCCATGAAGGCCTCGTCCTGGCCCGGCGACACGCGCGACTCGAAGCCGCGGCCGCTGATGGTCAGCGCGAAGGTGCCCTGCGTTTCCTCGCAGGCACGCACGCAGCGGTTGCACACGATGCACTTCGACGGGTCGTAGCTGAAGTACGGGTTCGACTCGTCCTTCTCGCTCTTCAGGTGATTGGCGCCATCGAAGCCGTAGCGCACGTTGCGCAGGCCGGTGACGCCCGCCATGTCCTGCAGCTCGCAATTGCCGTTGGCCGAGCAGGTGAGGCAATCCAGCGGATGGTCGGAGATGTAGAGCTCCATCACGCCCTTGCGCAGGTCCTGCAGCTTGGGCGTCTGGGTGCGCACCTTCATGCCGGCTTCGGCAGGCGTGGTGCAAGAGGCCGGAAAGCCCTTGCGGCCCTCGATCTCGACCAGGCACAGCCGGCAGGAGCCGAAGGGCTCCAGGCTGTCGGTAGCGCAGAGCTTGGGCACCTGGATGCCCGCATCCACCGCCGCGCGCATCAGCGAAGTGCCCGCGGGCACCGTCACTTCGTTGCCGTCGATCTCCAGCGTCACCTCGCGCGTGGATTCGCGCTTGGGGGTACCGTAATCGGTTTCCTTGAGATGGTCCAACATGTCTTTCTTACTCCTGCTGCTGCGCCGCAACCGCCTAGGCAGCTTCGCGATCGGGAACCACGAGACCGAAGTCCTGCGGGAAGTGGTCGAGTGCCGAGAGCACCGGGAACGGCGTCATGCCGCCCATGGCGCACAGCGAGCCGTGGACCATCGTGTTGCACAGGTCGCGCAGCAAGATCACCTGCTGCGGACGGTTCTGGTTGTTGCGGATCTTGTCGATGACCTCGACGCCGCGCGTCGATCCGATGCGGCATGGTGTGCACTTGCCGCACGACTCGAGCGCGCAGAACTCCATGGCATAGCGCGCGAGCTTCGACAGGTCGGCCGTGTCGTCGTGCACCACGATGCCGCCGTGGCCCACCGTGCCGCCGACGGCCGCGTAGGTCTCGTAGTCGAGTGGCAGGTCCCATTGCGATTCGGGCAGGTAGGCACCAAGCGGCCCGCCCACCTGCACCGCCTTGATCGGCCGGCCCGAGGCCGAGCCGCCGCCGTAGTCGTACAGCAGCTCGCGCAGCGTGACGCCGAAAGCCTTCTCCACCAGGCCGCCGTACTTGATGTTGCCGGCCAGTTGCATCGGCAGCGTGCCGCGCGAACGGCCGACGCCGTAGTCGCGATAGAAGGCCGCGCCGCGCGCCAGGATCAGCGGCACGCTTGCCAGCGTGATGACGTTGTTGATCAGCGTGGGCTGCCCGAACAGGCCCTCGATGGCCGGCAGCGGCGGCTTGGCGCGCACGATGCCGCGCTTGCCTTCGAGGCTTTCGAGCAGTGCCGTTTCCTCGCCGCACACATACGAGCCCGCGCCCTTGCGCACGGCGAGCGAGAAGCGCTTGCCCGAACGCAGGATGTTGTCGCCGAGAAAGCCCGCTGCTTCGGCAATGCGGATGGCCTCGTTCAGCGTCGCTATCGCGTGCGGGTATTCCGAACGCACGTAGATGTAGCCCTGCGTGGCGCCGGTGGCGAGGCCGGCGATGGTCATGCCCTCGATCAGCATGAAGGGGTCGCCCTCCATCGTCATGCGGTCGGAGTAGGTGCCCGAGTCGCCCTCGTCGGCATTGCAGACGATGTACTTCTGCGCCGCAGCCGTGCCCAGCACCGTCTTCCACTTGATGCCGGCCGGGAAGGCCGCGCCGCCGCGACCGCGCAGGCCCGAGTCGAGCACCTGCTGCACGATTTCCTCGGGTGCGAGGGCCAGCGCGCGGCGCAGGCCAGCGAAGCCTTCGTAGGCCTGGTAGTCGGTCAGCGACACCGGGTCGGTGATGCCCATGCGCGCGAAGGTCAGGCGCTCCTGCTTCTTCAGGTACGGAATGTCTTCGGTCAGGCCTAGAGCCAGCGGGTGCTTGCCGCCAGTGAGGAAGCCGGCATCGAACAGGCCGGCCACGTCGTCGGGCGTCACCGGTCCGTAGGCGATGCGGCCGCTCGGTGTGTTCACCTCGACCAGCGGTTCGAGCCAGAACATGCCGCGCGAACCGTTGCGCACGAGTTCGAGCATGAGGCCACGCGCCGCAGCTTCCTTCGCGATGCATCGGGCCACGCGGTCGGCCCCTGCTGCAAGCGCTGCCGAGTCGCGCGGCACGTAGACGGTGATGGTGCTCATGCTCGGCCTCCGCTGGTCTGCGCGACCAATGCATCGAAGCTCTTGGCCGTCATGCGCGCATGCGGCTGGTCGTCGAGCGTCATCGCGGGCGACGAGGCGCACAGGCCGAGGCAGAACGCGGGCTCCAGCGTGAAGGCTCCGTCCTTCGAAGTGCCATGCGCATTGCATCCCAGGCGCAGTTCTGCATGGGCGAGCAAGGCGTCGGCGCCCATCGCCTGGCAGGCCTCGGCGCGGCAGATCTGGATCACGTGCCGGCCAGCCGGCTCGGCACGGAAGTGGTGGTAGTAGGTGACGACACCGTGCACCTCCGCACGCGAGAGGTTCAGCACGTCGGCAATCACCGGCACCGTGTGCGCGGGGATGTAGCCCAGCGCGTCCTGCACGTCGTGCAGGATCGGCAGCAGCGCGCCTGGTTCGTCCGCATGCTGCAGCAGGCTGCGATGCACGGCGGCGAGTTCGTCTTCCTTGTCGGTGGGGCCGGAGGCCGGATGCGGTACCTCGTGCCCCTGCTGCGCTTGTTGTAGTTTCATGATCCCGTCCGATCTGGTCCGTTTCCGGCGCCGCTGCTGCATTGCTGTCTGCTTGCAAGCGGAGCTGTTTTCATCGTGGTTCTGTCGCGGGACCAACGTCATGAAATTCGACGTGAATCCCGCGGCCATCCGCTTGAGGATCAATGTCGATGAATCGGGCGCCGGGGGCCTTGACGCAAGTCAATTTCCGCCGAAACAAGCACGGTGCCAATGCGCACAAACCCTGCGGGCGGGCAGGGTTTCGGGAGGGGTGCTGAAAGGCCCTAGCGAGCGAAGGGACCGGCGCTGCCGCGCGCCCTGAGCAGAAGCGCTTCGGCCTCGGCGTCGTCGACCTCGCCCGTGACCTTCGCGGGCCTGCCCGCGATGCGCGAGCGGTCGGGAAAGACCTTGCCCTCGGTCAGCAGCGAGCCGGACTCGACGATGCACGCACGGCCGACCACCGAGCCGTTGAGCGCAATGGTGTGCTCGCCGACCACGGCACCGTCGCCGACGGTGCAGCCATGGAGCATCACGTGCGGCTCCACCGTCACGTCGTCGCCGATGGTCAGCGGATAGCCCGGGTCGGCATGCAGCATCACGCCCGCCTGCACATGGCTGCCGCGGCCGATGGTGATGGGCTCGTTGTCGCCGCGCAGCACCGCATTCGCGCCGACGCGGCTGCCGGCTGCGAGCACGACCTGTCCGATCACGCTGGCGCTCTCGGCCACGCGGGCGCTGGCGTCGATGACCGGTTCATGCGCGTCAAGTCGGTAGATCGTCACTGCGGGCTCCTGTGCATCGGCGAAAAGCCCTGCCATCTTCATGGCAGGGCTGCGTGGGCGGAAGAAAGCCGGATGGTACCGGCTGACGGAAAGCCGATGGTGGTCTATTTATTCGACGACGCGGCTCGCCTCGATGTGCTTGCGGCGCATCGGCCGCAACACGAACCACGCCATCAGCGCCGCGAGCGCATTGACCGCGCTGGCCACGATGAAGACCGCCTGCCAGCTGCCGGTGGCAGCCGCGAGCACGCTCGACAGCGGCACCAGCAGCGAGGCCGTGCCCTTCGCGGTGTAGAGCATGCCTGCGTTCGACGCCGCGTACTTCGATCCGAAGGTGTCGGCGCAGGTCGACGGGAACAGGCTGTAGATCTCGCCCCAGGCAAAGAACACGATGCCGGTCAGGATCACGAAGAGGATCGGGTTCTGGCCGTAGTGATAGAGCATCAGGATGCCGACCGACTCCATCGCGAAGGCGATGAACATGGTCTGCTCGCGGCCGATCTTGTCGGACACCCAGCCGAAGAAGGGCCGCGTGAGGCCGTTGAGCACGCGGTCGATGGCGAGCGCGAAGGTCAGCGCGGGCAGCACCAGGCCCATGATGTTGACCGGCACGTCCATGATCTTGAAGTCCTTGGCGATGGGCGCAAGCTGCGCCGTGGCCATCAGGCCGCCGGCGGCCACCATCACGAACATCGCGTACATCACCCAGAAGACGGGCGAGCGCAGCACCTCGGACGGCGCGTAGTCGCGGCCAGCCTGCTGCACGTTGCGGCTGTTCGACGCCTTGGAGTGGCTTGGCGCGCGGGTCAGCATCCATGCGAGCAGGAACACGATGAGTCCCTGCCCGATCCCAAAATACAGAAACGCAGATTCATAGCCGCTCGACTTGATCATCGCGGAGATCGGAATGATCGTGAGGGCCGAGCCAGCACCGAAGCCCGCTGCGGTCATGCCCGCTGCAAGCCCCCGGCGATCGGGGAACCACTTGAGCGCATTGCCCACGCAGGTGCCGTAGACAGCACCGGCGCCGATACCGCCAACGGCCGCCGCGATGTACAGCAGCGGCAGCGAGTCGGCCACCGAGTTGAGCACCCAACCCAGGCCGCACAGCACGCCGCCCACCAGCACCACGGGACGCGGGCCGAAGCGGTCGACCAGGTAGCCTTCGATGGGCACGAGCCATGTCTCGGTGAGCACGAAGATGGTGAACGCGACCTGGATCGCGGCGCGGCTCCAGCCGTGCTTGTCTGCGATCGGATTGACGAAGAGCGTCCATCCGTACTGCAGGTTGGCGATCATCGCCATGCAGACGATGCCGATCAGCAACTGCCCCCATCGGTAAGCCTCGGATCGCGTCGCGGTCGCGCCATAGGTTTCGGACGGGGGATACATCGCGGGGTTGGAACCCGCGGTCGTGGAGGTGGGCCGAGTCATGGAGTTGTCCTTGGTGTTTTCGTTTAAATCCGACAGGCTGCGAATACAGAGCAATCAGTCGAGCGATCGGTGCGCATCGAAAGGCGACGAGGTTTCCTTGGCATCGCTACACGGCATTGGGATCACCAGTTTTCTGCGCGTGAATGACTGTCGGACTGAGCGACTCAAAAACTCTTGACCTCAGTCAAGTTCACACGAATCGCGCCCTCGTGGGACCCCCGTGATATCCCTAGCACGAGGCCTCGTTGCACGCGCGCTTTGTGTGTGTCGATGCCGTTCGAAACACACCGCGATGCGTGCGTGCATCGCGCTGCATGCGATGTGCATCGCGCGATGCGACGGCATTGCGGCAGCATGGTGCGATGAAGAAAAAATCGCGGAAGTCTTCGCGCGAACTTTCGATGGCCAGTGCGATGGCCTTCATGAATTTGCGATGCGCGTTGCGCGCTCGCTCATGTGCTCCGGAAGCGCTCCTGCAGACGGGTTCCAGGCCTACGCAAGAACCTGTCTGCCTCCGAAAAAATTGACCTAGGTCAAGAAACGCAAAAATGGCGTTTGCTCTCGTCTAGGGTAAACCCTAAAATTCAGGGTAATCCCTTCGGTCTTTTAGATTCAATCCTTTGGAGCCCTCAATGAGCCACACCACACTGAATTCCAGCAGCCTCCGTACCCCGGCCTCGTCGTCCACCGCCAACGACGCAATGCGCGAACTGTTCGCCGCAATGCCCATCGTGATCTTCTACAAGGCCGCACGTGCCGCGCTGATGCAACGCCGCAGGGCGGCCGTGCAGCGTTGAGCCGCCGCACCGGACCCCTCCCCTACAAAGAGCGCGCGCGAGTTACTCGCCGCGCTCTTTTTCTTTGTGGTTCCCGAACGGCACGATCTGCGAGATCAGCGACGGCCCGTCGCTCAGCAGAAAGTCCTTGAAGGCCTGCGCCACCGGCGGCAGGCGCTTGCTTCGGCGGTGCACCACGTACCAGTTGAGCATCAGCGGAAAGCCTTCGACGTCGAGCACGCAGAGACTGCCCGCGCGCATCTCCTGGCTCACCGTGTGGGCCGACACGAAGCTCACGCCCATGCCCGCGATCACCGCCTGCTTGATGGTCTCGGTGCTGCGGATCTCCATCGCGATGTTGATGCCGCTCAGATCGCCGCCAAAGCCGTCTTCCATCGAATGCCAGGTGTCCGATGCTTTCTCGCGCACCACGAAGGGCTCGCGCATCAGCCGTGCCATCGGGATCTTCTTCACACCCACCAGCGGATGGCTCGGTGCCGCGACGATCACATAAGGGTGCGGCGCGAAGGGCTGGTTGACGGTGTCCAGGTCGGTCGGCGGCCGCACCATGATCGCGAGATCCGTGAGGTTCTCTGCGATGTGGGTCAGCAGCCCCGCGCGGTTGTGCACCGTGAAGTTCAACGTCACGCCCTGGTGCCGGCTCGCGAACTCGACCAGCAGGCGCGGAAAGAAGTAGTCGCCCGCGCTGATCACACCCACGTTGAGCTTGCCGCCCGAGACGCCCTTGAACTGCATCATCGCGTTCTCGGCCGCTTCGAACTGCTGGATGATCGCGCGGCTGATCTGCAGCAGTTCGGTGCCCGCAGGCGTGAGATAGATCTTCTTGCCGAACTGCTCGAACAACGCATTGCCCGCGTGCTCCTCGAGCTTGCGCACCTGCGTGGAGACGGCGGGCTGCGTGAGGTGAAGCTCCTCGGCCGCGCGCGAAAAACTCAGCAGCCGCGCCACTGCCTCGAAGACTTTCAACTGGCGCAGGGTCGCATGCTTCATCGGGAAAGAGGGTGGCTGCAGTCGAGCGGCATCGTACAGCGCGCCAACGCCTGCGCTGGCGCCGCGCGCTCAGTCCGCTTCAGTCCGGTATCCGCGCGACGTGCAGCAGGTTGGTGGTGCCCGATTGCCCGAAGGGCAGGCCCGCGACCACCACCACGTCGTCGCCCGCCTTCGCGAAGCCCTCGGCGCGTGCCGTGCGGCAGGCGCATTCGATCATCTCGCCCACGTCGTGCACGTCGTCGACCAGCACCGCATGCACGCCCCACACCATCGCCATGCGGCGCGCCGCGACGGTGTCGGGCGTGAGGCTCAATATCGGCACCGCCGGGCGCTCTCGCGCCGCGCGCAGGCTGGTGAAGCCCGAGGAGGTGTACGTCACGGTGGCGGCCGGCGCGAGCAGCGCGGCCACCTGGCGCAGCGAGGCGCAGACAGCATCTGCCGTGGTCGACAGCGCCGCATCGTGCGTGGCGTCGATGCCCGCGCGGTATGAAGGATCGGCCTCCACGCGCACGATGATGCGGTCCATCATCGCGACCGCTTCGAGCGGGTACTTGCCCGAGGCCGATTCGGCCGAGAGCATCACCGCATCGACGCCGTCGTAGATAGCGGTTGCAACGTCCGACACCTCGGCGCGCGTGGGCACCGGCGAGGCAATCATCGATTCGAGCATCTGCGTCGCCACCACCACCGGCTTGCCGCCCTTGCGGCAGGCGCGCACGATCAGGCGCTGCAGCTCGGGCACCTGCTCGGGCGGCAGCTCCACGCCGAGGTCGCCGCGCGCCACCATCAGGCCGTCGCACAGCGCGACGATCGCATCCAGATGCTCGATGGCCGCGGGCTTCTCCAGCTTGGCCATGATCCAGGCGCGCGTGCCGATGATGGCGCGCGCCTCCTCGATGTCCTCCGGCCGTTGCACGAACGAGAGCGCAACCCAGTCGACGCCCATCGACAGGCCGAAGTCGAGGTCGTCGCGGTCCTTCGGTGTCAGCGGCGAAATCGGCAGCAGCACGCTCGGCACGTTGACGCCTTTGCGATCGGAGATAGGCCCGCCGACCAGCACCGTGGTCTCTGCGAAGTCGGCGCCGTGGCTGTCCACGCGCAGCCGCAGCTTGCCATCGTCGAGCAGCAGCTCGGTGCCGTCCTGCAGCGCGGCGAAGATTTCCGGATGCGGCAGCGGCGCGCGGCGTGCACTGCCGCTGGTCTTGTCCATGTCGAGCCGGAAGCGCGCGCCCGCGTCGAGCTGCGCGCGACCGCCTTCGAAAGTGCCCAGCCGCAGCTTGGGCCCCTGCAAATCGAGCAGGATGCCGATGGGCCGGTTGAATTCCTTCTCGAGGCGGCGGATGGTTTCCAGACGCCGCGCGTGGTCGTGCTGCGTGCCGTGGCTGAAGTTGAGCCGGAACACGTCCACGCCACGCTCGAACAGCGCGCGGATGGCCGGCTCGTCGGTGGTGGCCGGGCCGAGCGTGGCGACGATCTTTGCGCTGCGTGTGCGTCTCATGCTGCTGTCATTTCATGGAGCTTGACGCGGCCGCGCTGGTCTTCCATGGTGCGCGCGAGCAGCTTGACCAGGCTGTAGACGGTGTCGATGTGCGGCGTCGGGGTTTCGGTGAGACGGGCCAGCTCGACCACCGCGCCCACCAGCGCATCGATCTCTGGTGCGCGCCCTGCTTCCACGTCCTGCAGCATCGATGTCTTGTGCTTGCCGACCTTCTCCGCGCCCGCGATGCGCTTTTCGAGCGTCACGCGGAACTCGATGCCGAGCTTGTGCGCAACGGCCTGGGCCTCGCGCATCATCGCGGCGGCAAGCTCGCGCGACGGCGGATACTGGCAGATGTCGACCAGGGTCGAATGCGAGAGGCTGCTGATCGGGTTGAAGGTCAGGTTGCCCCACAGCTTGAGCCAGATCTCGGAGCGGATGTTGTCGAGCACGGGTGCCTTGAAGCCTGCGCCGGTGAAGCAGGCAGAGACACGGTTCACACGCTCGCTCGCCGAGCCATCGAGCTCGCCGACCGGGAAGCGGTCGCCTTCGATGTGCTTGACCACGCCAGGCGCGATCAGCTCCGATGCCGGATACACCACGCAGCCGATCACGCGCTGCGCAGGGATCTTCGTGGCAACGAGTCCCGAGGGATCGACGCTGCGCACCGGCGTACCCGCGAGCGCGCCGCCATGCTGGTGGAAGTACCAGTACGGGATGCCGTTCTGCATCGTCACGACCACCGTTTCGGGCCCGAACAGCTTTGGCACGTCGTTGGCCACCGCCTCGACCTGGTGGGCCTTCATCGCGAGGACGACGATGTCCTGCGGGCCGGCTTCGTCATAGCGGTCGGTGGCCTTGACGTTGCGCGCCACCTGCTCCTCGCCTTCGGCCGAGATCAGCTTGATGCCGTTCTTGCCAATGGCATCGAGATTGGCGCCGCGCACGATGAACGTCACGTCTTCGCCGGCCAGCGCGAGCTTCGCGCCGACCAGTCCGCCGATGGCGCCCGCGCCGATGATTGCAATCTTCATGTCGATCCCCAAGAGTTGAATTCGTTGCGCGACCCTTCGGCGATGTGTCAGCCGAAGCGGTTGCTGAGCTTGCCGATGCCGTCGATCTCGATCTCCACGAGGCTGCCGGGCTTCATGGAGCCGACGCCGACCGAGGTGCCGCAGAGGATCACGTCGCCGCGGTGCAGCGTCATGTCCTGCGAGATGAGGCTCACGAGTTGCTGCACCGAAAAGCGCATGTCGCTGATCGGGTAGTTCTGTCGCACCTCGCCGTTGAGCAACGTGGTCACGGTGAGCGTTGCGGGATCGAGGCCGGTGGCAACCACCGGGCCCATCGGGCAGAAGGTGTCGAAGCCCTTGGCGCGCACCCACTGCGCGAACGATGCGTCGCGATTGAGGATGTCGGCCACCGTCACGTCGTTGGCGCAGGTGTACCCAAACACGTGGTCGAGCGCATCGGCTTCGGAGACGGCGGTGGCGGTCTTGCCGATCACGATGCCGAGCTCGCCTTCGAACACCACCTTGCCGTCGCACAGCGGCTTGCGGATGGGAGCGCCGGGGGCGAGATATGAATTGGGCGTCTTCAGCAGGTACAGCGGCTCGGCCGGCACCGGCAGGCTCAGCTTTGCGCCCAATGCGTGGAAGTTGTTCCACAGCGCAATCACCTTGGTCGGCTCGGTGGGCGTGAGCAGTTGCAGCCCGGCCAGTGCGAACACGCGGCCCGTGAGCTCCGAGCTGCTGAACATGTCGCCCTGGCGCTCGTGCACGGCATCGCCTTCCAGTGTGCCGAAGCCGATGCCACCGGCATGCTCGAAGCGGACCCATTTCTTCTGCTGCTGTTCCATGTTGTTATCTGCTTTCTGGATTGATGAAAATTCTGGGCGGCCTACCGTCAGTCAGTCGAACGGGAGGTAGTCGGGGATGACGAGCGAGGCGAGCAGCTTTCCCATCTCGGCCGGATTGCGCGTCACGTGGATGCCGCATTCCTTCATCACCGCGAGCTTTTCCTCGGCAGTGCCGCGGCCGCCGGAAATGATGGCGCCCGCATGGCCCATGCGCTTGCCGGGCGGTGCGCTGGCGCCTGCGATGAAGCCGACCACGGGCTTGCGCATGTGGTCGCGGATCCAGCGCGCGCACTCCTCTTCAGCATCGCCGCCGATCTCGCCGACCATGATCACGGCGTCGGTGCGCGGGTCGTCGTTGAACATCTTCAGCACGTCGATGTGCCGCAGCCCGCCGACCGGGTCGCCGCCGATGCCGACCACAGTCGACTGCCCGATGCCGAAGCTCGCGAGCTGGCTCGCGGCCTCGTAGGTCAGCGTGCCCGAGCGCGAGACGACACCGATGCGACCGCGCTGGTGGATGTGGCCCGGCATGATGCCGATCTTGATTTCGCCGGGCGTGATGAGCCCTGGGCAGTTGGGTCCGAGCAGCAACGTCTTGCGGCCCTGCATGCGGTGGCGGGTGCGGATCATGTCGCGCACCGGGATGCCTTCGGTGATGCAGATGACGAGGTCGAGTTCAGCATCGACTGCTTCGTCGATTGCCGCTGCTGCGAAGGCTGGTGGCACGTAGATCACGGAGACGGTGGCGCCTGTCTCGGCCTTTGCCTCTTTCACGGTGCCGAAGATCGGGATGCCGGCCAGTGAGCCGCCTGCCTTCAGCGGGTTCACTCCTGCTACGAAGCAGTGTTTGCCGTTGCCGTATTCAAGGCAAGCCTGTGTGTGGAAGCTGCCGGTCTTGCCGGTGATGCCCTGCGTGATGACGCGGGTGTGCTTGTTGATCAGGATGGACATTTCATTTGCTCCATCTTGGGGTTGCTTGGCTTCGGGGTGCGTGTACAGCTCTGGCTCTGGCGCTGGCCGATCAACGACCGCACTGATCGATCACGCCGATGGGGTGCCTTGCGCAGCGAAATAAAGGAGGAGGCCGCAGGCCGGGGGACATTCGCGGAGCAAGGTACCCCGTCGGCATGAGCGTGCCCCGAAACGACGCAGCGAATGAGGGAGCAGGCGTTCATACCTAGCGCATCCAGTTCCGAGCCGCACCGATGGCCCGCTGTGCAGCCTCGGCCATGTCGTCTGTGTTGATGATCGACAGTCCAGACTGCGCGAGGATGGTCCTTCCCAGGTCCTCGTTGGTGCCCTTCATGCGCACGATGAGCGGCACGGTGAGGCCGGTCTCGCGCGCGGCAGTGACCACGCCGTGCGCGATCACGTCGCACTTCATGATGCCGCCGAAGATGTTGACGAGCACTGCCTTGAGCTTCGGGTTGCGCAGCATCAGCTTGAAGGCCTCTGTCACCTTCTCCGCCGTTGCACCGCCGCCCACGTCGAGGAAGTTGGCGGGCGAACCGCCGTAGAGCTTGATTGCGTCCATCGTCGCCATCGCAAGGCCCGCGCCATTGACCAGGCAGCCGATGTCGCCGTCGAGCGCGATGTACGAAAGATCGAACTTCGAGGCCTCGACCTCCACCGGATCTTCTTCGTCGAAGTCGCGCATCGCGGCAATCTCCGGCTGGCGGAACAGCGCGTTGGCGTCGAAGTCGAACTTGGCGTCGAGCGCAATCACTCGGCCGTCGCGTGTGAGCACCAGCGGATTGATCTCGGCCAGCGAAGCGTCGCTGCCATCGAAGGCCTGGTAGAGGTTCTGCATGAACACGCGCGCCTGCACCACCGAGCGCTCGGCAATGCCGATGCGGCGCGCGATGCCGTCTGCATCGGCAATCCGCAGGCCGGTGTCCGGATCGATGAAGAGCTTGTGGATCTTCTCGGGCGTGCGTGCGGCCACCTCCTCGATGTCCGTGCCGCCTTCGCTCGACGCCATCAGCGCCACGCGCTGCGAATTGCGGTCGACCACGAAGCCGAGGTACAGCTCCTTGTCGATCTCGACACTCTCCTCGACCAGCAGCCGCTTCACCACGCGGCCTTCGGGGCCGGTCTGCGGCGTCTTCAGCGTCATGCCGAGCATCTGGTCCGCGTGCCGCCGCACTTCGGCGACGGACCACGCGGGCTTCACGCCGCCGCCCTTGCCGCGGCCGCCCGCATGAATCTGCGCCTTGACCACCCAGGCCCGGCCACCGAGACGGGCGGCGGCGTCTGCCGCCTCGTCGGGCGAACGGCAGACGAATCCACGGGGTGTCGCCACGCCGTATTGGCGCAACACGTCCTTGCCCTGGTATTCGTGGATGTTCATGGTCGCAGCAGGCTGTTTATTTGCAAGGAATTTCAGGCGCCGAGCTCGACGCCGTGGCTTTCCGCCCAATTGAAATAGCTCGACGAAGCCATTTCCCGCTTTCTGTGCAATTCCTTCTTCTGCTCAATTGCCTCGGCCAGGAATTCGGCGTCGTAGGCCTTCAGCAGATGCGGCTGATGGGTCTTCAGGTAGTGGCCGATCCGCTCGTTGGCGCTCTGGCTCAGGCCCATCAGGCGGTCGTAGGTTTCGCCGTCCCAATGCCAGCGCAGCCCCAATTCGAAGAATGCTGCGTTATAGGCATTGCGCTCGATTTCGTCGCGCCAGTACTGAATGGGTGAATGGTTTTCCATGACCTTCTCCTTGAATGAATGCCGAATTGATGAATCGGATGAAAAATCCCGGCGAGTCCAAAATGTAGGGTCGATGGACAATAAATAAAAATTAAATGAATTTATAAAAACCATTCGCCATGAGTTATGCATGGAAGGCGCGAAATCCGCGCGCCCAAGGGCCTTCCGCGCCACCCGCGGGCAGCGCATTCTTTTCAACTCACGATGGCAACGGGCCTGCGCCCGCCGTGCCTCAGATCACGCGTTCGGCCCGCAATGTCTCCAGCTCGTCCGCGCCGTAGCCGAGCTGCCGCAGCACTTCCTCGGTGTGTTCGCCGAGCAGCGGCGAACGCGTCACCACCGTCGGGCTGTCGGACATCTTGATGGGGTTGCCCACCGTCAGGTACTTGCCGCGCACCGGGTGGTCGACCTCGACGATGGTGCCGGTCTCGCGCAGCGATTCGTCCGCGGCGATCTCCTTCATCGAGAGGATCGGCCCGCAGGGAATGTCGTACTCGTTGAGGATGTCCATGGCCTCGAACTTGGTCTTGGTCATGGTCCATTGCTCGATGCGCGCGAAGATCGGCTTCAGGTGCAGCAGGCGCGCGGCCGGCGTGGCGTAGGCCTCGTCGTTGATCCAGCCCTCTTCGCCGATGACCTTGCACACCGCAGGCCACACGGCCGCCTGCGTGATGAAGTAGATGTATGCGTTGGGGTCGGTCTCCCAGCCCTTGCACTTGAGAATCGAGCCGGGCTGGCCGCCGCCCGATGCATTGCCGGCGCGCGGCACCGCGTCGCCGAACTTGCCGTCGGGGTACTGCGGGTACTCGTGCATGGTGCCGGTGCGTTCCAGGCGCTGCTGGTCGCGCATCTTCACGCGGCACAGGTTGAGCACGGCGTCCTGCATGGGCGCGAGCACCTGCTGGCCACGCCCGGTGCTGTTGCGCTGGAACAGCGCGGCGAGGATGCCGAGCGCCAGGTGCAGGCCGGTGCCGCTGTCGCCGATCTGCGCGCCGGTCACGAGCGGCGGGCCGTCCTCGAAACCGGTGGTCGATGCCGCGCCGCCGGCGCACTGGGCCACGTTCTCATAAACCTTGCAGTGCTCGTACTTGCCGGGGCCGAAGCCCTTGACCGAAGCCACGATCATGCGAGGGTTGAGCTTCTGGATGTGGGCCCAGGTAATGCCCATGCGGTCGAGTGCGCCAGGCGCGAAGTTCTCGACCAGCACGTCGCAGGTCTTGATCAGGCTGTCGAGAACTTCCTTGCCCTTGGGCTTCTTGGTGTCCAGCGTGATCGAGCGCTTGTTGTGGTTCAGCATCGTGAAGTAGAGGCTGTCCGCACCGGGAATGTCGCGCAGCTGGCCGCGCGTTGCGTCGCCTTCGCCTGCGCGCTCGACCTTGATCACGTCGGCACCGAACCAGGCCAGCAGTTGGGTGCAGGTGGGGCCGGACTGCACATGGGTGAAATCGAGGATTCGAACGCCCTCGAGTGCTTTGCTCATTGACTGTCTCCTTCTTTGATCATCGTGGCTTCGACTTCTACCAGACGGGCGCGCAATTTGCGCTCCTCGGCAAAGCGGGCGGTCTCGTCGCGAACGATGGCAACGATGCCCGTGACCTCGTGATCGGCGGAGAACAGCATCGACACCGTGAAGGCGATCGACAGCGTGTGCCCGTCCTTGTGCAGCGCCGGTACGCGCAGCAGGTCGGCGCCGTACTTGGTGACGCCGGTTTCCATCGTTTTGTTGTAGCCGTCCCAGTGCCGCTGGCGTTGGCGCTGGGGAATGATCAGGTCGAGCGACTTGCCGAGCGCCTCGGCTTCGGTGAAGCCGAAGATGCGCTCGGAGGCGCGATTCCACAACGTGATCGCGCCTGCCGCATCGCACACCATGATCGCGTCGCCGGCGCCTTCGACGAGCTGCTTGAAATCCAGGTTCGTTTGCATACGTGCCTCCCGGCGCTGCCTGTCTACATGTCGTCGTTCACTGCAGGGGGTGAAGCCCCCGCAGCGAACCCGGCCTACACAGCCTTGGCTTCGCGCAGGTTGGAGATCTGGTCCTTGCTGTAGCCCAGCTCCGCCAGCACTTCGTCGGTGTGCTCGCCCAGGAGCGGCGAGCCGGTGATCTCGGGCTTGAGGTCCGAGAACTTGATGGGGCTGCCCACGGTGAAGTAGCTGCCGCGCTCCTTGTGCGGCACTTCGACGATGGAGCCGCTGGCGCGCAGCGACGGGTCGTGCAGCAGCTCCTTCATCGTCAGCACCGGCGCGCAGGGAATGTCGAACTTGCGCAGGATGTCGACCGCCTCGAACTTGGTCTTGTCGGCCAGCCAGCCTTCGATGGTCGCGAAGATGTCGGTGATGTGCGGCTGGCGTGCCTTCGGGGTCGTGTAGTCGGGGTCGGTCTTCCACTCGGGCTTGCCGATGGCGTCGCAGATCGGAGCCCAGGCATGGCCCTGCACCGTGAAGTAGATGTAGGCGTTCGGGTCGGTCTCCCAGCCCTTGCACTTGAGCACCCAGCCCGGCTGGCCGCCGCCGCCGGCATTGCCGCCGCGCGGCACCACGTCGCTGAAGGTGCCGTGCGGGTACTGCGGGTATTCCTCCAGGTAGCCAAGTTTGTCGAGGCGCAGCTGGTCGCGCATCTTCACGCGGCACAGGTTGAGCACCGCGTCCTGCATCGCGCAGGCCACGCGCTGGCCCTTGCCGGTCTGCTGGCGGCCGATGATGGCCGTGAGGATGCCGATGGCCAGGTGCATGCCGGTGTTGCTGTCGCCAAGGGCGGCAGCGCTCACGGTGGGCGGGCCGTCCCAGAAGCCGGTGGTCGAGGCGGCACCGCCTGCGCACTGCGCGACGTTCTCGTACACCTTCAGGTCGTCGTAGTGGTGGCCGTCGCTGAAGCCCTTGACCGAGGCGACGATCATCTTCGGATTGAGTTCCTGGATGCGTTCCCAGGTGAAGCCCATGCGATCGAGCGCGCCGGGGCCGAAGTTCTCGACCAGCACGTCGGATTCGCGGATCAGCTTCTCCAGCACGACCTTGCCTTCGGGCTGCTTGGTGTCCAGCGTCAGCGAGCGCTTGTTGCTGTTGAGCATGGTGAAGTACAGCGCATCGACATCGGGAATGTCGCGCAGCTGCGAACGCGTGACGTCGCCGGCGCCCGGGCGCTCGACCTTGATGACGTCCGCGCCGAACCAGGCCAGCATCTGCGTGCAGGCGGGACCGGCTTGCACGTGCGTGAAGTCGATGATCTTGATGCCGCTGAGTGGTTTGTTGTTGCTGCTGCTCATTTGGATATCTCCTTGAATGATGGAACTCGGGTTACTTCTTCTTCGCCGTGCTGGGGTTCAGGCTCGTGATGCGGCCGCTTTCGGTGCCCGCGGTCTCGTCGATGACGGCATTGATCAGGGTGGGCCGGCCCGAGGCGACGGCCTCGGCCAGGGCCTTCTGGAGTTCATCGGCAGTGGTGGCGTGCACGCCGACGCCGCCGAAGGCTTCCATCAGCTTGTCGTAGCGCGCGTTCTTGACGAACACGGTGGGCGCCACGTCGGGTGTGCCGCTGGCGTTCACGTCGGTGCCGCGGTAGACGCCGTTGTTGTTGAAGACGATGACGCAGATGGGCAGGTTGTAGCGGCAGATGGTTTCCACCTCCATGCCGCTGAAGCCGAAGGCGCTGTCGCCCTCGATGGCGATCACCGGCTTGCCGGTGACCACGGCCGCGGCCACCGAGAAGCCCATGCCGATGCCCATGATCCCCCAGGTGCCCACGTCGAGGCGCTTGCGCGGCTCGTACATGTCGACGATGCTGCGCGCGAAGTCGAGCGTGTTGGCGCCTTCGTTGACGACGATGGCATCGGGCCGCGCCTTCACCTGGTCGCGGATCACGCTGAGCGCGCTGTGGAAGTTCATCGGCGAGGGCCGCGCGGCCAGCGTGACGGCCATCTTCGACAGGTTCTTGTCCTTGCGCTCGGCAATGGCACCGGTCCACTCGGCCGGCGGCTTGGCCCACTTGGCATCGATGCCGGCCAGCAGCGCGGCAACGCAGGAGCCGATGTCGCCGATCACGGGTGCTTCGATGGCGACGTTGCTGTCGATCTCGGTCGGCGCGATGTCGATCTGGATGAACTGCTTGGCGCCCTTTTCCTGCGCCCAGGTCTTGCCCTTGCCGTGCGAGAGCAGCCAGTTCAGGCGCGCACCGACCAGCAGCACCACGTCGGCTTCCTGCAGCACGTAGGAGCGCGCGGCAGCGGCCGACTGCACATGGGTGTCGGGCAGCAGGCCCTTGGCCATCGACATCGGCAGGTAGGGAATGCCGGTCTTCTCGACGAATGCGCGGATGTCGGCATCGGCCTGTGCGTAGGCAGCGCCCTTGCCGAGCAGGATCAGCGGGCGCTTTGCGCCCTTGAGCAGGTCAAGCGCGCGCTTGACGGCATCGGGAGCCGGGATCTGGCGCGGCGCGGGGTCGACCACCTTGATGAGCGACTTCTTGCCGGCCGCTGCGTCCATGGTCTGCGCGAACAGCTTGGCGGGCAGGTCGAGGTACACACCGCCCGGGCGGCCCGACAGCGCAGCGCGGATGGCGCGTGCAATGCCCACGCCGATGTCTTCAGCATGCAGCACGCGGAAGGCGGCCTTGCACAGCGGCTTGGCGATGGCGAGCTGGTCCATTTCCTCGTAGTCGCCCTGCTGCAGGTCGACGATCTCGCGCTCGCTGGAGCCGCTGATGAGGATCATCGGAAAGCAGTTGGTGGTGGCGTTGGCCAGCGCGGTGAGGCCGTTGAGAAAACCGGGGGCCGACACGGTCAGGCAGATGCCGGGCTTCTGCGTGAGGAAGCCGGCTGCTGCTGCGGCGTTGCCGGCGTGCTGCTCGTGGCGGAACGAGATGACGCGCAGGCCTTCGGCCTGGGCCATGCGCGTGAGGTCGGTGATCGGGATGCCGGGCAGGCCGAAGATGGTGTCGATGTCGTTGAGCTTGAGCGCATCGATGACAAGATGGAAGCCGTCGATGGTCTCGGCGGCCGGCGCGTCTTCCGTCAAGCTCTTGATGGCGCGAACCACTTGTTCGCCATCGGCATCGCGGGTTTTCACGGGCTTGAGGGCATCGTCCAGCGTGGTGGTTGCCTCTTTCTCTGTTCTGACTGAAGACATGTCTCTCCTTCTGCATGGGTGAATGGCCAAGGCCCGAGCCAAGACTATGATTCGGGCTCAAGCTTTCGGCCGTTGACCTCGGTCAACTTTCCCGAAAACGGCGCGCCCCGATGAATGGCGCCGGCAGCGAAAAAATCGAGCAAGACGGTGACCATGACGTTGTTGGAAAACCACCCGGAGAAAAACATCATTCGTGCCCAGCTCCGGCAGAACATCCTTCTCAAGGACCTGAGCGAAGCCGACCGCGCCGAACTGGAAACCCATCTCGTCATCGTGGACGGCAACAAGGGCGAATTCCTGTTGCATCAGGGCGTGCGGGAGATGGAGCAATACTTCATCCTCGACGGCATCCTCAAGCGGGTGGTGAGCAACCCGGAGGGCAAGGAAATGATCCTTCGCTTCGCCGACGAGAACGACATGGAAACGAGCTACGCCGCGCTGCGGCTGGGCACGCCCACGCCCTACGGCATCGTCTGCGTGACGAAGGCGCGGGTGGCGAGCCTTCCGCTGAAGGAATGGATCGCCTTTCTGAACCGGCATGCGGAAACCAAGGAACTGTTCGAGTTCCTGGTGATGCGGGGCATGAGCGAGATCATGGCGCACACGATCACGCTGCATTTGCTCGATGCGGCGGGGCGCGTGCATCGGTTCATCCGAAAGCATCCGGAGCTCGAGGACCGGATTCCGAGCAAGGAGCTGGCTTCGTATCTGAATCTCTCAGCAGAAACCCTTAGTCGGTTGAGGAAGCGCGGGAAGATTTAGCTTCTTTCGTTCGTTCGGGTTTGTTCGGGGTACGTGCGAATGACACCGGGTACTCCCCTCCGCGAATGTCCCCCGGCCTGCGGCCTCCTCCTTTATTTCGCTGCGGGGAGCACCCGATGCCATTCGCACATCGGCGCAGTCGTTGTGCGGGCCGATCAAACGCTGCGCTGAACGATCACGTCGATGGGGTGCCTTGCGCAGCGAAATAAAGGAGGAGGCCGCAGGCCGGGGGACATTCGCGGAGCAAGGTACCCCGTCGGCGTGAGCGCGCCCCCGAAAGAAACCTACGTCTGCTTCGCCGAAGCAAAACGCCGCGTGCTTGCCATCAACCTGAGCTGGTTGTGGACACCACTGACGCCTGACACCTCCGCAGCAACCGCCTCGGCCTGCGCCCGCTCATCGCTGTTGAGCACGATGCCGCGCAGCATCACCTCGCCCTGGTTCGCGGTGATCGTCACGTTGATGTCGCGCGTGGCCTCATGCTCCTTCAGCGCGGCGCGCACACGCGCTTCCAGCGCCATGTTGGCAAGCAGCGCACGCGACGCCGGCGTTTCTGCGAACTCGGGCCGGTTCACCATCAGGCGGATCTGCTCGACGCAACTCTCGACCGACAGGCGGTCGGTGTTGAGCACCAGGTCGTAGAGCACCGGGTCGCCCCAGGTCACGCCGAACTGCGCGTGCATGCGCGCGGCGTGCGCCTGGTCGCTGCGGCGGATCTCGGCTTCGGCAAATTCGGCGTCGTCGGTTTCGAGGTCGCCCATCAGCCACTCGACGCGCTTCTTCAGCGAACGCGTGATGCGCACGCACACCACGTGCGGCACCGGCCGCAGCAGGCAGGTGGCACCCCAGCCGCGCAGCACCACATTGCCACGGTCGGCCAGCGCGAACAGTTCCTCGGCCGTGTAGAGCGCCACGCTGCGCGAGTCGGTGGTCAGGCGCTCCACCAGACCGGCCTTGCCGCCGCGCAGCCGGCCGATCAGGCTCGTGGAGACCTGCATGCGGTCTGCCACGTGCTCGATGACTTCATGGCGCATCACGGCGAGGCCGAGCGTTTCGGCGAGTTTCAGCGAAACGTCTTTCGCGAGGGAACCCATCTCCTGGGTCAGTGCGATCACAGGCATGTCTTTGGCTCCTCGTTGTGTTTCAGTCCACCGGCCGTTCGACCGCGAACTCGTCGGGCTTCTTCGGCTTTCTGTTGAACAGCGCCAGCGCCTTCGAGATCAGCGGCCAGAACAGCAGCACCAGCGCCAGCGTGGTGATGCCGCCGACCAGCGGGTTCGAGAACATCACCATCACGTCGCCCTGCGACACCAGCATGGCCTGGCGGAAGGAGTCTTCGGCCTTGTCGCCGAGCACCAGCGCAAGCACCAGCGGCGCGAGCGGAAAGTCGAGCTTCTTGAAGAGATAGCCCATCACGCCGAAGCCGAGCATGAACCAGATGTCGAGCATCGCGTTGTGCACGGTGTAGGCGCCGATCGCGCAGATCACGATGATCACCGGCGCGATGATCGAGAACGGAATACGCAGGATCGACGCGAACAGCGGCACGGTGCTGAGCACCACGATCAGGCCGACGATGTTGCCGAGGTACATGCTGGCGATCAGGCCCCAGACGAAGTCTTTCTGCTCGACGAACAGCAGCGGCCCGGGCTGCAGGCCCCAGATCAGCAGGCCACCCAGCAACACGGCAGCGGTAGGCGAACCAGGGATGCCCAGCGCCAGCATGGGCAGCAGTGCGCTGGTGCCGGCGGCGTGCGCGGCGGTTTCGGGTGCGACCACGCCTTCCATTTCGCCGGTGCCGAACTTGGCGCCCTTCTTCGACATCTTCTTGGCAAGGCCATAGCTCATGAACGAGGCCGGCGTCGCGCCGCCGGGCGTGATGCCCATCCAGATGCCGATGAGCGAGCTGCGGATGGAGGTCACCCAGTATTTGGGCAGCTGCTTCCACGTTTGCCACACCACCTTGGGATCGATCTTCGCGCTCTTGCCGGAGAACTTCAGGCCCTCTTCCATCGACAGCAGAATTTCGCCGATGCCGAACAGGCCGATCACCGCAATCAGGAAGTCGAAGCCGCGCATCAGCTCGGGCTGGCCGAAGGTCAGGCGCAGCTGGCCGGTGACGGTGTCCATGCCCACGCTCGCAAGTGCGAAGCCCAGCGCCATCGACGCCAGGATCTTGAAGGGCGAGCCCTTGCCCATGCCGACGAAGCTGCAGAAGGTCAGCAAGTACACCGCGAAGAATTCGGGCGAGCCGAACTTGAGTGCGAACTTGGCGACCAGCGGCGCGAGGAAGGTGATCATCACCACCGCGAGAAAGGCGCCCACGAACGACGAGGTGAAGGCCGTCGTAAGCGCCGCGCCGGCCTGCCCGTTCTGCGCCATCGGATAGCCGTCGAAGGTGGTGGCCACCGACCACGGCTCGCCCGGTATGTTGAACAGGATCGAGGTGATGGCCCCGCCGAACAGCGCCCCCCAGTAGATGCACGACAGCATGATGATGGCCGAGGTCGGCGACATCGTGAAGGTGAGCGGCAGCAGGATCGCCACGCCGTTGGCGCCGCCGAGGCCGGGCAGCACGCCGATCAACACGCCGAGGATGATGCCGACGAACATCAGGCCGATGTTCATCGGCGTGAGGATCACTGAAAAGCCCTGCATCAGGGCACTGATTTCTTCCATTTCGCTTGTGCTCCGTGAGTAGGTTCAGTAGCCGAGGAATCGAAGCGGATCGAGAGTGCCCTTGAACAGCGGCACCTTGAACCAGACCTCGAACATGAAGAAAAACAGCGTGTTGACCGCCAGCGCGGCAAGCACGCTCTTGAGCCACGCGTACTTGCCCAGCACCACCATGAACAGCGCGATGTAGATCGCCGATGCCAGGTAGATGCCGAGGAAGGTGATCGCCAGCACGTAGACCGTGGCCGGCACCAGCACCGACAGCACGCGCTTGAGCTGCACCGAATCGACGAACACCGCGGTGTTGCGGCTCTTGCCGAGCAGTGCCTGGTAGAGGATGCCGGCGCCCGAGATCGTGATGATCACGCCGATGAAGAACGGGAAGTAGCCCGCGCCGGGGCCGTCAGTGGTCCAGCCCGCGCCCAGCTTGCGCGCCTCGAAGACCACCACCAGGCCGATCACCAGCAGCGCCAATGCCACCGCCGCTTCGACCAGGTGGGTGGAGATGCCCGAACGCGCCGGGCCCTCGGATGTTTCGTCGTGCTCCATGGAGCCCCCATCGTGGTTGTGTGTGAGAAAGAAAGAAGGGACGGATGCGGCGCGCACGCCGTCCGTCGGGCCGCCGGCACTCTGTGGGTGCCGCGCGGCGCGTGCCGCCGTCGCGACCTGTCGGCTACTTGTTGCTTGCGAGGAAGCCCGCGTCAGCCATCAGCGTGCGATGCGTGGCCTCGGCCTCGGTGAGCCATTTCGCGAAGGCGTCGCCGGTCATGAAGGTCGGGTTGAAGGCACCCTTCTCCATGTACTCCTTCCACTCCGGCGTGGCGGCGACCTTGACCAGCAGGTCCTTGTAGAACGCAAGCTGGTCGGGCGTCACGCCGGGCGGCATGAAGATGCCGCGCAGCATCGTGTACTTGGTGGGCACGCCCGCTTCCTTGCAGGTGGGGATGTCGTTCCACGACTGCGTGTCCGTGACCTTGGCCTTGAACGGCATGCGCTCGTCGTCGAACACGCACAGCGCGCGCAGCTTGCCCGCGCGCCACTGCGCCACCGCCTCGATCGGGTTGTTCACCGTCGAATTCACATGGCCGCCCACCAGCTGAACCGCCACCTCGCCGCCGCCCTTGAACGGCACGTAGATGAACTTGGTGCCGGTGGCTTTCTCGAGCGCGACCGTGATGATCTGGTCTTCCTGTTTCGAGCCCGTGCCGGCCATCTTGAACTTGCTCGGCCCCGCGGTCTTCACCGCGGTGATGTACTCGCCGGCGTTCTTGTAGGGCTCGGTCGCGTTGGTCCACAGCACGAACTGGTCGAGGGCCAGCATGGCGACCGGTGTCATGTCCTTCCAGTTGAAAGGCACGCCCGTAGCCATCGGCGTGGTGAACAGGTTCGACAGCGAGATGACGATCTTGTGCGGATCGCCCTTGGCCTCCTTCACCGCCAGAAAGCCCTCGGCGCCCGCGCCGCCCGACTTGTTGACGACGATCAGAGGCTCCTTCATCAGCTTGTATTTGATGACGATGCCCTGCAGCAGGCGCCCCATCTGATCGGCGCCTCCGCCGGTGCCGGCGGGAATCACGAACTCCACCGGCTTGGTGGGTTCCCATGCGAGGGCGGGCGTGGCGGCTGCCAGCGCCAGGACGGCCGCGGCAACGACCTTCGTACGGCCCAGAACGAGCGAAGCGATCTTCTTCATCAGGTTGTCTCCTGTGTAGTGTTTCGCTCTTTTTTGTTCTTGGATCTGAGCAGAGATACGGACCGGCACGATGGTGCGCGCCACTGATTCACGCCTGCTTGATCGCGGTCAACTTTTCGCAGATTTCGTATTCGGGTTAGCCCGCGCTGGCGGGCCCTGCGCGTCCTGTCATCGCCAAGCCTATAAAATCGCGGCGCGCAGCGGGGTCTCCTCTCCTCTCGCCTCAATCCGTCTTCGTAGTTCAATGGATAGAACGGGGTCCTCCTAAGACTCAGATACAGGTTCGATTCCTGTCGAAGGCACCAAATACCGACATCACGGTGTCTCACCAGGCATCAAAACCCGCACGTTTCTCCAGCGTAGCGGGTTTTTCTTTGCCTCACTGTTGGATTCCGCCGATCTCTGACCCTAGATTTCCATTGAATACTGACCCACTCGCTTTGTGAGCCTGAAGGCTTCACGGTGTGGATAAGTGCTTGGTGTTCTCCTTTTTAGGTTGAGTGTGTGGATCTGCCGCAGATTGCGCCGCTGTTTCCGCGATTTGGTTGCCTCGATCGCGAGCCAGGTCGCGAGCTTCTCGGCATAGGGATCGAGCTTGCTTGAGCCCGTCCGCTTGGCGTAGCGCGGCATTTCTTCGCCCGCACGCAGATACTTCTTTACGGTGTTGCGAGACAGGCCTGTACGCCTGGCTATCTCGCGAATGGACATCTGCTCGCGCAGGGCCCAGCGTCTGATGACACTCAATGTCGCCACGTCTATCACTCCTAGGATCCCCTGCTTTAAAAATGAGCAGGGTAGAGTTTTACGTGGGTCAGTCTTAGACGGAAATTACTGGCTTTAGAGGGTCAATTTTCGGCGGCAATCAACACCCGCGAGTTTCAATTCAGCTTCGACTCAGGCATCGGCCACATCGCTGCAGCACATAGTAGGTACTTACGAGCGCTCTTAGAGGCCCGCCGCCTCGTGGAAAATGGGCTCATGAAATCTATTCGATACGTTATCCTGGCAATCATGCTGTGTGCGACTGGTCTGCTGCAGGCGCAGGTCGCAATCGGTGGCGTCGGCAACAGTTCATGCGATGTTTGGATCAAGGCTCGCAAGGCGCCGGCAGGGCTGGCTATGGAAACCATCACGGAGGCAATGATGACCTCTTGGGTGCAGGGTTACCTATCAAGCAAGAATTCCACTGGCACCACAGTCAAGATGGTTTTGGAAGTCCCAGACCCCACATCAATAAAAATGGTCTTGGACAGAGGGTGCGCGCTGATGCCGGATGCACTGATTTTTGCGGTTGCAGACGATTTGGCGAACACGCTAACCGCGATGTATCAAAGCCAGAAGCGCAAGTAGCCTTGGCTCAGCATTGCGCACCGGCTCAAGTGACTGACCCTCTACAGAAAGCTTTTCTTTGGGCGATCACGTAATCAGCCAATGGACCGCCAAACCACGTGCAGCCAACCGATCAAGTCGGCTATCTGGTTCGGCCAGGTGAAGGGGGCCAACGACAAGCAGTTGCATCTCCTCTGAAGCGCCGCGAGCGGCGATGGTGTTGGCCCAATTCCCGTTGCGAGCAGGGAAAACGCACGCCGTAGAGATGGCACCGATACCAATAGGCTCGCCTCTTGTAGCTCCGCAAGTGCTGCACGGTCGCAACGCTCCCAGCGCCTCGCGATGAGAAAATCCAACCCCATCCCGTAGTTGCGCAAGCACGACACTAAAGAATTTGCCGGTACTTTTGTCGGTATCTTTGGAACAAAAAATCAAGACATCTAGTATTCATGCGGCCTGCAGGATGATTTTCGATTCCTGTCGAACAGCAAGCCCCTGTTCAGATACCCGTTGCCGAAGCCTTCGGCGACTGCCGTTGCGCGAGCACTCGTTACGACCCCAGCGCGTAACAACGCTACGTAACAAGCGCCGAAGAGCGCTCAGCCAAGGGCTTTCGCCGATCTCCATCGCGGCACTGATCCGGCAAAAAACTCATATGAATCAATAGCTTGCACATTCGGCGCATGCGCGCTCGATGCATCGCGAGAATGCGGCACGCAAGTTGCCCCGTCAGTAAGTCCCACCACCGAGGAGACTGCCATGACGGATGCCAATGCATCGATTTCTTCGATCGCCGGAGGCGCCGACAACGGTGCTGCGCCGGTGGTCATCGCCCAGGCGACAGTGAAGCCGATTGCCCCCATGGGCACTACCGCCGCCGCAGTTCAGCCCGCGGCGCCGGCCGGCATCGGATCGCTGTCGAACGCCACGCCCGGCACGGTCCTCATGCGCGACGGCGTCTCGATTCCCGTCGACGGCAGCCAGGCGCTGATGGCCGGCGACCGCGTGATCGTTCCGCAGGACGGCCACGCCAATGTTCTCTTCCCCGGATCGGCCACCAACAAGGCGCCGCTGTCCGGCGTCTTCACAGGCGGCACCGACGCCACCATCAGCACGACCAAGCTGGCCAGCGGCCTCGAGCAGGTGAATGTGGACGTGGCCTCGGGCGACCTGGAAGTGACTTCGCCCGACAGCGACGCGGAAGCCGCGGCGCTTGCGGTGAGCAAGAAGACCGCTGCCGGCAGCGGCATCGGGCTGGGTGAATTCGCGCTCGGCGCACTGGGTGCTGTCGCGCTCGGCGCCGCGCTGAGCGGTGGCGGCGGCAGCGACGGCGGCGCGGTTCCTTTCTTCGTTCCGGGCGTTGGCGACAGCGATGCCGACGCAGATGCGGATGCAGATGCCGACTCGGATGCAGACGGTGATGCTGACGCCGACGCCGACGCCGACGCCGACGCCGATGCAGACGCCGATGCAGACGCCGATGCAGATGCAGATGCAGATGCAGATGCGGACGCTGATGCCGACGCGGATGCAGACGCAGACGCCGATGCGGACGCTGATGCCGACCACTTGCTCGATCCAGGCGACAGCCTCGCCGGCCATCTGCTCGGCTCCCTGGACAACGTCCTCGGCCTCGGAGGTGGCAGCGCCGCCGCGGCCAGAAGCGTCGCCGCCAGTTCATCCGGCACATTGGCATCGCTGATGCCCGCGGCCGACGGCCTCACGGATCTGCTGGACGACGTGCTCTCGCCGATCGCGGGCAACGAGTTCAGGCCCGACGATCCGAACGCATTCGATCCGCTGGACAACACCGTCGACAACCTGGCCGTCAACATCGGCGGCGTGCTCACCCCCGTGGTGGACGGGCTGCTGGGCGACGGCTTGACTGACGCGCTCGTCGGGTCGCTGATCGGCCAGGTCGACTACCTGACCGATGCGTTGAGCAACATCCTCGAAAACGTGCTCGGCAGCGAAGGCCTGCTCGGCGGCGTGACCACCGGCCTTGGCATCGACGGCCTCGTGGACGAACTGGTCGGCACCGACGGCGTGGTCGGGCAGGTGCTCGAAGGTCTGCTGGGCGACGGCAGCCTGCTGGGCAACGTGCTCGGCGAAGACGGTCTGATCGGGCAACTGCTTGGCGATGACGGGCTCCTTGGCGGCCTGCTCGGCGGTGACGGCGGGCTGCTCGGTGGCGTCCTGGGTGATAACGGCCTGCTGGGCGGTCTGCTCGGCGGCGACGGCGGTTTGCTTGGCGGAGTGCTTGGCGACGACGGCCTGCTGGGTGGCCTGCTCGGCGGTGACAGCGGCTTGCTCGGTGGCGTGCTGGGTGACGACGGCCTGTTGGGCGGTGTGCTCGGCGGCGACGGCGGCCTGCTTGGCGGCGTGCTGGGTGACGACGGCCTGCTGGGCGGTCTGCTTGGCGGTGACGGTGGCTTGCTTGGCGGCGTGCTCGGCGGTGTTGACGGCCTCCTCGGCGACGATGGCCCGTTGGGCGGCGTGCTCGGCGGCGACGGCTCGCTCGCCGGCTTGCTGGGCAGCGAAGGCCTCACCGGCGGCCTGCTTGGCGAAGGCGGGCTGGTCGACAGCCTGCTCGGACCCGACGGCGTGGTCGGCGACCTGCTGAGCGAGACACCCCTGGCCGGTTTGCTCGGGGGAGATGGCGGCCTGCTCAGCGGCGTGCTGGGCGATAACGGCTTGCTTGGCGGCCTTCTCGGTGACGACGGCCTGCTGGGCGGTGTTCTGGCCGACGACGGCCTTCTCGGCGCCGAAGGCCCGCTCGGCAGCCTGCTGGGCGGTGATGGCGGCTTGCTCGGTGGCGTGCTGGGCGACGGTGGTCTGTTGGGCGGTCTGCTTGGCAGCGATGGCGGCCTCCTCGGCGGGGTCCTGGGTGATGGCGGCCTGCTGGGCGGAGTGCTCGGCGGCGACGGCGGTCTCCTCGGCGGTGTCCTGGGCGAAGGCGGTCTGCTGGGCGGCGACGGCGGTCTCCTCGGCGGTGTCCTGGGCGAAGGCGGTCTGCTGGGCGGCGTACTCGGAGGTGACGGTGGTCTCCTCGGCGGTGTCCTTGGTGACGACGGCCTGTTGGGTGGCGTACTCAGCGGCGACGGTGGCCTCCTCGGTGGCGTCTTGGGCGAAGGCGGTCTGCTGGGCGGCGTACTCGGCGGTGACGGTGGCCTCCTTGGCGGTGTCTTGGGTGACGACGGCCTGCTGGGTGGCGTACTCGGCGGTGTGACCGGCGGCGACGGCGGTCTCCTGGGCGGTGTCCTGGGTGACGATGGCCTGCTGGGTGGCGTGCTCGGTGGCGTGACCGGCGGCGACGGCGGTCTCCTGGGCGGTGTCCTGGGTGACGATGGCCTCCTTGGCGGCGTACTCGGCGGCGGCAGTGGCAGCGGTGGCGGCCTGCTCGGTGGTGTTCTCGGCGAGGACGGCATCGTGGGCAACCTCCTGGGCAGCGACGGCCTGGTCGGCGGCCTGCTGGGCGCGGACGGTCTCGTCGGCAGTCTGCTCGGCGCGCTGGGCGGCGACGGCGCCGTGGCCAACGTCCTGCAGCCGGCGGGCGACGCAGTCGCTCCGGCAGTCGAGACCGTGGGCAGCACGGTCTCCCACGCCGCGGCTCCGGCAACGGACATCCTGGCAGGGGCCACGGGTGTCGTGGCGCCGGTGGTCGACACGGTGGCCAGCGTGGTCGAAGGCGCGGGCCACGCCGTCGGCTCGGGCCTGGCCGAAGTGGTGGCGCCGATCACCAGCCAGGTCGAGCAGACGGTGAACCACGTCGTGAGCCCGGTCACCAACATCCTGCACGGCCTGCTGGGCTGACTGTAGGCAAGCACCGACGCGCCCGGCCTGCCTTATCCCGCAGGCACGGGCCGCGCACACGGTCAAAGTGGAGGCTTGAAGGCCTTCGGCAGGCAGCATTTGCCGAAGGGCTCCCGGTTCCTCCTCACGGCGCATTCCTGCGTCGTTAAGCGCTCCCTCGAGGAGCGCTTTTTTTGACTTCAGTGTGTTTCGCGGCGCAACTGCTGCACGTCTTCATGCAGCGACTGCGCCCAGGCGCGGCGCTCGCGGCCGTGCGGGTCCTGCGGCTCGCCGAAGCGCACGATGGCCAGCAGCGGCGGCGCGCGCAGGGTGTTCCACAGCGACGCGGCGAGGCTGTCGTCGTCGATGTAGCGTGGGGCCTGGCTGGTCTCGCCGGTGGCGGCATCGGCAAAGCGCAGCGCGGCGGGCAGCACGGGTGCACCCGAGGAAATGGCTGCCTGCAGCAGGTTGGCATGGAACGGCAGCAGGCCGCGGCCGTCGCTGGTCGTGCCTTCGGGAAACACGCCGATCAGGTCGCCGTTGCGCAGCGCCTCGGTCATGTGGTGCACCACGCGCAGTGCGTCGCGGCGGCGTTCGCGCTCGATGTAGAGCGTGCCGGAGCCGTTGGAAAGCGTGCCGATCAGCGGCCAGTTCTTGACGTCCGACTTCGACACGAAGCGCACATGGCGTGCCGCATGGAGGCAGGTGATGTCGAGCCACGAGAGGTGATTGCAAATGAGCAGCACCGGCCCCTCGGGCGGCGGCGTGCCCTGCACCTTCAGCGTGATGCCCATGATCTCGAGCATGCGCTTCGACCATGCCTGCACGCGCGCATTGCGCTCTGCCTGCTCGAGGCTGGGAAAGGTGAAGCGAATCGTCCACCAGCCGACCAGCGCATGCCCCACCGCGTGCAGCAGGCGCCAGCAGGCTTTCAACGAATGAACCATCGGGGGCGTCGTTCTTTCTTTCTGTCTGTCAGCCGTGCACGATCCGGCCCGCCACAAGCGTGTGCCGTGCGCGGCCCTGCATCGGATAGCCGGCGAACGGCGTGTGCTTGCCCTGGCTCTTGAGCGCATCGGGCAGCACCTGCCATTCGAGCCCGGGGTCGGCAATGCACAGGTCGGCCACGCCGCCTTCCACCAGGCGGCCGATACCGGTGCCCGCGTCTTCGGCGGCCAGCAGGCGAGCGGGGGCGGAGGTGATGACCTCGATGGCGCGCGCGACGCCCGCGCCGCTGCGCTCGCCCCATTGCAGCGCGAGCGGCAGCAGCAGCTCGAGCCCGGTCGCGCCCGCTTCGCTCTCGGCAAAGGGCAGCGTCTTGGCGTCGGCCTCGACCGGCGTGTGGTCGGACACCAGCGCATCGATGGTGCCGTCGGCCAGCGCGGCAGAAAGCGCCTCGCGGTCGCCTTGCTGGCGCAGCGGCGGGTTCAGGCGTGCACGGCTGTCGAAGTAGCCGATGTCGGTGTCGACCAGGTGCAGCGAGTTGATGCTGACGTCGCAGGTGAGCGGCAGGCCCTGCGCCTTGGCTTCGCGCACCAGCGCCACGCCGCGGGCGCTGGAGATGCGGCACAGGTGCACGCGTGCACCGGTGGCCTTCATCAGCTCGACGATGGTGAAGATGGCGATCGTCTCGGCCGACACGGGCACGCCCGCGAGGCCGAGCCGCGTGGCGAGCGGGCCGCTGGCCGCAACGCCCTTGCCGAGGTCGCGATCTTGCGGACGCAGCCACACGGTGTAGCCGAAGGTGCTGGCGTACGACAGCGCGCGCTGCAGCACCTGCGTGTCGGCCAGCGGCACGTCGGCCTGGCTGAAGCCGATGCAGCCGGCCTCGGTGAGCTCGGCCATCTCGGTCAGCACGCCGCCGGCGAGGTTGCGCGTGAGCGCGCCGAGCGGAAACAGGCGCGCGCACTGCAGCTTCTCGGCGCGGAACTTGAGCATCTCGACCAGGCCGGGTTCGTCGAGCACGGGGTCGGTGTCGGGCGGGCACACGAGGCTGGTGACGCCGCCGGCAATGGCCGCGGCCATTTCGCTTTCGAGCATGCCTTCGTGTTCGTAGCCGGGCTCGCGCAGGCGCGCGGCAAGGTCGACGAGACCGGGGGCGACGATGCAGCCCGCGGCATCGATGGTGCGCTCGGCCTTGAAGCCGGCAGGGATGCTGCCGATGCCGGCGATCTTGCCGTCGGCGATGGCGATGTCGGCCTTCTTGTCGATGCCCGATGCAGGGTCGACGACGCGGCCGTTGGTGATCAGTGTGTTCATGCTTCGTTACCTGCCACGATGCTCATCACCGCCATGCGCACGGCGATGCCGAAAGTGACCTGCGGGAGGATCACGCTCTGCTTGCCGTCGACCACGGCGGAGTCGATCTCCACGCCGCGGTTGATCGGGCCCGGGTGCATCACGATGGCGTCCGGCTTGGCGAGCTGCAGCTTCTCGGGCGTAAGGCCGAAGGTCTTGAAGAACTCCTGCGACGACGGCAGCAGCGCGCCGCTCATGCGCTCGTTCTGCAGGCGCAGCATGATGACGACGTCGCAGTCCTTGATGCCCTCTTCGAGCGTGTGGCACACGCGCACGCCCATGCCGGCCATGTCGCTCGGCACCAGCGTCTTGGGGCCCACCACGCGCACTTCTGCGCAGCCGAGCGTGGTGAGCGCATGGATGTCGGAGCGCGCCACGCGCGAGTGCAGCACGTCGCCGACGATGGCGACCGTGAGGTTCGAGAAGTCTTTCTTGTAGTGGCGGATCGTGTACATGTCGAGCAGCCCCTGCGTCGGGTGCGCGTGGCGGCCGTCGCCGGCGTTCACCACGTGCACGTGCGGCGCCACGTGCTGCGCGATCAGGTACGGCGCGCCCGACTCGCTGTGGCGCACCACGAACAGGTCGGCCGCCATCGCGCTCAGGTTGGCGATGGTGTCGAGCAGCGATTCGCCCTTGGTGGCCGAGGAGCGCGCGATGTCGAGGTTGATGACATCGGCCGAGAGGCGCTTGGCCGCGATCTCGAAGGTGGTGCGGGTGCGGGTGCTGTTCTCGAAGAACAGGTTGAACACGCTCTTGCCGCGCAGCAGAGGCACCTTCTTCACCTCGCGGTCGCTCACGCTCGTGAAGTTGGCGGCGGTGTCGAGGATGTGCGTGACGATGTCCTTGGGCAGGCCTTCGATCGACAGCAGGTGGATCAGCTCGCCGTTCTTGTTGAGCTGCGGATTTCGCTTGTAGAGCATTACTTGCTTTCCTCCACCTTGAGGCTGAAGGCGCCGTCTGCGGCGCGGGCCAGGGCAAGCAGTTGGGTGTTCGGCAGCGTGAGCGTGGTGGCGGCGAAGTCGGCGGCCACGGGCAGTTCGCGTCCGCCCCGGTCCACCAGCACCGCGAGGCGCACGCTGGCGGGGCGACCGAAGTCGAACAGCTCGTTGAGCACCGCTCGGATGGTGCGGCCGGTGTAGAGCACGTCGTCGAGCAGCAGCACGTCGGTGCCGTTCACGTCGAAGGGCAGCACGGTCTGCGCGCTGGCCGAGAGGCCGCGGCGCGCGAAGTCGTCACGGTGCATGGCCGACGAGATGACGCCGGGGGCGCCGCTCAGGCCCAGGTCTTTCTGCAGGCGCTCGACCAGCCAGGCGCCGCCGGAGGTGATGCCGACCAGCCTGGTTTCAGGGCGCATCAGCGTCTTAACGCCGGCAAGCAGCTTGGTGTAGAGCGCTTCGGCATCGGGAATTGAACTCACGTGAGACTCCTCAAGAATTGCTCCAGGATGATGCAGGCCGAGGCGGCATCGGCATCGCGCGCGCCGGAGGCCAGCGCCTCGGTGGTGCTGTAGCGCTCGTCGACCTCGAACACCTGGAGGTTGAAACGGCCGCGCAGCTGGCGCGCGAACTTCTGCGCGCGGCGGGTGTTCTCGTGCGGGGCGCCGTCGGGGTGGTAGGGCACGCCGATCACCAGCGCGTCGGGCTGCCATTCCTTGATGCGGGCCTCGACCTGCGCGAAGCGGGCGTCGCCCTCGGCCTTGATGGTGGGCTGCGGGGTGGCCGTCTGCAGCAGCCGGTTGCCGCTGGCCACGCCCGTGCGCTTCAGGCCGAAGTCGAAGGCCAGGAAGGTCTGGAAATGGGCTGGGACGGGAGCGGCAGCAGCGGGAACGGGAGAAGAAGCGGTGGGAGCGGGAGCGTCTGGCATGGCGGCTGCGCTCATGCGTGTCCGGCGTCCGGCGACAATTTCCACGCTTCGAGGCCCAGCAGCAGCAGCGCCCTGTCGTAGCGCTGCTCGATCGGGGTGTCGAAGATCACGGCCGGGTCGGCGCCCACGGTAAGCCAGCTGTTTTCGGCCAGTTCCGATTCGAGCTGGCCTTCGCCCCAGGCCGCATAGCCCAGCGAAACCAGCACCTTGCGCGGGCCCGCGCCGGTGGCCAGGGCCTCCAGCACGTCCTTGGAGGTGGTCATTTCGAGCCCGCCGGGGATGGTCATGGTCGAGGCGTAGACCGATTCCTCGGGCTTCTCGGCCTGGGTGAAGACCGGCTCGTGCAGCACGAAGCCGCGTTCGGTCTGCACCGGGCCGCCCTGGAAGACGGGAGCTTCGCCCAGCTCGGGGCGCGCCAGGTGGAGCTCGATCTTCTCGAACAGCACCCTCAGGTTGATGTCGCTGGGTTTGTTGATTACCAGGCCGAGCGCACCGCGCTCGCTGTGTTCGCAGAGGTACACGACGCTGCGGTTGAAAGTTTTGTCTTCCATCCCGGGCATCGCTATCAAAAAGTGATGCGTAAGGTTCATCGGGGCAGAATCGGCGGCCATATGCCTCCGATTTTACTGGCCGTTGACAAGACCTATCCCAAAGGGCTCATGTGGTTCCGCCGAGACCTCCGGGTGGACGACAACGCGGCCCTGTATCGCGCGCTGCGGGCCTGCCGCCAGGTGGTCTGCGTTTTCGTGTTCGACAAGGCCATCCTCGACGCCCTGCCCACGGTCGACCGCCGGGTCGAATTCATCCGCGAATCGCTGGTGGAGCTCGAGGCCGAACTGCGCGCGCTGGGCGGCGGGCTGATCGTGCGGCATGCCGCGGCGGTGCAGGAAATTCCGGCGCTGGCGCGCGAGCTCGGCGTGCAGGCGGTATTTGCCAACCGCGACGACGAACCCGACGCGCTGGAGCGCGACGCCAAGGTGTTCGGCGCGCTGGCCAATGCCGGCGTGGCCTTCCACACCTACAAAGACTCCACCGTCTTCGACCGCGACGAGGTCATGACCAAGACCGACCAGCCTTACACGGTGTTCACCCCCTACAAGCGGGCCTGGCTGGCGAAGGTCGATGCGTTCTTCCTCAAGTCGTACCCGGTGCGCAGCCACGCCGACGCGCTGGCGCCCTCGCCGCAGGCCTATGGCGAGCCGGTGCCGGCGCTGCGGGAGATCGGCTTCGAGAAGAGCAACCTCTCGGCGCTGGAAATTCCCACGGGCACGCGCGGCGCGGGCCTGCTGTTCGAGGATTTCTTCGAGCGCATCGACCGCTACCACGAGGCGCGCGACTTTCCGGCGGTGCGCGGGCCCAGCTACATGGGCGTGCACCTGCGCTTCGGCACGGTGTCGATCCGGCAGATGGCCAGCCTGGCGCACCAGCTCTCGCTGCAGGGCAACGCCGGGGCGACGACCTGGCTGAGCGAGCTGATCTGGCGCGAGTTCTACTTCCAGATCCTGGTGCACTTTCCGCACGTGCACAGGGGCGGCGAGTCGAAGAGCTTCCGGCCCGAGTACGACAAGATCGCCTGGCACCACGGCAAGCACGCCGACCAGCTGTTCGACGCCTGGTGCCAGGGCCGCACCGGCTACCCGCTGGTGGACGCGGCCATGCTGCAGATCAACCAGAGCGGCTACATGCACAACCGCCTGCGCATGGTGGTGGCGAGCTTCCTGTGCAAAGACCTGGGGCTGGACTGGCGGCGCGGCGAGGCCTACTTCGCGCTGCACCTGAATGACTTCGAGCTGGCCTCGAACAACGGCGGCTGGCAGTGGGCCAGTTCGAGCGGCTGCGACGCGCAGCCCTACTTCCGCATCTTCAATCCGGTGACGCAGAGCGAGCGCTTCGACCCCGAGGGCAAGTTCATCCGCCGCTACCTGCCGCAGCTGGCGGGGCTGTCGAATGCGGCGATCCATGCGCCGTGGATGGCGTCGCCGGTGGAGCTGGAGGCGGCCGGCATCAAGCTCGGCGAGACGTACCCGAAGCCGGTGGTGGACCACGCCGAAGCGCGCGAGAAGACGCTGCAGCGCTACGGAGTGGCGCGGGCGAAGGCGCTGCAGAAATAGAAAAAGAAAAGGGCCCGAAGGCCCTTTTCTTTATCGCTGCCTGAAAACCGCGCGTCAGGCGGCGGCAGCCAGCGTCGTCGACTCGCTCGTGTACGCACGCACCAGGCGCAGCAGTTCCTCTTCCGAGTACGGCTTGCCGAGGTAGTGGTTCACGCCCAGCGTGCGCGCGTAGTCGCGGTGCTTCTCGGCGATGCGCGAGGTGATCATGATGATCGGCAGCTCGGCCAGCGCGGCGTCGGCGCGGATGTTGCGGGCCAGGTCGAAGCCGTCCATGCGCGGCATCTCGATGTCCGACAGCACCACCGCCGGGCGTTCCTGCTGCAGCCGTTCGAGCGCCTGCAGGCCGTCGGCCGCGAGCGACACGCGATAGCCTTCGCGCTGCAGCAGACGCTGCGTGACGCGGCGCACGGTGATGGAGTCGTCCACCACCAGCACCAGCGGAATCTGCGGTGCCACCGGGGCCAGCACCGGCAACGGCTCCTGCGGCGCGCCCTGCCCGGCCGTAGCCGATGCGGCATGCGCCGGCGCCACCAGCGCGGCGGCCTGGCGCTCGCGCGCCTGTTCGCCGTGCACCGCGGCCAGCGCCACCGGGTTGTAGATCAGCGCCACCGCGCCCGAAGCCAGCACCGAGATGCCGGCCAGGCCGGGCAGCCGCGCGAGCTGCGGGCCGAGGTTCTTGACCACGACTTCCTGGTTGCCCAGCACTTCGTCCACGTGCAGGGCCACGCGCTGCGCGGCGCTTCGCACGACCACGATCGTGTTGTTCTTGGCGCCCGCATGCTCGCTGCGGGTCGAGGCCTGCAGCAGCGCGCCGGCCCAGTAGAACGGCACCTGTTCGTGGCCGAAGGGATGGCTGTTGTGCAGGTAGGCGGCCTCGAGGTCGGTTCCGCCCACGCGCTGCACCAGCTCCACCAGGTTCGACGGCACGCCGATCGACACCTCGCCCGCGCGCAGCATCACCACGTGCGTCACGGCGGTGGTCAGCGGCAGCACCAGCTTGAAGGTGGTGCCCTGGCCTGGGTTGCTGTGCGTTTCGATGCGGCCGCCGAGCGCCGCGATCTGCGCGCGCACCACGTCCATGCCGATGCCGCGGCCGGCCAGTTCGGAGACCTGGCCCGCCGTCGAGAAGCCGGGCTTGAAGATCAGCTCGGTGGCTTCTTCGGCCGACAGCTCCTGGTCGTGGCCGAGCAGGCCGAGAGCGCGGGCGCGCTCGGCGATGCGCTTGTTGTCGAGGCCGGCGCCGTCGTCGCGGAAGCTCACCGAGACGTCGTTGCCTTCATGGTGCAGGTCGATGACGATCAGGCCGCTGGCGTCCTTGCCGGCCTTCTCGCGCACGGCCGAATCCTCGATGCCGTGGGCCACGCAGTTGCGCAGCAAGTGCTCGAAGGCGGGCGTCATGCGGTCCAGTACGCCGCGGTCCATTTCGATGGAGCCGCCGACGATATCCAGGCGCACCTGCTTGCCGGTGTCCTTCGAGGCCTGGCGCACCACGCGGTAGAGGCGGTCGGAGATGCCTTCGAACTCCACCATGCGCGTGCGCAGCAGGCCGCGCTGCAGTTCGCGCGTCTGGCGTGCCTGCACGCTGAGGTCGTCTTCCGTCGCCTGCACCGTCTTTTGCAGCGTGCGCTGCACGGTGGCCACGTCGTTCACCGACTCGGCCATCATGCGCGTGAGTTCCTGCACGCGGGTGAAGCGGTCGAACTCCAGCGGGTCGAAGCCCTGTTGCGAGTCCTTGGCTTGCGCCAGGCGGGACTGCATCTGGCTTTCGGCCTGCACTTCGATGTCGCGCAGTTGCTGGCGCAGGCGGTCCAGATTGCCCGTGAGGTCGGACAGCGAGCCGCGCAGCTGGCCCAGTTCGGCCTCCAGGCGCGAACGCGTGATGATGACCTCGCCGGTCTGCGCGACCAGGCGGTCGAGCAGCTGGGTGCGGATGCGCACGGCCTGGCCCGTTGCGGCACGCAGGGGCGTGAGCAGTGCGGGCGCGGGGCGCGGTTGCAGCGTCGTGGGTGCGGCCGGTGCGGCAGCGACGGATTCTTCGTCTTCCAGGCCCGCCACGGGGGTGGCGGTTTCGTCGTTCGCCGGCACGCCGGCTTCGGGCGCCACCTGCAGCAGCTGGGCGGCGGATGCGGTCGCGGTGGCCGCGGCCACGATCTGGGCCAGCTCGACCTGCGTGGCATCGTCGGCCGCGCGCAGTGCGTCGAAGGTGGCCTGCAGGGCGTCGAGGCGCGTCAGCAGCTTTTCGATGTCGGCCCGTTCCGCGCCCTGGGAGCCCAGGACTTCGATCTCGGACTCCATGCGGTGCGCGCGCTCGCCAAGGCGCATGGCGCCGGCCAGCCGTGCGCTGCCCTTGAGCGTGTGCAGCGTACGCAGCACCGAGGCGCGCGGCGCGCTGTCGTCGGGGTGATGCGCCCACTGGCGCAGCGCCTCGCCGAGCTGGGGCAGCAGTTCGGCCGCCTCTTCCTCGAAGATCGGGAACAGGTCGACGTCGACCGCGTCGGCCAGGTCGATGGCGTCTTCGGAATCGTCCAGCGCCACGTCGGCGACGGAATCGCTGACCACCACCTGCTGCAGCGGCCGGACTTCGGCGCGCATGGCAACTTCGGTCGGCATCGGCGAATTGGCGATGTCGCGCAGCGCCTGCAGCGTGCCTTCGGCCGGATCGCGCAGGAAGCCGACGGCGAACTGGTGCAGCAGGCGGCGCAGCTCGTCGGCCGCGGCCACCAGCACCATGCCCTGCTCACGCGTGCCGCTGCCCTGCATCTGCAGATGCTGCAGCGCGGCTTCGAACAGGCGGGCCATGCCCGACAGGCTGTGGAAGCCGACCGTGGCCGAGCTGCCGGCCAGCGAATGGGCCAGCGCAACGGTCGAGTCGGGCAGGCGTTCGTGCGATTCGAGCGCCCATTCGCCGACGTCGGTGGCGAGTTGGCGCGACCATTCGTCGGCCTCGTTGAGGTAGACGTTGTAGAGCTGGATGCCGATGCGCAGCGGGCCGATGACCTTGACCTGGTCTTCGGCGCTTTCCTGCGGTGCGACGGGCGCAGCGGCCACGACGGGTTCGGGCGCTTCTGCTTCTGTTGCTTTGTCGGCAACGAGGATCTGCGGCTCTTCGGGCACGGGGGGTGCTTCGAAGATGGGCACGAGCACTTCTTCGGCAACCGCCGGGGCGGGCAGTTCGGGCTCGGGCTCCGGCTCTGCTTCAGCCACCGGTTGCGGCTCGGGTGCGGCGACCGGTTCTTCAGGCTCTTCTTCGTGCAGCGGCAGCGCCGCGGCTTCGATGACTTCGGGCTCGGCTGCAACAACGGCAGCAGCCTGCACGGGCAGCGGCTCGGGCTCCCAGTCCAGGTCGGGCAGGCCGGCGGTGGTCGGCACGGTGGCTTCGATCGATTCGATGACTGGAGCGGGCTCTGCCGGCTCCGGTTCGGCGGCCGCTGGTGTCTTCGCAGGGGGCGCCAGGAAATCGAACTCCTCGCCGCTCGGCAAGGCTCCCAGCGCTGCAGGCTCGGTGGTCTGCTTCGCTTCGAAATCGATGAAGTCGGTCGATGCGAAATCGTCGTCGGGCTCGGGCGTGACAGCCTTCTCGGGCTCCTGCCAGGCCACGGTTTCGAACGGCACCTCGGGCGCCGCAGCCGGTACGGGAGCTTCCGAGGTAAGCGACAGGTCCGGCAGATCGGGCAATTGCAGGGGCGGCAGCTGCGCCGGCACCGGCGCCGCAACTTCGAGCGGCGCTGGCGCGGAATGAGGCGCTTCGGCCGCGATGTGGCGCGCGGCGACCGCCAGGGCCTCCGCATCGGCCACGCGCACCGGCGGGGGCACGGGCTCGCCGGCCAGCAGCGCGTTGGCCACGCGGCTGAATGGTGCCGACTGCCAGCCGTGCGCGGAGCCCGAGGCAATGGCCTCGACCCACTGGCTGAAGTCCTTCATCGTGCGTTCGGTGGCCGACAGCAGTTCCGGCGTGGCGGCGCGCTGGTCGGCCAGCCAGGTGTTGAGCACCTGTTCGAGCGACCAGGCGGCGTCGCCGAAGTCGGTGAGGCCGACCATGCGCGAGCTGCCCTTGAGCGTGTGGAAGGCACGACGCAGGATCGTGAGTTCTTCGGTGTCGTCCGGGTAGCTGGCGAGTTCGGCGATGGCGGCCAGGCCGTTCTGCACCACCTCGCGGGCTTCGTCGAGGAAGATGTTCTGCAGGTCGTCTTCTTCGAGCTCGGTGACTTCGGTGTCGGGCAGCGCGGACGGACCGGAAATCTTGTTCGTCCAGCTGTCGGCCTTGCTGCTGAATTCCTCGATCGGCGAAACCTTGGCCTTGCGGTTGGGCGTGGCGAGCGCGGCGAGCTTCGAGGCGATCTGTGCATCGACTTCCTCGATGCTGAGCACGGCCTGGGCGACCGGAGCCGGGCTCGGAGCGGTGCCGTCGGCAGCAGTGCTGTCGGTGGCCTGGCGGCCCATCAGCGGCTTGAGTTCGCCGGCGTCGGCGTCGAACACGAACAGGCGCTTGGCCAGCGCGGGCTGGTAGCCCAGCATGTCGATCAGGAAACCGAGCGCGCCGAGGTTGTTGCCCAGCGCGTCGAAGCCGGCCATTTCTTCGGCCGGCGAGGTGCTGACGAGCATCGCCTCGACGTCGTCGCGCATGCGCTGAACGGTGAGCGCGGCCTGGTCGAGGCCGAGCACGGAGAACACACCACGCATCTGCAGGAGCTGCGTCGGCACTGTGCGCAACAGGCCCTTTTCGGCCGGGCGGCGGAAATACTGGTCGAGCGATTTTTCGAGTTCGCTCAGGTGGCTGCGCAGCTCGTCGACCACGGTGCCCATGGTCTGGCGGTCGCTCACGCGGCGGTAGAGGTCTTCCATCCACGGCTCGAGCGGCTCGGAATGGCCGCCCGCGCGCACGCGTTCGATGCGGCCCGCCAGCTGCAGGGTGCGCGAGGTGAGCTGCGGATCGCTCGGGTCGAGGTCTTCGAGCGCGGCTTCCAGGTAGAGCACCGAGGTGGCGACTTCCATCGCGAGTTCGGTGCCCGGGGCCTGGCCGGAACGCACGGAGGCTTCGACCGAATGGGTCAGCGCCTGCACCATCGGCAGGCTCGGCGGGTGCAGCTTCTGCAGCGATTCGCCGAGCTGCGCGAAGGTGTCGGCCACCTGGCGCGTGCGGGTGATGTCGCCGCCCGAGAGGCCCGACCACATTTCCTTGGCGGTCTCGATACGCTTGCGCGCTTGTTGCAGCACCAGCGGATCGAAGCGGCCGAACTGCTCGACGGTGTAGTCGATGCGCTGTTCGCCGGCGATGCCCCAGGCGCTGCGCACGGTGCGCAGCGTGGCGGCGTCGTCGCTGGCGGTGGGCACGGCCTGCGCGCAGAAGAACAGCAGGTCTTGTCCGAGACGGTCGGACACGAGGCTGTCGCCGCGCGCGAGCGTGGCGTATTGCAGCAGCACGCGCGAGGCGGCGCGCTTGACGTAGGAATCGGGCGTGATCAGCCCGGTGGCCAGGGCTTCGAAGAAGCCGGCGGCCAGGGTCCAGAAGCTGGCGACGCGGGGCAGCAATGCGCCGCGGCCGAGCCCCAGGCACAGCGCATGCAGCCGCCGGGCGGCCTGCACGTCGCCGGTCTTGACCAGTTGCAGCACTTCGCGGTCGAGCTTCGAGCGCACGGCCGGGTCATAGGCGATGGCGGCCTGCGTCAGCGCGGGCTTGACCTCGACCCAGCGCCAGGCGGTGCTCCACAGGTCGGCCGGGTGCACGCGCTCGTTGCCGACGAGCTCCAGCACGTCGCGGTACTGGGGAAACAGCGCCACCGACGACACGGGCTTGCCGGCCAGCAGGGCGTTGAGGAAATCGGTGACGGCGAAGCCGGCACGCTCGATCTTGACCACCGCGGCGTCGGTGCAGCGCTGCGGTTCGGCGATGAAGCCCTGCACCGCGAACTCGATGGCGCCGAGCACCAGCGCGGGCGAGGAATGCCCCACCATCTGGAGCGCGCCAACGGCCTGGTGCAGTTGCTGGCGGGCCATCTGCAGCGGGCCGGCCTCGGGCTCGGCTGCAGCGTCCACGTCGCGCACGAAGCGCCGCAGCGACTTGCCTACACCGTCGAGGGATTTCTGGATTTCTCCCAGCACCCAGGCCAGCGGCCCGAGGTCTTCGGTGGCCGGCACATTGCCGGCGAGGGGGGCCGTGGCAGGGGTTTGAATCGACACGTTGGGTGCTCGCCGTTCTTATCTATCTTGTGGGTCAGGCAATCTTGAAACGAGCCACCGAACGACGCAGTTCTTCGGCCATCTGCGACAGTTCGCGCACCTGCTGAGCGGTGGTGCGCGTACCTTCTCCGGTCTGTTCCGTCACGGCAAAAATGTGCTGGATGTTCGCGGCCACCACGTTGGCCGAATCGGCTTCGCGGGAGGCGGATTGCGAAATCTGCTCAATCAGGTCAGCGAGTCGGCGCGACACGCGGTCGATCTCGGACAGCGCGGTACCCGCGTTGTCGGACAGCTTGGCCCCTTCGACCACACCCTGCGTGGAGCGCTCCATGGCGCCCACGGCATCCTGCGTGTCGGTCTGAATCGCCTTCACCAGCGCCGAGATCTGGCGCGTGGCGTCTGCGGAGCGTTCGGCCAGTCGCTGAACTTCTTCCGCCACCACCGAGAAGCCTCGTCCGGCTTCACCGGCCGATGCGGCCTGGATGGCGGCGTTCAGGGCCAGCACGTTCGTCTGTTCGGTAATGTCCGAGATCAGCTCGGTGATTTCGCCAATCTCCTGCGAGGATTCGCCCAGGCGCTTGATCCGCTTGGAGGTTTCCTGGATCTGGTCGCGGATGGAGTTCATACCGCCGATGGCGTTCTGCACGGCCTGCAGACCCGAGGATGCAGCCTGCAGCGACTGGCGCGCCACCGTGGCGGACTCTTGCGCCTGGGTAGACACGCCGTTGATTCGCTCGGCCATGGTCAGCACCGACTGGCCGGTTTCGCGAATTTCGCGCAGCTGTTCGGTCGAGGCGGCCAGCAGCTCGGTCGAGGTGCTTTCCACCTGCGACGTCGTCTGCGCCACGCGGGTAGCCGTGTTCTGCACGTTGCCCACCAGCAGTCGCAGTTCTTCCACCGTGTAGTTCACCGAGTCGGCGATGGCGCCGGTGATGTCCTCGGTCACGGTTGCTTCCTGGGTCAGGTCGCCTTCGGCCACTGTCTGCAGTTCGTTCATCAGCCGAAGAATGGCGGCCTGGTTGGCGTTGTTCACGCGGCCGGCTTCGTCGGAAGCCTGTTCGGCAGCCAGACGTTCGCGTTCGGCGACGGCGGCACGTTCACGGCCTTCGCGCACCTGCACGAAACCGATGGCGCCAGCGAGTGCCAGGGCGGCCAGCGACAGCACGAACAGCAGCACGATGGTGCCGGCGCCCAGGCCGGTGCGTGCGGAGAGCTTTTCCTGCAGGTCGCCGAGCGACTTACGCAGCGGCTCGCTGTCGGTCAGGATGGAAGCCTGCGCTTCACGCGCCGCCACCAGGCCCTGCAGGTTGCCCAGAATGGCCGAAGCCTGTGTGCGCATCTGCTCGTAGGTCTTCAGGATGGCTTCGAGCTGCTGGCGGGTCTGCGGGTCTTTCGAGCCGGGGAAGCGCTGCTGCGCGTTGCCGTCGAGCAGGCCGCGGGTGGTTTCCTGGAAGGTGTTCAGGTCCTTGCCCAGCAGGAACACGGCGTCGGGGTTCACGCCCTCGACCGTGAAGAACTCGTTGGTCGACTTGCCGATGCGCTGCGTCAGCATCACGAGCTGGCCGGCGGCCGAGATTTCAGGCAGCGTGGCGTTCTGCTGCATCTTCAGCGACGCGACGGTTTCCGTCATTTCGAGCAGCGTGGACGACTGCTGGTTGATGTCGCGCAGAGCGGCACCCACCTGCGTCAGGATCTGGCGCTGGGCCAGCACGGCCTTGGCGCTGGCGTCGGCGCGGGTGACGAGAGGATTGATCTTGTTCATCTCCTCGTCGTACTGGTTGCCCACGCGTTCCAGGCGCAACGAGTCGTCGCCGTTGGTCAGGCCCTGTACGCGGCGCGAGAGGTCGTCGGCGCTGTCCTTCACTTCGACGAACGCCGAGGCGCTGCCGACGAGGGCCTGCGAGATCGACTTGGCAAGACGCTGCGACTGCATCAGCGACTGGCCGGTGGCCGCCACCTGCTGCGCCAGGCGTTCCGCGCGAAGAATGGCGGAGCCGGCAACCAGCAGCAGCAACAGCACCACGACGGCCAGCAGGATGGCCAGGATCCGCTGCTGCCTCGCCGGGTTGGAGCCCGCGCGGCCGCCGGTGGTGTCGGGCGCCGCTTCGGCAACCGTGGCGCCCGGCTCGTTGGCGGCGTCGCCGCCGCCGCCCGGCAGGTCGAGCTCGCCGAAGCTGGTGTCCGTGGTCACGGCACCTTTCCTGGCGAGGCGCACGGTTTTCTCGTCCGGAACCTGGACGGTATCGACATCGTCAAGCGATATCGTGGAACCGGAGCCATCGACGCGGGCCTTGTCGTTCCCGTTGTTCACGGGCAGTAATTTCTTGAACTTGTCGGCGATCGAGCTCACGGTCGGTCCTTCAGGTGGTTTCCGGTACGGCGTGCGGGAGCACTACGCACCAATACTCAAAAACTGGGGTTGCTGCGAAAGCGCTTGCAGGTTGACTTCCTGCCAGCGCTCCCCCGCTGCATCGGTAAACAGATGCCCATGCCAGGCAGGTGCTTCTGCGCCAGGAGGCTCGGACGCCGTGAAGGCCTCCGCCCCCCGCAACCCCGCCAGTCGATCGACCAGCAATGCGCAGTTGACTTCGAGCAGCTCGTTGAAAGCAACGAGCCGCGACTGGATGCGCGCCGCCTCGGTGGCGGCCAGCGCGACCGGGACGCCGGAGGCGAATGCCGACAGCTGCACGACGCCATAGAGGCCGCCGCGAAGGTTGGCAACGCCGAGGAACCACGGCTCCGTGTAGGGCACGGGCTGTGGCGGCGTCCAGGGAAAGATTTCGCCGGCGTGTCCCAGCGGAAAGAGGTATTTGCCCTCGCCCGCCTCGACCGCCAGCCACGTGGCAGCCACGCCCGTCGTGCGAGCGGCCTGCAGGCGGCTCGCCAGCCGGGACTGGAAGGCTCTCAGAGCATCGCGATTCGCCATGGACTCGGCAGGCTTTCGCTCAGTTCAGCGCGCTGATCTTGGACATCAGGTCGGCTGCGTTGACCGGCTTCACGATGTAGTCGCGTGCGCCCTGGCGCATGCCCCAGACGCGGTCGGTTTCCTGGTTCTTGCTGGTGCACAGGATGATCGGGATCGCCGCGTACTTCGGGTCGCGGGCAATGGCGCGCGTGAGCTGAAAGCCGTTCTGGCCGGGCATCACGACGTCCATGAGGATCAGGTCGGGGTGGTCTTCTTCCAGGCGGCGCATGGCGTCGTCGGCGTTTTCAGCCGTCTTGACGGCAAAGCCGTTCTTCTGGAGGAGGTCGGTCAGGAACACCAGTTCCGTCTTGGAGTCGTCGACGACGAGGATTTTGCGAATAGGCATTACTGCACTTCCTGTTGAACGATGCCAAACTGCTGCACGGCCTGCAGCAGCTGGTCTTTGGTGAAAGGCTTGGTCAGGTAGTCTTGCGATCCGACCATACGGCCGCGGGCCTTGTCGAATACACCGTCTTTCGAAGACAGCATGACGACCGGAACGTTGGAAAAATGGGCGTTGCGCTTGATGATGGCGCACGTCTGGTAGCCGTCGAGTCGCGGCATCAGGATGTCGCAGAAAATCAGATGCGGCTTGTGGTCGTTAACCTTGGAGAGCGCGTCGAAGCCGTCCTCCGCAAGAAGAACCTCGTGCCCACCCTGCTTCAGAAAAATCTCGGCACTGCGCCGGATGGTATTGCTGTCGTCGATGACAAGCACCTTGTAACCTGATCCATTCGGGCCCATTGCAAACGCTCCTGCTCATGAGACTTGGAAGCCCGCCGCGCCGAACATCGACGCAGACCGCGTAGCTCTATCTATGCCATGCTTTCAGATTTCAACCATTTCGAAGTCTTCCTTGCGCGCACCGCACTCAGGACAGGTCCAGTTCATCGGGACATCGGCCCAGGCCGTGCCTGCCGCGATGCCGTCTTCCGGTACACCAACCGCTTCGTCATAGATCCACCCACAAATCAGGCACATCCAAGTTTTCGTATTCATCGGAGCTTAAAGTCCTTGTTCATTAAATGCAACGAGTGTATCTATGCGTATCTCACTGGCAGACGGTAAACGTCGCGCCTATGCCACCATCCAGGGGATTCCGCCCGGCGTATGACCATCTACTTACTTCCAGCAGACAAAACCCGCAAACCGGGCGATCTTAACGACCCCTCGCAGGATGAAGGCGAGCTGGCCGAGCGCGACCTGAATCCTCCCTGCGTGCTGGTATTCAACGCCAGCGACCCCAGCGGTGCGGGCGGGCTGGGCGCCGACGCCCTCGCCATGGCGTCGGTGGGCGCACACGTCCTGCCCGTCGTCACAGGCGCCTACGCCAGGGACACGGCCGAGATTTTCGACCACTTTCCCTTCGACGAGGAGGCCATTGCCGAGCAGGCGCGCGCCATCCTGGAGGACGTGGAAGTCCAGTTGATCAAGGTGGGCTTTGCCGGCACCCCCGAGGCCCTGAGCACCATCGCCGAGACCGCCGCCGACTATCCCGAGGTGCCCGTGGTGGCCTACATGCCCAACCTTTCGTGGTGGGACGAGAACCTGATCGAGCCCTATCTGGACGCTTTTCGGGAGCTGGTTTTGCCTCAAACGACGGTGTTGGTTGGAAACCACAGTACTCTGTGGCGCTGGCTGCTTCCGGACTGGAACGGCGAGCGTCCGCCCGGTGCGCGCGACATTGCCAAGGCCGCCGGCGAGTTCGGCGTGCCCTATACGCTGGTAACCGGCATGGTGCTGCCCGAGCAGTTCATCGACAACGTTCTGGCCTCGCCGCAATCGGTGCTCGCCAACGAGAAGTACGAACGGCTCGAAGCCGTCTTCGCCGGCGCCGGCGACACCCTGTCGGCCGCCCTGGCCGCCCTGCTCGCAAGCGGCACCGACCTCGTGGCCGCGACCACCGAGGCGCTGGCCTACATGGACCGCTGCCTCGACGCGGGCTTTCGCCCCGGCATGGGCCATGTGCTGCCCGACCGCCTGTTCTGGGCCGAGCCCGAGGACGACGAAGACGATGAAGACCCGGACGCCGCGCCGGACTTCGCCCTCCCCCCACACGACACCCGACACTGATGACCGACCGCAACGACATTCTTTTCGAGCGCGCCCGCGCCGTGATCCCCGGGGGCGTCAACTCGCCCGTACGCGCCTTCAAGGCCGTGGGCGGCACGCCCCGCTTCATCCAGCGCGCACAGGGCGCCTACTTCTGGGACGCCAACGACAAGCGCTACATCGACTACATCGGCTCCTGGGGTCCGATGATCCTGGGCCATGGCCACCCTGCCGTGGTCGAGGCGGTGCAGAAGGCCGTGCTCGAAGGCTTCTCGTACGGCGCGCCGACCGAGCGCGAGATCGAACTGGCCGAGGCCATCCTCGCGCTGGTGCCGTCGATGGAGATGGTGCGGCTCGTGAGCTCCGGCACCGAAGCCGCGATGAGCGCGCTGCGCCTGGCGCGCGGCGCCACCGGCCGCAAGAGCATCGTCAAGTTCGAGGGCTGCTACCACGGCCACGCCGACGCACTGCTGGTGAAGGCCGGCTCCGGCCTCGCCACCTTCGGCAACCCGACCTCGGCCGGCGTGCCGCCAGAGGTGGTACAGCACACCATCGTGCTCGAGTACAACAACCTGCAGCAGCTCGAAGAAGCCTTCGCCCTGCACGGCAGCGACATCGCCTGCCTGATGATCGAAGCCATTGCCGGCAACATGAACTTCGTGCGCGCCACGCCCGAGTTCGCCAAGCGCTGCCGCGAGCTCTGCACGCAGCACGGCGCCCTGCTGATCTTCGATGAAGTGATGACCGGCTTTCGCGTGGGCCTGCACGGCGCACAGGGCGTGCTGGGCATCAAGCCCGACCTCACGGTGCTCGGCAAGGTCATCGGCGGCGGCATGCCGCTCGCGGCCTTCGGCGGCCCGCGCGCGATCATGGAACAGCTTGCGCCGCTGGGCCCGGTCTACCAGGCCGGCACGCTGTCGGGTAATCCGGTGGCCACGGCATGTGGTCTTGCCACGCTGAAGGAAATTGCAAAGCCCGGCTTCTACGAAGCGCTCGGCAAGAAAACGCGCACGCTGGTCGATGGCCTGAAGGCCGCCGCAGCAGCCGAAGGCCAGCCCTTCAATGCCGACAGCGAAGGCGGCATGTTCGGCTTCTTCCTGATGAAGGACCTGCCGCAAAACTATGCCACCGTGATGACAACCGACAACGCGAAATTCAATGCGCTGTTTCACGGTTTGCTCGATCGCGGCGTGTATATTGCCCCCGCGCTTTACGAGGCAGGTTTCGTGAGCGCAGCCCACAGCGACGACGACATCGCCGCCACCATCGAAGCCGCAAGACAAATCTTCAGGACGCCCTAGCCCATGAACCCCCTGCGCACGTTGCCGGTGCTGAGCATTCCTCTTCTTGCTCTTCTTCTACCCGGCCTGGCAACTGCGCAGTCCTCCTTCGATCCGAAGAACATCTGGATCAACCCGGGTTTCTACTCGGCGCACTTCGACAGTGGCAAGGGCCTGGAGAACGTCAACCAGGGGCTGGGTTTCGAGTACCCGCTGAACGACACCTACCGCCTCACCGCGGGCACCTTCCGCAACAGCGATCGCCGGCAGTCGAACTACGTGGGCCTGTATGTGTTGCCCGTCGAGTTCTACGGCGTGAAGTTCGGCGCCGTGGTCGGCGGCTTCGACGGCTATCCCAACTACCGCAACGGCAACTGGTTCCCGGCCATCCTTCCGGTGGCTGCCATCGAAGGCAAGAACTGGGGCCTCAACATCGCCTACGTGCCGACGATCAAGAACCGGCTGTACGGCGCCATCACCTTCCAACTGAAATACCGGTTCGGAGAATAGGCTCGCCCCCAGGCTTCGCGCACTTCGTGTCGCTTCGCCAACCCCCACCGGGGGCAACACCTGCGGCCCGGCAAAGCCGGTTCCGCGGTGTTCTTGAAGGAGCGTCGTCAGTGCCTGAAGTGGCGCACGCCCGAAAGCACCATCACGACGCCACGCTCGTCGGCGGCATCGATCACTTCCTGGTCGCGCATCGAGCCACCCGGCTGGATGACGCAGCTCGCGCCCGCATCGACCACCACGTCGAGGCCGTCGCGGAACGGGAAGAAGGCGTCGCTGGCCACGGCGGTGTCCTTCAGCGACAGGCCGGCGTGCTCGGCCTTGATGCTGGCGATGCGCGCCGAATCGAGGCGGCTCATCTGGCCCGCGCCCACGCCCATGGTCATGCCGTTGGCGCAGAACACGATCGCGTTGCTCTTCACGTACTTCGCGACCTTCCATGCGAAGAGCAGGTCTTGCAGTTGCTGCGGCGTGGGCTGCTTCTTGCTGACCACCTTGAGGTCGCTGGCCGCGAGCTCATGGTTGTCGGCGGTCTGCATCAACAAGCCTGAGCCGATGCGCTTCACGTCCATCGCATTGCGGCCGTTGTCCCAGTCGCTCGCGCCGCCCGGCGGCAGCGATATCTTGAGAATGCGCACGTTCTGCCGGTTCTTGGTCGCCTGGAACAGCTCCAGTGCCTCGGGCGTGTAATCGGGCGCCATCAGCACTTCGACGAACTGCTTGGAGATCTCCTGGGCCGTCGCGCCGTCGACCGGTCGATTGAAGGCAATGATGCCGCCGAAGGCCGAGGTCGGGTCGGTCTTGAAGGCCTTGCCGTAAGCCTCGGCAGCATCCTTGCCGATGGCAACGCCGCAGGGGTTGGCGTGCTTCACGATCACGCAGGCCGGCACGTCGAAGCTCTTCACGCATTCCCATGCAGCATCGGCGTCGGCGATGTTGTTGTAGCTCAGCTCCTTGCCCTGCAGCTGCTTCGCCGACACGAGCGAACCGGGCGCCGGATACAGGTCGCGGTAGAACGCGGCCTGCTGGTGCGGGTTCTCGCCGTAGCGCAGGTCTTGCACCTTCACGAAGCGGCCGTTGCTTTGCGCGGGGAACAGCGAGCGCTTGGGCGCGGGCTGGCCGATGCTGGCGTCGAAGTCGATGGCCGAGAGGTAGTCGCTGATGGCACCGTCGTAGTCGGCGATGCGGTTGAACGCGGCCACCGAAAACGCGAACTTGGTCTTGTCGCTGAGCTTGCCGTCGGCCTTCAGCTCGGCGAGCGCCACCGCGTACTGCGATGCGTCGGTGAGCACGCCCACGTCCTTCCAGTTCTTGGCCGCGCTGCGCACCATGGCCGGGCCGCCGATGTCGATGTTCTCGATCGCGTCTTCAAGCGTGCAGCCGGGCTTGGCCACGGTGGCTTCGAACGGGTACAGGTTGACCACCAGCAGGTCGATGGTGTCGATGCCGTGTTCCTTGATGGCCGCCACGTGCGCGGGCAGGTCGCGGCGCGCGAGCAGGCCGCCGTGGATCTTCGGGTGCAGCGTCTTCACGCGGCCATCGAGCATCTCCGGAAAGCCGGTGTGGTCGGCAACTTCGGTGACGGGCAGGCCGGCATCGGCCAGCAGCTTGGCGGTGCCGCCGGTGGACAGCAGCTTGATGCCCAGCGCATGCAGCGCCTGGGCGAATTCGAGAATGCCGGTCTTGTCGGAAACGGAGATGAGTGCGGTCTGGGCCATTGGATATGCCGTGGAGTTATTTCAAAAGTTTGTGTTCAACGAGCTTCTTGCGAAGCGTGTTGCGATTCAGGCCCAGCCATTGCGCGGCTTTGGATTGATTGCCTTCCGCGCGCGTCATCACGACGTCGAGCAGGGGTTTCTCGACCACGCGCACGAGCATTTCGTACATGCCGTCGGGTTCGGTGCCACGCAGATCGCGAAAGTAGCTGTCCAGACTGGTGCGCACGCAGTCCTCGATATGTTTCTTGCTCATTGCTTCTTCTCTTTTTCTCAATCGACGGCGCAAGCCGCCTCCTCTTCACCTGGCGACGCCTCTTCGTCCGCCAGGTGCTGCACGGGCATGCGGTCCATGCGGTCCGCCAGCCCGTCGAAATAGTCGCCGACCGCGCGCAGCTGCTCGGCACAGTCCTCGATGGTGTTCATGCGTGCGCGAAACGCTTCTCCGTCGGGCAGCGTGCGCACATACCAGCCGATGTGCTTGCGCGCCGTGCGCACACCGCTGTAGTCGCCGTAAAGCGCATAGTGCTCCACGAGATGGTCGAGCAGCAAGCGGCGCACTTCGGCCACCAGCGGCGGCGCGCGGTGCGTGCCCGTTTCCAGGAAGTGCGCGATCTCGCGGAAGATCCACGGGCGGCCCTGCGCGGCGCGGCCGATCATCACCGCGTCGGCGCCGGTGGCCGCAAGCACGTCGCGTGCCTTCTCGGGAGAGCGGATGTCGCCGTTGGCCACCACCGGCACGCGCACCGCGGCCTTCACGGCGGCGATGGTGTCGTACTCGGCAAAGCCCTTGTAGCCCTGCTCGCGCGTGCGGCCGTGCACCGTGAGCATCTGCACGCCGGCCGATTCGAAATCGCGCGCGAGCTTCACCGCGTTGCGGTGCTCCTGGCTCCAGCCGGTGCGCATCTTGAGCGTGACCGGCACGCCGAAAGGCTGCGCGGCATCGACCACGGCCTGCACGATTTCAAGCGCCAGTGGCTCGTCGCGCATCAGCGCAGAACCCGCCCACTTGTTGCAGACCTTCTTGGCCGGGCAGCCCATGTTGATGTCGATGATCTGCGCACCGCGCTCGATGTTGTAGACCGTGGCCTCGGCCATCATGGCCGCATCGGTGCCTGCGATCTGCACCGCAATGGGGCCCGGTTCGCCATCATGGTTCGCGCGACGCGATGTCTTGAGCGTGCCCCAGAGTTCCTTGCGCGACGTGACCATCTCGCTGACCGCGTAGCCGGCACCGAGTTCGCGGCACAGCATGCGGAAGGGCCGGTCCGTCACGCCGGCCATGGGCGCGACGAACAGGCGGTTTTCCAGCGTGTGGGTGCCGATCTGCAAGGTCATTGGAAAGAGGAGCGTGCGCGTTCGGCTGCTGAAAAATGAGGCACGATTGTAGCCACGCCGCATTTCAGCGACTGAAACGATTTGCGCCCTGGGTACCCGTACAAACACCGGTGCATTCCGGGGCTTTCTCCTGCGGGGTTGCGAAGCACGCGCTGCCTATACTGCGCCGACCTTATGCAAGCCTGGCTCGACTCCCTCATGGCGCTGCTGGCACTGCCGCAGTACGGTCTCTCGACCTTGTTCGTGGCGGCGTTCGTCTCCGCGACGCTACTGCCGGTGGGCTCCGAGCCCTTTCTCTTCGGGCTGCTCAAGCTCAACCCCGACATGTTCTGGCCGGCCATCGCGGTGGCGACCATAGGCAACACGCTGGGGGGCGCAGTCGACTGGTGGATGGGCTACGGAGCGCACAAGGTGGCCGACAAATACTCGCACTCGAAACATCATGTGCGCGTTCTGGGCTGGCTGGAGCGGCTCGGCCCGAAGGCCTGCCTGCTGAGCTGGCTGCCGCTGGTGGGCGACCCGCTGTGCGCGGTCGCGGGTTGGCTCAAGCTGCCGTTCTGGCCATGCGTTGCCTACATGGCCGTGGGCAAGTTCCTGCGCTACATCACCATGACGGTGGCGCTGCTGCAGATCTTCTGATCAGCTCAACAAGGCGTAGGGGCCGCCGCGTTCGAGCGCGCGCTTGTACGCGGGACGCGCGTGGATGCGCTCCAGGTACGCCATCAGCTTCGGCCGCTTCGCATCGAGCCCGCCGCGCGCCTGCGCGGCTTCGACCACGAAGCTCATCTGGATGTCCGCGCCCGTGAACTCGTCGCCGGCGAACCACTCGCTCTTGCCGAGTTCGGCTTCCATGTAGTTCAGATGGCTTGCGATGTTCGGATTGATGAACGCCGACTTCGCCTTGGCCGAGATTGCCTTGGCGATCGGCTTCGCGAAGAAAGGCATCTTGCTCGTCTCGATGCGATCGAACACCAGCTTGAGCAGCAACGGCGACATTGCCGTGCCTTCGGCAAAGTGCAGCCAGTAGCGATAGCGCAGCGCCTCCGGCGAACCGGCCGCGGGCGCGAGGCGACCGTGGCCGTAGCGCTCGACGAGTGTCTCGATGATCGCGCCCGATTCCGCAAGCGTGAGTCCGTCATCCGTCGTTACCACCGGTGACTTGCCCAGCGGATGAATGGCCCGCAGCGAAGCGGGCGCCAGACTGGTTTGCGGATCGCGCTGGTAGTGAACGATCTCGTACGGCAGCTCGAGTTCTTCGAGCAGCCAGAGCACACGCTGCGAGCGCGAGTTGTTGAGGTGGTGGACGGTGAGCATGAAGGCGGGCCTTGGAGGAGAAATAGGGCGCGCGCAGTCTACCCAAGAAACCGGCCTTGGCGACCCAGCCGGATGTGCGGGCCGGCGGCTGCCAGCACTGTGCTCGACGCCTACTTCACCCCGGCCTTGCGCAGTTCGTCAGCCGTGATGCGGACTGATTTCTGGCCACGTTGCACCACGATGGCAGTGTTGGTGCGCACCGCGGCTTCTCGCGCTTCCCGTGCGGCGCGCCGAATCGCGATCAGCGAAGCGGCCAGGTCCTTGTCCTTTGCTTGCATCAGCTGTTCACGGGTCATGGTGCTTCTCCCCATTCGATGAGATCTGGCTCTTCGCCAGCGTTGTCGTACAGCGCCCAGGCATCCACCGCAGCGCGATAACGGTCGTCAAAATTCCGACGCCCCGCCTCGAAACGACGGCGAATCACATCTTCAGGAATGTGATGCCCGCCTTGCCGGACACGTTCCGCCACGCGCGCGACTGCAAATTCTGCCGTCGGAAGCGCCAGAAAGAAAAGGCTCACGTGATAGCCAGACTTCCTCCATGCGCCGATGTGGCGCAGATAGCTCAGTCCCGACAACGTGGTCTCGAAAGCAAAGCTCTCCCGACGACGAACGCACTCGGCAATCTCTTCCAGCATCAATCGCCCGGCCTTGATGGCTTCGGCCTCCGGCGCGAAGGGTGACAGCCCGGCGGCGATCAGATCCGCATTGATGAAACGCGAGATTTGCGCTTCCTGCGGAAGGAAAGCGCGGGCGAAGGTAGTCTTTCCCGCCCCGTTGGGGCCCGCAATGATGACGATCTTGGGAAGGCTCATCAACGGAGCATTTCGCTCGGGAGAGTGGCGTCAGGAGCTGAACAGGAAGTTCATCACGTCGCCATCTTTCACGACGTATTCCTTGCCTTCAGAACGCATCTTCCCCGCGTCCTTCGCGCCCTGCTCGCCCTTGAAGGCGATGTAGTCCTCGAACGCGATGGTCTGGGCGCGGATGTAGCCCTTCTCGAAGTCGCCGTGGATCACGCCGGCCGCCTGCGGGCCGGTGTCGCCGATGTGGATGGTCCATGCACGCACTTCCTTCACGCCAGCGGTGAAATACGTTTGCAGGCCCAGCAGCTTGAAGGCCGCGCGGATCAGGCGGTTCAGGCCCGGCTCTTCCTGGCCGATCTCGGCGAGGAACATCTTCTTGTCTTCGTCGTCCATCTCGGCCAGGTCGGCTTCGATCTTGGCGCAGATGGCGACCACGGGCGCGCCCTGCTTGGCCGCGTATTCGCGCAGGCGGTCGAGATACGGGTTGTTCTCGAAGCCGTCTTCCGCCACGTTGCCCACGAACATCGCGGGCTTGGCGGTGATCAGCGTGAAGCTCTTGACCAGCGGCAGCTCTTCCTTGGTGAAGTCGAGCGCGCGCACCGGCGTGTTCTCGTTCAGCGCGGCCTGGCAGCGCTCGAGCAGGCCGACGAGCTTTTGCGCGTCCTTGTCGCCGGAACGGGCCACCTTGGTGTGACGGTGCAGCGCCTTCTCGACCGTGGCCAGGTCGGCCAGGCAAAGTTCGGTCTGGATCACTTCGATGTCGGAGATCGGGTCGACCTTGCCGGCCACGTGGATCACGTTCTCGTCGTCGAAGCAGCGCACCACGTTGACGGTGGCGTCGGTCTCGCGGATGTGCGCCAGAAACTTGTTGCCCAGGCCTTCGCCGGTGCTGGCACCGGCCACCAGGCCGGCGATGTCGACGAACTCGACGATGGCAGGCACCACGCGCTCGGGCTTGACGATCTCGCTCAGTTGCGCGAGACGGGGGTCGGGCACTTCCACCACGCCCACGTTGGGCTCGATGGTGCAGAACGGATAGTTTTCCGCCGCGATGCCGGCCTTGGTCAACGCATTGAAAAGGGTGGATTTACCGACGTTGGGCAGGCCGACGATGCCGCATTGCAAACTCATGGGAGGTCCTCTTGGGTAACCCGCGATTTTAGGCGAGCATAGTTGCAGGCCCGTCCGGCAGGTCTTCGAGCTCGCATTTGCTTGCTCAAAACCTCAGGGTTAGCACCGACCGGCAAACGTTTGCGCAAACGTTTCCCTCAGCTAACATCGGGGCCCCCGGCAAAGACCGGCGCACCGTTCTGATCAACCACCTCAGGAGACATTCACCATGAAGTTCACCCGCCGTACCCTGCAAAGCGCCGCCGCACTCACGCTGCTGGGCGCCATGGCCGGAACACCCGCCCTCGCCCAGGACAAGCCCAAGGTCGCGCTGGTCATGAAGTCGCTGGCCAACGAGTTCTTCCGCACCATGGAAGACGGCGCCAAGGCGCACCAGAAGGCCCATGCCGCCGAATACACGCTGGTGGCCAACGGCATCAAGGACGAGACCGACACCTCCGCCCAGATCAAGATGGTCGAGCAGATGGTGGCGCAGAAGATCAACGCGCTGGTCATCGCTCCGGCCGATTCGAAGGCGCTGGTGCCGGTGATCAAGGCGGCCATCGACAAGGGCATCCTGGTGGTCAACATCGACAACCAGCTCGACGGTGCCGCACTGAAGGAAAAGGGCATCCTGGTGCCGTTCGTGGGCCCCGACAACCGCGCCGGAGCCAAGCTGGTGGGCGATGCGCTCGCCAAGGAGCTGAAGGCGGGCGACAAGGTCGGCATCATCGAAGGCGTGTCGACCACCTTCAATGCGCAGCAGCGCACGCTGGGCTACCAGGACGCAATGAAGGCCGCCGGCGTGACGGTGGTGGGCGTGCAGTCCGGCCAGTGGGAAATCGACAAGGGCAACACCGTGGCCGCCGGCATGATGCGCGAGCACCCCGACCTGAAGGCCCTGCTCGCCGGCAACGACAGCATGGCGCTGGGCGCCGTGGCTGCGGTCAAGGCCGCGGGCAAGACCGGCAAGGTGCTGGTGGTGGGCTACGACAACATCGGCGCCATCAAGCCGATGCTGAAGGACGGTCGCGTGCTCGCCACCGCCGACCAGTTCGCCGCCAAGCAGGCCGTGTTCGGCATCGAGACCGCGCTGAAGGCCATCGCCGACAAGAAGAAGCAGTCGGAGATGCCCGCCGAAGTGAAGACCGACGTGGTGCTGGTCACCAAAGACTCGAAGTAAGCACGCAGCAAGAGAAAGTACAGACGTTGACAGCATCCGCCGCCATGAATCTCACAACGGCCATGCCCGTGCTCTCGCTGAGCGCCATGGGCAAGGACTATGCGGCGCCGGTGCTGGACGACGTCTCGCTCGTGCTCAATGCCGGCGAAGTGCTGGCCCTCACGGGCGAGAACGGCGCCGGCAAGAGCACCCTGTCGAAGATCGTCTGCGGCCTGGTGCAGCCCACGCGCGGCCAGATGCTGCTCGACGGCAAGCCCTTTGCGCCCGGTTCGCGCCGCGACGCCGAGCGGCTGGGCGTGCGCATGGTCATGCAGGAACTCGGCCTCGTCACCACGCTGTCGGTGGCCGAGAACCTGCTGCTCGACCGGCTGCCCAACAAGACCGGCTGGATCCGCCGCAGCAAGCTGCACGAGCTGGCCGCGCGCCAGCTCGCCAAGATCGGCATGGAAAACATCGACCCGGCCACGCCCGTGGCGCGGCTGGGCATCGGCCAGCAGCAGATGGTGGAGATCGCGCGCAACCTGCAGGACGACACGCGCGTGCTGGTGCTCGACGAGCCCACCGCCATGCTCACCCCGCGCGAAACCTCGCACCTGTTCGAGCAGATCGAGCTGCTGAAGGCGCGCGGCGTGGCCATCGTGTACGTGTCGCACCGCCTCGAGGAACTGCAGCGCATCGCCGACCGCGTCGCGGTGCTGCGCGACGGCCGGCTGGTGGACGTGCGCGCCATGGCCGGCGTGCGCGAATCCGAACTGGTGCAGCGCATGGTCGGCCGTGCGGTGCACGAGCACGAGGGCCGCGACCGCCGCGTGGCGGGCCCCGTGTTGCTGAGCGCGCGCGGCATCGGCCGGGCGCAGGTCGTGCGCGACGTCGACATCGACCTGCGCGCGGGCGAAGTCATGGGCCTGGCCGGCCTGGTCGGCTCGGGCCGGACCGAACTGGTGCGGCTGCTGTTCGGCGCCGACCGCGCCGACCGCGGCGAGATCACCCTTTATGAAAACGGCCAGCCCACGAAGCACGCGCGCAAGGGCTGGCGCTCGCCGATGCAGGCCATCCGCGCGGGCATCGGCCTCGTCACCGAAGACCGCAAGTCGCAGGGCCTGCTGCTGACGCAATCGATCCGCGTCAACGCCACGCTGAGCGATCTTGGCGCTATCTCGCACGCCGGCTGGCTGCAGCGCGCCAAAGAGCGCAGCATTGCGCAGAAGCTGGTGGAACTGCTGCGCATCCGTTCGCGCAGCATCGAACAACCGGTTGCCACGCTCAGCGGCGGCAACCAGCAGAAGGTGGTGTTCGCACGCTGGCTGCACCGCGAATGCAAGGTGCTGCTGCTCGACGAGCCCACGCGCGGCGTGGACGTGGGCGCGCGCGCCGACCTGTACGCCGAACTCGACCGCATGACCGACGCCGGCAAGGCGCTGCTGATGGTGTCGAGCGACCTGCGCGAACTGATGGCCATGTGCGACCGCATCGGCGTGATGAGCGCCGGCCGGCTGGTCGCGGTGTTCGAGCGCGGCGAGTGGACCGAACAATCGCTGCTGGCGGCAGCATTCAGCGACGCGACAGGACGCGCCGCCAGCCCGCCGACGGTATCCCCCGTTTCCGATTCGACCCCGGTCACCGCCGACACACAATGAACGCCGAAGCCTCCACCAAACAAAACCCGCCGGCCTCGCCCTCCGCACTCAAGGGCCAGCTCGGCACCTACCTGGGCCTGACGGTCGTGCTCGTGGGCATGATCGCGCTCTTCGGTTCGCTGAGCGAATACTTCCTGACGCGCGAAACCTTCGTCTCCATCGCGAATGAAATTCCCGCACTGGCCGTGATGGCGGTCGGCATGACCTTCGTGCTGATCATCGCGGGCATCGACCTGTCCGTCGGCTCGGTGCTGGCGCTGAGCGCGGCCGTCACGGCGGCGGCCATCCTCGAATGGAAGCTCTCGGTGCCTGTGGCCGCAGTGCTCGGCCTCGTTACCGGGCTCATCTGCGGCACGGTCACGGGCGCGGTGTCGGTCGCATGGCGGCTGCCGAGCTTCATCGTCTCGCTGGGCATGCTCGAAGCGGTGCGCGGCGGCGCCTACCTCGTGACCGATTCGCGCACGCAGTACGTGGGCGACGCCATCTCGGGCCTGGCCGCGCCGTGGATCGGCGGCATCTCGGCCGCCTTCGTGCTGGCGGTGGTGCTGGTGGTCATCGGGCAGATGGTGCTCACGCGCACGGTGTTCGGCCGCCACGTGGTGGGCATCGGCACAAATGAAGAAGCCATGCGCCTGGCGGGCGTCGACCCGCGCCCCATCCGCATCATCGTGTTCGCCGTTACCGGGCTGCTGGCCGGGCTCGCAGGGCTGATGCAATCGGCGCGCCTCGAAGCGGCCGACCCCAATGCCGGCGTCGGCATCGAGCTGCAGGTGATCGCTGCCGTGGTCATCGGCGGCACCAGCCTCATGGGCGGGCGCGGCTCGGTGATCAACACCTTCTTCGGCGTGCTGATCATCGCGGTACTCGAAGCCGGCCTCGCGCAGGTTGGGGCGAGCGAGCCGAGCAAACGCATCATCACCGGCGTCGTGATCGTGGTGGCGGTGATCATCGACACCCTCCGCCAGCGCCGTGCCGACCGCCGCCTGGCCTGACGACAGCATCCCGCCCCACCAGGAACAGGAAAAGCCATGGCCACCATCAAGGACGTCGCACTCAAGGCGGATGTGTCCGTCACCACCGTGTCGCACGTGGTCAACGACACCCGCCACGTGAGCGCCAAGGTGCGCGAGCGCGTGGAGCTCGCCATCCGCGAGCTGGGCTACGTGCCCAACGCGATGGCGCGCAGCCTGAAGAGCAACACCACCTCGACGCTGGGCATGCTGATTCCCAACAGCTCGAACCCCTACTTCGCCGAGATCGTGCGCATCGTGGAAGACCGCTGCTTCGGCGCCGGCTACACGCTGGTGCTGTGCAACACCGACGACGAGCCTCACCGCCAGAGCGTCTACCTGCAGGTGCTGGCCGAGCGCCGCATCGACGGACTGATCGTGGTGTCGACCGGCGCGGGCGACGACGACTCCCTCATGAAGCAATTGCGCGGCCTGCGCATGCCCACGGTGCTGGTCGACCGCGAGATCGCCGACCCGGCCTGCGACCTGGTGGAAACCGCGCACATGCAGGGCGGCCTGCTCGCGGTGCGGCACCTGCTGTCGCTCGGCCACAAGCGCATTGCCTGCATCGGCGGGCCGGTGGGCGTGATGCCGAGCGAGCAGCGCATCGAGGGCTGGCGCATGGCGCTGGCCGAGACCGGCGCAACGCCCGACATCGCGAATGCCGAAGCGCTGCTGTGGCGCGGCGGCTTCACCAGCCAGGGCGGCTACGAGGCGATGCACGCCATTCTTCGCACCGAGCGCAAGCCCTCGGCCGTGTTCGTCTGCAACGACCTGATGGCCATCGGCGCGCTGCGTGCCGCGCATGAAAGCGGCGTGCGGGTGCCCGACGAACTCTCGATCGTCGGCTTCGACGACATCGAACTCTCGGCCTACACAAGCCCCCCGCTCACCACCGTGGCGCAGCCCAAGGAGCGCATCGGCGCGTTGGCGGTCGACATGCTGCTCGAACGCGTCGGCGGCAAGCGGCGCGACGCGCGCAAGGTGGTGCTGCAGCCCGAGCTGCGAGTGCGCGCCTCGACCGCGCGGCACGCGAGCTTCCGCGAGCCCGCCGCACCCGTCGCGACCGAAACGCCTTCAACGGAAACCCGAAAGTCCCGCACCCCGTGAGCCTGAAGCCTTCTTCTTCCACCAGTTCCATCCAGGCGCCGCGCATCGTGGTGCTCGGCAGCCTCAACATGGACCTGGTGCTGCGTGTGCCGCACGCGCCGGCCGCGGGCGAAACCCTGCTGGGCCATTCCATCGCCAACATTCCCGGCGGCAAGGGCGCCAACCAGGCGGTGAGCTGCGCGCGCGAAGGCGGCCAGGTGCAAATGATCGGCTGCGTCGGCGACGACGCGCACGGCCAGTCGCTGCGCCAGGCATTGGAGCGTGACGGCATCGACACCGCCGCGCTGCGCACCGTGGCGGGCGAGCCGACCGGCACGGCGCTGATCCTCGTGGAGGACAGCGGCCAGAACCGCATCGTGATGATTCCCGGCGCCAACGCCCGGGTCAAGATTGACGAGGCTGCGCTGAAGCAGCAGGTGCAGGGCGCGGCCTTCCTCGTGACGCAGTTCGAGACGCCGATGGACCAGGTCGCGCGCGCCATCGCGGTGGCGCATGGTGCGGGCTGCAAGGTGTTGCTCAACCCGTCGCCGGTGCAGGCGATCGCCGAACCGCTGTGGCCGCAGATCGACACGCTGGTCGTCAACGAGATCGAGGCGCAGACGCTGTGCGGCCAGTCCGCCGACAGTCCGCAGGAAGCGGCCCAGGCCGGCCAGGCCCTGCGCGCCAAGGGCATTGCGCGCGTGGTCGTCACGCTCGGCGCGCGTGGCGCCGTGGCAGTCGATGCCGACGGCGCGCGTCACCATCCCGCGCCGAAGGTGCAGGCGGTCGACACCACGGCCGCCGGCGACACCTTCCTGGGCGCGCTCGCAGTCGCACTGGGCGAAGGCCAGCCCTTCGACGAAGCCGTGCGCCTGGGCATCCGCGCTGCCGCGCTGTGCATCCAGCAGCCCGGCGCCCAACCTTCCATTCCGCAGCGCGACGCCGTGCTGCGCAGCCCCCTGCCTCCCGACTGGATCAAGCTGTGAAACGCTCCCCCCTGCTGCATGCCGAACTGTCCCATGTGATCGCTTCGCTGGGCCATGGCGACATGCTCGTGCTTGGCGACGCCGGCCTGCCGATTCCCGACGGCCCGCGCCGCATCGACCTCGCCGTGGCGCGCGGCGTGCCGCAGCTCACCGACGTGCTGCAGGCCGTGCTGTCGGAAATGCAGGTGGAAGGCATCGTGGTGGCCGACGAGGCGCTGGGCGATGCGAAGAAGCTGCCGAGCTGGTATCCGCAGTCGCTGGGGATCGCGCCGCAGACGGTGTCGCACGAAGAATTCAAGCGCCGCACGGCAAAGGCGCGCGCCGTCGTGCGCACGGGCGAATGCACGCCCTACGCGAACATCATCCTGATCGCCGGAGTGAAGTTCTGAAGCGCCGGCCTGGCGCCGGTCACTCGAACTTGTAGTTCGCGCCCACCGCCTGCCCGACCTTGAGCATGTGCTCCACGCCCTGGATCACGATGCAGTTCATGCCGAAGGTGATGCCGCCATCCACCCGCGCGTCGGCGCGGTAGGTACGCAGCGTGTCGCCGACCTCGGGGCTGCTGAGGGCCGTGGCCGGATCGATGTCGGGAATCGGGCAGCGCGTGCAGGGCTTGACGGGGCGCAGCTCGGCCTCGCCTTCGCCGGTCGTGATGTGCAGCGCGTCGACCCGGTCTTCGTCGTGCGACTCGATGCCCGCCAGCACGATGTTGGGACGGAAGCGCTCGATGCCCACTGCACCGTGGCCCTGCGCCGCGAGGCGTTCGTTGAGTTCCGCCAGCGAGCCCTCGCTCGCCACCAGCAGCGCGTAGCCGTCGGCGAACTGGGTCTGCGCTTCGACGCCGTCGGTCCACTTCATGCTCGACAGGCGCTTGTGCTCGGGGTCGAAGCGCACGAGGCGCAGGGTCTGCGGCTTGCCGGGTTCGGAGAGAAAGTCGCTGAACCACTGTGCGGCGATGTCGCCCATGTCGTAGGCAGCCACGTCGTCCTTCCACACGCGCACCCGCACCGGCTTCTCGACCCGGTCGAAAGCCAGGTGCAGCGCCAGCATGCCGGGGGCGCGCAGCACCACTTCCATGTGCTTCATCTGCGGCTTGATCAGCGCCATGCGCGGCAGCTGCCGCTGGGAGACGAATTCGCCCTGGGCGTCGACCACCATCCAGGCCCGGTCGAACTCCAGGCCGGTCTCGGTCAGCAGCATTTCGGGAAGCTCGACCCCGGCGCAGGACTTGACCGGGTAGACGAACAGGCGCGCGATGGTGGCTTCGAGGTCGAAAGCGGGCTGGGACACGGTGGGGGTTCCTTGGAATTCGGCCGCAATTGTCCCGCATCGCGGCAGCCGGAAGACCTTGGCACCCCGGGGGAAAGGCGCCGGGCGCGGGCTGGCGGGCAACTCCTACAATCGATTCATGGCCCTCCCCCCAGAAGTTTGCATTCGCGGCGCCGGCATCGTCGGCCGTACGCTGGCCCTGCTGCTCGCGCGCGAGCGTGTGCGCGTCGCGCTGGTGGTGCCGCCGGCCACGCAGGGCAAGGAAGACATCCGCGCCTACGCGCTCAACACCGCCTCCCGCACGCTGCTCGAATCGCTGCGCGCCTGGCCCGATGGGGCCCATGCCACGGCCGTGCGCGAGATGCTCGTGCATGGCGACGAAGGCGGCCGGGTGCAGTTCAGCGCCGCGCGCCAGAAGGTCGACGCGCTGGCCTGGATCGTCGACGTGCCCGCGCTCGAACAGCAACTGGCCGACGCGGTGCGCTTTCAGCCCCTGATCGAAGTGGTGACCGAGCCGGTGGCAGCCCCACTCACCGTGGTGTGCGAAGGCAAGGCCAGCACCACGCGCGAAGCCCTCGGCGTGAGCTACGAGGTCACGCGCTATCCGCAGCATGCGATCGCGGCGCGCCTGGAGGCCGGGCAGTCGCACGACGGCATCGCGCGCCAGTGGTTCAACGACAAGGGCGAAGTGCTCGCGCTGCTGCCGCTCGGCGGCGCGCACGGCAAGACGGTCGCGCTGGTGTGGTCGGTCGACCAGTTGCGCGCGCCCGAACTGCTCGCGCAGGGCAACGACGAATTCAACGCCGCCATCACCGAAGCCAGCCACAACGCGCTCGGCGCGCTCAAGCTCACGAGCGAGCGCGGCGCCTGGCCGCTGGCCCGCGCCATCGCCGACCGCTGGACCGGCGCCATGCCCGGGCAGCCGAACCGCTCCTGGGCACTGGCGGGCGATGCGGCCCACACTGTGCACCCGCTCGCGGGCCAGGGCCTGAACCTGGGCCTGGCCGATGCGGCCGCGCTGGCCGACGTGATCAAGAACCGCGACTACTGGCGCAGCGTGGGCGATGCGCGCCTGCTGCGCCGCTACGAACGCGCCCGCCGCGCCGACGTGCTGCAGATGAGCCTGGCGACCGACGGGCTGCAGCAACTCTTTGCGCACAACCTGGGTCCGCTTCCTGCATTGCGCAACTGGGGCATGCGCGGCTTCGACCGCACGCGCCTCGTCAAGCGCTGGATCACGGCGCAGGCCATGGGCCTGAAGGCCTGACACCCCGCCCCTCTTTTAGAACCGAACCAACGGATCTCCCGATGACACTCGTACGCAACCTCTTACTCGCCGCCTGCACGCTGGGCGCGGTCGCGGCCGCCACAGCCGGCGAAGCCGAGATCCGCAAGAACCTGCCCGCACGCATTCCGCAGTTCCCGGCCATCGACGAAGTGTCGAAGTCGCCGATTCCGGGTGTCTACGAAGTGCGCGTGAACGGCTCGCAGATCTTCTACACCGACGAGCAGGGCAACTACCTCATCCAGGGCAACCTGATCGACGTGAAGTCGCGCAAGAACCTGACCGAAGAGCGCGTGGAAAAACTCAGCGCGGTCGCCTTCGACCAGTTGCCGCTGAAGGACTCGATCAAGATCGTGCGCGGCAACGGCAAGCGCAAGCTCGCGGTGTTCGAAGACCCGAACTGCGGCTACTGCAAGCGCTTCGAGAAGGACATGAAGACGGTCGACAACGTCACCGTGTACCTGTTCCTGTACCCGGTGCTCGGCCCCGATTCGAACATCAAGTCGCGCGACATCTGGTGCAGCAAGGACAAGAGCAAGGCCTGGGGCGACTGGATGGAGTCGAGCACCCGTCCCACCACCGCGCCTAACGGCTGCGACGTGACCGCGCTGCAGCGCAACGTCGAGTTCGGCCGCAAGTACAACATCACAGGCACGCCCACGCTGATCTTCAGCGACGGTACGCGCACGCCCGGCGCCATTCCCGCAGAGCAGGTCGAGAAGCAACTCGCTGCTTCGTCCAGCTGATGGCGACGAAGACCGTTTCGCGGCGCGCCGCCGCTGTCGCCGCACCCGTGGCCGGCGTGCGCTATCGCGTCGAATGCGCGGACCTGCACGCGCATCTCTTTGCCGTGACGCTCACCATCGACGCGCCCGCCGCGCAGCAGCACGTGTCGCTGCCGGTGTGGATTCCCGGTAGCTACCTGGTCCGCGAATTCGCCAAGAACCTGCAGGGCCTGCGCGCCACGCAGGGCCGCCGCAAGCCGGCGCTGATGCAGCTCGACAAATGCAGCTGGCTCGTCGAATGCACGCCCGGCCAGCCGTTGGTGCTGCACTACCAGGTCTGCGCGTACGACAACTCGGTGCGCACCGCCTGGCTCGATGCCGAACGCGGCTTCTTCAACGGCACCAGCGTTTGCCTGCGCGTAGAAGGCCAGACCGAGGCGCCGCATGCGCTGGAGATCGTCGCACCCAAGCTGGCCGACGACGCCGCGCGCTGGTCGTGCGCCACCGCGCTCGTGCCGCTGAAGGCCGACAAGCATGGCTTCGGCAACTACCACGCATCAGGCTACGACGAGCTGGCCGACAGCCCGGTCGAGCTGGGTACCTTCTGGAGTGCCGAATTCGAAGCCTGCGGCGTGCCGCACCGCTTCGTGATTGCCGGTGCCGCTGCATCCTTCGATGGCGAGAGGTTGATCGCCGACACAAAGGCGATCTGCGAAGCCGAGATGCGCTTCTGGCACGGCGACAAGGTCGGCAAGCGCGGCGGACCGAAGCCGCCGATCGACCGCTACGTGTTCATGCTCAACGCCGTCGACGACGGTTATGGCGGGCTCGAACACCGCCATTCCACCGCGCTGATCTGCAACCGCCGCGACCTTCCGCAGCGCGGCGAAAAGAAGAAGCAGCCCGACGGCTACACCACGCTGATGGGCCTCATCAGCCACGAGTACTTCCACACCTGGAACGTCAAGCGCATGCGGCCGGCCGAGTTCGCGCGCTACGACTACAGCCAGGAGAACTACACGCAGCTGCTGTGGTTCTTCGAAGGCTTCACCAGCTACTACGACGACCTGCTGCTGCGCCGCGCCGGTCGCATCGACGACGCAGCCTACCTGCGCCTGCTGAACAAGACCATCAACCAGGTCATGCAGACGCCGGGCCGACTGGTGCAGCCGGTGGCTGACGCGAGCTTCGACGCCTGGGTCAAGTACTACCGCCAGGACGAGCAGACGCCCAACAGCACGGTGAGCTACTACACCAAGGGCGCGCTGGTGGCGCTTTGCTTCGACCTCACGCTGCGCCATGAAGGCAAGGGCTCGCTCGACGACGTGATGCGCCACCTGTGGACGCACAGCAGTGGCGGGCCGATCAGCGAGGCCGACATTGCAGCGGCGCTCGAGGCCGTGAGCGGCCGCTCGTATGCGCTGGAGCTGGCGCGCTGGGTGCATTCGACCGAGGAGCTTCCGCTCGCGCAACTGCTGCGCGCGCACGGCGTTGCCACGCTGGAGGACCCGTCGCAGCAGGCGCAGGCGTTGGGCCTGCGCGTGGCCGAGGCCAATGGCAGCGTTCAGGTGAAGGTGGTGTTGCGGGGCGGGGCGGCCGAGAAGGCCGGCTTCTCCGCAAACGACGAGTGGATCGGCATCGAGTTGCCTGCTGCCGGCAAGAAGGGCCAGCAGCAGCCTGCGCAGGCCTGGCGCATCGCCAAGCTCGACGACCTGGCGCTGTACCTGGGCGATGCGACGAAGTGCACGGCCATCGTGGCGCGCGACCGCAAGCTGATCAGGCTGCCGCTGGTGTTGCCTGTCGGTGTGACCACCTGGCGCCTGTTCTCGCACGACGCCACGAAGGTGGCGGGCTGGTTGGCCGGCTAGGCGTTTTCCGCCGCAGTCGGCTGCCGCACAAAGATCATCGGCTGCGGCTCGCCCACCAGTACGCAGGGCTTGCCGGTGCGTCGGCAGTGGTCTTGCACGCGCCAGTAGGCACCGTGGCTCACGCAGCCGGTCTGGCAGATCACGAGATCGGCCGCGCGCAGGCTGGCTTCGAGCGCGGGATCGTCCGCATCGTCTCCGCCGTCGTGGTGCAGGTAGCGGCCGCCGGCAATCTCGACCAGCTGGCGCGCGAGCGAAGGCGCCTCGTCTTCATGGCCGACGCACAGCACGGCCTTCTCACGCAGATCGGCGGGCGCCTGCGGCTCGGGCGGCATCATCAGATGGCGCTTGCTGCCCGGCGACAGCAGCGCGCTCAGCCGCTTCGGCAGCGCCCCGCCTACGGCGGCACGCACCGCGAGCTCTTCGCGCACGATGGCAATGGCCGAGTCGCGCGCCACCAGCGCGCCGCGCAAACGCACGATCTGCGCTTCGAGCCTTTCGACGAGCGCGGCCTGCTCGACCAGCAGGCGCGAGCAGCGCTCCTGCACGCGGGCATAGGCCCGCAGCAACACGGCATGTTCTTGCATCGGGAACTCCATGGCGGGCATTCTAGATGAGAATAATTCTCAACTAAAAGCCACATGTGCCGAGCGGGGTCGCTCAGTGGGAAACCGACTTGGAAAACACGTTTACCACCACCACGCCCGCGATGATCAGCCCGAGCCCCGCAATGGCCGGCCCATCGAGCTTCTGCCCGAACCACAGCCAGCCCACCAGCGAGATCAGCACGATGCCCACGCCGGACCAGATCGCATAGGCGATGCCCGTGGGGATGGTGCGCAGCGTGAGCGAGAGAAAGAAGAACGCAATCACATAGCCCACCACCGAGGCCAGCGTGGGCCACAGCCGGGTGAAGCCCTCGGACCCCTTGAGGAAACTGGTGGCGATCACTTCGGCCACGATGGCGACGAACAGGTAGGCGTAGTTGGAACTCATGGCGGGCACTCTATGGGAACTCGCAATGCCCCGCCACCCGCGCCGGCCATGCTGGGTATAGTGAAGCGCGTTTTTCTTCCCCTTCCCCCGGAGACACCATGAGCTACGAAAACATCGAAGTGCGGACCGAAGCAGGCAAGGTCGGCATCATCACCCTCAACCGCCCGAAGGCCCTGAATGCGCTCAACGACGCGCTCATGACCGAGCTGGGCCAGGCCCTGAAGGCCTTCGATGCGGACGACGCCATCGGCTGCATCATCCTCACGGGCAGCGAGCGCGCCTTCGCGGCCGGCGCAGACATCGCGGCGATGGCCAAGTACAGCTTCATCGACACCTACAAAGGCGACTACATCACGCGCAACTGGGAAACCATCCGCTCGATCCGCAAGCCGGTGATTGGCGCGGTGGCCGGCTTCGCGCTGGGCGGCGGCTGCGAGCTGGCGATGATGTGCGACTTCATCATCGCGGCCGACAACGCGAAGTTCGGCCAGCCCGAAATCAAGATCGGCGTGATCCCCGGCGCCGGGGGCACGCAGCGCCTGCCACGCGCAGTGGGCAAGAGCAAGGCCATGGACATGGTGCTCACGGCCCGCATGATGGACGCCGCCGAAGCCGAACGCGCCGGCCTCGTGAGCCGCGTGGTGCCTTTCGAAAAGCTCGCCGACGAGGCGCTGGGCGCGGCGCTGATCATCTGTGGCTACTCGCAGATCTCGGTGATGGCGGCGAAGGAATCGGTCAACCGCGCCTTCGAAAGCGGCCTGAGCGACGGCGTGATGTTCGAGCGCCGACTGTTCCACGCGCTGTTCGCCACCGTCGACCAGAAGGAAGGCATGGACGCCTTCCTCAACAAGCGCGCGCCGGATTTCAAGAACGCCTGATCTGATCAGCGCGTAAGCAGCGAGCGCAGCGCGTCGAGCGCCTGCGCTGGCGGCGTGCCGACGAGAGCCGCGCCGCCGGGCTGCGATGTCCAGCGCACCTGGCCGCCGGCGATTTCCAGCACGGCGACCGGCGCATTGCCCCGGTACAGCTCGAGCCGCGCCTCAACCGGTGCGGCGAGCGGTTCGTCGGGCGACGTGGCCGAACGCGCCACGGTGCTCACGAGCGCCGGCAAGCCTTCGATGTCGCCGCGCTCGTGGCGCACGCTGGCGCCTGAACGCGTGAAGTTGAAGGACGTCCATCGCTCCAGCGCCGAGAAAGACGCCGCTGCGCTCCGAGGCCTTGTCATGGCCTTGGCGGCAGCGCCCGGCGCGGTCGAACGCAGTCCGCCGGAAACCTCGGCGTTGGCGCTGTCCTGGTTCGCGGGTGCGGCGGCTGGTGGCGGTGGCGCTGCCGGCGCTCCTGCTGCATAAGCGCTTCGCCGTTCGTTTTCCACGGGGGCTTCGCGGCGTTCATCGCGCAAGACGGGTGCGGGTGCGGATTGCTCGGCCACGATGGCGGGCGGTGTCGAAGGTGTGACCGGCTCGGCGGGCGCGACGGGCGCAGGAGCCGCCTGCTTGAGAGATGGCTTCGGCGCGGCACGCTGGAGAGCATCTGCGCTCGCCGCATCGGCCGCCTTTTTCGGGGAAGAAGAATCGCGCGGGGCCGGGGCCTTGGCGCGTTGCTCCGCGGCAGGCGCTACGGGGGCTTGCGCAACGACTGGTGGCGGCGCGGCGGCGGCTGCCGGCGCTTCGGCTGGAGGCGCGGCCTCCGCGGACGCTTGCGCCGGAGCCGTTGCAGGCGGCGCCACCGGCGCCGGCGCTTGCGCAGTCGCCCCGCCCACGCGGGCTTCACCATCGAGTCGCGCATCGGGCACAGGCTCGCGATGCCACAGCACCGCCACGAAACCAGCCACCAGCACCGTCGCGAAAGCCGCGTTCCACGGCATGCGCGCACGCGGCTCACCGCCACCGCCGAAGAGGCGTCGCCACCACGGCGCGGCGCTCGCGCTGTTGGCGGCAGGGCTGGCTGTCACCGGCGCCTCGGCAAGGTTGTGCGCCATCTTCAGGATCGCGTCGCGCGTGCGCGGATCGGGCCTGGCATCGCTGTCGGGCGCATGGTCCAGCGCGCGGCGCAGCGCGGGGTCGCGCAGATCGCCGTTGTTGTCGTCGTCGAACTTGGTGTTGTTGCCGCTCATGCCCGTTGCTCCAGCACCGACAGATAGCGCTCCATGCACCCGCGCAGTTTTTGCAAGCCATAGCGCAGGCGGCTGCGCACGGTCTCGAAACCGATCTCCAGGCTCGCGGCCAGCGCCTCGACGGTCAGGCCGTCTTCATGGTGCAGCAGGAACGCGGCGCGTTGATCGGCCGGCAGTTCGTCGAGGCAAGCCAGCAGGCGACGGCCCGCGGCACGCCAGAACGCCAGCTCTTCGGCCGACGGGTGCGCCGCCGCATCGACGGCCCCGCGCACGCCGCGGTCGAGCATGGGCACGGGTTCGCTGTCATCGTCCGGGTGCGCATCGAGCGTCACTTCGCGCCCGCTCACACGCAGCCGGTCCATCGCCAGGTTGTGCGCGATGGTGAAGGCCCAGGTGCGCCACGTCGCGCCCTGCGGCGAAAAGCTGTCGCGCGCCGAGATGATCCGCACCCAGGTGTCCTGGAATACCTCGTCGGCCTGCGCCACGAGCCGCGCGCCCAGCAGCCGCTTGACGAAGCGGAACAGTCCGCCTTCGTGGCGCGCGTAGAGCACGTCGAACGCGGCGGCGTCGCCCTGCGCGTAGGCCAGCATCAACTGGTCGTCGGGCATGGCCTGGCGCTCGGGGGCGTTCTTGGCGGAAGGGGCGCGGGGAAGCGCGGACATCGGAGGATTTTCACCCCAGCTTGTACGGGCGGCGGACCGCGCCGGGGTTCGGGGCGGCAAAAAAAGTCGACGAGGCTCAACCCCGCTGGCGGTGGTCGGCCGTATCAGCCTGCACTCAACCACCCGGAGTGCTTTCATGACCCAAGCTTTCGTTCCCAGGTTTCGCCGCCCGCTCGTCGTACTGCTGTGTGCCCAACTGCTCCTGGCCGCCTGCGGCGCCACCGAGCCCCCTGCCGTTGCCGGCGCCACGCGCTGGCCCACGCCCGCACCCGACAGCCGCCTGCAGGTGGCGCAGACGGTGCCGAACTTCGAGGCGCCGTCGGCCACGCACTGCGCGAGGCCAGTCCAGACCTACGAGACACCGGGCATCGCGCGCGTCGCACGCGACCGGCGCGAGCTTGCGGACACCGACGCGATGAAGGACTACAGCCTGCGCCGGCCCGGCTCGCCGTCGGTCTCGGCCGCGAAATCAATGCCGGCACCCGCCGCCGAGCCCCTTGCCAGCGCCATCGCTGAAGCTGCTGCGCCGGCCGCGCCCGCAGCGCCGCGCATAAGCGGCGGCCTTCAGCCACCGGCCCAAGCCCCGCGCCCCGCCAACGAACCCGTCACCGCCGGCATGGTCGACGACAACGCCGACTTCAGCGAATACCTGGCCTTCCGCGGTCGCACGCAGGTCGTCCACCGTGAGCGCGACATCAGCGCGCGCTACCTCCTCCAGGTGCGCGACGCCCGCGGCGCGGTCGTGCCCGATGCCGAAGTGGCGGTGCAGGCCGCGAACGGCGCCGCCATGTGGGCCCGCACCGATGCGGGCGGGCGCGCCTGGCTGCATCCGAACGCATTCGACAAGGCGCAGAGCCCGGTGTACGAAGTGACCGTGCGCAGGAACGGCCGCCAGAGCACCGCCTTCCTGCAGCGCGGCCAGAAGAACGCCGTCGACGTCGTGCTCGACGGCAAGCCCGGCGCTGCCCCCGCGCGCGCCAGGCTCGACCTGGTCTTCCTGATCGACGCCACCGGCTCGATGGACGACGAGATCGCGAAGCTCAAGACCACGCTGCGCACCATCGCCGACCAGGTCGCCAAACTGCCGAGCCGCCCCGACACCTGTTTCGGCCTGGTGGCGTATCGCGACCGCTCTGACGAATTTCTCGTGCGCCGCCACGACTTCACCAACGACCTCAACGCCTTCCAGGGCGTGCTCGATGCGCTGCGTGCTGCAGGCGGCGGCGACTACCCCGAGGCGATGAACGAGGCCCTGAACGAAACCATCCACAAGATGAGCTGGCGCGGCAACGGCACCACGCGCCTCGTGGTGCTGCTGGCCGATGCGCCGCCGCACCTCGACTACGGCGGTCCGCAGTACGACGACGACATGGTCGCCGCGCTGGGCAAGGGTATCAAGGTGTTGAGCGTGGGCGCATCGGGGCTCGACAAGCAGGGCGAATACATCCAGCGCCAGATCGCGCAATACACCGGCGGGCGCTTCGTGTTCCTGACCTACAAGGAAGCGACGAACCCGGCGAGCGGCCCGGGAACGCAGACCGTGCATGACGTCGGCAACTACTCGGTGCAGACGCTGGACAAGCTGATCGTGCGGCTGGTTTCCGAAGAATTGGGCAAGTTGCCCGCGGGTGGTTGAACTGGGCCCTCAGCCTGGGCTATAATTTTGGGCTCGGTGCAAATCAGCACTGACGGCTCTTTAGCTCAGTCGGTTAGAGCGATGGAATCATAATCCACAGGTCCGCGGTTCGAGTCCGTGAAGAGCCACCAACAAAACGAAAAAGCCTTGTGAGTCAACGACTTACAAGGCTTTTTTCTTTGCCGGGCATGCTGACCGATAATCCGCGCCGATGCTCGCGCCTTCCCTCGCCACACCGAACCCACCCGCCGCCCGCGCGGGCTTGCGGCATCCGGGCGTGGGCCTGATCCGCTGGGTGCTGCTGTGGTTCGCGCTGTCGCTTGGCGTGGCCATCGCTTCTCCGGTCGTGCATCCGCAGACCGTGGAATTGGTCTGCTCGAACGCCGGTTCGGTGAAGGCCATCGTGCACACCGACGACGGCGCGCAAGAGCTGGGTGCGGGCCACATGGACTGCCCGCTGTGCGTGCTCAACGGCGCCCCGCCCGTGACAACGCCCACCGTCGAGCTGCCCGCGCTCATGCCGCTGGCTCGCGCAGTCCAGCCGATTCCGTCCGCGCACATCGCCGCGGTCACCGCTGCACCCTTGCCGGCGCGCGGGCCTCCTTCGCTCTCCTGACGCTTCTTCAGTTCTTGCGCGCGCGATGCGGCCGCCTCGGTCGAGGCTCGCTCGTCGCGTGCGTTCCTGCAATGAATTCGTCGGCACACGCACCCGTGCCGAAGAGAGCTTTTCCATGATCCACACCCCCCATCCAACAAGGCGATTCCTGCTGCTTTCCGCCGGCAGCCTCGCCGCGCTCACGACCCTCACGACCCTCGCGGCCTGCGACAAGGTGCTGCCCGCCAGCTTCAACGGCGTCGACATCACCGGCGCCAGATACGCGCAGGATTTCCGTTTGACCGACGCGGACGGCCATGAACGCACACTGGCCGACTTCAAGGGCAAGGCAGTGATGATGTTCTTCGGCTTCACCCAGTGCCCCGACGTGTGCCCCACAGCACTCGTGCGCGCGGCAGAGATAAAGCGACTACTCGGTGCAGACGGCGAGCGCCTTCAGGTGATCTTCGTCACCGTCGACCCCGAGCGCGATCTGCCTGTCGTGCTCAAGGCCTACACGCAGGCCTTCGACCCCAGCTTCATAGGCCTCTATGGCGACATGCAGCGAACCAGCGAGACCGCGAAAGACTTCAAGGTGTTCTACAAGAAAGTGCCCACGGGCTCCTCGTACACCATGGACCACTCGGCCTTCAGCTACGTGTTCGACCCGAAGGGAAAGATCCGCCTTGTGCTGCGCCACGAACAGAGCGCGGAAGAATGCGCGCAAGACCTCCGCCAGATTTTTCAGACCGCATCCGCCTGACTTCCATCGCTTCAACCTCAGGAGATTTCATCCATGAAAAACCCCATCGCACACACCCTCCTCATCGCCATCGCCACATTGCTCGCCGCACACGCGCACGCCCAGGTCACCATCAAGGACGCGTGGGTGCGCGCCACCGTGCCGCAGCAGAAGACCACCGGCGCGTTCATGCAGCTCAGCGCTGCGAAAGACACCAAACTGGTCTCGGCCAGCTCGCCCGTCACGCCCATCGTTGAGGTGCACGAAATGGCCATGCAGGACAACGTGATGCGCATGCGCCAGATCCCTGCGCTCGACCTGCCCGCCGGCAAGACCGTCGAGCTCAAGCCCGGCGGCTATCACGTGATGCTGCTCGACCTCAAGCAGCAGGTGAAGGAAGGCGACACCGTGCCGCTCACGCTGGTGTTCGAAGGCAAGGACGGCAAGCGCGAATCGGTCGAGGTGAAGGCACCGGTGCGGGCGCTCAATGCCTCTGCGCAACCCGCGGGGCACGGTAGCCACAAGCACTGAGGAGCGAACGCGTCGAGGGTCGGCCGCGCCAACGCAGCCGATCCTGAAACCCCAGAACCCGGCCAGAGGAAATACCCTGTTTCGGTGATGGCGCTCGACCGGCCGTCCTACAAGAATTGTTGACAAATATTCACAATTCACACCCTTCTCGACCAACACCCTCGCGGGCTGGATTGGTCCGGGGCGCATGAGTTGTCCAGGAAGTCGGGGGCGTTCTTGCCGTCCCTGCTTTGGCTGGACGGCATGACGCGGCATGAGGGCCGAGGGATACGTAGACAGGGGATCTTCGGTGCCGCTCAGTTACCTTCTTCATTTGGAGCATGCTCGCCTGCCAATGCACGTGACGGACGCGCAGGACGTGCGACGCGTTTCCGTCCTGAAAGCAACCGGCCTGATCGAGGCCGCCATCGACCCTGCTTTCGACACCGGGGGCAGCTACAGGCTGGCGCAGGCGGCGCTGGTGGTCTGCATCACCGACGAGGGGCACGCCGAGATCGACAACCTGCGCGGTCGCAACGCCAGCAACACCGACGCACCACCGAAGCCGGCACGCACGGGCATCGAACCGCTGCACTACCTGCGCATGATCGAACGTTCGACATTCCCGCTTCGCGTGGACGACGCGCAGGAGATCAACTGCATCGAGGCGCTGAAGCAGGCCGGGTTCGTCGATGCCGCGATCAGCCCGGTGCTGGCGTGGAAGGAGAGCCGCGAGCCGCAGGAGCTGGCGGTGATCCGGCGTATCACGCCGTTCGGGCGGGCTCAGCTGGCGCGGGGCACCAGCTAGTTTCGCGGTGTCCAGTTTGCGGAGGGAGTCGATGCCGACTGCCCCTCCTGTTTGTATACATACGCGCCCACCCTATGCCTTTCGGCCTCCCCCATCGAAGGGCTGCCTATTCAACAGGCAACGTGATGGGAAGCCACGCCAATCCTCGCTTCGCCTCTGCGCCTCCACCCACAACTCACAGAGTTGTCCACAGAAAAATCTAACAAGTCATCAAACCGTCAAACAGATGTCGTCGCAACGTAACCTTTGAACTGCTCGCGCAGCTTGGTCTTCAGCAGCTTGCCGGTGGCTGTATGCGGCAGCGTGTCGACGAAGACCACGTCTTCCGGTAGCCACCACTTCACGACGCGCTGCGCGAGGAAAGTGAGCAGTTCCTCGCGAGTGACTTCGGCGCCAGCACGCTTCACCACGATGAGCAGCGGACGCTCCTGCCACTTCGGATGCGCGATGCCGATCACCGCCGCTTCGGCCACGGCCGGGTGCATGCTCGCGGCGTTCTCCAGGTCGATGGAAGAAATCCATTCGCCACCCGACTTGATGACGTCCTTCGCGCGATCGACCAGTTGCACGTAGCCGTCTTCGTCGATGTTGGCGACGTCGCCGGTCGGAAAGAAACCTTCGGCGTCGAGCACCGGGCCGCCCTCGCTCTTGAAGTAGCCGCTCGCAATCCATGGGCCGCGCACGTGCAGATGGCCGAAGGCCTTGCCGTCGTGCGGCAGGCGCTGGCCGTCCTCGCCGACGATCTTCAGCTCCACGCCCCACACGCCGCGGCCCTGGCGCATCTTCACGCGCATCTGTTCTTCCTTCGGCATCGACAAATGCTTGGGCAGCAGGTTGCCGATCACGCCGATGGGGCTGGTCTCGGTCATACCCCAGCCCTGCACGAAGTCGGCGCCGAAGTCGCGCTCGAAGCGTTCGATCATGCTGCGCGGCGTGGCCGCGCCCCCCACGCCGATGCGCTTCAGGCCAATGGCGCGCGTGTCGATTTCGGGGTGCGCGTCGAAGTACTGGAACAGCATGAGCCAGATGGTGGGCACGGCCTGCGAGAAGCCGACCTTCTCGTCGCGCATCAGCTCGTACAGGCTCTGGCCGTCCATGTGCGGGCCGGGCATGACGAGCTTCATGCCGGTCATCGCGGCTGCATACGGCATGCCCCATGCGTTGGCGTGGAACATGGGCACCGCGAGCAGCAGCGTCATCTGCGAGTTGACGCCGAAGGTGTCGGGGGCACATTCCATCAGCGAGTGCAGCACGGTCGAGCGGTGCGAATACAGCACGCCCTTCGGGTTGCCGGTGGTGCCCGAGGTGTAGCAAAGCGACGAGGCAGTGCGCTCGTCGAACTCGGGCCAGGAGTAGCTCTCGCTCTGCGCGCCGATGAGCTCGTCGTAGCACAGCAGGTTGGGCACGTCGATGGCGGGCATGTGGGCGCGGTCGGTCATCGCGATGAAGGCGCGCACCGACTTCAGGCCGGGCGCGAGCTTCTCGACCAGCGGAGCGAAGTTGGCATCGAAGAACAGCACCTTGTCTTCGGCGTGGTTGACGATGTAGTCGACCTGCTCCGGAAAGAGCCGCGGGTTCACCGTGTGCAGCACCGCGCCAGAACCCGACACGCCGAAGTACAGCGCCAGGTGGCGATAAGTGTTCCACGCGAGCGTGCCCACGCGGTCGCCGGGTTCGATGCCCAGCGTCGTCAGCGCGTTGGCCACCTGCTTGGCGCGGCGCTGTATCTCCGCGTAGTTGGTGCGATGCACCGGCCCCTCCACCGTGCGACCCACGACTTCGGCATGCGGGTGGAAGGTGGCTGCGTGATCGATGAGCGACGAGATCAGCAGCGGGTGGTCTTGCATCAATCCGAACATGTTTTGTCTCCTGTACGCTGGGGCGATGCTAGGCAGCCGCCACTCAGCGCCGCATCGTCGGAACGGACGATTGAGGTCGTTCGAGGGTTGCCCCTAGCATGGCCTTTCAAGAGGACTTTTGCATGAACGTTCAGGACGCCATCGCCACCCGCCGCTCGGTGCGCGACTTTCTCGACACGCCGGTGCCCGGCGACGTCATCCGCCGCGTCGTCGAGCAGGCGCTGCGCGCGCCTTCGGGCGGCAACCTGCAGCCATGGCATCTGCATGTGGTGGGCGGAGAAAAACTCGCCGAGCTCAAGGCGATCATGCGCACGCGCGTGCAGGAGGCGCCCACCGGCGAAGGCAGCGAGTACGACATCTACCCGCGCGAGCTTGCAGCGCCGTATCGCGACCGCCGCTTCGCCGTGGGCGAGGCAATGTATGCGCGCCTGGGCATTCCGCGCGAAGACAAGGCCGCGCGCCGCGAATGGTTTGCGCGCAACTACCAGTTCTTCGGCGCGCCGCTGGCGCTGTTCTGCAGCGTCGACCGCCGCATGGGCCCGCCACAGTGGTCCGACCTGGGGATGATGCTGCAGAACGTGATGCTGCTGCTGCGCGGAGAAGGGCTCGACAGCTGCCCGCAGGAGTGCTGGGCGATCTACCCGCAGACCATCGGCCAGTTCATCGCGCTGCCACCCGAGCGCATGCTGTTCACTGGCATGTCCATCGGCTATGCGGACCGCAGCCGCCCGCTCGATGCGCTGGTGACCGAGCGCGCACCGCTGACCGACGTGGCCGAGTTCGTCGGCATCTGAATCCACCGGAGGGAACGGATCGTGCTTGATGATGCGGCATGCTCATCGCACAGATCTCCGACCCCCACATCCGCCCCGCAGGCCAGCTCTACCAGGGCGTGGCCGACTCGAACCGCATGTTCGAGGAAGCCATCGACCACCTGCACGGGCTCGACCGCAAGCCCGACCTGGTGCTGCTGACCGGCGACCTCGTCGACGAAGGCAAGCCAGAGGAATACGCACAGGTGCGGCACCTGCTCGCGAAGCTGACGTTTCCGTACCTCGTGATTCCCGGCAACCACGATCACCGCGAGAACTTTCGTGCAGCCTTCGCGGACCACGCGTACCTGCCGGCCGAAGGCGCGCTGCACTACTGCATCGACGACCATGCGGTGCGCATCGTGGCGCTGGACTCGTGCATTCCCGGGCTTCACCATGGCGGCATCGATGCGCAAGGATTGGCGTGGCTGCAGCGCACGCTCGAAACCGATCGCATCAAGCCAACACTGCTGATGTTGCATCACCCGCCCTTCATGAGCGGCATTCCCTACATGGATACGTACCGCTACATGGACACGGCGCCGCTCGAAGCCATCGTGCGCAGCGCCTCCAACATCGAGCTGGTGCTGTGCGGCCACGTGCACCGCACCATGCTGCGGCGCTGGGCAGGCACGGTCGTGTGTTCATGCCCGAGCAGCACGACCGAGATCGCGCTGCAGCTGGCCGCCGATGCGGCTCCGGCCTCCTTCATGGGCCGGCCCGGCTGCATGCTGCACCTGTGGAACGAAGCGCACGGCATGGTGAGCCATGTGAGCCACATCGGGAAGATGCAAGGGCCTTACCCATTTGCGTGAGGCCGGGGCTCAGCATCCCTTCAGGCAGAGCGGACAGAATCCGGCAAATCGACAAGGAGACGTGATGCAAAAGCAGCCCTACTGGTTTCCCGCCAAGCGCTACGGCTGGGGCTGGGGCCTGCCCAACTGCTGGCAAGGCTGGGCGGTGATGGCCGTGTACGGCCTGCTGGTGGTGACGGCTGTGTTGTCCATCCGCCCCGAACGGGAACCCCTGCTGTTCTTCGCGGCCCTCATGGTCCTGACCATCGCGCTTGTCGCCGTCTGCTGGATCAAGGGCGAGCCGCCGCGCTGGCGCTGGGGCGAAAAGTAGTCGACGGCCATCCAGTCATGCCACAGGAACGCACCCTTCTCTACACCGGACACGAGTTCACGGTCGAGCACGTGCGCTCCCACGCGCACCAGGGGCCTGACTGGAGCAGCCCCTACACGCTGGAATCGCGGCGCATCATCTTCCCGGTGGGCCGCACGGTGCTCGATGTGCGCACAGGCGACGGCACCTGGCTGGTCGACGGGCTCACCGCCATGCAGTTCTGCGACGCCATGGTCTATCAGTTGCGGCCGGTGGCACACGCGGCCCGACACAGCATGGTCGTGAGCCGACACCGGCCGTCTTGCGCAGATGCGGCGCCGGTGTTCTGCCTGCTTTCACCACGGTCGCTGTACCGAGTTCACGCGGCACAGCGACAACTGCGTGCAGGCGATGCAGGTGCGGATGCCATCGCTTCACTGGTCGATGAACTCGGCACGTCGCGCCGGCAGTTGCCGCTGACGGGCGCGGTCATGCGCGCGAAACGGCTGCTCGCGGAAACCGCCGACCGGGAGGTGAAGCTCCCTATGCACGAAGTCGCCGACGCGGTCTCGCGCTCGCCATTCCATCTGGCACGCAGCTTCCGGCAGCAGACTGGCCTGAGCCTGCATCAGTACCGCCAGCACCTGCGGCTCGCAGCAGCCATGGAGCGGCTCGTCGATGGCGACAGCAACCTCGCGGGCATCGCGCACGACCTCGGCTATTGCAGCCAGAGCCACCTGGGCGCGGTGTTCCGCCGCGAGGTGAGCGTGACGCTGGGCGAAGCCCGTCGCGTGCTGGCCGGCAGCGCACGAATTTGATAGCCGTCGCGCGGCGCGGTCGCGAGACTCGCCGCGATGATGGATCGCAACCTTTCTGCAGGCCTGCTCGCCGCGCTGGCCGCAGCCTTCATCGGCAGCGCCTGGCAACTCGTCTCGCGCCACGGCGTGACCACCACGCTCGGGCCGATGGAGCTGGCGCTGATGCGCTACGGCATTCCGGCGCTGCTGCTCTGGCCGCTGTGGTTCGGCAGCAAGCGCATCGCGCCGAAGACCTCGCCGCTGGTGCTCGCGCTGCTCGTCATCGGCGGCGGCCTGCCCTTCGGACTGCTGGTGCTGGCCGGCGCGCAATGGGCGCCTGCGAGCCACATGGGCATCTTCATGGCGGGCAGCCTGCCGCTCTTCACCGCCATCGGCGCATGGCTTCACAAGAGGCAGAAGGTCGAGGGCCTCAGGCTTGTCGGGCTGGCCTGCATTGCCATCGGCATGGCACTGTTCGCTGCGGGGAGCTTTCGCGGCGGCTCGCTCGACTGGCGCGGCGATCTGCTCTTTCTTGCGGCGGCCATGCTGTGGGCCGTGCATTCGCTCGCGTTCGCGCACTGCGGGCTCACGCCGTGGCAAGGCGCGGCGTTCGTGAACGGGTGGTCGGCGCTGATGCTGTTGCCTGTGATATCGATCGCCGGCGCACCGCGGCGGCTGCTCAGCGCGCCATGGCCCGATGTCGCGCTGCAGGCCACGACGCAAGGTGTGGGTGCAGGAGTGCTTGGGCTGGTGGTCTATATGGTGGCCGTCGCACGGCTCGGCGCGCCGCGCGCATCGCTGTCGGCGGCGCTGGTGCCGGTGCTGACCACGCTGGGCGCGGCGGCCTGGATGAACGAACCGATCACCGGTGCGGTGCTGCTGGCCCTGGCGCTGGTGGTGCCCGGGATCGTGCTGGCGAGCGGTGCGGTGCGGCGCTGACAACAACCCTCAGGCAGCCGCAATCACCTGATCCCGCCCCATCGCCTTCGCGCGATACAGCGCAGCATCAGCCAGCGCCAGCACGTCGTCGACGCCAATGCTGCCCGTGCCGCTCTCGCTGGCCGCCACGCCGATGCTCACCGCCATCGAGCCGACAGCGGCCATCGGCGAATCGGCCGGGAACGGTTCGTCGATGTTCTGCTTGAGGCGCGCGGCGATCTCCATCGCCTCGGCCTTGCCCACGTCGGGCAGCAGCACCACGAATTCTTCGCCGCCGTAGCGCCCGAGCAGGCCCTTGTCGCCGATGGCGCGCTGCATGCGGCCGACGGCCTCGCGCAGCACCGCGTCGCCCATCTGGTGGCCGAAGCGGTCGTTGATGTCCTTGAAGTGGTCCAGGTCCACCATCAGCAGCGCCATGCGCCGGCGGCCCGAGGCGAACACGGTGCCGCATGCATCCAGCACCGCGCGCCGGTTGAGCGCGCCGGTGAGCGGGTCGCGCGTGGCCAGGTATTCGAACTCGGTGTGCACCCGGTCGGTGGCCATGAGGATGACGGCGATGGACAGCAGCAGCACGGTGAACGAGTACATGCTGATGTAGAGCGACTGGATCCAAGTGCCGTCCATCAGGCTGCTGCCAGCCAGCCCCGCCACCACCGACAAGAAGCGCAGGCCGGCCACCAGCGCCTGCGCCAGCAGCAGCCCGATCATCAGCCGCTTGCCGAACACCCGGCCCTCGTGGCGCATGTACAGCTGGGCGTGGAAGAAGAACAGCGCCGACACTGCCAGGGTAATGAGCAGCAGGCGGGTCTCGAAGTCGGGCTTCACGCTGCTGAACCAGAACATGGCCAGCGCCAGGCAGCCGTTGAGCACCGTCCAGCCCCGGGTGTCGCGGCGCCCGAGCAGGAATTTCTGGCTGCCCGCGTAGTACAGGATGCAGGCCTGGTACAGCACGAAGTTGGCGACGACGATCGTGAGGAAGTCCGGAAAGAAGCCGCGCGCCGCAAACAGCATGGTGCTCACGAACGCCATCAGCGGCGCCTGGGACCACTCGTCCAGCCCCTGGATGGTGGCCGGGTAGCTGCGCCGCATGAAGAACACCACCAGCGCCATCACAACGCCCATGAGCCCCGCAAGAATGATGACGGAGCGAGGATCGAGGATGGCTGGCAGGGCGCCCATGGGGCCCGATTATGTTGGCATCGCCGATCCGGGCGCCCCGCAGCGCGGGCGCGCTGCGCTCAGAGCCGCTCGACGATGGTCACGTTGGCCATGCCGCCGCCCTCGCACATGGTCTGCAGGCCGTAGCGCTTGCCGCGCTGGCCGAGCGCGTGGACCAGCGTGGTCATCAGCTTGGTGCCCGAGGCGCCCAGCGGATGGCCCAGCGCGATCGCGCCGCCGTTCACGTTCAGCCGGGCCGGGTCGGCGCCCAGCGCCTGCAGCCAGGCCAGCGGCACCGGTGCGAAGGCCTCGTTGACTTCGTACAGGTCGATGTCCTCGATCTTCATGCCCGCCTTCTTCAGTGCACGCTGCGTAGCGGGCAGCGGTGCCTCCAGCATGATCACCGGGTCGTGCCCCATCACGCTCATGTGGTGGATGCGCGCAAGCGGCTTCACGCCCAGCGTCTTCAGGCCGCGCTCGTTCACCACCATCAGGCCGCTCGCGCCGTCGCAGATCTGGCTGGCGGTGGCGGCGGTGCAGCGCCCACCTTCGGCAATGAGCTTGACGGCCGCGATGCTCTCCAGCGTGGCGTCGTAGCGGATGCCCTCGTCGGTGGTGTGCAGTTCGCCGGGCTCGGTGCCGTCGGCCATGCGCACCGCAATCGGCACGATCTCGCGCTCGAAAAGGCCGGCCTGGGTGGCGGCAATGGCGCGCTTGTGGCTTTCGAATGCGTAGCGGTCGAGCTCGTCTTTCTCGATGCCGTAGTTCCTGGCGATCATCTCGGCGCCGGTGAACTGGCTGAACTGGATGTCGGGGTAGCGCCTGGCCATGAGCGGGCTCACGTAGAAGCCCAGGCCATTCTTCAGCGGCAGCGTGCTGGGCATGCCCATCGGCACGCGCGTCATGCTTTCCACGCCGGCGGCGATCACGATGTCCATGCTGCCCGACATCACGGCCTGCGCCGCGAAATGCAGCGCCTGCTGCGACGAGCCGCACTGGCGGTCGACCGAAGTAGCCGGCACGGATTCAGGCAGCTTCGACGCCAGCACCGCGTTGCGCGCGATGTTGGAAGACTGCTCGCCGGCCTGGTCGACGCAGCCCATGATGACGTCCTCGACCAGTGCCGGGTCGGCATCGGTGCGCTCCACCAGAGCGTTGAGCACCTGCGCGGCGAGATCGGCCGGGTGCCAGCCGGCAAGGCGGCCGTTGCGACGGCCTCCGGCGGTACGTGCGGCGGCGACGATGAAGGCTTCGGGCATGGGGAGTTCTCCAATGGGATCTGGGGTTTGGAGAATTGTTGGCCCCGTGCCGCGGCGCAGCGTCGTCGGAACGGACGATTTTGGACTCCCGCTTTCCGTCCCCTACTTGGCGGGAAGTGACGCCGAGGTCGGAATCCAGACCTCGACGGTGCGATTGCTCGGCTTGAGTCGGGGGGACAGCTGCTCCACGAGCCAATTGGGATAGCCCACCTCGCGAAGCAGCGCGTAGGCACAACCGATCGACGCCTTGTCGTGATAGCGCACCGTGGGCTGGCTCACCTGCCTCGGCGGCGGGAGGTTGTTCTTGCGCGCCGACTCCGTGACGTCTTCGATCGGCGGCACGCTGGCACCTATTTGCTGCCAACGCTCACGATAGGTACGTACGCTGTCTCTCTGGCTGCCGTCGTAAATCTGGATGTAGACCCTCTCGCCCTTGCAGGACTCGCTCCTCGCGGCCTCGCTGCGAGGCGTCGCAGCGGGAGCGACTGGCGCTGGTGGTGCAACAGAAGGCGACGATGCGGCAGATGCGGGCGACGACGCAGCTGGTGCTGGTGGAATCGCGGCAGGAGAAACTGCCGGCGGCGGGGCCCCGGCTGGCGTCGCCTCTACCTTGGGGCATGCGCGTCGCGCGCCAAGGTCGTTCGACTCCGGCGCTCCTGCATCCTTCCCGGACAGCGAAGCGCTTTGATCGTCGGCCTCTCCGTAATCAGCCAGATACCGATTGCGGGCTTTAAGCAATTCGGCGCGGAATGGACTGCAAAGGTGCATGCCATCGAGCGGCGCCACGGCCGAATAGTCATAGCCCCAATAGCGCGGCAGCGGCTCCTTGGAGGTCTTGCCCGGCTCCTGCTTGAGGCAGACGGCAAGCCTGCTCTGCGCCTCCGGATGCTCTGCCTCCACAAGCCCCTTGCAAGCGCGAGAAAAGACATAGGGCACCACCTTGCGGCACTCGCTGAGGGTGTCGGCATAGATGCGCCTGGCCAGCTCGGAGCGCTTGAACCAGTCCACCTCGCCAGCCGGGCACAGCGTATCCGCAGTCTTGAGAAGTTCGCTGGCCAGCGCCTCGAGCTGGGGAGCGACCTGCGTCGGCCTCGCATTCGCAGGAAGAGCCGCAGGCAGCTTGCTCCAGAGATCGCTCAGTTCATCGAGCGCCTTGCGCTCCCTGTCCACGCGGCTGGCGCTCCCCACCTTCACACTGTCGATCGCCTGCCAGGCGGACACCCCCAGCGTCGCCGCCGCGCCCAGCCCGATCGACGCACCCACCGCCGTTGCGCCCACGCTGCCGATGATGCGCCCGCGCGCCGCTTTCTCGTCGCCGTTCAGCGCAGCGCCCGACAGAGCCACCGAGCAGTCGTCCGGCACGAAATGCGCCGGCTCGTTCTTGACGCAGTCCGCGCGCAGAGCCTCGATGAATGCCGGGCTCAGGTCCTGCGCCAGGACCTGCCCGAGCCGGAAGTAGCTCTCCCATTGCGCTTCCGAGAAGAACTGGTCGGCGGTCGTTTCCTGGGGAAAGGTTGGCGCTGCCCGCTTGAAGTTCTGAAGATCGATGGGCAGGCCCTTGCACATGTTCGGCTTGACGATCAGCAGGATTCCGCGCTCCCGCTTCAGCTTCGGCCCCACCTCCACAACCCCGTCCCTGTCGGAGTAATTGATCCGGGCCACCGCCAGGCAGGCATTGCTCGCGTTCGAGGCCAGCTCCTGCAGCGAGCCGAATGCGTGCAGCGCACCGTAGAAGCCCGGGGGCTCCGACGCCAGCCCGCGCGGAACCTCGCCCGGCAATGCCCGCCGGGGCCGCAGGAACTCGATGTCGGCCTGCAAGTCGATGCGTGCCTTGCGCACCAGGTTTTCGACATCGCCGAAGGTGTAGTCGGGGTCGGCTCCGCAATCCACCACGACGATGACTTCCGCGCGTTCCGAGAGCAACGCGTAGGCGCCGGTGTTCTCGAAATGCCCGCCATCGGTCATGAACCAGTCGCGGCCTTCCTTGCCCTCGAAGATCGCCAGCGTCTCGCGCATCAGGCCCCACGACTTGGTCAGGAAATCCGACCAATGCTTCCTGTCTTTCTCCGGCTGGCGCCACCAGTAGCCCAGCCGCACGCCCGCGAACACGAGCAGCGCAGCCACTCCGCCACGCGTGAGCTTGCCCAGGCCCGGTGCCACGGCGGCACCCGACACCGCCATCCAGCTGCCGAGCGTCATCGGCGTGTCGCTGCCTTTCAACTCTTTCCACTCTTCCTGCCCCACCCGCATGAAGCCGCCTGACGCCACGGTCAACGACAGGCCACGGCGGTCCTGGTTGAAGAGCTGCCCCCTCGGGTCCTTGGTCTGGTTGAGGCACACGTTGAGCAGGTGGACCGGTCCTCCAGGGGCCTGCGGCTTGTAGTGCGCAAGATCGGCGTCATCGTCCGCAACGATCGTGTTGACCGAAGCGGTGTCCAGGTTTGGCGGGAACACGGCCGGCACGGAGTCCAACGCCCCCAGAACCCCGTACGCGCCCTGCGCCGAAGGCTGGCCGAAACGCTGCGCGTTGGCCGCACCCAGATAGCTGCGGATCAGCCGTGCCCGGTAGAAGGCATGCAGCGACGAGAGGTTCAGGAACGCCGGCGTCTTGCCCGTGCACCAGAGATAGCTCACGACCGGCACCAGCAGCAGCCCCCAGATGCGCCATGCATCGGAAAAAGCCAGGTCCTGGCGCGGCACGAACAGCCCGCCCAGCACGGCCTTGTACACCAGCGACACCCACCACGCGAACAGCAGGAAGGCCAGCAAATAGCCCAGCAGATGCGCAATGGCCATGAGGGCCTTCGACGTCGACCGCCCCGGCACCAGGTTCGACGCCAGCGGCAGCACCGCACGCAACACTGCCGCTGCCATCGCGAGATAAATGCCCGCACTCGCCAGCCCGATCTGCTGGAACGCCACATGCCATGCGAGCCGATCGGCCAGACCGATCGCCAGCACGACGATCAGCACGCGAAAACTGAAGGCGAGCTTGTTCGTCAGGAGGTTGCGCGCCTTGTCGGACTGCGGCTGGTGCGTGCCGCGGTCTTCGGACTCCGTCAACACGCCGTCCGCCAGGCGCACGGCAAAGAACCAGACGGCGATCAGCACGCCGAAACCGCTCCAGAGAAAGTTCCTGAGATCGTCGCCGGTCTCGCTGCGGACATCTCCGAATGTCAGGCCCAGCCCGAGCAGCAGGGCACTCGCGACCAGCACGGCCAGGCAGATCCTCCAGACGCCGCCTTGCTGGCGCGTGGCCGCCACCCACGGCACGGCCCAATAAGCCGACGCATGGACCAGCACGAACACTCCGACCACCGGCAGCGCCAGCCAGACCACCGGGGTCCACGACGGCAGCCACTCGGCCAGCCACTGGAAGTAGCCCGCGATGCCGGGCAGGTACCCCACTTCCGCCATGCCCCACCAGGCCACCAGATTCAGCGCTGCAAGCGCGAGCCCCGCCAGCACGGACACCAGGCCCAGTTCCACGTGCACGCCGAGCAGGTTGCGCAGGTACAGCGCCACCGCGAAGGTGCGGTCGAGCGGCCCGCGCGGAATCAGGTAGCGACCGTTGGCGCGCAGCCACCAGATGAACCAGCTCGATCCGGCCTTGCCGACTTCGTCCTGGATGCGATCGAGATCCGCGCGATTGCGCGCCCTGCTGAAGAGCCGCCCGAGCATGGAGGCTGCATAGCCGCCGCCCGACACCGAGGACATCAGGTCGAAGCGCAGCAGCGCCCCTCGCCGCGCGAGCGCGCTGAAGACGCCGAGGCAGAAAGTTGCGCTGCGGATGCCACCACCCGAAAGCGCAAGCCCCCACTTCCGGGTCGAACCTGTCAAAGCGGGATCGCCCAGCGCGTCGCGTCGCTTGGCCACCTCTTCGTCGATAACGCTCATCGAATTCCCCTCCAGTGGCACCTGGTACGGCCGATGCATCGCCCGGCCATGCTGCCTCTGGCTGCGAATTCAATCGGAAGGTGCGCGCCTGCACATCCCCCATAAGAGGTATGTCCGTGCGCGAGCGTGCGGAGGGTCGAACCGCTCAGCGCGGCGCCATGCGGATAGCGCCGTCGAGCCTCACGCTTTCGCCGTTGAAATACCCGTTGGTGATCATCAGCTCCGCCAGCGTCGCGTACTCCGCCGGGTTGCCCAGCCGCTTCGGAAACGGCACCGACGCCGCCAGCGCGGCCTTCACGTTGTCGGGCGCGCCCTGCAGCAGCGGCGTGTCGAAGATGCCCGGCAGGATGGTGTTCACGCGGATGCCCTCGCTCATGAGGTCGCGCGCGATCGGCAGCGTCATGCCGACGATACCGGCCTTCGACGCGGTGTAGGCGGCCTGGCCCATCTGGCCGTCCTGCGCGGCCACCGAGGCGGTGTTGACGATGGCGCCGCGCTCGCCGTCCTGCAGCATGTCGAGCGTGAGCATGCCGGCCGCCGACTTGGCAATGCAGCGGAAGGTGCCGACCAGGTTGATCTGGATGATGCGGTCGAAATTCGCGAGCGGAAAGTGCTTGATCTCGCCCGTGGCCTTGTCGCGGCTCGCGGTCTTCACCGCGTTGCCGGTGCCGGCGCAGTTGACGAGCACGCGCTCCTGCCCGTGCGCCGCGCGTGCCCTGGCGAACGCCGCATCGACCTGCTCTTCGGATGTGACGTCGACCTTGCAGAAGACGCCGCCCAGCTCTTTGGCCAAGGCTTCGCCCTGCCCGGCGTTGAGATCGAACAGCGCGACCTTCACGCCGTGGCTGGCGAGGCGGCGCGCGGTGGCGGCGCCGAGCCCCGAGGCGCCGCCGGTGACGACGGCTGCAATGCTGGAATCGAGTTGCATCTGCTGGTGTCCTTGAGGTGTCTTGACGGGTTTGTCCACAGCCAGTTTAGGAAGCAGAATCAGCCGCACACATCGTCGGAAACGACGGGATTTCAGCAGCACCGCATGCAGTCCCCCACACCCCGGATTCTCGAAACCAAGCTCAACCCCCCGGCCTTCGTCGCCACGCAGGTGCTGCGCACCGCTATCAGCGAGGAGATCGCCTCGGCAGCCGTGAAGCTGGTGCTCGTGCGGGCGCCGGCCGGTTTCGGCAAGACGACGGCCATGGCGCAGATCCGCGAGCGCATGGAGGCGCAGGGCATTGCCACCGCGTGGCTCACGCTGGACCGCGCCGACAACGACGTCTCGCGCTTTCTCGCATGCCTGGCCGAGGCCGTGCAGCGCCTGGGTGTGGAAGAGCCGCTCGCCAATGCGCCCTTCGATGCCGTGGCTGCGCTGGCCGCCCACGACTCGCCCTTCACGCTGTTTCTCGACGACTTCGAAAGAGTGCAGGAGCCGGCCGTGCTGGGGCTGGTGCGCGAGATCATCGAGCACCTGCCGCGACGCGGGCAGATCGTGATCGGCTCGCGCAGCCTGCCCGACCTGGGCCTGGGGCGGCTGCGCGCGCGCGGCCAGCTGATGGAGATCGACACCGACCGCCTGCGCTTCAGCCTCGAAGAAACCAGCGCCTTCTTCAGCTTGCGCCAGGCGCAGGCAACCCAGGCGTTGCCGGCCGACATGCTGTCGCAGCTGTATCGCAAGACCGAAGGCTGGGTGGCCGCGATCTGGCTCGCGTCGATGGCGCTGGAGCGGCATGGCACCACGAGCGGTTTCGTCGAACGCTTTTCAGGCTCAGACCGCGCCGTGGCCGACTACCTGGCCGAAGACGTGCTCGCGCACCAGCCGCAGGAGATACGCGACTTCCTGCTGCGCACCAGCATCCTGCGGCAGCTGGACGCGTCGGTGTGCCAGGCGCTGTGCCCGCGCGTGGACTGCGCAGCCATTCTCGAACGGCTGGCCGCGTCGAACCTGTTCGTCACGCCCGTGAGCGGCGATGGCGATGCATGGCGCTATCACAGCCTGTTTGCCGACTTCCTGCGCGCGCAGCTGGCGCGCGAGCAGCCCGGCGAACTGGAGCGCCTGCACCTCGCGGCGGCGGGCTGGTACGAAGCGCATGACCGCCCCGTGCCCGCCATCGACCATGCCATCGAAGGCGGCGACCACCCGTATGCGCTGACCCTGCTCGACAGCTACGCGGCGCAGTTCCTCGAACAGGGCCGCATGCGCATGCTGGCGCGCTGGTTCTCGGCCATACCCGAGCATCAGCTGCGCGAACACCCGTTCCTGCAGCCCATCTCGCTGTGGGCCACCTGCTTCACGCACGGCCCGTGGGACGCGATGCGGCAGCTGGAGCAGTCGGGTTGCCTCGACAGCCCCATTGCCGAAGTGCGCGCCAGCGCCCACACGCTGGTGCCCCTGCTGCTGGCCATGCAGGACCGGCACGACGAGGCCTACGAAGCCGGCCGGCCGAGCCTGGCGCGCCTGCCGACCGGCCTGGCCTTTGCCGACAGCGTGCTGCTCAACGCCATGTCCCACATCCTGGCCGTGCGCGGCGACCAGCAGGAGGCGCGGCGCCTGCTGGACGTGGCGCGGCGCGAGCAGGGCAACAGCACCTTCAACCGCATGTATACCGAGTCGCTGGCCGGCCTGTTCGACCTGCACGAAGGCCGCCTGCGGCAGGCCACCGCGCGGCTGCGCATGGCGGTCGATTCGACGCATGCGGTGTCCTACAACCACAGCCACGGCAATGCATGGGCCGGCGTGCTGTACGCAGGGGCCGTGTACGAGACCAACCAGCTCGTGCAGGCCGAGCACCTGCTGAACGTGTACCTGCCGCTGGCGCGCGACGTGGGCCTGCCCGACCACATGATCCTGAGCCATGTGATGCGCTCGCGCCTCGCCTTCCATGCGGGCGACATCGACGCGGCCTTCCAGGCCTTGACCGAGCTCGAATACCTGGGCCACCACCGGCAGTTGCCGCGCGTGGTGGCGGGCGCCAAGCTGGAGCGCTCGCGCATGCTGCTGCTGCAGGGCAACGGGCCCGCATCGCACGACGAACTGCTGCGCGCGGACGACCCCGCGCTGTGGGAGCGCGAGCAGCGGCAACGCCTGCCGGCGCACGACCTCGACTACCTCGCGCTGGCCAAGGCACGCTGGGAGATCACCTTCGGCGATGCGCGTGCGGCGCTGGGCGTGCTCGACGCAGAGCTGCATGCCGCGCTGGCCTCGGCCCGCAACCGGCGCGTGCTCAAGCTCAAGGTGCTGCGAGCGCTGGCACTGCAGCGCGTGGGCGACGTGGCCGCCGCCGTCGACGAATTCGGCGAAGTGCTGCAGACGGCAAGCCAGGAAGGATTCATGCGGCTGATCCTCGACGAGGGGCCGGCCGTGGGAATGCTGGTGCATCGGTATGCGGCGGCGCAGCATGAGGGCGCGCGCAGCGGCAGCACCAACGACCCGATCCTGGCGGACCATCTGCAGCGGCTGCTGCACGCCGTGGGACCAGCGGCAACAGGCGAAGCGGAAGTGCCGACCGGCGACAACGCCATGAAGGAGCCGCTGACGCGCAAGGAAATCCGCGTGCTGCAGTTGCTGGCCGAGGGCTATTCGAACAACGCAATGGCGGAGAAGCTGTTCGTGTCGGACAGCACGGTGCGCACGCACCTGCGCAACATCAACATGAAGCTGGACGCGAAGAGCCGGACGCAGGCTGTGGCCATTGCGCGCAGGCTCGGGGTGATCAGGTAGCAGCCTGTCCGGCCTCAATGTAGAACTTAGTGCTTCAACAGTGACTTCGGCAGTCACGATTACTACGGATTCCGGTGATACCCCGGCCGCCTCGCAATCCCTAGCATCCCTCTCAGGAACCGCGCCTTCCGAACGCTGCGGTACCGCAAGCAACAGAGAGCGACGCAAGCCGAAGCCACCATGCCCAAAGGTATTCCCAACCCCGCCGCCATGTATGGCATCTACCCTCGTGCCTGGGGCTTCGAGGTGTCGATCGTGCGCAATGGCACGCGCTACTACAAGCAGTTCGGCCGCGCCAGCTACGGCGGCGAGGAGCAGGCGCTGCTGCAGGCACAGAACTGGCGCGACGGCGTGGTGCGCAGCGTGCCGCCGGTGCCGCGGCGCACCCGGGCCGAGAAGCTGCGGATCAACAACACCACCGGCGTGTCGGGCGTGTTCTGCCAGGTCGCCTCGGGCGGCAGGGTGCGCGCCTGGGTCGCCAAGACCTATATCGGGCAGGACGAGATCCTGCGCACCGACTTTCCCGTGAACTTGGTGGGCGAGGCCGCGCAGGCGCTGGCCATCGAGGAGCGTGAGCGGCAGCTGGAGCGCATGGCCGGGCTGGCGAAGCTGCATCCGGCCGAGGAAACGATCCGCAAGAGCCCGCCGACCACCCACTCCGAACTGCTGGCGCCCAAGCGCTCGAAGTCCGAGATCAGGCGCAGCACCAATTCCAGCGGCGTGAGCGGCGTGCATTTCAAGGCGCCCAACCCGGGCCACCCGGGCTACTGGCTCGCCATCACCTACACCGCGGGCAAGGGCAGCGTGAGCAAGGCCTTCTCCATCAAGGAGCACGGGCCAGAGAAGGCCAAGCTGCTGGCCATCGAGGAGCGCGAGCGCCAGCTCGAGCAGAAGCTGATGTCGAACACCGCCCCCGCCAACGACCCGCTCACCATTCCCTTCCGGCAGGGCGCCCAGCAAGGCGCTCGGCAGCACGGCCTGGCCACCGCCGAGGCGAGGCCGCAGCAGTGAAAGGGCCGGCGAAAACGCACGCCTCATCCCCGGCGCTGTGCCCCGCGTTGTCCCGGGCATGACCGCTTCCGCGGAATCGTCATGGCGCTTGGGCCAAAATAGCTGCGAAATGCGCGCGCCGATGAGCGACGAGCGAATCGGGGAGCCCATCAGACTCAGCAAAACTGAGTGCAAAAGCAGCAGCATCACGTCGAGAATGCCCAAAGGTATCCCCAACCCGGCAGCCATGTACGGCATCTACTCCAGGTCCTGGGGTTTCGAGGTTTCCATAGTTCGCAATGGCGTTCGCCATCACAGGCTGTTCGGCAAGGCCAGCTACGGCGGCGCGGAACAGGCCCTGCTCCACGCGCAGGACTGGCGCGACTTCATCGTGCGCAGCGTGCCACCGCAGGCACGCCGCGAGCGGGCCGAAAAACCCCGCACCAACAACAGCACCGGCGTGACGGGCGTGTTCCACCATCTCGCGCCGGGCGGCCGGGTGCGGGCGTGGATGGCCAAGACCTACATCGCGCCCGACGAGATTCTTCGCACCGACTTCTCCGTCGCGGACCTGGGCGACGACGCGCAGGCGCTGGCGATCCAGGAGCGCGCGCAGCAGCTCAAGCGCATGACGGGGCTGGCGCGCATTCATCCGGCCGAAGAGGCGATCCGCATGGGGCTGTCGGCCCATCCGCCCGGGCCGCGCACGGCCAAGCGCTCCAAATCGGAAATCACCCGGCGCAACAACACCAGCGGCGTGAGCGGCGTCCACTTCAAGACGCCCAACCCCAGCCATCCCGGCTACTGGCTGGCCATTACCTACACCACGGGCAAGGGCAGCGTGAGCAAGGCGTTCTCGGTGAAGGTGCACGGCGCCGAAATGGCCAAGAGCCTGGCCATCGCCGAGCGGACAAGCCAGCTCGCCGAGAAGCTGCGTGCCGAGGAAGAAGCCGCGGCCCAGCCAGCCTCGCAGCGCAAGCCGCGCACACGGGCGGCGGCATCCAGCGCCAAGCGGAACAACGGATGAGGGCCCTGCACGAAACCGGCTTCGCCGAAGCGGCGAAGCCCGAAAGCTGCTGCGTGCGCGGAGCGGCCCACCCATGACGACGCACAAACAGCTCCACCAGTTGCTGCGCGTGGCCTCGCATCTGCTGGACCAGGCCGCTGCGGATGTACGGGCCACCGGCCTCGACCCCGTGGACGAGAACATCCAGCGCATCGGCCGCGCGCTGATCGAAGTGATCGAAGTGCAGCGGCAGATCTACGCCGCGCAACCCGAACTGCAGCCCAAGTCGCTGGCCGCGTCGGCGCGCGAGAACGATGCCAACCGGCTCTTCACCCAGTTCACGCTGGAGGCGCTGGAGCTGGAAGACGCGGGCCACACCGATGCGGCGCGCGAGAAATACACGCAGTTCATCGGCCTCTCGCCGTCGTACCCCCACCGCGAGATTGCACGGGCGGAGATCCGGCGGCTGTCCTGACTGAACACGCTGCGGCTCAAAGCGCCCTGGCGATCACTTCCTTCATGATCTCGTTGGTGCCGCCGTAGATGCGCTGCACCCGGGCGTCGGCGTACATGCGCGCCACCATGTACTCGTTCATGAAGCCGTAGCCGCCGAACAACTGCAGGCACTCGTCGATCACGCGGCCCTGCGCCTCCGAGCCCCAGAGCTTGGCCATCGAGGCGGTGGCGGTGTCGAGCTTGCCGGCCACGAGGTCTTCCACGCAGCGGTCGATGAAGGCGCGGCCCACCTTGATCTGCGTGGCGATCTCGGCCAGCTTGAACCTGGTGTTCTGGAACTCTGCGATCGGCTTGCCGAAGGCCTTGCGGTCGCGCACGTAGTCGAGCGTGGCCTGGTAGGCGCCTTCCATGGTGGCCAGCGCGCTCAGGCCGATGATGGTGCGCTCGTAAGGCAGGTCGCTCATGAGCTGGAAAAAGCCCTGCCCTTCCACGCCGCCCAGCAGAGCATCGGCGGACACGCGCACGTCGTCGAAGAAAAGCTCGGAGGTGTCCTGCGCCTTCATGCCGATCTTGTCGAGCACGCGGCCCACTCGAAAGCCCTTGCAGCCCTCGGTCTCGACGATGAGGATCGACGTGCCCTTGGCGCCTTGCGTCGGATCGGTCTTGGCCAACACCAGCACCACGCCGGCGAGAAAGCCGTTGGTGATGAAGGTCTTGGAGCCGTTGATGAGGTAGCCGCCGTCCTTCCCATCCTTCGTTTTCTCGGCGCGGGTGCGCACGCCCTGCAGGTCGGAGCCCGTGCCGGGTTCGGTCATGGCGATGGCGCCCACCAGCTCGCCGCGCGCCATGCGCGGCAGGTAGTGGAGCTTCTGCGCCTCGGTGCCGTGGTTGAGGAAGTAATGCGCCACGATAGCGTGCACCGAAGTTGCCATGCCGGTGAGCGCGCGGCGCGACATCTCCTCGTAGACCACGGCCTCATGGCGGAAGTCGCCACCGGCGCCGCCGTATTCCTCGGGAATGTCGGCGCACAGCAGGCCCAGGGCGCCGGCCTTGCGCCACACCTCGTGCCCCACGTGGCCGCGCTTGCGGGCTTCCTCGTCGTGCGGGAGCACTTCGGTCTCGACGAAGCGCACCACGTTGTCGCGGTACAGCTCCAGGTCTTCGTCGCTCCAGGAGCGGCGGAAATCGATGGACATGTTGTCTTCCTTGGTTTGTTGTCTTGCAGTCTTCGGGCGCTCAGCCGACGCGGCGCTCCCTGCCGGCCCAGAAGGGTTCGCGCAGCTGGAACTTCTGCAGCTTGCCGGCCGCCGAGAGCGGCAGCGCGTCGCGGAACTCCACGCTGCGCGGGCACTTGTAGCCGGCGATCTGCTCACGGCAGTGGGCGATGACCGCCTCTGCCTCCAGCGCCATGCCTTCGCGCCGCACGATCACCGCATGCACGCGCTCGCCCCACTTGTCGTCGGGCACGCCGATCACGGCGGACATCAGCACTTGCGGCATCTGTGCGATGGCGTTCTCGACCTCGGCCGAATACACGTTCTCGCCGCCGCTCACGATCATGTCCTTCATGCGGTCGACCACGTACACGAAGCCCTGCTCGTCCATGTAGCCGCCGTCGCCGGTGTGCATCCAGCCGCCGCGCAGCGCGGCCTCGGTCTGCTCGGGCTTGTTCCAGTAGCCCTTCATGACCATGGGGCCGCGCGCGACGATCTCGCCGACCTGGCCGTGGGGCAGCTCGTTGTCTTCGCCGTCGACGATGCGCACTTCGGCAATGGAGATCGGCGTGCCCGCCGAGCGCAGCAGGCGCTCGCGGTCGGGCCCGGGCAGGTGGCAGTGCGGCGGCAGCGCGGTGACGACGGGCGACAGCTCGGTCATGCCGTACACCTGCGCGAACGCGGTGCCCGGAAAGGCGCGCATGGTCTGGTCGAGCAGTGCCGCGTCGATGGGCGCCGCGCCGTACGACAGCAGGCGCAGGCTGGACAGGTCGAATTCGGCGAAGCGCGGATGCTCGATCACGCGCTTGATCATGGTCGGCACCAGGAACATCTCTGTGATGCGCGCCGACTGCAGGGTCTGCAGCACGGCCAGCTCGTCGAACATCGGCACCACGTGCACCGGCATCTGCCGCAGCAGGCTCTGCAACGCCACGCCGCAGCCGGCCACGTGGAACATGGGCGCCGCGACGATGGCGGCCGCGTCGTGCGTGTCGCGCGGCAATGCCGCCACCGTGCCCAGCGCATTGATGCACAGGCTGCCGTGCGTGAGCATCACGCCCTTGGGCTGGCCAGTAGTGCCGCCCGTGTACATGATGGCCGCGAGCTCGTCGCCGCTGTGCGGTGCGTCGTCGATGGGCTGCGCTTGCGCCAGCAGCGCCTCGTAGCCGGCCATGCCCTCGGGCACGGCACCGTCGCCGCAATACACCACGGTGCGCAGCGACTTCGACAGCTGGCGCAGCGCGGGCACCATGGGCGCGAAGAGGTCGTCGACCAGCAGGATGCGGGTGTCGCAGTCGTCGAGCGAGTACGCGACCTCCTTCGGATTCCAGCGGATGTTGACCGGGTTGATGACGCCGCCGCCCCACCAGGCGCCGAAGAAGTATTCGACGAAGCGGTGCGAGTTGAGGCTCATCATGCCGACGCGGTCGCCACGCGCCATGCCGAGCTGCTTCAGCACGGCGCCCAGGCGCGCGACGCGGTCGGTGAAGGCGCCGAAGTCCAGGCGCGTGTTGCCGCAGACCACGGCGGTGGCTTTGGCGTTTTCGCGGCGGCCTTTGAGCAGGGGTTGGGTGAGGAACATGCGGGGCTCCTTCAGGCGCCGCACAGGGGTGCGATGGCATCCGCCGCCACGCCCCAGCGGCGCAGCATGGTGAGGCCGTCGTCGCGCGCCGTGGCCGGGGGCACCACGGGCGCGGTGCGGCTGAAGCGCGGCGCGGGCGCGGGCTGCACCACGCCGCCCACGTTGGCGAAGGTGCCGCGCGCCACGTTGTGCGGATGCTCCGGGGCCTCGTCCCAGTCGAGCACGGGCGCGAAGCAGGCGTCGCTGCCTTCGAGCAGCACGCACCACTCGTCGCGCGTGCGGGTGCGGAACACGTCGGCCATGCGCAGCTTGAGCAGCGGCCAGCGGTCGGCGTCCATCTGTGCGTCGAAGGCGGGGTCGTCGGCGATGCCGCAGCGCTCGCGCATGAGCGCATAGAACTGCGGCTCGATGGCGCCGACGGCCACGTACTTGCCGTCGGCACACGCGTAGGTATCGTAGAAGTGCGCGCCGCCGTCGAGCATGTTCTCGCCGCGCTGGTTGCTCCACTGGCCAGCCGACTTGAATCCGTACATCATGGCCGACAGCAGTGCCGCGCCATCGGTCATGGCGGCATCGACCACCTGGCCCTGACCGGAATTCTTCGCCTCGTGCAGTGCGGCGAGGATGCCGAAGGCCAGCAGCATCGCGCCGCCACCGAAGTCGCCCACGTAGTTGAGCGGCGGCACCGGCGGCTCGCCCGCGCGGCCGATGGCGTGCAGCGCGCCGCTGATCGCGATGTAGTTGATGTCATGGCCTGCGGCATGCGCCAGCGGGCCGTGCTGGCCCCAGCCTGTCATGCGGCCATAGACCAGCCGCGGGTTGCGCGCATGGCATTCGGCGGGGCCGAGGCCCAGGCGCTCCATCACGCCGGGGCGAAAGCCCTCGATGAGCACGTCGGCCTTGGCGATGGCGTCGAGCACGGATTGCGCCGCGCCTTCCGCGCGCAGGTCGACCTGCAGCGTGCTGCGCCCGCGCGCGAGGATGTCGTGCGGCGCGGTGCGCGTGCCGGGGCGCTCGATGCGGACCACCTCCGCGCCCATGTCGGCGAACAGCATCGCGCAGAAGGGCCCGGGGCCGATGCCCGCCATCTCGATCACCCGAAGGCCTTGCAATGGACCTGCCATGGTCTGTCTCCTGTGTGTGGAGGCATCTTGGCTCGGGGGCGGCGGGGCTGCATCGTCCAAAGCGACGAATGCGGGCCCCCGATGTCTACGTTGCGGCCGGGCGCAGCTTCGCCACGCGGCGCAAATGCCACGCGGGCGGGCCGAACTGGCCTTCGATGAGCGTGGCGCGGCGCACGTAGTGGCCGACCGCCAGTTCCTCCGTCATGCCCATGCCGCCGTGCAGCTGCACCGCGCCCTGCCCCACGGCTTTGCAGGCCTTGGCGGCTGCGACCTTGGTGGAAGACACGGCACGGGCGCGCTCGTTGTGGTCGGCTGTGTCGACGTGCTCGCCGACGCTCGCAGTGAGCGCGGCGGCCTGCTCCAGCGCCATGTGCATGTCGGCCAGGCGGTGCTGCAGCACCTGGAAGCTGGAGATCGGCACGCCGAACTGCTTGCGCTGGCGTACGTAGTCGAGCGTGTCGCTCATCAGGCGGCGCATGACGCCGATGGACTCGGCGCAGACCGCGAGCGTGGCTTCGTCGAGCGCCCGCTCGATCTGCGGCAACGCGCTGCCCTCGGCTCCGAGCAGCGCTTCAGCGGGCAGGCGCACGTCGTCGAAGACGATGTCGGCGGCGCGGCCGCCGTCGCGGGTTGGGTAGGCGCGCAGGCGCACGCCGGCTGTTTCCTTGGGCACGACGAGCAGCGAGAGACCGGCGCCGCTGCGCGCGCTCACGATGAAGTGGCTGGCCCATGGCGCGGCGTGCACCACGGCCTTGCGGCCGTTCAGGCGAAAGCCGCCGCCGTCGCGCGCGAGTTCGGTCTGCACATCGGCGCGGTCGTGCCGGCTCTGCGGCTCGCCGTGCGCGAAGGCGAGCACGGCCTGCCCGGCGACGATGCGTTTCAGCAGCGCATCGGCCTGCGCGCCGGGGTGGCGCTGCAGCAGGCCCGCGCCGATCACCATCGTCGACAGGTACGGCTCGGCAGCGAGTGCGCCGCCCAGCGTTTCCATCATCGCGAGGTGGGCGGCCATGCCGCCGCCGAGGCCGCCCTGCGACTCGGGCAGCGCCGCGCCCAGCAGGTCGAGCTCGCTGGCCAGGCCCTGCCAGAACGGCGGAGGCGCATCGTCGGCCTTGCGCAGCGCGTACAGGCGCTGCTCGAAGCCGTGGTTGTCGTCGAGGTAGCGCGCGAGGCTGTCGCGCAGCATCGCGAGGGTTTCGTCCTGCTCGGTGAGGGTGCTCATGGAAGGACCTCAGTTCGCCAGCAAGTGGGCCGCGACGATGTTGCGTTGCACCTCGTTGGAGCCCGCGTAGATGGAAGCCGCACGGTCGTTGAGGTAGGCCGACATCGAGAACACGGCGTCTTCGGGAATCGGCGGCTCGCCTTGCAGGCCGTCGTCCAGCGGCAGGTCGACGGCGGCGTAGTGGGCGGCGATTTCCACGCCGAGCTCGGTCAGCCGCTGGCGCAGCTCGGAGCCCAGCACCTTGCCCATCGACGGGCGGATGCCCGGCTGCTCGCCGCGGGCCTGCGCGCGCAGCGATTGCAGCTCGGTGGCCTCGAGGGCGTCGATGGCGCACTCGGCTTCGGCCAGGCGCAGGGCCATGTCGTCGGCTTCGTGTGCGTCGCCGCCTGAAGCTGAAAAGGCTGCATCTGCCGCGGTAGTTAGCCGGCGCAGGCGCGCGCGCAGCATCGGCGCCCATGCGCCGCCGCGCTCGTGCTGCAGCAGGTACTTGGCGATGGTCCAGCCCTGGTTCTCTTCGCCGATGAGCCCGTCGGCCGGCACGCGCACGTCGTCGAAGAACACCTGGTTGAGCTCGTGGTCGCCCGAGATGCTGATGATCGGCCGGACGGTGATGCCCGGCGCCGGAATGTCGAAGCACAGGAAGCTGATGCCCTGCTGCGGTTTGCCGCCCGAGGTGGTGCGCACAAGGCAGAACATGCGGTTGGCGTACTGCGCGTGGGTGGTCCAGATCTTGGTGCCGTTGATGACGTAGTGGTCGCCGTCGCGTACCGCCTTGCACTGAAGCGAGGCCAGGTCGGAGCCCGACTGCGGCTCCGAGTAGCCCTGGCACCAGTAGTCCTCGCCCGATCGGATGCCGGGCAGCCACGCGCGCTTCTGCGCCTCGGTGCCAAAGGCGATGATCACCGGCGCGACCATGCCCGGCCCCATGGGTGCGCGCGGTGGCGCATCGGCGGCGGCAAGCTCGGCCGCGAAGAGATAGTGCTGCATCGGCGTCCAGCCGGTGCCGCCGTGCTCGACCGGCCAGCTCGGCACGCTCCAGCCGCGCTTTGCCAGCACACGGTGCCAGCGGTTGCCGTATTCGTAGTCGGTGAAGATGCCGGAGCAGCGCCGGCCCGCGGCACGCAGTTCGGGCGTCAGCTCACGCGCCAGGAAGCCTCGAACCTCGTCGCGGAATGCGGTCTCCGCCGCCGTGAATGCCCAGGCCATGGTGTTTGTCGTCTCCTGCTGTCGGAATAACACCGGCCGAGTGTGAGGCCCCCGGAGGCCCGGCGGCATCGTCGGATCGGACGAACGCGGCCACGCGCGGCATGGCGCCTCGAAAGCCACCGTCTTCCGTAGTCTTTTGTTTTCATTCGGGATAATCCGATACGTCGGCGTCCCGGTTCCTGCTCCAATGCGTGCGGGAGTTGTTCCGGGCGCCCGAGAACGCGCCGCCCTCGAAGGAGCACAGCAGTGAGCACTGTCATTCCCGGCTTCCCGCACAGCAGCGTCGAGCGGCTGTGCGATTACGAACTGCCGGAACCGCCCGCCAGCCTTTTCCAGACGTCACCGGAGCCCGATGGCCCCGAGAATTTCGCACTGGCCTGGTGGCTATGGATGGACGAAATGAGCAAGAGCATGCTTCGGCATTACGACGCCTGGCGCGAGCAACTCGGCCATACGACGAACGACCCCGGCCGCAAGGGCTGACCGGCCTGCCCGGACGGGCTCAGGCCGCGACGGCTTCGCGCTGCGGCGTCGCCTTCGTCGGCACGGGCATGTGCTGCGCCCAGTCGATGATTTCCAGCGTGCCGTCGGCATGCTCGGCCAGTGCCGTCAGGCTCTCGACCCAGTCGCCATCGTTGCAATAGAGGATGCCGTCGATGTCACGCATCTCGGCATGGTGGATGTGCCCGCAGACCACGCCCTGTGCGCCGCGCTTGCGGGCTTCGCGGGCCACGGCCACTTCGAAGTCGCCCACGTAGCTCACCGCGCGCTTGACCTTGCCCTTGAGGTACTTCGACAGCGACCAGTACGGCAGCCCCATGCGCGCACGCAGCGAGTTCAGATGGCGGTTGAGCTTGAGCGTGAACTCGTAGAGCGAATCGCCCACGTAGGCGAGCCACTTGGCGCACTGGATGACGCCGTCGAACAGGTCGCCGTGGATGATCCAGAGCTTGCGGCCGTCGGCCGTCTCGTGGATCCATTCTTCGGCCACGTCGATGCCGCCGAAGTTGTGATGCAGGTACTTGCGGGCGAACTCGTCGTGGTTGCCCGGAATGAAGATCACGCGCGTGCCCTTGCGCGCCTTGCGCAGCAGCTTCTGGATCACGTCGTTGTGCGCCTGCGGCCAGTACCAGTGGCGCTTGAGCTGCCAGCCGTCGATGATGTCGCCGACCAGGAACAGGGTCTCGCACTCGGTGTGCTTCAGGAAGTCGAGCAGCGCACGAGCCTGGCAGCCGGGCGTGCCCAGGTGCAGGTCGGAGATCCAGAGGGTGCGGAATTGCAGGGGTGGACGTACGCGATCATCGTCCTCGGGGTCGAGGGCCCGGGTCGCGGTGTCGTGCCATGCACGAAGGAAGGCGTCGTCGCGTTGCATGGACGGGTAGGCTCCCACCGCCACGTGACCATACGATGGCGCCTCCGTGACATCCCGGTGACTTGTGGCCCGACGGCAACGCCACAATCGCGCGATGCGTCCTGGCCAGATCATCGTTCTCGCAACTCCCGTTTTCTTCCTGCTGATCGCGATCGAATTCGCAGTCGGCCGCGTGCGCGCGCGACGCGGCACGGGGCATGACACCTACCGCCTCGCCGACGCGGTGAACAGCATCGGCCTGGGCATGCTGAGCCAGATCAGCGCAGTGCTCACGGGGCTGCTGCGCATCGGCATCTACACGGCCGCGTATTCGGTAGTGGCGCTGTTTCCGCAAGAGGCAGCGCGCGACTTCTGGACGACGTGGTACGGCTGGCTGCTGGCGCTGGTGTTCTACGACTTCTGCTACTACTGGCTGCACCGAATGGGCCACGAGTCGGCCATCCTGTGGGCGGCGCACGTGGTGCATCACCAGAGCCAGCACTACAACCTGTCGACCGCGTTGCGGCAGACATCGAGCGGCGCACTGCTGGGCTGGGTGTTCTATCTGCCGATGGCGGTGGCGGGCGTGCCGCCGCTGGTGTTCGGCGTGGTGGCTCTGGTCGACCTGCTCTACCAGTTCTGGGTGCACACCGAGCAGGTGGGCAAGCTGGGCTGGTTCGACCGCTGGTTCTGCTCGCCCTCGAACCACCGCGTGCACCACGCGGTGAACGACAAGTACCTCGACCGCAACTACGGCGGCATCCTGATCGTGTGGGACCGGATGTTCGGCAGCTTCCGCGAGGAAGACGAACGCTGCGTCTACGGCACGCGCGGCGAGCTGCGCAGCTGGGACCCGCTGTGGGCCAACGCCGAGGTGTACTGGGCGCTGGCGAAGGATTCATGGCATGCGCGCAGCTGGGCCGACAAGCTGCGCGTGTGGTTCAAGCCGCCGGGCTGGCGGCCGGCCGACGTGGCAGCGCGATTTCCAAAGCCCGCCTTCGACATTTCAACGGTGACGCGCTACGAACCGGTGGTGAGCCGGGCCGTGCAGTGGTTCGCGGGCGTGCAGTTCATGCTGATGCTGGCGGGGGCCATATTCTTCCTGTGGTTCTCCGACACCATGCCGCTGCCGCAGGCCGCCGTCTGGCTGGCCGCGCTGACGGCGAGCCTGTGGGCCATCGGCGGCGTGCTGCAGGGGCGGTTGTCGATGACCGAGGTGCTGCTGATCGAGGCAGCGGCCCTGGCCACGGCGAGCGCGGCGCTGGGCATCGGCTGGCTGCACCTCGTCTTCAAGCCGCTGGCCCTGTCGATCGCGATCTTCTTCGCCGCGCGGCGGGCGATGGCGGCCGGTGCCGTAACGACCTTCGACGGGCTGCTGCTGACGGGCCTGGTGGCATCGCTGGCCGGCGACGTGCTGCTGATGGGATCGGCCAAGCTGTTCGTGCCCGGGCTCGTGTGCTTCCTGCTGGCGCACCTGGCCTACATCGCGCTGTTCCGCATCGGGGTCGGCCTGTTTCCGCGCCGCGGCGTGCTCGCGGCGACGCTGCTGATTGGCGCGGGGATGTACGCGTTTCTCTGGCAAGGTGGGCTGCCCGTCGCCCTGCGGGTGCCGGTCGGCGTCTATGTGATCGTGATCGCCTGCATGGCGGCACAGGCCATCGGGCGGGCCGCCGTGCTACGAAGCGCGGACCCTGCCTCGCTATGGGTTGCGGTGGGCGCCTGCTTCTTCATGCTGAGCGACTCGCTGCTGGCAACGAACCGCTTCGTGTCACCGCTGCCGCTGGCGTCGCTGTGGGTGCTGGCGACCTACTACGCGGCGCAGATTCTGATCGTGCGGCACACGCGGCCTGCGGGAAGAACAAGAAGCTAGTCGACGCAGCGCTGGATTTCCACCGTGGAGTGGCGAATTTCCTCGTGCATCGAGAAGCACGCCCGCACCTGATCGGCCGTCAGCGTCATCGAATGCGTCACCACCGTGAGCGCACAGGCGTACGCATCGCGCCCCACGCGCCACACGTGCAGATCGGCCACGCAAGTTTCCGAATCGGCCAGCGTCGTCTCGACGCCTTCGCGGATCTCTTGCGTCACCGGGTGGTCCATCTCGCGGTCGAGCAGCACCTTGCCGGTTTCCTTCAGCAGCCCCTTGGCCCAGACCGCCACCAGCACCGCGCCGACGATGCCCATCGCCGGATCGAGCCAGGCCCAGCCGTAGAACCAGCCGCCCAGCAGCGCCGCAATGGCCAGCACCGAGGTGGCGGCATCGGCGACGACGTGCATGTAGGCGGAGCGCAGGTTCAGGTCGTGGCCATGGTCGCCATGCGCGTGGTGATCGTCATGCCCGTGATGATGGTGATGCGCCCCGCCCAGCAACCGCGCACAGACCAGGTTGACCACCAGCCCCAGCACCGCGACCGAGATGGCTTCGGGGTAGTGAATGGCCGAAGGTGACCACAGCCGCTCGAGCGAGCCCACCACCATCAGCGCCGCGATGCCCAGCAACACCAGCGCGCTGGCAAAACCGCCGAGCACTTCGATCTTCCAGGTGCCGAAGGCAAAGCGCGGGTCGCGCGCGTAGCGTCGCGCGGCCGCATAGGCAAAGGCGCTCAGGCCGATGGCCAGCGCGTGCGAGCTCATGTGCCAGCCGTCGGCCAGCAGCGCCATCGAGTTGAACCACCAGCCGGCGCCGATCTCGACGACCATCATCGCGGCGGTGATCCACATCACGAGGCGCGTGCTGCGCTCGGCGGAGGCGGTGTCGGCGCCGAAATGGTGGTCGTGCTGCCAGGCACTCAGGTCATGAGTGTGCATGTGTCTTCAGGCTCCAAAGAGGTCTTGTCCGTCGGAACGGCTCGAAGGCGGAGTCACGCCCAGGTGCCGGTACGCCGCCAGCGTGGCAATGCGCCCGCGCGGCGTGCGCTGCAGGTAGCCCTGCTGGATGAGATAGGGCTCGATCACGTCCTCGATGGTGTCGCGCTCCTCGCCGATGCTGGCCGCCACGTTGTCGAGGCCCACCGGGCCGCCGTCGAAACGGTGGATGACGGCTTCGAGCAGCTTGCGGTCCATCAGGTCGAAGCCCTGCGGGTCGACGTCGAGCATGGCCAGCGCCTTGTGCGCGATTTCTTCGGTGATGCGGCCATTGCCCTTGACCTCGGCGTAGTCGCGCACGCGGCGCAGCAGGCGGTTGGCAATGCGGGGCGTGCCGCGCGAACGGCGGGCGATCTCGAAGCCGCCGGTTTCGTCGGTCTCCACCTTGAGCAGGCGGGCGCTGCGGGTCACGATCAGCGCCAGCTCTTCGGGCGTGTAGAACTCCAGCCGCGCGACGATGCCGAAGCGGTCGCGCAGCGGGTTGGTCAGCATGCCGGCGCGGGTGGTGGCGCCCACCAGGGTGAAGGGCTGCAGGTCGAGCTTGATGCTGCGCGCCGCGGGGCCCTCGCCGATCATGATGTCGATCTGGTAGTCCTCCAGCGCGGGGTACAGGATTTCCTCGACGACCGGGCTCAGGCGGTGGATCTCGTCGATGAAGAGCACGTCGTTGGGCTCCAGGTTGGTCAGCAGCGCCGCCAGGTCCTTGGGCTTTTCGAGCACGGGGCCGGAGGTCTGGCGCAGGTTGACGCCCAGTTCGGCCGCGATGATGTGCGACAGCGTGGTCTTGCCCAGGCCCGGGGGGCCGAACAGCAGCACGTGGTCGAGCGCCTCTTTGCGCTTGCGCGCGGCGCCGATGAAGATTTCGAGCTGCTCGCGCACCTTGGCCTGGCCGACGTACTCGTCGAGCAGCTTGGGGCGCAGGGCCCGCTCGATCGCCTCTTCGTTGGGCGATGCGGGAGCTGCGGACACCACGCGTTGGGGGGCGGGCGCGAAGTCGTCTGTCTGGATGGTCATTGGGTAAGGGTCTGCGTCGGCAAGTTTAGTCCTTGGGCCAGACTGGCAGAATGCTTCGGCACATAACAAACGAGGGGAAGCCAGCACGTGTCGATCTACGAACTGAAGCCGCGTTTCCAGGCCCTGCTGCGGCCGCTGGTGGTCCGCCTGCATGCGATGGGCGTCACCGCCAACCAGGTCACGATGGCGGCATGCGTCGTTTCGGTCGCGCTCGGGCTCTGGCTCTTCTTCGCGGCGCCCTCGCTGGCGGCCTTCGGGCTCATTCCACTTTGGATGTTCCTTCGCATGGCCTTCAACGCCATCGACGGCATGCTGGCGCGCGAGCACAACCAGCAGAGCAAGCTGGGCGCCTTTCTCAACGAACTGACCGACGTGGTCTCCGACGCGGCGCTGTACCTGCCCTTCGCGCTGGTGCTGCCTTTCAGCGGCTTCTGGGTCGGCACGGTGATCGTGCTGGCCGGGCTGAGCGAATTCGCCGGCGCGCTGGGCCCCACGGTGGGTGCCTCGCGCCGCTACGACGGCCCGCTGGGCAAGAGCGACCGGGCCTTCGTGTTCGGCGCACTCGGCCTCTACGTGGCGCTGGGCTTGCCGCTGCCGGGCTGGACGGCCTGGCTGATGCCGCTGCTGGCGGTATTGGTGGCCTGGACCACCGTCAACCGCATCCGCCGCGCGCTGGCCGAGGCCGACGCCGCAGGCAGCCACTGAACAAGCTCCTACAAGATTTCACAGGGATTCAATGAACGACACCACCCCACGCGCTCCGAACGAGCTTCATTTCCAGACTCACGACGGCGAATCGCTTTTCTACCGCCACTGGCCAGCCACCGGCGCCACGCGGCGCGGCGCCATCGTGCTGTTCCATCGCGGCCATGAACACGGCGCGCGCATGGCGCACCTGGTCGACGAGCTGAACCTGCCCGACTTCGACTTCTTCGCCTGGGACGCCCGCGGCCACGGCCGCTCGCCCGGGCAGCGCGGCTACAGCCCGAGCTTCGGCACCTCGGTGCGCGACGTGCAGACCTTCGTGCAGCACATCGGCACGGCACACGGCGTGCCCGAGCAGGACATCCACGTGGTCGCGCAGAGCGTGGGCGCGGTGCTGATCGCCACCTGGGCGCACGACTACGCGCCCAAGGTGCGCGGGCTCACGCTCGCCTCGCCGGCCTTCAAGGTCAAGCTCTACGTGCCGTTCGCGCGCGCCGGGCTCGGGCTGATGCACAAGCTGCGCGGCCTGTTCTTCGTCAACAGCTACGTGAAGGCGAAGTTCCTCACGCACGACCCCGAACGCATCGCCAGCTACGAGAGCGATCCGCTGATCTCGCGGCCCATCGCGGTCAACATCCTGCTGGGCCTGTACGAAGCCGCCGACCGCGTGGTGGCCGATGCGAATGCGATCACGCTGCCTGTGCAGCTGCTCATTTCGGGCGCCGACTGGGTGGTGCACCACAAGCCGCAGCACCAGTTCTTCGAGCGGCTGGGCAGCGCGGTGAAGACCAAGACCGAGCTGCCCGGCTTCTTCCACGACACCCTGGGCGAGAAAGACCGGGCGCCGGCCGTGGCGCAGATCCGCGAATTCATCCTGCAGCGCTTCGACGAGCCGGCCGTGCCGGTGGACCGCCGCGAGGCGCACTTGAGCGGCGACACGGCCGACGAGTCGCGTGCGCTGGCCGAGCCGCTGTCGCCCCTGTCACCGCGCGGCGCCTACTGGGCCATGACCCGCGCGAGCCTGAAGCTGGGCGGCACGATGTCCGAGGGCATCAAGCTCGGCCACGCCACCGGCTTCGACTCGGGCAGCACGCTCGACTACGTGTACCGCAACCATGCGCAGGGCAGCTCCGCCATCGGTCGCTCCATCGACAAGACGTACCTGGACTCCATCGGCTGGCGCGGCATCCGCCAGCGCAAGATCCACGTCGAGGAGCTTCTGCGCATCGCGATGGAGCGCCTGGCCGACATGCACCGCGAGGTGCGCGTGATGGACATCGCCGCCGGCCACGGCCGCTACGTGCTCGACGCGGTGCTGGCCAGCCCCGTCAAGGCCAGCTCCATCCTGCTGCGCGACTACAGCGATATCAACGTGCGCGATGGCCGGGCGCTCATCGCCGAGAAGGGCCTGGAGGACGTCGCGCAGTTCGTGCAGGCCGACGCCTTCGACCGCATGAGCCTCGCGAGCGTATTGCCGCGGCCCACGCTGGCCGTGGTGTCGGGCCTGTACGAGCTGTTCCCCGACAACGAGATGGTGCGCCGCTCGCTCGCGGGCGTGGGTGACGCAGTGGAAGACCGCGGCTACCTCGTCTACACCGGTCAGCCATGGCACCCGCAGCTCGAGATGATCGCGCGCGCCCTCACCAGCCACCGCCAGGGCGAGGCCTGGGTGATGCGCCGCCGCACGCAGTACGAAATGGACCAGCTGGTGGAAGAAGCGGGCTTCCGCAAGATCGACCAGCGGGTCGACGAGTGGGGCATCTTCACGGTGTCGCTGGCAGTGCGCGTCACGCAATGACCGCCTGGCTGGCGCAACGGCCCTGGAAGCGCGCCGCCGCATGGCTGGTGTTTCTGGGGCCGCTGTTCTATGCGACCTATGGTTTCGCCAACTGGTGGGCGACCACGCGGGCGAACGTGCCGTCGATGGCTTTCGAGTGGGAGCGGCAAGTGCCGTTCTGGCCGTGGACGATCTTTCCTTACTGGACGATCAACGTCTTCTATGCGCTGTCGCTGTTCCTGGCGCGCAGCCGGCACACGCTCGACCGGCACGCGCTGCGGCTGGTCACGGCCACGCTCGTCGCCTGCAGCTGCTTCATCCTCTGGCCGCTGCACTTCAGCTTCGGGCAGCCGCCAGTCGACGGGGCGCCGGCCTTTCTGTTCAACGCGCTGCGCGGGTTCGATCAGCCGTTCAACCAGGCGCCTTCGCTGCACATCGCGCTGGCCGTGATCCTGTGGGATTGGTATCGGCAGTTCATCCGGCCCCTCTGGGCGCGGCTGGTGCTGCATGTGTGGGCCTTCGCCATCTGCGCGTCGGTGCTCACGACGTGGCAGCACCACTTCATCGACATTCCGACCGGTGCGCTGCTGGGCCTGTTCTGCGTATGGCTGTGGCCACTGGAGCGCGTGGTGTCGATGCCGCGCGCGTGGCGCATCACCCGCGACTCGCAGCGCTGGAAGCTGGCGGGCTTCTATGCAGTGGGTGCGGCGCTGTTCCTTGCGGCAGCGCTGTACGGCGGCGGTGTCACGCTGTGGCTCGCATGGCCGGCCGCGTCGCTGGCGCTGGTGGCGTTGAACTACATCGGCTTCGGCGCACGCGGCTTCCAGATGGACGGCCACGGTCGCATGGGTTGGGCCGCGCGCTGGATGCTGGCGCCCTACCGGCTCGCCGCCGCCATCAACGCCTGGCTCTGGACGCGCAAGCTGCCGGCTTCGGTCGAAGTGGTGCCGGGCCTGCGGCTGGGCCGCCGGCCGACGCACGCCGAATGGCTGGCCGCCGGGCAGCCCAGGCTGGTGAGCCTGTGCGCCGAGCTGCAGATGCCCGCGGGCGTCCCGCATGCGCACTGCGTGCCGCTGCTCGACCTGACGGTGCCGCCAACCGTGCGCCTGCAGCGCGCGGCGGCCGTCATCGAAGGCCAGCGCCGGAACGCGGACGGTGCCACAGTGTGGGTCTGCTGCGCGCTCGGCTTCTCGCGCAGCGCTGCGGCGGTGATCGCCTGGCTGGGCCGCTACGGCCCGGCCGGCGGCGTCGCCCAGGCCGAAGACACGGTGCGCCGCGCACGGCCGCAGATCGTGCTGCGGGGTGCCTGGCGGGTGTCACTGGAGCCGTTCAAACCTTTGCCGGAGGTACCGCCCCATGACCGATGACAACGACCGAACCACCTGCGCCGCACTGGCGGGCCTGCTTCGCGCCATCACGCTGCTGGGCCTCTGGGGCTTCGCGCTCACCTGCATCTCGGCGCTGGTGCTTGCGCTGACGCTGCGCTCGCTCTCGACCACGGCCACCATGGGCTTCGGCGCGGTCGTGATCCTCGGCGCGCTGGAGCGCTACTTCGCGTTCCGGCTGCGCTTCGACGAAGCGCTGTTCGACGGCCTCGCGCGCAACACCGTCGCTTCGCTCGAAGCGCTCGACAAAGCGCTCTCCACGCTCGGACTGCGCGAGCCACCGCCGTCGCAACACAACACCACGCGCCCGCTCGACGACCGCGTGCAGGGCACCCGACAGCTCATGCAGCGCCATGCCATCGTCGTGGCCTGCCAGAGCGCCTTGTTCCTCCTTGCCTTGATGACACAGGACCTCTCTTGACCGAAGAAAACAACAAGAACAACGACAAGCCCGAAAGCACCGTGCTGCGGCGCGGGCTCGCCATCGTGGCGGGCAAGCTGATCATCGGTGCGGCCGGGCTGCTGACCGGGGTGCGCGCCATCTGGTCGGGCACCACGCCGAGGGCCGAGCAGACGCTGTACTTCGCCAACCACACGAGCCACGGCGACTTCGTGCTGCTGTGGGCCACGCTGCCGCCCGATCTGCGCGCGCTCACGCGGCCGGTGGCGGGGCAGGACTACTGGATGGCCTCGAAGACGCGCCAGTTCATCGGCGCCGACGTGTTCAATGCGCTGATGATCCGCCGCGACGGCTCGGGCCAGGGCGAGAACCCGGTCGAGCAGATGAAGGAGGCACTGGACGCAGGCGACTCGCTCATCATGTTCCCCGAGGGCACGCGCAACACGGGCGACGAGATCCTGCTGCCGCTGAAAAGCGGGCTCTTCCACCTGGCGCGCGCCTGCCCCAACGTGCGGCTGGTGCCCGTGTGGATCGAGAACCTGAAGCGCGTGCTGCCCAAGGGCACGCTGGTGCCTATTCCGCTCGCGTGCACGGTGCGCTACGGCGCGCCGATCAAGCTGGCCGAAGGGGAAGACAAGAACACCTTCATCGCTCGCGCGCGCACGGCGATGCTCGACCTGCGCCCCGAATACGACCGCATCGAACAACAAAACGAACAAAGCAACGGAGGGAGCGCCTCGTGATCGAACTCTCTCCCTTCGCGTGGACCACGCTCAAACTTTTCGGCGGCGTGGCCGGCGTGCTGATACTGGCCTCGGCCATCGGCGCGCTGCTCAAGTGGCGCGTGGCGCACGGCCAGCCTCATTCGGTAATCGACAACCTCAACTCGCGCGTCAATGCGTGGTGGGTGATGGTGGCGGTGATCGGCATTGCCTTTGCCTTCGGCAAGGGCGGCGTGATCGTGCTGTTCTATCTGATCTCGTTCTATGCTCTGCGCGAGTTCATCAGCCTGGCCTACACGCGGCGCGGCGACCATGCGCCGATCGCGCTGGCTTTCTACCTCGCGCTGCCGGGGCAGTATTTCCTGATCTGGATCGACTGGTATGGGCTCTACGCGATCTACATCCCGGTCTATGCATTCCTGCTGCTGCCCATCCTGGCGGCGGTCGGCGGCGACACGCGCCGCTTCCTGGAGCGCACCTCGAAGATCCAGTGGGGGCTGATGGTGTGCGTGTTCTGCATCAGCCATGTGCCGGCGCTGCTCACGCTGCAGATTCCCGGCTTCGAAGGTCGCAACCTGCTGCTGATCGCGTTCCTGGTGATCGTGGTGCAAGGCAGCGACGTGCTGCAGTACGTGTGGGGCAAGCTCTTCGGCAAGCGCAAGGTGGCGCCCGAACTGTCGCCCTCCAAGACCTGGGAAGGCCTGATCGGCGGCGTGGCGAGCGCCACCGCGCTGGGCGCCGCGCTGTACTGGGCCACGCCGTTCAACCCGTGGCAGGCGGCGCTGATGGCGCTCACGATCTGCCTGATGGGTTTCTTCGGCGGATTGGTGATGTCGGCCATCAAGCGCGACCGCGGCGTGAAGGACTGGGGTTCGATGATCGAAGGCCATGGCGGCATGCTCGATCGGCTCGACTCGGTGATCTTTGCAGCGCCCATCTACTTTCACGCGCTGCGCTACTGGTGGGTGCCATGACCACGAAGACGGCAGAGCGCATTCCGCACGACACGCCGATCGAGTGCACCAATGCCGCGTCGTGGACACGCTGGCTCAAGCGCCACCACGCGACCGCCGCCGGTGTATGGCTTCGCATCGCGAAGAAGGACAGCGGCATCGCCTCCATCGACCACCCCGCCGCACTCGAGGAAGCGCTGTGCTACGGCTGGATCGACGGCCAGCGCAAGAGCGATGACGCGCAGTATTTCCTGCAACGCTTCACGCCGCGCACCAAGCGCAGCATCTGGTCGCAGATCAACCGCACCAAGGTGCTGAAGCTCATCGACGAAGGCCGCATGCAGCCGGCCGGACTGGCCGAGATCGAGCGCGCGAAGGCCGACGGGCGCTGGGACGCGGCCTACGAAGCCGCGAGCGTGGCGACAGTGCCGCCCGATCTTCAGGCCGCGCTGGACGCGAACAAGAAAGCTGCAAAGTTCTTCGCCACGCTGGATGCGCGCAACCGCTTTGCGGTGCTGTTTCGTACTCAGGGGGCGAAGAAGCCCGAGACCCGGGCGCGGCGCATCGCGCAGTTCGTGGAGATGCTGGCCAAGGGCGAGAAGATCTACCCCTGAGCGGCGAGAGTTTCGTTCCGGGGTGCGTGCGAATGACACCGGGTACTCCCCTCCGCGAATGTCCCCCGGCCTACGGCCTCCTCCTTTATTTCGCTGCGGGGAGCACCCGGTGCCATTCGCACATGTGCGCTGCCGTTGTGCCGGAGGTTCAAGCGCTGCGCTGAACGATCACGCCGTCGGCGTGATCGCGCCCCGAACCAAGCTCACTTAGCCAGTGACTTCAGCGCCATCTTGATGCCCTCGCTCACCGTCGCATCCTTTGGCAGCGCCTTGAGCGCAAGCGCGGCCTCCTTGTCGCTGTAGCCCAGCGCGATCAGCGCCTGGAGAATGTCCGCCTGCGCATCGGACGCCGCATGCGCCGGCAGGCCGATGTCAGCGCCGAGCTTGCCCTTGAGTTCAAGCAACAGCCGCTCGGCCGTCTTCTTGCCGATGCCCGGAATCTTCACGAGCCGGCCGAGTTCCTGCGTTGTGATCGCCTGCGAAAGCTCACCCACGCTCATGCCCGAGAGCAGGCCCAGCGCGGTGCGCGGCCCCACGCCGGTGATCTTGATGAGCTGGCGAAAGGCTGCCCTTTCCTCCGCAGTGCCGAAGCCGTAGAGAATCTGCGCGTCCTCGCGCACGACGAAGTGCGTGAGCAGCGAGACTTTCGCGCCGAGGTTCGGCAGGTTGTAGAACGTGCTCATCGGCACGTCGACCTCATAGCCGACTCCGTTGCAGTCCACAACTACCTGCGGTGGGTTGCGTTCGGCCAGCGTGCCGGTCAGTTTGCCTATCATGGGTGCCCTTTTTCCTTGAAATGTCCGGCGTGATTCTGCGACACACCTTTACCCCACTGAACAATTCGCGCCTCGGCCACCTGTGCGGACCTCTGGACGCCCACCTGCGCCGCATCGAAGAGGCGTTGGGCGTGAAGATCGCGCACCGTCACGAACAGTTCAAGGTCGACGGCCCCAAGGCCTCCGCGCAGCGCGCAATGGACGTGCTGCAGGCGCTGTACGAAATTGCCCAGCGGCCCATCGACGCGGCGGTGGTGCAGCTCACGCTGGCCGGCGACGGCGGAATGCTCGATGGTGACGACGACATAGCGATGCTCGTCACCCGCCGCACCGACCTGCGCGCGCGCACACCCACGCAGGCGCTGTACCTGGACAACATCGCCAAGCACGACATCACCTTCGGCATCGGCCCGGCCGGCACCGGCAAGACGTATCTCGCAGTGGCCTGCGCGGTCGATGCGCTGGAGCGCGCCGCGGTGCAGCGCATCGTGCTGACGCGGCCTGCGGTGGAAGCGGGCGAGCGGCTGGGCTTTCTGCCGGGCGACCTGACGCAGAAGGTCGACCCGTACCTGCGCCCGCTGTACGACGCGCTCTACGACCTGATGGGCTACGAGAAGGTGCAGAAGGCCTTCGAGCGAAATGCGCTCGAGATCGCGCCGCTGGCCTTCATGCGCGGGCGCACGCTGAACAACGCCTTCGTGATCCTCGACGAGGCACAGAACACCACGCCCGAGCAGATGAAGATGTTCCTCACACGCATCGGCTTCGGCGCGCGCGCGGTGGTGACGGGCGACGTGAGCCAGATCGATCTGCCCAAGCAGCAGTTGAGCGGGCTGATCGACGCCGAACGCGTGCTCAAGCGCGTGAACGGCATTGCCATGACGCACTTCACGAGCGTGGACGTGGTGCGCCACCCGCTTGTGGCGAAGATCGTCGATGCCTACGACGGCCAGCGCAAGCGCGCGGGAGCCCACTGAGATGGCCGCATCCGCACTTCCCGCACTTTCGCTCTCGCTGCAATTCGGCCGCTTCAAGGGCGTGGAGCGCCATCGCGCCGCGCTGCCGCGCCACAGCGTGACGCGCTGGATCCGCCATGCGCTCGACATCGACGGCGAGATCACAGTGCGCATCGTCGACGCCGACGAGGGCCAGCGCCTGAACCGCGAGTTTCGCGGCAAGGACTACGCAACCAACGTGCTGACCTTCGACTACGCGCAAAGCCCGCTGGTGATGGCCGACCTGGTGCTGTGCGCTCCGGTGGTGGCGCGCGAGGCAAAGGAAAACCGCAAGACGCTGGCCGACCACTACGCACACCTGCTGGTGCACGGCACGCTGCATGCGCAGGGCTGGGACCACGAGACCAGCGAGGCCGACGCTGACGAGATGGAGGCCTACGAGATCGAGATCCTCGCGGGACTGGGCATTCGCAGCCCGTACGGCAAATAAATAACGGCCGCCGCTACGCCGTCATCTGCAGCGGGATGGTGACGGGCCCGTCGTTCAGCAGGTGCACCTGCATGTCGGCGCCGAACTCGCCGGTGGCCACCACCGGGTGCGCGGCGCGCGCCTGCGCCACGAAGTACCCGTAGAGCCGGCGGCCTTCGTCGGGCGGCGCGGCCTGGGTGAAGCTGGGGCGGTTGCCGCCGCTCGCGTCGGCCGCCAGCGTGAACTGGCTCACCACCAGCAGGCCGCCGCCGATGTCCTGCACGCTGCGGTTCATCTTGCCGGCCTCGTCCGAGAAGATGCGCAGCTTGAGGATCTTGGCGAGCATGCGGTCGGCGAGCGCGTCGACGTCGCCGCGCTCTGCGCACAGCAGCACGAGCAGGCCCGCGTCGATGGCGCCGACGGTGCGGCCGGCAATGTCGACGCGTGCATTTGCCACGCGTTGGAGAACAGCTTTCATAAGGCGTGATGTTCGCCGGCCTGGGTGGCGCGGGCTTCCATGGTCAGGGGCAGGAGCTGGATCGTCACGCGCAGGCCGGGCACGGCGTCCATCAGGGCCTGCTCCAGCTGGTCGCGCATGTTGGCGGCATGCTGCAGGGTCCAGTCGCCAGGCACGTGCATGTGCAGGTCGGCAAAGCGGCGCTGGCCGGCGCTGCGGGTCACCATGTCGTCGAAGCGCAGCCGCGTGCCTTCGGGCATGCGGGCGGCGAAGGCGTCGAGGGTGGCGCGCACGGTGGCGAGGGTTTCGGGGTCGAGGGCTTCGTCCATCAGGCCCTGCGACGAGCGCCACACCAGCTTGACGCCCTCGCGCACGATGTTGAGCGCCACGCCGATGGCCAGCAACGGGTCGAGCCAGAGCCAGCCGCTGAGCTGCACGCCGACGATGCCGACCACCACGGCGGCGGAGGTCCAGACGTCGGTCATCAGGTGGCGGCCGTCGGCCTCCAGCGCGATCGAACGGTGCGTGCGTGCCGCGCGGAAGAGCATGAAAGCCAGCCCCGCGTTGAAGCCCGAGCTGAGCACCGACAGCGCCAGGCCCCAGCCCAGCTGCTCCAGCGGCTGCGGCGACAGCAGGCGCTGGATGGACACCCAGAGGATCGCAATGGCCGCGCCCACGATCAGGATGCCTTCGAAGCCCGAGGAAAAGTACTCGGCCTTGTGGTGGCCGTAGGGATGGTCGTCGTCGGCGGGCCGCTCGGCGATGGTCACCATGGCCAGCGCGAACATGGCGCTCGCCAGGTTCACGAAGGATTCCATGGCGTCCGAGATCAGGCCCATCGAATTCGTCATGTAGCCAGCCAGGCCCTTGAGCACGATCGTGATCAAAGCCACGGCAACGGACACACGCAGCAGCGTCTTGGGGGTCAACGTCATGCAAAAACCATGGGAATTGGGCAGAAGGCAACGCAAAAAGCGGTAAAAGGCCGCAAGAACTGCCTGAATTATCGGCTCCGTGTCTACATGTAACGCCTTCGCATTAATAATTTGCGACCAACGCGAAACAGTCCTTCGCAGAGAGCCCAGATGATGAAAAACCTCGTGATCGCCTTGGGCGGCCTCGCCATTGTGGCCTCGGCCGCGCTGGCACAAGCCCAGACGCCGTCGGCCGCTCCCGTGGCGGCGCCACCTGCCGCAGCCGCGTCCGCACCGGCGCCTGCTACAGCCGCCCCCGCCGCCAAGGCGGATCCCCAGGCGGGCTTCGTGAAGTTCGTGCGCGGCAACGTGCAACTGCTCAACGGCGCCGGCGCCACCCGCGCGGCCAGCCCCGGCGACGCGCTGGGCGCCGTGGACCGCATCGTGACCGGACCCGACTCCTCGGCCTCCGTGGTGCTGCGCGACGACACGACACTGGTGGTCGGCCCCTCGTCGCGGCTCGACCTGAAGGAATTCCACTTCGACGGCACGACGCACGAAGGCGGCATGCTGGTCTCGCTGCTGCGAGGCTCCATGCGCATGATCACCGGCCTGATCGGCAAGACCAATCCCGACGCAGTGCGGGTCGAGACGCAGACGGCCACCATCGGCATTCGCGGCACCGACTTCATCGTGCAAGCCGACGGCCAGCCATGATGAAGACCCCCAACCCCCAACAGTCCCGCCTCGCATTCCTTCTTCCGGCCGCGCTGGCCGCCCTGCTGCTGGCCGCATGCTCGACGCCCGGCACGCGGGTGGTGCTGCTGCCGCAGGCGGACGGCAAGCCATCGGCAGTGGTGGTGCGCGCCAAGGACGGAGAAGAAGTGCTTTCCACGCCTTACCAGCGCGCCACGGCCGCAGTGGGCGCAAAGGGCGCTCCGGTGGTCGACCAGGCCGATCCGGCCAAGGTGCAGGCAGAGAACAAGCCGCTGTTCGACATGCGCCCGCCTCCGCCGCAGCGCTACACGGTGTATTTCGAGCTCGGCGGCACCACGTTGACGCCGGCTTCGCAGCAGATCATGACCGAGGCGCTGGCTGCGGCGTTGGCGCGCAGCGGCGGCGACATCGTGGTCACGGGCCACACCGACACCAAGGGCAGCGGCGAGCAGAACGACCAGTTGTCGCGTCGTCGGGCGCAGGAAGTGGTTCAGCTCTTCGTGGAACGCCAGTTCCCGGCCAACCGCATCGAGGCCGTGGGCCGCGGCGAGCGCGACCTGGCCGTTCCGACTGCCGACGAGGTGGACGAGCCGCGGAACCGGCGCGTCACCATCGAGGTTCGCTGAAAGCCCCTCAGCTCAGGGTCACGCGGGCGAACTTGCGCTTGCCGACCTGCACCACGTAGCTGCCTGCGGGCAGCTTCAGCGCCTTGTCGCTGACCACGGCTGAATCGATACGCACGCCGCCACCGTCGATCAGGCGATTGCCTTCCGAGGTCGAAGGCGCCAGGTTCGCCTGCTTGAGCAGTTGGGCGATGCCCAGCGGAGCACCCGACAGCGACACCTCCGGAATCTCGTCCGGCACGCCACCCTTGCTGCGGTTGATGAAATCCTGCTCGGCCGCGTCCGCCGCCGCCGCACTGTGGAAGCGCGTGGTGATTTCCTTGGCCAGCGCGACCTTGGCGTCCTTCGGATTGCGGCCGCCCTCGATCTCGGCCTTCAGCGCCGCGATCTGCTCCAGCGACTGGAAGCTCAGCAGCGTGTACCAGCGCCACATCAGGTCGTCGGAAATCGACAGCACCTTGGCGAACATGGTGTTGGCGTCTTCGCTGATACCGATGTAATTGTTCTTGCTCTTCGACATCTTTTCGACGCCGTCGAGCCCTTCCAACAATGGCATAGTGAGTATGCACTGCGGTTCTTGGCCGTATTCCTGCTGGAGATGACGACCGACGAGCAGGTTGAATTTCTGATCGGTGCCGCCCAGTTCGAGATCGCTCTTGAGCGCGACCGAGTCGTAGCCCTGCATCAGCGGGTAGAGGAATTCGTGCACCGAGATCGACTGGCCGCCCTTGAAGCGCTTGTTGAAGTCGTCGCGCTCCATCATCCGGGCCACCGTGTACTTGGCGGCGAGCTGGATCATGCCGCGCGCGCCCAGGGGGTCGCTCCACTCGGAGTTGTAGCGGACTTCGGCGATATCGACGTTCAGCACCAGGCGCAGCTGGTCGAAGTAGGTCGCCGCATTGGCCTCGATCTGCTCGCGGGTCAGCGGCGGCCGGGTGCTGTTGCGCCCGGACGGGTCGCCGATGGTGGTGGTGAAGTCGCCGATCAGCGGGATCACCGTGTGGCCCAGGTCTTGCAACTGGCGCATCTTGTTGAAAACCACCGTGTGACCCAGATGAATATCCGGTGCCGTCGGGTCCAGGCCGAATTTGATGCGCAGGGGGGTCCCGGTGGCTTCGGAGCGCTGGAGCTTGCGCACCCACTCGTCCTGCGGCAGCAGCTCGTCAGCGCCGCGGAGGGATATTTCTAGCGCGCGTCCTACACTATTTGAGAGGCTCATGGATGTAACAGATTCGGCCTTTACGGGCTTTTTTAGCTGACTTTGGGGGTGCCGAAGCTATACTCAGCCCGACTTTTCAAGCGCCGAATTCTAAGCGGCGCTTTTTTCCGCACCGTCTGCTGCCGCCCTGAACGTACTGGGCCTTGCAGCACGGATTTGCAGAACCTGAGCTGGAATTCACAGTTTGATCAACGGCATTCTTGCCGCCGAGGAGCTACTTGCTTCTCGCGTGGCCTATACATTCCGGACGTACCCCAAGCAGATCACCGCGGTCATTGCTGCCGCGCTGCTGAGCGCCGGCACCCTCGCGGTGGCATCGCTCGGTCCTGACGCATCCGACCTCCCGGTCCACCAGATTCTCGAAGCGACGGCGCCAATGTCGTTCGCCGACCAGAGCGAATCGCTCGAAAACTTCAGCTTCACCCTGTTCCGCACCGACGTCACCCGTTCGAGCGACACGGCCGAGGCCCTGATGAAGCGCCTGGGCATTTCCGACCCGGCCGCCACCGCCTTCGTGCGCAGCAGCGTGGAAGCCCGCAACGCGCTGTTCTCGCGCGCCGGCCGCACCGTGACGGCCGAGGCCACGCAGGAAAACCAGCTCAAGAAGCTCAGCGCCCGCTGGATTCCCGACGGCGACGGCGGCTTCAAGCGCTTCGTCATCGAACGCACGCCCACCGGCTTTGCCGGCGTGACCGAGCGCGACATGCTCACGCCGGGCACGCGCCTGGCGAGCGGCACCATCCGCACCTCGCTGTTCGCCGCCACCGACGACTCGCGCATTCCCGACGCGGTGGCGAGCCAGCTGGCCGACATCTTCGCGGGCGACGTCGACGTGCGCGCCCTGCGCAAGGGCGACCGCTTCGCCGTGGTGTACGAAACCTTCGAAGCCGACGGACAGGCGCTGCGCAGCGGCCGCGTGCTGTCGGCCGAGTTCGAGAACAACGGCAAGATCCACCAGGCCGTCTGGTTCCAGCCTCCGGGCGCGGGCCAGAAAGGCAGCTACTACCGCCCGAACGGCGACAGCCTGCGCAAGGCCTACCTGGCGACGCCGGTCGAGTTCTCGCGCGTGTCCAGCGGCTTCGCGATGCGCATGCACCCGATCCTGAACAGCTGGCGCCAGCACAACGGCATCGACTACGCGGCTCCTACGGGTACCTCGGTGCGTTCGGTGGGCGACGGTACGGTCGATTTCGCGGGCACGCAGAACGGCTACGGCAACATCGTCATCATCAATCACCGCAACAACCAGCAGACGGCGTACGCGCATTTGAGCCGCATCGACGTCAAGGCCGGCCAGGCAGTGAGCCAGGGCCAGACGGTCGGCGCGGTGGGCTCCACCGGCTGGGCCACCGGCCCGCACCTGCACTTCGAATTCCGCGTGGGCGGCGTCTATCAAGACCCGGCTTCCATCGCACAGGAAGGCGGCGCGCCGATCACCGCCGCCATGCGCCCGGCCTTCGAGCGTGTCGCCGTGGGTGCGCGCACCGAGCTGGCGGCTGCCTTCTCGGTCATCCAGGCCAGCGCCGACTGATTCCGTCGCGCGGCCGGCCTCTCCAGCCCTGATCCAAAGATGGCCGCCGAACTTTTCATCGGCCTGATGTCGGGCACCTCGCTCGATGGCGTCGATGGCGTGCTCGCCGACTTTTCCGGTGGCCGCATCGCGGTGCAGGCCTACGCCACGGCGCAGTTCCCTGTGACCTTGCGCGCCGAACTGCTCGCGCTCAACACTCCCGGCGACAACGAACTGCATCGCGCGGCACTTGCCGGCAACGGGCTGGCGCGTGCGTATGCCGGTGTCGTCGCCCAGTTGCTGGCGGACAGCGGCACCGACGCCAAGGCCGTCACCGCCGTCGGCGCTCACGGCCAGACGGTGCGCCACCGGCCGCTCGAGTTCGACGAGGTCGGCTACACCCTGCAAGTCAACAACCCCTCGCTGCTGGCCGAGCTGACCGGCATCGACGTGGTCGGCGACTTCCGCAGCCGCGACCTCGCGGCCGGCGGCCAGGGTGCGCCGCTGGTGCCGGCCTTTCACCGCGCGCTGTTCGCACGGGCCGACGAGACGGTCGCGGTGCTGAACATCGGCGGCATTTCCAACCTGAGCCTGCTGCCGGCCACGAATACGGCGGGCGGCGCCAGCGTGCTCGGCTTCGACTGCGGCCCCGGCAATGCGCTGATGGATCACTGGTGCCAGACCAACCAGGGCCAGCCCTTCGACCGTGGCGGCCAATGGGCTGCCAGCGGGCAGGTGCTGCCCGCCCTGCTCTCGCAGTTGCTGGCCGACCCGTACTTCGCCAAGACGCCGCCGAAGAGCACCGGGCGCGACCTGTTCAACCCGACCTGGCTCGCCGCCCAGCTCGGCACCACGACGATGGCGCCTGCCGATGTGCAGGCGACACTGGCCGAATTGACCGCACAGGTTTGTGCCGCGGACGTGAAGAACTATGGAAAAGATAGCAAGCTGCTGATCGTCTGCGGCGGTGGCGCGCTGAACGACCATCTGCTAGACCGCCTGCGCGCCCTGCTGCCTGGCATCCATGTGGCGGCTTCGACCGATCACGGCCTGCCGCCCCAACAAGTCGAGGCGGCGGCGTTTGCATGGCTTGCCCGCGCGACCGTCCGGCGCGAGGCCGGCAATCTGGCCAGCGTGACTGGCGCACGCGGGGCACGGGTGCTCGGCGCGATCTACCCCGCCTGATTCGCCCTCAGCCCTGGCCGGAAACCTCCGGCTGCGCGGGGTGCGGCGCTCGTACTTCCGAGGGAAGATGCCAGAAGATCATCGCTGAAGCCACCGTGATCAGCCCCATACTTGCAAAGGTGGCCTGAAAGGCATCCAGCGTGTGCGCAGGCGTTTCGGTGCCGAAGATGCCGTTGTAACCCGCCAGCAGGGCGCCCGCGGCGGCCACGCCCAGGCTCATAGCCAGCATCTGCACCATCGACAGCAGGCTGTTGCCGCTGCTCGCCATGCTGCCGTCCAGGTCCTTCAGCGTGATGGTGTTCATCGCGGTGAACTGCAGCGAATTGACCGCCCCGAAAGCCAGCAGCTGCAGCACGTGCAGCGCCATCGGCTGGCCCGGCGCCGTCAGCCCGAAGCTGGCCATCGTGCAACCCACGAGGATGGTGTTGACCACCAGCACCTTGCGGTAGCCGTGGCGCGTGATCAGCGGCGTGGCGAAGCGCTTCATGGCCATGCCGGCCAACGCGATCGGCAGCATCATCAGCCCGGCGCGCACCGGTGAATAGCCCATCGACACCTGAAGCAGCAGCGGCACCAGGAAAGGCATGCAGCTGCTGCCCAGCCGCGAGAACAGGTTGCCGATCAGGCCGATGCTGAGCGTCGGCACATGAAACAGCGAAGGCGCAAACAGAGGCTCGGGCGTACGCGAAGCGCGCAGCCAATAGGCGACGATGCTCGCGAAGCCGAAGATCAGCACGACCATCACGCCGCCCTGGCGCAGGCCCACGCCGTCGAGCGAGAGCGAAATCGCCACCATGCCGAAGGCCAGCATCGCGTAGCCCACGCTGTCGAAACGCTTCTGCACCACGCCGCGCAGGTCAGGCATGTACTTGAGCGTGGCGATGCAGCCCAGCAGCCCCACGGGCACGTTGATCAGGAAGATCCAGTGCCACGAGGCGTACTGCACCAGCCAGCCACCCAACGTAGGGCCCAGCAAGGGCCCTATGAGGCCCGGAATGGCGACAAAGCTCATCGCCTGCAGGAATTCCCCACGCGGCACCGTGCGCAGCAGCGCCAGGCGCCCCACGGGCAGCAGCAACGCGCCGCCCAGGCCCTGGACCACCCGGGCGGCCACCAACTGGCCCAGTCCGTGCGAGAGCGCGCACAGCACCGATCCGGCGGCGAACAGCACGATGGCCGAGAAAAAGATGCGCCGCGTGCCGAAGCGGTCGGCAATCCAGCCCGATGCGGGAATCAGCATCGCCATGGTGAGCGCATATGCCACCACCACTGACTGCATGCGCAGCGGGCTCTCGCCGAGGCTCGCGGCCATCGCCGGCAGTGCGGTGTTGATGATGGTGGCGTCGAGCGTCTGCATGAAGAAGCCGACGGCGACGAGCCACAACAGGCTCTTGCGAACGGGATTGACGGCGGCGTCAGCCTCGGAGTTCATAGGCAGGGAAAAGAGAAGCAGGAACGAAAAAGCCGCCCGGAGGCGGCTTATTTGGGAGGCTGGGTCAGCAGCATTCAGGCATCAGGCCGAGAAGCTCGATCCGCAGCCGCAGGTGCTGGTGGCGTTCGGGTTCTTGATCACGAACTGGGCGCCTTGCAGGTCTTCCTTGTAGTCGATCTCGGCGCCGACCAGGTACTGGTAGCTCATGGCATCGATCAGCAGCGACACGCCGTTCTTGGTCATGGTGGTGTCGTCTTCGTTGGTGATTTCATCGAAGGTGAAACCGTACTGGAAGCCGGAGCAGCCGCCACCCTGCACGAACACGCGCAGCTTCAGGTCGGGATTGCCTTCCTCGGCGATCAGGTCGGCCACCTTGGCAGCCGCGCTGTCTGTGAAGACGATCGGCTCGGGCATCTGGGTCTGGATGTTTTCGGCAACGGCGCTCATGGGGTGATAACTCCTAGGGGGCCGGACATGCGGCCAATGGAACGAATGCTACTGCAATGCCGCATTCTCGGCAGGCTGGGTGTGGCGTGCACCCCAATGCAAGTGGGGTTGGAGGCCCTGGCGCCAAGAGGGCTTCCAATGAAAAAGCCGCCCGAAGGCGGCTTTTTGTTCGCAGCGAACAGTGGATCAGCGCTTGCTGAACTGCTTGCGACGACGGGCGGAGTGCAGACCGACCTTCTTGCGCTCGACTTCACGTGCATCGCGCGTCACGAAGCCGGCTTGGCTCAGGACGGGCTTGAGCGACGCGTCGTAGTCGATCAGCGCACGGGTGATGCCGTGGCGCGTGGCGCCGGCTTGACCCGATTCGCCGCCACCGTTCACGTTCACCATCACGTCGAAAGCTTCGAGGTTGTTGGTCAGCGCGAGGGGCTGCTTGGCAATCATGATCGAGGTTTCGCGGCCGAAGAACTCTTGGATGTCCTTGCCGTTGACCGTGATCTTGCCGGTGCCTTTTTTCAGAAACACGCGGGCGACGCTCGATTTGCGACGGCCGGTGCCATTGTTCCATTCACCAATCATTCTCAAGGCTCCTTACAGTTCCAGCACTTTGGGCTGTTGGGCGGTATGCGGGTGTTCAGCACCACCGTACACCTTGAGTTTCTTGATCATCGCGTAACCAAGCGGGCCCTTGGGCAGCATGCCCTTGACAGCCTTTTCCAGGGCGCGGCCCGGGTGCTTGGATTGCATGTCGCGGAAGTTCGTCGCCGTGATACCGCCCGGGTAGCCCGAGTGACGGTAGTACACCTTGTCGATCGACTTGGCGCCGGTGACGCGCAGTTGCGCGGCGTTGATGATGACGATGAAGTCACCGGTATCGACGTGAGGCGTGTAAATGGCCTTGTGTTTGCCGCGCAAACGGAGAGCAACTTCGCTGGCTACTCGTCCGAGGACCTTGTCGGTCGCGTCAATCACAAACCACTCGTGCGTCACGTCAGCGGGCTTGGCGCTGAACGTTTTGGTCATGAGTTTTTCTCTTGAAAAGAGGGTTTGTCGGGCCCTTTTCCACGGTCGGCGTTCCTCTGACGGGAATCTCTTAGGTGGGAAGGTAGTCTTCGCCGCGGGGCCACAAAAACGCTGCGAAGCCCGCGATTATATAAAGAATGGCCCTGTGCTGGCAAATTCGCATATGTGCGGCCCAACACCGTTACCATCCTCCCCCTATGTTCAGTTACCGCCACGCCTTCCATGCCGGCAACCACGCCGACGTGCTCAAGCACACGGTGCTGATTGCCACGCTCGACCATCTGCTTGAAAAAGAGGCAGCCCTGACGGTCGTCGACACCCACGCCGGCGCCGGCCTGTACCGGCTCGACGGCGACTACGCCGGCACCAGCGGCGAAGCGGCTGACGGCATCCTGCGCCTTCTTTCGGACAAGAAAGAGCCCACCACGCCCGCCCCCGCGGCGAAGTCCGCTAGCAAAAAGGTAGCACCCGAAGCCGAAGCCCCGCTGGCCGACGCTATCGCCCGCTACCTCAGCGTGATCCACGACTTCAACCCCAAGGGCGGCGCGCGCGTCTACCCCGGCTCGCCGTTCATCGTGCAGCACCTGCTGCGCGACCACGACAAGCTCAAGCTGTTCGAGCTGCACCCGACCGACGCCCGCACGCTGGACGCCAACATCGCCCAGCTCGAGGCCGGCCGCCAGATCGCGGTGTTGCGCGAAGACGGCTTCGGCAGCGCCACCAAGTTCCTGCCGCCGCCGTCGCGCCGCGCGCTGGTGCTTATGGACCCCAGCTACGAGATGAAGACCGACTACGGCCGGGTGCTCGATTTCGCGGCCGAGGCGCTCAAGCGCTTTGCCACCGGCACCTACGCGATCTGGTATCCGATCATTCCGCGCCCCGAGGCGCACGACTTGCCGCGCCGGCTCAAGACGATGGCGACCAAGGCCGGCAAGTCGTGGCTGCACGCCACGCTGACGGTCAAGTCCAGCAAGATCACGACGGACGCGTCGGGCGAAACCCACCGGCCGGGGCTGCCGGCCAGCGGCATGTTCCTGATCAATCCGCCGTACACGCTGAAGCCGCTGCTGGCGGCTGCGCTGCCGCAGCTGGTGGAGCGCCTGGCGCAAGACCGGCACGCCGCCTTCTCGCTCGATTCGGGCGGCTGAGCCTCCGCCTTTTCGTTTCTTATTTACGGCGACGAGGCGGCACGATCACCTTGCGCCGCGCGGGCACCGGCGACTTGGCTCGCTGCTGCACGGCCGCAGCCGCCACTGGCGCCGACGCATCGCCTGCCTCCACCGGCAAACCACCGCAGCGCATCCCTTCACGGTCGACGATCGACAGCGCCACTTGCTTGATGCCCAGGCCCGTCAGGCCGATGCGGTCGGCCGCCGCGCGGCTCAGGTCGATCACCCGGCCCGCTGCATAGGGCCCGCGGTCGTTGATGCGCACCAGCACCTCGCTGCCGTTGACGAGGCTGCGCACGCACACGCGCGTGTTGAAAGGCAGGGTCTTGTGGGCCGCCGTCAGGGCGGTCATGTCGAAGCGCTCGCCGCTGGCGGTCTTGCGCTGGTGGAACTGGATGCCGTACCAGGAGGCGCCGCCGCGCTCGAAGATTTCACGCGGCCCGTCGTCGCCGGGCACGCCGTCGTCCGGCGTCTGTTCGCCCATTCCGGACACCGCCAGGTCATAGCGCACCGACGGCACGCTCGAACGCGGCGCGGCGCCCGGCGGCACCGCGATGGCGCGGGGCAAGGGCAGCAGCTTCCCCGTTCCGCCTTCGGCGTCCGTGGCCGGCGGCATGGCGCAACCGGCGAGAACGCAGGTCGCAGCGACCAGGACTGCACGAAGCCCCGCGCGCCCTCTCAATCGAGGCGCTCCAGTACAGCCAGCGTGGCCGCCGACTGGTTCATCGTGTAGAAGTGCAGCGCCGGGGCGCCGCCGTCGCGCAGGCGCGCGCACAGGTCGGTCACCACGTCGAGGCCGAAGGCCTTGATCGATGCCGTGTCGTCGCCGAAGCTTTGCAGACGCAGGCGGATCCAGCGCGGAATCTCGGCGCCGCAGGCGTCCGAGAAGCGCATGAGCTGCGTCGAACTCGTGATCGGCATGATGCCCGGCACGATCGGCGTGTCGAGCCCCAGCTTGCGCGCGTCGTCGACGAAGCGGAAGTAGGCCTCGGGGCTGAAGAAGTACTGCGTGATTGCCGAATCGGCGCCCGCCTTCACCTTGGCGGCAAAGGCCTGCAGATCAGCCTCGGGCGAACGGGCCTGCGGATGGATCTCGGGGTAGCAGGCCACCTCGATGTGGAAGTCTCGGCCGGTCTCTTCGCGGATGAAGGCGACGAGGTCGCTCGCATACAGGAATTCGCCGCCGATGCCGTAGCCGCTCGGCAGGTCGCCGCGCAGGGCCACGAGGCGCTTGACGCCCATGGCCTTCAGCTCGGCGAGCTGCTCGCGCACCGTGGCGCGCGTGGCGCCGATGCACGAGAAGTGGCTCGCGGCGTCCACGCCTTCGGACAGGATCTCCTGCACCGCACCGAAAGTGCCCTGGTGCGTGGAGCCGCCCGCGCCGTACGTGACCGAGCAGAACTGCGGCTTGCGCACATACAGCTGCTGGCGCACGGCGCGCAGCTTGACCGCGCCTTCGGGCGTCTTGGTCGGGAAGAATTCGAAACTCAGCGGAAGGCGCACCTGCGTCTCCTTAGGAACCGTCGTTCGCGTCCTGGACGGCACGAACGGCGTGAATGAAAAACTCGCGGTTGCCGTCGCCTCCGGCGATCGGGCTGTCGAACCACTGCAGCACCCGCAGGCCCAGCGCCTCGCAGGCATCGTGCAGGCGTTTTTCGACCACCGCATACATCGACTCGTCGCGCACGATGCCGCCCTTGCCGACCTGGCCGGGCTGCAGTTCGAACTGCGGCTTGACCAGCATCAGCAGACGCCCGTAGTCGGCCAGGAATTCGACCACCGCAGGCAGCACCAGCGTGAGCGAAATGAACGAGAGGTCGCCAACGATCAGGTCGAAACGCGACTCGCCTTCTTCTTCCAGGTCATCGGGCGACAACGCACGCGCATTGACGCCTTCGATGGCAACCACGCGCTCGTCCTCGCGCAGCCGTGCATGCAGCTGCCCGTGGCCGACATCGACGCCAACCACCTTCGCGGCACCGCGCTGCAGCAGGCAATCGGTAAACCCGCCGGTCGACTGGCCCACGTCGAGGCACAGCTTGCCGGAGGGATCGATGCCGCTCTCGGCCAACGCGCCTTCGAGCTTGAGCCCGCCGCGCGACACATAGCGTGCCTCGGCCGCATCGGCCAGCTCGAGCTCGGCCGACTCAGGCACGTCGTCCTTGTTCTTGACGACCGAGCGCCACGCGTCGCTCGTGCCCGCATCGCGCCAGCGCAGGCCGCCGGCAATGAGCCGCACCGCTTGCGAACGCGACGCGGCCAGGCCGCGCTCCACCAACAGTTGATCAGCGCGCATCCGTTGTCGATCAGTAGCGGTACGTGTCCGGCTTGTACGGGCCGTTCTTGCTCACGCCGATGTAGGCGGCCTGCGCGTCGGTCAGCTCGGTGAGCATGGCGCCGACCTTCTTCAGGTGCAGGCGCGCGACCTTCTCGTCCAAGTGCTTGGGCAGCACGTAGACCTTGCCGGCCTGGTAGGCGTCGGGCTTGGTGAACAGCTCGATCTGGGCGATGGTCTGGTTCGCGAACGACGACGACATCACGAAGCTCGGGTGGCCCGTGCCGCAGCCCAGGTTCACGAGGCGGCCCTTGGCCAACAGGATGATCTTCTTGCCGTCCGGGAACTTGATGTGGTCGACCTGCGGCTTGATCTCTTCCCACTCGTACTTCTCGATCGACGCGACGTCGATCTCGTTGTCGAAGTGACCGATGTTGCAGACGATGGCCTGGTCCTTCATCTTGGCCATCGTGTCGTGCGTGATGACGTCCTTGTTGCCGGTGGTCGTCACGAAGATGTCGGCCTTGTCGGCGGCATATTCCATCGTCACGACCTTGTAGCCTTCCATCGCGGCCTGCAGGGCGTTGATCGGGTCGATCTCGGTGACCCACACTTGCGCCGACAGTGCGCGCAGCGCCTGAGCCGAGCCCTTGCCCACGTCGCCGTAGCCGGCCACGCACGCCACCTTGCCGGCGATCATCACGTCGGTCGCGCGCTTGATGCCGTCCACCAGCGATTCGCGGCAGCCGTACAGGTTGTCGAACTTGCTCTTGGTGACCGAGTCGTTCACGTTGATGGCGCGGAACAGCAGCGTGCCCTTGGCGCTCATCTCGTTCAGGCGGTGCACGCCGGTGGTGGTTTCCTCGGTCACGCCGATGATCTCGGCCGACTTGCGGGTGTACCAGGTCGAATCGACGGCCAGCTTGGCCTTGATGGCGGCGAAAAGAATGCGCTCTTCCTCGCTGCCCGGGTTGGCGAGCACGCCCAGGTCCTTCTCGGCGCGCTGGCCCAGGTGCATCAGCAGCGTGGCGTCGCCGCCGTCGTCCAGGATCATGTTCGGGCCTTCGCCCTTCGAGTCCTTGGGGCCGAAGTCGAAGATGGCGTGGGTGTAGTCCCAGTAATCCTTCAGCGACTCACCCTTGATGGCGAACACCGGCGTACCTGCCGCGGCGATGGCGGCGGCGGCGTGGTCCTGTGTCGAGAAGATGTTGCACGAGGCCCAGCGCACGGTCGCGCCTAGCGCCTGCAGCGTCTCGATCAGCACGGCCGTTTGAATGGTCATGTGCAGCGAGCCCGTGATGCGCGCGCCCTTCAGCGGCTGCGCCTTCGAGAACTCTTCGCGGATGGCCATCAGGCCGGGCATCTCGGTTTCCGCGATCTTGATTTCCTTGCGGCCCCAGGCGGCGAGGGACAGGTCGGCGATCGCCTGGTCGGCGGTCGAAACGGGGGTGGGCTTGAGAACAGCGCTCATGGGAACTCCAACAAAACTGGTTTGAAAGATGCCGCTGCGTACGGGGAACGGACTCACCGCAAGAACAGCGGGTGAGCGTGGTTGCGATGTGTGGTCCGAGCCTCACGCCTGACGGCGCTGCAACGCTCCTCGGAACGGCGGATTGTAGACGGGGCAAGAGCCTGCGCCAATGCTCGGGGCTTGGCTGACATTTGTCACCCTCGGAGTGACATTGACCTCTGGTTACGATTTCCTCAGGTTTGGTTCAGCAGCCAACCGGCCTGTTGTCGAGCCTATCTGAAAACAAAAGGGCACAAAAATGAGGATGACGAGGAATCTTGCAAGTTGGTGCATGGTCGCCTTGCTGGCGGCTTGCGGGGGAGGAGGCGGCGGCTCCGGTGGCCTTTCGCTGTCGTCGGGCGGCAGCGGCAAGCCGGAGGTCGCGGCCGGCAAGACCCTGGGTGCGGACGCGCGCAACGGCAGCTATCGCGTCTACGCGGCCAATGGCACGCAACAGCAACTGGCGGTCGATTTCGACGCCGGCAGCTACACGATGACGGACAACCTCGGCCTGGCCGAGTCCGGCACTTTCAGCGAAGACTTCACCGAGCCGGGGACCTACGTCTTTGCCAGCAGTCGGATCACGACCGCAGCCAATACGTCGCGCTTCAGGGTGACGACGGACGCCATCGTCGGTGCCTTCCCGTTCCAGACCGCGTACTCGAGCCCCGCTGCGTATGCCGCGCAGCCCTTCATCGCCGCGCGCGATTTCGTGAGTGACGCCGCACTGCTCGACAGCGACTACAACCGCCTCGGCATAACACGCAACGGCGCCGGCGCTTCGGACTCGCAAATCCTGTCCATGCGCGTCTCCGGCACCGGCACGACGCTCGAGATCTGTCTCGACAACGTGGTCTACCGAATCGCCTTGTGTCCCGCCACGTCGAAGCGAACCTACACAATCGCCGCAGACATCGACAGCGCGTGGGTTGCGACCAACATTGCCGATGCCGCTGACACAGTGAGGTTCCGGATGGCGCGCATCGGCGGCCAGAACGTCTATCTGGCGGCGGGCACCAGCCCGACTGCGCCGGCCACCCAGCTCTTGAGGATCGGTCTGCCCGACTCTTCGAACTGGCCCACCACCCGCGGCATCGGCGCATCGACCACGGGCAGTTGGGGCAGCAACCTGATCGACACCGCCAACTCGGTGCGCACAGCCACCAGCACGGACGGCACCTACGGCACCCTGACGATGCCGATAGGCGGCACCTTTCCGCTGCCGCCCGAAGGCATCCGCACCGTCAACAGCGGCGGCGCGAGCAGCTACTTCGCGATGCAGAACGGCCTGCTCTCGGTGGTCGTCGGTTCGCGCAACCCCAACACGCAGGGCTACATCCAGATCAACCTGATCGACACCGGCACCGCGCCCGACGCGCGCAATGGCCGCTACAAGGTCTACGCCACCAACGGCACGCGGCAGACGCTGGCGCTTAACCTCGACAGCAAGCGCTACGAGATGACCGACGAGGCCGGCACCGTAGCTTCCGGCAGCTTCGCCGAAGACGCGGCAGAAGCCGGCAGCTTCGTCTTCGACAGCAGCCGCATCACGAGCCCGGTGAACACGGCGCGCTTCCGCCTTGCGACGGACACGGTGGTCGGATCGTTCCCGTTCGCTGTCGCGCAGGTCACCCCGGTGAGCTATGGCGTGCGGCCGTTCGTGGCATCGCGTGCGCTGGTGAGGACGCAGGCCGACCTGGCCGGTACCTACAACCGTCTGGGCATCAACCTGACGGCCACCACCGGCGATTCGTCGATCACGCAGGTCCAGATCGCCAACGGAGGCGCCACGCTCTACCTGTGCAATGACAACGGGATCTACCGCATCGACAACTGCCCTGCAGCCTCCCTGCGGACCTACACCGTGTCGGCCGGCCCGACCGTCGACACCTGGCACATCGTGAGCGTGACCAATCCCTCCGACAACGGCAACTTCGGGATCGCACGCATCGGTGGCGAGAACGTCTACCTCGGGGCCGGCGTCAGCTCCTCGACGCCCACGATCTCGCAGTTCCGCATCGGCCTGCCGGAGCGCTCTACATGGCCCACCATCGCCGCACGCGGTGGCGCCACCAACGGCAGCTGGGGCGGCACGTCCATCGACGCCGTCAACTACGCCCGCGCGCAGGTGCTACCCGACGGCACCACGGCCACGCTCAGTGCGACGCTGGGTTCGATGGGCACGATCGGCCCGCTCAACATGCGCGCGGCAACGTTCGGCGGCACCGCGTTCCACTTCGCAAGCCAGAGCAGCAAGCTCTTTGCGATGGTCGGCTCGCGCAACCCGGCCACGGCCGGTGCGCTTGAAATCGGCCTGATCGACTGACGCTCCAGGCTCTTCGTAAAAAAGGCCGCACACCGCATCGCGCGGTGTGCGGCCTTTTTTCTTGCTCATTCAGGCCTAAGTCGGCGGTCTGCACGATTCGCCGCCGCGACGTACATTGGCCGGACTCCCATCGCCCCCGAAAGCCACCATGCCGATTTCCCTGTCCAGCGCGTCCAAAGCCCTGCTCGCCACCACCGCCACCGCCCTTTGCCTGACCGCCGCCGTGCTGCCGGTCACCGCATCGGCGCAAAGCCCCGACACCGTACGCATCCGCGGCACCATCGTGCGCGTCGATGCCAACACCCTCGTCGTGCAGGACCGCGGCGGCGAGGTCGTCTCGCTCGCACGCCCGGCCGAGATGGCCGTGTCCGAGGTCTACCGCATCAAGCTGTCCGACATCAAGCGCGGCAGCTTCATCGGCACCGCCGCCATGCCGCAGGCCGACGGTACGCAGAAGGCGCTCGAAGTGGTGGTGTTCCCCGAGGCTGCGCGCGGCACGGGCGAAGGCCACCGCCCATGGGACCTGCTGCCCCAGAGCACCATGACCAACGCCACGGTCGCCGACCTGGCCGCGGCGCCGAAGTCGGTGCGCGGCGGCCAGCAGCTGCGGCTGACCTACAAGGGTGGCGAGAAGACCGTCATCGTGCCGCCCGATGTGCCCGTGGTCACCTTCCGCCCCGGCACCGACGCGCTGCTGGTGCCCGGCGCCCACGTGCTGGTCAATGCGCAGGAGAAGAACGGCACGCCCACGGCATTGCGCGTCACGGCCGGCCGCAACGGCTTTGCGCCGCCGATGTAAGAAGAAGCCCGGCACCCAAGGGAAATCCCGCAGGCATTTTTGTCGCTGCGGCAACCTCCGGTGCATCTGTGCGGCGTATCGTGGCGAGGGACTTTTGCCGTCAGGCTGGTCCCTGCCATCCAACCGTTCACCGTCACAGGAGATTCCGCACCATGGCCACTGCCAAGAAAGCCGCCGCCAAGAAGACCACCGCCAGCAGCAGCACCGCCAGCGCGAAGACGGCGATGCCGACCGCCGCGGACATGCTCAATCCGCTGAAGGGCATGGCCGACAAGCTGCAGAACCTCAACCTGACCGGCGGTGCCGGCAAGCTGCTGGAGAGCGGCCGCAAGGACCTGGCGGCGCTGATGCAGGCCAACGAGAAGTCCTACCAGGGCCTGCAGACCGTCGTGCAGCGGCAGACCGAAATGATCAAGAGCGCGATTGCCGAATGGCAGACCGCCGCCAAGGCAATGCCGGGCAAGGACCCGAAGGAAAACCTGGCCAAGCTCGACGAACTCGGCCGCCAGTCTTTCCAGCGCGCCATCGACGACATCAAGGAGCTGGCCAACCTCGCCGCCAAATCGCAGGCCGATGCCTTCGACGTGGTGCGCCAGCGCATCCAGGCCAACGTGGACGAAGTGACGAAGCTGCTGCAGCGCAAGTAAGCCGGGCCGCAGCCATGACCGCAGTCCCGCCCCGCGTCGAGCAGCGCACGCGCGCCAACGGCATCGAGCTCGCCTGGGACAGCTTCGGCGACGCCGGTGCACCGCCGCTGCTGCTGGTCATGGGCCTCGGCGCGCAGATGGTGGCGTGGGACGACGCGTTCTGCGCCCGGCTCGCCGAAGCCGGCGGGCACCGCGTGATCCGCTTCGACAACCGCGACATCGGCCATTCGACGCATCTCTCGCACCTCGGCGTGCCCGACATCCAGGCGCTGATGGCGCAGGCGATGGCGGGCCAGCCGCTGCGAACGCCCTACAACCTGCGCGACATGGCCGCCGACTGCGTCGGGCTGCTAGACGCGCTCGGCATCGCGCGTGCCCACATCGTGGGCGCCTCGATGGGCGGCGCCATCGGGCAGGAGCTGTGCATCCACCACCCGCACCGCATGCTGTCGTTCACCAGCATCATGTCGACCACCGGCGCTCCGGGCCTGCCGCCGCCCACGCCCGAGGCGATGGCCGTGCTGTTCACGCCTTCGCCGACGACCTTCGAGGCCTACCTGCCGCACTACGCCGGGGTGTGGCGCGTGCTGCGCGGCCCGTCTGACTTTCCGCTCGACGAGGCGCGCGACGCCGAAAAGGCCCAGCTCGTGTTCCTGCGCGGCCTCAACCCGGCCGGCGTGGCACGGCAGCTCGCGGCCATCCTGGCCTCGGGCAACCGCAAGCCCGCGCTGCGCGACGTGCGCGTGCCAACGCTGGTGATCCACGGCGACGCCGACCCGCTGGTGCCGGTGGCCTGCGGGGTCGACGTGGCCGATGCCATCCCGGGCGCGCAGCTGCTGCGCATTCCGCGCATGGGCCACGCGCTGCCCATTCCGATGTGGCCGCAGATCGTCGACGCCATTTCCGCGCACACGGCGCACACGGCGCGGCACCCGAACACCTGAGACAAGAACGACAGACAAGGGAGCACCTGCCATGAACCAGTTCTCCCCGCTCGACCCGATGGCGATGTGGCGCGAGCTCACCGCCCAGTGGGAAAAGAGCACCAACGAGTTCGCCAACGAGGCCATGGCCTCCGACCCTTTCCGCCAGGGCATGCACGGCGGCATGAACGCCTCGCTCACCGCGCAGAAGGCGCTGGGCGACCTGATGGCGCGCTACCTGACGCTGCTGAACCTGCCCACGCGCGCCGACCTCCAGGTGCTGGGCGAGCAACTGCAGCGCATCGACGATCACCTTGCGCGCATCGCCCGTGCGGTGGAAGGCGGCTCCGGCCCCGCGCCGACCGCGCAAGCTGCCGCACCGAAGCCGCGCCGCACGCGCCAGCCGCCGAGCCCGCCGCCGGCCGCAACGGCGAAGCCGGCCCGCACGCGCAAGCCAGCAGGAAAGCGCCCGGCATGACCACCGCCCTCGATGCCTTCGCCCTGCCCGACATCGGCGCAGAGATCGAGCGCGCGATCCAGCGCAACATCAAGGGCCTGGACTTCCTCACCTCGGCCACGCCCACCGTCGGCCAGACGCCGAAGGACGAGATCCACCGGCGCGGCACGCTGAGCCTGTACCACTACCGCCCGATGGTCGACGAGATCTACCGCGTGCCGGTGCTGATCGTCATGGCAACCACCAACCGCGGCTACATCCTCGACCTCGCTCCGGGCCAGAGCATGGTCGAGCACCTGCTGCTGCAGGGCTACGACGTCTACATGATGGACTGGAACGCGCCGCGCCCCGACGAGAAGCGCCTGCGCATCGAAGACTACGTGCTCGACTTCATCCCCGATTCGCTGCGGCGCGTGCAGGAACGCTCGGGCGAGGAAGACGTCACACTCATCGGTTACTGCATGGGCGGCGTGCTCTCCACGCTCTATGCGGCGCTGCACCCCGGCGGGCCGATGAAGAACCTTGCGCTCTTCACCACGCCGATCGACTTCAGCCACATGAAGATGTTCCATGCGTGGTCGGACAAGCGCTACTTCGACGTCGACCGGCTGGTCGACACCGTGGGCAACGTGCCGCCCGAGATGCTGTTCGCCTCCTTCGACATGCTGCGCCCGGCGGGCCGCAGCGCAGGCGTGGTGCAGCTGTGGGACAACATGGACAACGACGAGTTCGTCAAGTCGTACCGCATGTTCGATCGCTGGGGCACCGAGATGCTTCCGCTGGCCGGCGAGTATTTCCGCCAGACCGTTAAGGAACTCATGTGGGGCAACAAGCTGCACAAGGGCGAACTGATGCTCGGCGGGCGCAAGGTGCTGCTGAAGAACATCAAGGTGCCGGTGCTGCACGCGCTTGCGCAGCACGACCACATCGTTCCGTATGAAGCGGGGCAGCCGCTGATTGCCGGCATCGGCTCGGCCGACAAGGAAGAAGTGGTGCTCAAGGGCGGCCACGTCAGCCTTGCCGCCGGCCCCAACGCAGTGCGCAGGCTGTGGCCCAAACTCGACGAATGGCTTGGAGTGCGATCGACATGACCATCACCGCCGTTTCCGATTCCTTTTCGCGGACCTATCCGCGCACCGTGACGAGCAGCGAAGGCAACATCGTCCTGCGCCTGATGACCGCGGACGACGCTGCCGCCGTGCTGGCCTTCGCGCAGGCACTGCCCGCGCACGACCTGCTCTTTTTGCCACGCGACATCACCCAGCCCAAGGTGATGAACGCCTGGGTGCGAGCCATCGAGCGCGGCGACATCGACAGCGTGCTCGCGGTGCGCGAAGCCGCGGTACTTGGCTGCGCGGCGGTGATCCGCGATCCGCACTCGTGGTCCAGTCACGTCGCCGAGCTGCGCGTGCTGGCCGCGCCCGAGCAGCGCGGCAGCGGCCTGGGCCAGCGGCTCGCGCGCGAGGCCTGCTCGCTGGCCATTGAGCGCGGAGCGGAAAAGCTCGTCGCCCGCATGACCATCGACCAGCGCAGCGCCATCGCCGTCTTCCAGGCCCTGGGCTTTCGCCCCGAGGCGCTGCTGAGCAAGCACGTGAAGGACTGGCAGGGCGTGACGCACGACCTCGTGGTGCTGAGCCACGACGTGGCGCGGTTCGAGGCGCAGATGCGGGCGTATGGGATGACGGAGGCGTTCTAGATAGGGAGAGAAAGAGAAGAAGGGAAGGACCAGCCGTCAGATACTTGGCAACGATTTTGCAATTTTTGTTATAGAAAGTATGCAAAGTCAACAATCGTAGATACGATTCAAAGAAATGCCCGGAGGGGGCATAGGCCGGTGCTACAGCATCAAAGAGCCGATTCGGAGAATAAGCAATGAAAAAAACATTCGCCGCGCTCGGAGGCGCGGTTGCGTTGTGCATGGGCCTAGCCTCGTGCGGCGGCGGAAGCGGAGGGGGAATGGCATCGCCAGGGGACGGCGCCTCCGTCCAGAGTGCGAGCAAGGGTGACGAAGCAGTTGCCTACGGCCTGCAGGCTCCCGCATCGCAGGCCGACAGCGAATCGATCCTGGCGCAACTCGTCGATGCAGGCCGAGACCAAGGCCGGCCATCCGGCCTGATCCACGGGGCCTCCGGCGGAGACAGCCGCAATGGGGCCTACACGGTCTATGCGGCCAATGGAACGGAACAGGTGCTGTCGATCAATTTCGACACCAGCACTTACGCGATGACCGACGCGTCCCGGCAGGTGACCACCGGCACCTTTACCCTGGATCCCCTGGAAGCCGACGTCAGCGTCTTCAACAGCCCACGGGCCACCGCGCAGGTCAACACGGCGCGCTTCCAGGTGGTGGACGGAGCCGTCCTGGGCAGCTTCCCGTTCAGGCAAGGCGATTCGAACCCGCCCACCTACTCGGTACAGCCTTTCCTGGCATTCCGCTCCTTCACGGATGACCCGAGGCAATTCGACGGCATCTACAACGTCGTCGGCGTGGCCGTGGGTCCGACGAAAGGCTATTCGAGCTCGCAGATCCAGCAAATCAGCATCGAAGGCAACGGCGCGCGATTGAAGTTCTGCATGCACGACCTCGTCTTCTCGAGTGGCGGATGCGCCGGGACCGGGGTGGAAAGCTACACGATCAGCAGGGACGCATCGGACGCATGGCTCGCCACCAACGTCGGCTTCCCGGGCAACAAGTTCAGATTCAGGATGGCGCGCATTGGCGACCAGAACACCTTCCTGGCCGCCAATCCGTACTCGACGCCCGGGTACCCACCCGAGAACTACCAACGGCTGAGCATCGGCTTCCCCGACATTCCAGCCGCGCAGGAAACGATCAAGGCGCGGGTATACGCATCGGACGGCAGCTATGGCATTGCCGTGACCGATGCGCCCATGTACAGCACGAACACGCGCCGCCCGGACGCGACGAGCAGCGGATTCGCCTACGACGCGAAAGTCGTGACCGGCACGCAGGGGGTGCAACAGATCAACGGCGCAGGAAACGCCAGGTTCTTCGCCATCCGGAACACGAAGCTGGTCGCGCTGGTAGGCACGCCAGCCAACCTGGACACAAGAGGCTACCTTCAGATCGGGCGGATCGACGGCCCCGTCAGCCGAGGACCGAACAGCGGCACATACACGGTCTTTGCGTCACTCGGCTCGAGGCATACCCTGACCATCGACCTCGAGGCGAAGAGCTATGGCACGGCGGACGAAGCTGGCGTTTCGACGGGCGGAACACTTGCCGAGGATCCTGCCGAGCCGGGCACCTATATCGTCAGCAACCTCCGCATTGACTCCGCCGCCAATACGGCGCGACTACGCGTTGCGAAAAATACCGTGGTGGGCGCGTTTCCCTACCCGATCAGACCACTCGGGGATCTTTTCCAAGTCCAACCCTTCATCGGCTCGAACGCTCTTGCAGCCGCGCAGTCGGCAATCGACGGCACTTACAACCTGTTCACGCTGAATTCGGACAACGTCTCAGCTTACGGCCGGCTCGCGCGGCAAGTACGGATCGCCAACAGCGGCACGACCTTGCAGATATGCGATGAGCATGACTCAAGTGCACAAGCGAACTACACCGTCGACAACTGTCCGGCCGAACTGAAAACAGTTTTTGCCGTATCGCCCGACACCGCGAGCGGCAATTGGACAGCCGAGATCCCCGGCCTGCCGCCAAGTTCACCCAACTTCGCGCGGAAGTACAACTTCAGCATCATGGAAGTGGCCGGGCAGAAGACCTACGTGGGTGTGCAGTACAGCATATGGGGCACCAAGATGTTCACCATCGGCCTCGAAGATAGCGGGGCCTGGCCACCGGTCGTAGCCCGTGGTGCTTCCACGAGACGCGTGACCTTCAACCCCTCCAACAGTTCCTGGAACGACATCAGGCTGGATGCCTCCTGGCTCGACCGCACGGCGACACATGCCGACGGCACTCAGGCCATCGAGCATCTTGCCGTCGCACCCGCCGACATCAACAAACCCCAGGGCATACGTGGCATTGGCCTTGATCCGGGCATCGGCCCAATCCACACCGCCATGCAGAGCAAGGGGCTGGTGGTCATGTCGCACGGTTTCGGCCTTGGCACTGACTTCGGAATGTTCTTGATTGAGGGAGCAGATCAATGAGCATGAAGCTCGAAAACGTCAATGCGTGGACACGCTGCGCACTCCTCACGTTGGCGTTGAGCCTTGCCGGATGCGGTGGCGGTGGAGAGAGTGGGGGTGCGAGCGCCGGCTCAGGAGGCGTGTCTGCGGCAATGAAGAGCGACACCAGCGGGCAGATCACGTCTACCCCGCTCCAGGCACCGGGCATCGATGACGACTCCGGATTGACTGCACAACAGGCGACGAGCCCCGCGCTCGACCTTTCCTCCGTCGTCCCGCGCCTGAACGCAGGCGACCCGCGCAACGGCGTGTATTACGTCTATTCCGCCGACGGCAGCAACGGGACCAGGCAGAAGCTCGGGATCAACTTCGATACAAAGAGCTATTCGCTGGTCAACAGCAAGGGAAGCGCCACATCCGGTACCTTCAGCGAGGACCCGGTGGAACCTGGCACCTATGTCTTTGCAAGCAGCCGAATCACCAGCGCGGTGAACACGGCTCGCTTCCGCATCACGACCGATGCGATCGTCGGGGCGTTCCCGTTCGAGAAGCCGTGGTCGGATCCGGTCGCCTACGAGGTGACGCCTTTCGTCGCGGCACGCACCTTCGTCACCGCACCTGCGTTGCTCGATGGAGACTACAACCGCTATGGCATCAGCCGCAACAGCGACGGCAGTTCGGACTCGCAAATACTCCCGATGCGGATCTCGGGCCAGGGTACGTTGCTGGAGATGTGCTTCGATTTCGTCATCTACCGGGTGGAAAGCTGCCCGCCTGCATCCAAGCGCAGCTACAGCCTGGTCGCCTCTTCCGACTTCAACTGGACCGGTACCAACATCTGGTCACCAGATGACATCCTCCAGTTCCGCATGGCGCGCATAGACGGCCAGAACGTCTGGTTGTCGGGCGGCTACACCGACGCGGCACCCAATGTGCATGTGTTTCGTGTTGGCCTGAAGGATTCGACCGTCTGGCCCACCGCACGCTATATCGGCAGTTCCACGGACGGCCGCTGGGGCACCAACCTCATCAGCACCACCAGCGCAACGCGCGACAGCGTCGATGCAGCGGGCACGCCCAGCACCGTCTCCCAACCGGTGAACGAAAGCGGCAATTCAGGCCCCATAGGCATCCACGGACTCAATGCGAACGGCGAACAGAAATACTTCGTGATGCAAAACGAAGTGCTTTCGGTCGTTGTCGGCGCTCGCAGCAACCCGAACACGCAGGGTTATATCCAGGTCGGACTGTTCAAGGACCATGGCGGCGTCGACCCGCGCAACGGCACCTACAAGGTGTTCGCAAGCCAGCGCTCGAGCTCAAGGCTGACGCTCGACTTCGACGCCGGCACCTACCGCATGAACGAGGACTTCGACCAGACCAGCAGCGGCACGTTCAGCGCCGACCCGGCCGACCCGGGCACTTATGTCTTCTCGAGTTCGCGGGTCTCCGGAATCATGAACACTGCGCGATTCCGCGTCGCGCAAGATGCGATCGTCGGCGCTTTCCCGTTCTATGTGATTCCGACGGTGCCATTCACCTATGCAGTCAGGCCCTTCGTCGCGGCACGAAACTTCGTCACTAGCAGAACCGAACTCGAAGGCGCGTATGACGTGATGGTCGCGAGCGTGCCAGCCGGCGTGACAAGCAAGATTCCAGTCAACCTGTTCCGCCAGGTGATCGCCCAGGACGGGCGAAATGCAAAGATCTGCCAGCTCGTGCCAGTCACGACCTGTGAAGACGGTTCATCCTCCCCCTACAGCGTGGCACTGGGAATTACGTCTGACTCGTGGCTCCTCTACAGCGGGCTTTCCAACATGAATTTCTACGTAGCCAAGGTGGGAAGCCGCAGACTCGCCTTGTACGCGTTCATCCAGATGTACGACAACAACACGAAGGTCGGCTCCTACATGGTTGCAGGGCTGCGTCAGCCGTCTGCCGGTATAGCTGCCTGGACCAGCTTCGCAGCGCACAGCTATTCGGGAGCCGGCGAGCCGGGCACCACGCTTCTTAACGCGTCCAGCATTGCGACCACGTACGTGCTGCCCAATGGAACGACGATGCCGTTCTCCCTGACTCTCACATCGGTGGCGAACAACGCCCAGGTCAAGACCGCAACGGACGGCGGCGGCACACCATACGTCGCGATCCAGGACGGTCAGTTCATGTTCGCAATGCCCACGAGCGGCGATTCGAATCAGATGCATATAGGCCTCGCGGATCGATAGCACCGATCCACGAACAGTCGAACAACAGGGAGAGGGAAAGCATGAAATGCACGCCGAGCTCGCCGGCAACTCTTCTGTGCGCGGCGCTCTTGTGTATAAGCCTCGTCGGTTGCGGAGGCGGCAGTGGTGATGGCGCCGCTTCGCCTGTGGCGAATTCGGCTCTTCCCAAGAGCGATGGGGGTCGCGCATTGCAGAAGGACGCCGGGCCCTCGCAGCCGACGGGTGAGGAGTCTGCGTCTTCCCTGACCACCCTGCAGGCAGCAAGCATGAGGTTCGATCCGACGGTTGTCGCGGCGCATCTGAACGGCCAGGATCCACGCAACGGCGTCTACTACGTCTACGCCGCCGATGGCACCAACGGCACACGCCAGAAGCTGGGCATCAATTTCGACACCCGGAACTATACGCTGACGGACAGCCGCGGCCAAGCAACCTCCGGCAACTTCAGCGAAGACCCAGCGGAGCCAGGCACCTACGTCTTCGCAAGCAACCGCATCACGAGCACCGTCAACACGGCGCGCTTTCGCCTCACCCCCGATGCCGTCGTCGGCGCCTTTCCTTTCGAGAAGCCGTGGTCGAACCCCGTGGCCTATCAGGTGATGCCGTTCGTCGCGCCACGGACCTTCGTCACGGACCCAGCACAACTCGACGGTACTTACAACGGCTTCGGCATCATCCGCAACAGCGACGGCTCTTCGGATTCGCAGGTTCTTCCGATGCGCATAACCGGGCACGGCACAACTCTGGAGACCTGCTTCGACAACGACCCGATCTTCGGCTTCGAGTACTGCCCTTCCGGTTCGAAGCGGACATATGCCATCACGGCCTCGACCGATTTCGCGTGGACGGGAACGAGCAGTTCGCCCACCGACGCCCTCCAGTTCCGCATGGCCCGCATCGGCGGACAGAACATCTGGCTTTCGGGCGGGAACACCGACACGACTCCCAACACGCGCGTCTTCCAGGTGGGCCTGAAAAATGCCGCCGACTGGTCGACGACCAGGTATATCGGCGCCTCGACCGAGGGCAGCTGGGGGGCCAACGTCTTCGATGTCTGGAACTCCATGCGCACGGCGGTCACTCCCGAGGGTGCTGCTAGCGAACTCAGCCTTCCGCTGTCGTCGATCGGAAAGCCGCAAGGCATCCGGCTCCTGAACTCTCCAGGCACCAAGAGGTACTACGAGATACACAACAACGCCCTTTCGGTCGTCGTCGGATTACCCGCCTCCAATACTCGGGGCTATATGGAGGTCAACCTTTTCAAGGACAGCTGGGATGCCCGGAACGGGCGCTACACAGTGTTCGCGACCAATGGCACGGAGCAGACGCTGGACATCGACTTCGACAAGAAGCTCTACACAATGACGGCGCCTGGCGGCGACGCGATTACAGGCACCTTCAGCGAGGATGCGAACGACCCCGGGACCTACGTCTTCGCGAACGAGCGCATCACGACTGCATGGAACACGGCGCGCTTCAGGACCGCGAGCGGCGCGATCGTCGGAGGGTTTCCATTCGCCCTCTTCAAGTCGGACCCCGTTGCCTATGCGGTCCAGCCCTTCATCGCCGCACGCTCCTTCGTGACCAACAGGAGCGAGCTGGCCGGCACCTACGACGTGATCGTTGCGGCGGGAGGCAGCAACAACCTTACGCATCCGGGCGCTTACTGGCAGTTCTACATAGATGCGGCGGGAACAGTAGCAAGGCAATGTCCCCCCACGACCTCCGCCTGTCTCCCCACGGTGAGCTTGAGTGACTACGCCATCTCTGCAGGCGTGTCACCCGGCATCTGGCTGTTGACCCAGAACGGAAAGACGCACTTCGCGGTACGAGTTGCCCATATCAATGGCCGAAGAGTCATGCTGCAGATTTCGGAATCCTATTCACCGTACGTTGCTCCGAGCTCCCCACTTTTCCCATATCCGATCTGGATACTCATGACAGGCCTTCAGCAGCCGACGGGCGTAACGTTCCCGGTGTACTGGCCTGCGATGCGCATGCACGTCACCTCGACGGGGGGCACCTTCGGAACCGCATACGTCGACGCGTCCCGCTATGCGACCAGCTATTCACGGCCAGACGGTACTCCCGGCTCGCTGACCCTCGAAATGCAGAACGCCCTCGGCAACTTCCAGGTGCGAGAAGGCACCGACAGTACTGGAAAAAGGTACCAGCTGGCCCAGAACGGTGTCATCGCGCTCATGCAGGCCGCCCCGCCCTTCGACAACCTGCATATAGGCCTGGCCGACTGACCCATCCGGCTCCTTCGGCCCAGTCTGCGAAAATCACGGGCTCTTGGAGTTCCCCGTGTCATCACCCTTCGTAGCCGAAACCCGCCGCCGCCGCACCTTCGCGATCATTTCCCACCCTGACGCCGGCAAGACCACGCTGACCGAAAAGCTGCTGCTTTTCTCTGGCGCGATCCAGATCGCCGGCTCGGTGAAGGCGCGCAAGGCCTCGCGCCATGCCACCTCCGACTGGATGGAAATCGAAAAGCAGCGCGGCATCTCGGTGGCCTCGTCGGTCATGCAGATGCTGTATCGCGACCACGTCATCAACCTGCTCGACACGCCCGGCCACAAGGACTTCTCGGAAGACACGTACCGCGTGCTCACCGCCGTCGACTCGGCGCTGATGGTGATCGACGCGGCCAACGGCGTGGAAGCGCAGACGCGGCGGCTGATCGAAGTCTGCCGCCAGCGCGACACGCCCATCATCACTTTCGTCAACAAGATGGACCGCGAAGTGCGCGAGCCGCTGGACATCCTCGACGAGGTGGAGCGCGAGCTCGGCATGCCCTGCGTGCCCATGACCTGGCCCGTAGGCCAGGGCAAGACCTTCCGAGGGATCATGAACCTGCGCACGCAGGCGATGACGGTGTTCGAGTCGGGCAGCGAACGTCTGCCGCAGGACTTCGAGACCATCCCGCTGAGCGAGCGCGACACGCTCACCAAGCGCTTCGGCGCCGACTTCGAGACCGCCATGGACAGCATGGAGCTGGCCACCGGCGCATCGCCCACCTGGGACCGCGAAGCCTTCCTGGCCGGCAAGCAGACACCCGTGTTCTTCGGCTCCGGCGTGAACAACTTCGGCGTGATGGAAGTGCTCGACGCGCTGGTCGACCTTGCGCCTTCGCCGCAGTCGCGCACCAGCACTACCATGGTCAACCGCCAGCCGGTGGTGAAGGAGATCCAGCCCGAGGACAAGGACTTCGCGGGCGTGGTCTTCAAGGTGCAGGCCAACATGGACGCCAACCACCGCGACCGCATCGCCTTCGTGCGCATGGCCTCGGGCAAGTACACGCCGGGCATGAAGCTCAAGGTGCAGCGCACCTCGAAGGAACTGCGCCCCACCAGCGTGGTGACCTTCATGAGCCAGCGCCGCGAGGCGGTCGAAGAGGCCTACGCGGGCGACATCGTGGGCTTTACCACCCACGGCGGCGTGCAGCTGGGCGACACCATCACCGACGGCGCGAGCCTGCAGTTCACCGGGCTGCCGTTCTTCGCGCCCGAGCTGTTCATGACCGTGATTCTGAAGAACCCGCTGCGCACCAAGCAGCTGCAGCAGGGCCTGGCCCAGTTGGGCGAAGAAGGCGCGATCCAGGTGTTCCGCCCCGAGGTCGGCGGCCCGATGCTGCTGGGCGCGGTCGGCCAACTGCAGTTCGAAGTGGTGCAGCACCGCCTGAAGGCCGAGTACGACGCCGACGTGCGGCTCGAAGGCTGCCAGTACACCGGCGCACGCTGGATCACGGCCGACACCCCGGCCGAGCTGCGCGAGTTCGTCAACGCGTACCCGGTGCGCATGGCCAAGGACGCGGCCGATACGCTGGCCTTCCTGTGCACCTCGCCGTACGACGTGCGGCTGGCGCAGGAGCGATTTCCGAAGATCCACTTTCATCCGCTGCGGGAGCATGCGGGGTTGGCGCTGCAGAGCGCCGGTTGATGGCACGCTAGCTGCCGGTCGAAGCGTAGTGGCGCAACCCGAAGCGCCACGCCCCGAACGCCGCCGCGAGAAACACGAATCCCGCGAGCGGCGACACCATGCCCACCCACCCGGGCGCCCCCAGCGGATCGGCCTTGCCCAGAATTGCCAGCACCGGGTAATAAGCCACGCAAGCCAGCGGCACGATGAAGGTCAGCACGCGGCGGAACCACTGCGCATACAGTGCCAACGGATACTGCGCCGCCTGCACGCCGCCGTAAGTCAGCACATTGGCGATCTCCAGGCTCTCGACGGTCCAGAACGACAGCGTGCCCTGCAGCACCAGGATGCCGAGGAACAGCGCGACGCCGCCGGCAACGGCGAACAGGGCGATCGCCACCGTGGCCGGAGTCCATGCGATGGCCGCCTGATGCGTGGCGAACACGATCACCGCCAGACCCTGCAACAAGCGCCCTGCGCGGCTGATGCGGAAGTCGTTGCCCATCAGTTGCAGCGCGAGCGAACGCGGGCGCAGCAGCAGGCGGTCGAAGGCACCTGTGCGCAGGAACTCCGTGCCGAGCACGTCGAAGCCGCGGCCCAGCGCATCGGCGAGCGCGAACATGCAGTTCACCAGCCCGTAGAACAGCGCCACCTCGCCGATGTGCCAGCCCTGCACTTCACCGAAGCGATGGAACAGCGCCCAGACGGCGACCACCTCGATGCCGGAGCCGAGGAACTGGCCGACGGTCAGCATCAGCGCCGAGGCCGGATAGCGCGCCTGCCCACCGATGGACGCGCCGACCAAGCGGAAGAAAAGCGGAAGCGATCCCATCGCGTTCACCCGCCCTGCACCTGCAGGCCGCGCATGGTGCGGCCCATGGCGAAATGGCCGAAGGCCACGAGCACCGCGATCCAGAAAGCCTGCAGCCCCAAGCCGCCGACGGCCTGCCACCCCTGCAGCTGCCCGAAGTACAGGCGAGCCGGAATGTCCATCAAACCGGCCAGCGGCTGGATCAGCAGCGCGGTCTGCCAGCCATCGGGCAGCATCGCTAGCGGCAGCAGGTTGCCCGAGAGCACGATGACCACCGGCGTGGCCACCGCGCTGATGCCGCGTTCGTTGAGCGCGGCGGTGGCGGCCACATTCAGAAGCATCACCATCGACGTCGAAAGCAGCAGCGCGAGCACGGCCGACAGCATGAATGCGAGCCCCGCCGCCACGCCCGCCGGCAGTTGCCAGGCCCACTCACCGAGGCCGGCCAGCGGCAACACGACCATCGCGAACGCAGCCATCAACGCCACACGCGGCAGCACGCGCGCGGCGATCCAGCCGGCGCTGCGCGCGAACCACAGCGCATAGGCATCGACGGGCCGCAGCCGGTCGTAGGCGACGGCGCCGGTGCGCACCGCCTGCCCCACCTCCGGGTCGCCCAGCCAGGGCAGCAGCACGAGCAGCCCCTGCGCGAGCCACGTGTATGTGATGGCCTGCGCGAGCGACATCGAGCTGCTCGCGCCCGTGGTGGCCGCGTGGCCGTAGAAGGCTGCGAACACCATCACCTTGATGCCGCCCCACCAGCACTGCGTGGCGAAGCCGGCGAGCGCGGCGGTGCGGTACTGCAGCATCTGCAGGAAGCGCGACGCGAAGGCCGCGAAGTAGGGCCTCGCAAGATCGCGCGGGCTGGTCGCCGTCATGCCTCGGCCGCTCCATGCATGGCATAGAAGCGCGCGATAACGGCTTCGATCGCCAGCCCTTCGAGGCGGATGTCTTCCACCGCATGCGCAGCGGCGATGCGCGCGATCAGCGCGGGCGCGGCGGTCTGCGCCGGGTCGAAGTCGAGCACCAGTGTCTGTCCGTCGCGCGAATGCACGCGTGCGCCGGCCACTTCCACGGGCAGCTCGGCGTCCTGCGCAAAGTCGACCACCAGCCGGCGCTCGGCCATCACCTGCGCGCGCAGCGCCTCCACCGGGCTGTCGGCCAGCACGCGGCCGTGGCCGATGACGATCACGCGGCGGGCCAGCGCCTCGATGTCATGCATGTCGTGCGTGGTCAGCAGCACGGTGGTGCCGCGCTCGCGGTTGGCGCGGCGCACGAAGTCGCGCACGGCGAGTTTCGACGGCGCATCGAGACCGATGGTCGGCTCGTCGAGAAAAAGAATGTCGGGTTCGTGCAACAGCGCCGCAGCAATTTCTGCACGCATGCGCTGGCCCAGCGAGAGCTGGCGCACCGGCTGGTCGAGCACACGCTCCAGATGCAGCAGCGCGACCAGCTCGTCGCGTGTGCGGCGATAGCGCACCGGGTCCACGCGGTAGATGTCGCGCAGCAGGTCGAAGCCGTCGCCCACGGGCAGGTCCCACCACAGCTGCGTGCGCTGGCCGAAGACCACGCCGATGCGGGCCACGTGCCGCTCGCGGTCTGCAAACGGATCGCGCCCGTCGATTTCCACGCGCCCGCCGTCGGGCCGCAGGATGCCCGAGAGGATCTTGATCGTGGTCGACTTGCCCGCGCCGTTCGGCCCGATGAAGCCGAGCAGCTCGCCGCGCTCGAGCGAGAACGAGACGCCCGACAGCGCCTCCACCGTGCGATGGCGGCGCTGCACGAGCCCGCGCAGCGCGCCCATCACGCCAGGGTCGCGCTCGGAGATTCGGTAGGTCTTGCGGAGGTGGTCGACGAGGATGTGAGGCATGAAGGGCGCCGCGCCGGCCTCGATGGCGCGGCGGGGGCGGGATGCTACACGAAGAAGGCACAAGTACGATCACCGACTCTCCCCAACATTCCTCGCCATGCCCTCGCTGCCCGCCTCGCCCCACCACCTGTTGCCGCTGACCCGCTGGGAGGCGACGGCACGCAGCGCGCTCGTCGGCGTCTTCACCGACATCGACGACACGCTGACCCACGAAGGCGCGATCACGCCCGATGCGCTGCAGGCGCTGGGCGATCTCAAGGCTGCGGGGCTGTCCGTGGTGGCAATCACCGGCCGGCCGGTGGGCTGGAGCCTGCCCTTCGTCAATGCGTGGCCCGTCGATGCCATCGTGGCGGAGAACGGCGCAGTGGCGCTGCTGCCCGCGGCCGGCGGCCGGGTCTGGAAACGCTACCAGCAGGATGCGACCACCCGCGCCGCCAACTTCGCGCGCATGCAGACCGTGCTGGCGCGCATCGAGCGCGAATTTCCGGGTGTCGGGCGCGCCACCGATTCGCCGGGGCGCGAGACCGACATCGCCATCGACCACAGCGAGTTCGTGCAGCTCAGCGACGCCATCATCGCGCAGGTGGTGGCGCTGATGCGCGGCGAGGGCATGCACGCCACCGTGAGCAGCATCCACATCAACGGCTGGTACGGCGACAACGACAAGCTCGAAGGCGCGCGCTGGATCGTGCGCGAACTGTGGGGCCGCACGCTCGACGACGAAATGGACCGCTGGGCCTACGTGGGCGACTCCACCAACGACCAGCTGATGTTTCGCACCTTCGCGCACAGCATCGGCGTGGCGAACGTCGCGCGCTTCGTACCGCAGCTGGAGCACCTGCCGCGCTACGTGACGCAGGGCGAGCGCGGCTCGGGTTTTGCAGAGGCGGCGCGCGCCGTGCTGTCGGCACGAATGCAACAAGGAAATAAAAAAAGCCCGCACGAGGCGGGCTAAAAGGATCGGTCTGAAGACCCTTGGAGAAAACTCGGGAGGACTGACTACCCGGCTCAGAACGCGTGGCGAATGCCGAACTCGTAGCCCATCGACGACTTGGGCTGCAGCGCGGCCCGGTTGAACGCGACGACATACGATGGGCCGGCGCCGACCGTGTTGCCCGCGCCGTTCTTGTTGCTGACGCGCGCGATCGTGCCGTAGAGCGCGGTGCGCTTCGACAGGTTGTGCACGTAGCCCAGTGCGAGCTTGTTGGACTTCGGATCGGGGGCGTTCACGACGCCGAGAACCGGCACGCGGTTGAAGTCGTACTTGACCTGCGAGTACGAAGCACGGATCTGGCCCGGGCCGATCGGCACGGTCACGCCGATCAGGTAGCCGGTCAGGTCCACGTCCGGCACACGGGTGAAGACATTCAGCGGGTCGCGCTGGTCCTTCGAACGCGAGTACTCGCCGAACAGCTTGGCCACGCCGAAGTCGTAGGTTGCGCCGAGGTTGAAGGTCTTGATCTTGCCCGGGCGCGCCACGGCCGCGGCGCCAGTGCCGGTCGTGAAGCTCGTGTCGTTCTGCGCGTAGCTGGCAGCCACGTCGAGCGGGCCGGCCGCGTAGCCGACGCGTCCACCGATGTGGCGGCCGGTGTTGGTCTTGTCGGCGCCGGCCACGGAGTCCGGCGAGGTGCGGGTGAGTTCATGCAGGCTGTAGCCCACGTTGCCGTAGAAGCCACCCAGGTTGCGCGGCAGGAAGTACTGCACCATGTTGCCGGCGCGCTTGTACGTGCTGTTGCTGCCGTAGCCGGTGCCCGACACGCTGGTTTCGTTGGCGTCGATGATCAGCGAGCCGCCGATGCCGGTGTCGGCGAACGGATCGAACTGCTCTTCGTTCAGCACGGTGGCGGTCTTGTCACGGCCGAGGCGGATTTCGCCGAAGCTGCCGGCAAGGCTCACCGTCGAGCGGCGGCTGAAATTGCTGAGGCCAGTGGCGCCGTCGTCGTTGGTGATCGGGGATTCGAGCCAGAAGCTGGCCGACAGGCCGCCGCCCAGGTCTTCCACGCCGCGGAAGCCGAGGCGGCTGGAGCTCAGGCCCGAATTGGCCAGTTCGGTGCGGCTGGCCTTCACGCTGTAGAAGGGGCCGAAGGGGTTCGTCGATTCGCTCTTGTTCGATACGTTGCGGTAGGCGGCGTCGACCACGCCGAACAGCGTTACGGTCGATTGCGCCGACGCGGCACCACAAGCCGCAAGGGCGGCCAGAACAAGCAGGGATTTTTTCATTCGTATCACTCCAGGATGGGGAATTCGTCGCTCCGTATCGGGCGCGACAGTTAAGAAGTCCGGGCCTTTGCGCCACAGGACTGCATCCGAGTGTTTCTTCGCTAGAAGACGAATGAATTACATAGGGTTAACGCTTAATTGATGAAGGGATACCGCACTTGACATGTGTGAGCTGCGCGCCACGGCGCAACACCGACCACTGGCTCCAGACGCCGAAAGCAGCGATCAGCAGCAGCACCGCCGCATAGCCTTCCGTCGTGTTCAGCAACCCCAGCGGCGCCACCAGGAAGCCCGCCAGCATCGCGGGCAGGCTGAACGCGAGATAGCTCACGACGAAGATCGCCGCGAACAGTTCGCCGCGCTCATGCGATTGCGCCAGTGGCGCCAGCGTTTGCACCAGCGCCGAGAACGCACCGCCGAAGCCAATGCCCGCCACCGCGGTGCCGACGAAGAACAGCGCGAGCGAATGAGTGGCAAGCGAGGCGAGCAGCAGCCCCAGCCCGACCGCGATGCTGGCCATGCCGAGGATGGCTGGGCGAGGTGCAGCGAAGCGGCCAAGCAATGTAGGCGCGATCGCGCCCATACCGGAGAGCACCGCCACCGTGAGGCCGTTGACCACGCCGTTGTCGATGCCGAAAACATGCAGCATCAACGACGGCGCGAGCGACAGATACAACCCGCCGAGCGCCCACACCACGACGAACACCGGCAGCCCGCGCGTGAACTCGGCCCGTGCGCGCACGGGAATCGACACGCGCGGCACCAGCGAGGCCAGCGCACCGGCGCGCGGCGTGACGGTTTCGGGCATCCACAGCACCACCGCCGCACCCAGCGCAAACACCGCGGCCAGCACGCCGAAAACCAGCATCACCGGCTGGGCCGAGAACTTCACCGCCACACCCGTCAGCAACGCGCCCAACGCCAGGCCAGCCAGCGGAGACACGCTCGTGATCAGCGCCCCCAGCCGCTTGCGCGAAGCCGGCGCGGCCTCGACCACCGCCGCGCTCAGCGCGCCGCTAGCGATGCCCGTGGCCACGCCCTGCACCACACGAGCGACGATCAGCCCGCCGATGCCGTGCGCCAGCAGGAAGAGCCCCATTGCCACCGCCTGCAGCACCAGCGCCGCCAGCACCACCGGCCGCCGGCCGATGTGGTCAGACAGCGAACCCGCCACCAGCAGCGAGATCAGCAACGCAATCGCATAGATCGCAAAAGCCACCGTGAGCAGCGATGACGAAAAGTGCCAGGCGTGCTGGAACACCACGAACAGCGGCGACGGTGCAGCCGCCGCGAAGAAAAAGGCGAACAGCACGGCGGCCAGCAACGGAAAAGCCGCGCGTGCCGGCAAGCGCCAGGGCTTGGCGCGGGCGGCGAGGTCGGAGGTGCTGACCGCGAGGTCGGGGCAGGTGGATGGCATGGCGAATCCTTAACGCAACTTTTTTTGCTTTTGTGATTCTAGACCTGAGAATCAACTAAAGCAAATATCTTTGCGTTAAAGTCCGAACATGAACGACATCGCCCTTCCCCACAAACGCCCCGGTGGCCGCAGCGCGCAAGTGCAGGCGCTGGTGCGCACCGCCCTCGAAGAACTCGTGGCCGAACAAGGGCGGGAGCGTGTGACGGTGCCGGCAGTGGCCGAGCGCGCTGGCGTCAGCGCCTCCAGCATCTACCGGCGCTGGGGCGATCTGCAGGGGTTGTTGGCGGAAACGGCCACCCACCGGCTGGACCCGAACCGTCCATTGCCAGACACCGGCGCACTACGGGCCGATCTCGAAGCCTGGGCGCGCGAACTCATCGAGCACCTGGCCAAGCCGTGCAACACCTCGCTGCTGAAAGCCGCGGCCGCGCTGGCCAACGGGGATTCGGACACCGACTGCCTGCGCAACCGCCGCAAGGAGGCGCTGACGCTGGTCGAGCAGGCACGCGCCCGTGGCGAGCACGCGCCGGAGCCGCAGCAGGTGATCGATCACCTGATTGCGCCGATCGTGTTTCGGCTGGTGTTCGGGGCGGATCCGGTAAAGCCGGAGTTGGCGGGGCGGCTGGTGGACGAGCTGTTCGTGCTCAGTTCGTCTTGACTTCCTTCGCCAGCCCCAGCTTGTCGATGATCACCTTCTCCCGCACCACCGTCTCCTGCGCAAACTTGGTGTACGTCGCCGAGCTCATGTAGTTCGGCAGCATGTCGTAGCGCCCGAGCGCGGTCACGTAGCTCGGCTCTTCCATCGCCTGTTTGAACGCGTCGTGCAGCTTCTTCACCACCTCGGGCGGCGTGCCCTTGGGCGCGCCGATGCCGAAGGGCGAGTTCTGCACCACGTCGTAGCCCAGCTCCTTCAGCGTGGGCGCGTCGGGGAACTTGGCCAGGCGCTTCTCGCCCCAGGTGTTCAGCACGCGCAGCTTGCCCGCCTCGACCTGCGGCGCGAAGCCGGTGCTGTCGGCGGCGGCCATCAGCTGGCCGCTGACCACCGCGAGCATCAGGTCGGCGCTGCCCTTGTAGGGCACGTGCTGCAGTTCGATGCCGGCCTTCTGCGCGACGATTTCGGTCGTCAGGTGCGGGCTGGTCAGCGTGCCGGTGGAGCCGTAGGTGAGCTTGCCGGGGTTGGCCTTGGCGTAGGCAACGAAGTCGGCCCAGGTCTTGAAGGGGCTGTTGGCCGGCACGACGATGCCGAAGGCGTAGCCCGTGACGTTGATGACGTACGTGATGTCCTTCAGCGGGTCCCAGTTGATCTTGGTGGTGTAGCCCAGGCGGAACACGCCGAGCGGGATCTGCGCGACGGTGTAGCCGTCGGGCTGCGAGGTCTGCAGCGCCTGCGCGGGCAGCGTGCCGCCCGCGCCGGGCTTGTTGTCGATGATCACCGGTTGGCCGAGGATCTTGCTCGCGTTCTCGGCGAGCTGGCGCATGGTGATGTCGGTCGGGCCGCCGGCCGGGAAGGCGATCACCAGCTTGATGGGCTTGGCGGGAAATCCCTGCGCGAACGCCGCCATGGGAGAAACAAGGCCGCAAGCGGCAAGCGCGGCGGCGGCGCGGAGGAATGTGGTGCGGCGGAGCATGGCTGACTGGATCCTGACTTTGAAAGCGCCGATTGGGCCCCGCCCCGTTGGGGAAGGCAATCGGGGCTCCCCTGATTTCCCGGGGAAAACAGGGCCATTCGCGGCATCCGAGTCGCCTGCGCGTCAGCGCGGCATGTGCTGACTACGCCTGCCCGAAACCTTCGAGCACGTTCACCGCATTCACGCCCACTTCGGCCACCGCATAGCCGCCCTCGAAGACGAACACCGTCGGCAGTCCCGCGCGCGCCAGGTCTTCGCCCATGCGCAGGTAGTCGTCGCTCTTGAGCTTGAAGCCCGAGATCGGGTCGCCCTCGAAGGTGTCGACGCCGAGCGAGACCACGAGCGCGCCGGCCTTCACCGCGGCGATGCGGTCGAGCGCGGTCTTCAGCGCCGCGCGCCAGGCCGCGAAGTCCGTGCCGCGCGGCAGCGGCAGGTTGTGGTTGAAGCCTTCGCCCTGCCCCGCGCCGCGCTCGTCGGCGTGGCCCAGGTAGTACGGGTAATCGGTCAGCGGGTCGCCGTGCAGGCTCGCGAAGTGCACGTCGCTGCGCTCGTAGAAGATGGCCTGCGTGCCATTGCCGTGGTGGTAGTCGACGTCGAGCACGGCCACGCGTTCGACGCCCGCGTCACGCAGCGCCTGCGCCGCGACGGCGGCGTTGTTGATGAAGCAATAGCCGCCGAAGAAGTCGGCGCCGGCATGGTGACCCGGCGGCCGCGAGAGCGAGAAGGCCGCGCGCTCGCCGCCAATGACGCGCTGCGCCGCAGTCCACGCGCAGGCCGCGCCATGCCGCGCCGCCGCCCAGCTGCCTGCCATCAGCGGCGTGCCCGCATCGAACGAGAACAGCCCCATGCGCGCCGGAAAGCTCTTCGGCAGCACGTCGGTGCGCATGCCGCGCGTGGGCCAGTACGAAGGCAGCGCATCACGCGAGACGTTGGTCGGGTCGAGCGCGACCCACTCTTCCCATGCATGCGCGATGAAGTCCAGGTAGCGCGGCGCATGCACCTTGGCCAGCAGCGCCTCGTCGAAGGCGTCTGGCGCCTGAAGCGCGCCGAGGCCCCGGCGCTCCAGCTCATGCTTCACATGATCGACGCGGGCGGGCACCTCGAAGCACGGCACGAGTTCGCCGCGGAACATCTCGACTTTGCCCTGGTGAAGAACGTGCTGGTCGTTGTAGATGGTGAGCATGGAGAAAAGCAGGATCGGCGGTGATGAAGCCGCCCATCATGCCGCACGCCGCAGCACTGCCCGTCGCCGGCCCGAGGCCGTGAGGCCGAACAAGTCCTTCGGGTCGTCGAGCTCAGGCACCAGCGCAATCTGCTGGCCGATGCCGCGCTCCGTGGCAAGGCGCTGGATGTAGCGCAGCGCCGTGTAGTCCTCCAGCGCGAAGCCCACCGAATCGAACAGCGTGACCTGTGCGGGGGTCTCGCGGCCGGACACTTCGCCGAGCAGCACGCGCCACAGCTCGTGCACCGGAAAGTCGGCGGGCATCTGCTGGATCTCGCCTTCGACGCGGGTCTGCGGCTCGTACTCGACGAACACGCGCGCCTTGCGCAGCACGTCGGGGTGCAGCTCGGTCTTGCCGGGCGAATCGCCGCCCACGGCGTTGATGTGCATGCCCGGCTCGATCATGTCGGGCGTGAGCACGGTCGCGCGGCCCTGGCAGGCGGTGACGGTGGTGACGATGTCGGCGCCGCGCACCGCATCGGCCACGGAGTGCGCGCGCACGATGTCCAGCGACGTGCAGGCCGACAGGTGGCGCACCAGCTTGTCGGTGGCGTGCGGGTCGGTGTCGAACACGCGCACTTCCTCGATGCCGAGCAGCGCATGGAAGGCCAGCGCCTGGAACTCGCTCTGCGAGCCGTTGCCGATCAGCGCGAGGCTGCGCGAATCGGGCCGCGCCAAGGCCTGCGCCGCCATCGCCGAGGTAGCAGCCGTGCGCAACGCGGTGGTGAGCGTGAGCTCCGACAGCAGCACCGGATAGCCCGTATCGACTTCCGCCAGCACGCCGAAAGCCATGACTGTCGGCAGCCCGACCTGCGTGTTGTGCGGATGCCCGTTGACGTACTTGAAGGCATAGGCGCCGTCGTCGGCCACGGGCATCAACTCGATCACGCCCAGATGCGAATGGCTGGCCACGCGCGCCTTCTTGTCGAACTCGCGCCACCGCAGGAAGTCGTCGCGCAGCGCGTCGGCCAGCGCGGTGAGGAACTGGGGAATGCCGGTCTCGTCCACCAGGCGGACCAGGCTGTGAACATCGATGAAGCGGGTCATGGCGCGGCTCCTTGCGTAGCCCCCGGCACGGCGCTTCATCCCCTCACATGTTCACTCCACCATGGCTGATTCAGGATGCGCCTGCGCCAAGGGTTCGAGCCATTGTGCGCCTGCTTGCTGGCCTTTGCGAGCCCCGGCCCTGCCAACCGTCAGTCGTGCCTGTGCTCTTCGATGTTGCGCTCAAGAAAGCGCCACAGCCGCTCGTCTTCGCTGAAGGCCACGTTGAATCGGAGCCAGCCGGTGGGATGCGGGTTGACCAGGAACAGCTGGCCCGGGCCGAGCATGATGCCTTCCGCCGCGGCGCGCCGCGAGAGCTCGGCGCTGTCGGCAATGTCCGGGTGCCGGGCCCACAGGTACATGCCGGCCGCGGCTTCATGGAACAGCTCGAAGCCAAGCCCGTCCAGCCGCCTCGCGACACTGCCTTGCGCCTGCGCGAGCCTGTCGCGCAGGGCTTTGAGATGCTTGCGCCAGCGGCCGTCGGTCACGGTGCCGAAGGCCAGGCGCTCGGTGATGTCGGACGAGGTGAGGCCCGAAACCATCTTGAGCTGCGCCAGCTCTTCGAGCAGCTCCGGCTGGGCGACCACATAGCCGACGCGGATGTTCGGCGAGATGGTCTTCGAGTAGCTGCCCACGTAGACCACGCGGCGCAGTTGCCCCAGGCTGGCGAGCGAGGGGCGCATCGATGCGTCCATCTCGGCGTAGATGTCGTTCTCTACCAGCGTGAAATCGTGCGTCTGGGCCAGCTGGAGCAGTTGCACCAGTTGCGGCAGCGAAGCCATCGAGCAGGTCGGGCTCTGCAGCCGGGGCTGGGTGAAGAAGGCCTTGGGCCGGTGCACCGCGAGCAGCGCCTCGAGCGCGGGCATGTCGTAGCCCGTCGGGGTGCGCGGCACGCCGATGATCTCCACGCCCAGGAAGCGCAGCATGAACATCAGGTTCGGATAACCCGGGTCGTCCACCAGCACCGAATCGCCCGGCTTCAGCAGGCGGCGCGCGACCAGGTCCAGCGCCTGGCTGGAACCCTGGGTCAGCAGGACCTGCGCAGCCTCGACCACGATCTGCTGCTCCGACAGCGCCTCGGCCGTTGCCATGCGCAGCGCCATGTGGCCGAAGGGCAGGCCGTAGCCGCCGATGTCGGTGCCTTCGGAGGCCAGGTGGCGCAGGCTGCGGCGCATGCCGTCCTCGAACAGCCAGTCGTGCGGCAGCCAGCCGCAGCCGGGCTTGAGCGGGAGGTTGCGGTTCTCGAAGATCTGCTGCAGATACCAGCGGGCGTCGAAGCGGGGGTCCGGGCGGGGCACGCTGGCCGCACCGGCGGCGCTGTCTTCGCTGCGCCGCTTGACGAAGAAGCCCGCGTTGGCGCGCGAGACCAGCAGGCCCTGCGCCACCAGCCGGTCGTAGGCCTCGACCACCGTGAAGACACTGACGCCGTGGGCCGCGGCAAAGGCGCGGATCGACGGCAGCTTGCTGTCGGCCTTGAGCTTCTGGGCGCCTATCAGTCCGCGCAGCCCTTCCACGATCTGGCTTACCAGCGGCGTCGGCTGTTCGGGGCGAAGAATGAGCATCGGGGGTGTCTCCGGCAGTCCGGCCTGCACCATATTGAGGAAAGTATGTACAGGATACAAGACCAGTACAGTCTTCCGGGCGATCACTTCCGGTGTACATGGCTGGATCGAATCGCGCGACCTAGAGTGCCGGGATTCCTTCTTCACAGCACCAAAGCACAGGTCGTACCATGCAACGCGAACCCCACCTCAGCAACGCCGCCCTCATGGCCCGCCGCAATGCGGCCGTCGCCCGCGGCGTCGGCCAGGCCCATGAAATCTTCGTCAGCCGGGCCGCCAACGCCGAACTGTGGGACGTCGAGGGCCGCCGCTACATCGACTTCGCCGGCGGCATCGCGGTGCTCAACACCGGCCACTGCCATCCGGAGATCAGCGCCGCCGTCAAGGCGCAGGTAGATCTTTATTCGCACACCTGCTTCCAGGTGGTGGCCTACGAGCCCTATGTGGAGCTGGCCGAGCGCCTGAATGCACTGGCACCGGGCGCGTTCGCGAAGAAGTCGATCTTCCTGAGCACCGGCGCCGAGGCGGTGGAGAACGCCGTCAAGATCGCCCGCGCCCACACCCGGCGCCCCGGCGTCATTGCCTTCACCGGCGGCTACCACGGCCGCACGATGATGACGCTCGGCCTCACCGGCAAGGTGGCCCCGTACAAGATCGGCTTCGGCCCGTTCCCGGGCGAGGTGTTCCATGCGCTGTACCCGAATGCGCTGCACGGCGTGAGCGTGGACGATGCACTGCATTCGGTCGAGCTGCTGTTCAAGAACGACATCGAGCCCGAGCGCGTGGCGGCCTTCATCCTGGAGCCGGTGCAGGGCGAGGGCGGCTTCTACGTGGCGCCCAACGACTTCGTCGAAGGCCTGCGCGCGCTGGCGGACCGCCACGGCATCCTGATCATTGCCGACGAGGTGCAGACCGGCGCGGGCCGCACCGGCACCTGGTTCGCCAGCGAGCAGTGGCCCGTGGCGCCCGACCTGATCACCACCGCCAAGTCGATGGCGGGCGGCTTCCCCATCTCCGGCGTGGTGGGCCGCGCCGAGGTAATGGACGCCCCCGCGCCCGGCGGCCTGGGCGGCACCTATGCCGGCAGCCCCATCGGCTGCGCCGCGGCGCTCGCGGTGCTGAAAGTGTTCGACGACGAGCAACTGCTGGCGCGCAGCCGGGCGCTGGGCGAGCGGCTCACGGCCGGCCTGCGCCGCATCGCGGCCGATGTGCCTGCCATCGGCGACGTGCGCGGGCTCGGCGCCATGGTGGCCGTCGAGCTGTTCGAGCAGGGCGACACGTCGCACCCCGATGCCGCGCTGACCCGCAAGGTGGTCGCGGAGGCGGCGCGGCGCGGGTTAATCCTGCTGTCATGCGGCACCTACGGCAATGTAATTCGCGTACTGGTGCCGCTCACGGCATCCGACTTGCTTGTGGACGAAGGCCTGGCGCTTCTCGCGGACAGCTTCGCCGCACTGCGCTGATCGACAGATCCTTTCCTTAATTCCTCCTCCATGACAGCAGAACCCTTGGTGCGCTTCCAGCGCGTCCAGAAAACCTACGACGGCGAACACCTGGTGGTGCGCCAGCTCGATCTGGACATTCACCGTGGCGAGTTCCTGAGCCTGCTCGGGCCTTCGGGGTCGGGCAAGACCACCACGCTGATGATGCTGGCGGGCTTCGAATCGCCGACCTCGGGCGAGATCCTGCTCGACGGCAAGCAGATCACCGGCACGCCGCCGCACAAGCGGAACTTCGGCATGGTCTTCCAGAACTACGCGCTGTTTCCGCACCTGAGCGTGGGCCAGAACGTGGCCTATCCGCTCACCGTGCGCAAGGTGCCCAAGGACGAGCAGCAGCGCCGCGTGCAGCGCGCGCTCGACATGGTGCAGCTGCGCGGCATGACCGACCGCCTGCCCGGCCAGCTCTCGGGCGGCCAGCAGCAGCGCGTGGCGCTGGCGCGCGCGCTGGTGTTCGAGCCCCAGCTGGTGCTGATGGACGAGCCGCTCGGCGCGCTCGACAAGCAGCTGCGCGAGCACATGCAGATCGAGCTCAAGGACCTGCACCGCCAGCTGGGCGTGACCTTCGTCTACGTGACGCACGACCAGGGCGAGGCGCTCACCATGAGCGACCGCGTGGCGGTGTTCAACGAAGGCGTGATCCAGCAGCTGGACACGGTCGACCGGCTGTACGAGACGCCTTCCAACCGCTTCGTGGCCGGCTTTGTCGGCGACAACACGGTGCTCAAGGGCCAGCTGGGCCAACAGGGCCGCAGTGGCGAGCATGCAGAAATGAAGCTGCCCGACGGCCGCGTGCTGCACGGGCTCAACGTCAGCGGCGCTGCCGCGGGCGCGACCGTCGAGGCCTGCATCCGCCCCGAGCGGGTGGTGCTGCACCGCAGTCCGCCCGCGCCGCGCGCCAACATGCTCGCCGCCCAGGTGGCGCGCGTCATCTACTTCGGCGACCACCTGCGGCTGCTGTGCAGCGTCGGCGGCGACCAGGCCGAAGCCACCGTGAAGCTGCCGCTGAACGGCCTCGAAGGTGCCGCCGCGCCGCAGGCCGGCGAAGCGGTGGTGCTCGAATTTCCGACGGCGCATGCGCGCATCTATGCCTCCTGAATCCGGCTTGTTGTTCCCTCGTTTCCTTTCTTTGCTTTCATCACCCAGGAAGACTTCCACCATGAAAAAGACTCTCCTCGCCTGCACCGTCGCCGCCAGCTTCGCACTGCCGGCCTTTGCCCAGCAGCAGCTCACCGTGGTCAACTTCGGCGGCGCCAACGCCAATGCGCAGAAGAAGGCCTACTACGAGCCCTTCGAGAAGACCGGCACCAAGATCATTCCGGTCGAATACAACGGCGAGCAGGCCAAGATCAAGGCCATGGTCGAGACGAAGAAGGTCACCTGGGACGTGGTCGAGGTCGAGTCGCCCGACGCGGCACGCGGCTGCGACGAGGGCCTGTTCGAGAAGCTCGACTATTCCAAGATCGGCAGCAAGGCCGACTTCCTGCCGGCCGCCGTCACCGACTGCGGCGTGGGCCTCTTCGTGTGGTCGACCGTGATGGCCTACAACGGCGAGAAGCTCAAGACCGCGCCCAGCAGCTGGGCCGATTTCTGGGACGTGAAGAAGATCCCCGGCAAGCGCGGCATGCGCAAGGGCGCGCGCTACAACCTCGAGTTCGCGCTCATGGCCGACGGCGTGAAGCCGGCCGATGTCTACAAGGTGCTCGGCACCAAGGAAGGCGCCGACCGCGCATTCAAGAAGCTCACCGAACTCAAGCCGAACATCCAGTGGTGGGAGGCCGGCGCGCAGCCGCCGCAGTTCCTGGTGGCCGGCGACGTGGTGCTGACCACCGTCTACAACGGCCGCATCGACGCGGCCAACCGCGAAGGGCGCGACCTCAAGATCTACTGGCCGGGCGGCATCTACGACCTCGACTACCTGGTGATCCCGAAGGGCGCACCGAACAAGGAAGCCTCGCTGAAGTACATCCAGTTCGCGATGCAACCGGCCAACCAGGCGGTCTATGCCCAGAACATCGCCTACGGCCCCACCAACACCAAGGCGCTGACTTCGCTGAGCAGCAAGGTGCTGGCCGACCTGCCGACCTCGTCGACCAACGCCAAGGATGCGCTGCAGTTCAACGTCGGCTTCTGGGCCGACCAGGGCGAGGCGCTCGAGAAGCGCTTCGCATCCTGGGCCACGCAGTAAACGGGCAAACGAGCGAGCGCGAAAGAGTCCATGCACGCGGCAACGTCTGTCCCCCTGGTTCCAGCAGAAGCGCCGCCCGGCGAACTGCGGCGTGCGCTGGCGCGCGCCGAAGCCCGCCGAAAGTGGCGCGCGTTTGCGCTCACGGTGCCGCTGCTGGTGTTTCTGCTGCTGACGCTGCTGGTGCCCATCGTGGCGCTGCTGCAGCGTGCGGTAGAAAACCCCGAGGTGGCCAACGCGCTGCCGCGCACCGTACGTGCGCTCGACGGCTGGAACCGCAAGGAGGCGCCCGCGCCGGCGGCCTTTGCAGCCATCGCGGCCGATCTCGCCCAGCTGCCCGACAGCTCCGACGCCGGCGCCCTGGCGCGCCGCCTCAACACCGAGATCGCCGGCGCCCGCTCGCTGGTGATGGGCACCTTCCGTGCGCTGCCGATCGCCGGCACGCCGGAAGAGGTCAAGGCGCGCATGCTGGAGCTCGACCCGCGCTGGGGCGAGGCGCCGTACTGGCAGGCGATTGCCAAGAACGGCTCGCGCTGGACGCCCGACTACCTGCTCGCCTCGGTCGACCTGCGGCGCGACGTGGCCGGCGAGGTCGAGCGCATGCCCGCCGACCAGCGCGCCTTTGCCGGCATCCTGCTGCGCACCTTCCAGATCAGCGCCGTCGTCACCTTCTTCTGCCTGCTGCTGGCCTATCCGCTGGCCTGGTGGCTGTCGACGCTGCCGGCGCGCAAGGCCAACGTGCTGATGATCCTGGTGCTGGTGCCGTTCTGGACTTCCATCCTGGTGCGCGTGGCGGCGTGGATCGTGCTGCTGCAGTCCGAGGGGCTGGTCAACCGGGGCCTCATGGGCATCGGCCTGATCGACCATCCGCTGGCGCTGCTGTTCAACCGCACCGGCGTGATCATCGCGATGGTGCACATCCTGCTGCCCTTCATGATCCTGCCGCTGTACAGCGTCATGAAGAGCGTGCCGCCCACCTACCTGCGCGCAGCCGTCTCGCTGGGCAGTTCGCCGCTGGCGGCCTTCTTCCGCGTGTACGTGCCGCAGACCTACCCGGGCATCGGCGCCGGCGCGCTGCTGGTCTTCATCCTGGCGATCGGCTACTACGTGACGCCGGCGCTGCTCGGCGGCGCGGACGACCAGATGCTGAGCTACTACATCGCGCGCTACACCAACGTCGAAATCAACTGGGGCATGGCGTGCGCGCTGGGCTCCGTGCTGCTGGTCGCCACGCTGGTGCTCTATGCCGTGTACCGCCGCATCGGCAAGGCCGAGCTGAGCCTCGGATGAGCCGCACGAAAAGCTGCACGAAAGACAGACAAGCATGTTGAAGCTTCCCCAATTCCCGGCCTATGCCACCTTCGCCGACAAGCTCGGCTGGTGGCTGGTGCGCGGCGGCTGTGTCGCGGTGCTGGCCTTCCTGCTGGCGCCGATCCTGGTGGTGATTCCGCTGTCGTTCTCCGACAGCTCGTTCCTGGCCTACCCGATTCCCGGCTGGTCGCTGCGGTGGTATCGCAACCTCTTCGAATCGCCCGAGTGGGCACGCGCGGCGCGCAACAGTTTCATCGTCGCGCCGGCCGCCACGGTGCTGGCCACCGTGCTGGGCACGCTGGCGGCGGTGGGGTTGTCGCGCACGAGCTTCGCCTTCAAGGGCCTGCTCATGAGCGTGCTGATCTCGCCGATGGTGGTGCCGATCGTGGTGGTGGGCGTCGCCACGTATCTCTACTTCGCGCCCATCGGACTGGCCGACACCTACTTCGGGCTGATCGTGGTGCATGCGGCGCTGGGCGCGCCTTTCGTGCTGACCACCGTGCTGGCCACGCTGGCCGGCTTCAACCAGAACCTGGTGCGCGCATCGCTGAGCCTGGGGGAGACACCGTTCAGGACCTTCATGCGCGTCACGCTGCCGGTGATTGCGCCGGGCGTGATCTCGGGCGCGCTGTTCGCCTTTGCCACCTCGTTCGACGAGGTGGTGGTCACGCTGTTCCTCGCGGGGCCGGACCAAGTCACGCTGCCGCGCCAGATGTTCACGGGCATCCGCGAGAACATCTCGCCCACCATCGCCGCCGTGGCGACGCTGCTGATCATCTTCACCACCACGCTGCTGCTCGCGCTCGAATGGCTGCGCGGCCGGCGGCGTTGAACCCGCACACGCACGATGCCCACCACCACAACACCGAACCAGCCGCTGGGCGGCAACACGATGCCGCGCTTCGCCGGCCCCGGCACGATGATGCGGCTGCCGGCTGCAACGTCTCCGGCAGGGCTGGATGCGGCGTTCATCGGCGTGCCGCTGGACATCGGCACTTCCAACCGGCCGGGCGCGCGCTTCGGGCCGCGCCAGATCCGTGCGGAGTCGGCATTGCTGCGGCCCTACAACATGGCCACCGGCGCGGCGCCTTTCGACAAGCTGAACGTGGCCGACCTGGGCGACGTGCCGATCAACACCTATTCGCTCGAAAAATCGATCGACATCATCTCGGACTTCTACGACACGGTGCTGGCCGCCGGCTGCGCGCCGCTGACGCTGGGCGGCGACCACACCATCGCGTTGCCGATCCTGCGCGCATTGGCGCGCAAGCATGGCCCGGTGGCGCTGGTGCATGTGGATGCGCATGCGGACGTGAACGACGACATGTTCGGCGAGCGCATCGCGCACGGCACACCGTTCCGGCGCGCCGTCGAAGAGGGCCTGCTGGCCTGCGACAAGGTCTGGCAGATCGGCCTGCGCGGCACCGGCTATGCGGCGGACGATTTCGACTGGCCGCGCGAACAGGGCTTCACAGTGGTGCAGGCGCACGAGGTCTGGTACCAGTCGCTGGCGCCGCTGATGGCGCAGGTGCGCGAGCGCATCGGGCCGACGCATCCGGTGTACATCAGCTTCGACATCGACGGCATCGATCCCTCGTTCGCCGGTGGCACCGGCACGCCGGAGATCGGTGGGCTCACCGTGCCGCAAGCGCTGGAGATCGTGCGCGGCTGCCGCGGGCTGAACGTGGTGGGCGCCGACCTGGTAGAGGTCAGCCCGCCGTACGACACGAGCGGAAACACTGCGCTGCTCGGGGCCAATCTGCTTTACGAAATGCTCTGCGTGCTTCCGGGCGTACCTTTCCGCTGACACCGGGTGCTTGCACCGGCTACTCATTTCTTTAGAGACAACACGACACCATGGACACGAAGACATCTCCCCTGGCACTGCTGAACGACCCGACCTTGCTCAAGACCGATGCGCTGATCGCAGGCGAGTGGATTGCGGGCGCGAGCCGCTTCGACGTGAACGACCCGGCCACCGGCCGGAAGCTGGTCGACGTGGCCAACCTCACGCGCACAGACGCCGCGCACGCCATCGCCGCCGCCAACAAGGCGCTCGCCGCCTGGCGCGGCAAGACCGGCAAGGAGCGCAGCATCGTGCTGCGCAAGTGGTTCGACCTGCTGATCGCCAACACCGAAGACCTAGGCCGCCTGATGACCGCCGAGCAGGGCAAGCCTTTTGCCGAGGCCAAGGGCGAGGTCGCCTACGGCGCGAGCTTCATCGAGTGGTTTGCCGAGGAAGCCAAGCGCGTGAACGGCGAGGTGCTGCCGCAGTTCGACAACAACCGCCGCCTGCTGGTGATGAAGCAACCCATTGGCGTGTGCGCGGCGATCACGCCGTGGAATTTTCCGCTGGCCATGATCACCCGCAAGGTGGCGCCGGCACTGGCCGCGGGCTGCACGGTGGTCATCAAGCCGGCCGAACTCACGCCGCTGACCGCGCTGGCCGCAGCGGAGCTGGCCGTGCGGGCCGGCATTCCGGCGGGCGTGCTCAACGTGCTCACGGCCGACAGCCAGAACAGCATCGCGATCGGCAAGGAGCTGTGCGAGAGCGACGTCGTGCGCCACCTAAGCTTCACAGGCTCCACCGAAGTGGGCCGCATCCTGATGAGCCAGTGCGCGCCGACGGTCAAGAAGCTTTCGCTGGAGCTGGGCGGCAACGCGCCTTTTCTGGTGTTCGACGATGCGGATGTGGATTCGGCTGTCGAAGGCGCCATCGCGAGCAAATACCGCAACGCCGGCCAGACCTGCGTGTGCGCGAACCGGCTGTATGTGCAGGAAGGCATCTATGACGCCTTCGTCGAGAAGTTCGCGGCCAAGGTCAGGGCGCTCAAGGTCGGCAACGGCTTCGAGGACGGCGTGACGCAGGGCCCGCTGATCGAGGATGCGGCCATCGACAAGGTGCAGCGCCATGTAGCCGACGCCATCGCCAAGGGCGGCAAGGTGCTGGCGGGCGGCCACAGGATGCAGGGCCAGTTCTTCGAGCCGACCGTGATTGCCGAAGCCACCCCCGACATGCTGTGCGCGCGCGAAGAAACCTTCGGCCCCTTCGCGCCCGTGTTCCGCTTCAAGACCGAGCAGGACGGCATCGACGCGGCAAACAACACCGAGTTCGGCCTCGCGAGCTACTTCTACACACGCGACGTGGGCCGGATCTTTCGCGTGGCGGAAGCGCTGGAATACGGCATGGTCGGCATCAACGCCGGCGTGATCGCCACCGAGCACGTGCCCTTCGGCGGCGTGAAGCAGTCGGGCCTGGGGCGCGAAGGCTCGCACCACGGCATGGACGACTACGTGGAGATCAAGTACCTCTGCCTGGGCGATATCCAGAAATAAGAGGAGGAAGAAGGCGGGGCAAGCCCCGCCCTGCCCTACCTATCGAGCCAGCACCGGCGCCAAGGCCACGCCGGTGTGCGTGCCGAGCCGCACCACCTCTTCCGGCGGCGCCGCCGCGACGATGCGCCCACCGGCGTTGCCGCCCTCGGGCCCGAGGTCGAGGATCCAGTCGGCCTCGGCGATCAGGTCGAGGTCGTGCTCGATCACCACCACGCTGTGGCCGCCGTTCACCAGCCGGTGCAGCACGTGGATCAGCTTCTCGACGTCGGCCATGTGCAGGCCCACGGTCGGCTCATCGAGCACGTACAGCGTGTGCGGCGCCTTCTGGCCGCGACGGGTGATGTCGTCGCGCACCTTGCTCAGCTCGGTCACCAGCTTGATGCGCTGCGCTTCGCCGCCCGACAGCGTGGGCGAGGGTTGCCCCAGCGTGAGGTAGCCGAGCCCCACGTCCTTCAGCAGCTGCAGCGGGTGGGCGATGTTGGGCATGCTGGCGAAGAACTCGACGGCCTCGTCGACTTCCATCTTCAGCACGTCGCCGATGCTCTTGCCGCGCCAGCTCACGGCCAGCGTCTCGGGGTTGAAGCGCGCGCCGTGGCACACCTCGCAGGGCACCTTCACGTCGGGCAGGAAGCTCATCTCGATGGTGCGCACGCCCGCACCGTCGCAACCGGGGCAGCGACCTTCGCCGGTGTTGAAGCTGAAGCGCGCCGGGCCGTAGCCGCGCGCCTTGGCTTCGAGCGTGTCGGCGAAGAGCTTGCGGATGGTGTCCCAGAAGCCGATGTAGGTGGCCGGGCAGCTGCGCGGCGTCTTGCCGATGGGCGTCTGGTCGACTTCGAGCACGCGGTCGATGGTCTCGTAGCCCTCGACCTTGCTGCAGCCGGCCCATGCCGGGCGCTTGCCAGCCGCGTCGGCATCGCGGCCCGCCTTGGTCATGCGCTGCACCACGATGCCATGCACGTTGGCCAGCAGCACGTCGCGCGCGAGCGTCGACTTGCCCGAGCCGCTGACGCCCGTGACCACCACCAGGCGGTGCAGCGGCAGCGTGGCGGTCACGTCCTGCAGGTTGTGCAGGTCGGCGCCGTGCACGGTGAGCCATTCGCCGTTGTCCGTGGCCTTGGGGTTGGGCGAAGGCACGAGGCGGCGCGCCTGCAGCGGGTGCTTGATGGCATCGCGCAGGTAGCGGCCGGTCTGCGAATCGCCGGCGTTCTGGATGTCGGCCACCGAGCCCTCGGCCACCAGCCGGCCGCCACGCTTGCCCGCGCTCGGGCCGATGTCGATGATGTGGTCGGCGCGGCGGATTGTGTCTTCGTCGTGCTCCACCACCACCAGCGTGTTGCCCTTGTCGCCGAGCTTGTGCAGCGCGTCGAGCAGGATCTGGTTGTCGCGCGCGTGCAGGCCGATGGTCGGCTCGTCGAGCACGTAGCACACGCCCTGCAGGTTGCTGCCGAGCTGCGCCGCCAGGCGGATGCGCTGCGCCTCGCCGCCTGAAAGCGTGGGCGCGCCACGGTCGAGCGTGAGGTAGCCCAGGCCCACTTCTTCGAGGAATTCGAGCCGGCTCTTGATCTCGGGCACGAGATCGCGCGCGATCTCCGCTTCGCGGCCCGTGAGCGTCAGCCCCTCGAACCACTGGCGCACCTCGGTCACGCTCATGCGCGCGAGTTCGGTGATGCCGATGCCGCCCGAGCCGTCGGCCGCGGTGCCGAACCCCACGGCGCGGGCCGTGGCGTTCAGGCGCGTGCCTTCGCAGGTCGGGCAGACCACGTCGGCCAGGTCCTCGACCTCGGGTTCTGCAAAGGTCTGCTCGCGGCCCTTGTTGTCGTCGGCCAGCACGGAGTCGTCGAACACCTTGCGCTGGTCCTTGCTGAGCTTGACGCCCGTGCCCACGCAATCGGGGCACCAGCCGTGCTTGCTGTTGTAGCTGAACAGGCGCGGGTCGAGCTCGGCGTAGCTGGTGCTGCACACCGGGCAGGCGCGCAGCGTGGAGAACACGTTCACGCGGCCGATGCCGGCGGCGGACACGCCCGCCATCATCGCGGCACGCAGGCCGTCAAGCTGGCTCAGCACGTGCACCACGCCCTTGCCGTGTTCGAGCGCCTTGGTCAGCGCCTCGCGCAACTCGGTCTCCTTCGATGGCAGCACGTCGAGGCTGGCCACGGGCAGCTCGATGCTGTGCTCCTTGAAGCGGTCGATGCGCGGGAAGCCGGCGGTCGGCAGGAAGTCGCCGTCCACGCGCAGGTGCGTGAAGCCGCGCGGGCGCGCCCAGTCGGCCAGCTCGGTGTACACGCCCTTGCGGTTGCTCACCAGCGGCGCGAGCAGGCCGATGTGCTGGCCCTTGAAGTTGCGCATCAGCTGCGCGGCGATGCTGTCGGGCGTCTGCGGCTGCACGGCAGCGCCGTCGTGAATGCAGTGCTGGATGCCCAGCTTCACGTACAGCAGCCGCAGGAAGTGCCACACCTCGGTGGTGGTGCCCACCGTGCTCTTGCGGCCGCCGCGCGACAGGCGCTGCTCGATGGCCACGGTCGGCGGAATGCCGTACACCGCGTCCACCTCGGGCCTGCCTGCCGGCTGCACGATGCTGCGCGCATAGGCGTTGAGCGATTCGAGGTACCGGCGCTGCCCTTCGTTGAAAAGAATGTCGAAGGCCAGCGTCGACTTGCCCGAGCCGCTCACGCCGGTCACCACGCTGAATTTGCCGCGCGGAATGTCGACGCTGAGGTTCTTCAGGTTGTGCTCGCGCGCGTTGACGATCTCGATCGCGTTGCTGCCCGGCGCCGTCTTCGCATTGGCGATGTAGCGGCGCGCGGCGCGCTCGGCCACCTTGTAGGCGTCGGGGCCGATGGCCAATTCATAGTCGGCCAGCGCGGCGCCGGTGAGCGAAGCGCGGTTCTCGCGCAGCTGCTCCGGCGTGCCTTCTGCCACCACCTGGCCACCGCCCTCGCCGCCTTCGGGGCCGAGGTCGATGAGCCAGTCGCTCGCGCGGATCACGTCGAGGTTGTGCTCGATGACGATCAGCGAATGGCCGGCGTCGAGCAGCTTGCGCAGCGCGCGCATCAGCCGCGCGATGTCGTCGAAGTGCAGGCCGGTGGTCGGCTCGTCGAACAGGAAGAGCGTGCCCTTGCGCGCCACCGACTGCTTGCTCGAGGTCGCGCTCTTGGCGGCCTCGGCCAGGAAACCCGCGAGCTTCAGGCGCTGCGCCTCGCCGCCGCTCAGCGTGGGCACGGGCTGGCCGAGCTTGACGTAGTCCAGGCCCACGTCGGAAATCGGCTGCAGCACGCGCAGCACATCGCGGTCGGCCTCGAACACGGTGGCTGCTTCGGCCACTGTGAGGTCGAGCACGTCGGCCACGTTGTAGCTCTTGCCCTTGCGCTCCACGCGCACTTCGAGGATTTCGGGGCGGTAGCGCTTGCCGTCGCAATCGGGGCAGCGAAGGTACACGTCGGACAGGAACTGCATCTCGACGTGCTCGAAACCCGAGCCGCCGCAGGTCGGGCAGCGCCCGTCGCCGGAGTTGAAGCTGAACTTGCTCGCGGTGTAGCCGCGCTGGCGCGACAGCGCCGCGGTGGCGAAGATCTCGCGGATGGCGTCCCACGCGCCCACGTAGCTCGCGGGGTTGGAACGCGCTGTCTTGCCGATGGGCGACTGGTCGACGAACACCACGTCGCCCAGGTGGTCGGCGCCGAGCATGCGGTCGTGCGCACCGGGCGTTTCGGTGGCCTTGCCGAAGTGACGCATCAGCGCGGGCGCCAGCACGTCCTGTATCAGCGTGGACTTGCCCGAGCCGCTGACGCCGGTAACGCACACCAGGCGCGCCAGCGGGAACTCGACCGCGATGTTCTTCAGGTTGTGCTCGCGCACGCCTTCGAGGATGAGCCGGTGCGTGTTCTCGCTCACGAGCCGCTTGAAGCCCATGCCGATCTTCTTGCGCCCGCCCAGGTACTGGCCGGTGAGCGTGTCGGCGTCGCGCAGCTGGTCGGTGGTGCCGTCGAACACGATCTGCCCGCCGCGCGCGCCGGGGCCGGGGCCCATGTCGATCACGCGGTCGGCGGCGAGCATCACGGCCGGGTCGTGCTCGACCACCACCAGCGTGTTGCCGGCGTCGCGCAGGCGCAGCATGGCCTCGGTGATGCGGTTCATGTCGCGCGGGTGCAGGCCGATGCTGGGCTCGTCGAGCACGAAGAGCGTATTGACCAGCGAGGTGCCGAGCGCCGTCGTGAGGTTGATGCGCTGCACTTCGCCGCCGCTCAGCGTGCGGCTCTGGCGGTCGAGCGTGAGGTAGCCGATGCCGACGTCGTGCAGGTAGCGCAGGCGCGTGGTGATTTCTTCGAACAGCAGCTTCAGCGCCTGGGTTTCGCCTTCGCTCACCGTGTGGCCGTTGCCGTGATGCTCGACGCGGTCGAAGAGCCTGCGCAGCCGTTCGATGGGCAGCAGCATCAGGTCATGCAGGCACAGGCCCGGCAGGGCTTCGAGCTGCGCGCGCGTCCACTTGGCGCCGGTGGGCATGAAGCGTTTTTCGGGCGGCAGCACGGCGTCGGCGTCTTCCTTGCTGCCGATGCGCCACAGCAGGCTGTCGAGCTTCAGGCGCGCGCCGCTGCAGGTGGGGCACGGCGTGTAGCTGCGGTATTTGGACAAGAGCACGCGTATGTGCATCTTGTAGGCCTTGCTCTCCAGGTAGCCGAAGAAGCGCCGCACGCCGTACCACTGCTTGTTCCAGTTGCCTTCCTTGTAGTTGGGCGTGCCTTCGATCACCCAGTGCTTCTGCTCGTCGGTGAGCTTGTTCCAGGGGGTGTCGCGCGGGATGCCGGCGGTTTCGGCATGGCGCATGAGGTCGTCCTGCGCTTCCTTCCAGGCGGGCGTCTGGATGGTCTTGATGGCGCCGGCGCGCAGCGTGAGCTTGTCGTTCGGAATCACCAGGCCCAGGTCGACGCCGATCACGCGGCCAAAGCCGCGGCAGGTCTCGCAGGCGCCCACGGCCGAGTTGAACGAGAACATCGACGGGATGGGGTCGGCGTAGCGGATGTCGCTCTCGGGGCAGTGCAGGCCGGTGGAGAACTTCCAGACGTCCGTCGGCGCGTTTTCTTCGGCGCCCGTGGCATGCACCGTGACACGCCCGCTGCCGCGCTTGAGCGCCACCTCGATGGCCTCGACCACCCGCGAGCGCTCGGCGCTCGAGGCGCGGAAGCGGTCGGCCACCACGTCGAGCACCTTGCGCGGCCCGGTGGGCGTGGCCACCTCGCGCTCGGCCTGCACGCGCGTGAAGCCGCTGGCCGACAGCCACTGCGTGACTTCCTCGGCCGTGGTGCTCGCGGGCAGCTCGACCGGAAAGGTGACCACGAGGCGCGGATCGCCCGCCGCGGCCGCGCGCTCGACGATCTGCGCGTAGATGCTGTCGGGCGAATCGTGGCGCACCGGCAGCGCGGTTTCGCGGTCGAACAGGTTGGCCGCGCGCGCGAAGAGCAGCTTCAGGTGGTCGTTCAGCTCGGTCATCGTGCCGACCGTGGAGCGCGAGGAGCGCACCGGGTTGGTCTGGTCGATGGCGATGGCGGGCGGCACGCCCTCCACCTTGTCGACGGCCGGCTTGTCCATGCGGTCCAGGAACTGGCGGGCGTAGGCGGAGAAGGTCTCCACGTAGCGCCGCTGGCCTTCGGCGTAGAGGGTGTCGAAAACGAGGCTGGACTTGCCCGAGCCGCTGGGCCCGGTGACCACCGTCATCTCGCCGGTGCGGATGTCGAGGTCGAGGTTCTGGAGGTTGTGCTGGCGCGCGCCGCGAATCCGGATGGAGCCCTGTGTCATGAGTGCCTTGGGGGGTGGGGCAAACATTCTAGGGAGTGCTACATGACGGGTTTGCGCATTGCGTCACAAGGTCGGTGGCCGCGCAGGGGTTTGTCCGGATGGAGTTTCAGACACTTTCAGAAACAAATACGACATTTGTTTTCACATGTTTCCGCGCCAGTTCCTGCATTCCCTCGAAAGACTTCCATGACAAAGACGCGCATGCTTTGCGCCGCCGCCCTGCTGGCCCTCAGCGCCGTGGGTGCGTCGGCCCAGATCCTGATCGGCCAGACCACCGGCGTGACCGGCTCGGTGGCCGCGAGCGTGAACGAGACCATCGGCGGCGCGCAGCTGCTGATCGATTCGGTCAACGCCCAGGGCGGCATCCACGGCGAGAAGATCGAAATACTGCGCATGGACGACGGCTTCGACGTGAAGCGCGCCAGCGAAAACGCTCGCGTGCTGATCGAAGACAAGAAAGTGCTGGCGCTGTTCATGAGCCGCGGCACGCCGCATTCGCAGGCCATCATCCCGTGGCTCGACAAGTACGACGTGGCGCTCATCGGCCCCTCCACCGGCGCGATGGTGCTGCACAAGCCGCTGCAGAAGCACGTGTTCAACGTGCGCGCCACCTACCAGCGCGAGGCCGAGAAGGCCGTGCAGCACCTGCTGACCATCGGCCTCACGCGGATCGCGGTGGTGCACGTGACCGACTCGTTCGGCACGGACGCACTCGAAGGCGCGATGACCGGCTTCGCCAAGGGCAAGGCCAAGCCGGTCGTGACCATTCCGGCCGACCGCGACAAGCCCGACTACAAGGTCATCGTGCCGGCCATCAAGGACGCCAATGCGCAGGCCGTGGTGTGGATCGGCTCGGGCGTTGCCGTGGTCGACGGCATCAAGGCGCTGCGCGCGGGCGGCTCGGCGGCGCAGGTGGTCACGCTGTCGAACAACGCCTCCTCGGGCTTCATCAAGCAGCTGGGCGACGCGAGCAAGGGCGTGATCGTGACGCAGGTGTTCCCGAATGAGCGCTCGCTCGGCCAGCCGATGGTGAAGGAAGCCCAGGCACTCGCACAGGCCAAGGGCCAGGCGGAGCTGTCGCCGGCCATGCTCGAAGGCTTCGCCTCGGCCAAGGTGCTGGTGGAGGCGCTGCGCCGCGCGGGCCCCAAGCCCACGCGCGCGAAGATGGTCGCTGCGCTCGAAGGCCTCAAGGGCTACGACCTGGGCGGCGGGCTTGAAGTGAGCTATTCGCCGCAGGACCACAGCGGCATCGACTTCGCGGACCTTTCGATCATCAGCGACGGGCGCTTCAAGCGCTGAGCCCCGCCCCTCGACTACGCCTTTCGAACCAACGGCCCGCCGGCAAAACCGGCGGGCCGTTGGCCCTGGGCATTCTGCAAACCTTGGTTTGACAGGGTTTCCGCGAACTGGCGGCAAGTGACGTTCAGCAACACATTACACACCTGCTGACAGAAGCACTCCGCTTCGTGGAAAGGCTTTGCTCGATGAAAAAGACGTTCACGTCCTGCGCCGTGGCGCTGCTCCTGGCCATGGCGGCCCCGGGCGCATCGGCCCAGATCCTGATCGGCCAGTCGGCCGACCTTTCGGGGCCGGTGGCGGCCAGCGTCAAGGAAACCATCATGGGCTCGCAACTGGTCATCGACCAGGTCAACGCCCAGGGCGGCATCAACGGCGAGCAGATCGAGGTGATCCGCATGGACGACGGCCTCGACGCCAAGCGCTCGCTGGAGAACACGCGCGTGCTCATCGAAGACAAGAAGGTCGTCGCGCTGCTGCTCAACCGCGGCACGCCCAACACGCTCGCGGTGATTCCGCTGCTCGACAAGTACGGCGTGGCGTTGGTCGGCCCTTCGACGGGTGCGATGGCGCTGCACAAGCCGCTGCAGAAGAACATCTTCAACGTGCGCTCGACCTATCAGCGCGAGGCCGAGAAGGCCGTGCAGCACCTGCAGACCACCGGCATCCAGCGCATCGCCGTGGTGCAGGCCGACGACTCCTTCGGCAAGGACGCGATGGAAGGCGCGAACAAGGGCTTCGAGAAGGCCAACCTGAAGCCGGCCGTGGTCGCGCTGGCCGACCGCAACAAGCCCGACTTCGCGGCGATCGTTCCGCAGCTGACCAAGGCCAACGCGCAGGCGGTGCTGTGGATCGGCTCGGGCACTGCCGTGACCGACGGCATCAAGGCGCTGCGCGCCGCGGGCTCGGCGGCGCAGATCATCACGCTGTCGAACAACGCGGCCTCGGGCTTCATCAAGGAACTGGGCTCGGCGAGTGCCGGCGTGATCATCACGCAGGTGCTGCCCTACGAGCGCTCCTTCGGCCACCCGCTCATCAAGGAAGCGCTGGCGCTGGCCAAGGCCAAGGGCCAGAACGACCTGTCGCCCGCGCTGCTCGAAGGCTTCGTCGCCACCAAGGTGATGGTGGAGGCGCTGCGCCGCACGGGCCCGAAGCCCACGCGCGCAAAGCTCATCGCCACGCTCAACAACTTCCAGTACGACGTGGGCGGCGGGCTCGACGTGAGCTACTCGCCGACGGACCACACGGGCATCGACTTCGTAGACCTGTCGATCGTCAGCGACGGCAAATTCAAAAGATAAGGCGGCGCCTTACTTGGGCGCAGCGGCGGGCGCAGGCTCGTGCGTGGTGGTATCGCCACCGTGCTTCTCGCCCGACATGTCGACCTTGTCGCCGGCCTTGGAGATCACGTACAGAGCAATGGCGGCAAAGATGACGAAGCCGACGACGAGTTTCCACATGGGTGTTGTCTCCTGACGAGGTTGATTGATTCGAGGGGTTCAAGAAAAAAGGCCTCATGCGGTTGGCATGAAGCCTCTTTGTTGAACGGAGGGCATGGCGCCCTCCTGTGCGAGCGACGCTCAGTCGTTCGCGTAGATGTCCACGTTCTTGGTTTCGCGGATGAAGATCGTGCCCACCACCAGCGTGATGCCGGCAATGATGATCGGATACCAAAGCCCGTTGTACATGTTGCCGGTGGAGGCCACGATGGCGAAGGCCGTGGTCGGCAGCAGGCCACCGAACCAGCCGTTGCCGATGTGGTACGGCAGGCTCATCGAGGTGTAGCGGATGCGCGTGGGGAACAGCTCGACCAGCATCGCGGCGATCGGGCCGTAGACCATGGTCACCAGCAACACCAGCCAGAACAGCAGCAGCACCGTCATCACCTTGTTGATCTTGGCGGGGTCGGCCTTGGCCGGGTAGCCCGCAACCTTCAGGTCTTCGGCCACGCCCTTCTTGAAGGCAGCGATTTCCTTGGCGGAGTTTTCGTCGAACTTGGAGTTCGCGACGTTGCCGACCGGCGCCTCGACCGACTTGTCGCCGATCTTCACGATGGCCTTCGAACCCGGCGCGCCGGCCACGTTCTCATAGCTCACCGAGTTCTGCACGAGGTAGCGCTTGGCGATGTCGCACGAGCTGCGGAAGTCGATCTCGCGAGCCACCGGATTGCCCTGGAACGAGCAGGTCGCCGGGTCGGCCGTCACCGTGACGGCGGCCGTGGCCTGTGCGCGGGCCAGGTCGGGGTTGGCGGCTTCGGTCAGCATCTTGAAGACCGGGAAGTAGGTGACCACGGCCAGCAGGCAGCCGGCCATGATGATCGGCTTGCGGCCGATCTTGTCCGACAGCGTACCGAACACCACGAAGAACGGCGTACCGAGCAGCAGCGCGGCGGCGATCATCAGGTTGGCCGTGGTCGCATCGACCTTCAGCTGCGCCGTCAGGAAGAAGAGCGCGTAGAACTGGCCCGAATACCAGACCACCGCCTGGCCTGCCGTGAGGCCGACCAGCGCCAGGATGACGATCTTCAGGTTCTTCCACTCGCCGAACGACTCGGACAGCGGCGCCTTCGAGGTCTTGCCCTCGGCCTTCATCTTCTGGAAGGCCGGCGATTCGCTCAGCGACAGGCGGATCCACACCGAGATGCCCAGCAGCAGGATCGACACCAGGAACGGAATGCGCCAGCCCCAGTCGTTGAACACCGCTTCGCCGAGCCATTCGCGCACGCCCAGGATCACCAGCAGGCTCAGGAACAGGCCGAGCGTTGCCGTGGTCTGGATCCACGAGGTGTAGGCGCCGCGCTTGCCGTGCGGCGAGTGCTCGGCCACGTAAGTGGCGGCACCGCCGTATTCACCGCCGAGCGCCAGGCCCTGCAGCATGCGCAGTGCGATCAGGATCACCGGCGCCGCGACGCCGATGGTCGCGTAGCTGGGCAGCAGGCCGACGATGAAGGTCGACAGGCCCATGATCAGGATCGTGACCAGGAAGGTGTACTTGCGCCCGATCATGTCGCCCAGGCGGCCGAACACGATGGCGCCGAACGGACGCACCAGGAAGCCGGCGGCGAACGCCAGCAGCGCGAAGATGAAGGCCGCGCCCGCATCCAGGCCACTGAAGAACTGCTTCGCGATGATCGCGGCCAGCGAACCGTAGAGGTAGAAGTCGTACCACTCGAACACGGTGCCGAGCGAGGAGGCGAAGATGACTTTCTTCTCCTCCGCTGACATGGGCCGGGGGGCCGGATGCGGCACTCCCCTCGAATCTAGTGTGGCTGCCATTGGTCATCTCCTGTGTATGCGTTCGTTGCGGTTCCCGGCATTCGGGACCGTGAGGCATTCTTGGAGGCGCGACTGACCCGAGCCTTGCGCGAAACTGAACCGACGCTTACGGATTAGGGTGAAACCCGCGCAGCGCGTTTCAGCCTGTAAGAAATTCGGCCCTTACCGGGTTTTACCTAGGTGCCTGGTTCTTGCTGCTGCGCAGCAGGGATGGGCGCTGGTCGGCCAAGGTCCATTGCGGGCCGTCGAACCATGCGTCGCCCATCAGATAGGCACGCAGCATCTGGAGGCCGTCGAAGCCCCAGAACAGGCGGCCATCGACCACATAGGCCGGCGTGCCGAACACGCCGAGCTGCAGGGCCTCGTCGGTGTTCCGCTTGAGCAGGGCCTTGCTCTCGTCGCTGTTCGCTTCGCGCTTCGGCTTCAGCTGCGCGGTGAGCGCAGCAAGGCGCGTGGCGTCGCCAGGCTCTTCACCGCCGCGCCACACGTGGCGGAAGACGGTCTCTGCCACGAGGCGGCTGATGCTGCCGTCGTCACTGGTCGACAGCGCGAGCCGCAGGTGGGCCAGCGGGTTGTAAGGATGCGAGGCCGGCATCTCGATCTCGATGCCGTTCGCATGGCCCAGCCAGAGCACGTGGCGATACGTCCAGCTGCGCTTCGACGGAATCTCTGCCGGGCCGAGTTGCCCGTGCTGCTTGAGCAGCGCGCCCAGCAGCACCGGCTTGTACGCCACGCTGTAGTTCAGGCCTTCGAGCGCCTCGGGCAGGTGTTCGAACGCGAGATGCGCGTAGGGCGAGATGAAGTCGAGATAGAAGTCGATGTGCTTCATGCGTGCCTGTCTCCTGTGTCGGCTGGAGCCCGCCAGATGCCGGCCTTGGCCCGCAACTCTATCGCTCGCCACACATGGCGCCGCGTTTCGTCTTCCATCTTGCTCCAGCCCGCGATCTCGGGAATGGTGCGCAGGCAGCCTTCGCAGAAGCCGCTGAGGCGGTCCATTCGGCACACCGACGAGCACGGCGAGGGCACGTCTTCCACCATGGCCTGCACGGCCACGGCGCGTTCGGCGAGCGTTTCCGCCTCGTCGAAATTCACACCACGTCCGCCACCGGCGCGCCGGTGAGCTTTTCGAGGTCATGCGGGCGCAGCTGGAACACCGCATGCGGATGGCCCGCGGCCGCCCAGATTTCCTCGAAACGGAACAGCTCGCGGTCGATCAGCACCACGGGCTTGGTCACGTGCCCCACGGGCGAGACGCCGCCGATGGTGAAGCCGGTGCGCGCCTTCACGAAATCGGCGTCGGCGCGGCCGGTCTTGCCGACCAGCGCATCGACCTTCTTCTCGTCCACGCGCTTGTCGCCCGAGGTGATGACCAGCACCGCCACTTCGTCGCTCTTGCGGCGGAAGATGATGCTCTTGGCGATCTGCCCCACGGAGATGCCGAGCGCGTCGGCCGCCTGCTGCGCGGTGCGGCAGGCGTCGTCGAGCATGCGTGGCGAATGGGGGTGGCCGGCGTCCTGCAGCACGCGGGAGACGCGCTGGACGCCTTCGGGGAGGGAGTGGAGTTCAGAGCCGCACATGGACATGGATTCGAATCTATCAGGCACCGTGGTGCCGGGGGAATGAGGAAACGGGTCCGCAGCCTCTACGCGCTGCGCTTGAATGCAAACAGGAATGCACCCATCGCCATCAGCACGCCGCCGAAGACGCGGTTCTGCGCACGCCGGGCGCGCACGCTGCGAAGCACGCCCTGCAGCCGCGCGGCCAGCCAGGCGTAACCGTGCATCACAGTCACGTCGACCATCACCGTCGTGGCCAGCAGCACCAGCAGCTGCAGCCACAGCGGCCGCGTCGGCTGGATGAACTGCGGCAGCACGGCCGCCATGAAGACGATGCCCTTGGGGTTGGTCACGTTGGTCAGGAAGCCGCGCAGCACGCGCTGCGGCGCCGTGAGGTCGGGCTCGGAGGCCGCCTCCTGCGCGTTGCCGTCGATCTTCGCAACGGGCGCGCGCCACTGGCGCCAGCCCAGCCACAGAAGGTAGCAAGCGCCGACCACTTTGATGACCGTGAACGCGGTGGCCGAGGCGGTGAGCACCGCGCCCACGCCGAGCCCGGCCACCAGCAGGATCACGGCGAGCCCCAGCTGGAGCCCGACGATGGTCGCCGTGGTGCGCCGCACGCCGTAGCTGAGCCCATGGCTCATGCTGAGCACCGCGCCCGAACCGGGCGACACGGCGATGACGCAACTCGCCACCAGGAATGCGAGCCAGACTTGCAGGTCCATGCTTCAACCCGCCCGCTTGGTGCGGATGGCCTTCGAGGCGCGCGAGTTCGGCTCGCGGCCCAGCGCCTCGCTGATGTACACGCCCGCGTCGATCAGCCTGTCGAGGTCGATGCCGGTCTCGATGCCCATGCCGTGCAGCATGTAGACCACGTCTTCGGTCGCCACGTTGCCTGTCGCGCCTTTGGCGTACGGGCAGCCGCCCAGGCCAGCCGAGGACGATTGGAAGTTCCACACGCCCATCTCGAGCGCCGCCAGCGTGTTGACCAGCGCCTGCCCGTAGGTGTCGTGAAAGTGGCCGGAAATGGCGTCGACATCGAAGTGCGCCAGCGTGGCCTCCATCGCCGCCTGCACCTTGCGCGGCGTGCCCACGCCGATGGTGTCGGCCACGTCCACGCGCTGCACGCCAATGCCCTTCATCAGTTGCGCGAGGTAGGCGACCTTGGCCGGCGCAATCTCGCCTTCATAGGGGCAACCGACCGTGCACGACATGGCACCGCGCACATGGATGCCCTTCTCGCGCGCGGCGGCCACCACGGGCGCGAAGCGCTCGATGCTCTCGGCGATGGAGCAGTTGATGTTCTTCTGGCTGAAGGCCTCGCTGGCGGCGCCGAACACCACGATCTCGTCGGGCCACTCCTCGCGCGGCGCGGCGATGGCGGCCTCGAAGCCTTTCATGTTGGGCGTGAGCACCGAATAGCGCACGCCGGGCTTGCGCCTGATGCCGTGCATCACCTCGGCGTTGTCGGCCATCTGCGGCACCCACTTGGGACTGACGAAGCTGGTGACCTCGATCTCCTTGAGCCCCGCATCCTGCAGGCGGTGCACGAGGCCGATCTTGATTTCGGCGGAGACCGGCTGCTTTTCGTTCTGCAGGCCGTCGCGCGGGCCGACGTCGACGATCTTGACTTTGGTGGGGAGTTTCATGGGATGTCTCTTGTGTCGCGGGAGGATGAGAAACCGCCTTCGATTGTCCGACACATGCAATTGCCCTGCTTGGTACACAAGCCGCGGAAGGTAGCAATGCCCGCCTGCGGGGTTGCAAATGGCGCCAGCCGGCGGGTACTAGGCGGTTTCGCGCTGCTCGAAGCCCTCGGGCACGCCGTGCGTAGCCGCATCGCTCACGTCGACCGCATCCACGCGCGCACCGTCCGGCCCCTGGTGCGCCCAGCGGATCAACGCATCCACCGCCGCAGCCTCGCCAGCCGCGAGCGCCTCCACGCTGCCGTCGCGCCGGTTCCGCACCCAGCCGCGCACGCCGAGCCGCTTCGCCGCCTGCACCATCGACCAGCGGTAACCCACGCCCTGCACGCGGCCGCGGATGCCGAGGTGGCGGGTGACGATGGCGTCGTTGTTCATGGCGTGGTGGTGCAGATCAGTACGACTTGGGCAGCCCGAGCGCTTTCTCGGCGATGAAGTTCAGGATCATCTGCGGGCTCACGGGTGCGATGCGCGGAATGTAGCTCTCGCGCAGCAGGCGCTCAACGTGATATTCCTTCGCATAGCCCATGCCGCCCAGCGTAAGCACGGCGTTCTGGCAGGCGTCGTGCGCCGCTTCTGCCGCGAGGTACTTGGCGGCATTGGCTTCGATGCCGCAGGGCTCGCCCGCGTCGTACAGCGTGGCGGCCTTGAGCATCATCAGATCTGCCGCTTCCAGGTTGGCCCACGCACGCGCCAGCGGATGCGCCACGCCCTGGTTCTGGCCGATGGGCCGGCCGAACACGACGCGCTCCTGTGCGTACTGCGAAGCGATGCGCAGCGCCGCGCGGCCGATGCCGATGGCTTCCGCCGCGATCAAGATGCGCTCAGGGTTGAGGCCGTGCAGGATGTACTCGAAGCCCCGCCCTTCCTCGCCGATGCGGTCTTCTTCCGGCACTTCGAGCCCGTCGATGAAGAGCATGTTCGAGTCGACTGCCGCACGGCCCAGCTTGTGGATCTCGCGCACCTCGACCTTGCTGCGGTCCAGCGGCGTGTAGAACAGCGTGAGGCCCTGCGTGGGCTTCTTCACCTGGTCGAGCGGCGTGGTGCGCGTGAGGATCAGCATGCGGTCGGCCACCTGCGCGGTCGATATCCAGATCTTGCGGCCGTGCAGCAGGTAGCTGCCGTTCGGCTGGCGCACCGCCTGCGTCTTGAGGCTGGTGGTGTCGAGCCCCGCATCGGGCTCGGTCACGGCGAAGCAGGCTTTCTCCTTGCCGGCGATCAGCGGCGGCAGGAATCGCTGGCGCTGCTCCTCGCTGCCGAACACCACCACCGGGTTGAGCCCGAAGATGTTCATGTGCACCGACGACGCGCCCGACATGCCCGCACCCGATGCGCTGATGGCGCGCATCATCAGCGCCGCTTCGGTAATGCCGAGCCCCGCGCCGCCCTGCGCCTCGGGCATGGCGATGCCGAGCCAGCCGCTCTCGGCCACGGCGCGGTGGAACTCGTGCGGGAACACGGCACGGTCGTCGTGGTCGCGCCAGTAGTCGGCGGGAAAGTCTTCGCAAAGGCGTTCGATGGCCGCGACGAGCGAGCGCTGGTCTTCGTTCAGGGAGAAATTCATTCTTCGCCGTCTTTCTTCAATGGGTCCGGTTGCAGCGTGACGCCGCTTTCGAGCATGCGTTCGATGGCTTCGTCGCCGTAGCCCGCTTCGCGCAGCAACTCCACGCTCTGCTCACCGATGCGCGGCGTGGGGCGGCGGATGGCGGTGGGCGTTGCGCTGTAGCGACCGACCGGCGCGAGGGTGCGGATGCGGCCCTCGGTCGGATGGTCGAGTTCGGGGTAGAAACCGACGGCGCGCAGGTGCGGGTCGTCGAGCAGGCTGTCGGTGCTGTGCAGCCGCGCGACGGGAATGTCCGCGGCATCGAGCGCGGCAAACCATTCGTCGCTGCCGCGCGTGGCCATCACCTCGGCCACGAAGGCATAGACCGCGCCGATGTTCGCGGCGCGCGCGGTGTGCGTGCCGAACATCGGCGAGCTGCGCAGCTCGGGCCGGCCGATCACATCGAAGAAGGCCTGCCAGTGCTTGTCGTTGTAGATGAGCACGCTGAGGTAGCCGTCGGCCGTGGCGTAGGGCTTGCGATGCGGTGCGAGCAGGCGCGCATAGCCGGTGGGACCGAGCGGCGGCTCGAAGCTGTGGCCGCCGAGATGGTCGCCCATGACGAACTGCGACAGGGCTTCGAACATGGGCACCTCGACGGCCTGGCCCTTGCCGGTGCGCTGGGCATGCAGCACGGCGGCGAGCAATGCGATGGCGGCTTGCAGGCCGACGGCGCGGTCGGCCAGCGTGACGGGTGCGTAGCGCGGCGCGCCGCCGCTTTGCTGCGCGAACAGCGAGGCGACGCCTGCTGCACCTTGGATGAGGTCGTCGTAGGCGGGCTTGCCGGCATAGGGCCCCTGCTCGCCATAGCCGAAGGCGCCGAGGTAGACGATCTTCGGGTTGACCGCAGCCACGGCTTCGTAGCCCAGCCCGAGCCGCGCCATCGCCTGCGGCCGCGTGTTGTAGATCAGCGCATCGCACCCCGCCGCCAGCTTCAGGCAGGCCTCGCGCCCCTCGGGCTGCTTGAGGTCGAGCACGATGGAGCGCTTGTTGCGGTTGAGGTGCATCGCCATCGCGCCCATGCCCGGGTGGCGCATCGGGCCGACGGCACGCAGGTTGTCGCCGCCGGGCGGCTCGACCTTGATGATGTCGGCGCCGAGGTCTCCGAGCGTCTGCGTTGCATACGGCCCCATCACCACGGCCGTGAGGTCGAGGATGCGGATGCCCTCCAGAGGTCCGGTCGCACTCATTCGGGCTGGATCCCCGCGGCCTGGATCAGCTTCTTCCACTTCGCAAGCTCCGACACGGTGAACGCGCCCAGCTCTTCCGGCGTGCTGCCGAAGGCATCGAAGCCCAGCTTCGCCACGCGCTCCCGGAAGGCCGCGCCGTTGGCCATCTCGGACAGCGCCTTGTTGAGCTTCAGCACGATGTCTCGCGGCGTGCCGGCCGGCGCGAACACGCCGTTCCACGAAGTGATGTCGAAGCCTTTCAGCTCGGGCGTGTCGGCCAGCGGCGGCAGCTCGGGAAAGAGCTTGGTGCGCTCCTGCGTGGTGACGGCAATCGCGCGCATCTTGCCGGCCTTCACCGTGGCAAGGCCCGCGGCGAGGTCGACCACCATCATCGACACCTGCCCGCCGATCAGGTCGGCAATTGCAGGCGGCGTGCTCTTGTAGGGCACGTGCAGCATCGGCACGCCGCTCATGCGCGACAGCGTGGCGCCGCTCACGATGCCGGTGCTGTTGCCGCTCGCATAGGTCAGCTTGCCGGGGTGCGCGCGGCCCCAGGCCAGCAGCTCGGCCACGCTTTTGACGGGCAGGTCGTTGTTGACCACCAGCATGAACGGCAGGTTGCCCATGCGGCTGACGGGCGCGAAGTCTTTCACCGGGTCGTAGGGCAGCGACTTCATCAGGCTCGGGTTTGCCGAGTGCGTGGTGTTGGTCGTCATGAACAGCGTGTAGCCATCAGGCGGTGCCTTGGCGACGAACTCGGCCGCGATCACGCCGTTGGCGCCGGCCTTGTTGTCGACGATGACCGAAGCCTTGAGCGCCTCGCCGAGCATTTGCCCGGTGATGCGCGCCACCGCATCGGTGCCGCTGCCGGCCGCGAAGGGCACGACGAGCCTGATCGGCTGCTTCGGGTAGCCGTCCTGCGCGAAGGCCCATGGCACGGTGCCGGCAAGCCCCGCGGCCGCGCCGATGGAAATGAAACGGCGGCGGTTCGCCATCGCGACCGTTTGACCTGTCGCGTTCTTCGTCGTCTGCATGTGGTTTGTCTCCGGTTGTTGTGTCGGTTCAGGGCCGGATCACGCGCTCCGGCGATTCCTCGTACGGCGGGCTGTAGATCACCAGCACGCGCACCGGCTCGTCGCTCACCACCGTGAAGGTGTGCATCGCGTCGGCCGGAAAAAAGCAGCTGTCGCCGGGGTGCAGCTCCTGCCGCTGGCCGCCCACCTCGGCGACCGCGCGGCCTTCGAGCATGTAGCAGACCTGCTCGATGCCCGGGTGCGCATGCGGCAGCGCGCCCTTGCCCTTCTGGATGTGGCCGACCAGCACTTCGAGCTGCCTGGCGCCCACGGTCTCGGGGCCGATCAGGCGCTTGTTCAGCGTGCCGGTGTGGTTGGCCGGGTGGTAGCCGGCGATCTCGTCCTCGCGGACGAAGTAGCGTGGGGCAGCGGTCGTTGCAGTCATCGGGGGCTTTCTGTCTTGGGTTCGATGGCGAGGCAGGCCGAGCGCAGCATTGCGGCGATCTCCTCGATGCGCGCCTCCATGCGGTAGCGCGGGCCTGCAACCGAGATGGCATAGGCTTCGCCGCCGATGCGCAGCGGCCAGGCCAGGCCGATCAGGTCGGGAATGCTTTCGCCGAGGTTGCCGTACCAGCCGCGCGCGGCGGAGCGCTGCAGCTCGGCCTCGATGGCGTCGGCGGTAGTGAGCGTGGCCTCGGTCAGCGGCGCGAGCGTCATGCCGCCCAGCAGCTTGCGGCGCGCTTCGGCGTCGAGCATGGACAGCAGCGCGCGGCCCAGCGAATTGGCGTAGGCCGGGCGCGTTTCGCCCGATTCGGCCGTGTAGCGGATGCTCTGCGGCGCGCTCAGCACCTCCAGGTAGACCACCAGGCCCGCATCGCGGAACTTGGCGAAGACCACCGTCTCGCGCGCCGCGTCGCGCAGCTCTTCGAGCGTGGCCTTCACCCGGTCGAGCACCGGGTCGTGGGCGGCGATGACCTGCGCCATCGCAAGCAGGCGGCCGGTCGGGTAATAGCCCTGGCGGCGGCCGGTTTCGTACATGTAGCCCTGCTCTTCGAGCGTGCGGATCAGGCCCAGGCAGCTCGACACCGGCATGTCGAGCAGGCGCGCCATCTCGGACAGCGCCAGCGGCTGCTTCTCGCGGGCGAAGAGCTCGACGATCTCGATCACCCGAAACGCAGTTTTCACAGTCATGAAAAGATTTTCATACTTGTGAAAAACTTGCGCTTCGGGGTTTCCCCTGCCCGCACCCTATTCCGGCGGGCCCGACGTGGCTTGTACCGTCAGTAGCCGCGCGCGGGATCGACCACGCCGGCGACCGGCAGGCCCTGCTCCATCGCACGGATCTTCCCGGCGATCTGGGTGATGGACTCCTCGCGCAGCGTGCGCGCCGAGCCGTGCGGTGTCACGGTGATCTTGGGATGCCGCCAGAAGGCATGCTCCGCCGGCAGCGGCTCGACCTGGAACACGTCGAGCGTCGCGCCCGCGAGCTGGCCCGCGTCGAGCATCGGAATGAGGTCGTCCTCCACCAGATGGCCGCCACGCGCGATGCTAATGAGATAGCCCTCGGGCCGCAGCTTGCCCAGCGTGTTGCGATTGAGGATGCCGCGCGTCGCCTCGGTCAGCGGCAGCAGGTTGACCAGCACGCGCGTGGACGACAGGAACTCGTCGAACTGCGCCTCGCCGCTGAACACGCGCACGCCGTCGATCTCTTTTGGCGAACGGCTCCAGCCCAGCACCGGAAACTCGAACTGCGCCACGGCCTTGGCCACGCGCTCGCCGAGCACGCCCAGCCCCATGATGCCGACCGGAAAGTCACGCCGAAGCTTCGGCTTGCGATAGCTCCACTTGCCCTCGCGCGCATCGGCCTCGTAGGCGTCGAACTCGCGGAAATGGCGAATGAGCGTGTGGCAGACGTACTCGGCCATCTGCACCGACATGCCCGCGTCGTCGAGCCGCACGATGCGCGTGTGCGCCGGCACCTTGAGCTTGAGCAGCGCGTCGACGCCCGCGCCGATGTTGAAGATGCCGCGCAGCTTGGGCTGCTCATCGAGAAACTCCTGCGGCGGCGCCCAGACCACGGCATGGTCGGCCTGCGGCGCGCCGGGCTTCCAGGCTTCGATGACGGCGTCGGGGAGTTCGGCCTTCAGGCCTTCGATCCAGGGGTCTGGGCGGTTGTCGGTGAGGTAGACGGTGATTCGCATGGGCACGCATCTTAGGTCGCGCCCGCGTCGCCCTCGGCTTGTGCGGGCACTGGCCATCTCCTATCCTCGAACGCTCACCTCAGGAGACCCCTACATGATCAAATTCAGCGTGATGTATCCCCACGCCCCCGGCGCACGGTTCGATCACGACTACTACCGCGAAAAGCACATGCCCCTGATCAAGGCCCGCATGGGCGACGCATGCCTCTCGTACACCATCGACAAGGGCCTTACCGGCGGCGCACCGGACTCCGCGCCCACCTACGTCGCCATGTGCCACGTGTTCGCCGAATCGGTCGAGGCCTTCCAGAATGCCTTCGGACCGCATGCGAAGGAGATCAGGGGCGACGTGAAGAACTACACCGACATCGCGCCGGTGATACAGATCAGCGAAGTGGTGGTGGGCTGACGGGCCGCCTCGCCCTCAGCACAGCGGCCGCTCCAGCGCCACCCAGCTCTGGACGGACGGCCGCTGCCACTGCCGGTCCGCGTACGACGCCAGCCGCTGCGGCACGGCGTCTCCGTTCATGACCAGGCGATTCAGCATCAGCGCCAGGTCGACGTCGGCGATGGACCACTCGCCGAACAGGTTCTCCGCGTCATCGGGAAGCAGCGCCTGCGCCACCTGGAAGAGCGTCTTCGCCGACTGATGCGCCACCGCCGACAGCGGTGCGCTCGCCGGGCCGTAGAAGATCACCTCGGTCGAGCGCTCCTGGCGGATCGGCATCAGGTCGCTGCGAAGCCAGGCCTGCAGCTGGCGCGCGCGGGCTCGGGCACGCGGCTCGGCCGGGTACAGCGCCGTTCCCTGCGCGAAGGTCTCGTCGATGTACTCGGTGATCGCGGACGACTCCGACAGGGAGAAGTCGCCGTGCACCAGCGTCGGCACGCGCTGCGTCAGCGACAGTTGCGAGAAGCCGGCCGCCCGGTGCTCCAGCGCCCCAAGGTCGACGGGGGACAAGTCGAAGTCCAGCTGCTTTTCATGCAGCGCCACGAACACCGACATGGCATAGGGGCTGGTGAACTGGGCATCCACGTAGAGACGTAGCGGATCCGGCATCGAGAAAGGCTCCTGCGTAAGAAAAAGGGCCTCAAACCGACCCTCCCGCGATCTTACTTACTTGGCTTCCCTGGCTGTGGCGCGGCGACGACGCCAAAGCACGCGCACCAGCCATCCCATCGGCAGCACCACCAGCACCAGCCACGGCAGCACCGCCGCGATGAAGGTGATCAGCGAGCCCACGCTTTCCGCCAGCACCGAGCCCGCGTTGCGCAGCGCATGTCCCATCGGGCTGTACCCATCGCTGCCACTCACCAGCGCGCGCCTGGGCGTGAACTGGATCTGGATGTGCTGCTTGCTGGTCTGCTGCGCCAGCACCTTGCGCTGCGTGGCGATGGCGTCGAGCTCGGCCTGCGTGTCCGACAGCGTGCGCTGGATGGCCAGCAGGTCGGCCATGGTGCGCTTGGTGACGGTGTCGCGCAGCATCGTGCGCAGGCTGTCGCGGAACTCGGTGCGGTTCCTGATGCGGGCCTCGACGTCGATCACCTCGGCGGTCTTGTCCTCGCTGGTGGTGGTGTGCGAGACCACGTTCGCCACGCCGGCCAGGCCGCCGAGCAGCTTGTCGACATCGGCGGGTTCCACGCGCATCTCGAGCATGGCGCTGCCGGGCTGTTGCGGCGTCTCGCGCAACAGGGAAGACGACAGCAGCTCGCACTTCAGCGAACCGCACAGGTCGCGCACCTTGCCCCAGGCATCGGCCAGCTGCTCGGCCGGCACCTCGACGTTCAAGTCCTGCCGCACGGCCAGGAAGCGCTGCAGCGGCGTGTTGTCCTGCGACTGGTCGGTGGCCGACGGTGCGGAGGCCGGTTCCGCAGAACGCATCCGCGCCTCCTTCCTCATGGCCATACCACCGGCATAGCCAGCTGCAGCCTGCATGGGCGCGGGCGGCGGCGAGGCCGGCTCGGCAAGCGCGGCAGTCTCGTTGTTCCTGCGGTCGCAACCGGCCAGCGACAGCGCGGCGGCCAAGGCCAGCAAGACGATGCCCGCGCGGTGGCGGGCAGAGAGGAAACGGGGCGAACCGGAAGGTGTGCGATAGGTCATGGAGAGTTCCCTTGAATGATGACTACCGCAGCTGATACGGGCAGGCGCCCGGAACGGGGTTAAGTTTTTTCAGGCGGCCGCAGCACCCATTCGCAACAACTCGTCGCCTTCGGCCACCTGCTCGCCCGGCGCGAACATCAGCTCTTCCACCGTCCCGTCGGCCGGCGCTGCGATGGTGTGCTCCATTTTCATGGCCTCCATCACCGCCAGCGGCTGGCCGCGGCTGACCTTGTCGCCGGCCTTGACCGCGAAGGACACGACCTTGCCCGGCATAGGCGCAGTGAGCCGGCCGCCTTCGGCCTGCGTGTCGCCAGCGTGGGCGAGGCGATCGATGGCGGTGATCTTCGTGGCGCCCTTCGAGGCGAATACGTGGGCGGTGGCGCCGTCGAGGTGCACGTCGAGCGTCTGGCGGTTGCCCGCGAACTCGACCTCGAACTCACCGGACGGGAACTGCCCGACCACCAGCGGGCCTTCGGCGCCGCCGGCTTCGAGCCACAGGCTGCCGTCGCGCTTGTAGGTCAGCAGGGCGATCTGTTCGGCGCCGCGAAATTCGAAGTCGAAGCGGCGCAGGTATTCGCCGTGCGAGCGCCAGCCGTCGCGGCGTTCGAACGGGTCGGGCACGCCAACCGGCCGTTCGGTGACCAGCGTACGCGTGATCGCGGCAGCGGCCGCCAGTGGCAGGCCCAGCGCTTCGCGGTCGAACAGCACGGCGCGCTCGCGCTCGATCAGCGCGGTGTCGAGGTTGGCCTTCGAGAACGACTCCGTCGCCAGAATGCCGCGCAGGAACTGCACGTTGGTCGACACGCCCACGATCTGCACCTGCGCCAGCGCGGCGTCGAGCCGGGCCAGCGCCTCTTCGCGCGTGGTGCCGTGCACGATGAGCTTGGCGATCATCGAGTCGTAGAAGGGCGAGATCTCGCCGCCCTCGCGCACGCCGTCGTCGACGCGCACGCGGCTGCGCTGGAAGGCCGTCGCCTGCGGCTTGCGGTACACACGCAAGGTACCAGTGGCGGGCAGGAAGTTGTTGTCGGGGTTCTCGGCGCAGATGCGCGCCTCGATGGCATGGCCGTGGATCTGCAGCTCTTGCTGCTTCGCGGGCAGCGTCTCGCCCGATGCCACGCGCAGTTGCCATTCGACGAGGTCGAGGCCGGTGATCGCTTCCGTCACAGGGTGTTCAACCTGCAGCCGCGTATTCATCTCCATGAAGAAGAAGTTCATCTCGCCGCCCTCGCGCTGCTCGACGATGAACTCCACCGTGCCAGCGCCCACGTAGTTCACGGCGCGCGCCGCAGCCACGGCGGCATCGCCCATCTGCTTGCGCATCGCCTCGGTCATGCCGGGCGCGGGCGCTTCTTCGAGCACCTTCTGGTGGCGCCGCTGCACCGAGCAGTCGCGCTCGAACAGGTAGACGTAGTTGCCGTGCGTGTCGCCGAACACCTGGATCTCGATGTGGCGCGGACGCTGCACGTACTTTTCGATCAGCACCGCATCGTCGCCGAAGCTGTTGATGGCCTCGCGCTGGCACGAGGCCAACGCGGCGGCGAAGTCTTCGGCCTTGTCGACCGCGCGCATGCCCTTGCCGCCGCCACCCGCGCTGGCCTTGATGAGCACCGGGTAGCCGATGCGATCGGCCTCGCGCTGCAGCAGCTGCGGGTTCTGGTCATGGCCGTGGTAGCCCGGCACCAGCGGCACGCCGGCCTTTTCCATCAGCTGCTTCGACTCGGCCTTCAGGCCCATGGCCTTGATGGCCGAAGGCGGCGGGCCGATGAAGACCAGGCCCGCGTCGGCGCAGGCCTGCGCGAACTCTTCGTTCTCGCTGAGGAAACCGTAGCCCGGATGCACGGCCTCGGCGCCCGTGGCCTTGGCGGCTTCGAGGATCTTTTCCCAGCGCAGGTAGCTGTCCTTCGGGGCGCTGCCGCCGAGGTGCACCGACTCGTCGCAGGCGCGAACGTGGTTGGCATGCGCGTCGGCATCGGAGTACACGGCGACCGTGCGAATGGCCATGCGGCGCGCCGTCGCGGCAACCCGGCAAGCGATTTCGCCGCGATTGGCGATCAGGATCTTCTTAAACATTCGGAGTGTCTCCCGGAGGATTCTTTTTCAGTTGGAACGCGGGCACCACGCCCGGATCGGGTCGGCCGCTGAAGATGCGGGCCACGCGGGCGAACAGCGCCTTGAGGAAACGCCAGCTCTTGCGGATGAGCCACACGCTCAGCACAAGCACCAGCACGAACAGCACGAGAAAGACGAAGGGATGCGCCACCGCGAGCCACAGGCCCGCCGGCACCATCGTGTCTTCGACCAGCGAAGCGCCCACGTTAGAAAACGGCTCGGGCGATGTGTTGATGGCCGCGCGCGTCGTGGCCTTGGCCGCATGCGCCGTGGCCGCGAAGCTGCCGCCCACCAGCGCCGCGACGACGGCCATCGCACCATGGTCGGCGCCGAACACGCTGGCCGCGAGCGCCGCGCCGGCCGGGATGCGGATGGCCGTGTGCACCACGTCCCACAGCGAATCGAGGCCGGGAATCTTGTCCGCGAAGAATTCGATGAACACCATGAAGCCGCTGGCCGCGATCACGACCGGATGCGCCAGCAGTTGCAGCCCGCTCGGCAGCGGCACCCAGCCGAAATAGCCCACCACTCCGGTCAGCAGCACGACCAGGTAGAGCCGCACGCCGCTGGCCCAGCCGATGGCGGCGGCCAGTGCGATCAGCTGGGGCATGTCGAGGCTGGTGTTCATGGCGATCAGTCCTCAGTCGAATTCGATGGTGCCGGCTTCCATGGAAGCGACGAGGTCCGCAAGCCATGCCTCGACGGACGCATGTTCGACGGGGCGGTCTTCGTCCGCCTTCCAGAAGGCGATCAGCTGGCCCGGCTCGCCGCCGCCCTCGGCATCGATGTCCACGCACAAGTGGCTGCCGCCGCCGTTCGACAGAAACGGCACCCAGCCGCGCCGCCACGTGGACGGGTCTTCGAAGTCGGAGCCGATCATGTCGTCGAGCATCTCCTTGGTGTCGGCGATGTCCTCGAGCGCGCTGAACATGCGGTTGTCCTGCAGGCTGTCGAAGCTGCTGTTCGGCTGGCCGTTGCGCCATCGGTAGAGCGCGCGAAAGGCCTCCGGCAGCTTCAGCGAGAACTTCGCCTCGAAGGCATCGAGGTCAGCGTCGCTCACACCTGGCTGCAGCACCGCGTGGTAGTCCGCGCGATGGGCAGCCAGCCACGCGTCCATGCGTTCGATGAGGGCGTCATGCGTCATGGTGTTCAGGCCTTGTTCGTTTCCAGCCACGAGGGCTTGCGCTTCTGCAGGAAGGCCTGCACGCCCTCGCGGCCTTCGTCGCTCGCACGAATGTCGGCGATGCCCTCGACGGTCTTCGCGATCAGCGCATCGTCGATCTCGCGGCCGGCCACGTCGGCAATCAGTTGCTTGCAGGCGCGCACAGCAGCAGGGCTTGCGCCGGTCAGCGCCTTCAAGAGCTCGTCGACCTTGGCATCGAGCGCATCGGCTGCGACCACTTCATGCACGAAGCCGATGCGGTGCGCCTCGGCGGCCGTGAAACGCTCGGCCGTGAGGAAGTAGCGCTGCGAGGCGCGCGTGCCCATCGCGCGCAACACGTACGGGCTGATGGTCGCGGGCACCAGGCCGATCTTCACTTCGCTCAGGCAGTACCACGCGGTGTCCACGCTCACGGCCATGTCGCACGCGGCCACCAGCCCCATGCCACCCGCATACACATCGCCCTGCACGCGCGCGATGGTGGGCTTGGGGCACTCGGCAATCGTGCGCAGCATGGCGGCCAGCTTGCCCGCGTCGGCGATGTTCTCGCCGCGCGTGTAGTCGGCCATGCGGCGCATCCAGTTGAGGTTCGCGCCCGCGCAGAAGGCCGGGCCGTTGGCGCCGAGCACGATGGCCTTGACCTGCGGCGCGGCGCCGGCTGCGGTGAAGGCTTGTGTCAGCTCGGCGATGACGGCGTCGTCGAAGGCGTTGCGTGCGTCGGGCTGGTCGAGCCAGATGCGGGCGATGGCGCCTTCGAGGGTCAGTTTCAGCTTGGTGTATGCGCTCATGTTGCTTGTCTTTTCGTTCATTGCAAGTGCCGGGGCAGGCCGAGCTTCGCGAGGAACTGATCCACCATCGGCACCCAGATGGCGGCGTTGTCGCGGCCTTCGAAGAAGGCATGGCCGTCACTGCCGTAGGGCGGCACGCCCTCGAAACGCACGTCGACGCCCTTGGCTTTGTAGGCCTCCAGCAGCCGCTTCGCCAATGCGGGGCCGAAGAAGTGGTCGTTCTCCGAATAGACCCACAGCATCGGCACCTTGGTGGTCGATGCGTAGCGGCCGAAGGCATCGACCAGCTTCGCTTCGTTGCATACGTCGTCCGGCCCGCGCGAGCCGCGCCCGCCTGCAAAGTTGATGGTGCCGACCACGCCCTCGGGGTTCAGGCTCGACAACGCCAGCACACCGAAGCCACCGGCCGATTTGCCGAGCAGCACCATGTGCTGCGCGTCGGCATACGGCAGCGTGCGCGCGTAGTCGAGCGCGGCGCTGATGTCCTTCGCAGTTTCGAGGCCCGCCTGCACGTAGTCGGGGTTGGCGCAGCTGAAGTAGTTCTCGGCCCACGGCCCATCGGACTTGCCGTAGCCGCGCCGCAGCGGGTTGAGAACCAGGAAGCCGTGCTTCGCGAACATCTCGGCCTGCCGCGCGTAGCGGTCCTGCGTCTTGGGAAAGTCGGTGGGCGAGCGCGGCGTGCCGTGGTTGATCACCAGCACCGGGAACGGTCCGTCGCCCTCGGGCCTGTATTCGGTGGCGGCCAGCTTGATGTGCGACTCGCCGAAGAAGCCCTTGACCGTCATCGGTATCTCGATGTCGCGGCGCGCCACGCTTTGCGCGTGCGCGCCCAACGCTGAGCAAAGCAAGGCGGCGATGAGTGTGAGTCGGCGCAGCGTCATGAGAGCGTTTCCGTCCCGAGCCTTACATGCGGAAGATGCCGAACTTCGGCTCTGGAATCGGCGCATTCCGTGCCGCAGCCAACCCCAGCGCCAGCACGCGCCGCGTATCCGCCGGATCGATGATCCCGTCATCCCAGATGCGCGCGGTGGCGTAGTAAGGGTGCCCCTGGTCTTCGTACTGCTGGCGGATCGGCGCCTTGAAGGCTTCTTCCTCTTCCTTGCTCCAGCTGCCGCCCTTCAATTCGATGCCGTCGCGCTTCACCGTGGCCAGCACGCTCGCGGCCTGCTCGCCGCCCATCACGCTGATGCGCGCGTTGGGCCACATCCAGAGGAAGCGCGGGCTGTACGCGCGGCCGCACATGCCGTAGTTGCCGGCGCCGAAGCTGCCGCCGATGATGATGGTGAACTTGGGCACGTTGGCGGTGGCCACGGCCGTCACCATCTTGGCGCCGTGGCGCGCGATGCCTTCGTTCTCGTACTTGCGGCCCACCATGAAGCCGGTGATGTTCTGCAGGAACACCAGCGGAATCTTGCGCTGGCAGCACAGCTCGATGAAGTGCGCGCCCTTCTGCGCCGACTCACTGAACAGGATGCCGTTGTTGGCGACGATGCCCACGGGCATGCCCTCGATCTCGGCAAAACCGCAGACCAGCGTGGCGCCGAAGCGCGCCTTGAACTCATGGAACTCGCTGCCGTCGACGACGCGCGCAATGATCTCGCGCACGTCGAAGGGCTTGCGCGTGTCGGTGGGGATCACGCCGTAGAGCTCCTCGCGCGGGAACGCCGGCGCGCGCACCTCGGCCTTGGCCGGGGCCTCGGCCGCCTTCGCATTGAGGTTGGCCACCGCCGAGCGCGCGAGCGCCAGCGCATGCAGGTCGTTCTGCGCGAGGTGGTCGACCACGCCCGACAGGCGCGTGTGCACGTCGCCACCGCCCAGGTCTTCAGCCGTCACGACCTCGCCCGTGGCCGCCTTCACGAGCGGCGGACCGCCCAGGAAGATGGTGCCCTGGTTCTTCACGATGATCGATTCGTCGCTCATCGCCGGCACGTACGCGCCGCCGGCCGTGCACGAGCCCATGACCACCGCGATCTGCGGAATGCCCTGGGCGCTCATGTTGGCCTGGTTGTAGAAGATGCGGCCGAAGTGCTCGCGGTCGGGGAACACCTCGTCCTGGTTCGGCAGGTTGGCACCGCCCGAGTCGACGAGGTAGATGCAGGGCAGGCGGTTCTGCTCAGCGATCTCCTGCGCGCGCAGGTGCTTCTTCACCGTCATCGGATAGTAGGTGCCGCCCTTCACCGTCGCGTCGTTGCACACGATCATGCAGTCGACGCCATTCACGCGGCCGATGCCCGCGATGATGCCGGCGCCCGGCGCCGACTCGGCCCCCTTGGCGTCGAGGTACATCGCATGCGCGGCCAGCGGCGCGATCTCGAGGAAGGGCGTGCCCGGGTCGAGCAGCTCGGCCACGCGATCGCGCGGCAGCAGCTTGCCGCGTGCGGTGTGCTTGGCACGCGCGGCCTCGCCGCCGCCCTGCTCTACCTTCGCGAACTGCGTGCGCAGGTCATCGACCAGCGCGCGCATGGCTGCTGCATTGGCCTGGAAGTCCGCCGAGCGGGCGTTGAGTTTGGTTTCGAGTTGGCTCATGCTGTTTTTTCTTGGCTAAGGCCGAGTTGCTCGGTCATGGCATCGCGGATCTTGAATTTCTGGATCTTGCCGGTCACCGTCATCGGGAACTCGCTGACGAAGCGGATGTACTTGGGCACCTTGTAGTGCGCGATCTGGCCCTTGCAGAACTCGCGCACTTCTTCTTCGGTGGCGCTCTGGCCGGGCTTGACGATGATCCAGGCGCACAGCTCCTCGCCGTATTTCTTGTCGGGCAGGCCGACGACCTGCACGTCTTGCACCTTCGGGTGGCGGTACAAAAATTCTTCGATCTCGCGCGGGTAGATGTTCTCGCCGCCGCGGATCACCATGTCCTTGATGCGGCCGACGATGTTGACGTAGCCCTCGCCGTCCATGGTCGCGAGGTCGCCGGTGTGCATCCAGTGCTCGGCGTCGATGGCCTCGCGGGTCTTGGCCTCGTCGTCCCAGTAGCCGTGCATGACGGAGTAGCCGCGCGTGCACAGCTCGCCCGACTGGCCGGCCGGCATGACGGCACCGGTCTCGGGGTCGACGATCTTCACTTCGAGGTGCGGCTGCACCGTGCCCACGGTCGACACGCGGCGGTCCAGCGGCGTGTCGGTGCTGCTCTGGCAGCTCACGGGGCTGGTCTCTGTCATGCCGTAGGCGATGGTGATCTCGCTCAGGTGCATCTCGCTGACCACGCGCTTCATCACCTCGATAGGGCAAGGCGAGCCGGCCATGATGCCGGTGCGCAGCGTCGACAGGTCGAACTCCTTGAAGCGCGGATGGTCGAGCTCGGCGATGAACATGGTGGGCACGCCGTGCAGGCCGGTGCACTTCTCTGCCTGCACGGTCTCGAGCACGGTGAGCGGGTCGAAGCCGTCGTTCGGGTACACGATGGCCGAGCCGTGCGTGAGGCAGGCCAGGTTGCCCAGCACCATGCCGAAGCAGTGATACAGCGGCACTGGAATGCACAGCCTGTCGGCGGGCGAGAGCTTCATGCACTCGCCGATGAAGAAGCCGTTGTTCAGGATGTTGCGGTGCGTGAGCGTCGCGCCCTTGGGAAAGCCCGTGGTGCCGCTGGTGAACTGGATGTTGATCGGGTCAGTGGCCTTCAGCGTCTTCTGGACCTGTGCGATGCGCGGGTCGCTGGCATCGCCGCTCGCGAGCAGTTGCGAGAAGCGCTGCATGCCGGGCTGCTCGTCACCCAGCCCGGCCTTGTCGATCCAGAAGGTGTGGGCCAGTTGCGGCACACGCTTCGGGCCCAGTTCGCGCAGCATGCCGAGGTAGTCGCTGGTCTTGAACTGCGCCATCGTCACCAGCGCCTTGCAGCCGACCTTGTTGAGCGCGTACTCAAGCTCGGAGGTGCGGTAGGCCGGGTTGATGTTGACGAGGATCAGGCCGACCTTGGCGGTGGCGATCTGCATCAGCACCCACGCCACGTTGTTGTGCGACCAGATGCCGACGCGATCGCCGGGCGCAAGGCCGAGGTTCAGCAACGCGCTGGCGAGTTTGTTCGATTCGGCCTGCAGCTCGCGGTAGGTGTAGCGCTGGCCTTCGTGGCGACTGACGAGCGCCTCGCGGTCGGGCTGCTTGCCGACCATGTCGTCGAAGAAGTCGCCGATGGGTTGTTCGATGAGGGGGACATCGGTGGCGCCTTGCGCCATGCTTTGGGTCAAGAGCGCCATGGCGATGCGTCCTTATTTCAGGCGGTTTCGGAGAACAGCTCGCGGCCGATCAGCATGCGGCGGATTTCGCTGGTGCCCGCGCCGATCTCGTACAGCTTGGCATCGCGCCACAGCCGCTCGACCGGAAAGTCCTTCGTGTAGCCAACGCCGCCCAGCGCCTGGATCGCCTCGCCGGCCATCCACGTTGCCTTCTCGGCCGAGTACAGGATGGCGCCGGCCGCATCCTTGCGGAAAGTGCGTGCATGGTCGTTGCGGTCGCAGGCCTTGCCCACGGCATACACGTACGCACGCGTCGCCTGCCACGTCGAATACATGTCCGCCAGCTTGCCCTGCATCAGCTGGAACTCGCCGATGCTCTGGCCGAACTGCTTGCGCTCGTGGATGAAGGGCAGCACCGCGTCCATGCACGCAGCCATGATGCCCAGCGGGCCACCCGAGAGCACAGCGCGTTCGTAATCGAGGCCGCTCATCAGCACCCTTGCGCCCTGGCCTTCTCCGCCGAGCACGTTCTCTTCGGGTACTTCGCAGTTGTCGAAGAACAGCGGGAAGGTGTTGGAGCCGCGCATGCCGAGCTTGTCGAGCTTGGTGCCAGCGGAAAAGCCCTTGAAGTTCTTCTCGACGATGAAGGCCGTCATGCCACGCGCGCCCATCTCGGGCTCCGTCTTGGCGTAGATGACCAGCGTGTCGGCGTCGCCGCCGTTGGTGATCCACATCTTGCCGCCGTTGAGCACGTAGTAGCCGTTCTTCTTCTCGGCCTTGAGCTTCATGCTCACCACGTCGGAGCCGGCGTTGGGCTCGCTCATGGCCAGCGCGCCGACGTGCTCGCCGCTCACCAGCTTGGGCAGGTATTTCTTCTTCTGTGCGTCGCTGCCGTTGCGGTGGATCTGGTTCACGCACAGGTTGGAGTGCGCGCCGTAAGACAGGCCCACCGAGGCTGAGGCGCGCGAGACTTCTTCCATGGCCACGATGTGCGCCAGGTAGCCCAGCTCGGTGCCGCCGAATTCCTCTTTCACCGTCATGCCGTGCAGGCCGAGGTCGCCGAGCTTCTTCCACAGGTCGTGCGGGAACAGGTTGTCGCGATCGATGTCGGCGGCGCGGGGAGCGATTTCGTTGGCGGCGAAGTCCTGGATGGCGCTGCGCAGCGAGTCGATGGTGTCGCCCAGGTCGAAGTTCAGGCCGGGATCGTGCATGGGGTTTGTCTCCTCTGAAGGGGTCTGCGCGCAATGCCACCCGCGCTGGATGGCGCTTGCGAAAGATCGCAGCTTACGCCTCGCCGTGCCGCAATTGGCGCCACAATGGTTGCAAATCACGCCACGACCGATCCGCTGCACCATGTCGCCCCCGTCGTTCCTCAGACCCGCCCGCGCCGTAACGCCGATGGCCTTCGTGAGAGCTATCGTGCAGGGCTACGAGCGCTACGGCATGGACCCTGCCGAGGCCCTGAAGGCGGCACAGATCACGCCGCGCGAACTGGCCCGGCCGGGCGCGCGGGTGACGGCCGCGCAGTTCGAGGTGCTGTCGGGCCACGCCATGCAGGAGCTCGACGACGAAACACTCGGCTGGTTCTCGCGGCGCCTGCCCTGGGGCACCTACGGCCTGCTGTGCCGCGCCTCCCTGAGCTCGCCCGACCTGGGCGTGGCCATCAAGCGCTGGTGCCGCCACCACCGGCTGCTGACCGAGGACATCGGCCTGTCGCTCGAAGTGGCCGGCGGCGTGGCCACGCTGCGCATCGCCGAGAACGTCCCGCTGGACGACGCCTTCCGCGAGTTCTGCCTGGTGACCACCCTGCGCTTCGTGCACGGCTACATGTGCTGGGCCATCGACTCGCGCATCTCGCTGCGACACGCGAGCTTTCCGTTTGCCGCGCCGCCGCACAGCGACGCCTATCCGCTGATGTTCACGCCAGACGTGCGCTTCGACGCGCCGCAGGCAGGCATCAGTTTCGACGAACGCTATCTCGCCCTGCCCTTGCAGCGAGACGAACGCGCGCTGCGCACCATGCTCAGGCGCGCACTGCCGCTCACAATCCTGCAGTACCGGCGCGACCGCCTGCTGGGCCAGCGCGTGCGCGAGCTGCTGCGCTCACGCGCCAGCGAGGCCACCACCGCCGAGGCGCTGGCCGGGCTGCTCAACGTGTCGAGCCGCACGCTGCACCGGCAGCTGCACGAGGAAGGCACTTCGCTGCAGGTGCTGAAGAACGAGGTGCGCCACGAGATGGCTGTCGACCTGTTGCGCCGCACCACGCGGCCTGTCAAGCAGGTGGCGCTGGCCGTGGGGTTTCGCAACGAGAAGAGTTTTTCGCGGGCGTTCCTACAGTGGACGGGGCATGCGCCTCGCGATTTTCGGCAGCAGGGGCTGTAGCGGAGGGCGTTTGGGGCACGTTCGGGGTGCGTGCGAATGACACCGGGTACTCCCCTCCGGGAATGACGCGTCAGCTAGGCTGCGCGATCAACGCAAGCGCGTCGGCAATCGACTGACTGTCCTCAGGCCGCACCAGCTTCGCGACCTGCTTGCCGTCACGCATGAACACCAGCGTGGGCCACAGGCGCACGTTGAACGAACGACCCAGCGGACGCCCGCTGCCGTCTTCGACCTTGATGCGGCGAATGTCCGGGTACTTGGCAAAGGCCTCGGCAATGTTCGGCTGGGCGGCCTTGCAGATGCCGCACCAGTTGGTGCCGAACTCGACCACGGCGGGGCCGGTGAGCGCGTCGATCTCGCTGCGGTCGGGCTGCTCGGTTTTGTATTCGGAAGTCATGGGAAGTGGTTCCTGCGGCTCGGGAGTTGCGCCCTGCATTCCACCAGAAACTCAGGCCGCCTGCAGCCCGTAGCCCGAAAGCAGCGCCGGCAGTTCGGCCATGTCGCTGAACACCTTCACCGCGCCCACGCTGAGCAGCGGTCCGGGGCCGCTGTGGCCTGATTCGCCCGTGCTGTAGCCGAACACAGTGGCTCCTGCAGCCACGCCGGCCATTGCGCCGGTGACGGTGTCTTCGACGATGGCGCAGCGCTTCGGGTCGACACCGAGGGCTTCCGCCGCAGCGAGATACACGTCGGGGTGTGGCTTGGAGCGCGGCATCTCGTGTCCGCTGAAGATGCGGCCCTGGAAATAGTCGAGCATGCCGACCTTGGCGAGTTGCAGTTCGACCTTGTGGCGGTCCGCTCCCGATGCGCAGGCGATGCGGCCCTTGAGCCTTGAATGGATTTCGCGAATGGCGGCGGGCGCGTGGGGAATGGCGACGAGGTCGCGCTCCAGCGCCTCATTGCGGCGGGCGCGGAAGGTCTTGAGCCAGTCGTCGGTGATCCTGACGCCGGTCTTCGTCTCGATGAGCGCGGCCTCGTCCTTCACCGCCTTGCCGGTGAAGGTGTTCATCGATTCCTCGGTCGTGATGTGCCAGCCAAGCTCGCCGAGCATTTCGGCGAGCACGCGGTTGGTGATGGGTTCGGAGTCGACGAGCACGCCGTCGCAATCGAAGAGAACGGCGGAAAAAGGAAAGGGGGTCATTGCGGTGCCGGAGTTCGGTGATTGGCCCCATGGTAGCAACGCCCCCTTTTCGCAGGAGGAAGCTCAGGCTATCGGACGGATCGGGATGTACATCTCGCCGCCACCGGCCATGAATTCCTTCGACTTCTCTTCCATGCCCTCGGCCATGGCGGCCGCCTCGGCCACGCCCTTCTTCGCTGCGTATTCGCGCACTTCCTGCGTGATCTTCATCGAGCAGAACTTGGGCCCGCACATCGAACAGAAATGTGCCACCTTGCTCGAATCCTTCGGCAGCGTCTCGTCATGGAATTCGCGCGCGGTGTCGGGGTCGAGGCCCAGGTTGAACTGGTCTTGCCAGCGGAATTCGAAGCGCGCCTTGCTCAGCGCATCGTCGCGCGAGCGAGCCCCTGGATGCCCCTTTGCCACATCCGCCGCATGCGCGGCGATCTTGTAGGCAATGATCCCCTGCTTCACGTCGTCGCGGTCCGGCAGCCCCAGGTGCTCCTTCGGAGTCACATAGCAAAGCATCGCGGTGCCTGCCCAGCCGATCATGGCCGCGCCGATGGCACTGGCAATGTGGTCGTAGCCCGGCGCGATGTCGATGGTCAGCGGCCCGAGCGTGTAGAACGGCGCCTCGTGGCAGTGCTTGAGCTGCTCGTCCATGTTCGACTGGATCATGTGCATCGGCACGTGGCCCGGCCCTTCGATCATGGTCTGCACGTCGTGCTTCCATGCGATCTGCGTGAGCTCGCCCAGCGTGCGCAGCTCGGCGAACTGCGCTTCGTCGTTGGCATCGGCGCCCGAGCCGGGACGCAGGCCATCGCCGAGCGAGAAGCTCACGTCGTAGGCCTTCATGATGTCGCAGATGTCTTCGAAGTGCGTGTAGAGAAAGCTCTCCTTGTGGTGCGCGATGCACCACTTGGCCATGATCGAGCCGCCGCGCGACACGATGCCCGTCATGCGGTCGGCCGTGAGGTGGATGAACGGCAGGCGCAGGCCGGCGTGGATGGTGAAGTAGTCGACGCCCTGCTCGGCCTGCTCGATCAGCGTGTCGCGGTAGATCTCCCAGGTCAGGTCTTCGGCCACGCCGCCCACCTTCTCGAGCGCCTGGTAGATGGGCACCGTGCCGATGGGCACCGGCGAGTTGCGCACGATCCAGTCGCGCGTGGTGTGGATGTTCTTGCCGGTCGACAGGTCCATCACGTTGTCGGCGCCCCAGCGAATGGCCCATACCAGCTTCTCGACCTCTTCCTCGATGCTCGAGGTGACGGCCGAGTTGCCGATGTTGGCGTTGATCTTCACCTTGAAGTTGCGGCCGATGGCCATCGGCTCGACTTCGGGGTGGTTGATGTTCGCGGGAATGATGGCGCGGCCGCGGGCCACTTCGTCGCGCACGAACTCGGGCGTGATGATGCGCGGAATGGTCGCGCCCATCGGGTTGCCCATCACGCGCCTGGCGCGCTCTTCGTTGGCAAGGTATTCGGCCATCCACTCGCGCTTGCCGTTCTCGCGCAGGGCCACGTACTCCATTTCGGGCGTGACGATGCCGCGGCGCGCGTAGTGCATCTGCGTGACGTTGGCGCCCGACTTCGCGCGGCGCGGCGTGCGCTGCAGTGCCGAGGCGCCGGCGCGCAGTTCGGCCAGGCGTTGCGCGTCGCGGTCTTCGTTCTTGGCGCCGTCGTCGAGCGCGTGATGCGTGCGGCCTTCGTAACTTTCGGTGTCGTTGCGCTCCAGCACCCAGGCGCCGCGCACGTCGGGTAGGCCGCGGCGCACGTCGATCTCGACTTTCGGGTCTGTGTACGGGCCCGAGGTGTCGTAGAGCGACACGGTCTCGCCGTTGGTCAGCGCAACGTCGCGCACGGGCACGAACAGGTCGGGCCGGCTGCCCGGAATGACGCACTTGTGCGACGCGGGAAAAGGCTCGCGCGTCAGCGAAAGCAGCGTGGTGAACTTGTCGGGGGCATTCATCGGAGGCACTCCTTGTTGAGGAAAGGGTGCTCCGCAATCGCTCGGTGGGCTTCGGGAAGCCCGTCACGGAAGGGGGAGTGACGGACCGAAGTCAGGGAGTGCAGCTCTTCTTACGCCGGTATGACCCGGATCAAGTTCGCGGGTCGGCTGCTTTGCCATCTCAGCACGCCACATGCGTGCACCCCGGAGCGGGGCCGATTGTGCGGGCCTCGGCCCGGTGCGTCAACCCAGGGGTACTTGCAGGTCGCCGTCCAGGTAGTACCAGCGGTCGCCTTCGCGCACGAAGCGGCTGCGCTCGTGCAGGCGCGTGGCGGCACCCGTGGCCGCGCTGCGCTGGCGCGCGACGAACTCGATTTCGGCATGGTCCGCGTCGAGCACCGAGCGCGAGCGGATGTCCAGTCCCAGCCATTTGACGCCCGGCTCGAACTCGATCGAGGCCGGCCGCTTCGACGCGTGCCAGGTGGCGAGCAGGTATTCGCCGCGCTCCAGCACGAAGGCCGAATAGCGCGAACGCATCAGCGATTCGGCGTCGGGCGCGGGCGTGTTCCCGAAATCGTCGAGATAGCGGCCACAGCACAGGGCGTAGCCGATGGGCTTGTCGCGGCGGTCTGTACGGCCGCAGGGGCAAGGTCCGGTGGTGGGATCGTTGGCGCTCATGAAGACCGCTATTGGAACACCTTGCGGGCCGGGCGCGGACAGGGCAAGCCCCGAGGCTAGGCAGGCCGGCTTGCGGCAATGGCTTCCTGCAGGGCCTGCGCGCCCGCCGGCTTGTAGATCAGCGCATAGCCCGCGCGCTCGACCTCGGCCCGCGTCGCATGCGCGGTTTCGCCGGTGAGGATGACGACGTTGCGCGCCTTGCCGACCGCCTGCAGGGCTTGCGCGGCGGCCAGGCCCGAGAGGCCGCTGCCCAGGCGCAGGTCGCTCAGCATCAGGTCGAACACGCCGCTGTGCTGCAGCGCCTCGCGCGGGTTTGCGGCCACCGCAACCTCGTGGCCCCAGCCGAAGAGCAGCGAACGCATGGCTTCGCGCACGGGCTGCTCGTCGTCGAGCACGAGGATGCGGATCGGCGCCAGCGGTGCATTGCCGACAGGCTCCGGCAGCGCCTCGCCGGCCTGTACCTCGGATCCCGGCAGCGCGGCCGCCTCTTCCAGTACCAGCGAGAAGGTGCTGCCGCGGCCCGGCGCGGTGCGCACCTCGATGCGCGAACCCATCACGTGCGCCATGCTCGCCACCAGCGACAGGCCCAGCCCGAGGCCGCGGCTGCGGTCGCGGCCCGGGTTGTCGACCTGGAAGAACTCCTCGAACACATGCGTCTGGTGCTGCGCCTCGATGCCCACGCCCGAGTCGCGCACCTCGATGCGCCACGCGGGCACACCGCTGGGCGGGCGCTGCAGCCGCCGCGCGAAGACGAAGACGGTGCCCGCCGGCGTGTACTTGATGGCGTTGTCCACCAAGTTGCCGAGCAGCCGCGCGAGCATGCGCGCATCGGCGCGCACCACGGCCTCGGTCGGGCGAACGCGCAGATCGAGCCCCTTGGCATCGGCCAGCGCGGCGAAGCGGCCGCTCAGCGCCTCGAAGATCGGGTCCAGGTGCAGGGGCTCCAGCCGCACCGGGGCCACGCCGCCGTCGAGCTGCGCGATGTCGAGCAGGGCATCGACCGAAGCGCGCAACGCATCGACGCTGTCGCGCATGAAGCGCAGGTTGTCGGCGCTCGGCGCGCTGCGGGTGTTGAGCGCGTCGACGAAGATCGCCAGCGCATGCATCGGCTGGCGCAGGTCGTGGTTGGCTGCCGCGAAGATGCGCGCGCGCTGCGCCGCGAGCTGCGCCACGTGGTCGAGCTGGCGCGCGAGCGCATCGGCCAGACGCGCGTTCTCGAAGCCGTGCTCGATGGAGCGCACGATCAGCCGGTTCTGCTTGCGCGCGTAGTACAGCGCGGCAAACATCTGCGAGACCACCAGGCAGCCCATGAGGATGGTCACGCTGCCCGGCTCCACCACCAGCCGCAGCGCCATGCCGAGGAACATCGGCACGCTGAAGCACAGCGCGGCCAGCCACCACTGCGCGAGCGCCGCGATGACGACGCTCGATACACCGCTGATGAAGAAATACATCAACAAAATCAGCGTGAGGTTGTCGTGCGGAAAGAAGAGCCACGGCGCCAGCCCCCAGATCAGCCCCGGCACCAGCATGCGCACCTCCAGCCGCCGGCGCGTGCGCACTGCCGTGGCCACGTCGATGCTGGTCGGGTCCACGCGGCGCAGGTGGCGGTGCCGCTGCCACTGCGAGGTGTGCACCAGCAGGCCCCACACCATCGCACCGGGGTTGCGCGTGAGTACGAGAAAAGTAATCCAGAAGATGGCCGCGACGGTGGCCGCCATCAGCGGTGTGTCGTAGGTGTCGTCCACGTAGGCCCGCGCGAGGCTCTGGTCGACCAGTGGATTGGGGTTGGGCGACTCGACCCAGTAGTCGCGCAGGCGGCGCAGCATTTGCCCCGGAAAAGGGGTGCGGCTGGAGCTGGAGGAAGACGACTGCATGGGCGAAGAAACCGGCTTTCGATTCTGCGCGCATTGCCTGCCAGAGCGCATCCCCTGCGGGCATCCACCCTTGGCGCGGCGCTTGCTAAACGTTAGCGTTACAACGGCTCCCTCGAGAAAGTCGGCGATGTATGTACCTCACAGGCTCTGAACAGCACGCACTGCGCGGCGTTTTCACGCTGCTGGCGGAAGACCGCGGCGAGCAGGAGATCCGCGAGCGCCTGGGCTGGGCGCTGCTCGACCTGCTGCATGCGGACCAGTTCGCCTCGTTCGTGTGGGACGCCGCCAGCGGCAGCTTCGGCGCGCGCGTGGCGCTGCACATGGACCCCGCGAATCTCGACAGCTATGCGCAGTGGCACCAGCACCACGACCCGATCACATTCGTGCTGCAGTCGCGGCGCCGCGCCACACGCGTGACCGAAGTGATGCCGCAGCGCGAGCTGATGCGCACCGCATTCTTCAACGACTTTCTCGCGCGCGACGGGCTGCACTGGGGCATGAACCTGCATGCCTTCGAGGGCGAACGCGCGCTGGGAGACCTGCGCATCTGGCGCCGCAAGGGGCGCAGCGATTTCGGCGATCACGAGAAGGCGTTGCTCGACCTGATCGAGCCGGCGTTCGCGGGCGCCCTGCAACGGGCGCAGCGCGCGACTGCTCCGGCGTCCGGGGCGCGCGAAGCCGCGTGGGCCTTGCTGAGCGTGCGCGAGCAGGAAGTGGCCCGCTGCGTGCGCGAAGGGCTCACCGACAAGGAGATCGCGCGGCGCCTCGCGGTGGGCGTGCCCACCGTGCGCACCTACCTGCGGCGCATCTTCGACAAGCTGGGCATCGAGCGCCGCTCGGCGCTCGCAGGCTGGGCCATGCCGCTCGCGCTCACTTAGGCGCCGGCAGCCGGCCGAGCACCTGCTCCACCGCCATGCCCACGGCCAGCAGCTTGCGGTCGCTGCCGGCAGGGCCGTCCAGCTCCAGGCCCACGGGCAGGCCGCTGGTTGCGCCGAGGCCCGATGGCAACTGCACGCCCGGTATGCCGGCGTTGCTGCCCGGGTCGGTGTTCTGGATCAGCGAGCCGAAGTTCTCGGGGCTGCTGGCTTCGGCCCCCGCGGCCAGTGCCACGCGCGGCACCGTCGGGAACACCAGTGCGTCGAGCCTGTTCTTCGCGAAGGTGTCGCGGTAGAGCTTCTGCAGCGCGGGGCGCGCGACGCGCATCGCGTTCTCGTAGACCGGCTTCGCATCGACCACGCCGCTGGCCGCAGGCAGCTTGCGCGGGATGACGAAGGTCTCGAAAGTGCCCTTGACGTCGGGGCTGGCAATGCCGGCCGTGAGCTGTGCAATGTCGATACCCGTGCGGTACTTCGCGAGGTAGGTCACCATGTCGTCGTGCGCCTCGTAGAGCGCCAGCGGAAAGCCGACCGCGCCGTTGAGCTCCATCAGCTTCGGCATCTCCACATCGACCAGCGTGACGCCGGCCGCGCGCAGCTTCGCAAACGCGGCATCGGTGGCGGCGCGCGTATCGGCGTCGAGATTGGCCTGCATGGCCGGCACCACGCCAAGGCGCACGCGCTTCAGGTCGGCAGGCTTGAGCGGCTTGCCGCCGGCAATGACGCTGTCGAGCAGCGCCACGTCGGCCATCGATTGCGCCATCGGCCCCGCCGTGTCGCGCGTGTGCGAGATCGGCGCAATGCCCTGCTGCGGATAGCGCCCCACTGTCGGACGCAGCGATGCACAGCCGTTGAACGCGCACGGAATGCGCACCGACCCGCCCGTGTCGGTGCCCAGCGCCGCGGGCGCCATGCGCGCACCCAGCGCAGTGCCGTTGCCCGACGACGAGCCGCCCGCGATGCGCGTCGCGTCGTAGGCATTGCGCACGCCCACCTCGGAGCCGGTCTGGAACGCGGGGTTGTAGCCGGTGACGCCGAAGGCCAGTTCGTGCATGTTCGTCTTGCCGAGCACCACCGCGCCGGCCGCGCGCAGCCTGGCCACCACCGGGGCGTCGGCGGAGGGCACGAAGCCCTTGAGCGCGGGTGTGCCGGCCGTCGCGGGCAGGCCCTGCACCTGGATGTTGTCCTTGATGGCCACCGGCAGGCCGGCCAGCGGCTTGCAGGCGCCACCGCGCTTGCGCAGTGCATCGGCGGCGCGCGCGGCCTTCAGTGCGCCGGCTTCGTCTAGCGTGATGAAGGCGTTGAGATTCGCCTTGGCCCTGGCTTGGGCGAGGTAGGCCGTTACCAACTGCTCGCTGGTGACGGTGCCGGCGCACAGCTGCTGCACGGCTTCGGTCGCGGTCAGAGTGGAAATATCAGGGGCTGCGAGCTGCGCGCGCGCCGGCAGGGCCACGGCACCGATGCACAGGAGTGCCAATGCGGGGGAAGCGGTTCTGAAGATGGACATGGCAAAGACCTCCGACAAAGAGGCCACCATGCTGCGCCTGCTGCGCGTATCTGTCTGTCATCCAAACCGATGACAGACGGGTGGGGTTGTGGCGCTACCGGAACATCACCCGCCCCGGCCGCATGTCGCTCACGCCAGCGCGCGTTGAATCAGCAGCTTCTGTATGTCCGAAGTGCCTTCATAGATCTGGCACACGCGCACGTCGCGGTAGATGCGCTCCAGCGGAAAGTCGTTCACGTAGCCGTAGCCGCCCAGCGTCTGGATGGCGGCGCTGCACACGCGCTCGGCCATCTCGCTGGCGAACAGCTTGGCCATGGCTGCTTCCTTCAGGCAGGGCAAGCCGGCGTCGCGCAGGCTCGCGGCATGCCAGATCAGCTGACGCGCGGCTTCAAGCTGCGTCGCGCATTCGGCCAGGCGAAAGCCCACGGCCTGCTGCTCGAAGATCGAGCCGCCGAAAGCCTGGCGTTCCTTGGCATAGGCCAGCGCCACGTCGAAGGCGCTGCGTGCCATGCCCACGCTCTGCGCGGCAATGCCGATGCGGCCGCCTTCGAGCGCGCCGAGCGCGATCTTGTAGCCCTCGCCTTCCGCGCCGATCAGGTTCTCGCGCGGGATGCGGCAGCCGTCGAAGTTGATCTGCGCGGTGTCGCTGCTGTGCTGGCCCAGCTTGTCTTCCAGGCGCGCGACGTTGTAGCCCGGCGCATCGGTCGGCACTATGAACGCGCTCATGCCGCGCTTGCCCGCGCCCTTGTCCGTTACCGCGATGACGATGGCCACCTGGCCGTTCTTGCCGCTGGTGATGAACTGCTTCACACCGTCGATCACGTAGGCGTCGCCGTCCTTGCGCGCCGTGGTGCGCAGGCTCGAGGCATCGCTGCCTGCCTGCGGCTCGGTGAGACAGAAGGCGCCGAGCATCTGGCCCTGCGCCAGCGGTTCGAGCCACTGCTTCTTCTGCTGCGCGTTGCCGTAGCGCATGAGGATGGCGTTGACCGGGCAGTTGGTCACGCTGATGGCGGTGCTGGTGCCGCCGTCGCCGGCAGCGATTTCTTCCAGCACCAGCGCGAGAGTGAGGTAGTCGAGGCCGGCGCCGCCGTTCTCTTCGGGCACGCAGATGCCGTAGGCGCCCAGCGCCGCGAGGCCCTGGTGGGCTTCCTTCGGAAAGCTGTGCTCGCGGTCCCACTTGGGCGCGTTGGGCCAGAGTTCGGCTTGCGAGAAATCGCGCACCGCGTCGCGGATGGCTTCCTGGTCGGTGCTGAGCAGCATGGCGTTGTCTCCTGTCTTTTCTTCTGTTCGTGCTTATTTGCCGGCGCCCAGATCCATGATCAGGCGCGCAGCCATGTACAGGCGGCGCGGAATGGCGCTGATGTCCACGTACTCGGCCTTGTCGCTGTGGTAGCCGAAGCCCGGCAGGCCCAGGCTCTCGATCACGGGCTTGCCCGAGAGCGCCGCATAGGCTGCGTCGGTGCCGCCGCCGGTGCGCTCTTCCACGCCCAGCGTGCCGCCGGCTTCCTTGTAGTAGCCCACGGCCTTGTCGACCAGCTTCTTGCCGCCTTCGCCGGCATTGAAGGCCGGGCGGCCGCGCGTGACGATCACCTTGACGTCGGCCTCGGGCAGTTTCTTCTGCTGCGCGCGTTCTTCCAGCGTCTTCATCGCAGCGTCGAAGTCTTCGTTGCGCGCATAGCGCACGTCGGCATTCAGCGTGGCGCTGGCGGGGATGATGTTCGACACGTTGCCGGCCTTGGCAATGGTCCAGTTGAAGCGCAGGTTCTTCGACTTGTCGTCGATGCTCATGGTGCGCAGCACGAGGTCGGAGGCCTCGACCAGCGCGTTCACGCCCAGCTCGGGCGCCGCGCCCGCATGCGAGGCCTTGCCGGTGATGTTGACCTGCACATAGGCGATGCCCGAGGTACCGAGCGAGAGCTTCTCGTCGCCGGCGCTGGTGGGCTCGAAGGAGAGCACGTAGTCGGCCAGCTTGGCTTCTTCCTGGATCAGGTCGCGCGAGCCGAAGGAGCCTTTTTCTTCATCAGTGTTGAACAGCACGGTGATGGTGCCGTAGTCGCGCACGCCGTAGTCCTTCAGCAGCTTGAGCGTGTGCAGGATGACGGCGTTGCCGCCCTTGTCGTCGGCGATGCCGGGGCCGTAGGCCTTGTCGCCTTCGATCTTGAACGGCGCCTTCGCGAGGATGCCCTTCAGGTACACGGTGTCCATGTGCGAGAGCAGCAGCAGGTTCTTGCCGCCGCGGCCTTTGATCTTGCCCACGATGTTGTCGCCCACCACGATGCCGGCCGACTTGCTGCGCGTGACGGTGAAGCCCAGGTTCTTGAGTTCGCCCTCGAGGTAGCTGCCGGCGGCGGCGATGCCTTCGGCGTCACCGGTACCGGTCTCGATGTTGACCAGCTTTTCCAGCGTCTTGATCACCGCGGGCTGCTCGTCGGTGGCAGCCTGGAACAGCACGTTGTCGCGCTTCTGGGCCCAGGTGACAGGCGCCAAAAAAACCAAAGCAACCAGCGCGGCGACGGTGTTGCGGGGAATGGCCGAATACATGAACAAGGTCTCCAGATGGGGGCGAAACTACCATTCTAGGCATCGTCCGCGTTGCCAAGGACGAGTTCAGCCTGTGCCCAAGTCGACACATGCCTGCAAGGAGAAACGCGAGTTCTCGAGCCGGCTTGCGAGCCCCATCAGCCCTTCGGAATCGATACGTCGCGCCTCGGCACGCAAGAGTCTCAGCATGTTCTGCGGCCCATCCGTCAAGCGCGATTGGGCATCGATGGACAGCCAGCAATACAGCCTGGTGAGATCAGCAGATTCGGTTGACCATCGCTGCTGAAAATATGCCGTCAGTCCATCCACGTCGTGAGCGTATCCGGCACGACGAGCGGAAATTTCCAAGGCCAGTCCGCGCTTCGCATCCTTGGCCACCCCATCGATGCCAAGGATCAGGCGACGTCCCAGCTGCAGTTGGCACTCTGCATGACCGCGCTCTAGACCCCGAAGCAGCCATTTCCTTGCAATCTCGGAATGCTCGATGGACAAGCGCGACCTCTTGACTTGACCGACGAGCCCGGTCATCAGGCACATCGCACCGGAGTCACCCTGCTCTGCGAGCGCTTGCAACCGATCCATCGGCTTCTCGAGCGGGTAGACGAAGCCGCCATCGGGCTGAAGTACCTGCACGGCGATATGCGCCAGCTCGAGCCCTTCACCGGCCAGTTGCCTCCATCGCTCTTCGCGTTGACCGACACCAGCCTCCGTCGGATAGCGACGGCTGGGGCGATTCCATTGAGACAACTCGCTGAACAGTTCCTGCTCGTAAGCGGCACGCAGTTCGGCACTTAACAGCCCGGCACGTTGCGTGTCGAAAGCGGACAAGTCGCTACGGGGGAAGTATTCGCGCGCCGATTCGTACAACAGCATGGCGCATGCGGCGAAAAAGACGGCTCCTGCAAACAGCGAAGGCCACGGCAGCGAGTGACGGCCCCCTTCGCCATTCAACGGATTGCAGCGACGATTTCGACGTCGGCCGGACACGACCGGCCAGGTTCCCGCCATCCGATGACCGATCTTTCCCTGGCATCGCGCATCAGTTCATACCCGTGATCGTAGAAGCCGGCTTCACCCGGCACGGCCAATCGAGTTTGAACACGACGACCAATCAAACGCTGCGCACGCGCGGAATCCGTGTCACAGAATCGGCGGCCAACGACTTGCAACTGAAGCCTGCAGATAGTGCCCGTGCCCGATTGAAGTTTCGAATAGCTCCCGAAAACGGATTGGCCCGGCGTATTCACGGCAACCGGGAAATTGCTGCCGCCTGCCTTATTTAAATGACCCTTTTCAATCCGAACGGAGAGATGTTCTTCGATACTTTCAGGGTTGCATAAAACGGCGGCGCCTTTTCGACCCAATGTCGTCAGCTTTAAAAGCAACTCATCGGTTTCGGCGATTGCAAGGCCAGCAGGTGATTTCGAGGCCGAAAAATATGTCAGCGCTGCTACCGAAAGCAATGCGAGCGCTGGGAATTTCAAGGCAATGAGCAATTGCCGTAAAAACTCCCCAAAGACTATCCATTGATCTACGACCAATGTGCACTCCGCCCCTCGCTGCTTATCCATTCTTTTTCCTGAAATTCCATCCCGCGCACGAATTTCGCGACGCCTTGACGATCATCGGCGCGCGGATGGTATCAGAGAATCAGAGGCAAAGAAATAAATTCACACACTTTCAAATTTGGCAATTATTGTTAATAAATTTAAATGACAGTAAATGCCAAAAAATGACAATGAATGCTGATTAGATCAATTCGAGTGCCACCGCAGTGCCTTCGCCCCCACCGATGCAAAGCGTTGCCACGCCGCGCTTCTTGCCGCGCGCCTTCAGCGCATGGATCAGCGTGACCATGATTCGAGCGCCGCTGGCGCCGATCGGGTGGCCCAGCGCGCAGGCGCCGCCGTGCACGTTGACGATCTCGTGCGACACGTCGAGCTCGTGCATCAGCGCCATCGGCACCACGGCGAAGGCCTCGTTCACTTCCCACAGATCGACGTCTTTCACCTTCCAGCCGGTTTTCTGGAACAGCTTGGCGACGGCGCCCACGGGCGCGGTGGAGAACCACTCGGGCTGCTGCGCGTGCGTGGCGTGGCCGACGATGCGGGCGATGGGCCTGGCGCCGATCTTCTTCGCGTGCGACTCGGTCATCATGATCAGTGCGGCCGCACCGTCGTTGATCGACGAGCTCGATGCGGCGGTGATGGTGCCGTTTTCTTTCTTGAACGCGGGCTTCAGCGTGGGGATCTTGTCGAGCTTGACCTTGCCCGGGCCTTCGTCGATCGAAATGACGGTGTCGCCGCCGCGGCCCTTGACCGTGACGGGCACGATCTCGTCCTTGAAGAGGCCGGTGTCGGTGGCCTTCTTGGCGCGCTCGACACTGGCGATGGCAAACGCATCCTGCTGCTCGCGCGTGAACTTGTACTTGGCCGCGCAGTCTTCGCCGAAGGTCCCCATCGAGCGGCCCGGCTGGTAGGCGTCTTCGAGGCCGTCGAGCATCATGTGGTCGAAGATGCGGTCGTGGCCCATGCGGTAGCCGCCGCGGCCCTTGAGCATGAGGTAGGGCGCGTTGGTCATGCTTTCCATGCCGCCGGCGACCATCACGTCGTGCGTGCCGGCCAGCAGCAGGTCGTGCGCGAGCATCGCGGCCTTCATGGCCGAACCGCACATCTTGCTGAGCGTGACCGCGCCGGCGCTGTCGGGCAGGCCGCCCTTGTAGGCCGCCTGGCGCGCCGGGGCCTGGCCCTGGCCTGCCATCAGGCAGTTGCCGAACAGCACTTCGCCCACGCTCTCGGGCGCGATGCCGGCGCGCTCGACGGCGGCCTTGATGGCCACGCCGCCGAGGTCGTGCGCGGAGAGGGACGAGAAGTCGCCCTGGAAGCCACCCATGGGGGTGCGGGCGGCGCCGACGATGACGATGGATTCGGACATGGAGGTCTCCTTCAGAAGTGTGAAAGCGGAATCAAGAAGCGATCGGTCAGAAATGCGTCGCGTGCCCTTCGTGCTGGAAGCGCTGCGATTCTTCGTACGGGAACACATCGAGCATCTGCCCGGCCTGGATGCGTTCCTTGTGGTGCTGCCAGAAGGCTGCGTCGAGCAAGTCGGCGTGGTGCGCCATGAAGGCTTCGCGCACGTCCTTGTTGCCCAGCAAAAAGGGCTCGAAGGTTTCGGGGAACACGTCCTTCGGACCCACCGAGTACCAGACCTCGCCGCTCATCTCGTCTTCTTCGTTGCGCGGCGTGGGCACCTTGCGGAACTTGCAGTCAGTGACGTATTCGATTTCGTCGTAGTCGTAGAACACGACCTTGCCGCCGCGCGTGACGCCGAAGTTCTTCCACAGCATGTCGCCAGGGAAAATGTTGGCTGCGACCATGTCCTTGATGGCGTTGCCGTACTCGATCACCGCGTGCTCCAGCTGGTCTTTCGCGCGCCTGGCATGCGCCGGGCTCTCGGGGTGGGCCAGCGTGTCGAAGGCTTCCTGCAGGTAGATGTTGAGCGGGATCATCCGCCGCTCGATGTAGACGTGCTTGACCACGACTTCCATTTCCCCGTTGCCGTCGCGGTCGCCGATCTCGAGCTGGCTGGGCGCGAACTTGCGGATTTCCTCGATCAGCTCGGGCTCGAAGCGATCGAGCGGAAAACCCACGTCGCTGTACTCCAGCGTGTCGGCCATGCGGCCCACGCGGTCGTGCTGCTTCACGAGCATGTACTTGCCCTTGATCTGCTCACGCGTGGTGTCTTTCTGCGGCGGATAGAAGTCCTTGATGACCTTGAACACGAAGGGGAACGACGGCAGGTCGAACACCAGCATCACCATGCCCTTGATGCCGGGCGCGATGCGAAAGCGGTCGCTCGAATAGTTCAGGTGCGAGAGGAAGTCCCGGTAGAACAGCGTCTTGCCCTGCTTGGCAAGGCCGAGCGCGTTGTAGATCTCGGCGCGCGGCTTGCGCGGCATGAGCGAGCGCAAAAACTGCACCCAGGCCGAGGGCACCTCCATGTCGACCATGAAGTACGCGCGCGCAAAGCTGAACAGCATCTGCAGGTCGTCTTCGCCGAACAGCGCCGCGTCGATGTAGAACTTGCCATGGCTATCGTGCAGGATCGGCAGCGAGAACGGAATCTCGGTGAAGCCGTTCATGATCTTGCCGACCACGTACGCGCCCTTGTTGCGGAAGAACAGGCCCGACAGCACCTGCAGCTGGAAGTTGGCGCGCAGCTTGACCTGGTGGAAGCGGTTCAGGATGACGTGCGCCACGCGCTCCGCATCGCGCCGCTTGTTGGCAAAGCTGCCGAGCAGAGCGAAGTCGTCGAGCATCTGCTCGAGGGTGTCGGCCAGCGTTTCGGGCTCCGGGTAGTACGGCCGGTAGGTGGGCGCGCCGCGCGGCTCGATGTACTCGGTGCTGATGGCCGGGCGCACGAAGATGAAGTCGTTCTGGAAGTACGCGCGGTGCAGGATCTTCGTGGTCACCGAGTTGAAGAAGCTCTCGGCCAGCTCAGGCTGGTGGTGGTCCACCAGCAGGCCTATGTAGTGCAGCTTGATCTGGTGCCACACGTCCATGGGCTGGTCGCCGGCCTTGAACTCTTTTTCGAGCCGGGCCACGGCCTCGCTCACGCGCAGGTCGTAGAACTCGATGCGCTCGCGCTGCGCCCGCCGCTGGCCGTGCCAGTCAGCGGTTTCGAAACGGTGCTTGGCGCGCGCCGATTCGGCGCGGAACAACCGGTAGTGCCGGTTGAAGCCGTCCATCATCGCCTTCGCGATGTCGTAGGCCAGCGGCGAATCGAGGCGCTGCGGGAACATGGGCGGGCAGGCAGTTGGAGGCGCCCGGGCCGCTCAGGCAGCGGCGGCGTCTGTCGTGCCGTCGGCCTCGGGCTGCGGCGTCATGGCCTGCGCCTCCTGCACCGACTGGTTCACCTGCGTGCCCTGCAGCGTCAGCGACTGGATCACCTCGCCGGGCTTGCTCCACTTGTAGCGGATGCGCTGCACCGCGGCCTTGTACACCGCGTCGAGCGGCTTGGCGCCGTCGACGCTCAGGCCCAGGTCCTGCAGCAGGCCGTCGTGCACGCCGAAGGTCCAGCCGTGGATGCGCACCTTCTGGCCGCGCGCCCAGGCGTCGACCATGACGGTGCTGACGGCCACGTTGACCACCTGTTCGGCCACGTTGAGCTCGCACAGCGCATCGACGCGCGCTTCTTCGGGCAGGCTTTCGAGCATCACGCTGTGGCGGTCGCGCACGTCCTGGATGTGGCGGATCCAGTTGTCTGCCAGGCCGATGCGCTTGCCGCTGAGCGCGGCCTTGACGCCGGCGCAGCCGTAGTGGCCGACCACCATGATGTGCTCGACCTTCAGGTGCTCCACCGCGAACTGGATCGCCGAGAGCGCATTGAGGTCGGAGTGCACCACGATGTTGGCGACGTTGCGGTGCACGAACACTTCGCCCGGCTCCAGGCCGGTGATCTGGTTGGCGGGCACGCGGCTGTCGGAACAGCCGATCCACATGTAGCGCGGCGTCTGCTGCTTCACCAGGCTGGTGAAGAAACCGGGCCGGTCGCGCTCCATCTGGGCAGACCAGGCGCGGTTGTGGGCAAAGAGGTCGTCGAGGTTATCGGTGTTGTCGGGCATAGGCGGCTATTGTCGATGAGTCGTGTTTTTCAGGCTCTGGCTTCGGCGGGCTTGCGCGTCTTGTTTGTCTCTTTCGCTTTTTGCGCCTTGGCAAGGGTGGCCCGCCCCTTCTTTTCGTGCTCCCGCACCTCCGCGAGATTGGCTTGCAACTCGGCCAGCTGCGCCTCGAGCTGGGCCCGGTGGGCACCCAACACGCCGAGGAATTTTTCCAGCTGCGGCACGGTGTCGCGCGGGCTGTCGTACATGTCGAGGATGTCTTTTGCCTCCGTCAGGCTCAGGCCGAGGCGCTTGGCACGCAGCGTGAGCGTGAGCCGGGCGCGGTCGCGCGCGCTGTAGATGCGCTGCAGGCCGGCCCGCTCGGGCGTGAGCAGGCCCATGTCCTCGTAGAAGCGGATGGCCCGCGTCGTGAGGTCGAATTCCTTCGCGAGCTGGCTGATGGTGAAGGTTTGCGCAGGCATGACGGGGGTCTGGAGAAGGGGCGTTACGGGCGCGACAGCAGGTTTGCGCCGCGATCCCTACAATGGTGCCACTACTCCATGACGTTTACGTAAACGTCAATCTTACATGAACCTCCTCGAACGCGAACTCCACTACCCCCTCGGCGACACGCTCCCCGAGCCCGGTGAAACCCTGGAAGTGGCGCCCGGCGTGCGCTGGATTCGAATGCGACTGCCCTTTGCGCTCGACCACATCAACCTCTGGCTGCTGCGCGACACCCTCGACGGCGTCGAGGGCTGGACGGTGGTGGACTGCTGCATCGCCCGCGACGAGGCGCGCGCGCAGTGGGAGCAGGTGTTCGAGACGCAACTGCAGGGCATGCCGATCCTGCGCGTCATCGTCACGCACATGCATCCCGACCACATCGGCTTGGCCGACTGGCTGTGCACCCGCTGGAACGCGCCGCTGTGGATCAGCTCGACCGACTACCACGTGGCCCGCGTGCTCAGCACCGCCGGCGACACCCTGGCGGGCGGCGAACCGGCGGCGCGCTTCTTTGCCTCGCACGGCCTGACCGACCCCGAATCCATCGCCAAGATCCGCGCGCGCACCAACTACTACGCGAACATGGTTCCCTCGGTGCCCGAGAGCTTCGTGCGCATGCTCGACGGCGACATCGTCACCATCGGCGGCCACGACTGGCGCTGCATCAGCGGCTACGGCCACGCACCCGAGCACATCGCACTGTACTGCGACGACCTGAAGCTGCTGCTGGGCGGCGACATGATGCTGCCGCGCATTTCCACCAACGTGAGCGTGCACGCGGGCGAACCCGAGGCGAACTCGCTGCGCCTTTTTCTCGACAGCATCGACAAGTTCAAGGCGCTGCCGGCCGACACGCTGGGCCTGCCTTCGCATGGCAAGCCCTTCCGGGGCATCCACCGACGCGTCGACCAGCTGCAGGAGCACCACCGCGACCGGCTGGCAGAGCTGCTCGAAGCCTGCACGGCACGCGCGCTGACGGCAGCCGAAGGCCTGCCGATTCTGTTCAAGCGCGAGCTCGACCTGCACCAGATGACCTTCGCCATGGGCGAAACGGTGGCTCACCTGCACCTGCTGTGGTTCTCCGGCCAGGTGAAGCGCGAACTGGGCAAGGACGGCATCTACCGCTTCGGCGCGAAGGCCGCCTAAACTCCCCCGGATGGACGACATGCTGGCTCAGCTGCGCGCGGGCCGGCTGGCAGGCGCAAAAAGAATCGATCTCTCGTGCGGATTCACCGAGTTTCCGCGCGAGCTTTTCGACCTTGCGGATTCGCTCGAGGTGCTGAACCTGTCGGGCAATGCGCTCGACACGCTGCCCGACGACCTGAACCGCCTGCACAGGCTGCGCGTGCTGTTCTGCTCGGACAACCGCTTCACCACGCTGCCCGAGTCGATCGGCCGGTGCCACGACCTCGACATCGTCGGCTTCAAGGCCAACCAGATCCGCACGGTACCGGCCGCATCGTTGCCGGCCTCGTTGCGCTGGCTGATCCTCACCGACAACCAGATCGAAGAGCTGCCCGACTCCCTCGGCGAATGCACGCGGATGCAGAAGCTGATGCTGGCGGGCAACCGCCTGCGCGCGCTGCCGCAGTCGATGACCGCGCTCGAGCAGCTCGAACTGCTGCGCATCTCGGCCAACCGCTTCGAGACACTGCCCGCATGGCTGCCCTCGCTGCCGCGCCTGTCATGGCTCGCCTGCGCGGGCAACCCCTTCGACACGCAGGCCGAAGACGCGGCGATCACCGCGCAGTCGGTGCCGCACATCGACTGGCGCGAACTGGCGCTGGGCAGAAAGCTCGGCGAAGGCGCTTCGGGTGTGATCCTTCAAGCCACGCTCGGCAAAGCACAGCAGGTGGCGGTCAAGCTCTTCAAGGGTGCAGTCACCAGCGACGGCTGGCCGCACAGTGAAATGGCCGCCTGCATTGCGGCCGGCGTGCACCCCACGCTGATCGCTGCGCAGAGCCGCATCGACGGGCACCCCGAAGGCACAGAAGGCCTGGTGATGGGGCTGGTCGATCCGTCATTCGTCACCCTCGCGGGGCCACCGAGCCTTGCTTCATGCACGCGCGACGTCTATGCCGAGGAAGCGCGTTGGACGTCCGGCGTGGCGCTGCGCATCGCACGCGACATCGCCTCGGCCATGCAGCACCTGCATGCGCGAGGGATTCTTCACGGCGACCTCTACGCGCACAACATCCTGTGGCACGCACAGCGCGGCGGCCGGCTCGGCGACTTCGGCGCGGCCTGGATGACCGGCGCGCTCGACGCGGCACAGGCGCGCGCGTTCCAGGCGCTGGAAATGCGCGCCTTCGGCTGCCTGCTGGAAGAACTGCTCGAACGCTGCACCGACGCGGTGCCCGCATCGGTGACCACGCTGAAAGACCGCTGCCTGCAGCCCGACGCCGCCGCGCGCCCGACCTTCGCCCAAGCGCTGTCGTTACTGCAGCAGGCATCTTTATCGCCATGACCCGGCGCCGACCGCCGCAGCTGCCGCTACCCACGCGCGACGGCGTAGGCCCGAGCTGCGTCGGCCTGTCTTCCGGCCCCTGGCCGACCATTGCCGAATTCCTGATCGAACGCTTTCCCGCGATCACGCGCCAGGCCTGGCTCGAGCGCATCGAAGCGAACGACGTCATCGACGAGCATGGCGTGCCCGTGACCGCCACGCGCCGCTACCAGTCGCCGCTGCGCGTGTACTACTACCGCACGCTCGACGACGAAGCGCGCATCCCATTCGAAGAGCAGATCGTGTTCCAGGACGACGATCTGCTGGTCGTGGACAAGCCCCCCTTCGTGCCCGTCACGCCCACCGGCAAGTACCTGCAGGAAAGCCTGCTGGTGCGCCTCAAGCGCAAGCTGAAGCTCGACGACCTCGTGCCGATGCACCGCATCGATCGCAGCACCTCGGGGCTGGTGCTGTTCTCGGTGCGGCACGCCACGCGCGGCGCGTACCAGGCGATGTTTCCCGAGCGCCGCATCGCCAAGCACTACGAGGCCGTCGTGCCGTGGCGCGAGGGCGTGTCGTCTGTGCCCGAGATTTACCGCAGCCGCCTGGTCGACGACGAACATTTCATGCGCGTGCGAGAAGAGCCCGGCGAGCCCAATTCCGAGACCCGCATCGAGGTACAGGAGGTGCGCGACGGCCATGCGCTGCTGAAGCTCTCGCCGGTGACGGGCCGCAAGCACCAGCTGCGCGTGCACTGCATGGCACTGGGCATGCCGATCGTGAACGACCCGATCTACCCCGTGCTGCTGCCCGAGGGCGCGGACGACTTCGGCAAGCCCTTGCAGCTGCTGGCCCGGTCGCTGGCCTTCCTCGATCCGGTGACCGGCGACCTGCGCAGCTTCACGAGCCCCCGGAGCCTGTCGCTGACACCGAGGTGACGCGCGCACGGCGCGGCGCGCACTAAGCTCGTTTCCTGAACTTGCATTGCCGATCTTTCATTCAGGAGACACCCGCACCATGGACACCACCCAACTCTTCTCGCTGAAGGGCCGCACGGCGCTGATCACCGGCGGCTCGCGCGGCATCGGCCGCATGATCGCCGAGGGCTTCCTGGCCCAGGGAGCGCGCGTGTACATCTCGGCTCGCAAGGCCGCAGCCTGCGACGAAACCGCGAAGGAGCTGTCGGCCTTTGGGCATTGCGTGTCGCTGCCTGCGGACGTGTCGACGCTCGAAGGTGCGCAGGCGCTGGTCGATGCCTATTCGAAGCACGAAGGCTCGCTGGACATCCTCGTGAACAACGCCGGTGCGGCCTGGGGGGCGCCTTATGAAGAGTTTCCCGAGAGTGGATGGGACAAGGTGGTGGACCTGAACCTGAAGACGCCGTTCTTTCTGACCAAGGCGTTGACGCCGATGCTGAAGAAGGCGGCGACGGACCATCTGGCGAAGGTGATCAACATCGCTTCTATCGACGGGATTTCGGTCAATCCGCAGGAGACTTATTCGTATGCGGCGAGCAAGGCTGGGCTGATTCAGTTGACTCGGCGGATGGCGCTTCGGTTGGCGCAGGATCGGATTGTGGTTAGTGCTATTGCGCCTGGTGCGTTTGCTTCTGACATGAACAAGCTGGCGCGGGATCACGGGGATGAGGTGAAGGAGCGGATTCCGGCTGGGCGTATTGGGGTGCCTGAGGATATGGCTGGGGCGGCTATCTACTTGGCCTCGCGTGCGGGGGACTATGTGATGGGGTCTACGTTGGTTGTGGATGGGGGGGTTACGCACGCTCGCTGAGGTTTTTCTTTCCGGGGCCGGGTCTCGCCCCGGCGGCCGACTCACTTTCTTTTGCTTCGCCAAAAGAAAGTAAGCAAAGAAAAGGCGACCCTGCTGTCTGCGTCCCTACGCTTCGCTACGGGCAACCTGCGGTGCTCGACGTAGATGGGGGAACCCAGCAGGCCTTCGCTGCGCTCGACCCCCGAACATCCAACATCCAACAGCCAATACCAAGCCGAGCGAAGCAAAGGCCCGTTCCGTCTCCCCTCCCCTCTGGCTGCGCCGAGGAGCGCAGCGTTTCGCGGATCAGGGCTCGCCCTTGTCTGAGCGAAGCGAGTTTGGGCGAGACCCCGTGAAACGCGAGCACCGCAGGTTGCCCCTTCGCAAAGCGAAGGGGTCGCAGACAGTGGGGTCGCCTTTCTTTTGCCTACTTTTCTTTGGCGAAGCAAAGAAAAGTAGGTCGCCCGCCGGGGCGAGTCCCGGCCCCGGAACACAAACGAAAAAAGGCCATCTCACCCCCAGCGAGGAACAGCCTCATCCTTCAACTGCCGCCGCAGCAAGTCGTAATCCGGCACAACACTCTCAACGGTTTCCCAAAACCGATGCGAGTGATCCATAACCCGCAGATGCGCCAGCTCATGCGCCACGACATAGTCGATCACCGGCAGCCGAAAGTGAATCAACCGCCAGTTCAGCCGAATCGACCCATCCGCACTGGCACTACCCCAGCGCGTCGAAGCATTCGACAGCGACAGCTTCTGCCACTGCACCCCAAGCAACGGCGCAAAGTGATCCAGCCGCTCGATGAACAACTTGCGCGCCTGCCGCATCAACCACGCCTGCGCCGCATCACGAATCTGCGAAGGCTCGGCGTTCTGCGCCACAGCCAGCCGCAGCACCCGCGGCCCACCTTCTTCAACAGCGTCGTCAAGCGTGCCGCCAACACTCGCAAAGCCATGCTTCGGATCAAGCCGCATCACAACCGGCTCGCCCAGGAACGGAAATCCGGCCCCATCCTTCCACTCGATGCGAGTGGCCTCGACGCGCGCATGGCGCTGCTGCGTTTCCGTCAGCTTGCGCAGGATCCAGTCCGACTTCTCATGAATGGCCGCATCGACATCGCGCAGCGCCACCCATCGCGGCGCGCGCACCGACAGCCCTTCGGCCCCGACGAGAAAGCCGATCGTCTTGCGCTTGCCGCGCTTGAATTCATAGGCCACGCGCGCGGAGCCGAGCACCACTTCGCGCGTGGCCTGCGGATGCGCGAAGTTCGCAAGCGTCAGCGTATCGGCCAGCGGCACCGCGGGTGGCGCATGCGGGTCCAGGGGTGCGGACGGAGCCAAAGGCACGGCCGGCGGTGCCACCAGCTTCGGCTTCTTCACCCTGCGCGGCCGCGCCGGTGCGGGCGCTGGCGGCGCAAACTCGCTGCCCAGCCCCTCGAAAAGATCCATCGTGAACCGAAGCAATCCCATGACGGGCTCTCTTTTCCTCTTCAGCTCACCGCTTCTTGCGTGGGCTGCAGAGGGCTGTCGACATACGCCTCGGGGTCGAGGCGGCGCATCTCGGCCTCGATCCAGGCCTCGACCTCACGCATCAACTCATCAGGCTTGCGGCCCACGCTCGGAATCGCCGGGCCGATGGACACGTCGACCACGCCCGGGCGCTTGATGAAGGCCTTGCGCGGCCACACCTTGGCCGAGGTCACGGCAATGGGGATCACCGGCACGCCGGTCTCGCAGGCGAGCCTCGTGCCGCCGCTCTTGTAGGTGCCCTTCTGCCCGCGCGGAATGCGCGTGCCCTCGGGGAACATGATGATCCAGATGCCCTGCGCGAGCAGCTTGCGGCCCTGGTTGACCACCTTGTTGAAGGCCTGCGCACGCTGGCTGCGGTCGATGTGGATCATGTCCAGCCGCGCCATCGCCCAGCCGAAGAAGGGGATGTAGATCAGCTCCTTCTTGAACACGTAGGCCAGCGGGTGCGGCATCAGCGTGGGCATCAGGAAGGTCTCGAGCGTGGACTGGTGCTTCACCAGCAGGACCGCGCCGGCGAGCTTGTCGGTCGGCAGGTTCTCCATGCCGCTCACGCGGGTCTTGATGCCCAGCAGCACGCGCGCGCCGCCGATGGCCCAGCTGAGCCATTGCTCCGCCATCCAGTAGAGCGGAATGCCGCGCTTCCAGAGCGAGCTGACGCACATGATGATGCCCCAGGGGATCACGGTGACGAGCATCCACAGCGCGTGGAGAACGGAACGGAAAAACGCCATCAGACAGCCACCTGCAGTGCGGCCCGCGCTTCGCGCGCGAGCAGAAAGTCGACAAAGGCGGCGAGATCGTCGTGGACCAACGTGTTCGCCGGGTATTCGGAAGGCAGCGGATCGACGCCGCGGCAGGCCGCGCCCATGCCCGTGAGCAGCAGGTGCGGCTCGCAGCCGGCAGCCGCGCCCGCCTGCAGGTCGCGCAGGCTGTCGCCGCAGGTCGGGGTGCCCTTGAGGTCGATGCCGTAGCGGTCGCCGATCTGCAGGAACAGGCCGGGCCTGGGCTTGCGGCACTCGCAGCCCTCGTCGGGGCTGTGCGGGCAATAGAACACCGCATCGACCTTGCCGCCCACGGCCGCGAGCATCTTGTGCATCTTGGCGTGCATCGCGTTGAGCGAAGCCATGTCGAACAGCCCCCGGCCCAGCCCCGACTGGTTGGATGCAATCACCACGTGCCAGCCCGCATGGTTGAGCCGCGCCACGGCCTCGAGCGCACCGGGCAGCGGCGTCCACTCGATGTCGCTCTTCACGAAGTCTTCGCGGTGCACGTTGATCGTGCCGTTGCGGTCGAGGATGACGAGTTTCATGGTGGTGCCACTCCTGGGGGAGGCGTCGTGAATGAGCTCAGACGGCCAGCCGTTCGAGCTGCGCAACGCGGTTCATCGCAGTGTGCAGCGACATCAGCAGGCCCAGGCGGTTGAGCCGCAGGTCGGCCTGTTCGGCGTTGACCATGACGCCGTCGAAGAAGGCGTCGACCGGCTCGCGCAGCGCGGCCAGCGTCTGCAGCGAGGCGGTGTAGTCGCCAGCTTCGAACTGTGCGTTGGCAGCGGGCACGACCTGCGCCATGGCCGCGTGCAGCGCCTTTTCGGCCGGCTCCTGCAGCAGCAGCTCGCTGACGTGCGCGTCGGCTTCGGGAGCCTTCTTGAGGATGTTGCCGATGCGCTTGTTCGCAGCTGCCAGTGCGGCGGCGGCGGGCAAGGCGGCAAAGGCGCGCACGGCGGCCAGCAGCTTGGGCACTTCGCCCAGGCGCCGCGGGCGCGGAGCCAGCACGGCATCGACTTCCTGCGCGCTGGCGCCCTGCTCGCGCAGGCTGCCGGCGAGGCGATCGAGGATGAAGTCCTGCAGCTCGCCCGTAGCGCGGCTGCCTTCGAAACCGGCGATACCGCTGAACTGCGCGGCCGTGTCCTGCAGCAAGGCGTCGAGGCCCAGCGGCAGGTCTTTCTCGATCAGCATGCGGATCACGCCCAGCGCGTGGCGGCGCAGCGCGAACGGGTCGCGGTCGCCGGTGGGCAGGTTGCCGATGCCGAACATGCCGACCAGCGTTTCGAGCTTGTCGGCCAGCGCGACCACGAGGCCCACGCTGTTGCGCGGCAGCTCGTCGCCGGCAAAACGCGGCTTGTAGTGGTCTTCGATGGCGTCGGCCACCGATGCGTCGAGCCCGTCGTGCAGCGCGTAGTAGCGGCCCATGGTGCCCTGCAGCTCGGGGAACTCGCCGACCATGTCGGTCACGAGGTCGGCCTTGGCGAGTTGGGCGGCCTGCGTGGCGTGCGCGGCCAAGGCCGTGTCGCCGATCTTCTCTGCGATGCCGCGCGCGATGCGCATCACGCGCTCCACGCGCTCGCCCTGCGTGCCCAGCTTGTTGTGATAGACCACCTTGCCCAGCGACTCGACGCGCGAGGCCAGCGACTTCTTGCGGTCCTGGTCGAAGAAGAACTTGGCGTCGGCCAGGCGCGGGCGCACCACGCGCTCGTTGCCACCGATGACCGCGCTCGCGTCGTCGGGGCTGATGTTGCTGACGACCAGGAACCTGTTTGTGAGCCTGCTCGATGCGTCGAGCAGCGGAAAGTACTTCTGGTTGGCCTTCATCGTGAGGATCAGGCATTCCTGCGGCACTTCGAGGAACTCGCGCTCGAAGCTGCAGACCAGCACGTTGGGGCGCTCGACCAGCGCGGTCACTTCGTCGAGCAGCGCGTCGTCGTGGATGGGCACCGAGCCGCCGCCGACCTTCACCGCGGCCGCTGCAAGCTGGCGCGCGATTTCTGCGCGGCGCGCCTCGAAGCTCGCGATGACGGCGCCGTCTTCCTGCATCTGCAGCGCATAGCTGTTGGCGTCGCGCAGCACGACCGGATCGACCGCCGCCTCGAAGCGATGGCCGTGCGTTTCGCGGCCGGCCTTCAGGCCCAGCGCTTCGATGGGCACCACGGCGTCGCCATACAGCGCCACAAGGCCGTGCGCGGGACGCACGAAGCTCACGCTGCTCCAGCCCGGCATTTCGCAACCGCTTTCGAGTTGGTAGCTCATGACCTTGGGAATGGGCAGCTTGGCAATCGCCTCGGCCAGCGCCTTCTGCAGGCCTTCGGCCAGCGTGGCGCCCTTGGCGGTGCTTTCGTAGAACAGGGCTTCGGCCTTGCCGTCCATCGCGCGCTTCAGGCCAGGCACGGCCGAGGCGTCGGTGCCGAGCGCGCCCAGGCGCTTGAGCAGCGCGGGCGTGGGCTGGCCCGAGGCGTCGATGCCCACGGCCACGGGCATGAGCTTTTGCGACACGGCCTTGTCGGCGGCGCGCTCGGCCACGTGCGTGAGGTGCGCGGCCAGGCGACGCGGCGAGGCGTAGGCGGTGAGCACCGAGCCGGCTTCGGCCAAGCCTTGCGCCACCAGTTGTTCGCGCAACACGCCCGCGAAAGCATCGCCGAGCTTCTTCAGTGCCTTCGGCGGCAGTTCTTCGACAAACAGTTCGACCAGCAGGGAGTTCTTGTTCATGGGGGTCGTCATCGCTCAGGCGGCCTTCTTCGGGGGGATCTGCGCGACCCATTCGCGCGGCGCCATCGGGAAGCCCAGGCGCTCGCGGCTGTCGTAGTAGCTCTGCGCCACGCTGCGCGCCAGGTTGCGGATGCGGCCGATGTAGGCCGCGCGCTCGGTCACGCTGATTGCACCGCGCGCGTCCAGCAGGTTGAAGCTGTGCGCGGCCTTCAGCACCTGCTCGTAGGCCGGCAGCGCGAGCTGTTCGGTCATGAGGTGCTTGGCCTGCTTTTCGTGCGCGTTGAAGGCGGTGAACAGGAACTCGGCGTCGCTGTGCTCGAAGTTGTAGGCAGACTGTTCGACTTCGTTCTGCTTGAACACGTCGCCATAGGTGAGCTTGTTGCCACCGTGGCCTTCGGTCCACACCAGGTCGTACATGTTTTCCACGCCCTGCAGGTACATGGCCAGCCGCTCGAGACCGTAGGTGATTTCGCCGGTGATCGGCTTGCAATCGAGGCCGCCGACCTGCTGGAAGTAGGTGAACTGGGTCACTTCCATGCCGTTGAGCCAGACCTCCCAGCCCAGGCCCCAGGCGCCGAGCGTGGGGTTCTCCCAGTCGTCTTCCACGAAGCGGATGTCGTTCTTCTTCAGGTCGAAGCCCAGGGCTTCGAGGCTGCCGAGGTAGAGCTCGAGGATGTTCGAGGGCGCCGGCTTCAGCACCACCTGGTACTGGTAGTAGTGCTGGCCACGATTGGGGTTCTCGCCATAGCGGCCGTCCTTGGGCCGGCGGCTGGGCTGCACGTAGGCGGCTTTCCAGGGTTCGGGGCCGAGCGCGCGCAGGAAGGTGGCGGTGTGCGAGGTGCCCGCGCCCACTTCCATGTCGTACGGTTGCAGCAGCGCGCAGCCCTTGTCGGCCCAGTACGACTGCAGTTTGAGAATGATTTGTTGGAAGGTCAGCATGGCTCTGCGTGAAGGCGGCCGCCCGGTGGGAGAAGAACCCGCGGCGCAACGAACCGGCTATTTTACGAGGCAGCGGGCGGTCAGGAACGGGCCGCTATGCTCGGCCTCCCCTTTTGGAACTCCTGCCGACACGCCGTGATTCGCCTGCCCCTGCCGTCCGCCCGCCTCGCCCATGCCCGTTGAAGATGCCGCATTGATCGCCCTGGGAGAGCGCCTCGGCGCCCAGGCCTGGCCCGGATTCCTGATTCTTCTCGTCGCGCTGACTGCGGCCGCCGGCCTCGCAGCCTGGGGCTTCGAGCACCTGCGGCGCCGGCATGCGGCGCAGCCCGAGCCGGGCGCCGGCCTGCTGTTCGGCGGACTGGCCATCGGTGCTGCGTCGGTGGTCGCGCTGGCCTGGCTGTTCGCCGAAGTGGCGGAAGGCCTCGGCGACGGTCGGCCCATGGGCCTGCTGGACGAGACGATCAGCCGTGCCGTGGGCGCGCACACGCCGCCGGTCGTGAGGGAGGCGTTCTCATGGCTCACCCACATGGCCGACCCGATCGTCGCAGTGCTGCTGTGCGCCGGCGTGGCGGTGGCGCTGTGGCTTCGCGGGCACCGCGGTTTCGCGGCTGGCTGGGTCGCAGCCATCGCCGGCAACGGGGTGCTGAACCACGTGCTCAAGCTCATCTTCGAGCGCGCCCGGCCGGTGCACGACTTCGGCTTCGCGCAGGTGTCGGGCTATTCCTTTCCGAGCGGCCACAGCTCGGGCTCGATGGTGCTCTACGGCATGCTGGGCTACTTGGGGCTGCGCATGCTGCCGCCGCGCTGGCGGGTGCCGTCGGTGATGGCAGCAACGGCGGTGGTCGTCACCGTGGCCTGCAGCCGCATCTTCGTGCGGGCGCACTTTCCTAGCGACGTGCTCGCGGGACTGTGCTCGGGCGGTGCCTGGCTGGCGATCTGCATCGCGAGCATCGAGTACGCACGGCACCATCGCGGCACACGCACATGAAAAAGGCCGCAGCGGCTTGCACCGCTGCGGCCCGATCCGGGAAGGGTGCCGAATGCACCCGAGGGGAGATCAGTACTCCCAGAAGATGCGCTGCAGTTCCTTGGTGTTGTTGGTCTTGGTCAGGGCAACCATGGCCAGGATGCGCGCCTTCTGCGGGCGCAGGTCGTGCGCAACCACCCAGTCGTACTTGTCGTCGGGCTGCTCGGCGTTGCGAATGACGAAGCCGTCGGGCACGCGCGCGCTGCGAATCACGATCACGCCGTCGGAGCGCGCCTTCTGCAGGTTCGGAACGATGCGGTCGGCCACCGAGCCATTGCCCGTGCCTCCGTGGATCAGCGCCTTGGCGCCGCTCTTGGCGATGGCGTCGATGGCCACCGACGACACGCCCTCGTAGCCCATCGCGATCTCGACCGGCGGCAGCGCGGTGATGCTGTCGATGTCGAATTCCGAGTTCATGGTGTGGCGCTTGACCGGTGCGCGGAACCAGTAGTTCTTGCCCTCGACGATCATGCCCAGCGGGCCCCACTGGCTGGAGAACGCATTGGTCTTGATGTTGACGTTCTTGCTCACGTCGCGGCCGCTGTCGATGTTGTCGTTCATCGTTACCAGCACGCCCTTGCCCATCGCGTCCTTGCTGCCCGCCACGTTCACGGCGTCGTACAGGTTGAGCGCGCCGTCGGCCGACAGCGCAGTGCCCGGACGCATCGAGCCGACCACGACGATCGGCTTGTTGGTGTGCACGGTCAGGGTCAGGAAGTAGGCGGTTTCTTCAAGCGTGTCGGTGCCGTGGGTGATGACGATGCCGTCCACGTCCGCTTGCTTCGACAGTGCCGATACGCGCTTGGCCAGCGTCAGCAGGTTGTCGTTGGTCAGGCTTTCCGATGCGACCTGGAACACCTGTTCGCCGCGCACGTTGGCCACCTTGGAGAGCTCCGGCAGGCCTGCGATCAGCTTCTCGACGCCGACCTTGGCGGCCGCGTACGTGGCGCTGTTGACGGCCGAGGCACCGGCCCCGGCGATGGTGCCGCCAGTGGCGAGGATCACCACGTTGGGCAGTGCCTGCTGCGCCTGCGCGAGCGCGCTGGCAGCCAGCAAAGCGGCGCCGGCCGCGAAGGCACGGAAACGGGGAGAGAGGTACATGGAGAACTCCTGTGTTGAGGTGGAATTTTTCGGGGCGGCGAGGAAGATACATGAACCGTGCCCGCATGCCCTGCCTGCCCATGCCGGCATGGCATGCGGTCATGCACGAGGGCCGGGACGGCCCGGACAAGGGCGAGGTATTACCATCGACCGCGCGCCCTGCCGCCCACCGCCATCATGAACGCCGATCCCGCCGCCCTCCCCGTCTCGACCGCCCAGGAAATGCCCGCCCCCGACGGCCCGCTGTCGCGCGCGCGGCCCGGGCGCGAACGCATCATGGCGGCGATCCGCACCGCGGCGGTCGCCGAGTTCAGCCTGCACGGCCTGAAGGGCACCTCGACCCAGGCCATCGCGGCGCGCGCGGGCCTCACCAAGCCCCAGCTTCATTACTACATCGCCGGCAAGGAAGAGCTCTACGAAGAGCTGCTGATGCAGGTGCTGCATGCGTGGAAGGTGGTGTTCTCGTTCGAGGACGCGAACGACCCTGCCACGGTGCTCGGCGACTACATCCGCAAGAAGCTCGACCACGCCATCGACAGCCCCGAGATGTCGCGCATCTTCACGCGCGAGATCCTCGACGGCGGCCGCAACCTCGACCGCTATTGGCCCAACGCACGGGCCTGGACGCAGAAGAAGGTGGACATCATCAACGGCTGGATCGCGCGCGGGCTGATGCGCCCGCTCGACGCGCGCATCCTGCTGATGCACATCTGGGCCATGACCCAGAGCTATGCCGACTACGCGATCCAGACGCGCGTGATGCTCGGCCTGCCGCCCGACGCGCCCATCGATCGCGAACCGATCGCGCGCGAGCTCGTAGCCTTCGTGCTCAACGGCTGCGGCATCAAGGCCTGAGCAAGCGGCCCTGTCTGGGCCAATCCTTTCTTCTTACTCCCGCGACGCGGTGACTTTCGGCACTGGCGACGCCGCGCCTGCGCGCCTACCTTCGCACGCTCGCTGCCCGGGTTGTCCGGTTGCGGCGAATCACGAACACAAAGGAGAGAGGGATCATGAAAACGAGGATGTTTTTTGCCGCGCTTGCGGCAGCAGTGGCACTGGTGGCCTGCGGCGGAAGCGACGGAGGCGCGGGCTTCGTCACCCTGCCCCCACCCGACCAGAACGCACCGCCGCCGCCGCCACCGCCTCCACCACCGCCGCAGCAGACCAACGCGAAGGTCAGCGGCCGCGTGACGAATGCACTCGACGGCCAGGGCGTCGCGCAGGTCACGGTCGCGGCCGCCGGCGTCTCCGCCGTCACAGGCGACGACGGCAGCTATTCGCTCGCCGAGATTCCGCCGAATGCGTCGGTGCTGCTGAGCTTCTCGAAGGCCGGCATGGTGCCGCAGAGCCGAGCCACGGCCGCGCTGAGCGGCTCGGGCGCATCGACGGTCGTCAACGTGCCGATGCTGCCCGTGGCGGTGACCGAGACCTTCGACGGGCAATCGGCGCACGACGTTGTCGTTCCGGGCTCGACCGCGATGGTCCGCCTGAGCGCCAACTCGCTTCGCCGCCCCGACGGCAGCGCGCCTAGCGGACTGGTGACCGCACGGGTGACGCCCATCGCGCCGGCCAGCGACGTCAACGTGATGCCCGGCAACTACCTCGCCGCCACGGACGGCGGCAGCGCGCCGATGGAGAGCTTCGGCGCGCTCGACGCCAGCTTCACGGATGCCGACGGCACGCCGCTGAACCTGGCCGCGGGCACCAGCGCGACGGTGCGCATCGCCCCGTCCTCGCGCGCCGGCACGCTGCCGCCGTCGGTGCCGCTGTTCTTCTACAACACGGCCACGGGGCTGTGGGTGCAGGAAGGCTCGGCCACGCTGCAAGGCACCGCGCCCAACCAGTACTACGAAGGCACGGTGACGCACTTCACCACCTGGAACGCGGACCAGATCTACAACACCGTGCGAATCAATGGCTGCGTGCAGGATGCGACGGGTGCGCGAGTCGCAGGCGCACTGGTGGCTTCCGAAGGCAAGTCGTACACCGGCCAGGCAACTGCGCTGACCAATGCGAACGGCGAGTTCTCGGTGGCCGTGAAGCGCACCAGTTCGGCCTTCGTGGTCGCCACCACCGCCAGCGAGATCTCCAATGCGCCGACGGTGAACGTCGCGGACGAGGACGTGCCGCTGGGCAGTTGCCTCGAACTCACGCGCTCCGCGCTGTCGATCAAGCTGACCTGGGGCGAGCGCCCGCGCGACCTCGACTCGCACACGCTGGGCGCCAACGCCGACGAACACGTTTACTACAGCGACAAGGGCAGCCTCGCGGCCGCGCCTTTCATCGCGCTCGACGTGGACGACGTCGACAGCTTCGGACCCGAAGTGACGACCTTCGCCAAGCTGGCCAAAAACCGCACCTACCGCTTCTACATCCGCAACTTCTCCGGCACCTTCGATCCGGGACAGACCGGCTCTCCTGCGCGGGTCGAGGTGAGCAACCGGGGTGCGCAGACGGTGTTTTCGCCGCCCGCCGGTGAAAGCAGCAGCACGGACTACTGGCATGTCTTCGACGTGCGTACGGATGAAGCCTGCAATGCGTCGATCGTTCCAGTGCAGCAGTTCCTGGCCGATCCGCCGGTGTCGCTCGATACGAGCGGCAACGCGCAGTATTGCAACTGACGTGACGGCGCGAGCACGCGCCCGTCCTACAGCCCGTGCACGACCCAGGTGTCGCCCGGCGCTGTAGGCACGCGCAGCGTGTTCTCGCCGACGCGCGCAAAGCGGTACTCGTGCCCGCCGAGCACGATCGACTTCATGTTGGTCCAGACGCGGTAGTCATACCCCTCGGCGGTCGGCGTGACTTGCAGCACGCGGAACACCGGCAGCACGACTACTGTGATGCGCACCCGCGCCGTCGCGGAATTGCTGCCGAAGCCGCTCTCCGCCACGCACAGCATCGGCGCGAGCAGCAACGACGCGGCCAGCGCACAGCGCGCCGATTGAAGCCAATTTCCCGTCATAAGGCCCGATCCGTCCGAAGAACATGAGCTTCGGGCGCTGCATCGGCGCCCGACCTCCGGATATCGGCGGAAACGGGAAGAAGTGCAGGGCTCAGGCGGCTTTTTTCTCAGCAGTCCTTCCGGACCCGGAAGGCAACATCCAGGGCAAGCCCCCTAGTAAGTCACCGTCACCCGCGTCGCGTTGCTGCCGTCGCCGGCCGGAGCGGCTGCGGCCTGCGGCGCAGCGCCGCCCGTGGTCGCCGCCATCGCACCGATCGCGCCGCGCCAAGCGGAGCCGAGGCTGTCGCGGCCATCGGCATCGGTGCCAGCCACCATGAACGTCGTTTCTCCGACCTTGTCGAACCGGTACTCGCGCCCCTTGATGAGCACCGACTTCATGTTGGTCCAGACACGGTATTCATGCCCTCCCTTCACGGGCGTGACCTCCAGCACCTTGAAAGTCGGGAGAACGACTATCGTCAGGTCGAAGCGGCCCGTGGCGCTGTTCATGCCGCGCGTCGGCTCCGCGGAACTGAGCTGCAGCGGCAGTGGCAGCAAGAGCAGCAGCACGCCGACGGCGGCCAGCGGTGGCACCGTTCGCGGTGATTGCAGCGCAGCCGCCCTTGCAAAGCGCCTGTTTCCGGACATGGGAACTCCTCCTCGCAACCTGGATGGGAGGCATCGCATCGATGCCCAACCCTGTTTATCGGCAGAGTCTCGGGAAAATGAAGGCAGTCCGGGCGCTATTCTTCGCGCATTGCCTGCAATTTGCCAGCAGGCTTTTCCGTGTCGGCAAAGCCGCCGGTGCAGCTCAGTAGGTCACGCCGACCGTCACGACGTCAAGGTAGCTGTCCGGCCGCACGTTGACGCTGGCGCCCAGAACGCGGCCATACAAGGTCAGCGCCTGGACCTGGCCGGTGCCCGTGCCCGCGACGGTGTTGGTTCCCGTGACGCCGCCCCAGGGACTCGTGCGGGCGGCATTGCTGTAGAGCCGGTAGGCCACCGTGTCGGTGTTGCCGGGCACGCCTCCGGTCGGCGTCATCGCCCCTGCACCGGTGGTCGCGTTGTTGGATGGCGTCAGCGCGACCGTGTAGGCCGTGGGCGTCGTGCAGGTGACGTTGATGGTGCTGATCTGGTCGATGTTGGCCCCGCCCGGGAGGCCCGCGACGGAGCCGAAGTTCAGCGGATCGGCCGTGACCAGGCAGCTCTTGGCGATGGTCGCGCTGACGATGAAGGCGAACTGGTCCGCCACCGCCGTGCCGCATGTCGTCGGCGGGGCGTTCGTGCTCGACGTCAGCGTGATCGAGGTATGGATTCCGGCGAAGTTGTCCTGGTACGCGCCCGGAGGCACGGTGGTCTGCAGGGCAATCAGCTCCCCTCGCATCGTGGTGCTTCCCGAGGAGGTGGTGGACCGGGCAGGAATGGCGATGTTGATGGTGTACGGGTTCGGCACCGCGGCGTTGCCGCTCGAGCCCCAGATCGTGCTGGTCGTCCCCTGGTAGAGCTGGAACTTCAAGGAGTCGCCCGCGCCGCTCTTCATGACGCGCGGATTGAAGTTCGTGAGACCTTCGTTGCCATCGCCGATGTTGAAGCAGACCCTCGCGTACTCGGTAGTGTTGGTGTTGCCGGTCTTGGTGCAGGTGTAGCTCAGCGTGGCGGTGGCGGGCGTGGGCGTGCCGCCGGCGACCAGGTCGACCGTGCCGAAAGCCACGGCCGTCATCGTCGCGGTGCAATTGATTGACGCCTGCGCGCTGCCCGCCGACAGCAGCCACAGCAGTGCGCAGAACAGAGGCAGGCGCAGGGCGCGCAAAGTACTGGTCAGAAGACTCATGGCGTCTTGGCCTCCCTGGCGCAGCGCAGCGGCCCGATCTGCGGGATTGCCACGCCGTCCTTGCGATAGTCGAAGCTGGTCCGGCAGGCGCCGCCGGGCGTCTGCACATCGAGCGTGTTGTGGGCCTGGAGCGATTCGAGATACACCGCGCCATCGAAGCCGACCAGCGCCGGCTCGCCATCCTGCCCATTGGCGCGCACGCGGCTGCCCAGCGGCAGGGGCTTGCCCGCCTCGTCCACCAGCAGCAGCGCGGCCGCGCTGACCGGCGTGATGCCGAATCGCACCATCGTGCCGGAGCGGTCGCTCGGCGTGGCGACCGTTTTCACGCGCTCGATCTTCACGTCGGCGGGCAACTGCATCGGATCGATCGACAGCTGGTTGCTCTGGTAGGACCGCAGCGGCGCCACCAGCAGCATGCCCTTGTCGTCCGTGGTGCCGATGTCCCGGTTCTCCAGCCTCACGGGCACGCCGGCAATGCCGTCGGTGGAGACCACCGCAAAGGCATCGTCGATGCGCCGGGCCGCGAAGGGCTGGCCGCCCATGAACGCGATCGAACCGGTGGCGCCGGCATAGGCGTAACGGTTGTCGCCGAGCACGCTGATGCCGGCCATGGCGCGGCCGTAGCGGCCCAGGTAGTCGATCTCGGCCTGTCCGCCGTTCTGGCCGCCGCCCTGGCGCAGGCCGGCGCGCCAGCCGATGCCGCCGTCGCCCGGCATGGAGCTCTGCGCATCGGCGGTGTAGACGGTCTGGCCGCGGTCGCGCTGGATGCCGGCGCTGGCCGTGACCTTGCCGTCCAGCGCCCAGGTAAAGCCGACGAAAAGGCTGCGTTCCCGGCGGTTGTCCAGGTTCTGGTTGAGGCTCACGTTCATCGAGGCACTGGATCCGATCGCCCTGAACCAATAGACACTGGCCAAGCGCGTCGCCTCCTGCGCCGGATAGCGCAGATAGAGGTAGCTGAGGCCGAAGCTGCCGAAGTCCTTGGTGGTGTAGCCGATCGACGCCCGGCCCGAACCGCTCGGCGGCGCGCTGCCGTACAGGGATGCGACGTCGCGGTACTCGCCGCGCGTGCGCGTGCCCTCGACCGCGAAATTGAACTGGTTGTCGCGCCAGCTGTAGCCCATGCTGAGCAGCGAGCCCCCCTCCCCGCGATAGCTGCTGCGCGCCACGGCGCCAGTGAACACGCCGCTCTGCCCGAGCAGCCATGCGCCGCCGACGCCGCCCTTGACCAGCCCCCTGGTGGCCTCGCCGTGCGCCTCCAGCGTGAAGCTGTTGCTCACGCCGTAGCGCCAGACGCCGGTAGCGGCGGGGTCGCTGCCGTAGTCGTTCGAGCGCAGGCCGTAGTTCTTGCGCACCACGCCGAGATCGACGGACCAGTCGGACAGGCCCTCCCCCAGCAGCCGCTGCGTGTCGTACAGCGAGAAATCGAGTGTCGTGGCACGGCCGAAGGCGTCGGTGAGAACCACCTGGGCGTTGCCCGCGCCGTTGATGCTCGGAACCGTGTTGAGCTGGAAGGGCCCCGCCGGGACCTGGCCGGTGTATTGGCGCAGGCCGTTGATGTAGAGCTCCACCTGCGAAGGCAGCGTGGCCGACCCCAGGAACGCCGGCAGCGGGGTGGTGGTGCGATAGGGTTGCAGCGAAAAATTGCGCGAAAGCTGGATGCCGCCGATCCGGGTGGAGCGCGACCACGGCAACGATGCGGTGGTGGTGTCGCCCACGCGCAGCGTCAGCATGTCTTCGGGGAACGACTGGCTCCAGGTGGTGTCGAGCCGGACCGAATCGTGCTGCCAGCCTTCGCTGTCGACGCGGGTCGCGCGCGACATCATCGTGCTGCTGAACACGCTGGTTCCGCTGAACGCGCGCACTTCGGCGAGCGCGTTGAGGCTGGAGTTGTTGCCCCGGCCCTGCGTGCCATAGAGGTCGTAGTTGAGCAGCAGGCCGGGCGAGGCGCTGGCCTTCGGCGAGACGACCGTCGACGTGTTGACCACGGTCCTGGGCAGGCGCAGCACGTCGTCGGGGGCGTTGATCGAAAGGGTCTGCCTTGCGGTGTCGTACGACACCTGCACCCCGGGAAGGCTCTTGAGCCGCACGGGATCGGACGCGCCCGCCGGCAAGATGAAGCCCAGTTGCCGCAGCGTGGTGGCACTGGCCCAGAGCTCCTGGCCGCGCAGGCCGAAATGCACCAGCCCCTGCGGGTTGCCGTTAAGGCTCAGCTCCAGATAGAGGTCGCTGCCGGTCGGGCCGGTAAGGTCACTTTCCGCGGCGGACGCGACCAGCCATGAGCTCGGGCCGGCTGCGGCGCCCTCGGCCTGAGCAGCAAACGGCATCAGACCGGGCAGCAGCAGCAGTGGCAACAGGCGCTCAGCGGACGCGTTGAAGCGGCGGGATTTTTTCCTGCGTCGCGTTGCCATTGATCTTCGTTTCCAGGACGCCGCCTGAAGCAAAGGCCTCCGCGGGTGTCTTCAAGGGCCAGCGCATGCTCGCGCCCGGCAGCACGTAGCCCATCAGGCCGCCGTGTACCGCGGTGCGCTTGCCGGCGAAATCGACAAAATCCAGATCGGCAAGCTGGGCGTGCATCCCGCCGCCGTTGGCGACTTCGAGCACCGCCTGGCTGCCTTCGCGGCGCAGCGACCAACTGAGCTGGGGCGCGGCCGGCTGCGCGCCGGCGGCTGCGATGAAGATGGGCACCGAATAGCGCAGCACGAGCTGCAGGCCCTTCTTTTCCTTCATCTCGACGGGCAGCTCATCGATGATGACCCGGTACGAGTTCTCGACCGCGCCGGCGGGAACCCCGGTGCGGATGACGCGGATCAGCTGCCGCTCGGACGGGGCCAGCTGCACCATCGGCGGGCTCACGAGGAGTTCGCGCGAGGGTGTCAGCTTTTCGCCACCATTCTCCTGCGACCACTGATAGACCCGCACCTGGGCGTGCACCACGTCGTCCCCGGTATTGCTGAGCCAGAGACCATCGGCGTTCTGCGTGGCCTGAAGCGTCAGCGTGACCGGAGAAACCTGCAGCCCGCTCGCCGAAGCGACCGCGTGAGCCAGGGCAAACGCGAGGGCAAAGGTGTAGCGAAGCAAGCGGTGCACGGGCAATCCAGGCAATCGATCAGTAGTTGACCTGGACGGTCACGGTGTCGAGGTAGGCGCCAGGCGTCACGTTGACGCTCGCGACCGTGGCCCACACGGGGATCGACTGAGCCGCGCCGGTGCCGGTGCCGGCCACGCCATTGCCGACCGCGACGGGCGTGGCGGTGTTGCCCCAGATCGGACCGGTGGCGCTCACCGAGCGCAGTTGGTAGGCGATGGTGTCAGGGCCCGCCACGACGGGGCTCATCACGCCGGCGCCGGTGGTGTTGTTGTTCGAGGGCAGCAGGCCGATGTTGTAGGGCGTCGACTTGGAGCAGGTCACGCTGATGTTGTTGCTGGCGGACAGGGCGGTGGCGGTGGAAGCGACCGAGCCGAAATCGATGTTCGATGCCGCACCTGCCGTGACCGAACAGGCCTTGGTCACGGTGATGAGGACCTGGAACGTGGAGGTGGCTGTTGCGGCTACCGCCGCGCTGGTGGCCATGGCGGCAAGGACGGCTGCAACGATGAGGGAAGGTTTTTTCATGAGGAATGCCTACAGGTGTAAGTAAGACGGAACTCTTGGTGAATCGAACGGAAAATGAAGTCCAAAGTTCACAACCTTGGAAGTGTGAATTTTAGTTAACAATTAGAAGAAAGGGTGTGTGAGTGTTACGTAAAGAGCGGCACCCTCGCTCTTCTCGTTGTGTTTTTGCAGACTTCCGTGACTTTTGTTACGAAATTCAGCCGAGCCCGGAGGCGGTCTTTAGACCTAACGTCGCCTGATCGCCACGTAGAACCAAACCGGTGCACCCGCACTGGCACGTCGCTTGCATAACCTGACCACTTGCTCTGATTAAGCGGTCAAACACACCATGCGCGTGCTCGTCGTCTACTGCCATCCGGTCGAAACCAGCTTCCACGCCGCCCTGCACCAGGAGGTGCTGAAGAACCTGCGCGCCGCCGGGCACGAGGTGGACGACTGCGACCTTTACGCCGAGGGCTTCAACCCGGTGCTGTCGCGAGAGGAGCGGCTGGGCTACCACGACGTGCCGGCCAACCAGCTGCCGCTGAAGCCCTATGTGGAGCGGCTGCAGTGGGCCGAGGGCATCGTTTTCTGCTTTCCGACCTGGTGCTTCGGCCTGCCGGCGATGCTCAAGGGCTACTTCGACCGGCTCTTCATGCCGGGCGTGGCCTTCGACATCAGCGACCCGGCGAACGTGAAGCCGATGCTCACGCACATCAAGCGCATCAGCGCCGTCGTTACCTACGGCCGGCCGCGCTGGATGGCGATGTACATGGGCGATCCGCCGCGCAAGATCGTCACGCGATACATGAAGCGGCTGACCGGGCAGCGCGCGAAGGTGGACTACCACGCCCACTACCACATGAACATCGCGACCGAGCCCCAGCTCAAGCGCTTCATGGCGCGCGTGGGGCAAGCCATGGCGCGTTTCGCATGAGCGCGCCCTCGCTCCTCGACAACGTGCGGCTGCCGCGCTGGCTGCTGCCCACGGACTGGCCGGAGCGCGACGGCGTGCCCGAACTGGCGCGCATCGCGATCGAAGCCGGCCGCGTGCAATCGGTGCAGCCCGCCACGTCCGCAGCGCCGTCGTCACCGTCAGCCTGGAACCTTGCCGGCACACTGGCCCTGCCCGGCTTCGTCGACGCCCACACCCACCTCGACAAGGCTTTCACCCTGCCGCGCATGAAACAGGTGCAGCCCGGCCTGCTCGGCGCCATCGACGCGATGCTGAGCGACCGCGTGCACTGGACGCCCGACGACGTGCGCGAGCGCGCCGCGCGCGGGCTGCAGTGGGCATGGGAGTGCGGCACCACGCACGTGCGCACGCACGTCGACTGGTGGGAGCCCGACTCGGTGGCGATGGCCTGGCCCGTGATGGCCGAACTGGCGCAGGAATGGGCCGGCAGGGTGCGGCTCGAACAGGTGAGCCTCATCAAGCTGCCGCTGTTCGAAGACGCGGCGCAGGCGATGCGCCTCGCAAAGCAGGTGAAGGCCACGGGGCCGCATGCGCTGCTCGGCGGCTTCGTTCACTCCACCAACTGGAGCGAGAACGCGCTGCGCAACCTGCTGGTGTCGGCGCAGGCCTGCGATCTCGACATCGACCTGCATGTCGACGAAGAACTCAACGCCTCGGCGCTCGGCCTGCAGACCACGGCGCGCATCCTGCGCGAGATCGGCTACGAAGGCCGCGTGGTCTGCGGACACATCTGCGCTCTCGCTGCCCAGCCCGAGGCGCAGGCCTTCGCCACGCTCGATGCGGTGGCGCGTGCGCCGATCACGGTCGTCTCGCTGCCCGCCACCAATCTGCTGCTGCAGGACGCCGTCACCGGCCGCACGCCACGCCAGCGCGGCATCACGCTGGTGAAGGAAGCCCGCGAGCGCGGCATTCCGCTGCTGTTTGCCAGCGACAACGTGCAAGACCCCTTCTGCCGGCTCGGCAGCTTCGACCCTGTCGAAGCGCTGGGCACGGCCGCGCTGGTGGCACAGCTCGACGAGCCCTTCGACACCTGGTCGCAGGCGCTGTGCCGCAGCGACTGGCTGCAGCGCGCACCAGCGCCCGCCACGCCCACGCTGGTGGGCCGCGCCGCCGACCTGGTGCTGTTCACGCAGGCCGACCGCCATGGCTGGCCTTCGCGCACCGCCACCCGCGTGGTGCTGCGCGATGGCCGCGTGACGCACGGCGACGCAACGCCCTTCCTTCCCCGGTAACGAACGAACGCACAAGGATTCCCCATGCTCCACGGCTACATCCCGCCCCACCGCTTCCTGCCCTATCTGAGCTGGACCGAAATCGCCGCGCTGCCCGACCGCGAGAACACCGTCATCGTGCTGCCCTGCGGTGCCATCGAGCAGCACGGGCCGCACCTGCCGTGCTCGGTCGACAGCGTGATCTGCTCGGGCGTGATGGGCAAGGCACTGGAGAAGCTGCCCGCCGAGGTGCGCGCCTTCGCGCTGCCGACCATCACGTATGGCAAGTCGGAAGAGCACCTGCACTTCCCCGGCACCATGACGCTCACAGGCACCACGCTGCTGTCGACGGTGATCGAGATCGGCGAGTCGGTGTACCGCTCGGGCTTTCGCAAGCTGCTGTTCGCCAATGGCCACGGCGGCCAGCCACAGGTGCTGGAAATGGCAGCGCGCGAACTGCGCCTGCGTCACGGCGACTTCGTGATCGTGCCGCATGGCGTGTCGCGCCTGCCGAGTGCGGCGAGCAAACAGGTGAGCGAGCAGGAGAAGAAGCTCGCAATGCACGCCGGCCATTCAGAAACCGCACTGATGCTCGCGCTCGCACCCGACACGGTGCACATGGAGCGCGCGGTCGCCAACTTTCCGCCGCCCTTCCCGATCAAGCTGCTGTCGGCCGACGGCCGCCCGGCCTGCGCATGGACCGCGCGCGACTTCGGCCCCAGCGGCGTGATCGGCGACCCGACCACCGCCACGCGCGAACAGGGCGAAGCCATTCTCGACACGCTCTCCGACAGCTGGGTGCAGGCGCTGACCGAGCTGTACGCGCTGCGCTGGGTCGTGCGCGAAGAAGCCACCTGGGAGCGCGGCCATCAGCAGGGCTTCATCCAGCAGAGCTTCCAACCGGCCTGAGGTGGGCCTGAGCCCGCTTCTTGCAACGGCCCCTTCGCTTTCTCGCTTCTTCTTCCTTCAACTCCCTGCCCTCTAGAGGTTTCCACCATGCGCTCCTTCGCACTGTCCCTGGCCGGCGCCGCCGCCATCGCCTTCCTCGCCGCCGCGCCCGCGCAGGCCGAGGACAAGTTCACCTACATGACCAACTGGTACGCGCAGGCCGAGCACGGCGGCTTCTACCAGGCAGTGGCGCAGGGCATCTACAAGAAGTACGGCCTCGACGTGACCATCAAGATGGGCGGCCCTCAGGTCAACATCACGCAGATGATGGCCGCCGGCCAAGCCGACTGCATCATGGGTTCGAGCGACATCCAGATGATGCAGGTGCGCGAAGGCGGCGTGCCGGTGGTCAACGTGGCGGCCTTCTTCCAGAAAGATCCGCAGGTGCTGATCGCCCACGACGACGTGAAGAAATTCGAAGACCTGAAGGGCAAGACGCTGCTGATCGGCGCGCAGGCGCAGCGCGGCTATTGGCCCTGGCTGAAGGCCAAGTTCGGCTTCACCGACGAACAGACGCGGCCCTACACCTTCAACATCCAGCCCTTCGTGGCGGACAAGAACACCGCGCAGCAGGGCTACCTGACCTCCGAGCCCTACGCCATCCAGAAGGCAGGCGTGAAGAGCACGGTGCTGATGTTCAGCGACCACGGCTTCCCCGCGTACGCGACCACCGTGTCGTGCATGGATAAAACGGTGAAGGAGCGCAGCAAGCAGGTCGCCGCGTTCGTGAAGGCCTCGGCCGAGGGCTGGAAGAGCTACCTCGCCGACCCGGCGCCCGCCAACGCGCTCATCAAGAAAGACAACCCCAACATGACGGACGACCAGTTGGCCTACAGCGTGGCCAAGCTCAAGGAGATGGGCATGGTCACCGGCGGAGACGCGGCCAAGCTCGGCATCGGCGTGATGACGGATGCGCGCTCCAAGGCGAGCTACGACTTCCTCGTGACTGCGAAGCTGCTCGACCCGGCCAAGGTCGAACTGGCGAAGACCTACACGACCGAGTTCGTGAAAGACGCCAAGGTCCTGCCCTGACGAGCCTCAGCCTTTCATGAATCGCATCGAACCTCACACCCTCGCGCCGCCAACGGCGCCTGCCATGCCCGCGGTGGAAGTGCTCTCGGCCGAGAAGACGTATCCCAACGGCACGCAGGCGCTGCTGCCGGTGGACCTGTCGATCGCCGAGGGCGAATTCGTCACGCTGCTGGGCCCCTCGGGCTGCGGCAAGAGCACGCTGCTGAAGATGGTGGCGGGCATGCTCGAACCCAGCGACGGCCGGCTGCTGGTGTGGCGCAGGCCCGTGGCGCAGCTTCACGATTGCCCGCACAAGCTGTCGTTCGTGTTCCAGTCGCCCACGCTGATGCCGTGGGCCAGCGTGCGGACCAACGTGCGCCTGCCGCTTGACCTGGCCGGCGTGCCGCGCAAGGAGGCCGATGCGCGGGTGATGGAATCGCTCGCGCTGGTGGGACTCGAGAAGTTTGCCGATGCGCTGCCGCGTGCGCTCTCGGGCGGCATGCAGATGCGCGTGTCGATTGCGCGCGGCCTCGTCACGCAGCCCGACCTGCTGTTGATGGACGAGCCCTTCGGTGCACTCGACGAAATCACGCGCCACAAGCTCGATGCCGACCTGCTGGAGCTGTGGCGCAAGAAGAAGCTCACGGTGATCTTCGTGACGCACTCGATTCACGAGGCGGTGTTTTTGTCGAGCCGCGTGGTGATGATGGCCGCGCGGCCGGGCCGCGTGGTGGAAGAGTTCCGCATCGACGAACCCTATCCGCGCAGCGCCGACTTCATGGTGACGCCCGAGTTCGCGCGCTACGCCAAGCGGCTGCAGGACAGCCTGCTGCGCGCCAGCAGCGCCGACGAGGAGACCGCGCGATGACGAAAGTGAAAGCCACGCCCCTGCTGAACCAGCCGCGCGTGCAACGCGTGCTTTACCCGGTGCTGATCGGCGTGGTGCTGGTCGCGCTGTGGCAATGGATGGTGGTGGCGATGGAGCTGCCGCCCTACCTCGTGCCCTCGCCCTACCTGATGATGCAGACGCTGGTGACCGATTGGGCGCCGCTGGGCAATGCGCTGCTGGTCACACTGAAGATCACGGTGCTGTCGTTCCTGCTGGCCACGGTGGCGGGCGTGCTGATCTCGTTCCTGTTCGTGCAGAGCAAGCGCATCGAGACTGCGCTCTTTCCGTACGCGGTGCTGCTGCAGGTGACGCCCATCGTGGCGGTGGCGCCGCTGATCATCATCTGGGTGAAGAACCCGGTGGCCGCCATGACGGTGTGCGCGGCGCTGGTGGCGCTGTTCCCGATCATCAGCAACACCACGCTCGGCCTGCGCAGCATCGACCCCGATTTGCAGAGCTACTTCAAGCTGAACCGCGCGACGCGCTGGCAGCAGCTGGTACGGCTGCGCATTCCAAGCGCGCTGCCGTACTTCTTCGGCGGGCTGCGCATTTCAAGCGGCCTTGCGCTGATCGGCGCGGTGGTGGCGGAGTTCGTGGCCGGCACAGGTGGCTCGGGCGCGGGGCTCGCGTACCAGATTTTGCAGGCGGGCTTCCAGCTGAACATTCCGCGCATGTTCGCGGCCCTGCTGCTCATTTCTCTGACCGGTGTCGCGCTCTTCGTACTGATGGCCTGGCTGACCAAGCTGGCGCTGGGCTCGTGGCATGCGAGCGAACTTTCCCAGGATTGAACCTTGACCATGAATGCTCCCACCCTCACGCTCGACAGCGCCATCGAGCAGTTGCTGCTCGAACTGCCCGATCTCGACTGGATCACCGATGAAAGCCGCGTCACGCGGCTGTCGCAAGACTTCTCCTGGTTCAGCCCCGTCCTCACGCGCCAGCTGAAAGACAAGCGCGCCGACGTGGTCGTGCGCCCGCGCACCGAGGAAGAGATTCGCGCGGTGGTCGGTGCCTGTGCGCGCCGCTGCGTGCCGATCACCATCCGCGGAAGCGGCACCGGCAATTACGGCCAGACCACGCCGCTGGCCGGCGGCGTGGTACTCGACATGACGGGCTACAACACCTGCCTGTGGGTGCGGCCCGGCGTGGCGCGGGCGCAGGCCGGCATCCGCCTGGGCGAACTGGAAAAGCAGACGAAGCCCACGGGGCAGGAGATGCGCTGCGTGCCCTCGACCTACCGAAGCGCGACGCTGGGTGGCCTTTTCGGCGGCGGCTTCGGCGGCGTGGGCTCGATCAACTATGGGCCGCTGGGCGCGCCGGGCAATGTGCTCGGCATTCGCGCGATGACCATCGAGGCCGAGCCTCAAGTGGTTGAACTGCGCGGCGCCGAGGCGATGCGCATGCACCACCTGTGGGGCACCAACGGCCTCGTGCTGGAGCTGGAGATCGCACTGGCGCCCGCGCATCCATGGCTCGAAACGCTGGTGACTTTCGACGACTTCGAGAACGCGCTGAACTTCGCGGACAAGCTCGCGCACGCGCCGGGCATCATCAAGCGCGGCATCTCCTTCTTCGCAGCGCCGATCTCCGACCACCTCGCGCAGCTGGCCGCGCACCTGCCAAAGGGCTGCCACACGGTGCTGTCGCTGGTGGCCGAGTCGAGCGAGCCCGCGATGATGCTGTTGGTAGAAGCGCACGGCGGCACCGTGAGCTACCGCAAGACGGCCGACGAGGTGCAGAAGAGCAACCGCACGCTGATGGAGTTCACCTGGAACCACACGACGCTGCACGCGCTGAAGGTCGACCCGACGCTGACCTACCTGCAGAGCGGATTCATTCCCGGCAAGCATGTCGAACAGGTCATCGAGATGGAGAAGCTGCTAGGCGGCGAGGTGATGATGCACATCGAGTTCCTGCGCAACGTGGCGGGGCTCATGACCTGCAGCGGGCTGCAGCTGGTGCGCTTCAGCACTGAAGAGCGGTTGAACGAGATCATCGATATCCACCGCGCGCATCAGGTGCACATCAACAACCCGCACGTGAACATCGTGGAAGACGGCAAGGCCGGCGGGCCGTTGCCGCCCGAGGTCATCGCGGTGAAGAAGCGCTTCGACCCGATGGGCCTGCTGAACCCGGGCAAGCTGCGCGACTGGCCGGTGAAGGCTGCGCCCGCCGCCTGAGATTCAGCGCCGGCGGTGGCCTTGCACGAAGGCTGCTGCCACGATGGCCATCGCCAATATCCACAGCGGCCAGAGGCCGAATGGCGCCACCCAGCGCGCATAGGGCGTGAGGCCCCGACGGCCCTCGACGCTGGCTTCGAGCACGCCGCGCGTGAGGCGCGGCAGTTCGTGCGTCACTCGGCCTTCGGCATCGATCACGACCGTGGCGCCGGTGTTGGTGGAGCGCACCATCGGCCGCGCGAACTCGAGTGCACGCATGCGCGAGATCGACAGGTGCTCATCGATGGCGACCGAGTCGCCGAACCACGCGATGTTGCTCACGTTGAGCAGGATGGTGGGCGCCGTGGCCTCGTCGCGGAAGTTCGCGCCGATCTCATCGCCGAACAAGTCTTCGTAGCAGATGTTCGGCGCAATGCGCTGGCCCTGCCAGACGAAAGGCGCCTGCGCGAGCCCGCCGCGTTCGAAGTCGCCGAGCGGGATGTTCATCATCTGGATGAACCAGCGGAAGCCCAGCGGAATGAACTCGCCGAAAGGCACAAGGTGGTGCTTGCTGTACGTGTAGGGCTGCACAGCGCCGGGCTGGAAGCCAAGCACCGAGTTGCTGTAGCTGCCTTGCCCGCCCATCGGCAGGCCGACGATGGCGGCCTGCGTGCCCTGGCTGTAGCGCGCCTGGATCGCATCGAGGTAACCGGCCGGCAACTGCTGCGGCAGCAATGGCAAGGCGGTTTCGGGCGTCACGACGAGCGAGGCCTTCGCATCGCGCAGCTGTTCGCCGTACCAGCGCAGCGCGGTCTCGATGCCGCCGCCGGGAATGAATTTTTCGTCCTGCGGGATATTGCCTTGCAGGAGCGCGACCTGGAGCTTGCCGGTCGAACCCTTGGCGCCCTGAACGTCACCATTCAGTTGTGGCACTAAGTGCGGCACCGCGAACACCAGCGCGATCAGCACCAGCCCCTGCGCAAGCTCCAGGCCGCGAACGGGTCGATGCAGCGCGACCAGCGCAACGACCAGCGCAGCCGCGGCACCGATGCCGTAGACACCGACCCACGGCGCGAGCGCGGCCAGCGGACCTTCGACATGCGCATAGCCGCCAGCGCCCCACGGAAAGCCCGTGAACCAGCTGCCGCGCACAAGCTCGGCCAACGTCCACAGCGCAGCGAAGACGAGCGCGCCCGTTACCCGCCCCTTCGGACCGCGCACCACGAACCAGGCAGCAGCCACGGCGTAGTACAGCCCGAGCGCTGCGGCCAGTGCCAGCACGGCGATGGCCGCGAGCGGCGCGGGCAGCCCGCCGTAGGTGTGCATCGAAATGAAGAGCCACCAGAAGCTGCCGGTGAGCCAGGCGGTGGAGAACAGCCAGCCATGCAGGCCGGCCCGACGCCAGCCCGCGCCCTGCGCCCGCAGGCCGTCGAGCAGCCACACGAACGCACCGAGCGACAGCAGCTGCAGCCACCACAGCGGCTTGCCGCCCACGGGCGAAGCCATCGAAAGCGCCTGCGCGAGCCCGGCGACACCGAAGCCGAGCAGGCGGAACAGGTTGGCGGAAGAGGAAGCCGGCGCGCCGCGCATCAGTCGGCCGCGTCGCCGCCGCGGGCCGGGGACACCTTGAACCAGCGCACCGCGCCGCCCTTGGTGTGCAGCACCACGAAGTCGAAGCCGCCGATCGCATGGTGCTCGCCGCGCTTGGGCACGTGGCCCATCTCGTGCGCGATCAGGCCGCCGATGGTGTCGAAGTCTTCGCTGAGCTGTTCTTCGTCGAAGACGATGCCGAAGGCCTCGGCCACGCGCTCGATGGGCGTGTCGCCCGAAACACGGTAGGTGTGGTCGGCAAGGCCGAAGATGTCGCCCTCGTCTTCCGCAATGTCGAACTCGTCCTCGATCTCGCCGACGATCTGCTCGAGCACGTCCTCGATGGTGATGAGCCCGGCCACGCGGCCGAACTCGTCGATGACGATGGCCAGGTGGTTGCGGTTGCCGCGGAACTCGCGCAGCAGGTCGTTCAGGCCCTTGCTCTCGGGCACGAAGGTGGCCGGGCGCAGCAGCGCGCGGATGTTCAGGCCCGGCGCGCGCTGCAGCTTGAGCAGGTCTTTCGCGAGCAGGATGCCGATGATGTTTTCTTTTTCGCCCTCGTACACCGGGAAGCGCGAGTGCGCGGTGTCGATGATGAGGTGCAGCAGTGCATCGAACGGCGCGTCGATGTTCACCAGGTCCATGCGCGGCGCGGCGACCATCACGTCGCCGGCGGTCATGTCGGCCATGCGCAGCACGCCTTCGAGCATCACGCGCGACTCTGCACCGATCACCTCGTTGTCCTCGGCGTCCGCCAGGGTTTCGATCAGCTCGTCGCGCGAGTCGGGACCGGGGTGGATGAATTCGGCGAGCTTCTGGAGAAAGCCGCGCTTGTCTTCCCGTTCAACGGGAGCGCGTTCAGGGTGAGGGTCGGCCACTGCGGGAGGGCTTAGTTGAGGAGGGACAAGGATACCGGATTGCGTGTGACACGCTCTACCCCACGGCCGGCATAAGCCGGTTGGGGGCGCCGCGTTCCCTCAGGGGGCGGATTTTTTTCGGGCGTCGCGCATGCCGCTGCGCACTTCCTGCAGGCTGGCCAGGAAGGCCCAGAACTGCTTGGCGCGGCTCTTGAGCGCGAAGTCGACCGCAGCGTAATGCTCCAGGGCGATTTCGCTCATGCGGCTGTCGAAGGTGGCGCTGGGCAGCTCCAGGTGAGCTTCGGCTTCGGAGCCGCTGCGCACCACGGTGGCGCCGGCGTTGCGGGCGATCTTCAGCATGGCGGCGTTTTCGCTCAGCGCATGGATGAAGAGCATGCCCACGCCTTCGTTGCGGGCCACGACCACGGCGCGCTCGAACAGGCGGGCGCCGTAGCCCCGGCCACGAGCGTGCGCCGAAACCGACACGCCGAATTCGGCGCAGTCGCTGTGCTCATCGCCGGGCGCGAAGGCCAGGTGCGCCATCGCGATCAGGTCGAGGCGGCGGTTGTAGATGCCGAAGAGCTCGTCGCGCTCGAAATCGAGGCTGTCGACGTAGCGCTGGACCTGTTCGTCGGCCGCCGCGTAGCCGAAGCGCAGGTAGCGATCGTGCGGGGTGAGTTCGAGCAGGTGGCGGGCGATGCGCTCCCGTTCGCGCGGGCCGATCGAGCGGATCGGCACCATGACGGGTTGAGGCGCGCTGACGGCGCGTGGTTGCGCTTCAACCATCGGCGCTTTCAGGAAAGAGCCGAGGCCGAGAGACGCTTTGAGAAGGGTCTTGGCGGTAAGCATGGCTCAAATGTAAGGGTTTTCCCTTAAACAACAAGTCCACAGGGTCAATCGCGGGACACATTCGTGAACCAGTACCGAGGGACGTGGCGCTCACGCAACCAGATGTAGCTAAACCGGAACAGCTGTTGTGGCTTTGACACGGTCCAGCACGAAGCTGGTCTTGCAGTCTTCCACGCTGGGGTGCTTGAGCAGGGTGTCCATGATGAAGCGGCTGTAGTGGGCCATGTCGGCCACCACGACGCGCAGCAGGTAGTCCATGTCGCCGGTGAGCGCGGCGCATTCGACCACCTCGGGCCAGGTCTGCACGCTGGCGCGGAACAGGTCCATCGGGTTGCGCTTGTGGGTCTCGGTGTGCTTTTCGAGCCGCACGTTGAGGTAGGCGGTCAGCCCCAGGCCGATGGCTTCGGGCTGGACCAGGGCCACGTAGCGGTCGATCACGCGGTGTTCTTCCAGGCGCTTGACCCGCCGCAGCACGGCGCTGGGCGACAGGCTCACCTGCTCCGCGATCTGGTCGTAGGTTGCGCGCCCATCTGCTTGCAGCGTGCGCAAAATCATCCTATCAATCTTGTCCAGAGCTTCCATTTCATCATTCTTGCAGTTTTACTGCGCAAGAGCCACCAGGAGCGCCCGGAAACGCAGAAAACCTGAGAGGCATCCACCCTACATTGCATGACCGGCCGATTTAGCGCCTTATTCATTCAATTTCCACCCCACCGGAGACCGCACATGAGCCAAGCCGACGCACCCGCCTTCACGCCCTGGGAGAACCCCATGGGCACCGACGGCTTCGAATTCATCGAGTACGCGGCACCCGATCCGGTCGCCATGGGCAAGGTGTTCGAACGCATGGGCTTCAAGGCCGTGGCCAAGCACCGCCACAAGAACGTGCTGCTGTACCGCCAGGGCACGATCAACTTCATCCTGAACGCGGAGCCCGATTCCTTCGCGCAGAAGTTCGCTCGCGAGCACGGCCCGAGCGTGTGCGCCATCGCCTTCCGCGTGCAGGATGCCAAGCAAGCCTACGAACGCGCCACTGCACTCGGCGCATGGGGTTTTGCCGACAAGGCCGGTCCCGGCGAACTGAACATTCCCGCCATCAAGGGCATCGGCGACAGCCTGATCTACCTGGTGGACCGCTGGCCCGGCAAGAACGGCGCGAAGCCCGGCGACATCGGCAACATCGGCTTCTACGACGTCGACTTCGAGGCGTTGCCAGGCGTTGCGCCGGAACAGGCGCTTTCGCCGTTCGGCAACGGCCTGACCTACATCGACCACCTGACGCACAACGTGTATCGCGGCCGCATGAACGTCTGGGCCGGCTTCTACGAAAAGCTCTTCAACTTCCGCGAGATCAAATACTTCGACATCGAAGGCCAGGTGACGGGCGTGAAGAGCAAGGCCATGACCAGCCCCTGCGGCAAGATCCGCATCCCGATCAACGAAGAGGGCAAGGAACAGGCTGGCCAGATCCAGGAGTATCTGGACATGTACCGAGGCGAAGGCATCCAGCACATCGCGATGGGCTCGGACGACCTCTACAGCACGGTCGACGCGCTGCGCGCCAACGGCGTGACGCTGCTCGACACCATCGACACTTACTACGAGCTGGTCGACAAGCGCATCCCTGGCCACGGCGAGAGCGTGGAAGAGCTGCAAAAGCGCAAGATCCTGATCGACGGCAAGAAGGACGCGCTGCTGCTGCAGATCTTCAGCGAGAACCAACTGGGCCCGATCTTCTTCGAGTTCATCCAGCGCAAGGGCGACGACGGCTTCGGCAACGGCAACTTCAAGGCGCTGTTCGAAAGCATCGAGCTCGACCAGATGCGCCGCGGCGTGCTGAGCGCCGCAAAATAAGAGCCCCTTCCCTTATTGCTTCTGGAGCCCGCATGCGCAGCTTTACGTCTTCAATCGGTTTGACCTTCATCGCGGCAGCTGCCGCCGTTCTTTCGGGTTGTGCCATGGCACCGGCGGCCGCGCCGGTGGCCGGCTCGCACCTCGATGCGGTGCAGAAGGCCGCGGTGCTGCGCATCTGCACGCCGGGCGATTACAAGCCCTTCAGCTTCCAGAAGACGGACGGCGCCTTCGAGGGCATCGACGTCGACCTGATGACTGGCTTCAGCGCCAGCCTCGGCGCGAAGCCCGAGTGGGTTAAGACCACCTGGGCCAACCTGCTGCCCGACCTGAGCGCCGGCAAGTGCGACATCGCCGTGGGCGGCGTGTCGGTCACCACCGACAGGCAGAAGCGCGCCTTCTTCAGCGCCCCCTACATGGTCAACGGCAAGACGCCCATTGCGCGCTGCGCGGACGTGTCCAAGTACCAGAGCGTGGCCGCCATCGACAAGCCGTCGGTGCGCGTCATCTTCAACCCGGGCGGCAGCAACGAACGCTTCGCCCGGACCAATTTCAAGCAGGCCAAGCTCACGCTGCACGGCGAAAACGTGACGATCTTCGACGAGATCCTCGCCAACCGCGCGGACGTGTTCGTGACCGAAGCGGCCGAGGCCATCACGCAGCAAAAGCTCAAGCCGGGCCTGTGCGCGATCAACCCCGACAAGCCGCTGCAGTACGGCGAAATGGCCTGGATGCTGCCGCGCGACGACGTGGCCTTCAAGTCGTATGTCGACCAATGGCTGCACCTGCAGCAAGCCGGCGGCGACTTCCAGCGCACGATGGACCGCTGGCTCAAGTAACTCAAGACCGATCTCATGGAAACCCCTGCCGCTGTTGTCACCCCTGCCGTCTACGGCGCCTCGGACCGCCCGCCCCGCGGCGACTACTCGCGCGGCGGCGCGGTGCTGGCCGACTACACCTGCCCGCAGGACTGGGCCAGCTATACGGAAGCCGATCACGACACGTACCGCCGGCTCTATGAGCGCCAGGCAGCGCAGTTGCCGGGGCTGGCCTGCGACGCCTTCATCAAGGCACTGCCTTCGCTCGGCGTGAAGGACCGCATCCCGCGCTTCGAGGAACTCAACGAACGGCTGCACCGCGCAACGGGCTGGGAGATCGTGGCGGTGCCGGGGCTGATTCCGGAGCTGCCGTTCTTCACGCTGCTCGCGAACCGCAAGTTTCCGGTGACCGACTGGATCCGCAAGCCCGAAGAGTTCGACTACATCGTCGAGCCCGACGTGTTCCATGACCTGTTCGGCCACGTGCCGATGCTGTTCGACCCGACCTTCGCCGACTACGTGCAGCGCTACGGCGCAGGCGGCATCAAGGCGCACGAACTGGGCGCTGGCGAGAAGCTCGCGCGGCTCTACTGGTACACGGTGGAGTTCGGGCTGATCCGCCAACCAGACGGCCTGCGCGCCTACGGCGCCGGCATCCTGAGCTCGGTGGGCGAACTGAAGCACGCGGTGCTCAGCGACGAGCCGCGCCGGCTGCCGCTGGACCTGCTGCGCACCATGCGCACGCGCTACAAGATCGACACCTACCAGGCCAACTACTTCGTGATCGACAGCTTTGCGCAGCTGTTCGACTGCACGGCGCCCGACTTCACGCCGTTGTACGAGTCACTGAAGGTCGCATCCGATATCGAAGCCGGGGTGCTGCTACCGGGCGAATCGGGCAAGGCCTGAATTCCTGAAGGGTTGTGAGTCGCGCCGCGCAGCTATCGCGCGCGCGACAGCACACACCCGCCCCCTAGGACAAGCCCGCTGGCGGCGGAGGCGCACTGCCTCCCACAATCCGCGCCAAAGGAGTTTGCATGCAGACAACATCCGCGCAACAAAACTATCCGGCCGGCGTACCGCACGAAATCAATCCCGAGCAGTACCGTTCATTGCCTCACATGTTCGACGAGGCCTTCGGTCGTTATGCCGATCGACCGTTCTCGGTCTGCATGGAGCGCTGGATGTCCTACGGGGAGCTCGACACGCTGTCGAAGGCAATGGGCGCCTGGCTTCAGTCGCGCGGGCTCGAGCCTGGGGCGCGCGTGGCGATCATGCTGCCCAACATTCCGCAGTTTGCGGTCACCATGTGCGGCGTGCTGCGTGCGGGCTATACCTGCGTCAACGTCAATCCGCTGTACACGGCGCGGGAGCTGGAGCACCAGCTGAAGGACTCCGGGGCAACGGCCATCGTCATTCTCGAGAACTTCGCGGCAACGCTTGAAAAGGTGATCGAGCGCACGCCCGTGAAGCATGTGGTCATGACGTCGATGGGCGACCTGCTGGGCGGGTTGTACGGCGCGTGGATCACTGTGGCGGTGCGCCATCTGGCGAAGCTCGTGCCGGCCTACAAGTTGCCGTTGAGCGATGGGCGCACGGTGACGCCCTTCACCCAGGCCATCTCCGAAGGGCGCGGCCGCACGCTGGGGCCCGATCAGAGCACGCTCGATTCGATCGCGTTCCTGCAGTACACGGGCGGCACGACCGGCCTGTCGAAAGGCGCGGTGCTGACCCATCGCAACATCGTCGCGGCAACGCTGCAGGCCGAGGCCTGGTTCACGCCGGCGCTGTCGCGCGCCGGTGACCTCGCGAAGGTCAACAGCATCGCGGCGCTGCCGCTGTATCACATCTTCGCGCTGACGCTGTGCCTGCTGGTGATCCGCCAGGGCTCGCACATGACGCTGATTCCGAACCCGCGGGACTTCAACAAGTTCATTGCCGTGCTGAAGAAGCGGCCGTTCCACATGCTGCCGGCGGTGAACACGCTGTTCAATGCGCTGCTGATGCATCCCGAGTTCAAGTCAATCGACTTCTCGACGCTGTTCGTTTCGCAGGCAGGCGGCATGGCGGCCTCGGAAGGTACGGCGCGCAAGTGGTTCGAGGCCACCGGCTGTCCGATGATCGAAGGCTGGGGCATGAGCGAGACCTGCGCGATCGGGACGAACAATCCGGTATCGAACACCAGGTTCACCGGGACGATTGGGCTACCGTTGCCCAGCATTGAGATCGCGATTAAGGACGATGACGGAAATTCGCTGCCGATTGGCCAGTCTGGCGAGCTCTGCATCAAGGGGCCGAACGTGATGACGGGCTACTACAACCAGCCCGCCGAGACTGCAGCAGCGTTCACCACGGACGGCTTCATGCGCACCGGCGACATTGCCGTGATGCAGGAAGACGGCTACAGCCGCATCGTCGACCGCAAGAAAGACATGATTCTGGTGAGCGGCTTCAACGTGTTCCCGAACGAACTCGAGAACGTGATTTCGTTGTGCCCTGGCGTTGTGGAGTGCGCGGCGGTGGGTGTGCCTGATGAGAAGCAGGGCGAGGCCATCAAGGTCTTCGTGGTCCGCAGGGACCCGACGCTGACCGAAGATGCCGTGCTCCAGTACTGTCACTCGCAGCTCACGGGCTACAAGCGGCCGAAGCACATCGAGTTCCGGGAATCGCTGCCGAAAACCAATGTGGGGAAGATCCTGCGCCGTGAGCTTCGCACAGCTGCAGTCGCCTGAATGAGTCATTCGTCGGCGAGCGCCGGGCTGCCGGCGAATGTCATTGTGTTTGAGCGAGGATGGTTGTCTTCGAACAATGTGCTGTTCGTAGGCGATGAAGAGACGGCTGTGGTCGATACGGGGTATGCGACGCATGCCGATCAGACCTTGGCCTTGGTCGAATCGGTGCTGAAGGAGCGGCCGCTTGATCGCATCCTGAATACGCATCTCCATAGCGACCATTGCGGGGGGAACGCGGCGCTGCAGGCGCGCTATCCATTAGCTCGCACGGACATTCCGCCAGGCGAGGCTGCACTGGTGGAGCGTTGGGATCAACGCGGGTTGAGTTTCTTGGCTACGGGGCAGACGTGTCCACGATTTGGCTTTACGGGGTTGCTGCAGCCTGGGACGGAATGCGTGCTCGGGGACAGGCCGTGGCAGGTGCATGCCGCACCAGGCCACGATCCTCATTCGGTCATTCTGTTCGACGCGGAATCACGGACGCTGATTTCGGCGGATGCCCTGTGGGAGAACGGATTTGGCATTGCGTTTCCCGAGCTGGCCGGCGAACCGTCGTTCGCAGATGTGGGCGCTACGTTGGATCTGATTGGGGAGCTTGCACCGAAGCAGGTGATCCCGGGGCATGGCGCTGTTTTCGATGACGTCGATAAGGCTTTGTCCGTCGCGCGTCGGCGGCTCGATGGCTTGCAGCGCGATCCCGTGAAACACGCACGGCACGCCATCAAGGTGTTGATGAAGTTCAAGCTGCTGGAGGTGCAATCGATCTCCGTCGCGGATTGGAATGCCTGGCTGCGGAGCACCGCTTATCTCGAAGCCATTCGATCACGCTTTTTCGGCGCTGTCGATTTAGATCAATTGACTAAGGAGATCTTGGCGGAATTGGTTGCTGCAGGCGCAGCTGAGATGAGCACTCCAGGTATTCGCAATACCTAATTCGCGTCCTGATTGCACCCTCCAAAGCAAAAACCCCCAGTCATTTCTGACTGGGGGTTTCTGGGCTGTAAGAGCCTGACGATGACCTACTTTCACACGGGAACCCGCACTATCATCGGCGCTGACGCGTTTCACTGTCCTGTTCGGGAT
>NZ_JBVASX010000006.1:0-361770 GCF_057814215.1 Variovorax sp. F042
ATGGTGAACAAGCCTTCGGTGAATGTGTCAGGGCCGCGCATCGGAGCAGGTTTTGTGAGTCTGCTAAGACAACGCCTCAGGTCCACTTTCGCGGGACCATCCGGTGAGGTATTTCAGCAGCCTGCTAGGGAGCGGTGCCTTCGCCGGCATCCTCTCTCATCCAACGGGCGAAATCCGACGGGAACGCGTCCCTGAAGCGCTCCGCCTGCGCCTTGGCCTCGTCTTCGAGGCCGAGCAATTCAGCGCTTTCGATCAGCTTGACGATGACGCGTGGCTCGGGCGAAAAATGAATCACGCGCTGCGCGAGCGCATGCATTGCTGCGGCGTTGGCAGGCGTCACGGTGGTCAGCGTCAGCTCCGCAAACTCCGCCTGACGCGCAAACAGCCACGTTCCCTTTGCCTTGGCGAGCGTGTCTTCTTCGTAGGCCGGCAGCCGTTCGTCGCGCGGGAGATAAATCTGGCTGACACGGATGTAGTCCCAGCTCGCGCATCCGACGATCAACAGCAGGACGCCAGGCGCAAGGGATGACAGCACTGGCCGAATCGCAAGACCGCGCCTGGCCGGCCAGAGCATGCCAAGGCACAGGCCGAAGACCAGTTGGAATGGCCCATACCAGAGCGGGTATTCGAGCAGGCTGTGCAGCACGATCGCACCGAGCATTCCCCACGCCATCAAACGAGTGGGGTCGCACTCGCGCCAGGGCCGCGCGGCAAGCACCATCCAGAGAAAACCACCGCAGATCAGCACGGCGGCGGGAATGCCCAGCTCCACGGCCAGATGCAGGGGAAGGTTGTGCGCGTTGTCCAGGATCTCGACGAACCGGGCACCAATGTACTGAGTGCTGTAGTGCGCAAAGCTGAGCTCGCCCCACCCCCAGCCGGTCCAGGGGCGCTCGGCGATCAGCGTGAGCACGTTGTGCCACAGGATCAGCCGGCTGTGGTCGTCAGGGGCGCCGGTATGCAGGCGCTGGAGCATGCTTTCGACGCCGCCGCTGCCGCCGCCGACCAATTGAGGCAACGCCCAAGCGATGACGAAATAGAGCGGGATGATTGCCAGCAGGAGCAGCGGCGAGGGCAGCCGCAACCCGACCTCTTCGGCATGCCAGCCCCGGCGCTCTCGTCTGGCGATGAAGGTCGCGACGCCGACGATGGACAGCAGTTGAAGCAACCCCGTGCGGGACGTCGAAGCGGCTGCGGCAACAAGGAGCAGCAACGCCGCAGCCACCAATCCGCGCCGTGCGCGCACCGATGGATGCATGGCGTAGAGCCATAGCGCCGCAACCCAGGCCATGCTGATCAACGAGGCGAACTGGTTACGCTGGCGGAGGTTGCCATAGGCCTGGCCTACGGCGGGGGAGGTTGTCCATGGGGCAAACCCATCTGCGAGGCCGTAGTACTGGAGCAAGCCGAGAACGCCGCTGAGAAGGCCCGCGGCGAGCAGACCCAATGCCAGCATTGCTGAGGAGGCCGCCCCCCCCCCACGCCCCATTCCCGCGCCGACGTATGTCGATGCTGCAATTCCAGCGAGCGCCCCAAGAGCTGGAGCCTGGAATACCGCCTGTCTCCCTATGCCGGATGCCACCAAGGCAACAGCACCCACTGCCAGCCAGAGGCGCAAACCGTGTGTGGGAGGCGCCGTCGGGCAAGTGCACAACAGACCGGCAAGACACGCCCAGGACACCAGCATTTGCCAAGCGTTGACCGAAGGGCCCGCAACAAATGGGCAAAGAAAAGGCAAGGCGACAAGGCTTGCTCGTGCAGTACGAAAGATGCCCTCGGAGAAGGCTGATGCCTGAAGCGGCACGGCATGAAGGGGCATTCGGCTCATTGTGCCAACGGCGTCAACCGATGAATGGTCGCCGAGAGCTGATCAGTGGTTTTGCAAAAAGACACATTTACAGACATTCTTTGACAACCATATCCAATGGGTGCACACCCCTTCGGCGCGCGACACATGTAGGCCAAAAGATGACTTTTTTAATGAAACAACCAGCGTTGCGACGAAACAGCAAGGTTCAATGCCACTCGGCAGGCTTCACCCTCATTGAAGTCCTGATCACGATTGCGATCGTGGCCATCCTGGCCTCCATTGCCTATCCAAGCTACACGGACTATCTGAGGCGCGGCCAAGCACAAGAGGCGCCAGGAGTCTTGTCCGATTTCCGCGCCCGGATGGAACAGTACTACCAGGACAACCGCAACTACGGGGCAGGCGCCACTTGCGGCGTTGCTGCGCCGACTCTGAAGAATTTCGGCTGGACCTGCGCCAATGCGGGCCAAAGCTACTTGGCAACGGCCACAGGAAACACTGGCAGCTTGGTTCGGGGTCTTGCATATACCGTCGACCAGAGCAACAGCCAGCAAACAACCTGCAACGGTTGCGCCTGGAATTTCAGCGGCAGCCAGTCCTACTGGGTGTTGCGCAAACAATGAGCACCATGATGCGCAATCGGGCAGCGGGCTTCACGCTGGTTGAAATGATCGTGGCCGTCGCGCTGTTCGCCTTGTTGCTCTCGTTCGCGTACCCCAGCTACACGAGCTACATCCAGAACGCCCAGATCCGCACCGCCGCGGAGTCGATGATCAACGGATTGCAGCTCGCGCGCGCCGAAGCGATCCGCAGGAACGTCAACACCCAGTTCCGGCTACTCAACACCTCCAGCGGCGCTGCCGTGACTGGCGGTACAGACTGGTCGGTCCGGGCCTCTACGGCAGCAGCGCCCACGACATTCAGTCAGCTGGTGCAAACCCGCCAGGAGAACTCCACCACGTCCAATGCTCGCGTCGGCGTTGCAAATGCGACCGGCAGCGCTGCGGCAACGCCTGGGGCAGGCTTGCCGGCCACGATCCTGTTTACGGGAATGGGGCGACTGAATAGCGCGACAGCGGTGCGTCAGATCGACATCACTGGCGCAACCGGAGCGCGCCGACTGGCCATCGTCCTCGCACCTGGCGGCGATGTCAGGCTCTGCGACCCGTTGCTGTCTCTCGCGACCAATCCCCAAGGTTGTTCATGAAGCCAAAGTCTCTTCGCCGAGCGACTCGCTCGCAGCCAAGATCGGAGCGCGGCGTCATGCTGATTGAAGCGCTCGTTGCAATTGCTATTTTTTCCTTCGCGGTCCTAGGCATCATGGGTCTTCAAGCGACCTCCATCCGCACGGTGCGCGACGCGGACTATCGCGTCAAGGCCAGTCTCTTCGCCCACCAGATCGTCGGGCAGATGTGGGTCGACCGCTTCAACGTGCCGACCTACGCTTTGAACGCCGGCAACGCAGCCTGCACTGCAGGCGCGAATGCCGCAGCCAACCCGGTCGTCACCAACTGGCTCAGCGGCCTCACGGATGCGACCAACCCAGGTTCCCTGCCCGGTGCGGCGAACTACCAGCAGCAGATCCTCGTGGAACCCAACAACGTTGTCACGGTGACAGTGTGCTGGAAGAGCCCGCAAGACACGGCCCCGCACAACTTCGCATTGAAGACGCAAATTCAAGGCTGATCCATGCCGTCACTCGAGCAAACTCATCGCCAGCGAGGGTTCGGCCTCGTCGAGATTCTTGTCGGCATGGCAGTCGGCCTCGTCGTCACGATCATCATCTATCAAGTGATATCTACCTACGAAGGCGTCAAGCGCACGACCACTTCCGGCGCGGACACCCAGCAGAACGGCATCTTCAGCCTCTCGACCATGGAGCGAGATGTTCGCGCAGCGGGCTGGGGCATCCCAACGGCAGACCTCATGCCCTGCAGCAGGTACTTCACCTATTTCAGCGACGGCACGATCAATGGCCCCGTGCCGAATTTCCCGAGCACTCCAGTGCGAATCATCGATGGCGGCACCGCCGCTGGCGCCTCCGACAGCATCACTGTGCTTTGGGGTTCCTCGGTGCGCGCAAATGTGCGCAATGCGCTTTTGCAGAATGTCACGGCCAATCCCACAGGCACCACTGCGTCCAACCTGCAGCCGACGACCAGCGTCGCACTGTCATCGATCGGAGGCTTCGTCTCGCTGACAGACGATGTCGGAAATTGCGCGCTGACGCGCATCACCGGCACCGCGCCCAACCCGGCGAGCCCAGGCACGGTCATTCTTTCTCATGACCCCGGAACGGGCTCCACGACGCAGCCCGTCTACAACCCGCCGGCGAGCTACATGACCGCTCAAGGGTGGCCTGTCAGCTACAACACAAACCCGCGCATTTTTGATCTGGGCACCCTCACGCAGCGCACCTACTATGTCGCTGGCGGCTCACTGATGTCGCAAGACTATTTCAGCTCGAGCGCCCAGATCCAGGTCGCCAACAACGTCGTCAGCTTCAAGGCGCGGTACGGTATCAGCGACGCGGGAAACCAGGTCGTCAACAACTGGGTCAGTGCAACGGGTGCCTGGGCGACTCCCTCCGTGACGGACCTCAAGCGCATCAAGGCTGTGCGCATCTCCGTGGTCGTTCGCAGTCCATTGAAAGAGAGACTGCCAGACGGCGCCGCTGCTTGTGCGATCACGACGGCAGCACCCGTGAGCTGGCCGAGCGGCCCGGTCATCGATCTGAGCAATGACCCGGATTGGCGCTGCTACCGCTACCGCTCCTTCGAGACCGTGGTGCCTCTTCGCAACGTTCTTTGGGCCAATCTGTCATGACTCTTTTCCCCCTCATCCGTGCAACAGGGGAATGCCTCCCCGCGTGGCCCCGCCGTCGCACCCGGCGGCAAGACGGCGTTGTCGTCTTCATCGCACTGATTGCGGTGCTCGTCCTCTCTCTGGCGGCCGTTGCGTTGCTGCGATCGACCGATACCGCCGGCGTGATTTCCGGGAACGTGGCCTTCAAGGAGGCCGCCACGGCCGCTGCCGACACCGGCGCCGAGCGTGCCTTCAATGCATTGCCCACACTTGCCAAGAACGATGTGGACGTCGCCAACACGTATTTCCGCCTCATGCAGCCGGTGGACACCACCGGCATTCCCAACACGATCAACAACTGGGCCAGCGTGCCCTGCTACGACACTGCAGGTGGCAGCGCCACGATCGACTGCACGGACGAGTCTCTCTATCGGGTGCAGTACGTGATCGACAGGCTGTGCACCATCGCTCCCTCGACCACCGACCCGTTGACCCTGCTCACAAGCAAATGCGTGGCAGGTCAGCCGTTCTCCGCGGGAGGAGACGCAGCGGGCAGCGACAACAACAGCCATGCGCAAACCACCAACGTCTTCGGCAGCCTAACACCTCCGCCGCCGACACGACCCACGATCCATTACCGAGTGACCGTTCGCGTCCTCGGACCACGCTCCACCGTCAGCATTGTCCAGACAACGATCGAATTGCCCTTCGGCTGAGTTCGGCCGAATCCACAGCGAGTATTCAGTATGTATCCACAGTTCAAAAATACGACGCGCGGCATCATCGCAATGATGGTGGTGTCTTTGATTGCGCAGCCCTTCGCGGCATTTGCGGCCACCGATCTGACGGATGTGCCGCTGGTCGTGCAAAGCGGTGTGAAGCCGAATATCTTATATACGCTGGACAATTCCGGCAGTATGGAATGGGGCACGATCACGGGCTCGGACGCAACGGCCGAATACAACAGCGGGAAAACCCGACGCGCCTACTACTCTCCAACCTACAACCAGCTGTATTACAACCCGGCAATTACTTACTTGCCAGGCGCCAAGTACGACAGCGCAGCGCCCACCTTCACATCGTCGATGGGCGGCAGCTCATCGACAGCAGCGCGGATCGACCCCTATTCCACCACTGGTGGCGTCACGAGTTCAATCGACCTGACCCAGCAATGCTACAGCTCGTCGCCTCCTACCTTGCCGCTCTATTCGGCCAGCGATTTCTCTGTCAACAGTAATTGCGGCGCCTCGAAAGGAGGAGCTTCGACGAAGTATGCAAGATATGCCTTTTATTATGTCTGGAAGGGCACTGGAGCCGAGAATGGCGGCTCGTCGCAGGATACCGACAGCAATTACACCAGAGTAGAAATCACCAGTTCGACCGCCACCTATTCCAAGGCGGCCTCGAGAACCGATTGCGGTACCGGGACAACTTGCACGTATGCGCAGGAGATTCAAAATTTCGCGAACTGGTTCACTTACTATCGCACGCGAATTCTGACCGCGAAGAGTTCACTGGGCCTTGCTTTCTCTGCTCTCGACGCGAAATCCCGCGTTGGCTTTTCAACAATCAACGACAACAATTCAAACGAGAATACGAACGCAACCAACTTTGTCTCGCTGTCGGATTTCAATAGTGCTCAAAAGAGCACCTGGTATTCCAAGGTTTATTCCATCAACCCAAATGGCGGCACGCCGCTGGTTGCGGCACTGGACCGCGCCGGCCGCTACTTTCAAACGGGCACCATGCCGGGAGGAAGCAGCACCTCTCGCACAACGACAGTGCCGCTTGCCTGCACACCCAACTACACCATCCTCTCGACGGACGGCTATTGGAACGGGAACGGGATCACTACAGCAGGGGATCAGGACACGACAGTCCCCACTTTGCCGGCCAACGTCTATGTCGACTCCGACACCGGAACCGCTGTCAACGACCCCGTCGCGGGAGTCCCGCTGGTGGCGGGGCAGAAATTCCCCGCCCCTTTCTACGACGGTAACAGTGCCTCGAACACGCTCGCCGACGTGGCAATGAAATACTGGATCACCGATCTCACAGGCTCTTCGGCGAACAAGGTGGCCTCCAATCTGTTCGATCCAGCCACTTGGCAGCACATGGTGACCTACACCATCGGCCTGGGCGCCAAAGGCACGCTTTCCGCCGCGCCAACGGGGACAGGCACATGGCCCACGCCGCAGGCGGATTCGGCCACAGCCATTGATGACCTCTGGCACGCCGCACTCAACGGCCACGGGCAGTATTTCAATACGAAGGATCCCGCCAAGCTGCAAACCGCGCTCGCCTCCATCCTCAACGACATCGTCAATCGAACGGGCGCGGGCGCCTCGGTGGCGGTGAGCAACCCGAACGTCAAATCGGGCGACAACACGGCCTATGCCTCCAGCTTCAATTCAGGCGCATGGTACGGCGACCTTCAAGCCTTTGCGATCGATCTGAACACCGGACTATTGGGCACCACACCACTGTGGTCGGCCCAGTCCCTGCTCGACAGCAAAACGTTTGGCACGCGCTATATCGGCAGTTTCAATGGCAGCAGCGGCGTGCCTTTTACAAAAACCGACCTTTCGACGACCCAACTGTCTCGGCTGAATTCGCCGAGCAGTCCTCCCGGCCCGAGCGACAGCACGGCAGTGATCGCGTATCTGCGCGGCGACCGTACGGGCGAAGGCAACGGCAGCAACAGCGCGCAGCCGTATCGGACACGCACCCATGTGTTGGGCGACATCGTGAACGCCGAGCCGATCTATGTGCCTGCACCACGTTCCAGCTACACCGACTCGGGTTACTCCACCTTCAAGGGTGGGGCCGCGGCCAATCGCGCAAAGATTGTGTATCAGGGCGCCAACGACGGCATGCTTCACGCCTTCGACGCAGGTACGGGCAGTGAGTTGTGGGCCTATGTGCCCGGTCGCCTTTTCGACACCAATCTTTCCGCCACCTACACCTCGACCAGCGCGCTGGTGGGCCTGACGCAGCAGTCCCTGTTCCAGCATCGCTTCTACGTGGACGGCACGCCCATCGCCACCGACGTGGATCTCAGCAATACCGTGGCCCACCAGCCCACACCGCCGGCGGCCAACTGGGCCACGGTTCTGACGGGGGGCCTGTCCAAGGGCGGACGAGGCTACTACGCCTTGAACGTGACTGATCCTTCCGCCACCTCCGACGCCACCGTGGCGAGCAAGGTGATGTGGGAGTTTCCGAACGCCAGCACCGCCGCCGCGGTGGCAAAGAACATCGGCTATACCTATGGCTCGCCACTCAATGTGAAGACCAAGGCGGCTGGCTGGGTCACGCTGGTGACCTCGGGCTACAACAATGGCTCCGACACTGGTGGCGATGGCGCAGGTCACCTCTTTGTGTTGGACACTGCAACGGGCAATTTGATCAAAGACTTGAGCACCGGCGTCGGAACGAGCGCGGCCCCCAGCGGACTGGCAAAAATCAGCGCATTCCTCACGAATCCCGGCGTTGACGATACAGCGGACTATGTGTACGGCGGCGATCTGCTTGGCAACGTCTGGCGCTTCGATCTGTCAGATGCATCGACCACCAACTGGAATGTGAAGCGACTGGCGACGCTGGTGGATAGCAGCGGCAACCCTCAGCCCGTCACGGGCACCCCTGAGTTGGGTGTAGTGAAGAACAAGCGTATGGTCTTTGTTGGTACCGGCCAATACCTTGGTGCGACCGATATTCCAGGCACTACGGGCGCCAACACCAATGCAACGCAGGCGCAATCGTTCTACGGCTTGCTGGACGACAAGTCTGCGAACCCGACGATCACGCCGCTGCGAACACAGCTTGTGCAGCAGACGGCAACTGCATCAGGCACGAATATCAATGTGACCAGCAATCCTCTGGATCTCACGGCCAAGAAAGGCTGGGTATTGGATTTCGCGACGAAGCCGGTTGGCGAGAGAGCCTACACAAGTCCCGTGTTGTTCCAGGGTGTTCTCGCTTTCACCACCAACATCCCTTCCAGCGACCCATGCTCGCCAGGCGGGAGTTCGAATCTCTACTTCCTGAATTACAGCAATGGCGGGGCCATACCGAACCTGAGCAGTCGCTATATCGGCAATGTGCTGGCGAGTCGGGTGCAGCCAGAAGGACTACCAAATGGCGCGATAAAGATTCTTGTGCGCACGTCGGATGGGAAGACCAAAGTTTATGACGTGGCGGTGCCGTCTTCGACTACGCCTACTCGAATCATGTGGCGGGAGGTCATTACGAATTGACCGCCCCTCCATCGACATCGACATCGACATCGACATCGACATCGCCGTTGCCAGCGCATCCATCAATGGAGAATCCCGAGGACCCGAGAATCTCTGCCTCTAGACACCCTCGATTCGAGTGCAGAGTCACACTTGGTCCTCAGTGATCTTCGATCGAAGTTCGCCATGCTGATACGCGAATCGTCGTGCTCGTCAGACGCGGAGCGACCACCATCGATCGTCTTCCGACCTCCCTTGGGCCGTCCAGCCAGAAGGCGCTTGCCTCCGGTGCGCCACGAGCGCGAGGCATCAGGCGAGTTGCCAATTTGCTGCGCAAATGGGTCATCGATGCTGAGCGGCGAGATATGACCGGAGCAGATTCCGGGTCCGTGACGCGATCACTTGACGCCGAGTCGCTGCCCGATGACCCACCCTCGGCTTGCGGTTTCGTTGCCCTGCAGCTTCCGCCGCCTACGCCGGCTCCTGTGACGCCGCAGGACATCCGGGCCGAGGTGCACCGCGCAGGCATGACCATTACCGTGAGTTGGCCAATCAATGCGGCCTCTGACTGTGCGGCCTGGATGCGGGAGATCCTGCGTTGATTCGCATCGACGCGGTGTGGCTGGCTGTTGAACCCATCGATATGCGCGCGGGCGCCGAACGGCTGCTGGCGAGCGTCGTGAAGGTCTTCGGCGCCGCGCAGGCGCATCACGGATACCTGTTTGCCAACGCCCGGCACACGCGCATCAAGCTGCTGGTGCACGATGGCTTCGGCGTGTGGTGTGCAGCGCGGAGGCTGAACATCGGCGGCTTCGCGTGGCCGGCCCAAGGTTCAACCACCGGCACGCCGCTCGCGCTGACGCGCGAGCAGTTTGACGCCCTGGTGTTGGGCCTGCCCTGGCAGCGTCTGGAGGACCTGCGCGTCATCACCCGGCTGTGAAGTCGGCGCGCGAGCGTTGACAGCGCTACCCCGCATGGCAGGCGCCTGTGACCGTCGGCATGATGAGCGCATGCAGCACCTGCACGATCTCAACGCCTCGGACCTCAGTGGTCTGTCGCCCGAGACCGTTGCCGCGCTGGCGCAGCAGATGTTGGCCCACATCCAGCAGCAGGCCCAGCAGATCGAGCGCCAGGCGCACGAGATCAAGTTCAGGGACGCCAAGCTGGAGAAGGTGATGTTCGAGCTGGCGCGCCTGAAGGCGTGGAAGTTCGACGCCAGAACCGAAGCCATGAACGCCGAACAGCGGCGCCTGTTCGAGGAGACGATGGCCGAGGACGAAGCCAGCCTGCAGGCGCAGCTTGAGCAACTGCAATCCAAGTCGCCGGCCAAGCAGGCGCAGGAAGAAGGCGACAAGCCGCCACGCAAGCCTCGCCGCCAGAAGCTGCCCGAGCATCTGCGCCGGCTCGACCATGTCCACGAGCCGTCGGACACCCACTGCCCTTCACCCCACTGCGGCCGGCCCATGGTGCGTGTGGGCGAAGACATCAGCGAGCAGTTGGATATCGTGCCGGCCGAGTTCTTCGTTCATCGCCACATCTACGGCAAGTGGGCCTGCCGCTGCTGCCAGTGCCTGGTCCAGGAGCCGGCCGTGCCGCAGATCATCGACGGCGGCATCATGGCCGCCGGCCTCATCGCGCACACGCTGACCAGCCACTTCGTCGACCACCTGCCGTACTACCGGCTGGAGACCATCAACGCACGCTCTGGTGTGCACACGCCGCGCTCGACGCTGGCGCAGACCTCGGGGCGCGCTGGCGCGGCCCTGGAGCCCTTGTACGACGCCCAGAGGCGCTTCGTACTGCAGTCGAGGGTGCTGCATGCCGACGAAACACCTGTTGCCATGCTGGACCCAGGCCGGGGCAAGACGAAGAGGGCCTACATCTGGGCTTATGCCAGGGGAGCCTTCGATCCGCAGCCGGGCGTCGTGTACGAGTTCTGCCTGGGCCGCGGTGCCCAGTACCCCATTGCCTTCCTGCAGGGAAGCGACGGCTTCGGCGCGCACGCGCCTTGGAGCGGCACGCTGGTGCGCGACGAATACTCGGCCTACGACAACGTCGTCGCAGCGCACGCTGACCGCATCGCCGCAGGATGCCTCGCTCACGCGAGGCGCCACTTCCACGAGCTGGGCAAGTCCGGCACCAGCGAAGTGGCGTCCGAGGCGCTGCGTCGCATCGCGACGATCTACCGCGCGGAGCGCCAGTTCGGCGAGCTCGCTGGCCAAGACCGTCTACGCCTGCGTGAGTCGGTGACCAGGCCGCTGTGGGAGGAGCTGCATGTGTGGCTGCAACTCGAGCGTGCCAGGGTCCCCGACGGCGGGGCGACGGCCAAGGCCTTGAGCTACAGCTTGAATGCCTGGACCGCGCTGACACGCAATCTCGTCGACGGCGACGTGCCGGTGGACAACAACCACTTGGAAAATCGAATCCGTCCCTGGGCAATGGGACGCCTGGCTGTTCGCCGGTAGCGAACTGGCTGGTCAGCGCGCCGCCATCGTGATGAGCCTGGTGCAGTCGGCACGCCTGTGCGGCCACGACCCGCATGCCTACCTCAAGGACGTCCTGGAGCGCTTGCCCACGCACCTGAACAACCGAATTGACGATCTCTTGCCACATCGCTGGCGACCGCTCATCTGACTCTGCAGCAGGGGCCGCCGCCGCTCACCACCGTCAAGATGGAGCGCCCATCCGTTTACACTATCAGTACTGATCAGCATAAAAGCCTACACGCGCAAAAAATGACGGAGTGTCGGGACGAGATAAAGAGAAATAGAAAAGCCGCCCGAAGGCGGCTGTTTTTTGGAGCTCGAAAGAGCGCTTAGCGGCAAGCTTGGGGAGCGTACTTGGCGAGCAGAGTGCCGGCGGTAATGCCAGTGATACCCACTGCCGACGCGGATTCCGCCGTCTTCGATGCGCAACCCCAGTCCACAACACCACTGACGCCATCGCCTTGTGCTGTTACGAGAGTCACCGCAGTCTTGTCAGCCTTACGGATGTACGGAGCAAGAACCAGGGCGGTTTCACCGGTCTTGATGCCGACCGAAGCAGGAATGAAGTTGACGGTGATCTCACCGCTAGCAGCCATGGAAACCGAACTCACATACTTGCTGTTGATTCCAGTGCCATTCGCACCGCCATTTTGCTCGTTCCAAGTCTTGACCACAGTGGCGAGATCGGTAGCCGATGTCACGCCATCGGTCGCAACTGCTTGCTTCGCGGACTCGGCCAAATTCAGACCTTCAGTGATCCTTGCGCGAACTGTGTAGTCTTGATAAGCCGGCAGAGCCACGGCAGCCAAGATACCAATGATCGCCACAACGATCATCAATTCGATAAGGGTGAAACCCTTTTGCACATTGCGTGCGATGGTACGACGGTTCATTCACTAACTCCAGGTTGGTTGGTTGTTACGCCCGGGAACCTGCCCGGAGCGAGGTACCTTCCGCAGCATCTGTGCCACCCGCCCCCAGAGCCTCCTGCTGACCGAACACGTCAACTTTGATCACATTGTCGTTACGTCGTGTGACACAAGTTGCTTCAAGACGCCACGTTTGGTGACAAATTTGTCATGCCAGCGCATCACCCCGCATCAGCAAGTCAGGATCCCATCCGCCTTCAACCAGCGTATGTCCCGCTGCGCCAACCCCGCTACCTGCTCGTCCATCAGTGCCTCGATCTGGCTCATGATCTCGTCGGTTTCGGTGGGCTTGGTGTGGGTGATGTAGATCGGGTACTGCTTCCCCGGCCCGATGTGCGCCAACTCATCGGCCAGCACTGCCGGCGACAGGTGAAGGCTCCGCTCGGCCAGGGCCTGCTCACGGCTGCTGAAAGCCGTTTCAATCACCAGCATCGCCACATCGATCGCATTCACACGCTCCCAGAAAGGCGCGTTGCGCTCGGTATCCCCGCTGAACACCCAGTGGGCGCCGCCTTCGGCCCGTCTTACGGCAAAGCCGCACGCCGGCACGGTATGAACCGCAGGCAGCACCTCGACCAGCTTGGGCTCACGGCTACCCAGCGGCAGCATCTGACCGACCGCGATGACGTGAAAGCTCACGAATGGCGCCTCGACGCTGGGAATACTCTCGAAATCCGGCCAGATGACGTTGTTGAACACATGCGCCCGCAGCGCATCGATGGTGGCCCTCAGCGCATGCACGCGCAGTGGCCGCTTGCGGCGGCTGCCTACGGCGTCGAGCATCAAGGGGAGCGCGGCGATGTGGTCGAGGTGGCTGTGGGTGAGCACGACATCGTCGATGCGGACCATCTCTTCGAGCGTGAGATCTCCGACGCCCGTGCCCGCATCGACGAGCAGGTCCGTGTCGACCAGGAAAGAGGTAGTGCGGCAGTCTTTGGCGATGGCGCCCGAGCAACCCAGCACACGAACCTGCATTGTGAGAGACCCCTTGTGTGTGTCTGTCGTCATTTGGTTTCGAACCGGGTCGCGCCATCCCAATCAGGGTCTTGTGGTCGCAACGCCATCGAGGCTAAACGCTGGGCATAGAGCTGGTAAAGGACTTTTTTGGCATCCGCGGCGAGCAGGGGGGCCAGCAAGTTTCGGCCCATCGCCCAGTCCTGCCGTCGGTAGGCCGCGAGCACTTCGCTCCAGCGGCCGAGCAGTTGCCGGGTCTGCGCCACCGCCTCGGGCGTGCGCACGGCCAGCGGCGTAAAAACGGCAACGGCCTGTGCCTTTCCCTTGACGCGAACGCTGTCGAGTTCCTGCCAGATGTAGCCGGGCGCCAGCTCGCATGTCGCGCCGCTGGCCACGACTTGCACGCCGTAGTGTCCGCTCAGGCCCTCGAGGCGGGATGCGAGGTTGACCGCGTCGCCGACCACGGTATAGCTGCGGCGCGCTGCCGAGCCCATGTCGCCCACGCTCATCAGGCCGCTGTTGATGCCGATGCCCACGCTGATCTCGGGCCGGCCGCTGGCGCGGTGGATGTGGTTGATGTCGTGCACGGCGTCGGCCATGTCGAGCGCAGCCCGTACGGCGAGCGTGGCGTGGTCGGGTGTGTCGATGGGCGCCCCCCAGAAGGCCATGACACAGTCGCCCATGTACTTGTCGATGGTGCCGCGGTGCGCGCTGATCACGTTGGTGAGCCGGCTGAAGACGGTGTTGAGAAAGGCCTGCAGCTCGGCCGGCGCCATCTGCTCCGACAGGCGGGTGAAGTCGCGCATGTCGCAGAACATCACGGTCATGGGCTTGCTCTCGGCGCGCATGCTGTAGCGGCCGGGGTGCTCCATCATTTCGTTGACGAGCTGTGGCGGCACGTAGGTGCCGAAGAGTCGCACCAGGCCGCGCCGCGCGCGCGATTCGACGAAGTAGCCCCAGCTCATGTTGAACACGAAGGCCAGCGCCGTCATCGCCAGCGTCGACGCCAGCGGCAGCACGAGGCTGTGGCTCACGTACAGCCAGGTGTTGAGACCGATCAGCGCGGCGATCGCCCCCGCGGCCAGCAGCAGGGCGCGAGGCGCCGACAGCAACGACAGTCCGAAGGCCAGCACGAGCCCCGTCACCGCGACAAGCAGCACCTCATAGCCCACCGCGTAGTCGGGCACGCTGAGCAGGCGATGGTCGAGCAGGGCGGAGACGACGTTGGCATGCACCTCCACCCCCGGGAACGCAGCCTCGACGGGTGTGGCACGCAGATCCTGCAGCCCCGGGGCCGTGGCGCCCAGCAGCACGATCTTGTCCTTCAGCTCGCCCGGCCCCAGCCGGCCTTCGAGCACGTCGGCGGCGGGCACATAGCGGAACGATCCGCCGTCCGCGCCGCCAGGGCCGCGAAACGGCACCTGCATGCTGCCCGTCCCGTCGACCGGAATGCGCAGGCGGCCCACTCTCAGCGATTCGAGCTGCGGCGTGGCGCCTCCTCCGGGCGCAAAGGCCGGCTGTACGGACGGCGATCCGTTCGCGAGGCGGTAGACGGCGAGCCCCAGCGACTCGTAGTAGCCCGGCTGCGCCTTGTCGCCCTCGTAGCGGGCGATGAGCGGCACGCTGCGAATGACACCATCGCCGTTGGCACCGACCAGCGTATTCAGGAAACCCGCCATCGGCGCGGCCTGCGCCAGCGCGGGCAGGCTGGCGCCGAAGCCGTTCCAGGTCGTTGCGTAGATCCCGCCCGAGGGGAAGGCCCCGGCTGGCAGCAAGGGGGCAGCAGGCAGCCGTCCCTTGGCACTCGGCGCTTCGGTCCGCGTGAAGTAGTAGCCCAGCGCCACGCGCCGGCCGCTCAGCGCCGCGGCAAAGGTGGCGTCGTGGTCGAGGGTGGGCGCCAGTCGCTCGACCTCGGCGGACAGGCCCGGCACGCTGCCCAGAGGCCCGCTCGCCATCTTTCGCAACCTGTCGAGGCCCGAACTGCGGTCCGGTTCCAGAAACATGACGTCGAAGCCGAGCACGGCCGCCTGCTGGCGGGTCATCAGCTCCGTGGTGAGGCGGGCGATCTTGTCGCGCGCCCAGGGCCATTGGCCCTGGCGCGCCAGGCTGGCGTCGTCGACGTCGACGATCACCACCCGCGCATCGGGTGTGCCCGGCATGGTGGCGCGCAGGCGGATGTCGTAGATCAGCCGGTCAAGGCGCTCGATCGCGGTCAGCGGCCAGGCGCCGGTGGCGTGCGCCAGCGCCAGCAGCACAGGCAGCAAGGTGATGGCGATGCGCGGCCAGTGCCGCCGCAGTTCCCTCACGGCGCGGCGTCCGTGCGGACGTTGCCGCGGCAGGCCGAAAGGGAAAACGAAAGGGAAAACGGCTTAGATGCGCACGAACTGCATGCGCGTGGCGCCGCCCAACTCGAGCACGTCGCGCTCCTGCAGCGCAACCGCCTCGGCGCCGAGTTGCAGGCCGTTGAGCGTGACGTTGCCTTCGACGCCCGCTGCCACGTAGCCCTGCCGGCGGCGCGTGACCACAGCCACCGCGACACCGGGCTTGCCGATGGTGGTGACGACCTTCTGCAGGGCCACGTCCTGCCCCTCGTTGGCACCGGAGAGCACGCGCAGCACCGGAATGCCGAGCTCGACCAAGGCACCGGATTCCGTTGGCGCCGACGACAAAGGCATGGACCCCGAGGGGTACTCGGCCGACGGGGAGCGAACCGCGCCGGTGCCGATGGGCAGATTGCTGCGCGCGCGGAAATGGATGCGGCAGCCCCCGACCTCGATGACATCGTTGTCCTTGAGCGCCTGCCTCTGGATGGCGAGCGCATTGACGTAGGTGCCGTTGGTGCTGTTGAGATCTTCAATTTCGACTTCGCCACCGCTCATGTGCAGCACGGCATGCTCGCCGCTGACCGCCAGATTGTCGATCACGATGTCGTTGTAGGCACGGCGTCCCAGCGTCGTGCGTTCCTTGGCAAGCGCCACTTGCCCGATGACAACGCCATCGACCGAGATGATCATCTTCGGCATTGCCGACTCCCCGAATCCAGAGCTTGAATGACGGCAAGCACATTGGCGGATTGCCGCCAGGGCCTGCTACTTGGCCGTGCGAGGCGCTTCTGCAACGCTCGCGCTGGCAAGGACAACCGATATGTTGTCCCGTCCACCATTGTCATTGGCAATTGAAACCAAAAGTGATGCTTTTTTCTGAAGCCCGACATCGTGTCCTAGAAGCGTGAAAAGCTGCTCATCCGAAACCATCTCGCTGAGCCCGTCGGAGCAAAGCATATAGAGATCGCCCGGTCTTGCGCTGTGTTCGTGCATTTCCAGCAAGACTTGGGCCTCCACGCCCACGGCGCGCGTCACAAGGTTGCGGGTGGGCGAATTCAGGGCTTCCTCGGCGGTGATGGCGCCGGCGTCGAGCTGCTGCTGGCGCAGCGAGTGGTCGCGGGTGAGCAGCTCCAGCTTGTTGTTGCGCACCCGGTAGCACCGCGAATCGCCGATGTGGCCGACCAGCACGCGCTGCGGCCGGAACGCCGCGAGCACCAGCGTCGTTCCCATGCCCTGCAGTTCGTGATTGGTCATGCCAGCGTGCAGGATCGAGCTGTTGGCCTCGTCCGTAGCCGCCTGCAGCGCCCGCCGGATCACGCGGGTCGGCGCCTGCATTCCGGCCTGGGCGAACCACCGGCCGAAGCTGGCATGCATCAGCGAGACAGCCATCGCGCTCGCCACTTCGCCGCCCTTGTAGCCGCCCATGCCGTCGGCCAGCAAGGCCAATCCCAGGGCGGAGTCCACGTGCACGGCGTCCTCGTTATGGGCCCGCGTCCGCCCGACGTCAGTCAGGGCGGCGAATTCCCAGGTCAGCGGAGGGCGGGTGGAGAACAGGGAAACGCCGACACTCGCCATGGTTTGTCAGTGCCGACTTCTCGAAAACTCAGTGCGCAGCGGCGCGTGCGCGCCGTTGCAGCAAGCGGCCACCGGCCACGACAAGCAACGCACCAGCAGCAGCCGCCGCGTAGTGCAACCAGGGGTTGGCCGCCAGCGTGTCGCGCAGCACCGCGTCCTGCACGATGGTTTCGCCGCCGACCCAGCCGATCAGCGCGGCGCCCAGCATGACGATGATCGGGAAACGTTCCATGAGCTTGATCATGAGCGTGCTGCCGAAAATCACCAAGGGGATGCTGATTGCCAAGCCGAGGACCAGCAGGACCATGCTGCCCTGCGCGGCGGCCGCGACGGCAATCACGTTGTCCAGGCTCATCACCAGGTCAGCCAGCAGGATGGTGCGCACGGCGGCCATCATGCTGCCGTATTCCTTGGATTCGCCCTCGCCCTCGTCGTCCTCGCTCAGCAGCTGCAGGCCGATCCACAGCAGCAGCAGGCCGCCGATGATCTGCAGGTAAGGCAGGGCGAGCAGCTTGGCCGCCACCACCGTGAGCACGATACGCAGCACCACGGCCGCGCCGGAGCCGAAGAGCACGGCCTTTTTCTGCTGCGCGGGCGGCAACGAACGCGCCGCCATGGCAATCACCACCGCGTTGTCTCCCGACAGGATGATGTTGATCCAGACGATCTTGAGCAGACCTAACCAGAAGTCTGTGCTTTGAAGAATTTCCATGTCTCTGATCCCACTGTGTTTTATTGAAAAAAGCGCCCGCAATCCAGTGCGGGCGCTTCTTTGTTTCTGCGTGGTCCTACGGCATGTTGCTGCCGTTTTCCGTTTTAGAGCTGCGCCTTGAGCAGCTTGGCCAGTTCCGAGAAGTTGCGCGTCACGGTGAAGCCGCATTCTTCCATGATGGCAAGCTTGGCATCAGCCGTGTCGGCGCCGCCCGAGATCAGCGCGCCGGCGTGGCCCATGCGCTTGCCGGGAGGGGCGGTGACACCGGCGATGAAGCCGACGACCGGCTTCTTCATGTGTTCCTTGCACCAGCGGGCTGCGTCAGCCTCGTCCGGGCCGCCGATTTCGCCGATCATGATGACGGCGTCGGTGTCCGGGTCGTCGTTGAAGGCCTTCATCACGTCGATGTGCTTCAGACCATTGATCGGGTCGCCGCCAATGCCGACTGCCGACGATTGGCCCAGGCCGATTTCGGTCAGTTGAGCCACGGCTTCGTACGTCAGCGTGCCCGAGCGCGAGACCACGCCGATGCGGCCCTTGCGGTGGATGTGGCCGGGCATGATGCCGATCTTGATTTCGTCGGGCGTGATCAGGCCGGGGCAGTTCGGGCCCAGCAGCAGGGTCTTCTTGCCGCCGGCCGCTTCCTTGGCCTTCATCTTGTTGCGCACTTCGAGCATGTCGCGAACCGGGATGCCTTCGGTGATGCAGATCGCCAGGTCCAGGTCGGCTTCGACGGCTTCCCAGATGGCGGCCGCGGCGCCTGCCGGCGGCACGTAGATCACCGACACCGTGGCGCCGGTCTGCGAAGCAGCTTCCTTCACCGAACCGAAGATCGGGATGTTGAAGATCGACTCGCCGGCCTTCTTCGGGTTCACGCCCGCCACGAAGGCGTTCTTGCCGTTCGCGTATTCCTGGCACTTCTCGGTGTGGAACTGGCCGGTCTTGCCGGTGATGCCTTGCGTGATGACTTTGGTGTCTTTGTTGATGTAGATCGACATGACTTGTTCCTTAGGCCTTCTTGACTGCTGCCACGACCTTCTGGGCCGCTTCCGCCATGGTGTCGGCGCTGATGATCGGCAGGCCCGAATCGGCCAGCAGCTTCTTGCCTTCGACTTCGTTGGTGCCCTTCATGCGCACGACCAGCGGCACTTGCAGGTTCACGGCCTTGCAGGCTGCGATCACGCCGGTGGCGATGGTGTCGCACTTCATGATGCCGCCGAAGATGTTGACGAGGATGGCCTCGACGTTCTTGTTCTTCAGCATGATCTTGAAGGCTTCCGTGACCTTCTCGGGGGTGGCACCGCCGCCCACGTCCAGGAAGTTGGCCGGCTCGCCGCCGAACAGCTTGATGGTGTCCATGGTGGCCATGGCCAGGCCGGCACCGTTCACCAGGCAGCCGATGTTGCCGTCCAGCGAGATGTAGGCGAGGTCGAACTTGGAGGCTTCGACTTCGGCTGCGTCTTCTTCGTCGAGGTCGCGCAGGGCCACGATTTCGGGGTGGCGGAACAGCGCGTTGCTGTCGAAGTTGAACTTGGCGTCCAGCGCCATGACGTTGCCCTTGCTGTCACGGTTGAGCGGGTTGATCTCGACCAGCGAGGCGTCCGTCTCCATGTAGCAGGTGTAGAGCTTCTTCAGGATGTCGACCGTCTGGGCGGTCGAATCGGCCGGCATGCCGATGCCGTCGGCGATCTGCTTGGCCTGTTCGTCGGTCAGGCCCTTTTCGGGGTCTGCGAACACCGTGATGATCTTCTCGGGCGAGGAGTGAGCCACTTCCTCGATGTCCATGCCGCCTTCGCTCGAAGCGATGAAGGCCACCTTCTGGGTGGCGCGGTCGGTCACGGCCGAGACGTAGTATTCCTTGTTGATGTCGGCGCCGTCTTCGATGTAGAGGCGGCGGACCTTCTGGCCTTCGGGGCCGGTCTGGTGCGTCTTGAGCTGCATGCCGAGGATTTCGCCGGCGAGCTTCTTGACATCTTCGATGGACTTGGCGACCTTGACGCCACCGCCCTTGCCGCGGCCACCCGCGTGGATCTGGGCCTTGACGACCCAGACCGGGCCTCCAAGTTTCTGGGCGGCTTCCACCGCCTCCTGAACCGTATAGGCCGGGATGCCGCGCGGCACCGGCACGCCGAACTTGGCAAGGATTTCCTTGCCTTGGTACTCGTGAATCTTCATGAGGGATGTCTCTCGGAAGGAGGAGGTTGAGAACGGGAGATCTGGGTGAGAGTGTTTCTGCTCTGTTGCTCGCGGGCGACGGCGGCCTGACGGCCGGGGGCGGCGAACAACCGCGGACTGTATCATGGTGCGCCGCACCAATACTGTACGTGGGGTTGCGGGCAATACGTACTTTCTTCTAGTTACCCGGGGCACCCTCCATCATGGCCAAGGTTTTCATCGACGGCGAAGCCGGCACCACCGGCCTGCAGATTCGCGAACGGCTCCAGGCGATGCCGCAGATCGAGCTCGTGAGCATCGCGCCCGAGCTGCGAAAAGACGTGAACGCCAAGCGCGAACTGATGGCGGGCGTCGACCTGGTGGTGCTGTGCCTGCACGACGACGCGGCGCGCGAATCGGTCGCGCTGATCGACCAGTTGCCCGGCAAGAAGCCCAAGATCATCGACGCCTCCACGGCGCACCGCATCGCTCCCGGCTGGGTGTTCGGCTTCCCCGAACTCACCGAAGGCCACTGGCAGGCCGTGGCCAAGGCCGAGCGCGTCGGCAACCCCGGCTGCTACGCCACCGGCGCCATCGCCATGGTGCGCCCGCTGGTCGACGCGGGCATCCTGCCGGTCGACTTCCCCGTTTCGCTGCCCTCCGTGAGCGGTTATTCGGGCGGCGGCCGGACCATGATCGAGGCCTACGAAAAAGGTGAAGCGCCGCCGTACGAGATCTACGCGCTGGGCCTGAAGCACAAGCACATCCCCGAAATCATGACCTACACCGGCCTCACCCGCCGGCCGGTCTTCATTCCGTCGGTGGGCAACTTCAAGCAAGGCATGCTGGTGCAGTTGCCGCTGCATCTCGACCTGCTGCCCGGCAAGCCGAAGGCCGGCGACCTGCAAGATGCGCTGGCCGCGCACTACGCGCGCAGCAACACACCCGAGAAATTCGTGAAGGTGCTGCCGCCCACCGAGGACGGCAAGCTCGAAGCGCTGGCGCTCAACGACACCAACGAGCTCGAGATCCGCGTGTTCCCCAACGAGGACCATCGCCACGCCGTGGTGATCGCCCGCCTCGACAACCTTGGCAAGGGCGCCAGCGGCGCCGCGGTGCAGAACCTGAAGCTGATGCTGGCGCTCTGAGCGCCACGCCTCTTCAGTCAGTTCACCAGCCAGAGCCCGACGCCCAGCAGGGCCGCGTGCACGCCCAGCGCGACGTACAGCGGCTTGCGCGAAGGCGTCGCCATATCCTGCAGCGTCTCGTGGATGCGGCGCGTGAGCAGCGCGCGCAGCGCCGGGTCTTGCACAGCGCCCTCGCCTGCCACCGGCTCGCCATGCTCCGCGCGACTTTGCTGCCATTCGGCCAGCATCTCGCTCAGCGGTAGCCGGTTGAGCACGAAGCCCACCACCGAACGCACCGCCTTGCCTTCACCCAGCACCGGCGCGAGCTGCTTGCTCAAGGCATCGACCGACAGCCAGTCGGCCGCGCGCTGCAGAGTGCCGTGGGCGCGCGGCATCGCTTCGATGCGCCCGGCAATCGCGCCACCGAGCCTCTGCGACACGGCCTCGCCACGCGCCGCGACCAGATGCTGCATCGCACGCGCGCGCCCTTGCTGCACGCCCAGCATCACGTAGACGACCACGAACAGCAGCAGCAAGACCGCTACCAGCAGCGGCGGCGAGGTGATGAGCGCGACGATGGCGCCGGCTCCACCGGCGCGCGCGGCCGTATTGCCCGGCCCCTGCAACTGGCTCAGATAGAAGAAGAAAACGCCGCCGCCCAGGATGACGCCGAGCAGGCCGCCCTTGATCACGGAACCGGCGAAAGACAAGCCGGCCTTGGCGCCGGTGCGAACGAGAGACGGCTGGCCGACGGGGTCGGATGACATGGAAAAACTCCTCCGTTGATTGACGGCCGCTCTGCTCGACTGCTTGCCGTGCAATCCGGCGGCCTGCCGCGGATCATGCCATCGGCGCCCCACACCATAATCGCGCACCAACCACACGAGGAGGACTTCATGGCCGTCAAATTCCAGAAACCGACCGCGGCATTCGTCGCCGCATCCTGGGCCGCGCTGCTCATCGGCGCCATCGTCTACCTGATCGGGCTGTGGAACGCCTCCATGCAGCTCAACGAGAAGGGCTACTACTTCACCATCCTGATGTACGGCCTGTTCGCCGCCGTGTCGCTGCAGAAGACCGTGCGCGACCGCCTCGAAGGCACCGCCGTCACCGGCATCTACTACGGCCTGTGCTGGATCTCGCTGCTGCTGTCGGTGGCGCTGCTCGCCGTCGGCCTCTTCAACGCCACGCTGGCCGCGAGCGAAAAGGGCTTCTACGCCATGGCCTTCCTGCTGAGCCTGTTCGGCGCTGTGGCCGTGCAGAAGAACGTGCGCGACATCGCCGCGCACAAGAGCGAAATGCCGTCGCTCGACGACTCGCCCGAAGCTAACTGAGCGAGCGAGCCGGCGCTACTCGTTGTCGTTGTAGCCGCTGGCCCCCATCAGCGCCGACAGGCGCGCGGAGATGTTGCCGACGATGCCGCGCACCTGCACCACGTCCGGCGCCGACTTCTGGTCGATGCGCTCGATGTACGGCACGTTGATCGACGCGATCACGTGGTCGGCTGCGCCCATCACCGGGAACGCGATGTTGGTGATGCCGCGCGTCTGCTTGCTCGGCATGGCCGAGTAGCCGCGCTCGCGCACCTCCTGCAGGATGGCGAAGAGCTCGCCCGGGTCCATGTCGAGCTCGCCCTCCACGCCGATGTGGGCGCGCAGCATGCGGGCGCGGTCGATCTCGTCGCGGAAGGCCAGCAGCACGTGGCCTGACGACGTATCCGTCAGCCCCATCACCACCCCCACCTTGAGCCCGAACGACCAGCGCTCGGGGCTCTCGACCTGCGCGATGACGACCACGCGCCCGCCCTGGTACATGGTGAGGTGGCACGACTGGCGCGCCCGGTTGGCCAGCTCGCGCAGCAGCGGCAGCGCCGCACTCACCAGGCTCTTGAGCGGCTGCTGGCGATGCGCCAGTTCGAACATGCGCAGTGTGAGCGTGTAGCGGTCGTTCTCGTCGACCTGCACATAGCCGCGCCGCTGCAGCGTCACCGCCATGCGAAAGATCTCACTGACCTTGCGCCCGACCTTCTGCGCCAGCTCGTTCAGCGTGTAGCCGGTGGCGCTGTCGGCCAGCGCCTCCAGGATGTCCAGCCCCTTCTCGAGCGCCGGCGCGGCATAGCGCAGCGCGCCCTCCCCTTCGGGCGCGGCCTCGTCCTGACTTTGTAGTTCTTCCGGCGCTGGTGCTTGCTTCATTGTTCCCTGCTCAATTCGACCATCCACCGTCGATCATATGGATCGCGCCGGTGGTGAAGGCCGATTCGTCGGAAGCCAGGTACACCACCAGCGCAGCAATTTCTTCCGGTTTGCCGACGCGCCCGAGCGGCTGGCGCGCCACGAAGGCGGCGCGCACCGCGGCTTCGTCGGCGCCGGCCTGCTCGGCCTGGGCCGCGATCCGGTCGCGCAGCGAGGGCGATTCGACCGTGCCCGGGCAGATGGCATTGCAGCGCACGCCCTGCTGGATGAAGTCGGCGGCCACCGCCTTGGTCAGCCCGATGACCGCGGCCTTCGAGGCGCCATAGACGAAGCGGTTCGGCACGCCCTTCACGCTCGACGCGGCCGAGGCCATGTTGATGATCGAGCCGCCGCGCTCCAGCATCGCCGGCAGGAAGGTGCGGATGGTGCAGTACATCGACTTCACATTGAGGTCCATGCTGAAGTCCCAGTCGGCCTCCTCGCAGGCCAGGATGTTGCCGCTGTGCACGAAGCCGGCGCAGTTGAAGAGCACGTCGAGCCGCCCCGCGGTCTGCGCGAAGGCCTGCAGCGCGGCGCTGTCGCGCACGTTGAGCGTGGCGGTCTTCAGGCCCGACAGGCCTTCTTCGCGGGCCAGCGCTGCGAGTTCGGCCAGCGCGGCTTCGTCCACGTCGGTGGCCCATACGGCGGCGCCTTCGCGCGCCAGCGCCAGTGCGCTGGCGCGGCCGATGCCCTTGCCGGCAGCGGTGACGAGGATGTTCTTTCCCTGAACGCGAGAAGTCATTGGCGATGTCCTTTGAGTGAGTGCCGGCGCATATGTGAAATATAAATTTCACTGATGAAATCAAATATACGCGACCCGCAAGCCCTTGCATCCCCTCAAAAACCCGGGATCGGTCACTCAATCATTGGTAAATACCCTTGAATTGGCGCAAACCCCAGCTTCCATTCGAAGGCCTGCTGCTAACCTCATCTGTGAAAAGTAGTTTTACCTAAGAAAACGAGATTCACCCATGGCCCAAGCACCCTCCTCGCTGCTCACCCGACTGCAAGCCTGCTACACGGGCATCCTCCACGACGTGATGCGCGCCGCGGGCCTGCGCGACTTCACGCTGCCGCCCACGCTGCGCCCGCTGATCGCCGGCCAGAAGATGTGCGGGCCGGCCTTCACGGTGAACGGCCGCGTCGACCCGACGGCCGATCCGCACGAGACGCTGATGGCGTGGACCGGTTTTCTCTCGCGCGCCAAGCCCGGCCACATCGCCGTGATCCAGCCGAACGACTCGACGGTGTCGCACATGGGCGAGCTCTCGGCCGAGACGCTGGGCCGCAAGGGCGTGCTGGGCGTGATCGCCGATGGCGGCGTGCGCGACGCCGAATTCATCCTGCAGCAGGGCTTCCAGGTGTGGCACCGCTACTTCACGCCGCGCGACATCGTCGGCTACTGGCTGCCAGACGCGATGGACGTGCCGGTGCGCATCGGCGACGTCACGGTGAACCCCGGCGACCTGCTGCTGGCCGACACCGATGGCGTGATCTGCCTGCCGCTCGCGCAGGCCGAAGCCATCGTTACCGAGGCCGAACACATGATGGGCCGCGAGAACCTCGTGCGCACCGCCATCCTCGCGGGCACCGACCCGCAAGAGGCCTACCTGAAGTACCGCAAGTTCTGAGCGCCGGATGTCGAACCCGCAATCCATCGACGCCCGGCTGGTGCTGCTCTCGCCCGGCGACAACTGCCTGATCGCCTGCACCCGCCTTGCCGCCGGCACGTCCGTGCAGCTCGAAGACGGTGCCGTGACCCTGCCGAAAGAAATCGGCCTGGGCCACAAGCTCGCGCGCCATGCCATTGCGGCCGGCGAGAAGGTGCTGAAGTACGGCGCCGTCATCGGCAGCCTGCGCCTGGCCGTAGAGGCCGGCGAGCACATCCACACGCACAACCTCGACAGCGACTACACGCCCACCTACACGCTGGACGAGGGCGAGACCTTCGTCGGCCACGCCTGAGACGCCCTCCCCGCATGAACGCTCCCAATTTCCAGATCAACGGATTCCCGCGCGCCGACGGCCGCAAGGGCATCCGCAACGTCGTGGTCGTGGCCTACCTCGTCGAGTGCGCGCATCACGTGGCGCGCGAGATCACGCTCAACTTCCGCCAGCAGGACGGTGAATCGGAAGTGCATCTCGTCGGCTTCCCCGGCTGCTACCCGAACGAGTACGCCGAACGCATGATGCAAGCCATTGCCACGCACCCCAACGTGGGCGCGGCGCTGCTGATCTCGCTGGGCTGCGAGAGTATGAACAAGCGCAAGCTCGAAGAGGCCGTTGCCGCATCGGGCCGGCCGGTGCACACGCTCACCATCCAGCAGAAGGGCGGCACGCGCACCACCATCCGCGAAGGCACGCAGTGGGTGCAGTGGGCGCTGGCCGAACTCGCGCAGCAGCAGCGCGTGCCCATGGACCTGAGCGAGCTCGTGGTGGGCACCATCTGCGGCGGCTCCGACGGCACCAGCGGCATCACCGCCAACCCGGCCGTGGGCCGCGCCTTCGACCTGCTGATCGAACAGGACGCGCGCTGCATCTTCGAGGAAACCGGCGAGCTGATCGGCTGCGAGTTCCACATGCAGCGCCGCGCCGCCACGCCGGAGCTCGGCGAGGCCATCGTCGAATGCGTGAACAAGGCCGCGCGCTACTACAGCACCATGGGCCACGGCAGCTTCGCGCCCGGCAACGCCGACGGCGGGCTCTCGACCATCGAGGAAAAATCGCTGGGCGCATATGCGAAGAGCGGCGCCTCGCCCATCAACGGCATCGTGAAGCCGGGCGACGTTCCGCCGCAGGGCGGCCTCTACCTGCTCGATGTGGTGCCCGACGGCGAGCCGCGCTTCGGCTTTCCGAACATCAGCGACAACGCAGAGATCGTCGAACTCATCGCCTGCGGCGCGCACCTCATCCTGTTCACCACGGGCCGCGGCTCTGTGGTGGGCTCTGCCGTGTCGCCCGTCATCAAGGTCTGCGCCAACCCCGACACCTACCGCCAGCTCGGCGAGGACATGGACGTCGATGCCGGCCGCATCCTCGAAGGGCGCGGCACGCTGCAGGAGGTGGGCCAGGAGATCTTCGACGCTGTGCGCAGCGTTGCCGACGGCGCGGCCACCAAGTCCGAGGCGCTGGGACATCGCGAATTCATCCTGACCTACAAGGCCTTCGAACCGCTCGGCCCTTCGTGCCTGCCGCTCGCCAGTATTGCTCGCGCTGCGTGAGCGGCACCCTTCCCTGCTTTCTTCCATTGGACTTCCGGAGCCCAACGCATTGAACTACCAGTTCGACTTCATGCCCGTGCTCGAGCAGTGGCCGCTGCTGCTCGAAGGCGCGTGGACCACCGTGCAGCTGTCCTTCATCGCGACGGTGCTGGGCTTTGCGCTGGGCACGGTCTGCGCACTGGGGCGCAACAGCCGCCACGGCTGGCTGCGACGCCTGACGGGCGGCTACGTGGAAGCCATCCGCAACACACCGCTGCTGATCCAGAGCTACTTCCTCATCTTCGGCCTCTCCAGCGCCGGCGTGACGATGCCGATCATGGTGGGCGCGGTGCTGGCGCTGGTGGTGAACATCGGCGCCTACAGCTGCGAGATCATCCGCGCGGGCATCGAGTCGATCCACAAGGGCCAGCTCGAGGCGGCGCAATGCCTGGGCCTGTCGAAGCTGCAGGTGTTCTGGCACGTGATCCTGCGGCCCGCGGTGGAGCGCGTGTATCCGGCGCTCGCCAGCCAGTTCGTGCTGCTGATGCTGGCCTCCAGCATCATGTCGTCGATCGGCGCGGAAGAGCTCTTCGGCGTGGCCAACCGCATCCAGTCGGACACCTTCCGCAACTTCGAGATCTTCATCGTGCTGTGGGTGGTGTACCTGGCGCTGTCGTACGCCATGCGCCTGGGCTTCTGGCTGCTGGGCATGCTGATCTTCCCGCGCCGGCGCAAGCTGGGCACGCCGCTGTGAGGCGGGCAAAAGAGGTTTCGACATGACCTTCATGCCAATCGATCACTTCGGCTTTTTGTTGATGGGCGCGTGGGGCACGGTACAGCTCTCGGCGCTTGCGTTCGTGGGCGGCGGGCTCATCGGGCTGGCGGTGGCGCTGGCGCGCGTGTCGCCGGTGAAGGCGGTGCGGCGCATTGCGGCGGGCTACATCCAGGTCATCCAGGGCACGCCGCTGCTGGTGCTCATGGGTGTGTGCTTCTTCGGACCCAACATCGCGGGCATCGGCTCGGTGCCGGCGATCGTCGCGGCAGCTCTGGCCATCACCATCTATGCGAGCGCCTTCCTGGGCGAGATCTGGCGCGGCTGCATCCAGTCCGTGCCGCGCAGCCAGTGGGAGGCGGCCGAGTGCCTGGCGCTCACCCGCTGGGAGCGCATGCGCCGCGTGATCCTGCCGCAGGCGCTGCGCATCGCGACGCCGCCCACAGTGGGCTTCCTGGTGCAGATCATCAAGAACACGTCGATCGCGTCGCTGGTGGTCGGCTATGCCGAGCTTTCCTACAACGCCAAGGTGCTGAACAACTCGACGTTCCAGCCCTTCCTGTATTTCGGGTGCGCGGTGGTCCTGTATTTCATTCTTTGTTATCCGCTGTCGCGATGGAGTCGCGCCCTTGAAAGGAAGCTCAATGCAGCCCGTGGTTGAACTCAACGACGTCCACAAGCACTTCGGCAAGCTGCATGTGCTCAAGGGCGTGTCGTTTTCGGTGACGCGCGGGCAGGTGGTCGCCATCATCGGCCAGAGCGGCTCGGGCAAGAGCACCGCGCTGCGCTGCATCGACCGGCTGGAGACCATCGACAGCGGCACCATCCAGTGCTGCGGCCACGCGGTGCACGACCCGGCGCTGAACCTGCGCGACCTGCGCAAGGACGTGGGCATCGTGTTCCAGAGCTACAACCTGTTCCCGCACCTCACGGTGAAGCAGAACATCACGCTCGCGCCGCAGTCGGTGAAGAAGATGAGCGCATCGGAAGCCGGCGCCATCGCCATGGAAGTGCTCGAACGCGTGGGCCTGGCCGAGAAGGCCGACGCCTACCCGGAGCAGCTCTCGGGCGGCCAGCAGCAACGCGTGGCCATCGCGCGATCGCTCGCGATGAAGCCTCAGCTGATGCTGTTCGACGAAGTGACTTCCGCGCTCGACCCGCAGCTCACCGGCGAAGTGCTCAAGGTGATGGAAAAGCTCGCTGCCGAGGGCATGACCATGATCCTCGTCACGCACGAGATGGCGTTCGCGCGCGGCGTGGCCGACAAGGTCATCTACATGCACCAGGGGCTGGTGTGGGAGGAAGGCGACGCCGGCATCCTCAGCGACCCGCAGACGCCCGAGCTGCGCCAGTTCATCGGCACCGGGCTTTGATTTTCTTTTCAGACAACTCCAGGAGACCTTCGATGACTTCTTCCCTCTCGTTCAAGCGCCGCGGCGCGCTGCTGTCCGCGCTCGTGCTGGCACTGCCGCTGGCCTTCGCAAGCGCATCGGCGCACGCCGACCAGCTCGACACCATCACCGCCGCCAAGAAGATCCGCGTGGCCATCGACCTCGCAGTGCCGCCCTACGGCCTGAAGGACGAGAAGCTCAACGCCACCGGCTCCGACGTCGAGACCGCGCGCCTGCTGGCCAAGAGCCTGGGCCTCGAGCTGGAGATCGTGCCCACCACCGGCGCCAACCGCATTCCCTTCCTGCAGACCGACAAGGCCGACATCGTGATCTCCAGCATGTCGGTCACGCCGGAGCGCGAGAAGGTCGTCGACTTCTCTGTGCCCTATGCCGCCATCCTGGCCGTGGTGGGCGCGCCCAAGAGCATGAGCATCACCGGCCCGGCCGACCTGGCGGGCAAGAAAGTGATTGCCACGCGCGGCACCACCAACGACCAGGAAGTGACGAAGATCCTGCCGGCCGGCGCGCAGATCGTGCGCTTCGACGACGACGCCACCTCCATCACCGCCGTGGTGAGCGGACAGGCCGACATCTTCGCGACCGCGCCGCCGCTCTTGAAGACCATCAACGAGAAGAACCCTGCCAAGCAGATGGAGCCGAAGTTCACGATGAAGGTCAACATGCTGGCCATCGGCATGCGCAAGAACGAGCCGCGCCTGAAGGCAAAGCTCGACGAGTTCGTGAAGGCGCAGCTCAAGAGCGGCGAGCTCAACACCATCTACAAGAAATTCCACGGCGCCGACCTGCCGGCCGACGTGACGCGCAACGCGGGCTGAGCACGATGGCGAAGATCGACCAGGTAGAAATCGCGCAGATCGACATTGCGCCCAAGGTCAAGCGCACCGACGCGATCCAGTCCTTCGTGACGCAGGAGACCGTGATGGTCACCGTGCGCTGCGACGACGGCTCGTCGGGCACGGGCTACACGTACACCATCGGCACGGGCGGCTCGTCCATCGTGGCGCTGCTGAACGACCACCTGGTGCCGCGCCTGATCGGGCGCGACCCGCAGCAGTACGAAGCCATCTGGCGCGACCTGTTCTTCCACACGCACGCGACCGCCGTGGGCGCCATCACCAGTCTGGCGCTGGCGGCCATCGACACCGCGCTGTGGGACCGCAACGCGCGCGCGGCGGGCCTGCCGCTGTGGCGGCTGGCCGGTGGTGCGCAGGCGCGCGTGCCGGTCTACACGACCGAGGGCGGCTGGCTGCACATCGAGCCCGCACAACTCGTCGAGCAGACGCTCGCTGCGAAGGCCGACGGCTTTCTCGGCGCGAAGATCAAGGTCGGCAAGCCGCATGTGGCGCAGGACATCGCGCGCCTCTCGGCCGTGCGCGAGGCCGTGGGTGCGGACTTCGAGCTGATGGTCGATGCCAACCAGAGCTTCACCGCGGCAGAGGCCATTCGCCGCGCGCGCCAGTACGCGCCGCTCGACCTGGCATGGTTCGAGGAGCCGATGCCGGCCGAGCACGTGCGCGGGCACGCGCAGCTGCTGGCGAGCACCAGCGTGCCTATCGCGGTGGGCGAATCGATGTACCACCCCTCGCAGTTCGCGGAATACATCCAGCAAGGCGCCTGCTCCATCGTGCAGGCCGACGTGGCGCGCGTGGGCGGCATCACGCCGTGGCTGAAGATTGCGCACCTCGCGGAGGCGCACAACATCGCGATGTGCCCGCACTTCCTGATGGAACTGCACGTGAGCCTGTGCGCGGCCGTGCCGAACGCGCGCTGGGTGGAATACATCCCGCAGCTCGACGACCTCACGACGAGCCGGCTGCGCATCGAAGGCGGCCATGCGGTGGCGCCGGAGACGCCGGGGCTGGGCATCGAGTGGGATGCCGAGCAGCTGAAGGCGCGGCGCAAGTTCACGCCGATCGTGGTGCGCGGCTGAGTCGATCAGTCAGTCTGCTTCGAGCAGGTTGCGCAGCGCCTGCAGGTCGCGGGCGATCCACTGCGCATCGCGCTCGAAGGCCGAATCGTCCATGTGCGGCTGGCGCAGCAGCGTGAACTGCAGCTCGCAGGCGTCCGGCGCAACGCCGATCACGCGAAACGGCAGGTAGACCTCGGGCACGCCTTCGGGCGCGACCCAGTGGTCGAGCACACCGAGATCGTTGCGCGGCGCGAAGCGCATGCGGGCCTCGCCGCTCTCGGGCGTGCGCACGATCCAGTGGTCGCCATGCGGCACCAGCGCGCTCTTGGCGAGGCCGCTGGCCCAGTCGGGCAGGCGCTTCGGATCTGCCGCCAGCACATAGGCGCGGCGCCATTCGCACTGCACGCGCTGAGTGATGACGCGGGACTGCGCGGCGTGGTCTTCATTCGTCGGTTTCATCGAAATCGCTCCTGAGTACCTTGGACACGACGGCGCCCGAAAAACCGCGCGCCATCAGGAATCGCATCTGCTTGGCCCGCTCCTTCGCGTCAGCGGGCGGCGCGTCGAAGCGGTGGCGCCACAGGGCCGTGGCGCGTTCGACTTCTGTCTCTTGCAGGCTGGCCACCGCTTCTGCGATGGCCTCGGGCGCGATGCCCTTGGCCTGCAGCTCCTGCTTCACCCGCAGCGCGCCCGAGCGGGCAGCGCGCTGGTTGAGTACAGAGGCCACCACGCGCGGCTCGCTGATGAAGTCTTTCGCTGCCAGCTCGTCGAGCGCCTTTGCCAGCGTGCCGGGCTCTTCTTCATGCTTTGCCAGTTTGCGTTCCAACTCTGCGCGCGAATGCTCGCGCTGGCTCAGCAGGCGCAGTGCGCGGCCTTTGAGGGACGGGGCGTTGAATGCCATTCGGGGGTCGCTCGCGCGGCCCCCGGGGAGCCGCGCTCTGGCTTATTCGCCCTTGTCGGCCTTCTCGGCCTTGGCAGCCTTCTGCGGCTTCTCTGGCGTGGCGCCGGCATCGGCGGCCAACAGCGGGATGCCCAGCGACTCGCGCACCTTGTTCTCGATCTCGCGCGACAGCTCGGGGTTCTCGCGCAGGAACTCGCGGGCGTTGTCGCGGCCCTGGCCGATCTTCTCGCCGTTGTAGGCGTACCAGGCGCCCGACTTGTCGACGATCTTGGCGGTCACGCCCATGTCGATGATCTCGCCTTCGCGGCTGATGCCTTCGCCGAACAGGATGTCGAACTCCGCCGTCTTGAACGGGGGCGAGACCTTGTTCTTCACCACCTTCACCTTGGTTTCGTTGCCGATGGCCTCGTCGCCCTTCTTGATGGTGCCGATGCGGCGGATGTCCAGGCGCACCGAGGCGTAGAACTTCAGCGCGTTGCCGCCGGTGGTGGTTTCGGGCGAGCCGAACATCACGCCGATCTTCATGCGGATCTGGTTGATGAAGATGACCATGCAGTTGGTCTTCTTGATCGTGGCCGTGAGCTTGCGCAGTGCCTGGCTCATCAGGCGGGCCTGCAGGCCGGGCAGCGAGTCGCCCATTTCGCCTTCGATTTCAGCCTTGGGCGTGAGCGCGGCCACCGAGTCGATGACGATCAGGTCGACGGCGCCGGAGCGCACCAGCGAGTCGACGATTTCAAGGGCCTGCTCGCCGGTGTCGGGCTGGCTGATCAGCAGGTCGGACAGGTTCACGCCGAGCTTCTGGGCGTATTGCACGTCGAGGGCGTGCTCGGCATCGACGAAGGCGCAGGTGCCGGCCTGCTTCTGCATGGCGGCAATGACTTGCAGCGTGAGCGTGGTCTTGCCCGACGATTCCGGGCCGTAGATTTCGATCACGCGGCCGCGCGGCAGGCCGCCGACGCCCAGCGCGATGTCCAGGCCCAGCGAGCCGGTGGAAACCACCTGGATGTCTTCGAGCGCCTCGCCTTCGCCGAGCCGCATGATCGTGCCCTTGCCGAACTGCTTTTCGATCTGTGCCAGCGCGGCTTGCAGCGCCTTGGCTTTTTCACTGTTGGCGACCGAGATGCTTGCGCCCTTGACGACTGCGTCCATGTGGAAACTCCTTGAAAATCAACGGTTTGTGTTGGGTTTCATCCGATCTGCTTTTAACTACAGGCTGGATGCTTGAACAGTAGTGTAGGGGCTGATGGGTTGGCGCAAACCCATTTTTTGGTCAGTTTGCTTTACCATTTGCCACCATGGCTGAAGCCGCTTTCCCGACCGACCCCGATGCCTGGCGCCAGACCCACCTGGGCCGCCTGCTCGGCCACGCCATGCGCCGCTTCGACGAGCGCGTGCTGGAGTTGATGGCGCACGACGTCGACGTGCCGCTGGCGCTGTCGAACCTCGCGGCGCGCGCGCAGGTGAGCGCGGCGCACATCCACATCACGCGGCACCTGGCGCGCGAGGGCTCGCGCCTCACGGAGCTGGCCGAGCGCGCCGGCATGACCAAGCAGGCAATGGGGGCGCTGGTCGACCAGTGCGAAGCCTGGGGGCTGGTCACGCGCGGGCCCGATCCGCTCGATGCGCGGGCGCGGCGCGTGCTCTTCACCGCCGACGGGCTGGCCTGGCTAGACGCCTTCCGCAGCGCGGTGACGCAGGCCGAGAGCGAGTTCCGAAGCAGCGTCGGCGACGAGATCGCCACCGTGGTAACCATCGGACTGGAAGCCTACACAGCGGGCTAGACTCGCCCCAGAGACAAATGTGAACGGCGCCGGTTTGGCGCCCGAACGGGCCGGAGGTGACGCATGCGGATTCTGATTGCCGAAGACGACCAGGTGCTGGCCGATGCCCTGCTGCGCAGCCTGCGCACCTCGGGCGCGGCGGTCGACCACGTGGCGAACGGCTCGCAGGCCGACACCGCGCTCATGACGCACGACGAGTTCGACCTGCTGATCCTCGACCTCGGGCTGCCCAGCCTGCACGGCATCGAGATCCTCAAGCGCCTGCGCGCGCGCGGCTCGCAGCTGCCGGTGCTGGTGCTCACCGCGGCCGACAGCGTCGAGGAACGCGTCAAGGGCCTGGACCACGGCGCCGACGACTACATGGCCAAGCCCTTCAGCCTGCAGGAGCTCGAAGCGCGCGTGCGCGCCCTCACGCGGCGCGGCATGGGCACCACCAGCAACGCGATCCGCCACGGCCCGCTGGTGTACGACCAGGCCGGCCGCGTGGCCACCATCGACGGCAAGATGATCGAGCTGTCGGCGCGCGAACTCGGCCTGCTCGAAGTGCTGCTGCAGCGCGCCGGCCGGCTGGTGAGCAAGGACCAGCTGGTCGACCGGCTGTGCGAATGGGGCGAGGAGGTGAGCCTCAACGCCATCGAGGTCTACATCCACCGCTTGCGCAAGAAGATCGAGAAGGGGCCGGTGCGCATCGCGACGGTGCGCGGGCTGGGCTACTGCCTCGAAAAGATCCAGTGACGACGACGCGGCAGCCGCCACGCGCGGGCGGCGGCACGCCGGAGGACTCGGCGCGATGAAGCTCTTTCAGCGTGCGCAGCGCTCGCTTTTCGGCGAGATCCTCGACTGGATGCTCACGCCGCTGCTGCTGCTGGTGCCGGTGAGCATCGGCGTCACCTGGCTGGTGGCGCAGGGCATTGCCAACGCGCCCTTCGACCGCGCGCTCGAACACAACGTGAAGGCCCTGGCCGAACTGGTGACGGTGAAGGAAGGGCATACGCAGTTCGTGCTGTCGCAATCGGCGCGCGAGATCCTGCGGGCCGACGACGCCGGCCACGTGTACTACCAGCTGCTCGACGGCCACGACACGCTGCTGAGCGGCGAGCGCGACATTCCGATGCCCGGCCTCGACGAGCCGCTGCCGGCCGGCCAGGTGTTCCTGCACAACAGCGCCCTGCATGGCAAGGAAGTGCGCGTGGCCTCGATGTGGATCGCCAGCGGCACCGACGACGTGCCGCCCACGCTGCTGCAGCTGGCCGAGACGCGCGAGAAGCAGTCGGTGCTCGCGGCCGAGATCATCAAGGGCGTGCTGCTGCCGCAGTTCGCCATCCTGCCGCTGGCGGTGCTGCTGATCTGGCTGGCGCTGGTGCGCGGCATCAAGCCGCTGTCGGTGGTGGAGGCGCGCATCCGCGAGCGGCGCCCGGGCGACCTGAGCCCACTCGACGAATCGTCGGTGCCGCTGGAAGTGGTGCCGCTGGTGTCGTCGGTGAATGAACTGCTCGACAAGCTCAACGATTCGATCGGCACGCAGAAGCGCTTTCTGGCCGACGCGGCGCACCAGCTGAAGACGCCGCTCGCGGGCCTGCGCATGCAAGCCGACCTGGCGCAGCGCGAAGGCGCCAATGCCGACGAGCTCAAGCAATCGCTCAAGCAGATCGGCCGCGCGAGCAAGCGCGCCACGCACACGGTGAACCAGCTGCTGTCGCTGGCGCGCGCCGAAGGCAACAGCGCCAATGCGCACCACCAGCCCTGCGATCTGGCGAAGCTCACCATCGAGGTGGTGCGCGAGGCGGTGCCGCGCGCAATCGAGAAGCGCATCGACCTGGGCTACGACGGCGCGGAAGCCGGCGCACCGGGCGTGATGTTCGACGGCAACGCGACGCTGCTGAAAGAGCTGGTGCGCAACCTGGTCGACAACGCGATCAACTACACGCCCTCGACGCCGGAGCGCCCCGGCCTGATCACCGTGCGCGTGCTGGCCGACCCCTTCGGCCACGTGCTGCTGCTGCAGGTGGAGGACAACGGCCCCGGCATCGCCGAGGTCGACCGCGAGCTGGTGTTCGAGCCCTTCTACCGCGTGCTCGGCAACGAGGCCGACGGTTCGGGGCTGGGGCTGCCGATCGTGCTGGAGATTGCGAACCAGCACCGCGCGCAGGTGAAGCTGGAAGATGCGCATCCCGGCAAGCAGCCGCCGGGCGCGCTGTTCACAGTGCGCTTCGAGGGCGAAGCGGCACCTTGATTGATCAGGGGAGTCAGGGCGCGGGCGCGCCCGGCTTCGCTTCCTTGCGGATCTGCAGCCACTCGGGGTGGATCTGGCGCGACATGCGCTGCGGCTCTCGCTCGTTGAGCGCGGCCGGAGCCAGGCCGAAGCCGGCAAGATCGCCGCGCGCCCACAAGAAATAGCCGGCGTTGGCCAGCAGCAGGACGATGAGGAGCAGGCGCAGCTTCATACGTGTCAGAGGGTCATGCCGCGAGGGCGCACGCTCACTTCGTCGCTGGAAATCAGCTGCAGGCCGGCGTCGGTGCGCACCTGCAGCTCGCCGCCCCAGGCCACGCCTTCGCACAGGCCGGCGGTGCCGTCGCTGAGCACCACTTCGCGGCCCCGCAGCACGTCGCGTGCTGCAAAGCGCTCGGCAAAGGACGCGAAGCCCCTGGCCTCGAATTCGAGCACGTTGCGCACCAGCGGCTCGGCCAGTTCGCGCAGCACTTCGGGCGCATTGGCCTCGGGGCGCCACTGGCGCAGCCAGGCCGGCGGCGTACGCATGCCGTCGCCTTCACGCGCGCCGATGTTGATCCCGATGCCGATCACGAGATAGCGCGGCGCATCGGCGCGGCCGGCGGACGGCAGCGCGGTTTCGATGAGGATGCCGACCAGCTTGCAGTCGTTCACCCACACGTCGTTGGGCCACTTGAGGCCGACCTTGTGTGCGCCCGAGGGATCGAGGCTTTCGGCCACGCTGACACCAACGGCGAGCGACAGGCCCGACCAGTCGGCAGGCGCCAGAGGCAGGCCGAGCGAGAAGGTCAGCGAGGCCGACTCTTCCTGTTGTGGCGCGCTCTGCCAGGGCCGCCCGAGACGGCCGCGCCCCGCGGTCTGGCGCTCGGCCACGAGCAGCACGGGCTCGATGCGGCCGGCACGCGCGCGGCGCATCAGCTCGGTGTTGGTGGAATCGATTTCGGCCACGGCCTCGACCGCGAAGCCGGGCAGCAGCGGAGCGACCGACGCGGCGATCCGGTCTTCGAACCAGGCGGCCGAGGTGCTGCTGCTCATGGTCAGTCCTCGGCGGACTTTTCCTTCTTGGCGGATTTTTTCTCCGCCTTCTTTTCGGATTTCTTCTCGGCTTTTTTATCAGCCTTCTTTTCCGCCTTCCTGGCTTCTTTCTTCTCGGCCTTTTTCTTTTCAGCCTTCTTCCTGGCCTTCTTCTTTTTCTTCTTTTCGTCCTCATCGTCCTTGGGCGTCAGCAGCGTGCCGCGGCACTGCTCCGAGCCGCACCAGCAAGGAAATTCGGACAGAAGCTTCGGCGTGTACGGCTCGTCGATGATCAGGCCGTAGTCGTAGTTGAGCTCTTCGCCGGCGGAGATGTTGCGCAGCGCCTTGATATAAACGCGCCCATCGACCTCGTCGGCTTCGCAGTTCGGCTCGCACGAGTGGTTGATCCAGCGGGCGGCGTTGCCCTTGACGTTGCCGTCGATCACACGCCCGTCGTCGATGTGAAAGTAGAAGGTGTGATTCGGCTGGGCCGGGTCATGCGGATGGCGGCGCAGCGCCTCCTTCCAGTTGATGACTTCGCCCTTGTATTCGATCAGCGTTTCGCCCTCGGCCAGGTCCTGCACGGCGAACACGCCGTTGCCATGGACATTCGAGCGCCGCGTCTGGATTCGGCGACCGGCGGAAAGTGGGGATTTGGAAGGCATCGCCGAAGTCTGTTAGTTTGAATATGCACACATGCGCGTGTGCGCGTGCGCACGCGGGAAGCCGCAGAGTATAGAGAGCCCTTAGATGACAAAGACTTTGGTAATCGCAGAAAAGCCGTCGGTGGCACAGGACATCGTCCGTGCCCTCACGCCGGTTGCAGGGAAATTCGACAAACATGACGAGCATTTCGAGAACGACACCTATGTCGTGACCAGCGCTGTCGGTCACCTGGTCGAAATCCAGGCGCCCGAGGAGTTCGACGTCAAGCGAGGCAAATGGAGCTTTGCCAACCTGCCGGTGATCCCGCCTCATTTCGACCTCAAGCCGGTCGACAAGACGAAGACGCGCCTGAACGCCGTGATCAAGCAGGCCAAGCGCAAGGACGTGACGCAGCTCATCAATGCCTGCGACGCGGGGCGCGAGGGCGAGCTGATCTTCCGCCTGATCGAGCAATACGCCGGCGGCAAGGCGGGCCTTCACAAGCCGGTCAAGCGCCTGTGGCTGCAGTCGATGACGCCGCAGGCCATCCGCGACGGCTTCGACGCGCTGCGCACCGAAAAGCAGATGCAGGGCCTGGCCGACGCCGCGCGCTCGCGCTCGGAGGCCGACTGGCTGGTGGGCATCAACGGCACGCGCGCCATGACCGCGTTCAATTCGCGCGACGGCGGCTTCTTCCTCACGACCGTGGGCCGCGTGCAAACGCCGACTCTCTCCGTCGTTGTGGAGCGCGAGGAGCAGATCCGCAAGTTCGTCTCGCGCGACTACTGGGAAATCCACGGCAGCTTCGCGGCCGAGGCCGGCGAGTACCCGGGCAAGTGGTTCAACCCCGACTGGAAGAAGGCCAACGCGCCGCTCCTGGCCAACGGCGAGCCCGACTCCGAACAGCGCGCCGACCGCGTGTGGAACGAGCAGGAAGCCCGCGCCATCGCCGACGCCTCGCGCGGCAAGCCCGCTACGGTGACGGAAGAGAGCAAGCCCACCACGCAGGCCTCGCCCGCGCTGTTCGACCTGACCTCGCTGCAGCGCGAGGCCAACGGCCGCTTCGGCTTCAGCGCCAAGACCACGCTGGCGCTGGCACAGAGCCTCTACGAACGCCACAAGGCGCTGACATACCCGCGTACCGATTCGCGCGCGCTGCCGGAAGACTATCTGCCGGTGGTCAAGCAGACCATGGGCATGCTCGCCACGAGCGGCATGAAGCACCTGGCGCCGTTCGCGCAGCAGGCGGTCGATGGCAACTACGTCAAGCCCAACAAGCGCATCTTCGACAACGCCAAGGTGTCGGATCACTTCGCCATCATCCCGACGCTGCAGGCGCCCAGCGGCCTGAGCGATGCCGAGCAGAAGCTCTATGACTTCGTGGTGCGCCGCTTCATGTCTGTGTTCTTCCCGAGCGCCGAGCACCAGGTGACCACGCGCATCAGCACGGTGGAGCAGGGCGGCAAGAAGTATCCCTTCCGCACCGACGGCAAGGTGCTGGTGAAGCCGGGCTGGCTCGCCATCTACGGCAAGGAAGCACAGGACGACGAAAAGGAAGACGACAAGGACGGCAAGCGCCTCGTGCCGGTGAAGCCGGGCGAGATCGTGAACACCGAGTCGGCCGACATCAAGGGCCTGAAGACGCGCCCGCCGGCACGCTACTCCGAAGCGACGCTGCTCGGTGCGATGGAAGGCGCGGGCAAGACCATCGACGACGACGAGCTGCGCGAGGCCATGCAGGAGAAGGGCCTCGGCACGCCAGCCACGCGCGCGGCCACCATCGAAGGCCTGATCACCGAGAAGTACATGCTGCGCGAAGGCCGCGAGCTGATTCCCACGGCCAAGGCCTTCCAGCTCATGACGCTGCTGCGCGGCCTGGGCGTGGAAGAACTCTCCAAGGCCGAGCTGACCGGCGAGTGGGAATACAAGCTCGCGCAGATGGAGAAGGGCGCGCTCAGCCGCGACGCCTTCATGCGCGAGATCGCGGCGATGACCGAGCACATCGTCAAGAAGGCCAAGGAATACGATCGCGACACCGTGCCGGGCGACTACGCGACCCTGCAGACGCCGTGCCCCAACTGCGGCGGCATCGTGCGCGAAAACTACCGCCGCTACGCCTGCACCGGCAAGAGCGGCACTGGCGAGGACGCCTGCGGCTTCTCGTTCGGCAAGTCTCCGGCCGGGCGCACCTTCGAGGTGGCCGAGGCCGAGGCGCTGCTGCGCGACAAGCACATCGGCCCGCTGGAAGGCTTCCGCTCCAAGGCCGGCTGGCCCTTCACCTCCGAGATCGTCATCAAGTACGACGAGGAAGCGAAGAACTGGAAGCTGGAGTTCGACTTCGGCGACGACAAGAACGAGGACAGCGGCGAGATCATCGACTTCAGCGAGCAGGACACCGTGGGCCCGTGCCCGGTGTGCGGCGCACCGGTGTTCGAGCACGGCAGCAACTACGTCTGCGAGAAGTCGGTGCCGACCAATGCGCAACCCACGCCGAGCTGCACCTTCAAGACCGGCAAGATCATCCTGCAGCAGCCGGTGGAGCGCGCGCAGATGGAAAAGCTGCTCGCCACCGGCAAGACCGACCTGCTCGACAAGTTCGTGAGCATGCGCACGCGCCGCGCCTTCAAGGCCTTCCTGACCTGGAACGCCGAGGAGGGCAAGGTGACCTTCGAGTTCGCGCCGCGCGAAGGCGGCAGCAAGTTCCCGCCGCGCAAGACCTTCGGCAAGGCCGCGCCCGCGGGCAAGACGGCTGCGGCCAAGAAGGTTGCTGCGAAGAAGACGCCCGCCGCCAAGAAGGCACCGGCAGCGAAGAAGGCCGCGGCACCGCGCAAGCCCGGCGCGGGCCTGAAGCCCAGCGATTCGCTGGCCGCGGTGATCGGCGCCGAACCGGTGGCGCGCACCGAGGTCATCAAGAAGCTGTGGGACTACATCAAGGCCAACGGCCTGCAGGACGCGGCCAACAAGCGCGCGATCAATGCCGACGCCAAGCTCAAGCCGGTGTTCGGCAAGGACCAGGTGACGATGTTCGAACTCGCGGGCATCGTGGGCAAGCACCTCTCGGCGCCCTGAGCCATGCGGCGCAGACACTTCAGCGCAAGCGCTGTTGCGATGGCCGTCGCGCTGCTGGGCAGCGCGGGCCTGGCCCACGCCGCCGCGTGGCCTGACAAGCCGGTCAAGCTGGTGGTGCCCTTTCCGCCGGGGCAGGCCACCGACATCTTCGCCCGCGCGCTTGCCGAGCAGCTCGGCAAGCGGCTGGGCCAGCCGGTGATCATCGACAACAAGGCCGGTGCCGGCAGCAACATCGGCACCGAGTTCGTGGTGCGCTCGCAGCCGGACGGCTACACGCTGGTGGTGGCCGGCAGCGCGATGGCGGTGAACCAGACGCTCTATGCCAAGCCGGGCTTCGACCCGCGCAAGGACCTGACGGGCATCTCGCTGATCGCGAAGGTGCCGCTGGTGTTTCTTGCAACGCCCGAGAGCGGCATCCGCACGCTGGCCGAACTCACGGCGCGCGCCAAGGCAGAGCCCGGCCGGCTGAGCTACGCGAGCGCCGGCATCGGCGGCACGCAGCATCTGTCGGGCGAGATGTACAAGTCTGCGGCGCATGTGTTCATCACGCACATTCCGTACCGGGGCAGCGGGCCGGCGCAGTCGGACTTCCTGGGCAACCAGATTCCGCTGATGGTCGACTCGGTGACGGCCGCGCTGCCGCACATCAAGTCGGGCAGGGCGGTGGCGCTGGCCGTCACCTCGGCCACGCGCTCGTCGCAACTGCCCGACGTGCCCACCGTGCGCGAAAGCGGCGTGGCAGGCACCAAGAACTTCGAGGCCGTGGGCTGGCTCGGCCTGATGGCGCCGCGCGGCACGCCGGCCGACATCGTTGAGCGGCTCAACCACGAAGTGACGGACATCCTGAAGAGCGAGCAGATGGCGCGCTTCATCCGCGAGCGCGGCTCCGAGCCCGCCCCCACGACGCCGGCCGAGTTCGACCGCTTCGTGGCGAGCGAGATCGGGGTGTGGGGCGCGGCGGTGAAGGCTTCGGGCGCGAAGCCCGAATAAGCAGGCATTAAGCAGGCATCAAGCAGGCGCCTGCGCCTCTTTGCCGCGATCCACCTCCGCGAGCAGCCAGCTGCGGAAATGATCGAGCGTGGCCAGCTGGCCGCGCCCTTCCGGGTAGCAGAACCAGTAACCCTCGTTGCCGCGGTAGCCACCGCCGGGCAAGGGCTCGTCCACAAGCCCGGAAGCGATTTCGTCCTGCACCAGGCAGCGCGGCACCAGCGCCACGCCCATGCCGACCATCACTGCGCGGATCATGGTCTGGAACTGGTCGAACTGCGGGCCCGCCAGCGGATCGAGCCCCCGCACGCCATGCGCCTCGCTCCACTGCAGCCACGACTGCGGCACGCTCACGTGGCGAAGCAGCGTGCAGCGCGCCACGTCCTGCGGCGTGCGGATGGCGACCTCGGCCTGCGCGGCGCGCGGGGCGATCAGCGCCACGTCCTGCCCGGCGAGGTAGTGCGAGCGGGCGCCGGGCCAGTGGCCGTCGCCGAAAAGAATGGCGCAGTCGAGCTCGGGCCGCTCGAAGTCATAGCCATGCACGAAGGGCACGAAATGCAGCGTGATCTGCGGATGCGCGCGCTGAAAGTCGGGCAGCCGCGGAATCAGCCACTTGGCGCCGAAGGTGGGCAGGGCGGACAGGTGCAGCGCACCGCCGCCGTCGCCGCTGGTAATGAGCTCCAGCGTGGCCGCCTCCAGCTGCGCGAGCGTGGCGCGCACCGCCTTCTCGTAGCGCTCGCCGGCCGGCGTGAGCGCCAGGCGCTTGCGGCTGCGCTCGAACAGCGTCGCGCCGATCCAGCGTTCGAGCTCCTGCACCTGCTTGCTGACCGCGCCCTGCGTGAGGTGCAGCGCCTCGGCCGCGCGCGAGACGCCGCCGAAGCGAACGACGGTCGAGAAGGCGCGCAGCAGGTTCAGGGGCGGGTTGAGACGGCGCAGTGACATGGGCGGAGTGACATGGCGGGATGCCCATTAAAACATTCCAGATCGGAATGTTAGCTGGTCTATCCTTTGCTTCAGGTAATGCAGCGAATCGCTCCATCACTCTCTGTTTCATTGGAAGAAACCCATGCTACGTCGTCACTTCATTTCCACCCTGGCTGCTGCTTCCGTCGTGCCAGGAATATCCTTTGCCCAGGGCAAGCCGATTCGCCTCGTCGTGCCGTTCCCGCCCGGCGGCGCCACCGACATCACGGCGCGCGTGCTCGGCGAGCCCCTCGGCAAGATCCTCCAGCAGCCCGTGGTGATCGACAACCGCGCCGGCGCGGGCGGCTCCATCGGCATGGCCGAGCTGGCACGCGCCACGCCCGACGGCCTGACCTTCGGCGTGGCCACGCTGTCCACCCACGGCGTGAACCCGGCCGTGTACCAGAAGCTGCCCTACGACCCGATCAAGGGTTTCGTCGCCGTGACCGAGCTGGTGAAGGCGCCGGGCGTGATCGTCATCAACCCGTCCGTGCTGCCGGTCGGCAGCTTCGCGGAGCTGGTGAAGTACCTGAAGGCCAACCCCGGCAAGGTGTCGTACGCCACGCCGGGCAACGGCACCATCGGCCACATGTGGGGCGAGCTGTTCAAGAGCAGCACCGGAACCTCGATGGTGCACATCCCCTACCGCGGTGCGGGCCCGGCCATCAACGACGTGCTCGCGGGCCAGGTGCCGGTGTACTTCGACCAGGTCGCCTCGTCGCTGCCGCATGTGAAGTCGGGCAAGCTGAAGGCGCTGGCCGTGTCCTGGAGCGGCCGGCTCGACGTGCTGCCCGAGGTGCCGACGTATGGCGAGCTGGGCTATCCGGTCAACAACGATCCTTCGTGGTTCGGCATGGTCGCACCCGCCGGCACGCCGGCCGAGATCGCGCTGCGCATGCAGCAGGCCGTGGCCACTGCGCTGAAGGACCACGCGGTGCGCGAGCGCCTTGCGTTGCAGGGGCTGTACGCCTCGGGCACCACGCCTGCCGAGTTCACGAAGCAGATCGCGGGTGAGATCGAGAAGATGAAGAAGGTGGCCGAATTCGCCCGCATCCGATTGGACTGACCGACACCTGCCTATGCATCCTGTTCTGAAACTGATCCAAACCCGCGCCCAGGTGACGAGCGTCGCCGGGCATACCCCGCTGGTGCTCGACTCCCCGCACAGCGGCACCGTCTACCCAGAAGACTTCCGCACGGTGCGCGACCTGGCCACCCTGCGCCGCGCCGAGGACACGCACGTCGAGAAGCTCTACGCCTTCGCGCCCGCCATGGGCGCGGCCTGGATCGAGGCGCACTTTCCGCGCAGCTATCTCGACGCCAACCGCGACACGACCGAGATCGACACCACGATGCTCGACGGCTCCTGGACCGATCCGGTTTCCACCGACCCGCGCGTGCTGTCGAAGGTGCGCCTGGGCAAGGGCCTGATCTGGAAGCTCACCGACGAAGGCCTGCCTATCTACGACCGCCAGCTCCCGGTGGACGAGGTGCGCCAGCGCATCGACACCTGCTGGCGGCCGTACCACGCGGCGGTGGCGCAGGCTGTAGCCGAGGCGCATGCGCGTCACGGCTACAGCATCCACATCAACTGCCACTCGATGCCGGCCATCGCGGCCAGCCATGCGACGGACTTTCCGGGCCTGGCGCATGCCGACTTCGTGATCGGCGACCGCGACGGCAGCACGGCCGACCCGGCGCTGTCGCAAAAGATCTGCGAGCACCTGCGCGCCTTCGGCTACAGCGTGGACTACAACCACCCGTACAAGGGTGTGGAACTGGTGCGCCGGCACGGCAAGCCTGCCGAGCACCGGCACAGCATCCAGGTCGAGATCAACCGCAAGCTGTACATGGACGAGGCCACGCTGGCGCTCGACGAGGCCGGCGCGGCGCGGCTGCAGGGCCAGCTGCGCTCGATGGTCGAAATGCTGCTGGCCACGGACCCGCGCTGATCCTTTGCAGCTCGATCAGGCGCCGGCGGGCGTGAAGTCGGTCGACACCGACAGCGCCTCCCACGCCTTGATCTCCTCCTGCAGCGCGCCGAGCTTCTCGCGCACCACCTTCACCGCGTCGGGGCCGAGCAGCAGGTGGGCCGGCGGGTTCGCAGCCTCGGTGATCTGGATCATGGCGCGCGCCGCCTTCACCGGGTCGCCGTCCTGCTTGCCGCTGCGCGCCAGCCGCCGCTCGCGCACCGGGCCCATCACCGGCGCGTAGTCGGCAATGGTCTGCGGTGCGCGCACCATCGAGCGGCCCGCCCAGTCGGTGCGGAAGCCGCCGGGCTCCACGGCAGTCACGTGGATGCCGAAGCTCGCCACCTCCTTGCCCAGTGTCTCCGAGATGCCCTCGAGCGCGAACTTGCTGCCGTGGTAGTAGCCCAGCCCCGGAAAGGTCACGATGCCGCCCATCGACGTGATGTTGAGGATGTGGCCGCGTCGGCGCGCCCGCATGAAGGGCAGCACCGCCTTGGCGACGGCCACGGCGCCGAACACGTTCACCTCGAACTGCTGGCGCAGCTCGTCGAGCGACGATTCCTCGACCGTGCCTTCGTGGCCATAGCCGGCGTTGTTGACCAGCACGTCGATCGGGCCGACCGAGGCCTCGACCTCGGCCACCACGCGGGCCACTTCGGCGTCGTGCGTCACGTCGAGCAGGCGGCCGAAGGAGCGGCCGGGCTGCAGCGCATCGAACTCGGCGCGCGCGGCCTCGTTGCGCAGCGTGCCGACCACGCGGTGGCCGGCGGCCAGCGCCTCCTGCGCCAGCGCGCGACCGAAGCCGCTGCTGACGCCGGTGATGAACCAGGTCCTGGGAGAAGAAGAAACCGTCATGGCGATGTCCTTGAAGGGTGGATGGAAGAACCGATGGCCTGACTGTGCGCGCGCCGCATCGCTTTGATAATCCACCCAATCGACGAAGCACCTTGAAGGTTTTCTTCAAGATCAACCGGATTCCACCCATGCGCCAGGACCAGCTCGACGGACTCGTCACCTTCGTAGCCGTGGCCGAAACACGCGGCTTTTCGGCCGCGGCTGTGCGGCTGGGCGTCTCGCCCTCGGCCGTGAGCCAGGCGGTGCGGCTGCTCGAAAAGCGCGTGGGCGTGCCGCTGTTCAACCGCACCACGCGCAGCGTGAATCTCACCGAAGCCGGCGCGCGCTTTCTGGAGCGCATCCGCCCGGCGGTGCAGGAGCTGGCCTCGGCCTCCGACGAGCTGAGCGACAGCGCCGAGCGGCCCGCGGGCCTGCTGCGGCTCACGGTGCCTCGCGCGGCCTACCTGTTCGTGCTGCAGCCGGCGCTCGGGGGCTTCCTGCGGGCCTATCCGCAGATCGACGTGGAGGTGTCGATCGACAGCGCGCTGGTCGACATCGTGGGCCGGGGCTTCGACGCCGGCATCCGCTTCGGCGGCATGGTCGAGCACGACATGGTGGCGGTGAAGGTCGGCGGGCCGCTGGCCAACAGCATCGTCGCCGCGCCGCGCTACCTGGCCGAACGCGGCACGCCGGTGCACCCGCGCGAACTGCTGGCGCACGACTGCATCGGCTTTCGCTTCGAGAGCTCGGGCCTGCTGGAGCGGTGGGAGTTCGAGAAAGACGGCGAGTCCATGACGCTCGCGGTGAGCGGCCGCCTCGTGATGAACGACGTGGCCGTGATGCTCGACGCGGCGGTCGACGGCATCGGCATCGCCAACCTGATCAGCAGCTACACCGAGCGCCACGTCGCCGACGGCCGGCTGGTGCAGCTGCTGGCCGACTGGACCACGCCGCTGCCCGACCTGACGCTGTACTACCCCGACCGAAGGCGCGTGCCGCCCAAGCTGCGCGCGCTGATCGACTGGCTGCGCGAAACAACCTTGTCGGCGCCGGGTGTGTTGTTACAGGGCGAGCTGGCCGGCGGCCTATAGTGGGCCGGCAACAACCGTCAACCAAACCATCTCTTGGAGTTTCCAGTGAAGCCAATCATTGCTGCTGTGTTCGCGATCGCAATGGGCGTGCTGGTGTCGGGCTGCGCAGGCACGGGTTCGGCCCCGGCCAGCAGCGGCGCCAATACATCGGGCGCGACCGGCGGCAGCGGCGTCACGGTGTTCGGCACCATCGACGCCAGCGTCAGCGGCACGACGAACAAGTCGTCGCGCTGATCAGGCCGTGCGCGCCGCCTACCGTCGCAGCAGCGCCTGGCGCAGCACGCGCGCAGCGCGGTCGCGGATCTTGCCTGAGCTGGAGCGCGGCGGCACCTTCGGCGCGACCTTCGCGGTGGCGCAGGCCCACAGGAAGTCATGCAGGATCGGCGTGTCGTCCACCGTCTCTGTGCTGCCGTACTTGTGGAATTCGGGGTGCCACTGGGTCGCGGCGATGTAGCTGCGGCCCTTGTCGGGGCGGCGGCGGATGGCCTCGGGCACGCGGTCGGGCAGGCTCCAGGCCTCGATCTCGAAACCGGGCGCAAGGCCCTTGATGCCCTGGTGGTGGATGCTGTTGACGCGCGCCTTCTCCACCTGCGGGTAGAGCTTCGACAGCCGCGTGCCTTGCACCAGCTCGATCTCGTGGAAGTTCTGGTCGTAGGTCACCGGGTCGCGGTGGCGCAGGCCGCCCTCGTGCTGGGCCTCGATGTCCTGGTAGAGCGTGCCGCCAAAGGCCACGTTGATGAGCTGCAGCCCGCGGCACACGCCGAAGATGGGCTTGCCGGCCTGCTCGAAGGCTTCGACCAGCGCGAGGTCGTAGAGGTCGCGGATCTGGTCGCCGATCCACGCGTCCTTCAGCGGCACCTCGCCGTAGCTGCCGGGCCAGACGTCGGCGCCGCCGTGCATGACCACGCCATCGAGCCATTCGGCGTAGTGCGACAGCTTGGTGTCGCCGCGCGCGGTTTCGCCGGTGGGGCAGGGCACCATCACGACCATGGCGCCGGCGGACATGAGCCAGTGCGCGATCGATTGCTCGACGTACTGCAGCGTCTTGTTGGTGAAGAGCGAGCGGGCCGGGTCGGCGTGCGAGAAGCAGGCGGACAGGCCGATCTTGAGCCGAGCGGAAACAGGTTGTGTCATCGCGGGACTGTCGTCGGTGGGAACCGGGCGATTGATGCGAAAAGGAAAGTCCATTTTGGCTCGTTGGCCTCTCGCACGGGGTCGGACGACACGCCAAGTATGCTTTCAACGCTGCCCCAACGAATAAGGAAGACAAGCCGATGAAAACGATCAAGGGCCCCGCCATCTTTCTGGCCCAGTTCGCGGGAGACACCGCGCCGTTCAACACGCTCGACGGCATCGCCGGCTGGGCCGCCGGGCTGGGCTACAAGGGCGTGCAGATCCCGAGCTGGGATGCCCGCCTGTTCGACCTTCAGCGCGCCGCCGAAAGCAAAACTTATTGCGACGAGGTGAAGGGCACGCTGGCAAAGCACGGCCTGGAGATCACCGAACTCTCGACGCACCTGCAGGGCCAGCTGGTGGCGGTGCACCCGGCCTACGACGCGGGCTTCGACGGCTTCGCGGCGCCCGAGGTGCGCGGCGATCCGGTGCGGCGCCAGCAGTGGGCCGTCGAGCAACTGCACTTTGCGGCAAGAGCCTCGGCCAACCTCGGGCTCACGGCGCACGCGACCTTCTCGGGCGCGCTGGCCTGGCCGTACCTCTACTCGTGGCCGCCGCGCCCGCCGGGCCTGATCGAGGAAGCCTTCGACGAACTTGCGCGCCGCTGGCGGCCGATCCTCGACGCCTTTGACGCCGTGGGCGTGGACGTGGGCTACGAGATCCACCCCGGCGAAGACCTGCACGACGGCGTGAGCTACGAGATGTTTTTGGAGCGCGTGAACAACCACCCGCGCGCCTGCCTGCTGTACGACCCGAGCCACTTCATGCTGCAGCAGCTCGACTACCTGGCCTACATCGACCACTACCACGAGCGCATCAAGATCTTCCACGTGAAGGACGCCGAGTTCAACCCGACCGGCAAGCAGGGCGTGTACGGCGGCTTCCAGAGCTGGATCAACCGGGCAGGGCGCTTCCGCTCGCTGGGCGACGGGCAGGTGAACTTCAAGGCAATCTTCTCGAAGATGGCGCAGTACGACTTCCCGGGCTGGGCGGTGCTGGAGTGGGAGTGCTGCATCAAGCACCCCGAAGACGGCGCGCGCGAGGGCGCGAAGTTCATCGCCGACCACATCATCCGCGTGGCCGACCGGGCCTTCGACGACTTCGCCGCGGGCGGGGTCGACGTGGCGGCCAACAAGCGGATGCTCGGGATCGGCTGAGCCGGCTAGCTAGCTCACCGACCGGATCGCGTCGTCGAGGATCTCCAGGCCGCGATCGATCTCCGCGGGCGTCACGGTCAGCGGCGGCGCAATGCGCCACACCGCGGCCATGCCGCCGACCGACACGATGTTCATGCTGAGGCCGCGCGCCATGCAGGCCTCCGTGATGGCCCGGCCGCGCTCGGCATCGGGCTCGCGGGTTTCGCGGTCTTTCACGAGTTCCACCCCCTGCAGCAGCCCGTGGCCGCGCACGTCGCCGATCAGCTCGTGGCGCGCCTGCAGCGTCTCCAGTCCGTGGCGCAGCCGCAGGCCCATCTCGTTGGCTCGGGCGTTGAGCTTTTCTTCTTCCAGCACGTCGAGCACGGCCAGCGCGACCTCGGCCGGCAGCGGGTCGGACACATGCGAGGTGACATGCACGAAGCCCTTGTCGTGGCACTCCTGCTCGATCGCCTCGCTGGTGATCGCCGCGCCGATGGCCACGCCGCCGCCCAGCGTTTTCGACACCGTGAGGATGTCAGGCACCACGCCGAACTGCTCGAAGGCGAAGTTGCTGCCCATGCGGCCGAAGGCGGTCTGGGCCTCGTCCAGGATCAGCAGCATGCCGCGTTCCTGGCACTTGGCCTTGAGCTTGGGCAGGTAGCCCTCGGGCGGCACGATCACGCCGCCCGAGCTTTGCACCGGCTCGGCAATGAAGGCGGCCAGCGAGCCGCTGGACTGCGCATCGACCATGTCGAAGCCGACGTCCAGGCAGGTGCTGTCGCAGGCATCGCGGCAATGCCTGATGGGGCAGCGGAAGCAGTTGGGCGGCGGGATCGACATCGTGCCGGGCTTGCGCGGCCCGTAGTCGACGTGCTGCCTGCCCGCGAAGGTGAGCCCGGCCATGCCGCCGGTCACGCCGTGCCAGCCGCCGTTCAGGCCCACGATCTCGTAGCGCCCGGTGGCCACGCGCGCCATGCGCGCCGCCGCCTCGTTGGCCTCGCCGCCGGTCGAGAGGAAGATCGATTTCGACAGCTGCGGCGGCAGCATCGAGGCCAGCCGCTCGGCCAACCCGAGCACGGCCGGCCCGACGAAGCCGCTGTACAGGTGCAACGCGCCCTCGCAGGCCTTGTGCATGGCGGCAACGATGCGCGGGTGGTTGTGGCCGATGGTGGCGCACATCTGGCCCGAGGTGAAGTCGAGGATCTCGCGGCCGTGCTGGTCCCACAGCGTGGCGCCCCGCGCCTTGACGATGACGTGCGGGCTCAGGCCCATGCCGTAGCGAATGAGATGCCGGGCGACCGTGGGGTCGTAGCCTGTGTCCTGGCCCATTGAATGCTCCTTGTCGTGGGGATGCGGCCAGCGTAGCCATCGGGCGGGAAATCGGCTGTCGTTGTAGGGGCCTTGAAACGAAGCCGATTGCATCCTGGTTGCGCCACACTGGCGGCATGAAAACCGGCACCCTCGACCGCATCGACCAATGCATCCTGGCCGAACTGCAGGCCGATGCGGGCCTGCAGAACCAGACGCTGGCAGAGCGCGTGAACCTCTCGCCCTCGGCCTGTCTCAAGCGGGTGCAGCGGCTGCGGCGCGCGGGCGTGATCCGCGAGGAGGTCGCGATCCTCGATGCCGCGCGCGTCGGCTTCCCGGTGCTGGTGATCTCGCGCGTCTCGCTGCGCAGCACCACGCGCGAGGCGTTCCGGGCCTTCGAGCGCAAGGTGCATGCGCTGCCGCAGGTGCTGCAATGCCACTGCGTGGCCGGCGAGACCGACTTCGTGCTCGTGATCTGCGCGCGCTCGCTGCCCGACTACCAGGCCTTCGCGCAGGAGCAGCTGGGCGACGCGCTGGCCCTGGAGAACTATTCGAGCGACATCGTGCTGTCGACCACCAAGTTCACGACGCAGCTGCCGCTGGACAGGGCGTAGGCCTGCGCTACAGCAGGCGCGCCAGCCGCTGGATGGCGCCGTCGATCTGCGGCTCGGCGATCAGGCCGTAGCCGAAGGCGAGGCCATTTTTTTGCAATTCAGGTACGTCAGGCGCGCCGGGCGCGTTCGGGTCGAGCGCATAGCGCGACAGCGGCGGCAGCGTGATGCCGGCTGCGGCCGCGCGTTCGACCACCGTGTGGTCGCGCGTATCGCCGTGCAGCCAGGCCGACAGGTGCAGGCCCGCATCTGAAGGAATCGCTTCGAGCCTGCCCGCGCAGTGGCGTGCCAGCGCATCGAGCAGCACGGTGCGCCGCGCGCCGTAGATCTTGCGCATCTTGCGGATGTGGCGCGCCAGGTGCCCTTCGGCGATGAAGGCGGCGAGCGCCTCCTGGCCGAGCACCGGGCCGTGCCAGTCGGCCAGCTCGCGCGCCCGCACCAGCGCCGCGCGCGCCCACGGCGGCGTCACCACGAAGCCCAGGCGCAAGGCGGGAAACAGGCTCTTGGAAAAGGTGCCGATGTAGAAGACCGACTCGGCGCGGTCCAGCGTCTGCAGTGCATCGAGCGGGCGGCCGGCGAAGCGGAATTCGCTGTCGTAGTCGTCCTCGACGACGACAGCGTTGCGCGCCCGCGCGAAGGCCAGCAGGGCGGCGCGGCGCTGCGGCGACATCGCGACGCCGGTGGGGAACTGGTGCGAGGGCGTCACGCAGACCACGCGCGCCTCGGGCGGAATGCGGTCCACGCACAGGCCCTCGCCATCGGTCGGCACCGTCATCACTCTCGCGCCCGCGGCCAGCATGGCTTCGCGCAGCGAGGGATAGAACAGCTGCTCGACCGCAACCACCGTGCGCCCCGGCACGACGAGGATGCGCGCGAGCAGCCCGAAGGCCTGTTGTGCGCCGGCCGTGACCACGATGTCGTCGGCGGTGCAGCCGACCGCGCGGGTGAAGGACACGTGCTTCGCGATGGCCTCGCGCAGCGCGCCTTGGCCTTGCGGGTCGGCGTAGTCGGCCGTCTGCCGCGCGACGCGGCGCAGCGCGCGGTCGCTCAGGCGGCGCCAGATGTCGAAGGGAAAGACGCTCACGTCGGGCAGGCCGACGCGGAAGTCGTCGCGCGCGGGCTGCGGCTGCAGCGTTGGGGCGAGGTCGGCGCCAGGAACGTTCAGCGGCACCAGCCGGGGGTCGCGCTTGGCCGTCGAGTCCTTCGTGTTGCGGCCGCGCCGGGATGCCGGCAGCGTGTCCGCCACGTAGGTGCCGGCGCCGGGGCGCGCCAGCAGGTAGCCCTCGCTCAGCAGCAGGTCGTAGGCCGCGAGCATGGTGTTGCGCGACACGCCCAGCCGCAGCGCCAGCGCGCGCGTGGCGGGCAGGCGCGCGCCGGGCTGCAGCCGGCCGTCGAGGATGGCGCTGCGCAGCTGGCGGTGCACCTCGCGCAGCAGATCACGCGAGCCGGCGCCCGGCAAGCGGATGGCGAGTTCGAAAATTGGCTCCATGAACTTCGCCGATTGTGGTTCTTTTGAAGAGCCAATTGCAAACCTATTCTGAAGGCCTTGAACACACTTGCCACGGAGTCCTTCATGAACACGGATCTCTCGACATCGCAACAGCAACCGGCAACCGAACGCCTGCCGCTGAGCCTGGGCTGGCTTGCGCTGGGCGCCTTCGCCCTCGGCACCGAAAGCTTCATGGTCGTGGGGCTGCTGCCGGTGCTGGCGGCCGACCTGCAGATCAGCGCCGCGCGGGCCGGGCAACTGGTGCTGCTGTTCGCGCTGAGCTACGCCATCGGCTCGCCGGTGATGGCGGCGCTGCTGGCGCGCTTCGGGCGCCGGCAGCTGCTGATTGCCAGCCTCGCGGCCTTCTCGGCGCTGACGCTGGCGGCGTCGATGGCGCACGGCTTTGCGCAGCTGGCGCTGGCGCGGGTCGCGCTGGGGCTGGTGGCCGGCGTGTTCCTGCCGACCGCGAGCGCCGTGGCGGCCGCGATGGTGTCGCCCGCGCTGCGCGGCCGGGCGCTGGCCATCGTGACCGGCGGAGGTACGGTGGCAGTCGCGCTCGGCGTGCCGCTGGGTGCGTGGATCGCGGGCTGGGGCGGCTGGCGCACGGCCTACCTGCTGATCGCGGCGGTGGCGGCACTCGCCACCTGGGGTCTCGCGCTCGGACTGCCGCGCCAACTGGCGCAGGCGCCGGTCGTCGCAGCCGCCGCCACGAAGGGCACACCGGCCTTTGCCGTGGCCCGCGTGCCGGGCGTGCTGCCGGCGCTGCTGACCACCATGCTGTGGACCACTGGCGGCTTCAGCTTCTATACCTACATCGCGCCGTTCCTCTCGGCCACGCTGGGCTTCGGCACCGAGGGCGTGGGCACGATGTTCTTCGCCATCGGCGTGGCGGCGGCCATCGGCACCGCGGCCGGTGGCTGGGCCACCGACCGCCTCGGCGCCGACCGCACGGCGCAGGGCTTCGCGCTGATGCTGGTGGTGATCCTGGGCGGGCTGTCTTTCTCGGCGCAGATGCTGCCGCGCGGCTTGGCGCTGCCGCTGATCGTGGGGCTGTCAGCGCTGTGGGCCTTCGCGGGCTGGGGCTTCGGGCCGGCGCAGGCGGTGCGGCTGATCCGGCTGGCACCGGAGCGCGCACCGATGACGCTGTCGCTCAACGCTTCGGCGATCTACCTCGGCATTGCGGCGGGCTCGGTGTCCGGCGGCGCGGCGATCGAGCTGGTCGGCGTCAGCGCGGTGGGCTGGGTGGGGGCGGCCTTCCAGTTCGCGGGATTGATGCTGCTGTTACGCGCGGCGCACAAGGCGCGGACGGCCGGTTCGGCGCTGGCAGCGGCTGCTACGGCTTGATCGGGCGCTGAATAACTATACTTTTGATAGCAAACAGCTCTCCAACCACGGCCCTTCGGGGCCTTTTTCATGGGATCGTTGTTTTTAAGACCGGCAATTGTCATGCCCCGCAAGCTATAATGTCGGGTTCGTTTCGATACCACGACGAAGAATTTCGTCAATACCGCCGGCTGACCTGCACTGTCCTTGGATTATTCAGGCCTCTCACTCCCAAGCCGGCTTTCACAGTGTGTTGGAGCGCCAGACCGGGCGCCCATGATTGCCACCACTGCCTTCGTTCCTGTTGAAGCGAATAGCGCGTCCGCCGCGCCATTCCGGCCGGCCCACGCCCGTTTTCAATTATTTTTCAGGCACTTCGCGCTTTGTATCCGCGCGGCGTGCCAAGGCTTCATGGACATCATTCAACACAGTATCGCGGTGGGCAAGTACCTTGTTTCCCCGCTCATTCGACACCAGGACGACGGCAACTACGCCGCTTCCGTCTCGATCCGCTCCGGCCACGGCAGCGGCATGCACGACCGCGTGATGCGCTTCACGCCGCGCTTTGCCAGCCACGCAGCCGCCGTCGGCTACGCCATCGATCAGGGCCTCGGCTGGGTGCGCGAACGCGCTCCTCGCAATGCCCCTCTCGCGCTTCCGTGCGCGGGCTGAAACAATTACGCCCAATTCCATCTCCAACACACATCGAACGATTCAGAGGTAACCACACATGCCCAAGGAAGAACTGATCGAAATGAACGGCGCAGTGACCGAAGTCCTGCCCGACTCGCGCTACCGCGTCACGCTGGACAACGGCCATCAGCTGATCGCCTACAGCGGCGGCAAGATGCGCAAGCACCACATCCGCATCCTGGCGGGTGACAAGGTGTCGCTCGAACTCTCGCCCTACGACCTGACCAAGGGCCGTATCACCTTCCGTCACCTGGAACGTCGCGGCCCGCCGCCGACCAACTCCGGCAACAACAACGCACCCCGCCGCTGATCCGCGACTGACGAAAGGCCTTGCGGCGCCCCGCGACGGGCGCCGGCAAGGCCTTTGTCATTCGTGCGTCTGTCCGGCTGCTGAACGATGACCACACCCAATCCCACAGCCGGCGGCCCGCAAGCCCAGGCCCCTGCCGACAACGGCTTCGCCGCGCTGGCGCTCTCGCCACAGATGCTGGCCAACCTCACGCAGCTCGGCTACACGCAGATGACGCCAATCCAGGCGGCCAGCCTGCCGCCGGCGCTGCTCGGCAAGGACCTGATCGCCCAGGCCAAGACCGGCAGCGGCAAGACCGCCGCCTTCGCCCTGGCGCTGCTCTCCAACCTGAACCCCCGCCGCTTCGCGGTGCAGTCGATGGTGCTGTGCCCGACGCGCGAGCTGGCCGACCAGGTCACGACCGAAATCCGCCGCCTTGCGCGCGCCGAGGAAAACATCAAGGTCGTCACGCTCTGCGGCGGCGTCGCGTTGCGCGGGCAGATCGCCAGCCTGGAGCACGGCGCCCACATCGTGGTCGGCACGCCCGGCCGCCTGATGGACCACCTGGAGCGCGGCAACCTCGACCTCTCGGCGCTCAACACGCTGGTGCTCGACGAAGCCGACCGCATGCTGGACATGGGCTTCTTCGACGACATCGTGAAGGTGGCGCGCCAGTGCCCGAAGGAACGCCAGACGCTGCTGTTCTCGGCCACGTATCCCGAAGGCATCGCCAAGCTCGCGCAGCAGTTCATGAAGAACCCCGAGCAGATCACGGTGCAGGCCCAGCATGAAGGCAGCAAGATCCGCCAGCGCTGGTACCAGGTGAAGGACAGCGAGCGGCTGCACACCGTGAGCCTGCTGCTCGATCATTTCCGCCCCGTGAGCACGCTGGCCTTCTGCAACACCAAGCAGCAGTGCCGCGACCTCGTCGAGGTGCTGCAGGCCCAGGGCTTCAGCGCGCTGGCGCTGTTCGGCGAACTGGAGCAGCGCGAGCGCGACCAGGTGCTGGTGCAGTTCTCCAACCGCAGCTGCTCGGTGCTGGTGGCAACCGACGTGGCGGCGCGCGGGCTCGACATTGCGCAGCTCGAAGCAGTGATCAACGTCGACGTGACGCCCGATTCGGAGATTCACATCCACCGCATCGGCCGCACCGGCCGCGTGGGCCAGTCGGGTGATGCCGAGGGCCTGGCGCTGAACCTGGCCAGCATGAACGAGATGGGCAGCGTCGGAAAAATCGAGCAGCTGCAAGGCCGCGAGTCCGAATGGCACGAACTGGCCGAGCTCACACCGGGCAAGGGCGCACCGCTGCAGCCGCCGATGGCCACGCTGCAGATCGTCGGCGGGCGCAAGGAAAAGATCCGCGCCGGCGACGTGCTGGGCGCACTCACGGGCGATTGCGGCTACGCGAAGGACCAGGTCGGCAAGATCAACGTCAACGAGTTCTCGACCTACGTGGCGGTCGACCGCGCCATTGCCGAAGAGGCGGCGCGCAAGCTGTCCAGCGGCCGCGTGAAGGGCAAGTCGGTCAAGGTGCGGCTGCTGACGCTGCAGGACCTGTAGCAACCCCTGCCGGCTGCGGCGTAGCGAGCGCCGAGGTCGGCGCCACCGGTGCGTCGAGCACCGGAGCCGGCGCCGCATCGGGCGCCTCCTGCCGCGCCAGCTTCGCGGCCAGCCGGAACGCCACCACCACCGCCAGCAACCCGAAGATCGACGAGCCCACGGCCTGCCCGATCAGCACGCCGGCCGCGCCGTAGTGCGAGCCCCACCAGGCAAATGGAATCGTGCCCAGCGTGGCGCGCCCCCAGTTGAACGCCGTAGACAACAGCGGATGCCCGAGGTTGTTGAACGACGCATTCGCCACGAACAGCCCGCCCGCAAAGAAGAAGCTCGCGGCCAGCCAGCTGCAGAACAGCGAGATCAGCTCCGCCGCCAGCCCGTCGGCCGAGAACGCGCGAATCAGCACGCCTTGGCCCAGTGCCAGCACCAGCCACGCCACGGCCACCGACGCCACCATGAACAGCAGGCTGTCGCGCAGCCCCTCCTGCACGCGGCGGTACTGCCCCGCGCCCAGGTTCTGCGCAAGGATCGGCCCGACCGCCCCGCTGAGCGCGTAGACCAGCCCGAAGGCCACCGGCGTCAGCCGGTCGATGGTGGCCGCGCCCGCCACCGCCGACGGCCCGAACTGCGCAACCGCATGCGTGACAAAGGCTGCGCCCACGGGCGTCGCAAGATTGGTCAGCACAGCCGGCCCGGCCACCGTGCCGAGCGCGCGCGCATCGCCGGCCAGCCGCTGCGCATCGAAGCGCCCGAGCATGCGGTGCTTCACCATCACGCCATGCAGCCCGATGGCCGCCAGCACCATGCGCGAAACCACCGCACTGATGGCCGCGCCGTCGAGCCCCAGCCCGAAGCCGAAGATCAATATCGGGTCGAGCACCGCCGTCACGAAGGCGGCCGCGAGCGTCACTGTCATCGCGCGGCGTGCGTCGCCGATCGAACGCAGCAGCGCGGAAGTCGCCATGCCGATGCCCAGCAGGGGCAGCGTGTGCACCGTCACCGAGAGGTATCGCTGCGCGAGCCGCGCCGTCTCGCCCTCGGCGCCGAGCGCCTGCAGCGCTGGGTGCAGGAAGAAGGCCGTGCCCGTGCCCACCACTACCGACACCGCCGTCATCAGCACGAGGCTCGAGGTGCCGATGCGCCGCGCGTCTTCGGTGCGTCCCGCCCCCACCGTGCGTGACACCACCGCCGTGATGCCGATGGTCAACCCGATGCACAGCGACGCATGAAAGAACCCCACCACGCCCGCGAAGCCGACCGCCGCGGCCGTCGCTTTCTCCCCGAGCAGCGAGATGTAGAACAGGTTGATCAGGTCGACCGCGAACACCGCGATCAGTCCGATGGCCCCGGTGCCCGCCATCACGCAGACATGCCGCAGCAGCGACCCCGAAACGAAGCGCGCGCGCTCGACACCGCCGGTTGTTTCGGCTATTGGCATGTGAAATTCTCGATGTGGCCTAATTGCGGCTCGAACATTACTTTTACCCGAGCTTTTCATGCCCAAGAAAATTCGTACCGAAGCCGACCGCGTTGCCACCCCGAAGCCGACGCCCCTGCCCGGCTACACGGCGCCTCGCTCCGGTGGCGGCCAGAAGGTCAGCCTGGAACGCGGCACCGCAACGCGCAGCAAGAAGAACCCTGGCAAGCGCGCCAAGAAGGGCGGCTGATCCATCAGCCCCCGCCTGGCTCCCACCTGAGCCACGACAGACGCGCCCCAGGGCGCGTTTTGTCATTGGGGCAGCTATAAATCGCAATGTCCGACGACAACCAGATCCTCATCCCGCCCTCGTTCTTCGCGGTGTACACCGACGCGCGCCAGCGCCTGAGCGAGCCGATCGGCGTGGTGCGCGAGCGCTACGAGATCTGCGAAGACCTCGCCAGCCACCTCGTGGGCCATGCGCAGATCCAGCACCACACCGAGGTGCCGGTCGAAAGCGAGATCCTGCGGCGCATCCACGCCGGGCTGGCCACGCCTGAATCGGGCGTATCGGCGGCCGAGGCGGGCTGGATCGTGCAGCGGCTGGCCGAGCTGCTGGGCTGGCAAGGGCCCGAGCCGGCGCCCGAAGCGGACTGAGCCCCTGCCGGAGCGACCCATGCTGCTCAAGGTCGGAGAACTCGCCCGGCACACGGGCCTCACGGTGCGCACGCTGCACCACTACGACGCTATCGGCCTGCTCGCGCCCTCGGCACGCTCCGAGGCCGGCTACCGGCTCTACAACGCGGCCGACATCGCCCGCCTGCACGCGATCCAGGCACTGCGGCTGCTGGGCCTGCCGCTGGCGGAGATCGGCGCCCTGTTGGGCGCGGAGAGCAGCTCGTTGCCCACCATCATCGCGCGGCAGATCGAATCGCTCGACCAGCAGATCGCACAGGCCACGGCCTTGCGCGAACGGCTCGGCCTGTTGCAGCAGCGCCTGGACGAAGGTGCCCAGCCCGACATGAAGGACTGGCTGGACACGCTCGAGAAGATGACCACCTACGGGCGCTACTTCAGCCCCGCCGAGATCAGGTCGTTCATGGCCAACTGGAAAGACGTGGCCGACCGGTGGCCGCCGCTGGTGGCCGAGGTGGCGGCGCTGATGTCGCGCGGCGTGCCGGCCGGCGCCCCCGAGGTGCAGCCGCTGGCCGCCCGCTGGATGACGCTGATGGGCCAGTGGATGGACGGCAGCTTCGACCTCATCACGCGCTGGGGCGAGATGTACCGGCGCGAGCCCGTGGCGCGCAGCGACGACGGGCCTCCCGCCGAACTGGTGGAGTACATCGGCGAAGCCATCGGCATGCGCATGGCCGCGCTGCTGCGCCACCTGAGCACCGACGATCTCGCGCACCTGAGCCGCCCGCCCGAGGACGAATGGCGGTGCCTGGCGGGCGAACTCGCCGCGCTGCGGGCGCGCGCCGTCCCTCCTGAAGACGAGTCGGTGCAGGCCATCGCGCGCGAATGGGCGCGCCTGTTCGCCGCCTTCACCAACCACGACCCCGGCCTGGCAGCCCGCCTGATGCGGGCGATGAACGCGGAGCCGGTGCTGCAGGCCGCCGCCGTGACCACGCCCGAAGTGCGCGAGTACCTGATGCGCGCCATGGCCGTGCTGCAGCAGAAAAATCCGCCGCCATCCGCCGGCAGCGCTTGACCCTGACGTTGCGTGAGGCCCGACAGTGGCCGCATGAACAACCCAACCACGCCCCAGCGGCTCCACGCGCTCGACAACCTCCGCGCCCTGATGATGTGGCTCGGCATCGTGCTGCACGTGGCGATCAACCACCTCACGATCAATTCGCCGCTGCCATGGCGCGACCCGAAGACATCGCCGGTCGCGGACCTGCTGCTGCTCTTCATCCACAGCTTCCGCATGCCGGTGTTCTTCGTACTGGCCGGCTTCTTCGTTGCGCTGCTGGTCGCGCGGCGCGGCGCCGGCGGCATGCTGCGAAACCGCGCGCTGCGGCTGGCGCTGCCCTTCGCGATTTTCTGGCCGCCGCTGTTCGTGGCGACCACCGTGCTGGCGATGGTCTACATCCATCTGACGGCGCGCGGCGTGCCGGGCATCGACTCCGCGCTGACGCCCGCGCGGCAGCCTGGCGGCTCGCCTTTCAACACCATGCACCTGTGGTTCCTGTACCAGCTGTTCTGGTTCAGCGTGATGGCCTGGGCCGGCGTGCGGCTGCAGCGCTTCGTGCCGACACGGCTGCGCGCGGCGCTGGCCCGAAGCTTCGTGACGCTGGCCGAACGGCGCTGGGGCTTCGCTGTGCTGGCGTTGCCCCTGGCGCTCGTTGGCACTTTCTATCCGTCCGGCATGGTCACGGAAAGCGGCTCGTTCCTGCCGCCGCTGGCCGAATGGGTGCAGAGCGGACTTTTCTTCGTGGTCGGCTGGTACGTGCACGGCCAGCAGGAGCGGCTGCTGGCGATGTTCGCGTCGCGCTGCAAGGGCCATGCGGTGGCCGGCCTCGCATTCCTGGTGGCAACGGTGGTGTTGCTGGGCGCATTCCGCGGCAACCGTCTCCAGTCGCTGCCGCATCCCGAGTTCTGGATCGCCTTCGTCTACAACGCGACCGCATGGCTCTGGAGCCTGGCCCTGATCGGCGGCTTCGTGCGCTACCTGCCGCGCCAGAACGCCGTGTTGGCCTACCTGTCGCAAAGCTCGTACTGGGTGTACCTGGTGCACATGCTCGGCACCATCGGCTTCGGCATCCTGCTGTTCAACGCGCCCCTCGGCGCGGTCGCGAAGATAGGCCTGAACATCGCGGCCACGTCGCTGGTGGCGCTCGCCAGCTACCAGCTGCTGGTGCGCCACACCCGCCTCGGCACGCTGCTGAACGGTCAGCGCGCGGAAAAGCGCTCGACCAGGAAGTCGACGAAGGCGCGGGTCTTGGCCGCCAAGTGACGCGAGGGGTAGACGGCGTAGATCGGCGTCCGGTCGGCCTCCCAGTCTTCGAGCACAGCCTGCAGCCGGCCTGAAGCCAGCTCGCTCTCGACATAGATGCGCGGGATCAGGCTCAGGCCGAAGCCCGCAAGCAGCGCGTCGCGCACGGCGATGCTGGAGCTGACCTTGTAGCGCCCGTCGATGGGCACCGCCACGCTGCGGCCGGCGCGGCTGAAGGTCCACTTGTTCGCGTGGCCCGAAAGCGTGAACTGCACGCACTCGTGGGCCTTCAGGTCTTCGGGCTGCGCAGGCCGGCCGGCGGAGGCGAAGTAGCCGGGCGCGCCGCACAGCACGTGGGTCATGGTCATCAGCTTGCGCGCGACGAGGCTGGAGTCTTCCAGCCGGTCGCTGCCGCGGATGGCGAGGTCGTAGCCCTCGCCAATGATGTCCGAGCGGCTGTCCTGCAGGTTCAGTTCGAGCCGCAGGTTCGGGTAGCGCTTCATGAACTCGGGAATGGCCGGCGACAGCGAGGTGAGCGCAAAGGTCAGCGGTGCGCTCACGCGCAGCACGCCGCCGGGGCTGCTGCCCATGGGCGCGAGCGCGGCATCGGCCTCGGTGAGTTCGTCGAGGATGCGCGACAGGCGCTCGAAGTACGCCGCGCCCGCTTCGGTCAGGCTCATCTGCCGCGTGGTGCGGTTGATGAGCCGCACCTTCAAATGCGCCTCCAGCTCCGCGATGTTCTTGCTGATGGCCGCGGCCGAGAGCCCCATTTGCCGCGCGGCGCCGGCGAAGCTGCCCGTGGCGGCGGTGGTGCGGAAGACCTTGAGAGCCGTGAGATGGTCCATGCTGGATTGACGACCGACAGTAAAGAATCAATTCATTATTCGAGCATTCACAACCAAGGGTCAACTCACTAGATTCGAGGCATGACCAGCCGCACCACCGACATCCTCCTCACCGCGACTGCGCCCGCCATCTGGGGCAGCACCTACATCGTCACCACCGAGCTGCTGCCGGCGAACTACCCGCTCACGGTTGCCTTGCTGCGCGCGTTGCCCGCGGGCCTGCTGTTGCTGCTGATCGTGCGCAAGCTGCCCGAACGCGCTTGGTGGGGCCGCATCTTCGTGCTCGGGGCGCTGAATTTCTCGATCCTCTGGGCCATGCTGTTTCTCGCGGCGTATCGACTGCCGGGCGGTGTGGCGGCGACGATCACCTCGGTGCAGCCGCTGCTCGTGGTGTTTCTCGCGAGCGTCTTCCTGGGCTCGCCGGTGCGTGCGCTGTCGGTGGCGGCGGCGGTGGTCGGCATCGGCGGGGTCGCGCTGCTGGTGCTCACGCCGAATGCGGCGCTCGACGCCATCGGCATTGCCGCAGCCATCGCCGCGGCCGTGTCGATGGCCTTCGGCACAGTGCTGAGCCGCCGCTGGCAGCCGCCGGTGTCGGCGCTGACCTTCACCGCCTGGCAGCTCACCGCGGGCGGCCTGCTGCTGTTGCCGGTGGCGCTGCTGCTGGAGCCGCCGCTGCCCGCGCTCACGGTGCAGAACTGGATCGGCTTCGGCTGGCTCGGCCTCGTGGGCGCCGCGCTGACTTACATCGTGTGGTTCCGCGGCGTGGCCCGGCTGGAGCCCTCGGCGATCGCGCCGCTGGCCTTTCTCAGCCCGGTGACGGCCGTGATCCTCGGCTGGGCGCTGCTGGGGCAGAGCCTTTCAGCGTGGCAGGTGGCGGGCATCGGCATCGTGATCGCGAGCATCTGGCTCAGCCAGCATGCGCAGCGCGGCGCGCAGCCGCTGGTGCGGCCTGCTGCGGCCACCCGTTAGGCGGCAAGCGCCGTGGCGCGCTTCAGCAGGCCCAGGTAGCCGGGCTGCACTTCCATGCGCACGATCGCGCCCTGCCGCTGCAGCAGGCGATGCGCCTTCGGCAGGGCCCAGCAGGGCAGGCTGGTGAACATGTGGTGCTCGCAGTGGTAGTTGACCCAATAGGGCGCCACCAGGATGCGTTCGAGCCAGCCGGCGTGCGTGGTGCGGGCCTGCCGCAGCGGATCGGCCTCGTTCTGCGCGACGAGCGCGTGTTCGGCGATGTTGCGCACGCGGCTCACGAGCGGCAGCCATGTCGTCATCGGCAGCAGCCACATCAGCAGCCATGCCCACCAGTAGCCGGCCACGGCGAAGGCCAGGAAGCCGAGGCCGTTGGCGACGAGAAAGCGGTGGTCTTTCGCAAGCTCCCGGCCCAGCACCTTCAAGGCCGACTCGCCCGCCGCACGCTTGCGAATGCCCTCGGCGATGTGCCCGAAGCGCTGCTTGTAGAAAGTCTGCCCGCTCAGGTCGCGCACCACCTTGCGCCACATCGAGGCCCGAGTGATCGGGAAGGGCGCCGACAGCACGAGGTCGGGGTCTTCGGTCTGCTGCACGAAGCGATGGTGCTGCAGGTGGTACGGCCGGTAGTCGCGCAGCGTCGACGAGCACAGCCAGTAGCCCACCCAGTCGTTGACCTTGCGGTTGCGATGCAGCCCCGCATGCGCCGCGTCGTGCATGAGGATGAAGAGCCCCAGCTGCCGCGCGCCGACGATGGGCACCGCCAGCGGAATGGTCCACGGCCACACGATGCCCGCCAGCATGGCGGCGCCGATCACGCCCCAGCAGTGCAGCACCAGCCACAGGCCCTTCCACGACGAACGCGCGGTGAGCGACTGCCACTCGTCGGTGGTGAAGAAGTCTTCGGGTTGGGCACGGGGAGCGGCGGCCATGAGGCCAGTATGGCGCTGCAAGCCGCTGTGGAACACGCGGAATTCCCCGGGTGCCGGGCGAGGCCCTTCGGCCTACTCGCCGCTACTTGTCGATGATCTTGCGCGCAAAGACTTCGAGATAGTCCATCAACCGGTTGGCGCCCGCGATGGCCGCGGCCTCATCGCCTGTCGCGATGCCCTGCGCCAGTTCGAGGTGCGCATTCGCGCCCTCGACGATCTCGCCTTCATGCTGGTACGCGTACCAGAAGCGCCTGCACTGCACGATCAGCGGCACCACCGCCTTCACCGCGGAATCGTTGTGGCTCGCCTGGTGGTTGACGAGGTCCAGCGCGCGGTCGGCCTGCATGTAGTCGTTCAGGTCGCCGCGGCCCGCGGCCTCGACCATCATCTCGGCGCAATGAACGATTTCCTTGCGCTGCTGCGCGGTGGCCCGGCGCGCGGAGCAGGCGGCAATCAGCAGTTCGAGCACGCGGCGGGTCTGGATCACGTCGAGATGGTCGGCCAGGTCGATGGCCGACACCAGCAGTCCGCGGCGCGGCTGCTGCACGATGAGGCCGATGGACACCATGCGCATCAGCGCCTCGCGTACCGGCGTGCGGCCCAGCCCCGTGCGCTCGGCGAGCTCGGCCTCGACGATCTGGCTGCCGGGTTTCAGCAGCATGGTCGACAGCAGCGTCTCGATGGCGTCGTAGGCCATGTCGGCGGCGCGGCGCTTGGGCGGTGCGCGCAAGCTTGTCTTCTTTGGAGCAGTCTTCTTCGGGGCGGCCATGGTTTTCTTTTTCCGCGGATGCGGCGGCGTCATTGTCGGGCGTCGCCGTCGTTCGCCAGACCCACGAGACCCGCGAGTGTCGCTATGCGGACCGGCGACAGCGGCGGGCACGGCACGGGCGGAGTCCATCCGAAGAGGAATTGCGCGGCATCGCCGCAAACGCGGCCCTGGCACGCACCCATGCCGCAGCGGCGGTGCAGCTTGGCGTCGGTCCAGCCGCTGCAGCCTGCCAGCGCGGAGAAGGGCACGTCTTCGCAACGGCACACGAGCGTGTCGGGTTGCGGCATGGCCTTGATGTCGGCGGCCAGCGCGAAGCTGCGGTGCAGCTGGGCGGCGAAGGCGTTCCAGCGGGCGCGTTCGCCCTCGTGCGTCTTTGCAGCGCGCTCGTTGCCGACGGCGGCATGGCCGGCGATGGTGCCCTGTGCCAGCGCGCGTTCGCTGCCGCCGAAGCCGGTGCACTCGCCCGCTGCATAGACGCCGGCGACGCTGGTGGCCTGCGAGGCATCGACCGCCAGGGCCTGCGCACCGGAGCTCGCAGGCGTGAGGGCACAGCCGAGCAGTTGCCCCAGCTGCGTGTTGGGCGTGAGGCCGAAGCCGCAGGCGATGCGCTCGCAGGCGATCTCGACTTCTCTGCCGCTGCCTTGCCGAAGGCGAACCGACTCGACCTGCGTCGCACCCTGCGCCGAGACGATGCGCGACGAGGTGCGGTACTGCGGATCGGCGAGCGTCACTGCCTGCGCGGCCTTGCCCGGCCAGCGCGCAAGGCTGGCGCCGAAGCGCGCGACCGAGGCGAACGAAGCCTGTTCGGCGATGCGCAGCACCTTCGCACCCGCAGCACGTGCCGTTGCGGCGGCGGCAAGCAGCAAGGGGCCGCTGCCCGCGATGACGATGCGCTCGCCCTCGACCGGCATGCCGGCCTTGATGAGCGCCTGCAGGCCGCCCGCGCCGGTCACGCCGGGCAGCGTCCAGCCGGGGAAGGGCAGCAGCAGCTCGCGCGCGCCGGTGCAGAGGATGAGCTTGCGCCATTGCATGCGCGTGGCGCGCTCCGCGTCTTCGAGCAGCAGCTCGTTGAGCGAAGGTGCGGCAGCGACGCGGGTGCCGCTGCGCACGCGGATGTTGGCGTGGCGCTCGAGCGCATCGCGCCACTTGCGCGCTGCTGGCGGCAGCGTCGCGCCGGGGCCGTCGCGCCAGATCTGTCCTCCGGGCGCGGGGTTGTCGTCGATGACGACGATCGATGCGTCGCTCGGCGCGGCAGCCACTGCAGCAGCCATGCCGGCCGGACCCGCGCCGACGATCAGCACATCGCAATGTTCCATGTTCATTCCGCCGTCTCCACGCGCATGCCTTCGACGCAGACCGTCTGGCATGCGAGCCTGCGTCGGCCATCGACCAGCACGCGGCACTCCTGGCACACGCCCATGCCGCAGAACGGCGCGCGCTGCTGGCCCGTGACCGACGTGCGCGCCACGCCCATGCCACCAGCCACACGCAACGCGGCGGCGACCGAGCTGCCCGCCTTCACGCGGACCAGGTGGCCGTCGATGTTCAACAGGGTGTGGGCGCTCATGCGATCTCCCGCAGTCCGCGCGGTGCGTATGGCGCCGCATCGAAATCAGGAGTCGCGCCGGTCATCAGCGCAGCAAGCAGATGCGCGCTGCCCGGCGCCGTGGTCACGCCCAGGCCTTCGTGCCCAACCGCAAGCCAGAGCTTCTCGCGCCAAGGGTGCTTGCCCAGCAAAGGCAACCCATCGGGCGACGCCGCGCGCATGCCGGTCCACGAACGCACGGCGTTGAGATTCGCGAGCCCCGGCAGGTAGTCCAGCGTGCGCTGGAGCATGCGCGCCAGCATCGGCGCCTCGACCGTCGGATCGGTCGTGTCGAACTGGCGCGACGAGCCGACCAACAGCTGCCCCGTGGGGCGCGGCTGCACGTTGAAGGCGACCGAGTCACCGTCGCTGTGGTGCGCGCTGGTCACGTAGCCGAGCTCGACGAGCTGGTGATGCACCGTGCCCGGATAGCGGTCGGTGATCAGCAGGTGGCCTTTCTTCGGGCGTATCGGGAGTTCGGGGCACAGCGTCGTCGCCTGGATGCCGTTGGCCAGCACGATCTGCGGCGCGGTGCGGCGGCTGCCGTCCGCGAGGCGCAGTGCGCCGTCGTCTTCGACGGCATCGACCTTCGCGTGCTCCACACGGACCGAATCAGCGGCCTGTGCGAGCAGCCAGCGCGCCGCATTCGGCGCATAGAGGATGCCGTCGCCCGGCACTTCGAGCGCGCCCGACAGGCCCTTGCGCAAGGCGGGCTCGGCGCTCGCCAGTTCGCGCGCATCGAGCAGCCGGCTGTCGATGCCGTGCGCGCGCAGCCGCTGTTGCTTGCGTTCGGCCTCGGCCATCTCTTCGTCGTTGGCGGCAATCCACAGCGTGCCGCAGGCGCTGTACGCGCAGTCTTCGCTCATGCGCGGTGCAAGCTCGCGCCATTGCGCGACCGAATGGCGGCTCAGTTCGAGTTCGGCCGCGTTGTCGTCCATCACCACGAGGTGACCCATGCCCGCGCCGGTGGCGCCGCCGATGCGCGCATCGAGCACCAGCACACGGCGCCCCGCCTGTGCAAGCGCTTGCGCGCAAGCCGCGCCGACGATGCCGGCGCCGATGACGATGACATCCGCGTCCATGCCGCGCGGCGTCAGAGCCGGATGCCCCAGCCGAACGGGTCTTCGTCGTCTATCAGCAGCGTGGCTTCCGCGCTGATGTGCGCGCGGCCACGCAGCGTGGGAATGACCTTGTCGCCGTCCATCGCGTAGCTGGCCTCGAAGACGCTGCCGATCACGCTGGCCTGCTTCCACACCTCGCCGGGCGCAAGCTTGCCGTCGGCCGCGAGGCAGGCGATCTTGGCGCTGGTGCCGGTGCCGCAGGGCGAGCGGTCGTAGGCGTTGCCGGGGCACAGCACGAAGTTCCGGCTGTCGGCGCCTTCATCATCTGCAGCGAAGAGCTCGATGTGGTCGATCTCCGCGCCGTCCGCGCCTGTGATGCCCTGGGCCGAGAGTGCCTTGCGCAATGCCGCGGTGTAGTCGGTCAGCGCCGCGAGGTTGTCGCTCGCCACGCGCTGGCCGTGTTCGCTCACCAGGAAGAACCAGTTGCCGCCCCAGGCCACATCCCCGCGCACGGTGCCATGGCCCGGCAGCTCCACTGCCACCTGGTGCAGATGCCGGTACGCGGGCACGTTGCGCACGCTCACCGAGCCGTCTTCGTGCAGCGTGGTCGTGACGGTGCCCACGGGCGTTTCGATGCGGTGCTCGCCCACGCCGATGCGCCCCATGTGCGCGAGGCTTGCGACCAGCCCGATGGTGCCGTGGCCGCACATGCCGAGGTAGCCGGCGTTGTTGAAGAAGACCACGCCGGCAGCCGCATCCGGCGACACCGGCTCGCACAGCAGCGCGCCCACCACCACGTCGCTGCCGCGCGGCTCCAGCACGGCGGCCGCGCGCCATTTGTCGTGCTGGTCGGCCAGCAGCGCACGGCGCTCGGCCATGCTGCCGCCGCCCAGATCAGGGAAGCCGCCGATCACAAGGCGCGTGGGCTCGCCGCCCGTGTGCGAGTCGATGACCTGGATGCGTTGCATGTGGCGTCGTCCGTTCGTTCAGTAGCTGGCGATGGGTACCGGGGCCGCGTTCTTGAACGTGAACACGGTGATGGGCGCCTGCTTCATGTTGCCCTTGTCGTCGTAGGCATAGGTTGCGGCCACGCCCTTGTACGTTGCCTTGTAGAGCTCCGCGCCCACCTTGTCTGGGTCGATGGAATTGGCCTTCTTCATCGACTCGCCGATGAACAGCACCTGGTCGTAGTACGAAGCTGCGTAGGCATCAGGGTCGGCGTTGAAGCGCTTCTTGAATTTTTCCTTGAACGCCGGGCCGCTCTGCGCCTTCTCGAGGATGGAGCCGCCTTGCGCGCAGAACACCAGGTCGTTGACCGCATCGCCGCCGAGCTTGCCGGTGGCGGGGCTGCACACGGTGTCGCCGCCCAGCAGCTTGCCGGGCACGGCCAGCTGCTTCATCTGGCGTGCCATGGGCGCGGCCTGCGGTGCATAGCCGCCGAAGAAGATGGCCTCTGGCGCCTTGGCCTTCATGTTGGTCAGGATGGCAGTGAAGTCCACGGCCTTGTCGGTAGTGAACTCCTGGCCGACCACGGTCAGGCCCTGCTTCTTCGCTTCCTTGGTGAACTCTTCGGCGAGGCCCTGGCCGAAGGCGGTGCGGTCGTCGATCACGCCGACCTTGGTCACCTTCAGCACCTTGGCCGCATACACGGCCATGCTGGAGCCGATCTGGTTGTCGCTCGCGATGATGCGGTAGAGGTTCTTGTAGCCGCCCTGCGTCACCTTCGGGTTGGTGCCCACGGTGGAGACCATGGTGCCGCCTTCGCTGTAGATGCGCGAAGCCGGGATGGCCACGCCGGAGCAGTACGGGCCCATGACGTACTTGACGCCGTCGTCCACGAACTTCTGCGCGACGCTCACGCCGGTCTTGGCGTCGCACTGGTCGTCTTCCGACACCATCTCGAACTTCAGCGTCTTGCCGCCGACGACGAGCTTCTTCGCGTTGAGCTCCTCGACGGCGAGGCGCACGCCGTTTTCATTGTCCTTGCCCGCGAAGGCATTGGGGCCCGACAGCGGACCGCTGTGGCCGATCTTGACCACCTGCTCCTGTGCGTACGCCTGGCCTGCAAGGGCGAGGGCCACGAGGCTTAGAAACGGAACCATGCCTGCTTTTGTCTTCATGCTTCTTCCTAGGTTGGGGACGATGAAAAGGACGTTCGTTGTGTGCGATTACATGACCGACTGGTACTGAGTGGGCCGCGTCGCGAGCGCCTTCTTGACGATGGCTTCGATGAAGGCGCGCTCCTCGCCGATGAGCGGCAGGCGCGGACGGCGCATGTGCTCGCTGCCCACGCCCACCAGCACGTCGATGAGCTTGAGGTTCTGCACCAGCTTGGTCGACACGTCGAGATGCAGCATCGGCGTCATCCACTGGTAGAGCTTGAGCGCTTCGGCAAACTTGCCGGCCTTCATCAGGTCGTACAGCGCCACGGTCTCGCGCGGGAAGGCGCAGCCTACGCCGGCCAACAGGCCGTCGCAGCCGAGCGCCAGGCCTTCGTAGGCGAGGTCGTCCACGCCCAGGAACAGCTGGTAGCGGTCGCCCACGGTGTTGCGCAGGTCGGTGATGCGGCGGATGTCGTCCGTGCTTTCCTTGATGGCCGCGATCCATTCGCAGTCGGCCAACTCGACCATGTGCTCGGGCTTCAGGTCGACGCGGTAGGCCACCGGGTTGTTGTAGACCATGATGGGTTTTTGCGCCGCGTTGGCGATGGTGCGCACATTGAGCATCGCCTCGCGCGCGTCGGCCACGTAGATCACCGAGGGCATCACCATGAAGCCGGCCACGCCGAGCTTGTTGGCGCCGTCCACGTAGCGCAGCGCTTCGCGCGTGCTGGTCTCGGACACATTGGCCAGCACGGGAATGCGGCCGTCGGCGGCTTCGAGCGCGATCTTCGCGACCTGCAGCTTTTCTTCCAGCGTCAGCGTGCTGGCTTCGCCGAGCGAGCCGCAGGTGACGAGGCCGTGGATGCCGTTGCGGATCTGGAAGTCGATGTGACGGGCCGTGCCCTCGGCATCGATGCTCTCGTCGGCGTGGAACTTGGTGGTGACGGCGGGGAAGATGCCTTGCCAGCGGGGATTGCTCACTTGATCGCTCCTTGTGGATGTGCGGTGGTGTCGAAGCGTCGCACTTTAAATATATTAAGGATATATGGTCAAGATATCTTTGCGGCATGCGCTCTTCCGCGCCCGGTTTTTCTGTGATATCCGGGAGCGGAGGCGGGGTCGCGCTACTTGCGGCCGTCCGCGGGGCGCAGCAGGCCCCGCTTGAGCGTCACCGGCTTGCCGATGGGCGGCGCGGTCTTCGTCTCGACCGTGCGCAGCGTGCCGTTGTCCATGCGCACGCCCACCTCGTAGACCGTGACCGTGCGCACGTGCTTCTCGATCTCGTTGCCCGCGAAGCCGCCGCCCACCGCACCCAGCACGGTGGTCGCGACACGCCCATTGCCATGGCCGAACTGGTTGCCGACGAGGCCACCCACCACGCCGCCGGCCACGGCCCCCACGCCCGAGGTGTTCTGGATGCGCTTCTGAACCGGGCGAACCGATTCGACACGACCGCAGACCGCGCAGGGCGGCGGGGCGGGAGGCGCGGCAGCGACCTGTGGTGCATTCATCACGCCTGGCGCCGGTCCGGGCTCGATAGCCAGGGCTGGCATGGGAGCGGGCATCGGCGCAGCCGCCCTCGCTTGTGGCGCCGGGCCTGCCGCCGTGGGCGGCACTGCGGGCGCTGGCGGCATGGCTTCAGGCTTGAAATCGTCCGGTGCGGCGGGTGATGCTGCGGCAACGACTGGCGGCGGAACACTCGCACTCGCGACCGGCTCCTGCCGGTGAAGCAACACGCCGCCAAGCGCCACCACGGCCACGCTCAATGCGCCGATCACGGCCCACAGCGCCTTGGGCGACTTGCCCGCCGGCTGGCCCGGAGGCGGGTTGAATGGCGACGTCGGATCCATGAAAAGCCCCTTTTACGGTCCGAAGCGGAATGCCCCGAAACCCATCAGGAAGCATGAACGCGGGCGGCGCGTTGTCAATTGACCGGCGTCCTACACAGCGATGTCGGCCACACCTGAGAGGAACCGTTCGGCCTCGCTTCGCATGCCCCGCGAGATGGACTCCCAGGTCCATGCAGGGAAATCCGACGGCAACAGGGCCTCGACCTCGCTCAGTGCGTCCTCCACCGACGCCGCCATGTCCAGCATGGCGTTCCAGACGTCGATGCCACCGTTCTTCATGGCCAACCCATGCCAATGGCGAGCCTGGATGGTGTGAAAGACATAGTGCGCATTCTTGGATCGGATGGCCATGGCCAGACCCGCCTTGCGCGGCTGGAACTGATTGGGCCCGTTGCCGAAGTACGGCCACATCGAAATGATGTCGTAGAGCGGCGTCATCTCGTAGGCGTCGCCGCGCAGGAGGTGAATCGAGAAGTTCTTGGCATGGCCATCGGTGGCGGCGAGCAGAAAGAAGGCCAATTGCGCGAGCAGGAACCGGGCGCCGTCATCCACGCTCCCGCTGCCTTGCAGAAGCTGCAGGCACTTGCTCATGCCGGGGCCGCCGTGCTGCTCGTACTTCCTGTCGGACGGCAGGCCCATGGCCTGGCAAAAGTCTTCCTGCGGCAGGCGCGCGATCCAGGCGCCACCGTCCATCCACTCGCGGTCGAACCGCTCCACGACCAGGACCGTCTGCCCGCCGAAAGTGGCCATGGACGTCGGTGCCACTTGCAGGCCGAGTGCCTCGACGATCTGTGCGCACAGCCATTCGTTTTGCACCGAGTCCGAGGCGTCCACGCGCTTGGAGCCGCCGATCAATCCCAGCGGCAGCTTGATGATGTGCGTGGTGGGCGTGGCGCCATGCGGCCGGCACCATTCGCCGTTCCAGAAAGTCAGGGCGGTCTTCTCCTGCGCACCGGCAAGGGAAATGCGAAACAGGTCTTCGTCGCGCATGCCTTCCGGGGTGTCTTCGGACGGAACGGCTTGCAGCAGCGCGGAGATCTGCTCTTCGTCCAGGGGCTCGCAGTTCACGGCATTCCAGCGTTCCGGCGCGGCGCCTTCGGGCAGCAATTGCACGGCCCCGACGCAGTCGCGGCCGATGGCTTCGAGCAGGTCGAAAGTCTTGGCGTCCTTGAGCTTGAAGCGATTGCGCAGGCGCGCGCGAACCCTGTCGTTGTCGGGCAGCAGATTGTCGAAGTAGTTGCGGACCACCTCGCCGCGGACTTCGAGCGTGCCGGTGAGCGGAATCGACAACGACAGCGAGCGCCGCCGGGGCGATTCGAGCCATCGTGGGTCGTACCGGAAGGTGTGGACGCCGTGGTCGACGGACCAGGTGCCAACGGGCTCCCCGTTCATCCACGCGCCGAGCGCTTGCGTCACCAGGACTCCTTCTTCGGCCGGACGACGAAGCTCCGGCGAGACGTCGGCTTGATGTCCTTGCCGGGATTCAGCTCCTGAAGCGCACGAAGCGATGTGCCTGGAGCGCTCGATTGCCCGGAAGGCAGGCGGACCAGCACCGATTGATCGCTCATCCTCTTGGCGATCCATCCCTCCGGAAGGTTCACGGCATCGTCCGGCAGCGAGTCGCGCTCCCCGGGATGCTGCTGCGCGGCGTCCGCGATGGGACTTGGGGACGTCCCGTCCTGCAGGGAAAAGGATGCCCCCAACGCCGCCATCAACTTCATCAGTTGCTCGAAGCTGACCGCCCCGGGATTCGCTTCGATCTCCGCGATCCGGGCCTGGCTGACACCGACCAGCGCGCCTGCCTGCGCCTGCGTCAGGCCGCGCTTCTTCCGCAGTGCCTTGAGGTGCGGCCGCAGCTGGTCGACGAAACGAAGGGGATAGTCCATCGCCGACCAGAATATCGGCTATAGCTTATTTTGTCAAAATATCAGCTTTGGGATATTTTCGTAAATTACAAGCCCTGTCTTGTTTTTCCCCGAAACAAGGCCTGGCCGTTATTCGATCACCGCCTCAGTCGATCTTCGCCCCGGAAGCCTTCACCACAACCCCCATCGCATCCCAATCCGAACGCAGCAGCTTCTGGAATTCCTCCGCACTCTGGCTGCGCGGCTCCACACCCAGCCGCTTGAAGCGTTCCTGGATCGCCGGGTCGGCCAGCACCTTGTTGGCTGCGGCGTTCAGGCGCTCGACCTCCGCCTTGGGCGTGGCGGCCGGCGCAAGCAGACCGATCCACGAATCGAAGGCGTAACCCGGCAATCCGCTCTCGGCCACCGTCGGCAGCTTCGGCAGGAAGGGGCTGCGCGACTGGCCGGTGGAAGCCAGCAGTTTCATGCGCGCGTCGTCCTGGAAGCCGATCACGCCGATGCTCGACGAGATCACCGCCTGCACGCGGCCCGCGAGCACCTCGTTGACAGCCTCGCCGGTCGACTTGGTCGGGATGTGCGTCATCTGCAGCCCCGCCTTCGCGAGAAACGACGCCATCGCGAGGTGCGTAGCGCTGCCGTTGCCGGCCGAGGCGTAGTTGTACTTGCCGGGGTTGGCCTTGACCTCCTTGATGAAGTCGGCCGTGCTCGACACATTCATGCCGCTGGCCACCGCCAGCACATAGCCCGCATTGCCGACGTTGGCCACGCCGACGAAATCCTTCAGCGGGTCATAGCTCAGCTTGTTGTAGAGAAAGCCCGCGATGTTGTGGCTCGCGGCCGCCAGGATCAGCGTGTTGCCGTCGGCCGGCGCGCGCGCCACCAGGGCCGCGCCCACGGTGCCACCCGCGCCCGCGCGGTTCTCGACGATGGCACTGGCATTCAGCGCCGCGCCCAGCTCGTTGTTGAAGGCGCGCGCCACCGTGTCCTGCACCGCGCCGGTGGCGAAGGGCACGACGATGTGGATCACGCGCTGCTGCGCATGCGCCGGTGCAACGGCACAGAGCACCGCCGCGGCTGCGAGCGCGGTCAATGAACGTCGGGTGAGCGGGGTGGAGGTCATCTGGGTGGCCACTTCTTTCTTCGTCATCGTCGACAGTGAAAAATTCAAACGCCCGACGGCAGCCAGCGCTGCACCAGCTTCACGAAGTAGCTGGCACCGATCGGGATGATCTCGTCGTTGAAATCGAACGAGGTGTTGTGGATGATGCAAGGGCCGGGCCCGTGGCCGTCCAGCCGGTGGTCGCCGTCACCATTGCCCAGGAAGGCATAGCAGCCGGGCCGTGCGAGCAGCATGTGCGCGAAGTCTTCGGCGCCCATCACGGCAGGGAAGTTGTCGGTCACCATGTCGTCGCCCACCACCTCGCGCATCACGCCGGCGGCAAAACGCGCCTCGGCCGGGTGGTTCACGGTCGGCGGCGACGAGCGGTTGAAATACACCTCGGCCGTGCAGCCATGCGCCGCCGCCACGCCCGCGGCCACCTCGCGCAGGCGGGCCTCGATCTTGTCGATGGCCTCGATGGAGAAGGTGCGGATGGTGCCGCCCACCGTCGCCACGTCGGGAATCACGTTCGGCGCATCGGAGCCCTGCAGCTGCGTGACCGCGAGCAGCGCACGCTCGGTGCTCGGAATGGTGCGCGCCACGATGGTCTGCAGCTGCTGCGCGAGCGTGACCACCGCCGCCACCGGGTCGATGCCCGTGTGCGGCATCGAGGCGTGCGTGCCGCGCCCGTGCACGGTGATCTTGTACGTGTTGCTCGACGCCATCAGCGCGCCTTCGTTGAGCGCGAAGCGCCCCACGTCGCCCACCGGAAAATTGTGCAGCCCGAAGACCGCGTCGCACGGAAAGCGCTCGAACAGCCCCTCGTCGATCATCTTCTTGGCACCCGCCTTGCCCATCTCCTCGGCGGGCTGGAAGATGAAATGCACCGTGCCGTCGAAGTCGTCCGGCCCCTGCTGCGACAGGTGCCATGCGGCGGCCAGCAACATCGTCGTGTGGCCGTCGTGGCCGCAGGCGTGCATGCGGCCGGGGTTGGTCGACTTGTGGGCGAACTCGTTGGCTTCGTGCAATGGCAGCGCGTCCATGTCGGCGCGCAGGCCGATGGTGCGCGAACCCGTGCCCTTGCGCAGCACGCCGACGAGTCCCGTGCCGGCGATGCCTCGGTGCACCTCGATGCCCCATCCGGTCAGCAGGTTCGCGACCTTCTCGGAAGTGCGATGCTCTTCGAAACCGAGTTCGGGGTGGGCGTGGATGTCGCGTCGGATCTCGACGAAACGGGCGGCGTTGGCGAGGAAGGAATCGGCGATGTTCATGGCGGCAAGGGCGCTGTCGTGGGAGGCGGACGATTCTGGCGCAAGGCGGCGTTTGCCGCCATGGCAATGGGTCAAAGCCCGGCCAGCACTTCGTCCAGCGTGTCGATCAGCAGGTCGGCATTGGCTTCGGAGAAAACCAGCGGCGGGCGGATCTTCAGCGTGTTGGCATGCTCGCCGGTAGCGCTCAGCAGCACCTGCCGCTCGCGCAGGCCGTTGACGACGCGCACGGTCTCGGCCGTGGCGGGCGTGCGCGCGCGACGGTCCGTCACGAGTTCCAGGCCCACGAACAGGCCCGCGCCGCGCACGTCGCCGATCAACTCGTGGCGCTCGGCAAGCTTCGAGAGCCCCGAGCGCAGATGGCGGCCGACGCGCTGCGCATTGGCCATCAGGCCTTCGCGCTCGATCACGTCGAGCACGGCCATGCCGGCGGCCATCGACACCGGATTGCCGCCGAAGGTGTTGAAGTAGCGGCACTCGCGGCCGAACGCGGCCAGCACATCGGGGCGCACCGCCAGCCCGGCCAGCGGGTGGCCGTTGCCCAGCGGCTTGCCCATGGTCACGATGTCGGGCACCAGGCCGTCGTGGCGCATGAAGCCCCAGAAGGCATCGCCGGTGCGGCCCAGGCCCGGCTGCACTTCGTCGGCGATGAAGATGCCGCCGGCTTCGCGGATCGCCGCCACCGCCTCAGTGAGAAAGCCCGCCGGGTCGGTGAAGATGCCGTCGCTCGAGAACACCGTGTCGACCATCAACGCGGCAGGCCGAATGCCATGAGCCTGCAGGTCGGCAATCGCTGCACGCACACCGGCCGCAAACGCCGCGCCCTGCTCCCCGGCCGGCACGCGATAGCTGTCCGGCGCCGGCACGGTGCGCACCGCACGGCCAAGCTGCACGAAGCGCCCGAGCGAAGGCGAGGCCTGCGCGATCGACTCGGTCACGCCGTGGTACGCGAAGCGCGTGACGATCAGCCCTTCGGCCTTGGTGTGGGCCTTGGCGATGCGCATCGCGAGGTCGTTGGCCTCGCTGCCGGTGCAGGTGAACATCGCGTGGCCGAGTTCGCGCGGCATGGTGGCGAGCAAGCGCTCGGCGTAGTCGAGCACGCCCTCGTGCAGGTAGCGCGTGTGGGTGTTGAGCACGCCGGCCTGCCGCGCGATGGCCTCCACCACGTGTGGGTGGCAATGCCCCACCGACGCGACGTTGTTGTACGCATCGAGATAGCGCTTGCCGTCGGCGTCGTCGAGCCACACGCCCTCGCCGCACACCGGATGCAGCGGCGCTTCGTAGAACAGGCGGTAGGCCGGGCCGAGCAGCCGCGCGCGGCGCTCCAGGAGCGATTCTTCAGGCATTTGCGTGACTCTGGTTCATGCCGCAGGCGCGCCGGAAGGCGGTGCTTGCGGCTTCGTTGCCGATGCGGTCGCAGGCCTGCAGGCGGGCCCACGAAAGTGCGTTGTTGCGCAGCAGGTAGGCCGCGTTGTCGGGGTGGCGCGCAGCGCGCCAGCCGCTGATGGCCACCACCATCACGAGCCGCGCGGTGATCAGCGTGAACAGCACGTCGACCTCCTCGCGCGTCAGCGGAAGCACGGCGTGGTACGCGGCGATGAAGGGCACGATGCCGGCCAGCGCATCGCCCGCCGGATCGAGCTGGTAGGCCGCGGCCACTGCGAGGTCGTCGATCAGCGGCGCGCGCACCATGTCGCCGAAATCGAGGATGCCGGCAATGCGGTCGGTGTCGGCGGGGTCGACCAGCACGTTGTAGATGTTGAAGTCGTTGTGAATGGGCTGCGTGCGCAGGCCCGCCAGCACGGGCTTCGCATCGCGCTCGAAGCGGTCGAGCGAGCGCCCGGCCAGCGCGCGCCGCTGCGGATCGCCGATGTGCGCGAGCAGGCCGCGCACGCTGTCGGCGCGCTGGATGTCCCAGGGCAGCGCGAGCGCGCCGGCCGGATGGTCGAAGTCGCGCAGCGCGAGGTCGAGCCGGGCCAGCATGCGCGCCAGGTTCAGTTGCTGCGCGGCGGTGCGCGGCGCTTCGGGCAAGGGCAAGCCCGGCAGATAGCTGAAGAGCCGAGCCACGCGCGGCAGGCCGTCGCCCGGATCGCACAGCAGCGAGGGCTGGCCCTCGCGCGTGGGCACGATGCGCTGCACAGGCAGCCCCGCGTCGGCCGCCGCGATGTGCAGCAGCGCCTGGGTCTGGAAGTCCGCCACCAGCGGTGTTTCGCTCGGGTGGGAGATCTTCAGCATGAAGCGCTCGCCGGTCAGCGCCGATTCGAGGCGGTAGTTGCGGTCGCGCTCGCCGGTCAGCGGCCGCATCTCGCCCTCGATGCCGTAATGGCGCAGCGCGAACGCGCGCACCCATTCGGCGTCGAGTTCGGGCGAGCCTTCGCTCAGGACTTCCGCATCGTCGAACCCGTCCGCTGCCGTCATGCGGCGCCCGCGAAGCCGCGCAGCGCGCTGGCGAGGTTGGGGCCCAGGTCGTCGGAGAGGTAGCCGCCCTCCTGCACCAGCACGGTCGGCAAGCCCAGGTGCGCGATCTCGGCGAGCAGCTGCGCGAAGCCCAGCGTGGTGATCTTCATGCCCTTGTAGGGATCGCGCTCGTGCGTGTCCAGTCCGAGTGCCACCACCAGCGCGCCGGGCGCGAAGGCGCGAATGCTCTCGCAGGCATCGCGCAACGCAGGCAGGTAGCCATCGATGTCGGTGCCCAGCGCGAGCGGCTTGTTGATGTTGTAGCCCAGGCCCGCGCCTTCGCCGCGCTCGTGCGCGTAGCCAGTGAAGAAGGGTGTGAAGTTGCGCGGATCGCCGTGCAGCGAAATCGTCAGCACGTCGGCGCGGCGGTAGAAGATGCCCTGCGTGCCGTTGCCATGGTGCACGTCGATGTCGAGGATCGCCACGCGCTCGTGCGCCGCGCGCAGCTGCTGCGCGGCGATGGCGGTGTTGTTCAGGTAGCAGAAGCCGTTGGCCCGGTCTGCATACGCGTGGTGGCCCGGCGGGCGGCACAGCGCATAGGCTGCGCGCTCGCCCTGCAGCACCAGTTGTGCCGCATGGGTGGCCACGTGGGCCGAGCCCACGGCCGCAGCCCAGGTGTGCGGGCCGATGGAGCAGGCGTTGTCGCCCATGTGGTAGCCGGCCTGCCCGACCACGCTCTCCGGGTAGGTACAGGGCTCTCCCGGAAAGGGATGGATGTTGGGCATGACCTCGTCGGAGGGGTCGTCGAGCAGGCGCCAGCGCGCATAGGCCGTCTCGAGGAACCGCAGGTACTCGGGCGTGTGGATCGCGGCGCGCGGGCCGGCACCGAAGTCTTCGCCCGCGATGACCTCGTGGCCGTCATGTTCGACCGCCGACAGCAGGCGGAAGGCGCGCTCGGGCTGCTCGTTGCTGCGCTTCAGGCGCCCGCGCACCATGAAGAGCTGCGGGTCGTGGTCCTTGTGGGCGTCGCTGTAGACGATCTTCATCGCGCGGGTCCTTGCGTCGGGGTAGGTGGAGAAACCGTGCCGTGCTGCTTCACGAACAGCGCGCGCACCTGCTGCCACGCGTCGTCGAGGTGCTCGCGCATGGCCAGGCGCGATGCATCGACGTCGCGGCTCATCAGCGCATCGACGATCGGGTAGTGCGTGTTGGCCATGGTCTCGGGGTCGTGGTAGACCGCGTCGATGAGCGCAATGATCATCTGCATCTCGGTCTGCGTGTTCGAGAAGATGCGGTGCAGGTGCGCGTTGCCCGAGAGCTCGCAGATCAGCGTGTGAAAGGCCAGGTCGGTCGCGATGCGCACGTGCTGCGGCTGCGTGGGCGCCTCGCGCACCATGCCGTCGACCAGCGTGCGCAGGCGCTGCAGCCCGGCGTCGTCGGCCTTGCGGCAGGCCAGTTCGACGGATGTCATCTCGAGGCTGATGCGCACTTCGAACAGGTCGTCGATCTCCTGGACGCTGATGGTGCGCACCGCGAAGCCGTGGCGCGGCCGCGCGACCAGCACGCCCTGCCGTTCGAGCCGGCGCGCGGCCTCGCGCACCGGAGCGCGGCTCACGCCCATGCGGCGTGCGATCTCGGCCTCGACGATGCGGCTGCCGGGCGCCAGGCGCCCCTCGACGATCGCGCGCGTCAGCTGCGCTTCGACCAGCCCGACGAGGTCTTGCGCCTCGACGGACTCGAAGCCGGCGCTGTCGGCAGTGGAAGAAGAAAAAGCCATGGTGTTTGTCTCGTCATGTGAGAGGGATCGGGTTCTTATTCTTGATCGGCCGCCGCGCCAGGTACACGCCCGCCGCCATGATCAGCGCAATGCCCGCCATCGCCAGCGCATCGGGCGGCCTGTGAAACCAGAAGGTGCTGAAGGCCACCGCGAGCAGCAGCTGAAAGTAGTTGAGCGGCGCCAGCGTCGCGGCCTCGACGCGCTCGAAGGCGGCCAGCAGCAGCCATTGCGCGAGCCCGCTGCACGCGCCGCCCGCAAGCAGCAGCAACACCGCACCGGCGGCGGGCCGCTCGGCCGGCAGGAAGAAGGGCGCCGGCACGGCCGTCACCACCAGGCACACGATCGCCGTGTACGCGTACTGCACCGGGCTTTCAACGAGCCCCGCGAGGCGGCGCGTGAGCAGCTGGAAGATCGCATAGCAGACGGCCGACACCGCCATCAGCACCGTGCCCACCCAGGGCAGGTTGCCGCCGGGCCGCACGATCAGCAGCATGCCGGCAAAGCCCACGCTCACCGCCACCCAGCGGCTGCGCTGCACCTGTTCGCCGACCAGCCAGGGCGACAGCGCCACCATGAGCAGCGGCGCGGTGAAGTAGATCGCGGTGGCCTCTGCCAGCGGCATCCAGATCAGCGCCGTCATGAAGCAGGTGGCCACCGTCGCGAGCATCGTGCCGCGCAACAGCAGCAGCTTTTTCTGCGGCGCGCGCCAGATGCGCAGGTCGCCATGGCGCAGCAGCATGGCAAAGGCGATGCAGATCACCGACAGGTAGCGCATCAGGTTGATGAACGGCGCCGGGTAGAACTGCAGCATGTGCTTGCAGAAGGCGTCGTAGCTCGCAAAGGCCATCAGCGCGCAGAAGAACAGCGCAACGCCGGTGCTCCTGGAGCCCGGCGGTCGCAGCAGCACTGCGGCGTTCGCTGTGTTCACGCCAGCGAAGCCTCGAAGCGGGCCATCGCGCGGTCGAAGCGTTCGAACATCTCGTCGATCTGCGCGGGCGTGATGATCAGCGGCGGGCAGAAGGCCACGGCATCGCCCATGGCGCGCACGATCAGGCCTTCCTGCAACGCAAGCTCGGCCAGCCGCGCGCCGGCCTTCATCGCCGGATCGAACGGCGTGCGAGTGGCCGGGTCGGCTGCGAGTTCGATCGCGCCGATCAGCCCCACGCCGCGCACCTCACCCACATGCGGATGGCCGGCATAGCGGCGCAGGCCAGCCTGGAACTGTGGCGCCAGCGACTGCACATGCGCGAGCACCTTTTCCTCTTCGTAGATGCGCAGCGTTTCGAGCGCCACCGCGGCGGTCACCGGATGGCCCGAGTAGGTGAAGCCGTGGCCGAAGGTGCCGATCTTTCCGCTGTTGGCGGCCACGGCCACATGCACCTGCTCGGACACCATGACGGCCGAGATCGGCACATAGCCCGACGACAGCGCCTTGGCGGCCGTGAGGATGTCGGGCCGCAGGCCGAAGGTGGTGGAGCCGAACATCTCGCCGGTGCGGCAGAAGCCGCAGATCACCTCGTCGGCGATCAGCAGCACCTCGTACTTGCGCAGCACGGCCTGCACCTTCTCGAAGTAGGTGGCCGGCGGCACCAGCACGCCGCCCGCGCCCATCACAGGCTCGGCGATGAAGGCGCCCACGGTGTCGGGCCCTTCGGCCAGGATGCGCTGCTCCAGCGCATCGGCCAGCCGCGTGGCGAAGGCTTCTTCGGTTTCGCCGGGTTCGGCATAGCGGTAGTGGTGCGGGCAGTCGACGTGCAGGATGCGGTCGATCGGCAGGTCGAAGTCGCGGTGGTTGGGAACAAGCCCGCTCAGGCTGGCCGCCGCCACGGTGACGCCGTGGTACGCATTGCGGCGCGCGATGATCTTCTTCTTGGCCGGCTTGCCGATGGCGTTGTGGTAGTACCAAACGAGCTTGACGGCCGTGTCGTTCGCCTCCGAACCCGAGTTGGCGAAGAACACCTTGGACATGGGCACCGGCGCCATCGCAATCAGCTTCTCGGCCAGCGCGATGGCGGCTGCGTTCGAGCGGTGGTTGAAGGTGTGATAGCAGGGCAGCGTGTGCAGCGCCTCGCTGCCGGCCTTGGCCAGGCGCGCGTTGCTGAAGCCCAGCGAGACGCACCACAGGCCCGACATGGCCTCCAGATAGCGGCGGCCCTGGTCGTCCTGCACGTAGATGCCGTCGCCGCGCTCGATCACGAGCGGATCGACCTGCGGATGCGCCGCGAGGTTGGTGAAGGGGTGCAGATGGGCCGCGATATCGTTCGCCGCGCGCTCGGCGTGTGCCGATTGCAGGGCGGCGTTGGGAATCGATGCGTTCATGGGGCCTGCTCCGTTTTTCTTGCTTGAATTGCGATAGAGAAGAAAACCTCGCGGCTCAGTAGCCCCGGTCGAGGTCGACGGCCGTGTGGGGCCGCTCGCCGCGCTGCACGAGCGCGAGGTTGTGAAGTGTCTGCCGCGCGATCACAGAGGTGTCGGTGCGGGTGGCGATGTGTGGCGTGACCAGGATGCGCGGGTCGCCCCAGAAGGGGTGGTCGGCCGGCAGCGGCTCCTGTGTGAAGGCGTCGAGCGTGGCGGCAGAGAGCTGGCCGAGGTCCAGCGCGTGCAGCAGGTCGGCTTCGACCAGATGCGCGCCACGCCCTACATTGACCAGGTGCGCGCCACGCGGCAGCCGCGCGAACAGGTCCGCGTCCAGAAAGCCCTGCGTCTGCGGCGTGAGCGGCAGCAGGCACACCAGCGTGTCGCAGCCCGAGAGGAATTCGTCGAGCTGCGCATCGCCGTGAAAGCCCGTGACACCGGCCGGCAGTTCGGCCTTGGCGCTGCGGCTCCAGCCGCGCACCGCATAGCCGATGGCGGCCAGCGCCTCGGCACAGGCCAGCCCCAGGGCGCCGAGCCCCGCGATGCCGACACGATGGCGCCCGGGCGGGCTCATCGGTTGCTCTTCCCACACGCGCCGGGCCGCGCTCGCAAGGTAGGCGGGCATCTGCCGCTGATGCTGGATCACGGCCCAGCACACGTATGCCTTCATGCCCGCGGCCATCTCCGGATCGACGATGCGGCACAGCGGCAGCGCGCGCGGCAGCCGGGGGTCGGCCGTGATGTGGTCGACGCCCGCTGCCAGCGACTGCACCAGCTGCAGCTGCGGCAGGCTCGCAAGCAGGCCATGCGGCGGAAACCAGCAGACGGCCGCATCGATCTGGTCGAGCGGGCCGAGGTCGGACCCAAGGCGCAAATCGATGTCGGGGCAATGCTCGCGAAAAGCGGGCGCCAGGTAGTGCATGTCGAGCACATCGCTCAGGAGCGCAACGCAAGGCATCAGGCCACCTTCGCGGACATGTCGGCCTGCGGCGCAAGGCGCGGCACTGCGTCGATCAGCTTGCGCGTGTAGGCGTGCTGCGGATCGTTGAGCACCTTCTGCGTCTCGCCGTACTCCACGACTTCGCCGCGCTGCATCACCGCGATGCGGTCGCACATCTGCCCGGCCACGCGCAGGTCGTGCGTGATGAACACCATCGCGAGCTGGAACTGCGCGCGCACCTGCGCGAAGAGCTCCAGCACCTGCGCCTGCACCGACACATCGAGCGCCGACACGGGTTCGTCGGCCACCAGCAGCTCGGGCTGCATCGCGAGCGCGCGGGCAATGCCGATGCGCTGGCGCTGCCCGCCCGAGAACTCGTGCGGATAGCGCTGCGCCGCGTCGGCGCCCAGGCCCACGAGCTGCAGCAGCTCCATGGCACGCGCCATTGCCTCGGCCTTGCTCACGCCCTGCGCGATGGGTCCACCCGCGATGGCCGCGCCCACGCGGTGGCGCGGGTTGAGCGATGCATATGGGTCCTGGAACACCATCTGGATCTTGCCGGCCGCCGCGCTGCGAAAGTTGCGGCCCTGCGCGAGATTACGGCCCTTGAAGATGATGCGGCCGCTGTCGAAGGGCGCGAGCCCCACCAGGCAGCGCCCGACGCTCGACTTGCCCGAGCCCGATTCGCCCACGAGACCCAGCGTTTCGCCGCGGTGCAGCTCGAAGCTGATGTCCTTTGCCGCCTGCACCGCACGGCCGCGCTTGAACAGGCCGCCGCTCGAACGGTAGGTCTTGCACAGGTCCTGCACCTGCAGCACGCGCGTGAGGTCGTCGTGCGGCACGGTCTGCGCCTGGCCGTCGGGAATGGCGGCGATGAGCTTGCGCGTGTAGGGATGCTGCGGCGCGCCGAGCACCTGCGCGGCCGGGCCGCTCTCGACCACGTGGCCGGTCTGCATGACCACCACGTGGTCGGCGATTTCGCTGACCACGCCGAAGTCGTGCGTGATGAAGAGCACCGCCGTGCCGCGGCGCTGCTGCAGCTCGCGTATCAGCGCGAGGATCTGCGCCTGGGTGGTCACGTCGAGCGCGGTGGTGGGCTCGTCGGCGATCAGCAGCACGGGCTCCAGCACCAGCGCGCAGGCGATCATCACGCGCTGGCGCTGGCCGCCCGAGAGGCGGAAGGGATAGGCGTCGATCAGCAGCTCGGGGTCGGGCAGGCCCACGTCGGCCAGCGCCGCGAGGATGCGGCGTCGCTTCTCGGCCGCGGGCACGCTGCCGTGCGCGTCGAACACTTCGCCGATCTGCTCGCCGATGCGCATCACCGGGTTCAGCGCGGTCATCGGCTCCTGGAACACCATGCCGATGCGCCGGCCGCGCAGCTCGCGCATCTGCGGCTCGGTGAGCTGCAGCAGGTCGTGGCCCTCGAACATGATGCGGCCCGCCACCGGCGCCACGTGCGGGCGCGGCAACAGGCCCATGACGGCGTTGGCGATCATCGACTTGCCCGAGCCGGACTCGCCGACCACGCACAGCGTCTGGCCCGGCAGCACGGAGAGCGTGGCGCCCTCGACGGCCAGCGCGCGGTCGGCGCCCGAGGGCAGCGAGATGCTCAGGTCGACGATGTCGAGCACGGGGTGCAGGGGTTTCATGGGCGTCACGGTGGCGTTCATTTCTTACTTGCCCCTTCCGTGCAGCCGGGTGTTGAGGCCGTCGCTCAGGCCTTCGCCCACGAGGTTGAGCGCAAGCACCGTCAGCACGATGGCCAGCCCCGGGAACAGCGCCATCCACCAGGCCTGGCGCAGCACGGTGCGCGCGGCGCCGACCATGTAGCCCCAGCTCATCTGGTTCGGATCGCCCAGGCCCAGAAAGCTGAGGCTGCTTTCGAGCAGGATGGCCGTGGCCACCATCAGCGAGGCCATCACGATGATGGGCGACATGGCGTTGGGCAATATCTGCGTGAGGATGATGCGCGGCGTCGACTGCCCCGCGAGCAGCGCGGCCTGCACGAAGTCGCGCTGGCGCAGCGTGAGAAACTCGCTGCGCACGAGGCGCGCCACCGGCGGCCACGAAACGATGGCAATGGCCACGACGATGGACTTGATCGAAGGCTCGAAGATCGCCACCAGCACGATGGCCAGCGCGAAGCTCGGCACCGCCTGGAACAGCTCGGTGAAGCGCATCAGCGCCGCATCGATCCAGCCGCCGAAGTAGCCCGCGATTGCGCCGAAGGTAACGCCGATCAGCAGCGCCACGATGGTCGACACCACGCCGATCAACAGCGAAATGCGCGCGCCGTAGACCAGGCCCGCGAGGATGTCGCGACCGAGCGTGTCGGTGCCCAGCAGGAAGCCGGGCTCGGTCCAGGGGCGCACGAAGGGCTGCTCGACCATGGCCCACGGGTCGTTGGTGGCGAGCCACGGCCCGAGCAGTGCAACGGCTGCCACGATCAGCAACACGACCATGCCGGCCACGGCGCCCTTGTTGCGGCAAAAGCGCCGCCAGAAATCGCTTTGCATCGTCGTCGTCATGTCAGCTCGATCCGCGGATCGACCAGGGTGTAGACCAGGTCGGTGATGAGATTGAAGAGCACTGCCATCGCCGCCGTCACCAGGAAGGCGCCGAGCAGCAGGCTGTAGTCGCGCTGCAGCAGCGCGTCGAACATCAGGCGGCCGATGCCGGGCCAGGCGAACACGGTCTCGGTGAGCACGGCGCCGCCGATCATTCCGCCGGCCTGGATGCCCGCCAGCGTGACCACCGGCAGCAGCGCGTTGCGCAGCACGTGCGCGCGCAGGATGCGGCCGGGCTTCACACCCTTGGCGCGCGCGGTCTTCACGAAGTCCATCTGCGCCACCTCGAGCATCGCGGCGCGCGTCATGCGTGCGTAAACGGCCATGTAGAACAGCGCGAGCGTGAGCGCCGGCAGCACCAGGTGCTTGGCGACGTCGAGCGCCAGCGCGAAGCCGGTGTGGCCCGAGCCCACGGTCATGAGGCCGAAGCCCGGCAGCCATTCGAGCTGCACCGTGAACACCAGCACCGCCATCAGCGCGAGCCAGTACAGCGGCGTGGCATAGAACAGCAGCGCCACCACGGTGATGGCGCTGTCGACCCACGTGCCCGCGCGCCGCGCCGACAGCGCCCCCAGCGTGATGCCGAAGAGCAGCGAGAGCGCGAAGGCCGTGCCGGTGAGCAGCAGCGTGGCGGGCAGCCGGTCCATGATGAGCTTCAGCACCGGCTGCTGCTGGCGGTACGAGTAGCCGAGGTCGAGCCGCACCACCTTGCCGACGTAGGTGGCGAGCTGCGTCGACAGCGGCTGGTCGAGCCCGAACTGCGCGCGCAGCTGCGCCACGAACTGCGGATCGGACGCGCCGGCCTCGCCGGCCAGCACCGACACCGGATCGCCCGGCGCGGCGCGCACCAGCATGAAGTTGACCGTCGCAATCAGCAGGATCGCCACCAGGCCCTGCAGCACGCGGGTCAACATGAACTGCGTACGTTTCATTCGGTCGTCACTCCGCGCGTCAGCCGACGCTTGCGTTGCCGAGGCTGTCGTTGAGGCCGATGCCCGAGCTCACGATGTTGCTGAGCTTGGTGCGGTAGAGCGTGGGGAAGTTGAGCTCCAGCAGCCAGGCCACGGGCACCTCGTCGAGCAGGATCTTCTGCGCCTGCAGGTAGATGGCTTTGCGCTTCTCGGGGTCGGTCTCGCGCGCACCGGAATCGAACAGCTCGTCGACCTTCGGGTTGGAATAGCCCTCGACGTTGTTGAAGGGCGAGCCCTTGGCGATGTTGGCGGTGGTGTAGTTGCGCGCCACGCCCAGCGCCGGGTCGCCGTACTGGTAGACGTAGGTGAAGGCGAGGTCGTAGTCCCAGTCATTCAGGCGCTGGTTCCAGCCGGCCACGTCGGTGGCGGTCATCTCGACCTTGATGCCGGCCTGGGCCAGGTTCTGCTTCAGGATCTCGGCCTGCCGCGACCAGGTCTCGCCGTAGGGCAGCGGCAGCAGCCGCAGCGTCTCGCCCTTGTAGCCCGATTCGGCCAGCAGCTTCTTGGCCGTTTCCACGTTGCGCGGGTACTTGGCGACGTCGGTGCTGTAGAACTTGATGTTGCTGTTGAAGGGGCCAGTGGCGGGCTTGGCGAAGCCCTGCCATGCGATCTTGGCCATGGCCTCGCGGTCGATGGCGAACATCACGGCCTGGCGGAACTTGATGTTGTCCATCGGCGCCTTGCGGTTGTTCAGCCACAGCCACGAATGCGGCGCGAAGAACTCCCAGCCCTTGGTGGTGACCGCGACGCCCGGCAGCTTGGACAGGCGCTGCACGTCGAAGTACTCGACCGCGCCGCCGGGCACCAGGTCGACCTTGCCCGATTCGAAGGCCGCGGCGCGCGAGGCCGCGTCGGGAATGACGTGGAAGTAGACGCTGTCGACCAGCGGCACGTCTTTCACGTGGTACTTGTCGTTGGCCACGAGCTGGATGTACGAGCCCTTGACCCACTCCTTGAACTTGAACGGCCCGGTGCCGATGGGCGTGGCGTTGGCGGGGTTGGTCGCGAAATCGGTGCCTTCGTAGATGTGCTTCGGGATCATCGGCATGCTGCCGACCTCGAAGATGCCGATGAAGGGGCCGAAGGGGTACTTGAGCTTGAACTCGACGGTGAGCGGATCGACCGCGCGGATGCTTTCCACCGCAGCCAGGTTGGCCCGCAGGCGCGCATGCGTCTTGCGCAGGAACACGTCGGCCGAGAACACCACGTCGGCCGAGGTGAAGGGCTTGCCGTCATGCCAGGTGACGCCGGGCTTGAGCTTGAAGGTGTAGAGCGTGCCTTCCTTGTTGACGGTCCACGCGGTGGCCAGCGAGGGCAGCGGGGTGATCTTCTCGTCGTAGCGCAGCAGGCCTTCGTAGATATTGCCGGAGATCATCTGCGTGGGGCCGTTCTGCGTGATGCCCAGCATCAGCCCCGGCGGCTCCGGCTGGACGACGGCGTTGATCACGCCGCCCTTCCTGCCCGCGGCCAGGAGGTGCAGGGGAACGCCGGCCAGCGTCAGGCCGGCGGTGGCAGCGGCACCCATCTGGATGAGGTTGCGACGTTTCATGAGGGCGAACTCCTTCTGGCTCTTTCGAGGTGGTGGACAGGGTCAGGGGGACGGGATGGGAAAGCGGGGGGCAGCGGCTCAGTCGCGGAACGACGTGGCCGGTGCGGGCTCGATGCGCTGCAGCATCGCGCGCCATTCGCGCGCGTTCGGGTCGGATTGGCCGGGCAGGTAGCTGCCGCCGCCGGCTTCGTACTGCTGCGCGGTCTTTTCGCAGACCTCGGCCGGCACCGGGTACACCGGCAGGCCGCTCGACTGGATGGCCACCTGCACGCGGCAGGCACGCTCCAGGTTCAGCATCAGGATGAAGGCTTCCGACACCGTGCGGCCCAGCGTCACCAGGCCGTGGTTGCGCAGGATGAGCGCGCGCGCCGTGGGGCCCAGGTCGGCTACGAGGCGCTCGCGCTCCTCTGGGTCGAGCGCGATGCCCTCGAAGTCGTGATAGACCACGCGCTGATAGAACTGCAGCGCCCACTGGTTGCAGGGCTGCAGCCCGCCGGCCAGCGACGACACCGCCACGCCCGCCACCGTGTGGGTGTGCAGCACGCAGGCCGCGTCGTGGCGCGCCGCGTGCACCGCGCTGTGAATGGTGAAGCCGGCCGGGTTCACGTCGTAAGGCGAGTCGTCGAGGATGCGGCCTTCCAGGTCGATCTTGACCAGCGACGAGGCGGTGATGTCGCGGAACAGCATCCCGAAGGGGTTGATCAGGAACTGGTCTTCGGTTCCCGGCACACGCGCGGAGATGTGCGTGTAGATGCTGTCGTCCATGCCGTAGTGCGCCACCAGCCGGTAGGCCGCGGCCAGGTCTTGTCGGACCTGGCGCTCGGCGTCTGAGACGGGCGGGGCCTTGCGGTCCACTGCGTGCAGTTGCATATCGCGTTCCTTTCCACAGGCCCGGCCGGGCGGGCCTTGCCTTGTTGATGGGTTCGTCGGATTGACTGCGAGCTGTCGACAGTCAACCAGCGACAGTCTTAAGCAATATGCGGGCCCGCGTGATGGGGTAAGCCCTTGGGTGGCCCTCCAGACCGGTGCCGCTCAGAGGGCGGAACACAAAAAAGCCGGCGGCGCGCACCCGAAAATGCGCGCCGCCGGCGTGGTTGGAGGCTGCCGTTCGTGCGCCCAAGCGCACCGATGGAGTGCTAGGGCAGGCGCCCTTCCTGGCGCAGCCGTGCGCCGATGCGCCGGATTTCGGCCTCGCCCTGGTCGAGGGTCGCCCGGCTGGTGTGCACCGAGTAATGGCCCATCACCAGCTCGTGCGGGTGCTTCGCCGCCGAGCCCAGCACGAAGGACGTGTCGCCACGGGCCACGAAGTCGATGACCGCGCTCGACTCCTCGAACACCGCGAGCTCGCCGCTGCCGATCGGGCCGCCCCTGTCGTCGCCCGCTTCGAGCGCGCCTTCGTTGACCGCAACCCAGCCCACCGTGTGGCCGGCGGGCGGCACGTAGCTCCAGCGCTCGCCGTCTTTCAGCTGCACGGCCAGGTAGTTGATCGGAGCCGGTGCCGCGATGGCGCTCTGCGCCGCACCGTAGCGCCCGAGCAGCACGCGCGCCGGGCCCTCGTGCGGCACCTGCGAGGGCGCGAGGTACATGCTTTGCGCCGGTGCGTTCTCTTCCGAGGCGGGCAGCGCCACCCACAGCTGGAAGCCGCGCACGCGCTTCACGCCCGGCGCGGGTCCGCCGGTGTGCCACACGCCGTTGCCGGCGCGCATCCATTCCACGCCGCCGCCGAGCAGCGTGCCTTGCTCGCCGGTCGTGTCCTCGTAGAGCGTGTCGCCCTCGATCAGGTAAGTGAGCGTGGCAATGCCCGAGTGCGGGTGCAGGCCGAAGCCCTTGTGGCCGCCCGTGGTGTCGAAGCCGAAGAGGTCGAGGAACACGAAGGGCTTGAGAAACTCGCCCAGGTCGCCGGGGCTCATCAGCCGCACGATGCCGCCGTGCTGCGAGCCGCGCGTGCGGTAGACGATGGCGCGGGCCAGCGTTTCGACAGCAGCGGTGGTCATACAGCCTCCCTCGCCGTCTTCAGCGCCTTGGCCCACCAGGCGATGTCGTCGAGCATGCCGGTGGCCGACTGCGCGAGGTGCGGGAAGTCGTCGAAGCTCTTGCCCTGCTGCCAGATGCCGAGGAACTCGACCATGCCGATGTGCACGGCGTTGCGCACCGGCGCCATCTGCATCTCGACCGCCACCAGCCGCAGTTGCTCCACGGCCCGCGCCGCGCCCACGCCGCCGTAGCCCACGAAGCCGATCGGCTTGCGGATGAATTCCTTGTAGGCCCAGTCGATCGCGTTCTTCAGCACCGCGCTCGGGCCGTGGTTGTATTCGGGCGTGACGACGACAAGGCCGTCGAAGGTGGCCAGCTTGGCTTGCCAGCGCTGCGCCGCCTCATTCTTCACCGGCCCCCAGGCCGGCGCGCCCGCCTCGTTGAAGAAGGGCAGCGGATGGTCACGCAGGTCGACCAGCTCGAAGGCGAGGTCGGTGCGCTGCTTGGCGATCTCGTGGATCCATTGCGCGGGCTTCTCTCCGAAGCGGCCTTCGCGGGTCGAGCCGAGGATGATGCCGATGCGGGGTTGTTGCTGGGTCATGGGGTACTCCAAATAAAGTTGAAGAAGATGAAGAGGAGGTCAGGCCGCCGTGACGGCCGGCCGGCGCACGGGCCGCAGGCGCCAGGCGACAAAGCCCGACAGCAGCGCCAGCACCATTGCCGGCGCAGGGTTGCCGCCGATCAGCACCAGGTGCGTGGCCACGCCGCAGACCATGGTCGCGGCCAGCAACAGGCCACCGAAGAAGCCGGTTGCAGGCACGAGCAGCAGCAGCGCACCGCCGACCTCGACCAGGCCCGTCACGTAGCGGAACCATTGGCCGAAGCCGATCGCGTCGAACACCTGGACCATCTGCGGCACGCCAGCCAGCTTGGAAGCACCGGCGGCGCCGAAAGCCAGCGCAAGCAGGATGCGAACGCCCCAGACGATGCGGCGCTGCATGGGAGAGGAAGTAGATGAAGAAGTCATGGGCATAAGGTTAGGCACGCACCCATTGATCGACTAGACGGTAGAGTCGGATTGCACTCGTCCAAAAATTAAAGGAATCAACCCGCCATGTTCGACCTCAACGACGTCGCCATGTTCGTGCAGGTGGTGCGCCACGGCAGCTTTGCCGAGGCGGCCCGGCGGCTGGGCCTGCCGCCCAACACCGTGAGCCGGCGCATCCAGCAGCTCGAATCGCAACTGGGCACGCGGCTGATGCAGCGCTCGACACGCAAGCTGACGCTGACCAGCGCCGGGCAGGATTTTCATGACCGGTGCGCGGGGCTGGTCGACGGGCTGGCTGCGGCCGGGCAGGCGCTGGTGGCCGGAGGCCAGGAGCCCAGCGGCCTCGTGCGAGTGGCGGCGCCGGCGGATTTTTTCGATTTCTTCCCGATGGAATGGGTGTCCGACTTCCTGGCCGCGCATCCGCTGGTGAAGCTCGACTTCGTGCTCAGCGACGCGGCCGCCGACCTCATCGCGGAGCAGATCGACGTGGCCTTCCGCGGAGGCGTGCTGCGCGATTCGGGCTACATCGGCCGGCGGCTTGCCACCCGCAGCGGCGGCCTGCTGGCAAGCCCCGCCTACATCGAGCAACGCGGGGAGCCCACAACATTGCAGGAGCTGGCGGACCACGACTGCGTGACGCCACCGCACCCCAGCGGCCACACGATCTGGCGCCTCACGGGTCCCGGGGGCGTGGAAGAAGAAGTGCAGGTCACCGGCCGGTTCACCGGCAACACCGCCCAGGCACTGCGCAAGGCGGCGCTGGCCGGGCTCGGCATTGCGCAGCTGCCGCCGGCGATGGCGACGCGCGACGAACAGGAAGGGCGGCTGGTGCGGGTGCTGCCGCAGTACGAGTACACCGGCCGGGGGCTCAGCGTGGTCTACCCGAGCCGCAAGCATCTGCCGCTGGCGGTGTCGGCGTTCATTGACCTGGTGCTGGGCAAGCTCGACCAGATGGACATGCTGCAGGAGCTGCCGTCTTCCGGGAAGGCTCAGGGCCTTTTCGTTTCCACTGAAAATGCCACCCCATGAAAATCGAAAAAGACACCGTCGCCACCATCAAGTACAAGGTCTCCGACGCCCAGGGCAAGCTCATCGAAGCGAGCCCCGAGCCGATGGCCTACCTGCATGGCGGCTACGAGAACACGCTGCCCAAGATCGAGGAAGCCCTCGATGGCAAGGAAAAGGGCTACCAGACCGTGCTGAACCTCGCGCCCGAAGACGCCTTCGGCCAGCGTGACGAGACGCTGGTGCGCAGCATCCCCAAGACCGACTTTCCGCCGGGCGTGAAGGTCGGCGGCCAGTTGCAGGGCCGGCTCGACGACGGCACCGAGCATGTCTTCACCGTCATGAAAATCAAGGGCCCGGTCGTGCTGCTCGACGGCAACCATCCATGGGCCGGCAAGGCGCTGCGCTTCAGCCTGCAGGTGACGGATGTGCGTGCGGCGCTGCCGGTGGAGATCGAGCACCGGCATGTTCATGGGGCGCACGGGCACCATCACTGAGGCAGACTCGGGCGATGGATTTCGCCACTCTTCCCAGTCTTTCCAGCTTCCTGAGCGTTGCCGCGCCTTCGCTGATCTGCGCTGCTTTCATTTGGGTCATCTGGCGGACGGAGTCACTTCACGTACTCGTGCACCGGCTATGGCAGTTGGTTCATGGGAAGCAGGAAATCACCGACCCGGAGATTCGCGCATTCATCGATGAGCAAAGCAGCCTGATTTCATTCCGCCTGTTTGCCGGTGTGAAGGTCAACAGCCTGGACCAAGCCCGGCATCTCATTCAATGGGCGAAGCACAACGGCGTACAGATGAGAGCGCTGAGCTTGTGCGGCGAGCTTTTCGACATGGAGCTTCGCCAGATCAAGCAGCACAAGCTGCCGTCACGGCTGACTCAAGGCATGAGGCTTACCGGCGTCGCGATCGGGATGCTGCTTCTTTTTGTCAGCACGACAGCGCTTTTTCACGACCAAGCCTTTCTGACGCTGAAAGCAACGCAGCGAACATTCGCCGCCACGACGACTCAGGCCAAAGCTCTTCGATCCATCTTTCCGTTCGGACCCGCACCGTTGCGCATCGAAGACTGCTCGCAGCCAGCGAGCCTCAATGCGGCACGGACCTCCTTCACCGAGAACGAGATAAGCGTTCTTTGCGGGGTTCTCAAGGACAAGGACACCGCCGCATTCGTCAAGGATTCACTGAAAGAGCAGCGCTGGACCTGTGCGCTTCTGATCGCCTTCGCAATCTGGCTCTCGTGGATTTGCTTTCTTGCCTGGGCCGCAGGATATGTCGCAAAGCATCTGGCGGCTCGCCGGCTTGATCCAGCGCTACCGGACTCTCAATTGACTCTGGACTTCGGCACCTAGGCGCGCTTCTTCCAGAACCGCGGCGCATCCTCGATCTTCGCCAGCGCCTTGTGGCAGGCCTTCGCGCCGGCGGCATGCCGCGCGGTGAACCATCCCACCGCAAACCACGCACGCGCATCGCGCTCGACGGCTTCGCGGTACAGCGCGAGCGCGACAGCCTCGTCGTTGAACTCGCCCAGCGCATCCTGCGCGGGGCGCAGCGCCTTCAGGTAGCGCGCGACGGCGCTGCCGTCTTCCTTTTCGAACGGCGGCGCCACGAACTCGGCGAGGTAGCGCAGGCGCTTGAGCCGCTTGCGCACGCGGTGCTGGCTTTCGGTGTCGAGCGACTCGAAGCGCTCGCCGTCGCGCCGCACCTGTTTGTGCAGACGCTGCAGGCGTTTGCGCAGCAGGCGGCGCACGGCATTGGCGTTGATGGGCGCAGGTGCCGAAGGAACTGCCGGGCCGTCTTCGGTGGCGACGGTCGCCGGTGCGGCTTCCACAGGCTTCGCAGCGGTAAAGCCAATCAGCGAAACGAGCACGTTCTGGAACGCCGGGGCGCGCACGATGTCACCGGGCGATAGCGTGCTGGCCGCTGTATCGCCGCCGGCCAGCGGATCGAAGTCCGGCGCACCCGCCTCGCGCAGCCGGGGCTGCGCGAGCTTCACGACCTGTTCGCGATCACGCAATGCGCCCAGCGCGCGGAAGGCGTCGACCAGCGGCGGCTCCCATTCGGCCGTGTCGAACTGGCCCAGCTCCGGCAACTCGCGCAACGCCGTGCGCAGCCGGCGGATGCCGATGCGCAGCTGGTGGATCTGCTCTTCATCGGCACTCCCCGCCGCGATCTCGCTGGCATTGGGCAGCATCTGCGCCAGGCACGATGCCACCACGGCCTGCTGCACGGCTCGCCCGTCGGGGTGCTGCGTGGCGAAGCGTGGCGCTTCGGCCTTCGCCGCTTCGACGGTCTCCTGCGCCGCGAGCAGGCGCGCGCCGCGCTCCGCCTTCGACACGGTGCTGAACCACAGCCCATGCTGCTGCGACCAGCGCCGCGCGAGCGACACAAGGCCCTGCACGTCGCCGCGCTTGAGTTCGAGCTCCAGCTCGCACACCGGCGATTCGCGCTGCTCGGGCGTGCCCGCGTGCGCGACGACCTTGCCGATGTCGAGCGCCATCTCCACCACAGCGCCGCCGGGCCCGTTGACGCGCACGTCGCGTGTGAGCCGCACGATGTCGGTCGATTGCCGCTCGACCAGCGGCGCGCCGCCCCCTTCGGCCAGCAGCTTCGAAAGCCGGTCGCCCACGGGCGTGCCCTGATGGCGCTGCGGATCGATCTGCGGCGCCGCAGCCGCCGTACCCAGGTCGACGTTGTGCTCCAGCCGGTGCAGCGCGTTGTCGCCGGTGGCCTTCACGGTCTGCACCCAGCGCCGGCCTTCCTTGCGCAGCCGCAGCACCATGCCGTCGGCGGCGAGCCGCTGGTCGGCGGTGTCGAAGTAGCGGGCCTGCAGGCGCGTGCGCACGACGGCGCCACGCTTCAGGGCGGCTTCGACGGCCTTCAGGCGGTCGGCGGGAATGCAGAACTTGAACTCGATTTCCATGGCGGCCATGATGCCCCGTCTTTTTTGCCGGATGCAATGCCGGCGCCGGCAACGTCAAGCACCAAGAGGGCATGCCGCCCGCACGCGTCTCTCCACCCATTCGCCGCCCACCGGCCCCAGGCCAATTCACCCGTTTGAAAGAATATGTGGACGCCGTCCATTTTCTTTGGTATCTTTTGTGGACGGCGTACACAAGATGCCGTGAAACACCTCCACATCCATCCATCCACCGATACAGGACGACACCATGGCCACCAAGCAGATCTTCGTGAACCTCCCCGTCAAGAACCTCGAGAAGACCAAGACCTTTTTCGCCGCGCTGGGCTACACCTTCAACGCGCAGTTCACCGACGCCAATGCCGCATGCATGGTCGTCCAGAAGGACAGCATCCACGTCATGCTGCTGGTCGAGGAGTTCTTCAAGACCTTCACCACCAAGAGCCTCACCGACACGTCGAAGAGCACCGAAGTGCTGCTGTGCCTCTCGTGCGAGAGCCGCGCCGAAGTCGACGAGCTGGTGGCCAAGGCAAAGGCGGCCGGAGGCACCATCCCGGGCGAGCCGAAGGACTACGGCTTCATGTACGGCCATGGCTTCCAGGACATCGACGGCCACCTGTGGGAGCTGGTGTACATGGACCCGAATGCCGCCGTGGCGCACCAGAACCCGTGATGTAACGCCACGCCGCTGAAGAACCAGAGCGATGCCCATCGTTCCATACGCGCTCTTCACTGTTGCACGGAAGGCCTCTACCGGAAGGCGGCGGCGCCCCGATATTCCATCCACTGGCACGGCATCATCGGCCGCGCCCCACATGGAAAGGAATATCGAAATGTCCGACAACAACAAGGGCCCCGTCGTCCAGGTCAAGCCGCTCGGCTTCCCGTGGCAGACGATCGACCCGTTCCTGTTCTGCGTCTACCACGACGACGCCTACCCGAAGGCCAACGGCCAGATGGGGCCCGAGGCCTCGCTGGCCGGCCGCCAGATCGGCCAGGACTTCAGCCGCAAGGACGGCTGGAGCATGTACCACGGCGACACGGTGCCGGGCTTTCCCTCGCACCCGCACCGCGGCTTCGAAACCGTGACCATCGTGCGCAAGGGCCTCGTCGATCATTCCGACTCGCTGGGCGCCACCGCGCGCTTCGGCGGCGGCGACGTGCAGTGGCTCACGGCCGGCAAGGGCATCGTGCACTCTGAAATGTTCCCGCTGCTCGACGCCGGCGCGCCGAACCCGCTGGAGCTGTTCCAGATCTGGCTCAACCTGCCAGCCAGGAGCAAGATGGCCGAGCCGCACTTCACGATGTTCTGGTCCGACGCCATTCCGCGCTTCGCCTCCGACGATGCGAAGGGCGGCCGCACCGAGGTTGCAGTCATCGCGGGCCGGCTCGGCGACGCCGCCAGCGGACAGGACCCGATCCAGCCGCTGGCGCCGCCGCCCGATTCATGGGCTGCCCAGGCCGATGCCGACGTGGCGATCTGGACGCTGAAGATGACGCCCGGCGCGCAATGGACGCTGCCGGCCGCCACGGGCGAAGGCACGCGGCGCATGCTGTACTTCTTCAAGGGAGCGGTGGCACACATTGCCGGCGAGCGCGTGGAAGGCCCGGCCGCTGTCGAGCTGCGCGCGGATGCGGCTGTGGAGATCGTCAACGGCAACGACGAGACGAGCGAGTTCCTGGTGTTGCAGGGCCGCCCGATCGCCGAGCCGGTGGCGCAGTACGGCCCCTTCGTGATGAACACGCAGGCCGAGATCAGCCAGACCATGGCCGACTACCGCCGCACGCAGTTCGGTGGCTGGCCGTGGGACGATCCGGCGCCGGTGCACGACCGCGAGGCCGCGCGCTTTGCGCGGCACCCCGGCGGCCACGAAGAAGTGCCGGGAGCCTGAGCGAAAAAAAGACGTTCTTCCTTAGAACGTCTTGATCACCTCGATGCTGGGGGCCGTCATGCTGGGCACGAACTCGGTCACGTCGGCGCGCGCCACGCCGCCCTGCACGAACGGATCGCGCGCCAGCACGGCCTCCAGCCCTTCACGGTCGCCCGACCGGGCGAGGATCACGCCACCCGTGCGCGGCACCTGGCGGCCCGAAGCCACGAACAGCCCGCTTTCGTAGTGCTTCCTCAACCAGACCATGTGCGGGTCCATCAGCGCGTCGACTTCTTCGAGCGGGCGGATGTAGGTGAGGGTGACGATGAACATGGGCAGGGCTGCGGTGAATTCGGAAGCCCCGATCCTATGACCTTGGCAAGACGCCCGCCCGGGCGAGGTGTGCACACCCGTAACAGACTGCTCGCTAGTCGATCGCCACTCCGCCCTCTTTGACGAGTTTCGCGAATCGGGCTGTCTCTTCCCGGATCTGCCGCGCCATCTCTTCCTGCGTGCCGCCCAGCGGCTCGGCGCCGATGGCCTGCATGCGCTGCGCGAAATCGGGCGAGTGGATGATCTTCACCATCTCGGCGTTGAGGCGCGCGACGATCTCCTTCGGCGTGGCGGCCGGCGCAAGCACGCCGAACCAGGTGCCGATGTCGAAGCCCTTGAGCCCCGCTTCCTCCAGCGTCGGCACGTCGGGCAGCACCGACGAGCGGCGCGCCGTGGTCACGGCCAGCGCGCGCAGCTTGCCGCCCTTGATGTGCTGCAGCACCGGCGTGATGGTGTCGAAGGACATCGCCACCTGGCCGCCGAGCAGGTCGGTGGTGAGCGGGCCGCTGCCCTTGTAGGGCACGTGCAGCAGCGTGGTGCCGGTGCTGGACTGGAACTGCGTGCCGATCAGGTGCTGCGCCGTGCCGTTGCCATTGGAGCCGTAGGCCAGCTTGCCGGGCTCGGCCTTGGCGAGCGCAACCAGTTCGGCCACGTTCTTCGCGGGCGTGTTCGCGGCGTTGATGACCAGCACGTTGGGCACCATGGCCACGACGGTGATCGGCGCCAGGTCTTTCTGGAAGTCGTAGGGCAGCTTCTTGTAGACGCTGGTCGCGATGGTGTGGTGCACCGCGCCCATCAGCAGCGTGTAGCCGTCGGGCTTGGCCTTGGCCACGTAGTCGGCGCCGAGCGTGGCGCCGGCGCCGGGCTTGCTCTCGACCACCACCGGCTGGCCGAGTGACTGCGAAAGCTTGTCGGCCAGCGCGCGGGCCAGCACGTCGGTGGTGCCGCCGGCGGGGAAGGGCACGACGAGGCTGATGGGCCGCGTCGGCCAGTTGGCTGGTGCCTGCTGCGCAAGCGCCAGCGCAGAGGCGCCGAGGCCGAGCGCGAGCGCCGCGGCCCGAAGCACCGTGCGCCGGTGGCGCTGGGGGAAAGAAGCTGCTGTCATGGTGTTGTCTCCGGCTCGTTGTTGTGATGCGCGCATCGAGGCGCGCGGATACCGTCGTGTCGCTCGAATCGGTCAGGCCGCAAGCCGCACGGGCTCGCCGGCAATGTGCGCGCACACCGCGCGCGTCACCTGCTCGGTGGTCGCGTTGCCGCCCAGGTCGCGCGTGTGCAGCGACGGGTTGGCCGTGACGTGCTCCACCGCAGCCATCACGCGGCGCGCGGCCCCGGCCTCGCCCAGGTGCTCGAGCAGCATCACCACCGACCAGAAGGTGCCGACCGGGTTGGCCAGCCCCTTGCCCATGATGTCGAAGGCCGAACCGTGGATGGGCTCGAACATCGACGGATAGCGCCGCTCCGGGTCGATGTTGCCGGTGGGCGCAATGCCCAGGCTGCCCGCCAGCGCCGCCGCGAGGTCGCTGAGGATGTCGGCGTGCAGGTTGGTGGCGACGATGGTGTCGAGCGAGGCCGGGCGGTTGACCATGCGCGCGGTGCAGGCGTCGACCAGTTCCTTGTCCCAGCTCACGTCGGGGAACTCCTTCGAGATCTGCAGCGCGATCTCGTCCCACATCACCATCGCGTGGCGCTGCGCGTTGCTCTTGGTGACCACGGTGAGCAGCTTGCGCGGCCGCGAACGAGCGAGCTTGAAAGCGAAACGCATGATGCGTTCGACGCCCGCGCGGGTCATCATGCTCACGTCGGTGGCGGCCTCGATGGGGTGGCCCTGGTGCACGCGGCCGCCGACGCCGGCGTACTCGCCCTCGGAGTTCTCGCGCACGATCACCCAGTCGAGCTGGCCGGGCGCGCAGCGCTTGAGCGGACCGTCGATGCCCGGCAGGATGCGCGTGGGCCGCACGTTGGCGTACTGGTCGAAGCCCTGGCAGATCTTCAGGCGCAGGCCCCAGAGCGTGATGTGGTCGGGAATGTGCGGATCGCCCGCGGAGCCGAAAAGAATCGCGTCTTTCTTGCGCAGCGCGTCGAGGCCGTCGGCCGGCATCATCTCGCCGTGCGCGCGGTACCAGTCGCCGCCCCAGCCGAAGTCTTCGAAGCTGAAATGCAGGGCGCCGCCGGAGGCCGCGGCCAGCGCCTCCATCACCTGGCGCCCCGCCGGGATCACTTCCTTGCCGATGCCGTCGCCGGGAATGGTGGCAATGCTGTAGCTGCTCATCGATGTCCTTGTGTGCGCTGTAGTGGTGGTGGCCCACTGTAGGATCCGATGTGCCGAACGATTCATGCCGAAAGTGAATCCATCATTAACCTCAGTTCAACAATCGGATCGCTCATGGTTGCTCCGGTCCAGCCCGCCGACCTCGGCTTTTTCTCCTCGCTCGCGGCCTGCGGCAGCCTGAGCGCGGCGGCGCGCGAACTCGGCATCAGCACGCCCGCGGTGAGCAAGCGGCTCGCGCAGATGGAGACGCGCCTGGGCGTCACGCTGGTGAACCGCACCACGCGGCGCATGAGCCTCACGCCCGAGGGCGAGTTGTACGTGGCGCACGCGCGCCGCATCCTCGGCGAAATCGACGACATGGCGCAGCTGCTGGGCGGCGCGAAGGGCGAGGCGCAGGGCCTGCTGCGCGTGAACGCCACGCTGGGTTTCGGCCGCAGCCACGTGGCGCCGCTGATCTCGAAGTTCGCACGCAAGCATCCGCAGGTGGAGGTGCAGCTGCAGCTCTCGGTCAATCCACCGCCGCTGACCGACGACGCCTTCGACGTCTGCATCCGCTTCGGCGCGCCGCCCGAGGCCCGCGTGATCGCGCGGCGCATCGCGTCGAACCGGCGGCTGCTGTGCGCTTCGCCCGCCTACCTGGCGCGCGCCGGGCAGCCCAAGGTGCCCAACGACCTCACGCACCACCGCTGCATCGGCATTCGCCAGGGCGACGAGGCCTATGGCATCTGGCGGCTGAGCACCGGGCGCGGCACGGCGCAGCGCACCGAGGCCGTGAAGACGCGCGGTGCGCTCAGCACCAACGACGGCGAAATCGCGGTCAACTGGGCCCTGGACGGCCACGGCATCCTGATGCGCGCCGAGTGGGACATCGCGCGCTACCTGCGCAGCGGCCGGCTGGTTCAGGTGCTGGCCAACTACCGCACGCCCGACGCCGACATCTACGCGGTGTACCCGCAGCGCCACCAGCTGTCGGCACGCGTGCGAACTTTCGTCGACTTCATGGCCGCCGCGCTCGGAAAAGACGACATGCCGCCGAGGGCTTGAGCTTCGATCCGACAAGCGCGGACGGGTGTTTCTGCTACGGTGTTTTGAATCAATCGACACCCGACGAAAGGCCCGCCCATGCCGTCGCGCACGCTGCAGATCCTGCCGCCCGGCTTCATACCGCCGTACCTGCTGAGCCGCCTTGCCGAGCACGCCAGCGCGTCCATCAGCGCGCGTGCAGTGAACACGCTGACGATCGATCGCGAGCACCGCGCGCTGCGCGGCTTCGTGCCGCCAAAGCTTGCCTCGGGCACAGCGAGCACGACAGCCGTGCGGCCACGCCCGGCCCGGCCGAATTCGCCCGAGCGCGCCATCCACGACGCGGCCCGCACGACCACGCTGCCAGGAAAGCTGGTGCGCACCGAGGGCAAGCCCGCCACCGGCGACATCGCGGCCGACGAGGCCTACGACTACCTGGGCGCAACCTGGCGGCTGTACCACGACGTGTACGAGCGCGACTCCATCGACGGCGCGAGCATGCCGCTGACCGGCAGCGTGCACTACGGCAAGGACTACGACAACGCCTTCTGGAACGGCGAGCAGATGGTGTTCGGCGATGGCGACGGCGAGGTCATGAACCGCTTCACCATCGCGGTGGACATCATCGGCCACGAGCTCACGCACGGCGTGATCGACCACGAGGCCGGCCTCGTCTACCAGGGGCAGCCCGGCGCGCTCAACGAATCGATCTGCGACGTGTTCGGCGTGCTCGTCAAACAGCACTCGCTGCGGCAGACGGCGCAACAGGCCGACTGGCTGATCGGTGCGGGCCTCTTCATGCCGAGCGTGAAGGCCAAGGCCCTGCGTTCGATGGCCGAGCCCGGCACCGCCTACGACGACCCGGTGATCGGCAAGGACCCGCAGCCGGCGCACATGAAGGACTTCGTCACCACCTCGCAGGACAACGGGGGCGTGCACATCAACTCGGGCATTCCGAACCGCGCCTTCTATCTGGCGGCCATGGCCATCGGCGGGCAGGCGTGGGAAACCGCAGGCCGTGTCTGGTACGACGCGGTATGCGACAAGCGCCTGCGCCAGGATGCCGATTTCGAGGCCTTCGCAACGCTCAGCACCGACGTCGCCTCGCGGCGCTTCGGCGCTGGCAGCGCGGTGCACAAGGCGGTGGCCGACGCGTGGCTGGCCGTGGGAGTGATCTCGCCATGATCCGCCTGCCGCCACTGGACAAGGCGACCATCGTGCGCGTGACGCGCGAGGGCGGGCTGGCCTACATGCCCGGCCTGTCGCAGCCGCGCAGCTTCCAGCTCGGCGACTGCACTGCCGAACTGCGCCAGCAGATAAGCGACGCGCTGCAAAGCGCGGTACCGCATGCGGGGCAGGCCGGTGCCACGTTGTCCAGCGGCGACCAGCGCTACTACCGTGTCGAGGTGCTCGTTGAAAGCGCCGGAGAAGACCAGAAGATTTCCGTGAGCTTCGAGGTGCCGGAAGCCGAGGCGCCCGAGGCGCTGGTGCACCTGTGGAAGGACGCGGGCAAGCGCTAGTTGCCCGAGACCACCGAGGCGACCAGCCACACGTTGGCCGCGCTGATCACGCCGAACAAGAGCCAGGCCAGCGACTTCACCACCGGGCCGTTGGCAAAGCCGCCCATCATCGCGCGGCTGCTCGTGAAGCGGATCAGCGGCCACATCGCAAAGGGCAGCTGGAAGCTCAGCACCACCTGGCTGAGCACCAGCATCTTGCCCACGCCACCATCGCCGAACCACCAGACGCCGAGCCAGGCCGGGCCGAGCGCCAGCCCGCGCGTGATCAGCCGGCGCTGCCAGCACGGGATCTTCAGGTCGAGAAAACCTTCCATGATGATCTGGCCCGCGATGGTGCCGGTGAAGGTCGAGCTCTGCCCCGAAGCCAGCAGCGCAATGCCGAACAGCGTGGCCGCGAACGCGCTGCCGACGATGGGTTCGAGCAGCCGGTAGGCGTCGTCGATCTCGGTCACTTCGCGGTGTCCCGTGGCATGGAAGGCGCTGGCCGCGAGCACCATGATGGCCGCGTTGACCAGCAGCGCGAGCGACAGCGACACCACCGCGTCGAGCGTGCAGAAGCGCACCGCCTCGCGGCGCGCCGAGTCGGTGTCGGCAATCAGCCGGGTCTGCACGATGGACGAATGCAGGTACAGGTTGTGCGGCATCACCGTCGCGCCGACGACGCCGATGGCCAGGTACAGCGCGCCCGGCTGGTGCAGCCGCTCCAGGCTCGGGCCGAAGCCCATCGCCACGCCGAACCAGTTGGGCGGCGCCATCGCCAGCTCGACGACGAAGCAGCCCGCGATGGTGCCGACCAGCCCGAGCACGATGGCCTCGACACGGCGGAAGCCCGCGCCCTGCAGGCCCAGCACCAGCAGCGTGTCGAAGGCCGTGATGGCGATGCCCACCGGAATCGATACGCCGAACAGCAGGTGCAGCGCGAGCGCACTGCCCAGCACCTCGGCGAGGTCGCAGGCCACGATGGCCAGCTCGGCGCCGAGCCACAGCAGGCGATTGACGCGCGGCGAGTAGTGCTCGCGGCAGGCACGCGCCAGGTCCTTCTGCGCCACGAGCCCCAGCCGCACGCACAGCGTCTGCAGCAGCATCGCCGCGAGGCTCGCGAGCAGCACCACGAACAGCAGGCCGTAGCCGAAGCGAGAGCCGGCCTCGATGTCGGTCGCCCAGTTGCCCGGGTCCATGTAGCCGACCGACACCAGCAGCCCCGGGCCCGCGTAGCGCATCAGCTTCTTGAAGAAAGGCAGGTCTTGCGGGACGGCCACGCTGCCTTTCACTTCGGAAGGGCAGAAGGGCGCAGTGGCCGTGCGGGGCAGCGGGAAGAACATGCGGGCGATGATAGGGACAAGGCCGTGGTGTTGTCGCGGACCGGACCAGCACGACGGCGCCGAATCTCTTAGATTCGACCGTCCTACTACTTTAGCTACTGGAGACTCTTTCAATGATTCACGTCGTCGCCGTCATCACCGCCAAGCCGGGCCAGCGCGCCAAGTTGCTCGAAGCCTTTGCCGCCAACCGCGCGGCCGTGCTGGCCGAAGAGGGCTGCATCGAATACGGCGCCACGGTCGATGCGCAGGGCATCCCGACTTCGAAGGCCAGCTTCGGCCCAGACACTTTCGTGGTCGTCGAGAAATGGCAAACGCTGGCACATCTGCAGGCGCATGCGGTTGCACCGCACATGAAGGCCCACAGCGAGAAGACGAAAGAGTTCACCGAGAGCAAGCTGATCCACGTGCTCGAACCGGTCTGAAGCCGGCCTGAGTTTCCCGCCTTCGCGGGCGGCGCGATGCGTGCTACCTTCGCGCCGGGAGCACGCACCACGGATGCACTATGTATGCATCACGGGATGCCTCGTGGAGAGAGGGAACCAAGGACATGGCGATCTTTCGTTCGCAGGATTGGCGCTTGCGCGCCCTGCTCGCGCCCGGCGCACTGGCCGTCGTCGTTCTGACGACCGGCTGCGCGCCGTTGCTGGCGCCGCCCTACGCGGCCGACTACGAGACGCTCGACCGCCTCGAGGCCACGCGCCCCGGACCGGTGGCGCTCGTGAAAGCGCAACCGACCGAGCCGGAAGAAAAGGTCAACACCGTGCGCCTTCGCAGCGCCAGGCTGCTGTCGCCCAGCGGCAGCTTCGCGCAATACCTGCAGGACGCGCTGATGCGCGACCTCAGCGAGATCTCCGTCTACGACCCGAAGGCGCCCACGCGCATCGCGGCGCGCATCCTGGTCAACGAGATCGACCTCGGCGTGATCAACGGCACCGGCCGCATGGACGTCGAAGTCACCGTCACGCGCGACGGCACGCAGCGCCTGCGCAAGACCTACCGCGCGGAGACCGCCTTCGATTCGAGCTACGCGAGCATCGTCGCCGTGCCAGCCGGACAGGCCGCGTACCCGCGCCTCGTGCGCGCCTTGCTGCGGCAGGTGTATGCCGATCCGCAGTTCGTGGCCGCCATCGGCCGCTGACGTCACAGGCCTGGAGGCGCTTCGATGATGATGTTCTTCTTACTTCCGATGACCGCGATTCGACGTGTCGCGGGCGCGGCACTCGTGGCCCTGGTGTCATCCATGCTCGCTGGCTGCGTGCATCCGATCACGATGATCACCGAGACCGCGCCGCAGCGTTCGCAGGCGCACCTGATTCAGAAGAAGGTCGCCTACGTGATGACCGATGCCGATCGCGACCTGGAAGTCATCACCCCCGGCGGCAGCGGCGACCGCGTGAGCTACTACCCGTACCGCGACCTGGAGAAGTCGATCCGCGATGCGCTGCGCGCGGTGTACCGCGACGTGGTGGTGCTGCGCACCGCCGGTGACGCGAAGGCGAACGAGGCGGCCGGCGTGTCGCTGGTGTTCGCGCCGCGCATCAAGACCGACTCCAGCTCGTCGTCCTTCATCAGCTGGCCGCCGACCTCGTTCACGGCCGAGGTGTCGTGCGTGGTGACCGATGCTGCCGGCGCCGAGGTCACGCACGTGCGTGCGACGGGCAACGGCACGGCGGAGTTCGGCGAGTTCAAGGGCGACTTCGGATTGGCGGCTCGAAGGGCTGCAACGCGATTGACCTCGCAGCTGAGCAGCGAAATTCGCAGGAACGAGAAGCTGCGATAACGGTGGGCAACCGCCCAATAAAAAACGCGCCCGAAGGCGCGTTTTTTTGTTGAAGCCGCGAAGCCTTACTTCGAAACGACCTTCACCATCTCCAGGCACTTGTTCGAGTAGCCCCATTCGTTGTCGTACCAGCTCACGAGCTTCACGAAGGTGCCGTCGAGCGCGATGCCGGCTTCGGCGTCGAAGATCGAGGTGCGCGGGTCGCCGCGGAAGTCGGTGGCCACCACCTTGTCTTCGGTGTAGCCCAGCACGCCCTTGAGCGCGCCTTCGCTCTGTGCCTTCATCTCGGCGCAGATTTCCTTGTACGTGGCTTCCTTCACCAGCTCGACCGTGAGGTCGACCACCGACACGTCGGAGGTCGGCACGCGGAAGCTCATGCCCGTGAGCTTCTTGTTGAGCTCGGGGATCACCACGCCCACGGCCTTGGCTGCGCCGGTGCTCGAAGGAATGATGTTTTCCAGGATGCCGCGGCCGCCGCGCCAGTCCTTGTTGCTCGGGCCGTCCACGGTCTTCTGCGTGGCGGTGGCTGCGTGCACGGTGGTCATCAGGCCGCGCTTGATGCCCCACTTGTCGTTCAGCACCTTGGCCAGCGGGGCCAGGCAGTTGGTGGTGCAGCTGGCGTTGCTGACGATGGCTTCGCCAGCGTACTTCTTGTCGTTCACGCCGTAGACGAACATGGGGGTGTCGTCCTTCGACGGTGCCGACAGAATGACCTTCTTCGCGCCCGCATCGATGTGCTTCTGCGCCGTTTCCTTGGTGAGGAAGAGGCCGGTCGATTCGAGCACGACGTCGGCACCGACTTCGTTCCACTTCAGTTGCGCGGGGTCGCGCTCCTGCGTCAGGCGGATCTTCTTGCCGTTCACGATCAGCGTGTTGCCTTCAACCGTGACTTCGCCCTTGAAGCGGCCATGCACCGAGTCGTACTGGAGCATGTAGGCGAGGTAGTCGGGCTCGAGCAAGTCGTTGATGGCAACGATCTCGATGTCGTTCTTGAAGTTCTGCACTGCTGCGCGCAGCACGTTGCGACCGATGCGGCCGAAGCCGTTGATACCGAGTTTGATAGCCATCTGACTTGCTCCTAAGGTTGAAAAACTTGTTTGTCGTGAACCGGCGCGATCAGTCGCGCAATGCGGCTTCCACCGTAGCGGCCACGTTCTCCGCCGTGAATCCGAAGTACTTGAACAGCTCCGGCGCGGGCGCCGATTCGCCGTACGTGTCGATGCCGACGACGGCGGCGCAGCCGTACTTCCACCAGCCGCCGGTGCAGCCCATTTCGACGGCGATGCGCGGCAGCTTCTTCGGCAGCACGGCCTTCTTGTAGGCGAGGTCCTGGCGGTCGAAGGTGGTGGTCGAGGGCATCGACACCACGCGCACGGCGATCTTCTTGTCGGCCAGCAGCTTCTGCGCGGCAATCGCGAGCTGCACTTCCGAACCGGTGGCGATGATCACGGCCACGGTCTTCTTGTTCTTCAGGCCGACGGCTTCCGGCTCGGACAGCACGTAGGCGCCACGGCTGATGTCGCCCAGCTCCGACTTCGCCGCGTAGGCGATGTTCTGGCGGCTCAGCAGCAGCGCCGTGGGGCGCGACTGGTTCTGCAGCGCCACGGCCCAGGCCACGGCAGTTTCCGCCGTGTCGCCCGGACGCCAGACGTCGAGGTTCGGAATGAGGCGCAGCGAGGCGGCGTGCTCGATCGACTGGTGCGTCGGGCCGTCTTCGCCCAGGCCGATGGAGTCGTGCGTGAACACGTGCACCACGCGGCGCTTCATCAGCGCGGCCATGCGGATGGCGTTGCGGCTGTAGTCGCTGAAGGTGAGGAAGGTGCCGCCGTAGGGGATGTAGCCGCCGTGCAGCGACACGCCGTTCATGATGGCGGCCATGCCGAATTCGCGCACGCCGTAGTTGATGTGGCGGCCGATCTGGCCTTCGGGGTGCTGTTCGGTGGGCTCGGTGCGGACCACGGCGCCGGTCTTGGCGTCGAAGCGCAGCGCGGGCGTGCTCTTGGTGTTGGTGAGGTTCGAGCCGGTCAGGTCGGCGCTGCCGCCGAGCATTTCGGGCAGCGCGGCCGTGAAGGCTTCGAGCGCGAGCTGGCTGGCCTTGCGGCTGGCCACGGTCTCTGCCTTGGTGTGGGCGGCAACCACGGTGTCGAAGGCGACCTGGTGGAAGTCCTTGGGCAGCTCGCCCTTCATGCGGCGGGTGAACTCGGCGGCCAATTCGGGGAACGCGGCGGCGTAGGCGGCGAACTTGTCGTTCCAGGCGGCTTCGGTCTTGGCGCCGGCTTCCTTGTGGTCCCAGTCGGCGTACACCTCGGCCGGGATCTCGAAGGCCGGGTAGTGCCAGTCGATGGCGTCACGCGTGAGCTTGATTTCTTCGGCGCCGAGCGCCTCGCCGTGCGCCTTGGCGGTGCCGGCGCGGTTCGGGCTGCCCTTGCCGATGACGGTCTTGCAGTTGATCAGCGTGGGCTTGTCGGTCGACTGCTTGGCCTTGGCGATGGCCTTGGACACTTCGGCGGCGTCGTTGCCGTCGATCGGGCCGATCACGTGCCAGCCATAGGCGTGGAAGCGTTCGGCGACGTTGTCGATGTACCAGGGCTTGACCTGTCCGTCGATGCTGATGCCGTTGTCGTCGTATAGCGCGATCAGCTTGTTCAGGTGCCAGGCGCCAGCGAGCGCGCAGGCTTCATGGCTGATGCCTTCCATCATGCAGCCGTCGCCCAGGAAGGCGTAGGTGTGATGGTCGACCACGTCGTGGTCCTTGCGATTGAACTCGGCGGCGAGCAGCTTCTCGGCCAGCGCGAAGCCCACGGCGTTGGTGATGCCCTGGCCCAGCGGGCCGGTGGTGGTTTCCACGCCCGGGGTCACGTCGACTTCGGGGTGGCCGGCGGTCTTGCTGTGCAGCTGGCGGAAGTTCTTGAGCTCGCCGATCGGCAGGTCGTAGCCGGTGAGATGCAGCACGGAGTACAGCAGCATCGAGGCGTGGCCGTTGGACAGCACGAAGCGGTCGCGGTCGAACCAGTGCGGGTTGGCGGGGTTGTAGCGCAGGTGTTCGCCCCAGAGTGCGACGGCCATGTCGGCCATGCCCATCGGTGCGCCCGGATGTCCGGAATTTGCTTGTTGGACGGCATCCATAGCCAGAGCGCGGATTGCGTTGGCCATCAGGGCGTGGTTTGCCATGTGCGGTGGACTTTCGGAGGGAAAAGGGAGGATTGGGGTCGGGAGAACCCGCGATTTTACCGGGCGAGCCCAGACCGGCCCCGATACGGCCTGAACACCCTTCCGATGTTCTTGTGCGGCGGGCGGACTGCTAGAGTTGCCACCCATGCATGGGCTGCACCTCACCGCCGACCTTCACGACTGCCAATGCGGCCTTCAATGGCTCACCGACGGCCCCGCCTTGGGGGCGGTCTGCATCAAGGCGGTGTCGGCCGCGGGACTGCAGGCGGTGGGCAAGATAGTTCACTCCTTTCCCGCCACGCTGCAGGGGCCGGGCGGCGTCACGGCCACGGTGCTGCTGGCCGAATCGCACCTGTGCATCCACACCTGGCCCGAGCAGCGCGGCGTGACGCTCGACGTGTACGTCTGCAACTTCGGCGGCGACCATTCGGCCAAGGCACATGCGCTGATGGAGTGCCTGGTGTCGCTGTTCCAGCCTCTTCATAGCGAACGCAACGAGCTGCAGCGCGGCCGGGTCTCGGCGTGAGCGCGGTGACCTCGGTGCGGGCGATGATCCTGGCCGCCGGGCGCGGCGAGCGCATGCGGCCGCTGACCGACGCCACGCCCAAGCCCCTGCTCGAAGTGCGCGGCAAGCCCCTGATGCAGTGGCCGATGGAGGCGCTGGCGGCCGGCGGCTTCACCGAGCTGGTGGTCAACACCGACTGGCTCGGCGCGCAGATTTCGGACCGCTTCGGCCCAGCTCCCTTGCTGGATGGGCGTATTGCGCTATCAATTTCATACTCCGACGAGGGCCGCGACTTCGGCGGTGCACTCGAAACGGCCGGTGGCATCATCCGTGCGCTGCCGCTGCTCGGCGACGTGTTCTGGGTCGCGGCCGGCGACGTGTTCGCGCCGGATTTCGCCTTCTCGCAGGCCTCGGTCGACCGTTTCATCGCCAGCGGCAAGCTCGCGCACCTGTGGCTGGTGCCGAACCCGGCGCACAACCTCAAGGGCGATTTCGGCCTGTCGGCGGACGGGCTCGCGCTCAACACGGCCGACCAGAAGTTCACCTTCTCGACCATCGGCCTCTACCGCGCCGCGCTCTTCGCACCGCCGTACTGCGACATCCCCCCCGGCAACCCGGCCGGCCGCAAAGCCCCATTGGCGCCGATCCTGCGCGCCGCGATGGACAATGAACTCGTGAGCGCCGAGCTCTACACCGGCCCCTGGACCGATGTGGGCACCCCCGAACGACTCGCCCAACTGAACACCACGCCAAGATGACTTCAGCAGCAGCCTCCACGACGACGATCTACGCAGAGCGCCGCGCGCGCCTCGCCTCGCAACTGGGCAAGGACGGCATCGCGATCATCCCGACCGCGCCCGAGCGCCCGCGCAACCGCGACACCGACTTCCTGTACCGCCACGACAGCTACTTCTATTACCTGACCGGCTTCACCGAGCCCAACGCCTGGCTGGTGCTGGCGGGCGACGGCCGCGCCACGCTGTTCTGCGCGCCGAAGGACCTGGAGCGCGAGATCTGGGACGGCTACCGCCTCGGCCCCGACGCGGCGCCCGCGGCACTCGGCGTCGACGAGGCCTTCTCCGTCACCGACCTCGACGCGAAGCTGCCCAAGCTGCTCGAGAACCGCTCGACCGTGTGGTTCCCGTTCGCCATCCACAAGGGCCTGGAAACCCGCATCGACGGCTGGCTGCAGTCGGTGCGCGCCCGCGTGCGCTACGGCGCGCTGTGCCCCGAGGAACAGCGCGACCTGTGCGGCCCGCTCGACGAAATGCGCCTGATCAAGGACGCGCACGAGCAGGACATCATGCGCCGCGCCGCGCAGATCAGCGCCCGTGCGCACGTCCGCGCGATGCAGCTGTCGGCCCGCATGCTGCGCGAGGGCAAGGATGCGCGCGAGTACCACCTCGACGCCGAGCTGCTGCACGAATTCCGCCTCGGAGGCTCGCAGTACCCGGCCTACTACTCCATCGTCGCGGCCGGCGCCAATGCCTGCGTGCTGCACTACCGCGCCGACGCGGCGCCGGTGCGCAAGGGCGAGCTGGTGCTGATCGACGCGGGCTGCGAACTCGACGGCTACGCCAGCGACATCACGCGCACCTTTCCGGGCGACGGCAAGTTCAGCGGCCCGCAGCGCGCGCTGTACGACCTGGTGCTGGCCAGCCAGGACGCCGCGGCCGCCGCCACCAAGGCCGGCAACCGCTTCACCGACCCCCATGACGCCGCGGTGAAGGTGCTGGCGCAGGGCATGCTCGACTTCGGTCTGCTCGACGCCAACAAGGTCGGCAGCGTGCAGGACGTGATCGACTCGCGCGCCTACTTCCAGTTCTACATGCACCGCACCGGCCACTGGCTCGGCATGGACGTGCACGACTGCGGCAGCTACGTCGAGCCCACCCAGGTCGGCGAGGTGAGCGAGCGGAAAGATCCTCTATCCAACGAGGTCATCAAGAACCGGCCGAGCCGCATCCTGCATCCCGGCATGGTGCTGACGCTGGAACCCGGCATCTACGTGCGGCCCGCCGACGGCGTGCCGGAGCAGTTCCACAACATCGGCATCCGCATCGAGGACGACGCGATCGTCACGGCCACCGGCTGCGAGCTCATTTCGCGCGGCGTGCCCGTGAAGGCGGACGAGATCGAGGCGCTGATGCGGGCCTGACGCCCGGACGCCATGAACGTCCAGCCGCTGGCCGCCCGCTACGCCATCGAAACGACGCCTAGCGGCGGGCTTCGGGCCGTGGTGCCCGCGCGCAAGCACTGGCTGCTTCTGCTCTTCATGTGCGTGTGGCTGACTGGCTGGTGCTTCGGCGAGTTCACGGCCGTGAACCAGCTGCTGCACCCGACCCGCCACGACACCGACCGGTGGTTCCTCACACTCTGGCTCACGGGTTGGACCCTCGGTGGTGCGTGGGCATTCTTCTGCGTGCTGTGGCAGGTCTTCGGCCGCGAACTGATTTCGGTCGAAGAAGGGTCGCTGGTTCATCGCGTCGAAATCTGGGGCCTGGGGCGCACGCGCGCCTATGCGGTCCATGCGATTTCACGCCTGCGGGTCGTCGAGTTCTCGTTCGATGTCTTTCGCAATCAACGCGCCGCGATGCCGCCGCTGTTCGGCGCGGGCATGGGACCGATCGCGTTCGACTACGGACAGCGCACCTTCAGGATCGCGCCTTCGCTCGACGAGGCCGAAGCCCGTTCGCTGGTCACGATTTTGGCCGAGCGGTTGCCGCGCGCTGTGCGCGAGCTGTAGCGGGCCGGCGCGATCGCGGTGCCGACGCATTCTTGACGGCCCGCTGCGACACCGGCGGCGACGCATGCCGCGCCTGCAGGAAGTCGATGAACACCCGCAGCTTGCGCGGCATCTGCGCACGGCTGGGGTAGTACAGGTAGAAGCCCGGGAAGGTCGGCCACCAGGGCTCCAGCAGCGGCACCAGCTTGCCGCTTGCAAAGTCTTCGCGCACCGCGCCCTCGAAAGACGTTGCAATGCCCGCGCCCGAGCGTGCGGCGGCCAGCAGCAGGTCGCTGTCGTTGCTGACCAGCGGGCCGGCGAGTTCGACGTCCAGCACGCGCCCGTCCTGCGCGTATTCCCAGCGATAGATGCCGCCCGTGGTCAGGCGGTAGTTCAGGCACTGGTGCTCGCGCAGGTCTTCGGGTGTGCGTGGCAGCTTGCGTCCCTTCAGGTAGCTGGGCGCCGCGTAGGTCACCATGCGCACCGGGCCGCCCACCGGCACGGCGATCACGTCCTGCGCCAGGCTTTCGCCGAGGCGGATGCCGGCATCGAAGCCACCTTCCACGAGATCGACCATGCGGTTGTCGCAGACGAACTCGAGCGTGATGTCCGGGTAGGCGGCGGCGAACGCGCCGAAGTGCGGAAAGAAGAGCAGCTCGGCCGCCACGCGCGAGACATTCAGGCGCAGCAGGCCGGCCGGCTTGTCGCGCGCCTCGTCGATGCCTTCGACCGCCTGCGCGAGCGCGGCCAGCGCGGGCTGTGCACCTTCGAGAAACTGCTGGCCCAGCTCGGTCACGCCGACGCGGCGCGTGGTGCGGTCGAGCAGGCGCACGCCGAGCTTCTGTTCGAGCGTGCGCATGGTCTGCGAGAGGGCCGAGGGCGACACGCCCAGCTCCTGCGCGGCGCGCGTGAAGCTGGCGTGGTGCGCCACGCGGGCGAAGGCGGCAATGGCGGGCAGGAGCTCGGGGGACATGGCGGCCATTATGAAGACGGGCTTCACAAAGAAGCCATGGCCGCCGCGCTGCTAGCTCATGCGTCGAAGCGCACGACGAGCTGCGTTCCCGTATAGGTCGGCGTGACCTTGAAGCCCGGCGCGTTGATGGCTGAAAAGCGGCCGGTCAGCGCGCCGCTGCTGATGACCGTGAGCGTGTCGCCTGCGCTGGGCGCAAAGCCGGGCTTGAAGCTCAGGGTCAGCGTTCCGTCCAGCGCGGCCACGCCGGCCACGCTCAGGCGGCCGGCACCATTGCCGCCGAGATTCAGCTGCAGCGTCGTGCCTGCCAGCTGCGTGTAGGCGCCCGCCATCGTGACCGCCGAAGGCGCATTGCAGACCAGCGTGCCGCCACCGACGTAGACATTGCCCTTGCCGAAGGCCGCTGCGGCATCCGCCTGCAGCGTGCCTTCTGCGAGTTGCGTGCCGCCCGTGTAGCTGTTGCTGCCGCCGAGCGCGAGCGTGCCGCTGCCCTTCTTGGTGAGCTTGCCGGCGCCGGAGATGTTGTTGCGCCAGCTGTCCAGCGCATTGAAGCCGCCGAGGCTGGCGTCCATGGTCACGACCACGTCGCCGTTGAAGACGCCATAGCCGTCGGCTGCGTCGAACAGGTTGAGGCGGCCCCAGCCTTCGGGGTCGTCCATCACCGGGTAGCCCGAAGCCACCGCCGTGGTCTTGAGCACCACGCGGCGCTGGGTGGCGTCGAGGTAGGGCAGGCGCGTTTCGAGCAGCACTTCGGCGCCCTTGGGCACCACGGCCGGCTTGGTCGCATCGGCCACCTGCTTGAAACCGAAGGTCAGGCGGCGCAGGTAATCGGCCTTGCTCGCGGCATGGTCGGCAAAGCGATCGGCCGCGGTGCCTTGCGAATGGGCAAAGCTGTTGAAGGCGGTTGCATCGCTCGCGCCCACGGCGGCCATCAGCACGGACTGCGCCTGCGTGTAGGCCGCGCTCTTGCGCGCGGCGTTGGCGCCGGTGGAAAGACTCGCTGTCGCCACGGCCTGCCCGTGCAGTCGCCCACCGACCACGTCCAGCGGCGAATGCATGCCCGCAAGAATCCGGTTCTCTCCGAGTTCGAGGCCGCGCGCCACCATTTCCTGGAAGCGCTGCGGCACGACGTAGGCGGAGGCGACGGCATCGCGCACCGCCTCGGCCGTGTGGCCGCTCACGAAGCCGCCGTCGGTGGCGGGCGTGCCGCTCTTGGCGGGCTCCAGCGCGGGCACCACCTTCACGCTGCTGCTCCAGCGCCAGGGACGCGCGTATTTGTAGAAGCGCTTGGCAGGCTCGGTGGAGCCGTTCTCGCCGATGTTCTTGAGCAGGTCGACCACCGTGCCGAAGGCCGGGTTCGCGGCACCGGCCACGCCCACATCGTTGCCGCCGTCGTTATAGAGCACCGTGGTGGCGTCCGGTGCGATGCCGGTGATGGTGGTGACCTGCTGCGTGGCCGCGCGCCAGGCGTTCGTGAGCGGGCCCATGCCGTCACTGATGCTGTAGCCCTTGCCGCGGCGGTCGTCCAGGTAGGCGGCCAGCTCCTGCGCGCTGGTGCGCGCATTGGTGACGTCGACGACGTACTGGATATTGCTGTTCAGCACCCCGCTGTTGAGGATCTTGCCGTCGGTGGCGTCGCCCGGAATGCCGCTCCACGTGGATGCAACGACTGCCGGAAAGCTGCCCTGCGCAGGGGCCGACACGCCTGCATCGACCAGCAGTGTGCTGGGCTGCCAGAAGTCGAGGAAGCCGGCCACCACGCGCACGCCGGCATTGGTTTCCTTGGTCGCGTAGCGCGCATCGCCGCGCTGGTTGGTCGCGACGTTGTCGACGAAGGGCGGTATGGCGACCGCATCGGGCACGGGCGCGGTGTCGGTGAAGCCCAGGTCCTTTGGCGGGCCAGCCACCACGACGGCGGGCGGATTCGTGGTTGCCGGCGGTGTGCCGGTGATGGGGAACGAGGCGCCGCCGTCGCTGCCTCCTCCGCATGCCGAGAGGCACAGGGCCGCGACGAGGGTGATGGCGAAGGGCCGGCTGAAAGACGAAAGGGGCGACATGGCGAAATGGATGGAAAGATTGAAAACGCAAGCGAACCGGACCGGTCGTCCGATGCAGCCCGCGCAATCTATCCACGCAACAAGTCGTTTTTATTAATAATCATCTGGCCGAGGGCACAGGTAGGGTCCTGAGCCAGTTAACAAGAGCCCGCCCGGGTCATTTCCCAGCCCATGCCCACCATCCTGCTGATCGACGATCACGCCATGTTCCGCGAGGGCCTGCGCAACGCCGACATCGCGCAGCGGCTGAGCACCACCGAGCGAACCGCGAAGGCGCATATCTCGGCCATCTTCGCCGGGCTCGAGGTGAACAGCCGCACCCAGGCCGTGATCGTGGCCCGCCGTGCCGGGCTCCTGGGCCGCCCTCGCTAGTTTGTGTTATGGCGCTTGCCATTGGCCTTTGGTCCAATGCGCCGCACAAGAGCCCGGCCTAGCATCGAGGCCGATCGTTCCACCACCACAACACACACCCAGATTTCTACATGCTTGATATTCCGCAAACCAGATTCGATGAGCTCGGAAAGAGCCTCTCCGAGTACTACGAGAAAGAAATGTCGGCAGGTGTGCGCATGCTCCTTGACCGGATGCGCACCAAGGACTGGGGCGTGGTGAGCGCGGCCGTCGTCCAGAAGACCGACCTGGTCGAGCGGACCTGGGATGCCTTCCGCGCCAAGTCGAACGACAGCTTCAGCGTGCCGTTCAAGAAGAAGCTCACCATGCTGCTGGGCGAGTACTGCGGCAACACCGCCGACATGCAGAAGCTGGTGCTCAAGGGCGTTGCCGCCGTGGCCAAGGCGGGGCTGGGCGCCATTCCGGTGCCCGGCGCCAAGTACCTCAAGCAGGTGGTGACTGGCACCGTCAAGCTCGGTGGCCTGATCGTCGGCGAGGCCGAAGGCGGCCTCGACCGCTACCTGCACGGCAAGAGCATCCGTGAGGCCGACGGCGTGATCGCAAAGCGCGGCAATGAGGACGCCGCAGCGCTCTTTCGCGACGACCGTGATGCGATGGCCGCCGCGGAAGCGGCCATGTCGCAGTACAAGCACATCGCCAATCTGATCAATTCCATGCCGGACCAGATCACCGGCCTGAACGACGCCGTGCTCTATCCGGGCGTGGCGGCCAAGGTGCGCATGGCCGCGTCCGACCTGCGCCAGCAGCTCATCAAGATCAACGCCTACGTGGAAGGCATGCAGGTGCGTGCCGAGCGCGTTGCCGAGCTGATGCACAAGGACACCGACCAGATCTCGGAACGCATGGTCGATATCGCCAAGGACGTGGTGTTCAATGCGTATCACACGGCCCGCGCGGATGCGCGACAGGTGCTGACAGGCATGAACCCCAAGGGCAAGCCGTACCAGCCCGTCAGCAAGCCGGTGCTCAAGCCGCCGTCGGCGAACGAGGGCGGCGCCACGCAGCTGGCCAACCTGGTCGCCTATGCGCTGGCGCTGGGCAACTACGACGCCTTCGAAATCTCGACGCCCACGCTGGTGTCTTCTTCCAATCCCGCCGTGCCTGTCGGCCGTTCACTCGGCAATGCCGTGGCGCCCATCGGCGGGCAGCCGCCGCGCATCCCGCCACCTGTGCCACCGCGGCCCTGGGTCCGCTGATCAGGCCTCGGGAGGAATGCCGGGGCCGGTGTCCCACACCTCGACGCGAAGGGCATTGCCCGCGCGCCGGCAGCCGACCAGCACGCCACCGTGCTTCGTGTGACGGATGGCGTTGTCGACCAGGTTGCGCAGGATGCGGTCGAGCAGCGCCGTGCCTGCCAGCGTGCAGCGGCGCCAGCGATGCAGGGCCGCGCCGTCTTCTGCAACGCGGTAGCGCCACGCACCCCAGCCACGAGCGGCCGTCAGCACTGCGTTGGCTGCGGCCCAAGTGGCCAGCTGCGCATGCGGCACAACGCGGTACAGCGCTGCGATGACCAGCGCCACTGTGAGCATGACGCCGAGCAGGGCAAAGGGCAGATTGCGCCGCAGTGCGGCCATTCTTGAAGCGGCGCTTCATAAAGCTTGAAGGTGGCACGCCTTTGTTCCACGACGCCCGGCAGGTAACTTTGTCGCAGGCCAACGCTGCCATCTCACCTCGAAAGGACATTCGCCATGAAGCTCGACAACTACCTCACCCTCGGCCGCTCCGGCCTGCGCGTCAGCCCCGTGTCGCTGGGCACGATGACCTTCGGCCAGGAATGGGGCTGGGGGGCGGACGCGGGCGAATCGCGCCGCATGTTCGATGCGTACGTGGACCGCGGCGGCAACTTCATCGACACCGCCAACTTCTATACCAACGGCAGTTCTGAACGGCTGCTGGGCCAGTTCATCGCCGACAGGCGCGAGTCGGTGGTCGTGGCCACCAAATACTCGCTCAACATGCAGCCGGGCAACCCGAACGCGGGTGGCAACCATCGCCGCAACATGGTCCGCTCGGTGGAGGCCAGCCTGAAGCGCCTGGGCACCGACTACATCGACCTGCTGTACCTGCACATCTGGGACAACCTGACGCCCTTCGACGAAGTGATGCGCGCCTTCGACGACCTCGTGCGCTCGGGCAAGGTGCTGTACGCGGGCATCTCCGACACGCCGGCCTGGCAGGTCGCGCGCATGCAGACGCTGGCCGAGCTGCGCGGCTGGGCGCCGCTGGTGGCGCTGCAGATCGAGTACAGCCTGATCGAACGCACCGTGGAGCGCGAACTGCTGCCGATGGCACACGAACTCGGGCTGGGCGTGATGGCGTGGTCGCCGCTGGGCAGCGGTGTGCTGTCGGGCAAGTACACGCGCGCCGACCTGGACTATCGCAAGGACCCCGATTCGGGCGTGACGGGTTCGCGCAAGGACGTGGCCGCAGGCAACGGCGCGCTGACCGCCCGCTCGCTCGACATAGCCGGCGTGGTCGCGCAGGTTGCGAAGGAGCTGGGCCGCTCGCCCGCGCAGATCGCGCTGGCGTGGCTGCTGCACCGTAGTGCGCCGACGGTGATGCCGATCATCGGCGCGCGCACCTTCGCGCAGTTCGAGGACAACCTCGGCGCCCTCGATGTGGAGCTCGACGGCTCCGTGCTGCAGCGCCTCGATGCAGCCAGCGCCGTGGCGATGGGCTTCCCGCACGACTTCATGGCGTTGCCGATGACGCAGGGCGTGCTCTCGGGCGGCAGCTCGGTGCGGCGCGCAGCATGAAGCAGCGGCTGAAGGTCGCGGTGGTGGCGACGCTGGGAGATCGGCATGAGGTGATCCCGGCCTCGCGCCACGGCGCGCTGCGCATCATGTGACCGACGCCGCCAGCAGCAAGCTGCACAGCGTGACCGACACAGCGGCAAATGCGATCCAGTGAAAGCGCCGCGGCGCATAGCTGAGCAGCCCCACCGTGGCCAGCGCGGCTGCCGTGAGCGCGCCCAGCCAGAGCACCCAGCCGATCGTGCTGCCCGCCGCCCGCAGGCTTGCGACCAGCGACAGGCACAGCAGCGCGGCGCCACCCAGTTGCAGCCAGCGCCGCCACGGGCCCGGCGTGCTGCCGCGGCCGAAGACGTCTTCGCTGTGGCGGTCCATCGCGAGGCTCAGCGCGCAGAAGCCCGCGAGCGATGCGGCGAACACGAGGCCGAGGAGCAGCGAGTCCGTCGTCATGAACCCTGGCCCGAAGTGGCGAGCGTCGATGGTGGTGGTTGCGTCTTCGCTGCCGCCTGCTTCGCAATCGACTTGCGCCGCTTGCGCTCCACGATCCATGCCGCGCCCGCGAGCCCCAGGCCCAGCGCGATCACGACCAGGTCGAAGCCCGCCACCGAGGTCGGGCCGGTGCGCAGGCTCACGGTCAGCGGCGCGGGGCCGGTGAACGCATTGAGCACCGGCAGCCCCACGAACAGCAGCGCGCCCAGCGCAAGCTGCGCCTGCCACATGCGCAAGGTGGGACGCAACAGGCCCAGCACGGCAGTCGCGCCCCAGACGATGAAGAACCAACGGATCTCCGCCTCGCCACGCTCGGCCACGTCGACCGGCAGCAGGCGGTTGGCCCAGAAGAAGGCGGCCATCGCGACGGGCAGGCCGGCGATGGCGCCGAGATTCAGTCCGTCGACCAGCCGCAGCCCGAAGCTGACGCGCCCGCCCTGCTTGAGCGTCTTCGCGAACTTCTGCCGCTCCTTCACGGCCCACATCAGAAGCCCCGTCGCAACCATCAGGCAGCCCGCAAGCCCCGAGAGGAAGAACAGCGCGCGCAGCAGCGGATCGCCAAAGCGGCCGATGTGCAGGCCGTAGAGCACGCCGCGCGTCTCGGCCGCCGGCTTGGGCACGTCGCCGAACGCGCCGATCAGCGCGCCGGTCGCGCCGTTGAACTGCATCGACGGCTGGTCGTACGACAGCTGCGGCCCCTCGGCGCGCGTGAGCGAGACCACCGCGTTGGCGTCGTTGGGCTGATGCACCGTGACGCGGCCCACCGCCGCGCCGCCCCAGTGCGCGGAGGCCTGCGCCATCATCGGCGCGATGGGCGCGAGCGGCACCCTGTTGCCCGAGGCCTTGATCTGGTCGCGGCCACCGCCCGGGAAGGCCTCGGAGAAAAAGGCCTGCTCGCCGCCGCGGTCCTTGTAGGCCACCTGCGGGCCCCAAGGCATGTACATGAACATCAGTGTGACGAGGCCCGTGTACGTGATCATCAGGTGATAGGGCAGCGCGAGCACGGCCGTCACGTTGTGCGCATCGAGCCACGAGCGCTGGCCCTTCTTCGGGCGGAAGGTGAAGAAATCCTTGAAGATGCGCTTGTGCGTGACGATGCCGCTGAAGATCGCCACCAGCATGAACATCGCGCAGAAGCCGACGATCCAGCGTGCCCACAGCGCGGGCATGTAGTGCAGGTCGAAGTGCAGCCGGTAGAAGAATTCGCCGCCGCGCGTGACGCGCGGTGCGCTGACGGCTTCGCCGGTGGCGGGGTCGAGCGAGGCGCGGTCGAAGCGGCGGCGGGGTTTCTCGCCTGGCTTGGCACCAGTAGCTGCTGCTGCGCCGGCCGGTGCGGGCGGCGCGAGGTACAGCACGTCCGTCGACGGCTGGCGCTCATTCGGCAGGTTGATGAACCAGCGCGGGCTGTCCGCGGCGCGTTGCTGAAGATAGGCCATGGCACTCTCGACGGCCTTGACCGGCGGCACGGCGTTCTGCGCGACTGCATGCAGCTCCGGCTTCATCCAGAACGTGATCTCGTCCTTGAAATACGAAGCCGTGCCGGCCGCGAACACCATGAACAGCACCCAGCCGACCAGCAGGCCCGACCAGGTATGCAGCCATGCCATCGACTGGCGGAAGCCCTCCTTCATGCGGCGCCTCCGGTGGTGCGCATGAGCAGCAGCAACAGCGCGGCCAGCGGCGCCGCGACGATGACGAGGCCGGACCAGGCCCGCAGCGCGGTGCGCGCGGCAAAAACCCACATCACTGCGAACGCGAAGATGGCGAAGGAAGCGAGCGTGCCGGTCATCGCGGCTTCGCTGCGGGCCATGCCGAAGGCGGCGGGCAGGCAGAGCGCGAGCACGGCGGCGGACAGGGCGGCGATGCCATAGCCGCCGAAGATGGCTGCTACTGCGCGAGAGGCCACGCCTAGGCGATAACGAACGCCGATGGTCACGGCGCGCGCCGGACGGCGGGCGGGGTCGTTCGGAGATTCATGAAGAGGGAAAAGGACTGGCGAAGATGAGAATGATACTCATCTGAAGAAAACTTTCCCCTGCCACCCAACCTGCGAGCCGGGGCTTTCGCTCCGGCTATGGCAACTTACTTCGCCTGCAGCAATGCCCCAACTTCCAGCAGCACCAGCTCGTTGTCATCCGCCTTGTTCGGCTCGCGGCTGCTCGAGAAGGGCAGGTTGTTGTCGTTGCCGACCACGATGTGCGTGGCATCGACCACGTCGACGTTCTCGATCGTGAAGAACGGGAACTTGAGCACGCCGTCGTTCAGCGGCTTGCGCGCGAGCTTGTCGGGGTCGGCGATGTTCAGCAGGTCGATGTAGCCGATCTTGCGCACCGGGCCGCCCACGTTCGCGTCGTTCAGCTCGACCTTGTAGACGCGCTTGAACTTGGCGATGTCGTGGAAGCAGTCGGTGCGCTTCTGGCCTTCGGGGCAGGCCTTGTCGCTCGTGCCTTCGCCGTTGTCGCGCTCGATGATGAGGCCCGTGGTGCCGTCGATCATGTTGAAGTCGCCGATGGCGTTGCCATTGGCTTCGAGCACGTACTTCCAGTGACGGCCGGTCCACTTCTCGGTGGCCACGTCGAACTCCAGCACGCGCAGCGCTTCCTTGCCTTCGACCTTTTCGTAGTCCTTGGCCTCGGCGTTCCACACCGGGCCTTCGAGCAGCGCGTAGAGCTTGCTGCCGTCCTTCGACGAGGCCATGCCTTCGAAACCCTTGGAGCGCTTGATCTGGAAGTCGACCGCGCCACCCGGTGCGCCCGGCGTGGTCACGGCCGGATGGTCGGGCGAGCGCACGACCTTGCCGTCGACCTGCGTGTCGAACACCGCGAGCACCTTGCCCTTCAGGTCGGCCTTGATGAGGAAGGGGCCGAATTCTTCGCCGATCCACAGCGCGCCGCCGGCAAACTGAAAGCTCTCGGGGTCGAAGTCGGAACCGGTCAGGTAGCGCTGCTTGGTGCCTTCGTGGACGATTCGGAAGGGCACCTTCTTGTCGGGGTCGTGCAGGAAGATGGTGTTGATGCGATTGAGCTTGCCGCCCTTGAAGTCCACCTTGTAGTGGTTCAGGTAGAGCATGAAGTCGGGCGAGTTGGCCTTGGCGCCCGCACCGTTGTCAGTGAGGATCCAGAAGCTGCCGTCGTCCATCTTCTTGATGCCCGAGTGGCCCTGCAGGGGCTGGCCCTTGAAGGGCACCGACACACCCGTGCCGCGGCCACCCGACAGGCCTTCGACCGTGCCGACCGCCTCGACGCGCTTGCCGGTCGTGAACTTGCCGCTGACCTGCAGGTCGGCCGGCGCGTCCTTGGGCGCCGCCACAAAGCTTTGCGCAGGCAGCACGGCGTGGCCGGAGAGCGTGGCGGGGAAGGCGGTCTGTGCACCCGCGGCGCCGCATGCGAGTGCAGCGGCAAGGGCAACGAAGGAAAGGGAGGCAAGACGTGTCATGAGCAGGAAAGTGTTCAAGTCGAAAACGCGTGACCATGCCGAGGAGGCGTGACGCCGCCATGACATCCCTTCAAGGTGCGATGTCGACCGTCACTTCGCGCGACTCGGCGCGCCCCTGGTCGTCGACCGCGCGCAGTACATAACGCCGACCCGACGCCGCGAGGTCAGGCATCCACGTGATGCCTTCGCCGGGCGCGGCGCGGCCGATGAGCGCATCGTCGGCAAACCAGTAGATCGCCTGCGTGCCCGCAGCGGCTTCGGCGCGCAGCACCAGAGGTTCGGGCTTCTTCACGCGCAGTGTGTGGCGCACGCCGCGCAGGGGCGAGGTGATGAGTGGCGCGCTTTCAGGTGCGTCGCCGTCTTTCTCGCAGCCATCGGCCGGTGCGCTCGCGCGCGGCAGGCCGGCCTGGCGGAACAGGCGGCGCATGTCGCTGCCCCATTGCTCCACCACCTGCTGGCGCGCATTCGGTTGCGGGCCGCAGACCACCTTGCCGGTCGTCTCGTCGACCCACACCGCGCGGTGCAGGTTGCTGACCTGGATCGGCGACTTGCCGGCGATGAACCACGTCATGGTGCGCACCGGACACAGCGCATCGGGCAGGCCGCCCGTCGCAGCGCAGACTTCGACCTGCCGCAAGTCGGGCGGCTGGCGCGACGCGACCTCGCCGGGGTCGAGCCGCTCGGCGCGCAGCGCATCGACCATGCGCAGGAACAGCGGCGCGGCCGCATCGACGCCCACCAGCGCTGGGTTGCTGGTGCCGTCGAAGTTGCCCACCCACACCACCAGCACGTGCCGGCCGAACACGCCGGCCGTCCACGCATCGCGAAAGCCCCAGGACGTGCCCGTCTTCCATGCGATAGCGGGGCGCGCGGGCAGCGTGGTGTCGGGGCGCGGCGTGTGGCGCAGCATGTCGAGCGTGATGAAAGACGCCTCCTCGCTCAGCAGGCGCAGCGGCTGCACGGGTCGCTCGTCGGGCGCGGGCTGCGTGTAGCGAATGGGCTGCGAGATGCCGCCATTGGCCAGCGTCGCGTACATGCCCGCCAGCTCCTCGGGCGTGACCTCGCCACCACCCAGCACCAGCGCAAGGCCGTAGTGCGATTCGCTCTGCAGCTTCTGCACGCCCGCAAGCCGCATGAAGTCGTAGAGCCCCGGCTTCGAGAGCTTGGCTGCCACGGCGACCGCGGGCACATTGCGGCTGCGGATCAGCGCCTCCTGCGCGGGCAGCGGACCAGCAAATCGATGGTCGAAGTTCTCGGGCGTGTAGGGGCCGAAGGAGGTCGGCGCATCCTTCAGCATCGTCTTCGGATGCAGCAGCCCCTGGTCGAGCGCCAGCGCGTAGATGAAGGGCTTGAGCGTGGAGCCCGGCGAGCGCTTGGCCAGCACGCCGTTGACCTGTCCCGAGATGGCGTCGTTGCGAAAGTCGGCCGAGCCGATCATCGCGCGCACCTGCATGGTCGAAGCGTCGAGCAGCAGCGCGCTCGCGTTGGTCATGCCCACGTCGGCATGCGTGCGCAGGTACTGGCCCATCACGCGTTCGAGCGTGGCCTGCATGCGCAGGTCGATGGTGGTGCGCACCTCCTGCACGCCGCGCTCCTGCGCGAGCAGCATGTCGGTGGCGTGCGGAGCAAGAAAGGGCAGGCTGCCACGCGACTGCGCCGACAACGCGAGCTGCGCATCGGGCGCGTGCTGCTTCGCGGTCGGATCGCGTTCGGCCCACAGCGCCCACAGTCGTTCGCGCGCCGATTGCAGCTCGGCATTGCGGCCGCGCTCGGCGATGCGCTTGACGGGGTTCTGCGGAATCACTGCAAGCGTCAGCGCTTCGGGCAGGCTGAGCTTCGCGGCGTCCTTGCGGAAGTAGATGAGGCTCGCGGCCTGCACGCCTTCGATGTTGCCGCCGTAGGGCGCGGTGTTGAGATACGCCTCCAGGATGTCGTGCTTGCTGAAACGCGCCTCCAGCCACAGCGCCGCGAAGATCTGCGCGACCTTGCCGGTGGGCGTGCGGCTGTCGATGCCGTAGACACGGCGCGCGAGCTGCATCGTGAGCGTGGAGCCGCCCTGCCTGCGTTCGCCGCTGGCAATGCGCCAGGCGCTGCGCGCCAGCGCGGCAGGGTTGACGCCGGGGTGCGCGTAGAAGCGGCGGTCTTCGTACAGCAGCACCGCATCGACCAGCGTGGGCGAGATGCGATCGAGCGGCACCCAGAGCCGGTACTGCTCGTCACCCGCGAGCGTGAGGCGCAGCAGCTCGCCGCCCTGCGCATACACGGCGCGGGAGCTGCCGACGGTTTCGCTCAGCGCCGCATGCGGCCACAGACGCAGCAGCGCGAGCACGAAGACAGCCGCCAGCGCCCATAGCGCGGGCTTGCGCAGCCTTCTTCCTGCAGACGCGATGCCGATGCGCATGGCGAGCCTGCCTTGCCTCAGTTGCCGACGACCTGGAAGCGCGCACCCGCCGAGCGCGAGAACACGCGGCGGTCGTACATCGCCTCGCCGTACGCTGCCGGCACCACGTAGTCGCCCACGTTGGTGGCGCGTGCCTTGTAGGTCACTTCGAGCAGGTCTTTGTTGACGCTGCCGTAGAACACGACGCGGTCTTCGCGGATGTCGGCGTACTGCACCTTCCACGAGCCGCCGCCGCCCAGGCGCTTCTTCCAGATGGGCGCGTCGGCGTTGACATCGTCGTCATCGCCCACGGCCTGCAGCACCGGCTCGAGGCCACCGGGCAGCACGTCGACCAGTGCCACGTCGTTGAGCTGCGCGCGCTCCAGGCTGCGCACGCGCACCCGCACCGTGACCTCTTCGCCGAGTTTGGCCTTGGTGATCGGGTTGCCCTTGGCATCGAGCACTTCATGGAAGATTTCGAGGCCCTTGTTCACCGCCGTGGCGGGCACGTTGCGCTCGAAGCCCTGTTCGGCCCAGCTGTAGTACAGGTTGAAGTCGCTGTCGTTCGACAGCTTCAGCTTGGCCGTGCCGGTCGGCACCGCGGCTCGCGTGATCGGGTTCACCGCACCCAGCGCGAGCGCTGCGGCCTGGCCTTGCGCGTTGACGGCGCTCGCCGTGAGCTTGCCCTCGACGTTCTGTCCCACGGCCTCGAAGTACGAATCGACCGCGAGCAGCATCGAGGCCGACGACAGGCTGTTGTACCAGCCGTCGCGCACCATCGCCGCCATGCCTTCCCACACCGCGGGCTTCAGCGTCTTCAGGCGCGACGGGAAGTGGCGGCCCACCAGGTGCAGCGTCATGCTGTCGTGCACCAGCGGGTCGTAGTAGGCGCCCCAGACGTTGCGGCGCTGTTTCTTCTCGGTGCGCGCGAGCAGGTCGGACCACACCGGGTTCAGCAGCTCGTTGGCCACCTGCTCCTGCTTCACGAGCTGGTAGCTCGCGGCAAGGTAGACGGCACCGAGGTCGTCGCTCCAGCCCTGCGTCTGCTTGCTGCGCCATGCTTCGCGCAGGTTGGCCAGCGCGGCCGGCGCGATGATGCCCTGGCGGGTCAGCAGGTAGGCCGCCTGCGTGCGCTGGCGCCAGCCGTCGAGCGAAGCGTCGCCGCTGCCGAGCCAGCCCTGCAGGTAGGCGTTGGCCTTCTGCAGCAGGTCTTGAGGCACGGGCAGCTTGTGGTCCTTGGCTTCGACCAGCAGGTGCACTGCGTACAGCGTGGCAAAGGCGTCGGTGCCGGAACCGGGCCACAGCGAGAAGCCGCCGTCGGCCGTCTGCCGTGCGCGCAGCTGCACAAGATAGCGCTCGAAGGTCTTGCGTGCCTCGGGCATCGGGCCTTGCTCGGCCGTGCGACCGCGCGCCATTTCCTTTACCAGCTCGGGGCGGCCCGCGAGCAGCACGGCCGGAAAGGTCTGGCTCGTGATCTGCTCGGTGCAGCCGTGCGGATACACCTCCAGGTACTGCATGAGCCCGGTCGCGAAGGCCCACGGCGCGGCCGACACCGCCACATCGCTCTGGCGGAAGTTCGGGTACAGGTCGGCCTGGCTCGACAGCTCGCCCGCGCGCTGGAAGCTGCCGGCCTGCACCAGCGTGACGAAGGGCGATGCGGGCCGCACGCTCACTTCGGTGGACAGGCGCGCGCTGAAGGTCTTGTGCGTCGATGTGAACACCAGCGCGGAAGAACCCAGCACCGCCTGTTCGCCCGGCTTGGCGCGCACATTGAACCTGGTGCTGGCTTCGCCGCGCTCGTTGACCTTGAGCGTCTGCGTGGCGTCGCCCACCACTTCGAGCCCCCCGGAGGCGGTGAGCGTGAGCGCAATAGGCGCTTCCTTGCCCGAGCCCACGATGTTGTTCGCGAGGCCCACGCCTACCTCGACCGTATCGCCGGGCGCCATCGCGAGCGGTGCGTTCGGCAATATCACCATATCGCCGCGCACCACGGTGCGGGTGGTCTTGGCGGCTGTGGTCTCGTCGTTCACAGCCACGGCCATCACGCGCAGGCTGCCGTTGAAGCTCTCGGGCACGGTGTAGCTGAACTCGCGGCTGCCGTTCACGTCGACCAGGCCCGACCAGTACGCCACCGGCTTGTCGCGCTTGCGCTTGAACGGGTTCAGGTGCTTGCCGAGTTCGCCTTCGCCGTCGCCCCCGGGTGCGGCGCCCTGCATGAGCTTCTTGAACTCCGGCAGGATCAGGTCGAGCGTCTGCAGCGTGCCGACTTCGAGCGCGCGCTTCTGGAAGAAGTGCTTCAGCGGGTCGGGCGTCTTGTAGCGCGCCACCTGCAGAATGCCTTCGTCCACCGCGAACACCACGGCGCGCGTGGGCTTTTCGCTGGTGAGCTTCATCTTCACGGTCTGCCCCGGCTTCACCAGTTCGCTGCTGGTGAGCTGCAGGTTGGCGGTGCGCTTGGTCAGCGCGGTGGCGAAGGGCACGACGCCGTACGACAGCGGGCTCATGTAGACCTCGTCCGAGGCCGGGTCGCGCACGAAGTGCACGTTGATGTAGCCGGTGCCCTCGAAGTCCTTGGGCAGGGTGATCTTCTGCACCGAAGCGGTCTTGTCGGTCTTGAACCAAGCGTGCGCGTAAACCTTGTCGCGCTCGATGGTGATGAGGCCCGCGCCCACGTACGGCGCGCGGATGCTCACCGCAATCTCTTGCCCCGGCTCGTAGTCCTTGCGGTCGAGCGTGAGCTGCAGCTCCGCATTGCGGTCGAGCGAGCGCGACACGTTGGCATTGCCCGCCACGCTGTACTCCACGCGGTTGAGCTCCAACCCCTGCGCGTTGCGCACCACATAGGCGAAGTTGCCGGGCGCGCCTGTGTCCAGCGCCACGTTGTTGCCGGCCGCGGCGATGGCGAAGGGCTTCTCGTCGAGCACAACTTCCTTGCGGCGCGACTCGTAGCGGTACAGGCCGTTGTCCTGCTTGATGAGCACCGACAGCACCTTGCGCTCCACGCGCTCGATCTTCAGGTCGGCCACGGCCGTCTTCTTCGCCTGCGGGTCGATGGCGATCACGGTGGCGTTACGCGCGGCGCCCTTGCTCACATAGCCGACGTCGCCGTCGACCTTCACGCCGACGAGATAGGGCATGTCGCTCACCAGCGTCTGCGCTTCGGCCGACACGCTGCGCCCGCCCTCGGGCTCGAAGGCCTTGGCGAGCACGTGCACCTGGTAGGTGGCGGCGTCGAAGCGCGACAGGCGCAGGTCGAATTCGGCCTTGCCGTCGGCGCTGGTCTGCACGCTGCCCAGGTCGTCGACCTGTTTGTCGGCGGCGCGCTGCGGATCGAAGAAGGCGTAGTCGGTGAAGGCGCGGAACACCGGGAAGCCGGGGCTCAGCGTGAGCGTGCCTTCGACCTTGCGATCGGGCGCGGGCGTGCCGAAGAGGTTCTGCACGTCGATGAGCGCCTTCAGGTCCTTGGGCTTGACCCAGCCCTCCGCGATTTCGCTGCTGAGCTTGGCCGTGACCTTGGTGCGGTCGGGCAGGAACTCCTGCACCTTCACGGTGGTGCTGCCGATCAGCAGGCCTTCGACCTCGGGCGTGCCGGGCGACGATTCGCGCGGCAGGTAGAGATTGACGGTGTAGTTGCCGGTGGGCGATGTGTCTTGCGTGGTGTGGGCGATTTCCGCCGCGCCGCCGAGGCCGAGCTTGAGCTTTTCGCGGCGCACGCTGAGGCCGCGCGCATCGATGATCTCGGCTTCGAGCGGCAGGTCGCGCAGCGAGGTGCCCCAGTTGCCGGCCTTGACCATCATCGCGATGTGCATGGTGTCGCCGGGGCGGTAGATGCCGCGGTCGCTGAAGACGTAGGCCGTCATCTGGTTCGGCACGCCGGCCGCGCGCAGGCCGCCGACGTCGAAGCGAGAGATGTCCAGCGTGCGGTCGTTGCGGTTGAAGGGCAGGAAGCTCAGATCGCCGTCCTTGCGCACGACCAGCACCACGGGCGCTTTCTCACGCTGGTAGCCGGCGAGGTTGGGCAGCTTGGCAGCGCCCGTCGCATCCGTGGCCTGCGACGCGACGATCATGCCGTTGCGGCCCCACACCTCGACCAGCGCACCGGCCACGGGCTGGCCGTTGGCGATGCTCTGCACGAACACGTCGCGCGTGCCGTCGAGCGACTTCTTGGCGACGATGCCCAGGTCGGTGACGAGCACGAGGCGCTGGTCGAGCTGCTGCTCGGGGCTGCCGCCTTCCCCGTTGCCTTCTTCGTCGGACGACTGTTCTTCCTGCTGCTGTTCGTCTTCGGGCTGGGCTTGCTGCTCATCGCCCTCGGGCTTCTTCTTCGCCTTGGGGTCGTAGCCCTGCACCTTGAGCAGGAACACGCCGCGGCGGTCGGCCACGTCGTTGCGCAGGTACTCGGCGAAGTCGACGGTTTCGTAATGCGCCTTGCCGGCGGGAATGCTGAGCGGAATCTCCTTCTGGAAGCGGTCGACGAGGTTGTCCGACTGCAGGCCACCGTAGAACTGCGGATGCGAGAAGTCGCCGTTGGTCTGCGTCACCAGGTGCTGCAACTGCTGCGGCAACAGGCGGCCGATTTCGAGGCGGATGCCGGGCAGGTCGCGCACGAGAATCGGCAGCTTGCGCTCGCCCGAGAGTGCGAGCAGCGAGCCCTGGCTCATGATGGTGAGCTCGGGCGCGAAGGTCTTGAGCAGGCGCACGTCTTGCCGCGCGGCGCCGAGCTGGTAGCCGCCGGGCGTCTTCAGGCCCTTGGCCACGCGCACCAGCAGGTAGCGACCGCCCTCGGCCTGTGGCATGCGGAAGCTGACCATCTCGGTCACTTCGCGCTCGCTGGCGATGGGTTGGAGGTTTATCTTTTTGGCGCGGCGCAGCACGGCATCAGTGACCTTCGACGGATCGGCGGACCAGTCGAACTTCTCGTCGGGGTCGCCCTTGGCTTCTTCAGTCGCGGGCAGCAGCCAGGCTTGCACCACGCGCGCCATTTCGCGCTCGTGCACGGGCATGGAGGCGGTGACGTGCATCACGTGCTCGGGTTCGCCGTTCTCGCCGGTGACGATGGTGGGTTCGATGCTGGCGATGCTCAGGCTGAAGAGGCCGGGGATGTCGACCGCGCGGGACATGTCGGCACGCAGCGCCGGGCCGCCCTTCTGCGCGACCGTGCCGGAGGTGAGGCTGAGAATCGCCGGGCGAGTCTTCTCGGGAATCGGCAGCGGCTCTGATTGCAGGGTGGCGTTGAGGCGCAGCTTGTCGTAGCTGACCGTGAACTTCTCGCTCGCGCACTTGCCCACGCTGAAGAACGAGGAGCTGCAGGGCTGGTCGTAGGTCAGCACCAGGCGCTTTTCGAACTCAGCCGTGTTCACGGGGTGCGAGAAGTGCACCTGAAAGAGCGCGCGGCGCACGTTGGCCTGCACCGGGTCTTGATAGAACTCGGCGGCGTTGATCTGCGCGGTGAATTCGGGCGAGATGAACTCGTACTTGCGCAGGGCCATCTCGATGTGCGGTGCGAGTGCGCTGTCGGCGATCTGCACCTTGTACGGCTGGCCGATGGGCCAGTCTTGCGCGGGCAGGAATTCGAGCCGGTTCTGCTTGGTCCACGTCCAGCGGCCGGCGATGGCGGGCTCGATGGTGACGCCGGTGGCCTCCTGGCCGATGCGTGCAATGGGCGCCACCGAGGCCGAGAAATTGATGACGAAGGGGTTCGGGCCCCTGTCGAGCTCGATCTGCGTGCGCTGCGGCGGCTCGGTCTTCGCGGTGGCGACGACGGGTTCGACGCGATCGGGCGTGAGGCCGTGCCACCACTTGATCACATGGGGGCTGGCCATCCAGCCGGCCAGCACGAGCAGCAGGAGCAACACCAGCCAGGCCAGCCGCTGCTGCAGCCACTGCAGTCCGAAGAGCAGGAATGCGCCCGCGATGCGCAGCCAGCCCGGTGGTCGCCAGGAACCGATGAGCCCACGGGCCACCGGACGCAGAAAGCCGAGCGCACGGCCCAGTCCGGTGAAGAGCACGTCGCTGAACGACGCGAGTTTTCGATTGGCGACTTGAAGCATGGACGCTCCCACTGTGTTTTTGTTGGCGTCCGCGAGTTTGCGGACCATCTGTGAAGCAATGGCGCTGTGTGTGAAGTCTTGGTGAAAACTGCACAGGGCCGCGCGAGGCCTTTTTCAGTGATTCATGGTGCGGCGTTAGGGGCGCTCTTGTTCGGCGTGCGTGCGCTGCCACGCGACAACTTCATGCGCATGTGTGACCAGGAATGCGCGCATGCGCGCGAAGCGCCGCTGCGTCTGCCGTGCGAAAACCCACGCGACCACCGGCTCCAGCAGCCAGCGCAACGCCTTCGGCCCGGCCTCGATGGTGTAGACATAGATCAGTACCGAATGGCCGGGCTGCGTGTCGCGGTGCCGCATGGACGCAGCCCAGCGGTTGAAGGGGAAGGAGCGGCCGATCATCGAGGCGGCCGCCACGTGTGGTCGGTCGAAGCTCACGAAGCGCGTTCGCATCGACAAGCCGCGCAGCCAGCCGCCGCCCACGTTCTCGGTCTCGGCGCCGACGAACGGGCAGGGCGCACCGCCCACCGCGCGGGCGTTGCCGACCAGCGAGTCCCAGCGTGCGCGCCACACGTGGTAGTGGAAAGCGTCGAAGACAACGTCGGCCGGCGCCGGCATGTCGAACTCAAAGCGCTGGTGCGCCATGGCCTGCCACTGCGATTGCCGCTTCTTCGACCACGTCGGTCACCATGCCCCAGCGCGCGAACTCGGGCTCGAACCCGGACAGGGCGAGCAGGCCGGCACAGGCATGCGCGCCGATGGGCAGCGCATCGCCCCGCGCGAGACGCCGGGCCAGCAGGATGGCGGCCATGCAGGGGATCTCAGGGCCGTGGTTGTCGTCGGCTGCTACGTGCCACGCGCGGCGTGCTGGCGCGCCCTGCGCATCCGTGCCTTCCACGCGCACGACCATGCCACCCAGCGCGGTACCGAGCGCGTCGAACACGCCGCCGGCCGAATGCAGCAGCGGCGCCAGCTTCTGCGGCGTGGGCAGCAGGCCCATGCGATGCATGAACGCCATGAAGGCGAAGGCGTGCTGCGCCAGTCCGACTTCGAGCGCGGCGCGGAACATCACCGACTGCACGCCGGCATAGCGTGCGGGAAAGAGCTCGAGATCGGGAATGTCGCAGAGCGCACCGCGGCGCGGCTTCATGCGCGCGAACTCGACCTTCACGGGATCGGCCCAGCCAGGCTGCTCGACCCACTTGCCCCCTTGCCATACGCGGATGGGCTCGCCGCAGTAGGCGAGCACGCCGGCCAGCGTGGCCTCGCCGCGCGGCGCGCCTTGCGCGGGCGCGATGCAGATGTCGATGCTGCGGATGCCTTGCCAGCCTGCCGTGAGATGGTCGACCACCGCCGAGGAAAGCGCCGGCACTGTGCTGGCCCCGCTGACGGCTGTACGGCCCGCATCGCGAAAGGCAGCGTCTTGCGCCGACGGGAAGTCGCACACGAAGCGCCGGCCATCGGCCAGGTCGATGTAGTGCGCGCCTGCCGCGGCGACGGCCTGCGGCACGCGGTAGTCCTGGTTCTGGAAGGGGCCGGCCGTGTGGATCACCAACGCGATGCCAAGGTTGCGCAGCGCGTCCGCAAGATCGGGCGCCTGCACGTCGATGCGCACACCGCGCGCGCCACCGCCCAGCGACTCTGCGAACGCCGTGGCGCGCTGCGCATCGCGCCCCGCCACCAGCAGTTCAATGCCCGGGTCGCCGGCCAGCGCGCGGGAGACGCGCGCACCGAAGTTGCCGTAGCCACCGAGCACCAGCGTCTTCATGCCGCCGCCGCGTCGCTGCCCGCGACGTGCCCGCGCGTGAACGCCTCTTCGAAGATCGAGTAGCCCGACCAGTCGGCATGCGCGAACGACAGCCGGCCTGCAACGACGCTGCCGCGATGCGCGGTATCCGGCGCGGTGCGCTGCGGGCCGATCTGCGCCAGCAGGCCGGGCCGGGGGATCGACATGGCGTGCCCATAGCGGGTGATGTCGATGCGCGTGGCGAGCGATGGCAGGTCGGGATGCGGCGCCGACAGCTCGGCGAGCAGGTCGTCGCGCCAGCCGGTCCACGGGCGCTCCAGCAGCAGCTTGCGGCCGTCGGCGGTGTCGTAACTGCTCGGGCCCAGCGGCCGGTACCAGCTGAGCACCGTGCCGCGCGGCGTCGGGTCGAGCGACTGGTGGCGCGCGTCGACGTAGCCCAGGCCCTTGGTGCCGTAGATCACGTTGTCCCAGCTCGGCGCGGCGCCGGGCCTGTCGGCCAGCGGGCCACGCAGGTGCACGTTGGCCACGAGCCAGGGCGCGTAGCGCACGTGCGCGGCGGCGGTCTTCAGCACCTCGGGCGGGTTCTCGACCACGCGCGCGGCGATGAACACGGGCAGCGCGACGATGCAGCGCTCGGCCTGCCATCGCACGAGGGACTTGGTGGCCGCATCCCACGCATCGACCTCGACGCCACCGCGCACTTCGGCGATGCGCGTGACGACCTGGCCAGTGCGCAGGCGCTCACCAAGCGACCTGACCAGCTGCTTCGTGAGCCAGCCGTTGCCTTCGGGCCAGGTGAGGATGCCGTCGCGCTCGGGGCTCGAGTCGTTGACGCTGCCAGTCGGATCGCCGGGCGCATGAAAGCCGTGCCGGCTCGCGAAGTAGTGGATGCCGGCCCAGGCCGACACCTGCCCGATGCCTGCGCCGTAGTCGTCGCGGCAGCAGTAGTCGAGGTACCAGCGCAGTTGCGCATCGCTGAAGCCTTCGCCGTCGAGCCAAGTGGCGAAGGTGATGGCGTCGAGCGCCAGCAACTCGGGCGTGACGGCGACCTTCAGCGTGGGAATGGCGAAGTGCGCGGCGTGCTGCAGCGCGTCGATGCGCTGCGCGAACTTGCGGTACTGCGCGAGCGTGCCTTCGCCCACGCCATGCATGGGCAGCAAGCCGTCCTGCCACTCGCCGTGGATGAACAGGCGCTCCTGCGGGCTGTGGCAGAGGGTGACCTCGTCGTATTCCCATCGGCCCGCCACGCGGCGGCGCAGACCGAGTTCTTCGAGCAGGTCCTGCACCTCGCGTGCGTCGTCGCCGGGCACGGGCAGGTAATGCGCGCCGAGCGGGCAGGCGATGCCGTTGACGATGCCGCCGCGTGCGTTGCCGCCGGCGGTGTCTTCGAGTTCGAGCAGCGCGAAGTCGTCGATGCCTGAAAGCCGCAGGGCGCGTGCGGCAGCGAGGCCCGCGACGCCGCCGCCGGCTATCACTACGCGCGTGCGCTTCACGACGGCGGGTGCGGCGCTCTTGAGCGCGCCGTCGCGCATCGCGTGGCCGCGCGTGACATCGATGCCGGTGAAGCCGCCTTCGATGGGCGGTGGCGGCGCCTCGCAGCCGGCGAGCGCCAGGACGCCCGCCGCACCTGCCGCCACGCCGAGGAATTCGCGCCGCTGCATGGCGTGGCTAGTGCGCCATGACCTTGCCCCACTCCTGCTCATAGGTGGTGACGAGGATCTGGTTCGACAGCCGGTTCACTTCGGTCGGCACGCGCGCCATGTCGAGCGGAAAGTCGAACATCAGCGGCAGCGTGGAAGGCGACAGGAAGCGCAGGCCGGCAGGCAAGGCATCGGGCATGCGGTACGGCCGGCGGCTCGCGATGATGTAGCCCCATTCGCCGAAGCTCGGCACGTGCGCGTGGTACGGCGTGGCGCGAAGGCCTACCGATTCGATGGTGGTCGCCACTGTCCAGTAGCTCTTGCGCGCGACCAGCGGCGAAGTCGTCTGGATCACCGCGTAACCACTGGCCGACAGGCGCTTTTCGAGCAGCGCATAGAAGCTGTTGGTGTAGAGCTTGCCGATGGCGAAGTTGGTCGGATCCGGAAAGTCGACCACGATCACGTCGAACATGTCGCCCGGCTGCTGCAGCCACTGGAAGGCGTCGGTGTTGACGATCTTCACCTTGGGCGACGAAAGCGAATGGCCGTTGAGCGCAGCCAGCGTCTCGTGATCGGTGAAGAGTTTCGTCATGTTCGGATCGAGTTCCACGAGCGTGACCGACTCGACCGAGGGGTACTTCAGGATCTCGCGCACCGCCATGCCGTCGCCGCCGCCGAGCACGGCGACCTTCTTCGGCGCGCCTTGCGCGGCCATCACCGGGTGCACCAGCGCTTCGTGATAGCGATACTCGTCGCGCTCTGCAAACTGCAGGTTGCCGTTGAGGAACAGGCGGTGCCCCAGCAACCCGCGCGTGACCACGATGCGCTGGTAGGGCGAGGTGGCGCTGAAGACGATACGGTCCTGGTAGAACTTGTCTTCTGCCAGCGTGGTGATGTGGTCGGCCCAGACGAAAGCCGCCACCAGCGCGGCCAGTGCGAGAAAGCAGGCCAGCGCATGCGCGCCGACGCGGCGCAACTCATGACGGAACAACCACAGCGCCCACACCGCCACGGCCGCGTTCATGAAGCCGAACAGCAGGCCGGTGCGGATCATTCCGAGCTGCGGCACGAGGATGAGCGGAAACGCCACCGACACGGCCAGCGCGCCAAGGTAGTCGAAGGTGAGAACCTGCGACACCAGGTTCTTGAGCACGATGTTGCGCTTCAGGATGCGCATCACCAGCGGAATCTCGAGCCCCACCAGCGTGCCGACAACCATCACCAGGCCGTACAGCAGCAGCCGGAAGGCGCTCGGCACGTAGGCGTTGGCAAGAAACAGGATCGCCGGCAGCGCGCCGCCGATCAGCGCCACCATCAACTCGATGCGAAGGAAATGCGCCGGCAGTTGCCGGTCGAAATAGCGCGAGAGCCAGGAGCCCACGCCCATGGCAAACAGATAGGTGCCGATGATGGTGCTGAACTGCAGCACCGAGTCGCCGAGCAGGTAGGAGCTGAGCGCGGCCGCGCTCAGTTCGTAGACCAGGCCGCAGGCAGCGACCACGAACACGCTGGCGAGCAGCGCGATCTCTATGGGTTGCGGCCCCCGCGCATCCGGGGTGCGCGCGGGCAGGGCCGCGTCGTTCAATGGATTGCTGCGGCGACGATGATGCTGATGCCCAGGCTCATCGCGGCAACCACCAGCCCCAGCGCCACGTTCTGCTTCTCGACGATCTCGCCCCACAGGTCATAGGGCGTGATCTTGTCGATGATCAAAAAGCAGAGCCAGAAGATCACGACGCCGATCAGCGCGTACACGAGCGATCCGAGGACCACGCCCGGTTTCAACCATTCAAATCCCATGGGGACCTCCAGTCGTAGTAGTGAGGTGAGAGTCAGACATCGCGTGCATCTTCGCCGTCATTTGTGGCCGCCGCCACTCGAATAGCCGCCATACGAGCCGCCCGAGCTGCGCGACGAACAATTCTCGACGCGGGGATCGCAGCGGGACGAGCAGGTGCTCAGGATGATCAGCATGATGATGATCACGACGATGATGAGGATGATGGTGCCGCAGCCCAGCCCGGAGGCCGCGCTCACGGGCAGCGCGTCGGCGCGCTTGAACATGTCCTTCTTGGTGTCGAGCTTGAAGGCGGTGGCCACCGCGCCGCTGTCGATCTTGCTGCCCGACGACCACGTCAGCTCGTTGGCCGAGCGCTCCATCGACAGCAGTGCGCCGCCGTTGGCGAAGTCTCGGTTGAAGGTTTTCTGCCCGCGCTCGACCTGCCAGTAGAACTCGCCCGCCACGTAGGTCGTTTCGGCGTTGTAGGCGTACTGCTGCTGGTAGCGCTTGCTGAGGTAGGTGGCCGTGCTGCCGTTCTCGGCCATCACCGGCGCGCCGGTCGTCGGCTTGACCATGCTCCAGCCGTCTTCCGCATCGACCAGGAAGCTGAAGCCGCGCTTCTTGTTGTAGAGCAGGTATTCGTCCCAGCCGAACTGCTCGTCGTCGCCGGGCTCGCTGCCCATGCGGTGCTGGAAGCCGACCACCTGCCATTGCGCACCCTGCAGCTGGCCCATGCTGCCGAGCGCGATGAGCGGGCGCACGGGCTCATCCTGCGTGGCGTGCCTGAGCTCGCCGCCGATGCCCTGCGACAGGTCGATGATGCTGCTGCACGAACGGCAGGTGATGCTCTTGCTGTCGGCCAGGTTGACGGTGACGGGCGAGCCGCAGTTGGGGCAGTTGAAGCTGCGACCCTTCTCGTCCTTGGCGGATTCCTCGCGCAGGCCGGTGAGCTGCAGGTCTTCGAGCTGCACCGAGCGGCCGAGGTAGGCGCTGGGCGTCGCGGTGCCGTAATCGATGCTGAGCACCAGCCCCTTGTCGCTGCGCAACTCGACCATCGCGAAGGGGCGGCCGAGCTCGGGCAGGTGCGGCAGTTCGCCTTGTGCGGAAGTCAGCGCCACCTGCTCGTTCGAGGTGACGGTGTAGCTCTGGCCGGCGAAGGCGGTGGTCGCGCTCACGCGCAGTTCGTTCCATGGCGGCGCGGCGCGCTGCAGGTCGAAGGGCAACGCAAAGACGTAGGCGCCGTTGTCCTCGCTGAGGATCGCGGTGCGGTCGCCGTCGAGCGCGGCGATCCATTCGGTCCAGCGGCCGCCGGGGTAGGTGTACTGCAGCCGGCCGATCAGCGTGAAGGGCTTGTCCTGGATGCGGCCGGCGGCAAACAGCTGCAGCGGGCTGAAGTCGTCGAACAGCTCGGCCATCTTGCCGGTGCGCGCGAGCGTGTCGCCCTGGCGCACGACAGTGCTCTGGCAGTAGGGGCAGACCGCGTGCGTCGATTGCGCCGAGCGGAATTCGACCGGCGCGCCGCAGCCGGGGCAGGGCGCGCGGTAGTAGCGTTGGTTGCCGGTTTCCTCAGCCATGGCGCATCAGCCATGGCGTGGACGGCCACGAGTTTTTCAAGCCAATGAGGCTTCCGACGCCCGTCGAACGGGCGTCAGGCGCTATCGGGAACATAGCGCCGGGTCAGACGAGCTTCTTGAGTAGTTCGACCTTCTTGGCGTCGAACTCTTCCTGGGTGAGGATGCCCTTGGTCTTGAGTTCGCCGAGCTTCTCGAGCGTGGTCATCACGTCGGTGGGGCTCACCACGGCCACGGCGGGTTGCTGCTGCGTTGCCGCGGCCTGCGCGGCCGCATTGGGGCTCAGGCCCTGCGCGAGGTTCTGCGCGAGCACCTGGCCGAGCGCCACGCCAGCGCCCAGGCCCATCGCGTCGCCGGCAATGCCGCCGCCGTTGGCAGCGCCCTCGGCGAATTTGGGGATGGCCTGCGCCGTCTGGTACTGCATGAACTTGCCCATGTCGTTGCCGACCATGCCCATGCCGATCTTCTGGTCGAGGATCTTCTGCAGCTCTTCGGGCAGCGAGACGTTCTGGACCGTGATGTTCTCGAGCTTGATGCCGATCTTCTCGAACTCGGGCACGAGCTGCGCGGCAAGCGCCTGCGCGAACTGGATCTGGTTGGCCGCAAGGTCGAGGAAGGGCACGCCGCTGGAGGCGATGGCGTTGCTGATGTTCTGCAGCACCAAGCCGCGCAGCTGGCCGTCGAGGTCGGCCACGGAATAGATGTCGCGCGTGCCGGAGATTTCGGTGTGGAAGGCCTTGGCGTCACCGATGCGGAAGGAGTAGTTGCCGAAGGCGCGCAGGCGCACGGCACCGAAGTCCTTGTCGCGGATGGTGATCGGCTGGGGCGTGCCCCACTTCTGGTCGACCTGCTGGCGGGTGCTGAAGAAATAGACGTCGCTCTTGAAGGGGGACTCGAAGAGCTTGTCCCAGTTCTTCAGGTACGTGAGCACGGGCAGCGTCTGCGTCGTGAGCTTGTACATGCCGGGGCCGAACACGTCGGCCACCTTGCCTTCATTGACGAAGACGGCAACCTGCGACTCGCGAACGGTGAGCGAGGCGCCGTTCTGGATTTCCATCTCCGCCATCGGGAAGCGCCAGGCCAGCGTGCCATCGCCGGTCTCGGTCCACTGGATGATGTCGATGAACTGTTTCTTGATGAAATCCATCAGGGCCATGGTTGCTCCTCTTCAGGTTTTTTCAGGTTTTATCCGAACTGTGCATATTGCCACAGCGACTTGACAGCGCACCCGTGCTTTTGGTCATGGTTGGCACCGGCCATGCGGTGTATGGCTTTACGAACCGAGGTCTACAATCGGCGCCCCCAGAAGAAGCGCCACCAGGAGCTACGGCACATGTCAGATTCGACCCCCTCGACCTCATCGACTCCCACGCCCGAAGACAAACGCGCCGAGTTGCGACGTGCCGCCCTCGAGTACCACGAGTTTCCCGTTCCCGGCAAGATCGCCATCGCGGCGACCAAGCAGATGGTCAACCAGCGCGACCTGTCGCTGGCCTACTCGCCCGGCGTGGCCGCGCCCTGCGAGGAAATCGTCAAGGATCCGGCCAACGCCTTCAAGTACACCTCGCGCGGCAACCTCGTGGCCGTCATCAGCAACGGCACCGCGGTGCTGGGACTGGGCGACATCGGCCCGCTGGCGTCCAAGCCGGTGATGGAAGGCAAGGGCGTTCTCTTCAAGAAATTTGCCGGCGTCGACGTGTTCGACATCGAAATCGACGAGAAAGACCCGGCCAAGCTGGTCGACATCATCGCGTCGCTGGAGCCGACCTTCGGCGCCATCAATCTGGAAGACATCAAGGCCCCCGACTGCTTCTATGTCGAGCGCGAGCTGCGCAAGCGCATGAAGATCCCGGTGTTCCACGACGACCAGCACGGCACTGCCATCACTGTGGCGGCGGCCATGGTCAACGGCCTGAAGGTGGCGGGCAAGGACATCACCGAAGTCAAGCTGGTGGCCTCGGGCGCCGGTGCCGCGGCGCTGGCCTGCCTGAACCTGCTGCTCAAGGTCGGCCTGAAGCGCGAGAACGTGTTCGTGACCGATCTGGCCGGCGTGGTCTACGAAGGCCGCACCGAACTGATGGACGACGACAAGCGCCAATACATGCAGAAGACCGACGCGCGCACGCTCGCCGAGGTCATCGAGGGCGCCGACGTGTTCCTGGGCCTGTCGGCCGGCGGCGTGCTGAAGCCGGCAATGGTGGCCAAGATGGCCAAGCGCCCGGTGATCTTCGCGCTGGCCAACCCGAACCCCGAGATCTCGCCCGAAGACGCCCATGCGGTGCGCGACGACGTGATCATGGCTACCGGCCGCACCGACTACCCGAACCAGGTCAACAACGTCCTGTGTTTCCCGTACATCTTCCGCGGCGCGCTCGATTCGGGCGCGACCACGATCACCGACGAGATGGAAATCGCCGCGGTGCACGCAATTGCCGATCTGGCGCAGGCCGAGCAGAGCGAGCGCGTTGCTGCTGCCTACGTCGGTGAAAAGCTGTCATTCGGCCCCGAATACCTGATTCCGAAGCCCTTCGACCCGCGCCTGATGATGAAGATCGCGCCGGCCGTGGCCAAGGCGGCAGAGGAAAGCGGCGTTGCGACCCGTCCGATCAAGGACATGGACGCCTACCGCGACAAGCTGCAAAGCTTCGTCTATGCCTCGGGCACCACGATGAAGCCGATCTTCGAAACCGCCCGTCGCGCGGCGAAGAAGCGCGTGGCGTACTGCGAAGGCGAGGAAGAACGCGTGCTGCGCGCCGCCCAGATCGTGGTCGACGAAGGCCTTGCCCGCCCGACGCTGATCGGCCGCCCGGCCATCATCGCCCAGCGCATCGAGAAGTTCGGCCTGCGGCTGAAGGAAGAGCTCGACTACGACATCGTCAACGTCGAGCAGGACCGCCGCTACCGCGACTTCTGGCAGACCTACCACCGCATGACCGAGCGCAAGGGCATCACCGCCCAGGTCGCCAAGATCGAGATGCGCCGCCGCCTCACGCTGATCGGCGCGATGCTGCTGCACAAGGACGAGGTGGACGGCATGATCTGCGGCACCTGGGGCACCACGCTGATCCACCTGCACTACATCGACCAGGTGATCGGCAAGCGCCCCGGCGGCTGCGAGAGCACGCCGCAGGACGTGCCGGTGTACGCCTGCATGAACGGCCTGCTGCTGCCCGACCGCCAGGTGTTCCTGGTCGACACGCACGTCAACTACGACCCCTCGCCCGAGGAACTGGCCGAAATCACGACCATGGCGGCCGAGGAAATGATGCGCTTCGGCCTGAAGCCGAAGGCGGCGCTGCTGTCGCATTCCAACTTCGGCACCAGCAACGAGCCCAGCGCCATCAAGATGCGCAAGACGCTCGACCTGCTGCGCGTGCAGGCGCCCTGGCTGGAAGTGGACGGCGAAATGCACGGCGACGTGGCACTGGACAGTAAGCAGCGCGCGGTGGTCATGCCGCACAGCGCGCTGGCGGGTGACGCCAACCTGTTGGTTTTCCCGAACATCGACGCGGCCAATATTTCCTACAACCTGCTCAAGACAGCGGCAGGCGGCAATATCGCGATCGGCCCGGTTCTGCTTGGCGCGGCCAAACCTGTGCACATTCTCACGGCAAGTGCGACTGTTCGGCGCATCGTGAACATGACAGCCTTGACAGTGGCTGACGCAAACGCCGAGAGATAAGCCATTTGGCGAGAGTGGCCGCCAACTTAAAGCGCCACTCGATCCCCTCGCGACTGCTCAAACTTTGAGCAGTCGCTTGCTATTTTCGCCAGCGTGGTGCACACTCGCGGGCTTGAATTTGCGGGTTAACCCGACGTTGATCGCCGATTCGAACCCCCCGCTCTTTTCTTGTGGTGCCCCATGGCGGCTTACGCCTCGATCACGTCCTCTGTCACAAAGTTTGCGCTCACCAGTCTGATGCTGGTGGCGTTGACGACGGGGGCCGAGGCCCGCGGATGGTTCGGCGCCGGAAAAACGTCCACCGAGGAAACGATCGCTCTGTCCGAATTGCCGGCACAGGGCCAACGAACCTACCAGGCCATCCTGAGTGGCGGTCCCTTCCGGTATGACAAGGACGGCACGGTGTTCGGCAATCGCGAGCGTCTTTTGCCACCCGCACGCCGCGGCCACTACCGCGAGTACACGGTTACGACGCCCGGTTCGCGCAACCGTGGTGCACAACGAATCGTCTGCGGCGGTGAACAACGCACGACGCCCGAGGCCTGTTGGTACACCGCAGACCACTATGCGAGTTTCAGACGGATTGCGCCATGAGCGATGAAAACGACCTGAGCGGCGCCCCGAAGCGCCCCGAAGAAATGATGATGACTATGGAAAGACCAGCGGAGATGACCTTATCCCTTCGTGCCGTACGCCCGAACATCGTGCAATCGATCCGCGCGTTCCGCGTGAACGACCTGCAGGACGCGGCCAACGCGGCCGGCCAGCACTTCCTGTACGCCAACCTGGGCAACGCCCAGACCAAGCAGGACGTGCTCGACCTGATCGCGCAGCAGTTCACGTTCCCGGCCCACTTCGGGAAGAACTTCGACGCGCTGTACGACTGCATGACCGACCCGTTGCATAAATCGGGCCCGCAGCCAGGTTTCGTCATCGTGCTGGAGCAGATCCCGGCCAACGCCAAGTTCGACAAGGAAGCGCGCGAGCAGCTGCTCGACATCTTCCGCGACGCCTCGGACTACTGGGGCGACCGCAAGGTCCCGTTCCGGTGCTTCTATTCTTTTCTGTAGCCCGTTCTGCATCTACCAGCCAAGCAGAACGGGCGAACGAGGCTCAGCCGAACGCTGAAACCCTCGATGGCATCGAAGTGAACACCACCGCAACCGCAGCGGCCGCCTCCACCGAACCGGCCGGCGAAAAAATGCCGACCGACAAACTGGTCGACGTGTCGCCCCTGGCGCTGCGCATGAGCAGCCCCTTCAATGCGGGTTATTGGCTCGCCGCCGCATAAGCAAGCAGGCTTAGGCGTTTGCAGCCTCCGTTAAAAAGCCCGTCGCAGACGGGCTTTTTTTCATGGGTTTCGCGGGATGATGGCCTGGGCCAGAGCGACGTATTCGTCGACGGGCACTTCTTCGGCCCGCCGCTGGACATCGAATTCACCGGCAAAGCCGTGCTCCTGCAGCCATTTGCCCAGCGTGTGCCGCAGCAGCTTGCGGCGCTGGCTGAAGGCGACCTGCACGATCTCCCCCAGACGGGCCGCATCGACCGCCGGCGGCGTCGCCAGCGGCACCATCCGCACCACGGCACTGTCCACGCGCGGCGGCGGGTCGAAGCTCTCGGGCGGCACGAACAGCACGTTCTGCATCTCGTAGCGCCACTGCAGCATCACGCTCAGGCGGCTGTAGTCCGAGGTGGCGGGCCTGGCCACCATGCGGTCGATCACTTCTTTCTGCAGCATGAAGTGCTGGTCGGCGACCAGATGGGCACTACCCAGCAGGTGAAACAGGATAGGCGTGGAGATGTTGTAGGGCAGGTTGCCCACCACGCGCAGCGGCTTGGCCGGGAACCTGGCGGCCAGTTCCGCGAAGTCGACCTTCAGCACATCGGACTCGATCACGTCGAGCTGCGCATGCTCGCGCAGGCGCTTGGCGAGGTCGCGGTCGAGCTCGATCACGGTGAGGCGGCCCAGCCGCTCGACCAGCGGCTGCGTCAGCGCCGCGAGCCCCGGCCCGATTTCGACCATGGCGTCGCCAGGCTGCGGCGCGATCTCGCGCACGATCGCATCGATGATCCCCCCGTCGGACAGAAAGTGCTGCCCGAACCGCTTCCTGGCGATGTGTGCCATCGAATCAGGATTGCGGTGGGTCGCGGTATTCGACGTAGGCGCGTGCACGCACTTCCTGCACCCAGGTGGTGAAAGCCTCCTCTACGCGCTGTTCGCGCAGCGCGGTGCGCGCAGCTTCGCGCTGCTCCGACTGGCTGAGCTTGGAATCGCGGCGGCCGACCACCTGGATCAGGTGCACGCCGAAGCGCGACACCACGGGGTCGCTGATCTGGCCCGGCGCAAGCCGGTCCATGGCTTCCTCGAATTCGGGCACGAACTGGCCCGGGCGCGACCAGCCGAGGTCGCCGCCGTCCTTGGCGCTGCCGTCCTGCGAGTTGTCGCGGGCAAGGCCGGCGAAGTCGGCAGTGCCGGCCTGCACGCGGCGCTTGAATTCGGCCAATTGCGCAACCGCCTGCGCCGTGGTGCGCTTGGGGTCGTTGAGCAGCAGGATGTGGCGCACTTGGGTCTGCGTGACCGTGGCGTCGCCCGACCCGATCTGGGCCTTGGCGATGACCTTGAGCACGTGGAAGCCGGCGCTGGAACGCACGGGCCCGGCGATGCCGTTCACCGCGGTCGATTGCGTGGCCTCGACGAACAGCGACGGATAACGGTCGGCGCTGCGCATGCCGATGGCGCCGCCGTTGGCGCGGTCCGGCGAATCGGAGTTCTCGCGCACCAGCTTGGCGAAATCTTCGCCGGCGCGGGCGCGCTGGGCGAGGTCCTGTGCCTTCTTCTGTGCCGCGGCCACCTGGGCGTCGGTGGCGTTCTCGGGAACGGCCACCAGCACCTGCGCGAGGTTGAGGTTTTCCAGCGCCGCGTTCTTGACGGATTGATTGCGCTGGTCGCGCAGGTATTCGTCGGCCTCGGCGTCGCTGATCTTGACCTTCGACTCGACCTCGCGGTCACGCAGGCGCGTGAGCAGCAGTTGGTCGCGCAGGTCGTTGCGGAAGTCCTGCTGCGCGATGCCTTCGGCGGCCACGCGGCGGCGCAGCTCGATCAGGCTGATCTCGTTCTGACGCGCCACGGTCTGCTCGGCCTGGTCGATGGCTACGTCGTCGACCTTGATGCCGTTTTCCTTCGCGAGCTGAAGCTGGGCACGCTCCGTGATCAGCCGCTCCAGCACGAGCCGGGTGAGCTCGCCGCGGGGAACGCGCTCTGCGTCCGGGTTCTCCTTGATCAGCCGCGACACGCGCGTCTGCACGTCGGTGTTGGTGATGGGTTCCGAGTTGACCAGCGCGACGATGAATTCAGCCGAGCGCTGCACGGGCGCCGCGGCAGGCGCCGTCGACGGCCGCGCGGCCGGCGGGCCCAGGCGCGGCCCGGCGCGCATGATGTCCGTGATGCCGGTGCCGGAGCGGAAGCCCTGCGCACCCGACGTTGCAGCCACTGCCGCGAGGCAGCCCAGGGTGATGATGGAACGGATGTATTTCATGGCGTCGCTCAGTCAGTCGTCTCAGTCGTAATTGGTGAAGCGGCTCGGCGCTTCGCCCGGTTGGCGCAGGGGTTCGTAGCGCTGGATGTTCTGCCGCAGGGCCTGCATGGGGCTGGAGCCGATGCTGGAGAAGCCGACGAATTCGAGCTGGAACATGATGCGGGTGTTCGCCGTCACCTGGCCCGTGGTGATGCGCTGCAGCACCACGCGCCCGATCCAGCAGCAGCCGTCGTACTCGAAGCCGAGCACGCCGTCCGTGAGTTTCTTGTCCTGCAAGCTGTAGTTGAGCCGGCCGACCGCATACCAGCGTCCGCCGCCCTGGCCCTTGCCGGGGCCGAGGTTCTTGCCCTTGTCGCCCCACAGGTCGTTGATGGGCCATTGCCAGCCCACGTCGATCGACTTGCTGCCGTCGGTCGCGGTCGGGGTGCTGGGCGCCTGGTAGCGGAAGGCCGCGCTCAGGTTGTGATACGGCTCGGGGTTGTAGCGCGCGCTGATGGCCGAGCGCTCCGACTTGCGCGTGTCGGGGTTGTACTGCACGAGGGTGTCCAGGCTCCACTTGGGCGTCCAGTTGATCTGGGCGCCCACGAGCAGGTCGCTCGCGCGGTCGGTCACCGGCGTGCCGCCGGGCAGCGTGACCTTCTGGTCGCTGAAGCGCAGCCGCTGCGCGATGCCGAAGCGCGCGGCCTCGACGCCGGTGGCCGGATCGATCAGGCGCGAGGTCACGCCGAGCGTGAGGGCATTGGTGTCCGAGACGCGGTCGCCGCCCGAGAACGCGTTCTCGGTGTAGATGGTCGCGAAGCTGAAGTCGTTGGCCGCCGAATCGTAGTTCGGCAGCATGCTCTGGTTGCGATACGGCGTGTAGACGTAGTAGGCACGCGGCTCCAGCGTCTGGCGGAAGGCGCGTCCGAAGTAGTTGGCGTCGCGCTCGAAAGTCAGGCCGCTGTCGAGGCTGAAGGTCGGCACCGCCCGGTTGCTGGAGGTCGGGAAGAAATACAGCGAACTCGGGTTGTAGACCTGGCCGTTGACGTACTGGGTACCGTTGACCGTGACCGTCGGAATGGACGACTGCGGCAGGTAGTAGTTGTACGAGGCCGCGTTCAGCATCAGCTTGGGGATGACGAACGAGCTCGGCGTGATGAACGGGCGGCTGATCGAGGCGACGGCCATGGCACGGTCGCCGTCGGGCTGCGATTGCTGGGTGGCGTCGTAGCCGAGCTGCGACGGCAGGATCGTGTTCACGCGGAAGTGCGTGTAGTCCAGGTTCAGCGAAACGTCGAAGCCGTGCCAGTCGTACTTGTTGTAGTTGGCCGTGATCTGCGGCATCTTGTCGTACGCCGGCACGATCGGCGACAAGTCGTACTGCAGGTTCTGGTACTTCAGCGTGCGGACGATGCCGCTCCAGTCGCCCTTGCTCCAGTTGAGCGATGCATCGTTGGGCAGCTGGCGCTGCGCGAGCGACGGCGTGCGCGTGAAGTCGCGCCAGTAGTCGTTGTCGCTGACCCGGTTGATGCTGATGTTGGCCGACAGCGAGTCGAGGCCCAGCGCCTTGGCATCGAAGTCCTGGTGATGCGTGCCCCACACGCCCCAGCGCTTGGTGCTGCCGAGATCGGGGTAACGCTGGCCCATCAGGCGGTCGCTTCCCATCAGGTCGAAGCGGATCGTTCCGTTGTACCCCTTCTCGAGGTAGCGGAACTCGTTGCTGAAATTGATGCCGCGCTTGCTCATGATCGTCGGAGTGATCGTGGCGTCGCGGTTGGGCGCGATGTTCCAGTAGTACGGCTGCGCGATCTCGATGCCGTTGGTGTTGTCGATGCCGATGGTGGGCGGCAGCAGGCCGCTCTTGCGCTCGTTCGACAGCGGGAAGCTCACGCTAGGAATGGGCGGCGTGGTGATGCCCATGAAGCTCAGCCGCGCATTCTTGGCCACGCCCTCGTTTTCCTCGGTGTCCGTGGTCATCGTGGTCGCGGTCAGCAACCAGGCCGGCATCCAGCCCGGGAAGTCTTCGCGGCGGCAGGTGGTGTAGGTGGCTTCGCGGGCGATCGACACGTTGGCGTCGACGAAGTCGATGCGCTTGGCCTCGCCGTGCGCTTCGTTCACGAGAAACTGGTAGCGCACGTTGTTGAAGAAGCCCTCGAAGGTCTCCAGCTTGAGCTGCAGCTCGGGGCCTTCGTACACGTTGCCGGCCTGGTTGACGCGCACGTTGCCGGTGGCCTTGGCACGGTCGTCGGGCTGGTAGTACTCGAGCCGGTCGGCGGTGATGGACACGGCGCCGCGCCGCAGCGTGGCGTTGCCCTCGACCACGGTTTCCAGGTCGGGCCGGCCGGAGATGCGGTCGCCGGTGACGATGCTGGGCATCTGGCCGCGGTCCGCGGGCGTCAGGGTTTCGGTCAGCAGCGGCGTGCGCTTCAGGGTGAGCGGAGCGTCGAAGTTGCCGGCCGTCTGCGCGGAGGCGCCATGTGCGTGCATCAGGGCCAGCGACAAAACAGCCAGCGGTAGCGGCGGGCGCGAGCGCCGCGGGGCGACACGACGTCGGTTCATCAGGCCTCCCGCCCAGCCGTTCCGAGGAAAGCAGTCGACTCGCCCGGGAAGGGCAGCGAGCGCACAAGGTGCCAAGCGTGAGGGCTTTGGGTCGTAGGCATCGGTTCGGAACGAAAGATCGTCGGGGGACGGCGCGGCAGGCCGGCGGGTTGCAGGGGCCGGCAGCAACCCGCATCGGCCGGAAGCCGGCCAAGGGGGATTGCCGCGCCAGGCGGATTTGTAGAATCGATTATCCATGACAGCATCCCCGCCTCCGGCCTCATTAGCCCCAAGCCCCGCCGAGACCATCCTCTGGACTGATCCGCAGCGGGCCGAAGTGTTCCGGGGCTGGCTGGCCGCCATCGCGCCTGCCCACCGGTTGTTGCCCGACACCGTGCGGCTCGCCTCGGTCGACGCGAGCTTCCGCCGCTACTTCCGCCTCGACACCGCCGACACCGCCGCCCCCACGCGCATCGTGATGGACGCGCCGCCGGACAAGGAGAACAGCGCCCCCTTCGTCCAGGTGGCGCAGCTGATGGCCGGCGCCGGCGTGCTCGCCCCCACGGTGCTCGAATGGGACAAGCCGAACGGCTTTCTCCTGCTCGACGACCTGGGCCGCCAGACCATGCTGGACGTGATCGATCCGGCGAAGCCCGACGCGAGCCGCCCGCTCTACGACCAGGCCATCGACGCGCTGATCCGCTGGCAGTTGGCCTCCAAGCCCGGCGTGCTGCCCCCCTACGACCGGGCGCTGCTCGAGCGCGAACTGTCGCTGTTCCCCGAGTGGTACATCGGCCGCCACCGCGGCATCGCCGTCGAAGGCAAGCTGAAGGAGCGGCTCGATCGCAGCTTCAAGCTGATCGTCGACAGCAACCTCGCTTCGCCCGCCGTCTACGTGCACCGCGACTTCATGCCGCGCAACCTGATGATCGGCAACGGAGCAGCGCTCGGCGTGCTCGACTTCCAGGACGCCGTGTACGGCCCCGTCACCTACGACATCGCCAGCCTGATGCGCGATGCCTTCCTGAGCTGGGACGAGGAGTTCGTGCTCGACATCACCATCCGCTACTGGACGGCTGCGCGCAAGGCCGGCCTGCCTGTCGACGAAGACTTCGGCGCCTTCTACCGCGCGGTCGAGTGGATGGGCCTGCAGCGCCACCTGAAGGTGGCCGGCATCTTCGCGCGCCTCACGCTGCGCGACGGCAAGCCCAAGTACCTGGCCGACACGCCGCGCTTCATTGCCTACATCCGCGCCACCGCCAGCCGCTACATGGAGCTGACGCCGCTGCTGCGCGTGATCGACGAAATCGAGGGCACTTCGGCCATCACGGGCTTCGCCTACGGCCGTGTCTGAAGGAAAACTGAAAAAGCACCACCCTGTGACGGCCGTACAACGGTCGCTCGCAGCTATCGATTTCATAGCATGCCGCGTTTTCACTGTTCCGTGCCGCTGAGCGCCGGCGTCAGCCTGGCGTTGCCGCCCGGCGCCGCGCGCCACGTGCAGGTGCTGCGGATGCAGCCCGGCGATGCGATCACGCTGTTCGACGGCGCGGGCGGCGAATATGCAGCCACGGTCGAGCACATGGGCCGCAGCGACGTCGCTGTGGCCGTCGGCGCCCACCTGCCGGTGGAGCGGGAAGCGCCCCGCGCCGTGCACCTTGCGGTCGGCATGCCGGCCAACGAGCGCATGGACTGGCTGGTCGAGAAAGCCACCGAGCTCGGCGTTGCGAGCATCCAGCCGCTGGCCACTGCCCACGGCGTGCTGCGCCTGTCGGGCGAGCGCGCCGAGAAGAAGCGGGCGCACTGGGAGGCGATCGCGGTCGCGGCCTGCGAGCAGTGCGGGCGCAACCGCGTGCCGGTGATCCATCCGGTGCAGTCCTTCACGGGCTGGCTCGAAACCAATGAAGCCTCGGCCGTGCGCCTCGTGCTGAGCCTTGCCGAGGGCACACGCAGCCTCGCCGACACACTTCAAGCCCCGAACGACCAAGGCGTGACTGTATTGAGCGGCCCCGAAGGCGGCCTGAGCAGCACCGAAGAACAGCAGGCCATCGCCCGCGGCTTCGCTCCCATCACCCTCGGCGCGCGCGTGTTGCGCGCTGAAACGGCGGCGCTGGCCGCGCTGGTGTCCCTGGCCGGACTCTAGGCAGGGCCGCGAGGTGGGTGTTTTCCGCGACGCGCGCGCGGAAAGCTTGGGAAACAATCGTTACTTCATTAAGACAAAAGAAGGACTTTTGCCGATGTCCCGCCTGCCAAGCGTTCTGCGCCTTGCACCTCTCGTTATTGCCGCGCTGCTGTGCGCCACACAGGGCGCGCTCGCCCAGAGCCAGGCCGTCGCCCCCACGCCCACGCAAGTCAGCCCCGAGGTCGACAAGGCCTACACCCAGCTGATGGCCTCGCCCGCCATCCAGAAGCTGCTCGACGCGGTCAAGGCCGACCATGAACACTCGGTCGAAGACCTGAAGATGCTGACCGAGATCGAGGCGCCGCCCTTCAAGGAGCACAAGCGCGCCGAGGCGTTTCTCGCGCGCATGAAGGCGCTGGGACTGACGCACGCGAAGATCGACGCCGAAGGCAACGTGGTCGGCCTGCGCAAGGGCATCGGCGGCGGCCCGAAGCTGCTGATCTCGGCCCACCTCGACACCGTGTTCCCCGCCGGCACCGACGTGAAGGTGAAGGAGCACGACGGCCGGCTGCACGCGCCCGGCATCGCGGACGACACGCGCGGCCTGTCGGTGCTTCTGTCGTGGCTCAAGGTGCTGAACGAAAACAAGATCCAGACCGTGGGCGACCTGATGATCGTCGCCAACGTCGGCGAGGAAGAACTCGGCAACCTGCGCGGCATGAAGGCCATCTTTCGCGACAACCTCGATATCGACGGCATGGTGGGACTGGAGCCGTCGTCGCCGGGCGCGGTGCTGGTGCTCGGCACCGCGAGCCACCGCTACGAAGTCACGTTCCAGGGCCCGGGCGGCCACAGCTTCGGCGCGTTCGGCCAGGTGCCCAGCGCCATCCACGGCATGGGCCGCGCCATCGCGAAGATCGCCGATATCCGCACGCCGAGTTTCCCGAAGACAACGTTCACTGTCGGCACGGTCGGCGGCGGCACTTCGGTCAACACCATCGCGCCAGATGCGCGCATGGCCATCGACATCCGCTCCGACGACATGGCCTCGCTTCTCGAAACGGAGAAGAAGATTCTGGCCGCCATCGACGAAGCAGTGGTCGAGGAAAACAAGCGCTGGAACGTGAGCACGCTGAGCGTTAGCACCAAGCTCATCGGCGACCGCCCCGGCGGCCGCACGCCGCCCGATTCGGTGATCGTCGAGGCCGCGATCCGCTCGAACGCCGCCTTCGGCAACAAGACGCTGCTGCGCGGCGGCAGCACCGACGCCAACGTGCCGATCGCGCTGGGCATTCCCGCGATCATCGTCGGCGGTGGCGGCAAGGCCTCCGGATTCCATTCGTTGAGCGAGTCCATTGACGTGACAGATGCATGGAAAGGCGCGCAGAATTCGCTGGTTACCGTGCTGGGCCTGGTGGGCGTGCAGGGGATCAGCCCCGCATTGCTCCCCAAACGGACAGCGCGTACCAAGTAATTTGTCACGTTGCCAGTTCGAAAGTGGACGTGCCACTTTCTGCTTACGGTCCGCGGCATTTAACAATGCAGACGGTTCTGTCACACACCAAGGAAACAGCCATGGGATTGCTCGATTCGGTACTCGGTCAAGTGCTCGGAGGCGCTGCGCAACAGCAGCAACCGCAAGGCGGCGGATTGGGCGATCTGGGAGGCCTGGCCGGCGCGCTGGGCGGCCTGCTCGCCAACAACGGCGGGCAGGGCGGCCTGGGCGGTCTGGTCTCGAAGTTCGAGCAGGCCGGCATGGGCGACGTCATCGGCTCGTGGATCGGCAAGGGAGAAAACCAGCCGGTCTCGGGCGACCAGCTGCAGAACGCGCTGGGCAGCGACACCATCGCCAGCATCGCGTCCAAGCTCGGCATCAATGCGCAAACGCTGCTGCCGATGCTCGCCACCATGCTGCCGGCGCTCATCGACCAGCTCACGCCGCACGGCAAGGTCCCCGACCAGGGGCTGGGCAACCACGACGACCTGCTGGGTTCGCTCAGCGGTCTGCTGCAAGGCAAGCAGTCCTGAACTGACGGACTGCGTTCTCCAGGATTCCGGCGCCCGCGAGGGCGCTTTTTTTTGGTCCGTGCGTGTTGGCCGACAATCCCGCTGGCATCAATGGAGAGCAATGGCATGGCGGGCAGTCGCAAGTCGAAAGAAGAAGGTCTGGACGCGCAGCCCGATGGCACCGTGCGGTGGTCCAAGGGCATGCGCGAAGCGCTCGCACAGTTCAACGACCGGCCCTGCGGCCAGTGCGGCGGCTCGCTGTTGGACGAACGCAGCCTGGCCGACAGCCTCGACTTCTTTCGCCGCCACCGTTCCAGCTTCTATCCGCCGCGCGCCGCACGGCTGCGCATGCTCGACATGCACGGCGCCGCGGCAGCCGAGCTGTTCTTCGAGCCGTCCCCGCACAAGGAAGCCGTCACCGACCTGCTGGCCATCCACGACGCGGCCGTGGTGCGTTTCTTCGTGGCCCAGGTCAAGCAGATCGACTGCAAGAACGCCCTCGTCAAGCAGGCTGGCCGCTGGCCGCTGTTCGTGCTGCGCGAGCTGCTGTCGGCGAACCCGGCGCGACACCAGGCCGGCGCCGCGTTGATCCTGGAGTTGCTGGCCGCGAACCCCGAGTGGCAGCAACCGCTGGAGGCCTCCTGCGACGACAGCCAGCGCAAGACGCTCGCGCGCCTGCAGGAAGACAGCTCCGCCGGCGTGACCGATGCCACCCCCGACGCCTGGCCCGCGCTGCTGCGGCGCCCGCCCTGGAAGAACCGGCAGGCGCTGCCCGTCATCCCGACGCTGGCGCTGCAGCCACTGCCGCCGACGGCGCTGCTGCACTGGAGCAATCTGCCGCCGCCGCAGTACTTGCAGGCCACGGGCGAATCGTCCGACTGGCTGACCCGCGAGCTCCGCGTCTCGCGCGAACGCGCCGACCAGTGGATGGACGAATTCGCGCGCAACCAGCCCAACGCACCCGCGGAGATCCGCGAGGGCGGCAAGGTGCACAAGGCCCTGTGGATGCTGGGCCTGCGCCCCGAGTTCATCGAGGCTGTCGCGGCAAACGGCCGCGAGATCGGGCCGGAAGACTTCGGCGAACCTCCGGCCACCCACTGGAGCGTCGCCGAATACATCTGGCACCTGCCCGAGCCGCTGGCCATCGCAGTGTTCACGCTTGGGCCCGCGCCAGAGCTCTACATGGGCGATGTCTCGCGCATGCGCCCCATCCTCCATGCATTCGGCGCGGCCGCGCTGCCGGGACTGCCGCGCTTCCTCAAGCAGGGCTCGCGCGCGATGTTCGAGCTGGCATCGGTCATCGAATGGGACCCGCTCGCCGGCTGGATCGCCAAGGGCTTCCACACCAACCGCTGGGTCCGGCGCGAAGCGGGCGAGTGGCTTGCGCGCTACCCGGATGCGGCCGCGCGCGGCCTCGTTCCCATCGCGCTGGGCGAACCCGGCCCTGCGCACGAGGCGGCGCAAGCCGCGCTGCGCTGGCTGCACGATGCCGGCCACGCTGACGCGGTACGCCGGCAGGCGCTCGCCTATGGCGCCGAAGCCGCCGACGCGGTGGCGCAGCTGCTGGCCATCGCCCCCGAAGAGTTGCTGCCCGACAGCCTGCCCGCGGTGCCGAAGACCCTGCCGCTGGCGACGCTGCCCCGCCTGCTCCTCAAGCAAGGCGGCCTAGCGCTGCCGCAAGACGTGGTGCCCGACGTGCTGATGGCGATGATGCTCGGCAAGCCCGACGCACCCTATCCGGGGCTCGCTCCGCTGCTGGACGCGCTCACGCCCGATTCCCTCGCGCGCTTCGGCCGCGCGCTGCTGGCCTGGTGGATCGGCAATGGCCGCCCAGCCAAGGAGCGCTGGATGTTCGCTTTGCAGGGCCGCCTCGGCGACGGCGAAACCGCACGCCAGCTCTACGGCCTGCTGCGCCAGTGGCGCGCCGCGCTCGACCGCGTGCGGGCCTACGACGCGATGGTGATGCTCGGCGAGATCGGCAGCGACGCCGCCCTGATGCACCTGGCCGAACTCGCGCGCCAGACCCGCCACGACGACCTGCGCACCCGCGCCGACCGCATGCTCGGCGAAGTGGCCGAGCAGCGCGGCCTCAGCCTCGACCAGCTGGCCGACCGCACCGTGCCTGACCTCGGCCTCGACACCCGCGCGCGCCTGACGCTCGACTTCGGCCCGCGCAGCTTCGAGGTGCGCATGGACGACAACTTCCAGCCCGTGGTGCACGACGCCAGGGGCAAGGCCCTCAAGACGCTGCCCAAGCCGGGCGCGAACGACGACGCCGGCAAGGCCGCCGCCTCGACCACGCAGCTGAAGGAGCTGCGCAAGCTGGCAAAGACCGTCGCCACCACGCAGATCAAGCGACTGGAAGCCGCGATGTGCACGCAGCGCCGATGGGGCCCCGACGAGTTCATGCCCTTCTTCGCCAACCACCCCGTGCTGCGGGTCTTCAGCCGGCCGCTGGTCTGGGGCTTGTTCGACGCATCGGACAAGCTCGAAGGCACCTTCCGCGTCAGCGCCGAAGGCGAACTGGCCAACCTGCAGGACGACGCGGTGAAGCTGCCCGAGTCCGCGCGCATCGGCCTGCCGCATCCGCTGGAAATCACGGCACTCGACCCGTCGCTGGCGACCGCATGGGCCGCCGTGCTGGCCGACTACGAAATCGTGCAGCCCTTCGAGCAGCTGATGCGCCCGGCCTTCGTGCTCGACGAGGCGCTGCGCACCCGCCGCGAACTCCCGCACTGGAGCGGCCGCGCCGTGTCGAACGCCGCCCTCATGGGCCTGGAGACGCGCGGCTGGCAGCGCGAGGTGGGCGACGGCGGCATGGTCAACAGCTTCAACAAGGCCGTGCGCGGCGGGCGCCGCATCTGCCTGCAGCTGGAGGAAGGCTGGTTCGTGCAGGACAGCCCCGACGGCAAGGAGCTGCAGACCGTGCGCGCGGTGGCACTCGATGGCACCGAAGGCACGCTGGGCGAGCTGCCGCCGATCGTCTTCAGCGAAATCGAGCGCGACCTGCAGCGCGCGATCCGGGAGACGGCGCCATGAACCGCAACCTCTGGCTGCTCGCCATCTGCCAGGGCCTGCTCCTGACGAACAACGTGACCTTCATCGCCATCAACGGACTGGTTGGGCTGGCCATCGCGCCGCACGGCTGGATGGCGACGCTGCCGGTGATGAGCTACGTGGTGGGCGGCGCGCTCAGCACCGGGCTGGTGGCGCGCACGCAGCAGCGCTTCGGCCGGCGCGGCTCGTTCCAGATCGGGCTGGCGGTGGCGGTGGCATCGTCGCTGCTGTGCTGCTTCGCGGCGGTCACGAAGAACTTCTGGCTGCTGTGCTTCGCCACGGTGATCGCGGGCTACTACAACGCCAACGCGGGGCTCTACCGCTTCGCCGCTGCCGAGCTGGCGGCGCCGGCCTGGCGCGAGAAGGCGGTGTCGATGGTGATGGCGGGCGGGCTGATCGGCGCTGTCGCCGGGCCGAACCTCGCCACCGCCACGCGCGAAGCCTTTGCGGTGCCGTTCGCCGGCGCCTACGTTGCGCTGGCCCTGGTGGCGCTGCTGTCGATGGCAGTGATGCACTTCATCGAATTCCCGGCCGCGCCCACGCGCAAGGAGGCCGCAGGCGGGCGCCCGCTGGCCGAGATCATGCGGCAGCCGGTGTTCATCGTGGCCGCCGCCGCGGGCGCGCTTGGCTACGGCGTGATGAACCTGCTGATGGCCGCGACGCCCATCGCGATGCAGATCTGCAGCCTGCCGTTTTCCGATGCCGCGCTGGTGCTCGAATGGCACGTGATCGGCATGTTCGCGCCGGGCTTCTTCACCGGGCACCTGATCCGCCGCTTCGGGGCGCTGCCAGTGATGGGCGTGGGGCTGGTGCTCAACCTCGGCTGCATCGCCATCGCGCTCTCGGGCGTGGAGCTGCATCACTTCATCGTCGCGCTGTTCCTGCTGGGCGTGGGCTGGAATTTCCTGTTCACCGGTAGCACGACACTCTCGCTCACGGCCTATACCGCCGAGGAGCGCGACCGCGCGCAGGGTGCGCTCAACTTCTGCGTGTTCGCCACGCTGGCGCTGACCTCGTTCGCCTCGGGCGTGCTGGTGACCACGCAGGGCTGGCGGCTGCTGAACTTCGGTTCGCTGGTGCCGGTGGTGCTGACTGGCGCGGCGCTGATCTGGCTGGCGCGCGTGCGCGCCGTCAGGCCAGCGGCGGAAAGCGCCGGTTGAGCCAGCTTTGCAGGGCCGCGAAGACCGCGTCGGCTTCGAGTTCGTTGAAGATCTCGTGGTACAGCGTGTCGAAGCAGTGCGCCTCGACCATGCCGCTTGATGCCGTCGCCGCAGCGAATGCGCGGCTGGCAGCGGGCACCACGAGGCGATCGTCGCCCGCGTAGAGAAGCAGCGTCGGCACGGGCCAGTTCGCAGCCCGCTGCTGCACCGTCTCGCCTTCGTACGCGAGAAAGCGCGCAAGGCGGCTGCCGATGCGGTCGTGCGTGAGCGGATCGTCGCGGTAGGCCTGCACCACCGCCGGGTCATGCGAGAGGTAGTTGTCGTCGAGGCCGTTGCCCACGCGCAGGTTCGGCGCAATGCGCGGCAGCACCGCGAGCAGCGCCTTCTGGAAACCGCTCAGGCCCGGATCGAGCCCTGGCGAGGAAAGCACCAGCCCATCGACCTGCCGCACGCCACGCGCCACCAGGCTCGCGGCGACCAGTCCGCCGAGGCTGTGCCCCAGCAGCACCAGCGGCAGGCCGGGGTTCTCGCGGCGTGCATCGTCGATGACCAGCGCGAGGTCGTCGACCAGCCGCAGTTCGCTCGGCAGGCCGCCGCGCGCACCGGTCGATTCGCCGTGCCCGAAGTGGTCGTGCGCCCACACGGCGAAGTTCCATTCGTGCAGGCATTCCGCGAGTGCGTGATAGCGGCCCGCATGCTCGCCGAGCCCATGGACCACCACGATCACGGCGCGCGCCGGGCCGGGCGCCGGCAGCCGGCGCAGGGCGAGCGTCTCGCCGTCCGGGGTCGACAGCGAAACGCGCTGCGGCAAAGGCAGCGCCTCGCTCAAGCGGCCACCGGCTCCGATGTGGCCGCGCGATGCGCTGCTGGCAATGCTGCGATCACTTCGGCCACGGCCGCGGTGAGCTTCTTGGCGTAGGGCACGTGCAGGAACTCATTGGGGCCGTGCGCGTTGCTCTTCGGGCCGAGCACGCCGCAGACCATCATCTGCGCCTTCGGGAAACCGGCGCTGAGCATGTTCATCAGCGGAATGGTGCCGCCCTGGCCGATGTAGCCGCACGATGCGCCGAAGTGCGCCTGCGAGGCCTTGTTGAGCGCGTCCTCGAACCACGGCGTGATGGTGGGTGCGTTCCAGCCCGTGGCGCCGCCGTTGCTCTCGAAGGTCACGCGGGCCTGGTAGGGCGCGTTGTCTTCGAGCAGCGTCTTGAGGTTCTGCACCGCCTCGGCCGCATCGATCAGCGGGGGCAGGCGCAGCGACAGCTTGAAGGCGGTGTACGGGCGCAGCACGTTGCCCGCATCCTTCAGTGCCGGAAAGCCTTCGGCGCCGGTCACCGACAGCGTGGGCTTCCAGGTGCGGTTGAGCAGGGCCTCGACTGGATCGGTGGTGGTCGGCAGCGCGAACATGGTCGAGCCGCCGCAGTCGTAGTGCGCCCACGGAAAGCGCTTGTAGACCTCTTCGCCGAGGATCGCGGCGGTGGCCCTGGCCTGCGCGAGCCGGTCGGCCGGCACTTCGCAGTGGAAGCTCGCGGGCAGCAGGCGGCCGGTGGCGCTGTCTTCGAGGCGATCGAGCACCTGCCGCATGATGCGGAAGCTCGAGGGCACGAGGCCCGATGCGTCGCCGGAGTGGATGCCTTCGGTCAGCACTTCCACTTTGAGCGTGCCGCTGGCCATGCCGCGCAGCGAGGTGGTGAGCCACAGCTGGTCGTAATTGCCGGCGCCGGAGTCGAGGCAGATCACCAGTTCGACATTGCCCAGGCGCGGACGCAGCGCGTCGACGTAGGGCAGCAGGTCGTAGGAGCCGCTTTCCTCGCAGGTCTCGATCAGGCCGACGATGCGCGGGTGCGCTGCGCCCTGGCTCTTGAGCGCCTGCAGCGCGGCGATGCTGGCGTACACCGCGTAGCCGTCATCGGCACCGCCGCGGCCGTAGAGCAGGCCGTTCTCGTACTTGGGCGTCCACGGGCCGAGGTCGTTGCGCCAGCCGGTGAATTCGGGTTGCTTGTCGAGGTGGCCGTACATCAGCACGGTCTCGCCCATGTCGGTGCCGGTGGCCGGCACTTCGAAGAACAGCACCGGCGTGCGGCCTTCGAGGCGCACGATCTCCAGCTTCAGGCCCTCGACCTTCTGTGCCTCGACCCAGGCGGCGGCGTTGCGCAGCACGGTCTCGAGGTAGCCGTTGGCCGACCAGTCCTTGTCGAAGCCGGGCGACTTGGCCGGGATGCCGATGTAGTTGGTGAGTTGCTTGAGGATGTCGCCGTCCCATTGGGCGGTGACGTCGGACAGGGCGCGCTCGGCGTCGAGCGTGCCGGCGGGCATTTCGCGGTGCAGGGGGGCGTTCATCGGTGGGTTCTCCGCGGGTGACGAAAAGGCGCATTTTGCGCCTTGAGGCGACCGCGCGTAGAGTGCGGGCGATCTCAACCCGGAGGGCCATGTGAGCAAGGCAAACATCAAGGTGGGCATAGGCGGCTGGACCTACGAACCCTGGCGCGACAACTTCTATCCCAAGGGGCTCGCGCACGCGAAGGAGTTGAACTACGCGAGCCGCAAGGTCAGCGCCATCGAGATCAACGGCACCTACTACAGCACCTTCAAGCCCGAGACCTTCAGGAAGTGGCACGACGACACGCCGGCCGACTTCATGTTCTCGCTCAAGGCCTCGCGCTTCGCGACCAACCGCAAGCTGCTGTCGGGCGCGGGCGATTCGATCAAGCGCTTCATCGACAGCGGCGTGGCCGAGCTCGGCGACAAGCTCGGGCCGATCGTGTGGCAGTTCATGCCGACCAAGCAGTTCGATGCGGAAGACTTCGAGGCTTTTCTCGCGCTGCTGCCGAAGAAGGAGGGCAGCCGCGCGCTGCGGCACGTGATGGACGTGCGGCATGAGAGCTTCATGGTGCCCGCCTACAAGGCACTCGCGAAGAAGCACAAGGTGTCGACGGTGTTCACCGACGCCGACAAGTTTCCGTCCTTCGAGGAGCCCGAAGGCGATTTCGCCTATGCGCGGCTCATGATGGCCGACGCAAAGCTCAAGACCGGCTACGCGCCGAAGGCGCTGGACACCTGGGCCGAGCGCGCGCAGGGCTGGGCCGTGTCGCCGAAGAAGCGCGACGTGTTTGTCTACTTCATCAATGGCGCCAAAGAAAAGGCACCGGCCGCGGCCGGTGCCTTGCTGGAGCGCTTTGGGTGGACCCCGCCGAAAGCTTGACGGGCTTCAGGCTGCGGAGTGCAGGGACGGCTTGGCGCCGAAGCTGATTTCGCCGGAAAGCTGGCCGCCTTCCTCGATCACGATCTTGCCGTAGCGGATCTTGCCGGTGACCTTGCCGGTCGAGTGGATCACGAGCTTTTCGCGCACCGTGAGGCTGCCGTCGAACACGCCGCGGATTTCGGCGATGTCGATTTCGGCCGAGCCCTTGAACTCGCCCTGTTCGGCGATCTGCATCAGGCGCGAGTCCATGGTGGCCTCGACGAGGCCTTCGACCACGAGCGTGTCGCAGTCGGTGATCTCCACGCCCTTGAGCTTGATGTTCGGGCCGACGGTGAGCTTGCTGCCGCCTTCCTTGGCGGCGGCAGATGCTGTAGCAGCAGCGGCGTTCAGTCCGCCTTGCTGTGCGGTCAGCGACGAGGGATTGACGGGGGTTCCGGAGAGATTGGTGCCCGAACCGACGAGCGGCGCGGGGCGGGATGTCAACGAGTCGGTGTCACGATCACGCTTGCCGAAGAAGGGGGACTGTGTAGCCAAAGGGGAGCTCCTCAAGAAAGGGACTATCGTAAGAACGCACTCATGGCCTGCGGCACTTCATTGCGCAAGAAGCGTAACTGAATAAATCGACTGTGGACATGACAATGCGGCGTCATGAGCCTTCCGAACTCCGAAACTCCTTCCACCGCGCAGGCCGCGCACCCCTCGCGCGCCATTTCGTCGGCCACCGACTCGCGCTTCGACAAGCCAGCGCACGGCTGGCGACGCACGCTGTTCACGGTGATCTTCGAGGCCGACACGCGCGCGGGCCTGATGTTCGACCTGGCGCTGATCGCGGTGATCGTGACCAGCGTGCTGGTGGTGATCCTCGACAGCGTGCAGTCGATCCGCGAGCAGTGGCGGCCGCTGTTCAATGCGCTCGAATGGGTGTTCACCATTCTCTTCACGCTGGAGTACATCGCGCGGCTGTGCTGCGTGAACAAGCCGCTGCGCTATGCGCTGAGCTTCTATGGCGTGATCGACCTGCTTGCGCTGCTGCCGACCTTTCTGGTGGCCTTTGCGCCCGAGATGGCGTACCTGATCGACGTGCGGGTGCTGCGCCTGTTGCGCGTGTTTCGTATCTTCAAACTATCGCGCTACTCGGTGGAGTACCGCGCGCTGGTGTCTGCCGTGGCATCGAGCCGGCGCAAGATCACGGTGTTCGTCGGCTTCGTGATGCTGGTGGTGCTGGTGATGGGCACGCTGATGTACGTGGTCGAGGGGCCGGTGCATGGCTTCACGAGCATTCCGGTGGCAATTTACTGGGCCATCTCGACGATGGCCACGGTGGGCTTCGGCGACCTCGTGCCAAAGACCGACCTGGGCCGCGCGATCGCCTCGGTGATGATGCTGCTGGGCTGGGGCGTGCTCGCCGTGCCGACCGGCATCGTGACCGCGGAGATGGCGCGGCGCGGGCCCGACGACGAGCCGGTGCCGGTGGCACCGCGCGGCATTCTCGCGATGACTGCGCCCGCGCCTGCGGTGCCTTCGAAGCGCGTTACGCCTTCGGCCAGACGACGCGCCCTTGCGCAGCATCGTCGAGACGGGCGATGAAAGCGTCGGCATCGGGCTCGGGGAGCGAGAAGGCGAAGACCACGTCGTCGCCGTGCTGCACATCGTCAAGCACCGCGCCCGCAGCGACGAGTTCGCGCCGCACGAGTCCTTCGAGCGCATAGGGCACCGAGCAACCGAGGCTGCGCTGGCGCACCAGCGGCACGAGCTCGGCGCCGAGCAGGGCCTGTGCAACCGCGTCGGTGTAAGCCCGCACGAGGCCGCCCGCGCCCAGCTTCACGCCGCCGAAGTAGCGCACCACGGTCGCGAGCGCGCCCTCGACCTGCTGGTGGCGCAGCACCTCCAGCATCGGACGGCCGGCCGTGCCGCCGGGTTCGCCGTCATCGTTCGCCGCCGACTGGCCGCCGGCCATCAAGGCCCAGCAGACATGCGCGGCCGCGGGGTGTTCGGCGCGCAGCGAGGCGACCACGGCCAGCGCGGCCGCGCGGTCAGCCACCGGCTGCACGCAGCCGATGAAGCGGCTCTTCTTGATGAGCAGCTCGCTGTGGACCGGCTGTGCAAGCGTGAAGCTCATCCGGTGGTGCGCTCCAAAGGGTTCAGCCGCCGCCGCGCTCGAACTTGAAGACCGCCGTGCTGGCGCGCGCGTTGGGCAGCCAGCGCACGTCGCGCCCGTCCTGCAGGCCGAAGGCGTCGAGCACGCGCAGGTTGTTCTTGCCGGCCAGCACCTCGAAGTCCTTGAAGGTGCCGACGCGGATGTTGGGCGTGTCGTACCACTGGTAGGGCAGGCGGCGCGTCACCGGCATGCGGCCGCGCGCCACGCTCAGGCGGTTGGGCCAGTGCGCGAAATTGGGAAAGGCGACGACGCCGATGCGGCCGACGCGCGCGGTCTCGCGCAACATCACTTCGGCATTGCGCAGGTGCTGCAGCGTGTCGATCTGCAGCACCACGTCGAAGGAGGCGTCGTCGAACATCGCCAGGCCCTCGTCGAGGTTGAGCTGGATCACGTCGACACCGCGGCGGATGCACTGCAGCACGTTGCCGTCGGCAATTTCCACGCCGTAGCCGGTGCAGCCGCGCTCGCGCTGCAGCAGGTCGAGCAGGGCGCCGTCGCCGCAGCCGAGGTCGAGCACGCGCGAGCCTTGGGGCACGAGCTCTGCGATCAATCTTTGGTGTTCGAGGTCGCTCATTGGAACTCCTTCGCGACGCGCTCGAAGTACGAGCGCACCACGCCCATGTAGCGCACGTCGTCGAGCAGGAAGGCGTCGTGGCCGTGCGGCGCGTCGATCTCGGCGTAGCTCACGTTGCGGCGGTTGTCGAGCAGCGCCTTCACGAGTTCGCGGCTGCGCGCGGGCGAGAAGCGCCAGTCGGTCTTGAAGCTCACGAGCAGGAACTTGGCGGTGGCCTGGGCCAGCGCGGTGCTGAGCTTACCGCCGTGGCTGCGCGCGGGGTCGAAGTAGTCGAGCGCGCGGGTGATCAGCAGATAGGTGTTGGCGTCGAAGTATTCGCTGAACTTGTCGCCCTGGTAGCGCAGGTAGCTTTCGATCTGGAACTCGACGTCCTGCGTGGAGTAGCGGTAGTCGAGCCCCGCCACCTCGCCCTCGACGGCGCTGCGCAGGATGCGGCCGAACTTTTCGTTCATCACGTCGTCGCTGAGGTAGGTGATGTGGCCGATCATTCGCGCGATGCGCAGGCCGCGCTTCGGGATCACGCCGTGTTCGTAGAAGTGGCCGCCGTGGAAGTCGGGGTCGGTCACGATGGCGCGGCGCGCGACTTCGTTGAAGGCGATGTTCTCGGCCGTGAGGTTGGGCGCGCTGGCCACGACCACGGCGTGGCGCACGCGGCTGGGGTACTGCAGCGTCCACGACAGTGCCTGCATGCCGCCGAGGCTGCCGCCCATGACGGCCGCGAGCGTCTCGATGCCGAGCGCATTTAGCAGCGCGGCCTGCGCGTCGACCCAGTCTTCGACCGTGACCACCGGGAAGTCGGCGCCATAGACGCGGCCGGTGGCGGGATTGACGTGCATCGGGCCCGTCGAGCCGAAGCAGGAGCCGAGGTTGTTGACGCCGATCACGAAGAAGCGGTCGGTGTCGACCGGCTTGCCGGGGCCCACCATGTTGTCCCACCAGCCCTCGGAGCGGGCCTGGCCCTGGTAGACGCCCGCCACGTGGTGCGAGGCATTAAGTGCATGGCACACCAGCACGGCGTTGCTGCGCTCGGCGTTCAGGGTGCCGTAGGTTTCGTAGGCGAGCGTGTAGTCGCTGATCGACGCGCCGCTGCGCAGGGCCAGCGGGCCTGCGAACTGCATCGACTGCGAGGTGACGACCAAAGGTGGTGACGACGACATGAATGAAAAAACCCGGCCTCGCCAAAAACGAGCCGGGTCTGCCGCGCCTGTCTTTAGCTGAATTTATAAAGCGCCCGCAAGCTGAAGCAAATCGGCGCTGGACAAGTATATCCCCCAGGCTGCGCGCACTGCGTGTCGCTCCGCCAACCCCCTTCGGGGGCAACACCTGCGGCCCGGCGAAGCCGGTTCCGCGGTGTTTCTGGAAGGGCCCCCTGCCTTTTTCTTACCAGCCGACGATCATGATGATGCCCAACACCAGGAAGATCGCGGCCGAGACGCCGTGCACTAGCTTGATCGGCACGCGCCGCACGATCTTCTCGCCGAGCCACACCACCGGCGCGTTGGCCAGCATCATGCCCAGCGTGGTGCCTGCGACCACCCAGAAGTAGTCGTGCGTGAAGCGGGCGGCAAGCATGACGGTGGCGATCTGGGTCTTGTCGCCCATCTCGGCGAGGAAGAACGCGATCACCGTGGTGCCGAAGACGCCGAACTTCGACGCGCCCGGGGCATCGTCGTCGTCGAGCTTGTCTGGAATCAGCATCCAGACGGCCATCGCGATGAACGAGCCGCCCAGGATCCAGCGCAGCACCTCCGGTCCGAGCCAGCGCGTGATGTAGTTGCCGACGGCACCCGCCAGCGCGTGGTTGATGATGGTGGCGGCGAAGATGCCCAGGACGATGGGCCACGGTTTCCTGAAACGGGCGGCGAGCAAGAGGGCCAGGAGTTGGGTCTTGTCGCCCATTTCGGCGAGCGCAACTACGCCGGTTGCAACGAGAAAAGCTTCCATGATGGATGTGGGGTTCCTTGGGCCGAAGGACGCAATTGACCGTGCAACACCTTCGGCCATATTCCCGAAGTTGCACGGTCAAAGGTCTCGCCAGGTGTGTTAACTGCACGCGCCATGTCCTGTGTGGGGCAGGACAAGTCTGTTGACGCGGGCCCTTCTCGCAAATCGGAAGGCGGCTACTCCCCAATGACGGGGCGAATTCTACATGTAGCGCCAAGGACCTCGCCCAAAAATGCAAGTAGGCACTAGCTTTCCAATAGTTTTGACAGGTGCTACCTCAAGACGCAAATTCCCGCTTGCAATTCGGATATTTCACCCATAATGCACGAGCCTCCCTCTTCATTTTGGTCGGGGGGCAGTTCGGTGATCGGTCAGTTTCGCGCGACTCGACGGCTCTCGTTTGAGTGATGCTTTCGGGACTCCATCGCTTTTCTTGATGTGTTTATAGGAGTCCCTTGATGGGCAACAAACTGTACGTCGGCAACCTGCCTTACTCGGTGCGCGACGGAGATCTCGAACAGGCCTTCGGGCAGTTCGGCGCAGTGACCAGCGCCAAGGTCATGATGGAACGTGACACCGGCCGCTCGAAGGGCTTCGGCTTCGTCGAGATGGGCAGTGACGCGGAAGCACAAGCAGCAATCAACGGCATGAACGGCCAGCCCCTTGGTGGCCGCAGCGTCGTCGTCAACGAAGCACGTCCGATGGAAGCTCGTCCCCCGCGCAGCGGTGGTGGCGGCTACGGCGGCGGCGGTGGTGGTTATGGCGGCGGTGGTGGCGGAGGCTACGGCGGCGGTGGTGGCGGCTACGGTGGTGGTGGCGGTGGCCGCTCCGGCGGTGGCGGCGGCTACGGCGGTGGCGGTGGTGGCCGCAGCGGTGGCGGCGGTGGTGGCGGCGACGGCGGTTTCCGCAGCCCCTACGGCGCCGGCCCCCGTGGCGGTGGCGGCGGTGGCCGCTCCGGCGGTGGTGGTGGCGGCGGCTACGGTGGTGGCGGCAACAGCGGCTACTAAGCCCTGCGCTCCCAGGCACACAGACAAAAGGCTCCCTCGGGAGCCTTTTTCAATGGGCGATCGCCCGGCGCTTGTTGCTCAGGCTTCGCCGCTTCGCTTCTTGCGTTCACGCCCTTGCACCGCCCGGTCGAGCACGGCGTTGGGCAGCATGCGCATGATCTTGGCGATCACGCCCATCTGCCAGGGAATCACGCGGTAGCTCGTGCCTGCCTCGATGGCGCGCAGTGCCTGGGCCGCAAAATCTTCCGCCTTCATGAGAAAAGGCATGCCGTACCGGTTGCCCTGCGTGAGCGGCGTGTCGATGTAGCCCGGGCAGAGGGTGACGACCTTGACGCCGCTGTTGAACAGTTCGCCGCGCAGGCTCTCGCAATACGCCACCACGCCGGCCTTGCTGGCGCAGTACGCGCCATGCCCCGGCAATCCGCGGATGGACGCCACGCTGCCGATGCCAACCAGCCGCCCACTGCCGCGCTGCACCATCGCCCGCACGAACGGATGAAAAGTGGCGGCGAGACCGACGTTGTTGGTGGCAAAGGTCTGCGCCAGCACATCGAGGTCGGAGCGCTCGGCCGTGTCGATGCCGACGCTGATGCCGGCATTGGCGATCACCACGTCTGGCAGCCCCTGCTGTGCGATGCAGGCGTTGCCGGCGGCGACGATGCTGTCGGTCTGCGCCACGTCGGCGCTGTAGATCCGGTAGCGGTCTGCGCTCAGTTGCCGGGCATTCGCCCACGCTTCGATTTCCCCCGTGCGCCGGGCGACCAGCGCCAGGCGGTAGCCCGCGTCGTAGAAGCTCGCGGCCAGCGCCTGGCCGATGCCGCTCGATGCGCCGGTGATGAAGACAAGCGGGGACGTGGTCATGCAGGAGATGTCTTCTTCAGCGCTTCTTGGCGGGAGCAGGAGCGGCCGGAGCCGCCGACGGAATCAGCACGCCGCGCACCCGGCCGTTCAGGTTGGCCACGCCGCTCAGGTTGTCGTAGTCGAGCGTGTCGCCGGTGAACTGGTCGGTGCCGCGAATGAGCGTGACCGGCTTGTTCGACGTGACGCGCTCAGTGTCGACATAAGCGTGCAGGAACTCGCCGCGGAACTCGAGGCGCGGCGCAGGCTTGCCGTTCGGCCCCACCGAAGGATCGCGAATGACGATCGCATTGCCGAACAGCTGGACCTCGCTGCCATCGGAGTTCGACAGGCCGCGGTCGGCTGACCCGCGCGTCACCAGCCCCTCGGGCGACACGGTGCGCATGCGCACCTTGTCGATCTCGATGGTGTCGGTGTCGGGATAGTGCCGGCCCTCGACCCCGTGCAATTCGCTGCGCAGGTCGCCATTAGGCAGGAAGTTCTTGATGACGAACTCACGCATGAAGTAGTCGGGCTCATGCGTGGGTGCGACCTTGGCCGTGGGCTCCAGCAGCTTGGGCGCGTTGCGCACCAGCCAGTAGGTGCCGAGCGCGACGGCGGCCGTGAGGATGATCGGCAGGTAGATCGTGGCGCGGTCGAGGACTTCGCGCACCATGCCCCATGCGCGTTTCACGTCGTTCATGTGGTCGGGCCCCGGGCAGCGTCGAGCATCGCGCGGTATTGGCCGCAGGCCGTGAGCAGCAGGTCGCAGAACTCGCGCGCCGCGCCTTCGCCGCCGCGCGCCTGGGTGACGTAGCGCGCGATGCCGCGCACTTCCGCATGGGCATTGGCCGGTGCCGCCGCGAAGCCGACGCGCGTGAGCACCGGCAGGTCGGGCCAGTCGTCGCCGATGGCGGCGGCCTGCGCCCACGCAAAGCCGAGCTGGTCGAGCATGGCCTGCGCTGCGGGCAGCTTGTCTTCGGTGCCGTAGCGCACGTGCTCGATGCCCAGCGCTTCGAGCCGCACGCGCAGCGGCTTGGAGTCGCGCCCGGTGATCACGGCCGGCACGATGCCGGCCTTGCGCAGCAGCTTCAGGCCGTAGCCGTCGAGGATGCTGAAGCGCTTGAGCGTTTCGCCGTGCTCGGTGAAGTACACGCCGCCATCGGTCAGCACGCCGTCGATGTCGAAGAAAACAATGCGCACGTCCTGCGCGGCGAGCAAGGTCTCGGCCTGGAACTCGAGCGGCATCAGATGACCTTCGCGCGCATCAGGTCGTTGGTGTTGATCGCGCCGACGATCACCCCCGCGCCGTCGATCACGAACAGGCGGGTGATGCCGCATTGCTCCATCAGCTCGGCGGCTTCCACCGCCAGCGCGTCGACGCGGATGGTGCGAGGGTCGCGGTGCATCACGTCGACCGCCTTGGGGCTGCGCAAGTCGGCCCCCGCCTCGATCAGCCGGCGCAGGTCGCCGTCGGTGAAGATGCCCGAGGCGCGGCCGTCGGGCTCGATCACCGCGGCGGCGCCAAAGCCCTTGATGCTCATCGCGCGCATCAGCTCGCTGATGTTGGCCGACGGCGGCACGCGCGGCACTTCGTCGCCCGAGCGCATGACGTCGCTCACGTGGGTGAGCAGCTTGCGCCCGAGCGCGCCGCCCGGATGCGAGCGCGCGAAGTCTTCCGAGCCGAAGCCGCGCGCGTCGAGCAGCGCCACGGCCAGCGCGTCGCCCATCGCCATCTGGGCGGTGGTGCTGGCGGTGGGGGCGAGGTTGAGCGGGCAGGCTTCCTTGGACACGCCCGCGTCGATCACGATGTCGGCATGGCGGGCGAGGGTGGATTCGGGGCGGCCGGTCATGGCGATCAGGGGCACGCCCTGGCGCTTGACGACCGGCAGGATGACGGTGAGTTCGTCGACCTCGCCGCTGTTGGAAATGGCCAGCACCAGGTCGACCGCCTTGATCATGCCGAGGTCGCCGTGGCTGGCCTCGGCCGGGTGCACGAACATCGCGGGCGTGCCGGTGGAGGCGAGGGTGGCGGCGATCTTGCGGCCGACGTGGCCGCTCTTGCCCATGCCCATCACGACCACCCGGCCACGCACTTCGAGGATCTTGCGCACCGCATCGACGAAGCTCGGGCCGACGCGGTCTTTCAGACCGGTGACGGCTTCGGCTTCGATGTCGAAGGTGAGGCGTGCCCGAGCGAGGATGGCTTCGGGGTCGACCACTGGGGCCGGGACGGGGCGGGAGCTCATCTGCGGATTTTACGGGCCGGCCGGCACCCGGGATCACATGGCCCGGGGAAGCCCGGGGCACGGACATTGCTCTAGCATCGGCGCCTATGTCTTCGTTCGATCTCACGCTCTTGTATCTCCTGGCCGCGGTGATCGGCGTGGTGGCGTGCCGCTCCCTCAAGCTGCCGCCGATGCTGGGCTATCTGTCGGCTGGCGTGTTGATCGGGCCGCACGCCTTCGCCCTGGCGCAGAACACCGAAGGCATCCAGCACCTGGGCGAATTCGGCGTGGTGTTCCTCATGTTCGTGATCGGGCTGGAGTTCAGCCTGCCGAAGCTGCGCGCAATGCGAAAGCACGTGTTCGGGCTGGGCCTGCTGCAGGTGCTGCTGACGATGTCCATCGCCACGGTCGGCGCGCTGCTGATCGCCCGGCTGCTGCTGCCGCCGACATGGCAACTGGGCTGGCAGACCGCGCTGGCGCTGTCGGGCGCGCTCACCATGAGCAGCACGGCCATCGTGGTCAAGCTGATGGCCGAGCGGCTCGAACTCGAGAGCGAGCACGGCAAGCGCGTGATGGGCGTGCTGCTGTTTCAGGATTTGGCCGTGGTGCCGCTGCTGGTGCTGATCCCCGCATTGGGCGCACCGCCCGAGGCGTTGGCCAAGGCGCTGGGCCTGGCGCTGCTGAAGGCGAGCTTCTTGATCGGCGTGCTGCTCTACGGCGGCCCGCGCATCATGCGCTGGTGGCTCACGCTGGTGGCGCGGCGGCGCAGCGAAGAGCTCTTCATCCTGAACGTGTTGCTGATAACGCTGGGCCTGGCCTGGCTCACCGAGCTGGCCGGCCTGAGCCTGGCGCTGGGCGCGTTCATCGCGGGCATGCTGGTGTCGGAGACCGAATACAAGCACCAGGTCGAGACCGACATCCGCCCCTTCCACGACGTGCTGCTGGGGCTGTTCTTCATCACCGTGGGCATGTCGCTCGACTGGCACATCGTGGTCGAGCGCTGGCTGCTGGTGGGCGTGCTGCTGCTGGTGCCGCTGGCGTTCAAGCTGGGGCTGGTGACGGTGCTGGCGCGGGTGCTCGGGGCCACCTCGGGCGTGTCGCTGCGCACCGGCCTCTACCTCGCGCAGGCGGGCGAATTCGGCTTCGTGCTGTTGACGCTGGCGCAGGAACGCAGCCTGCTGCCGCCGTGGCTGGCCAACCCGGTGCTGGCGTCGATGGTGCTGTCGATGCTGGCCACGCCTTTCATCATCATGTACAGCAACGCCATCGTGCGAAAGCTCGTGGCCAGCGATTGGCTGCAGCAGTCGCTGCAGATGACGAGCATCGCGCGCAAGACCATCAACACCGCGCAGCACGTGATCATCTGCGGCTACGGGCGCTGCGGCCAGAACCTGGCGCGCATCCTCGAACGCGAGGGCATTCCGTACATGGCACTCGACCTCGACCCTGACCGCGTGCGCCAGGCCGCCGCCGCCGGCGACTCGGTGGTGTTCGGCGACGCGGCGCGGCTGCAGGCCCTGATGGCCGCGGGCCTGGCGCGTGCCAGCGCGGTGGTCGTCACTTATCTCGACGTGCCGGGCGCGATGAAGGTGCTGGCCAACACGCGCGCCCATGCGCCGCACGTGCCGGTGATCGTGCGCACGCAGGACGACCACGATCTCGAAAAGCTGCAGGCCGCAGGCGCCACAGAGGTGGTGCCCGAGGCCATCGAAGGTTCGCTGATGCTCGCGAGCCATGCGCTGGCGCTGGTCGGCGTGCCGATGCGGCGCGTGATCCGCGTGGTGCAGGACCAGCGCGATGCCCGCTACAACCTGCTGCGCGGCTACTTCCACGGCGCCGACGACGACAACGCCGACGAGATCGACCACGAGCGCCTCAACAGCTTCACCCTCAACGCCGGCGCACGTGCGGTCGGCCAGACGCTGGAGCAGATGGCGCTGCACACGCTGGGCGTGCGCGTCGCCAGCCTGCGCCGGCAAGACGGCCAGCCCCGCGCGCTGGCCGACAACCCGGTGCTGTCAGACGGCGACACGCTGGTGCTGTCCGGCAAGCCCGCCGCGCTGGCGATGGCCGTGGAGCGGCTGCAAAAAGGCTGACGATCCGGCAGCCTTCGCTTCGGTCCCGGCCGATCAGTTGATCAGGCTCGGGTTGCGCTTTTCTTCTTCGAGTCGCTGCTGACGACGCACTGCTTCGCACTGCGCATGGGCCTTGAACTCGGGCTTCAGGCACTGGGCCGCCATGCACTGGGCCTTGGCGATGAAATTGCGGTCGCCGCACATGGCCTGAGGCTCGGCAGGGGCGGCAGGTGCCGGCGGCGGAGCGGGAGCGACGACCGGAGCAGCGGGTTCAGGCGCGTTCGACGGCTGCACGGCGGCGGTCGCCTGCTTACGCGGCTTGGCAACGGGCTTGGGTGCAGGTGCGGCTTCCGCGGCAGGCGGCGTCTCGGCTGGCTCGACGGGCTGGGGGTCCGCCGGCGCCGCGGGCGCTGCAGGCGGTGACGACTCGGTCGGCGGCGGCAGCGGCGGGGCCGCGGGAGCGGGGGCCTCGACGGTTGGCGCAGCCCCTTCGGCGGCGGCAGGCGCCTTGCGCGTCCCGTAGCCGTACCAGCCCGCGACGATCATCGCCACCGCAACCACCAGCAGGCCGAGCCACAGCAGGATCACGCGCTTGCGCGGCGGCCGTTCGACCGGTACGGACTGCCGGACCTTGGCCCGGCGTCTCTTCTTCATTTCGGGCTTCGAGGCCCAAGTCGACTCCAGCCCCGGCGACGCAGCGGGCGGCGCGGGCGAGCGCGGCAACCCGTCGTCGTGCACCATCAACACGGTCTGTGAGTGTTCGTCGTTCTGCCGCGCGGCGGGCGTCCGGCTGAAGAACGACGAGCGCGCGGGCGGCGGCGGCTCCTCCGGGTCGAACAGCGGCGCCGGAATGGTCGGCGCGCGCAACTGGGCGGGGGCGGTGGTGGCCCATTCGCGTTCAGGGCTCGGCGGCGGCGGAATCCGGTCTCCCGCGGCGGACAGCTTGACGCCGCAACTCCTGCAGAAATTCGCGCCGTCACGGTTTTCCGTGCTGCAGACCGGACAGATCAGGGCCATGGCTTACTTGCTGACTACTCTCTACTCTCGGGGTCCAGAACGGAAACTGGCTTGCTGGTCGACTATCCGGCGGTGGGCGATCGGGGTTTCGTCAGGTCACGGCAACGCGCTTGGAGCGGTGCGCCATGCGCTTGGCGATCACGGCGCCGAGCGCCATCGCGATCTCCAGTGCCATGTTGGGCTGGCGGTTCGACATTTCCGCAAAGCGGATCGCCGTGAGGCGCCACACACGGCCCGCGCCAGTGACCACCACGTTGGCCGAATGCGGCTGCCGCGAGAAGAACGAGCCTTCGCCGACCACCGAGCCGGGCGTGAGCACGGCCAGCCGCATCTGCTCCTTGCTGCTGACACGGTGCACGCTGATGGCGCCGCTCTCGATGAAGAACACCGAGCGGTCGGGCGTGCCCTGCTCGATCAATATGTCACCGACGCCGGCATCGATGGGCTGCAGATAGCCCGCCAGCGTTTCCCACTGCTGGACATTGAACGTCAACGCAAACGCGTCGGTGCTCATGTTCTCCGCGATGGCGCGGCTCAGGTTCTGGATTGACATGTTTCTTCGGCCCCCGATGTGAGCCGAAGTATCCGCGATGGCCGCGAGGTTCGGCTACAACTGTTTACGTTTTTCAGGTCGCCTGTAGTTATTTACCAATGCAGAAGCGCGAAAAGATGACCCCCAGCAGGTCATCCGCGCCGAATTCGCCGGTGATCTCGTTCAGGGCGTTCTGGGCCAGCCGCAACTCTTCGGCCAGCAGATCGAGCAGCTGGGCCTGTGCCACCAGGTGGCTGGCGGCCAGCGCCAGGTGCGTTTCGACCCGCGCCAGCGCCTGCACGTGGCGCGCCCGCGCGAGGTACACGCCCTCGGGCACGGCCTGCCAGCCGGCCATGGCCAGCAGCTGTTCGCGCAGGGCCTCGATGCCCAGGCCGGTCTTGGCGGACAGGGCGATGCCTTGCTCGGGGTTGGTAGCGGGCGCTGCGTCCTGCTTGTTCCAGACATCGAGCACCGGCACGCTCGCGGGCAGCTTCTGCCGCAGGCCGGCCAGGATCTCCGCATCGGCGGCGGCATAGTCGCCCAGGTGCGCGCGGGTGAGGTCGTGCAGGAACAGCACGGCATCGGCGCTTTCGATCTGGCCCCAGGCGCGCGCCACGCCGATCTGCTCGACCTCGTCGCTGCTCTCGCGCAGGCCGGCGGTGTCGGCCACGTGCAGCGGCACGCCGTGGATCTGGATGGTCTGCGAGACCACATCGCGCGTGGTGCCCGCCACCGCGCTCACGATGGCCAGTTCGGCGCCGGCCAGCGCATTGAGCAGCGAACTCTTGCCCGCGTTGGGCTGCCCCGCAATCACGACCTTGATGCCCTCGCGCAGCAACGCGCCCTGGCGCGCGCGCTGCTGCACGGCGGCGAGTTGCGACTGCAGCCTTGCCAGCTGCCCGGTGGCATCGGCCTTCTGCAGGAAGTCGATTTCCTCTTCCGGGAAGTCGAGCGTGGCCTCGACCAGCATGCGCAGGTGGATCAGCGCGTCGCGCAGCGTGTGGATCTCGCGCGAGAACGCGCCCGACAGCGAACGCCCGGCGCTGCGCGCGGCCGCCTCGGTGCTGGCGTCGATCAGGTCGGCAATGGCCTCGGCTTGCGCCAGGTCGATCTTTCCGTTGAGAAATGCCCGCTGGCTGAACTCGCCGGGCTCGGCCACCCGCAGGCCGGGCAGGCGAGGGCGGCCGGTGACGGGGTCGAGCTCGGCCGCGGCTTCGAGGCAGCGCGCCAGCAGCAGCTGCAGCACGACCGCGCCTCCGTGGGCCTGCAGCTCGAGCACGTCCTCGCCAGTGAAAGAGTTCGGCGAAGGGAAGTGAATGGCCAGGCCGTGGTCGACAGGCTCGCCGTCCGCATCGCGGAACGGCAGGTAGGTGGCCTCGCGCGGCTTGAGCACGCGGCCACAGAGGGCTTCGATCAACGGCGCCAGCTTCGCGCCCGACACCCGCACGATGCCGACCGCCCCGCGCCCCGAGGCTGTGGCGACGGCGACGATGGGATCGGTGGTGCGGGCGAGCATGGGCGGATTCTTTCAGCAAAAAGGGCCGCTGACGCGGCCCTTCGTGGGATGGCTGGGGTGGTGTGCGGCTACTTGGTGCCGAGCACGCCCAGTCGCTTGTTGATGAACCACTGCTGCGCGATCGACAGCACGTTGTTCGTGATCCAGTACAGCACCAGGCCGGCCGGGAAGAAGATGAACATCACGCTGAACGCGAGCGGCATGATCCACATCAGCTTGGCCTGCATCGGATCGGGCGGCGTCGGGTTGAGCCAGGTCTGGAACAGCGAGGTGGCCGTCATCACGACCGGCAGGATGTACCAGGGGTCCGGTGCCGACAGGTCGGTGATCCAGCCGATCCACGGTGCGTGGCGCATTTCGACCGACGACAGCAGCACCCAGTAGAGCGCGATGAACACCGGGATCTGGATCACGATGGGGAAGCAGCCGCCCATCGGATTGACCTTTTCGGTCTTGTAGATCCGCATCATTTCCTGCTGCATTTCCTGCGGCTTGTCCTTCAGCCGCTCGCGCATTTCCATGATCTTCGGATTGATGGCCTTCATCTTGGCCATGCTGGCGTAGGCCTTGGCGTTGAGCCAGTAGAAGGCCGCCTTCAGCAGCACCACCAGCGCGACGATCGACCAGCCCCAGTTGCCCAGGATGCCGTGCAGCTGGTTCAGCAGCCAGTACAGCGGCTTGGAGATGATCGCGAAGATGCCGTAGTCCTTCACCAGGTCCAGGCCGGGGGCGATGGCTTCGAGCTTCTTTTCTTCCTCGGGGCCGGCGAACAGCGCGCTGTTCACGACCTGCGTGGCGCCCGGGGCGATCTTCGGCAGCGTGGCCACCATGGCAACGGTGAAGAGGTTGTCGCCCAGGTCCTTCACGCGGAACTCGCGGCGCAGCTGCTCGCTGGCCGGGTCGCCCTTGAGCAGCCAGGCCGACACGAAGTAATGCTGCACCATCGCGATCCAGCCATCGTTGGCCGGCGGAGGCGGCTCGATCTTGCCCTTGGCGATGTCCTTGAAGTCGAGCTTGTGGAACTTCTTCTCGTTGGTGTACGCGGCCGGACCGGTAAAGGTGTTGGTGCCGAACATCGTGCTGGCGGCCACCGTGCCGTGGCGCAGCAGCTGCATGTAGAGCTGCGCGTCGCGCGGCTGGTCGCTCACGTTGACGACTTCGTGGCGCACGCCGATGGTGTAGTCACCGCGGTGGAACACGTAGGTCTTGATGTACTTCAGGCCGCCGACGGGGGCGCTCTCGAAGCCCACTTCCAGCGTGTTCTGGCCATCGGCCATTTCGCGCGGACCGGCCTTCGGCGTCATCGGCGTCAGGTGGTTGGGGAAGCGCTCACCGGTGTCGACCTGGTTCAGCAGGCCGGTCTGCGCGACGTAGCGCGTGGCGGACGAGCCGTTTTCGAACAGCACCACGTGCTTGGTGCGGTCGGCTTCGTCGTACTTCAGCAGTTCGAGGTGGTTGACCGTGGCGCCTTCGCTGTCGATCGTTGCCTTGAACAGGTCGGTGGTCACGTTGACCTGCTCGCGCGGCGCGGCCGCGGCGGCTTGCGTGGGCACGGCGCCCGCGTTGCCGCTGGTGCCGGATGCGGTCGGCACGCCGTTGTTGGCTGCAGGTGCGTTGGCTGGGGCGGCGGCCGTGGCGGCCGGCTTGGTCGACGGCAGGAAGGTCGGCTTGTTGCCGTTGAAGACCTGCCATTGGTCCCACAGCAGCACCAGCGAGAACCCAAAAATCACCCACAGTATCGTGCGGCGGATATCGTTCATGACGAAGACTTCTTGTCGGAGGAGAGAAGAGACGAAAACAGCGATCCTGACTTGTCAGTGCGACGCTGAGATTTCGGTGGAACCGGATCGTGGCCGCCCTGGCACCAGGGCTGGCAGCGCGCGATGCGGTGCAGAGTCAGGTAGCTGCCCTTGAGCGCGCCGTGCACCTCGAGCGCCTCGATCGAATACACGGAGCAGGTCGGCGTGAAGCGGCACGACTGGCCGAGCCAGGGGCTCAGCAGCAGGCGGTAGGCCTTCACGAGGCCGATCAGCAGGCGTTTCATGGCGAAGAGGAGGGAGCCGCAGGCGCCGCGGGAGTGCGCGCAGCCCGCGCCAGCAGTTGCTGGAGCTCGGCGCGCACGGCGGCCTTGAGCTTGTCCGAGGTGGCGCTCACGAATTCCTTGCGGTCGAAACCGGCGCGCAGGCGCACCACGTGCGCAGCACGCGGCAAGGCGACGCCGGGAGCGGCACTCACGGCGTAGATCTGACGCTTGATGGCATTGCGCGTGACAGCACGACGCGCCCAGCGCTTGGGCACCATGGCACCCAGCCAGACGTCGTCGGACGCGAACAACGGCTGTGCGCTCGATGCGAGATCGAGCGCACAGCGATGCAATGCGAAATGAGCAGTGCGCGCCACGGTGGCACCTGCGAGGACGGCCTGGAATTGCGCGCGGGTCTTGAGCCGCTGCATGGAAGCCGGGCTGTGCACGTCATTGCCGGTTGGACCGGAAGCGCTGGCTGCGGGAGCCTGCGCTGACGTGTCGGCTGCTGGCAACGGCAGGTGGTCTGCCGTCAGACGGCCAGGCGCTTGCGGCCCTTGGCGCGGCGTGCGTTGATGACGGCACGGCCGCCGCGGGTCTTCATGCGGACCAGGAAGCCGTGGGTACGGGCGCGGCGGACTTTGGATGCTTGGTATGTGCGTTTCATGATGGTTCCAGATTCCCTGATTTCCGCATGAAAAAACCTGCGGGCGCTGGGGAGCGTGTTTCGGATGGCCCCCGAAAGACGCAATGAGGTTTTCAGGGAAACCCGCAATTATCGCAAACATTGGCCGCCGGAACAATCTTCGAGCAGATTTGCGGGCCTTTCGACATGCCGGCCAGCGTGTGGATAAGGTTTTGACAAGTTAGAATGCCGAGCGCCTTCCAGCAGAGAATATCCACAATACCTATACCAAAAATGCCCGAGGGTCTCATCACTTTTTCAAGCGCCCATGTCGACTGACGGCATCGGCGAAAGCCTGTGGCAGGCCTGCGTCGACCAGCTCGCGCAGGAGCTGTCCGAGCAGCAGTTCAACACCTGGATCAAGCCCCTGACAGCGCAGGTCGCCGACGACCTGTCGCGCATGACGGTGTTCGTTGCCAACCGCTTCAAGCTCGACTGGATCCGGGCCCAGTACGCCGGCAAGATCGCCGCCATGGCCGAGAAGATGTACGGCCAGCCGGTTGCCATCGAGTTAGCGCTCGCTCCGCGCGAAGTGCCCGTGCGCTCTGCGCCCGTGGCCGTCATGACCGAAACGGACGTGCCGCGCGACGTGGCCGGACCGGGCGAGGAGCCGGCCGCGGCCGGCTTCAAGAACCGCCTGAATTCCGGCCTCACTTTCGACACCCTGGTCGAGGGCACGGCCAACCGCATGGCGCGCGCCGCGGCCATGCACGTGGCTGGCATGCCTGGCCATCTTTACAACCCGCTTTTCATCTACGGCGGCGTCGGCCTGGGCAAGACCCACCTGATGCACGCTGTGGGTAACCGGCTGCTGGCCGACAAGCCGGATTCCAAAGTTCTCTACATCCACGCCGAGCAATTCGTCTCGGATGTGGTCAAAGCCTATCAGCGCAAGACTTTCGATGAGTTCAAGGAGCGCTACCACTCGCTCGATCTGTTGCTGATCGACGATGTGCAGTTCTTCGCCAACAAGGACCGGACGCAGGAAGAATTCTTCAACGCGTTCGAGGCCCTGCTCGCCAAGAAGTCGCACATCGTGATGACCAGCGACACCTATCCGAAGGGGCTGGCGGACATCCACGAACGCCTGGTTTCGCGCTTCGATTCGGGCCTCACGGTGGCCATCGAGCCGCCCGAGCTTGAAATGCGCGTGGCCATCCTGATCAACAAGGCGCGCGCCGAATCGGCCGAAATGCCGGAAGAAGTGGCCTTCTTCGTCGCCAAGAACGTGCGCTCCAACGTGCGCGAGCTCGAAGGGGCGCTGCGCAAGATCCTGGCGTATTCGCGCTTCAACCAGAAGGAGATCTCGATCGCCCTGGCGCGTGAGGCGCTGCGCGACCTGCTGTCGATCCAGAATCGGCAGATCTCCGTCGAGAATATCCAGAAGACGGTGGCCGACTACTACAAGATCAAGGTCGCCGACATGTACAGCAAGAAACGCCCGGCCAGCATTGCGCGGCCGCGGCAGATCGCGATGTACCTGGCCAAGGAGCTCACGCAGAAAAGCCTGCCGGAAATCGGCGAGCTGTTCGGTGGGCGCGACCACACGACGGTGCTGCATGCGGTGCGCAAGATCTCGGGCGAGCGCCAGCAGCTCACCGAGCTCAACCAGCAGCTCCACGTGCTCGAACAGACGCTCAAGGGCTGACCGCCGAATGTCATCAAGGGTGCCCCTCGCGACAGCGGAGAATGGCGTCTTACAGGCTGATTCAAAGAGATAGAGAAGAGGAAGAAGACATGATCGTTTTGAAGGCAAACCAAGACAAAGTCCTCGCCGCGCTGCAGTCGGTGGCGGGCATCGTCGAGCGGCGTCACACCTTGCCGATCCTGGCGAACGTGCTGATCCGCAAGACCGGCGGCCAGCTGCAGCTGACCACGAGCGACCTCGAGATCCAGATCCGCACCACCGCCGAGCTCGGCGGCGACGAAGGCAACTTCACCACCACCATCGGCGCGCGCAAGCTGATCGACATCCTGCGCACCATGCCGGCCGACCAGACCGTGAGCCTCGAATCGAGCGCGAGCAAGCTGGTGCTCAAGGGCGGCAAGAGCCGCTTCACGCTGCAGTCGCTGCCCGCCGAAGACTTTCCGCTGGTTCAGGAAGCAGCCAATTTCGGCCCCGTGTTCAGCGTGCCGCAAAAGACGCTGAAAGACCTGCTCTCGCAGGTGTCGTTCGCCATGGCCGTGCACGACATCCGCTACTACCTGAACGGCATCCTGTTCGTTGCCGAAGGCAAGCAGCTGAGCCTGGTGGCCACCGACGGCCACCGCCTGGCGTTCTCGTCGGCCACGCTCGACGTCGAAGTGCCGCGCCAGGAAGTCATCCTGCCGCGAAAGACCGTGCTCGAAATGCAGCGCCTGCTGTCCGACGCCGAAGGCGCCATCGAGATGCAGTTCGCGAACAACCAGGCCAAGTTCAGCTTCGGCGGCATGGAGTTCGTCACCAAGCTGGTCGAGGGCAAGTTCCCCGACTACAACCGCGTCATCCCGAAGAACCACAAGAACACCGTCACGCTGGGCCGCGCGCCGCTCCTGGCCAGCCTGCAGCGCACCGCCATCCTGACCAGCGAGAAGTTCAAGGGCGTGCGCCTGAACATCGAGCCGGGCACACTGCGCATCGCGTCGAACAACGCCGAGCAGGAAGAAGCCCAGGACGAGCTCGACATCGACTACGGCGGCGACGCCATCGAAATCGGCTTCAACGTGACCTACCTGATCGACGCGCTGTCGAACATGGATCAGGACATGGTCAAGCTGGACCTTGCCGACTCCAACAGCTCGGCCTTGTTAACCATCCCCGAGAACGCATCTTTCAAGTACGTCGTGATGCCGATGCGTATCTAGCAGACACACCACGCAGCGCCTTGCGCATACAGCCCGCGGCCCTCCGCGGGTTTGCGCTTTCAAGAGGCTGCGAATTGAGCTTTTGAGAGCCCGAAATATCACGTGAATACCGTGAGAGTTAGAGGAATATCCGAATGAGTGCTGAAGAAAACAAGCCCGACGTGCCCCACACCGAGCCCGTCTACATCCCCGAGATCGACACCGTGGCCCCCGACACCAGCTACGGCGAAGGCTCCATCACGATCCTCGAAGGGCTTGAAGCCGTGCGCAAGCGCCCCGGCATGTACATCGGCGACACCTCCGACGGCACCGGCCTGCACCACCTGGTGTTCGAAGTCGTCGACAACTCCATCGACGAGGCCCTGGCTGGCCATTGCGACGACATCGTCGTGACCATCCACAGCGACAACTCGATCTCCGTTACCGACAACGGCCGCGGCATCCCGACCGGCGTGAAGATGGACGACAAGCACGAGCCCAAGCGCTCGGCTGCGGAAATTGCGCTCACCGAACTGCACGCCGGAGGCAAGTTCAACCAGAACAGCTACAAGGTGTCGGGCGGCCTGCACGGCGTGGGCGTGAGTTGCGTGAACGCGCTGAGCGTGATGCTGCGTTTGGTGGTGCGCCGCGAAGGCAAGATCCACGAACTCGAATTCAGCCGCGGCTTCGTGCAGAACCGCCTGCTCGAGACGGTGAACGGCGTCGAAGTCTCGCCCATGAAGATCATCGGCGACACCGACAAGCGCGGCACCGAGGTGCACTTTCTTCCTGACACCCAGATCTTCAAGGAGAACTCGGACTTCCATTACGAGATTCTCAGCAAGCGCCTGCGCGAACTGAGCTTCCTGAACAACGGCGTGCGCATCCGCCTGAAGGACGAGCGCACCGGCAAGGAAGACGACTTCTCCGGCGCCGGCGGCGTGCGCGGCTTCGTCGAGTTCATCAACAAGGGCAAGACCGTCCTGCATCCGAACTCGTTCTATGCCGAAGGCGAGCGCCCGGCCGACACCTACGGCGGCATCCCCGGCACGCACATCGGCGTCGAAGTGGCGATGCAGTGGAACAGCGGCTACAACGAGCAGGTGCTGTGCTTCACCAACAACATCCCGCAGCGTGACGGCGGCACCCACCTGACCGGCCTGCGCGCCGCGATGACCCGCGTCATCAACAAGTACATCGAAGAGAACGAGTTCGCGAAGAAGGCGAAGGTCGAAGTCACCGGCGACGACATGCGCGAAGGCCTGTGCTGCGTGCTGAGCGTGAAGGTGCCCGAGCCCAAGTTCTCGAGCCAGACCAAGGACAAGCTGGTGTCCAGCGAAGTGCGCGCGCCGGTGGAGGACATCGTCGGCAAGCTGCTCACCGACTACCTGCAGGAACGCCCGAACGACGCCAAGATCATCTGCGGCAAGATCGTCGAGGCCGCCCGCGCCCGCGAAGCCGCCCGCAAGGCCCGCGAAATGACGCGCCGCAAGGGCGTGCTCGACGGCATGGGCCTGCCCGGCAAGCTGGCCGACTGCCAGGAGAAAGATCCGGCGCTGTGCGAGGTCTACCTGGTGGAGGGTGACTCCGCCGGCGGCTCCGCCAAGCAGGGCCGCGACCGGAAGTTCCAGGCCATCCTGCCGCTGCGCGGCAAGATCCTGAACGTCGAGAAGGCTCGCTACGAGAAGCTGCTCACCAGCAACGAAATTCTCACCATGATCACCGCGCTGGGCACCGGCATCGGCCGTGCCGGCGCAACCACCGCGGGCGGCGGCGCGGACGACTTCAACGTCGCCAAGCTGCGCTACCACCGCATCATCATCATGACCGACGCCGACGTCGACGGCGCCCACATCCGCACGCTGCTGCTGACGTTCTTCTATCGCCAGATGCCCGAGCTGGTTGAGCGCGGCCACATCTACATCGCGCAGCCTCCGCTGTACAAGGTGAAGGTCGGCAAGGAAGAGCAGTACCTGAAGGACGGCCCCGCGCTCGACGCCTTCCTGCTCAAGGTGGCGCTGAAAGACGCGAGCCTGCAGACCGGCGGCGCTAACTCCACCACGCTGAGCGGCGATACCCTGGGCGAGCTGGCGCGCAAGCACCAGGTGGCCGAGGCCGTGATCGCGCGCCTGCGCAACTTCATGGACGCCGAAGCACTGCGCGCCATCGCCGACGGCGTGGCGCTCGACCTCGACACCACGCCCGCCGCCGAGGCATCGGCCGTGGCGCTGCAGGCCAAGCTGCGTGAGCTCAACACCACCGGCATTCCGGCCGAGGTGAGCAGCGAGTTCGACGCGCGCACCGACAAGCCGCTGCTGCGCATCAGCCGCCGCCACCACGGCAACATCAAGAGCAGCGTGCTCACGCAAGACTTCGTGCACGGCGCCGACTACGCCGCGCTCGCCGAAGCAGCCAACACCTTCCGCGGCCTGCTGAGCCCCGAAGGCGCGCTGGTCAAGCGCGGCGAAGGCGAACGCGCCAAGGAAGAAAAGGTCGACGACTTCCGCCAGGCCATGAAGTGGCTCATCGGCGAAGCCGAGCGCGCCACCTCGCGCCAGCGCTACAAGGGCCTGGGCGAGATGAACCCCGAGCAGCTGTGGGAAACCACGATGGACCCGACCGTGCGCCGCCTGCTACGCGTGCAGATCGACGACGCGATCGAAGCCGACCGCGTGTTCACGATGCTGATGGGCGACGAAGTGGAGCCGCGTCGCGAGTTCATCGAGCAGAACGCGCTGCGGGCGGCGAATATCGACGTTTGATCTTGTAGGTTCTCAGAGTAGATCACCCTTCAGATCAAGAAGACGGACAGGTACTCGAACACATGGTCCAGCGGCAGGTGATCCCTGAGTTGATCGAAGTCATCGAAGCCATCAGGCAGTGGCAAGCCAATGCCTTCGATCCCGTCCACCACCACTGCTCCTCCCCACGCTACTTGAGTAGTAGAGTTCTTCAAGACCTCACTGACCGTCATTCCGGCCCACAGCTTGCCCTCATAGCGGCCTTCGAACCTGGAGTTGCACATCACCGAGTAGATCAGTCGGTTCTCGCCATGGCCGATGGTGATCAATCCATCGTCGATGGATACGGCACCCTCGAAGACTTCCAGCACATGGTGGTTCCGGAGGCCATCGATTACCGTGTCGATGGAGGTCCGAAGAGCAATGCCACCGAGTGACTTGGCCGGCACGATAGCATTGGTCAGTCTCATGTTTCGCAGCTACCAGCCGATGGGCTCTCCGTCCTCGTCGGTGACGGAAACTTCCGTCCGGCTTCTGAGCCAGGAGAGGAATCTGAGCAGGTCCGCCTGGATACTAGGAGGACGGCTACTAAGTTCCAGCAGGATCTCTGATTGGAGTCCTGCAGAAAGATCCGGACGTCATAGGTCCAACGACCGTTCGCAGCCCTGTCTTCAAACCCCTGCAACCAATACTCGCTGCCATCGGTCTTCGAGAAAGTCGGGAGCATTCTGATCTGCGCCGACAGCCCTTCAGCATGCCTCGGGAGCCATCCAGTGTCCCGGAATGAAACGTAGAACTCTGCTGCCATAAGAAAGCGGTCAGGCGGCGAGAGACAGTTCAGTGATGGTCATGGGACAAATTCGGAGCCTGCGCGTGGCGGAGGGTAGATGTCGTCGGGAGCGGCTTTCGAGCCAGTATCTTGAAGTTCACTCTCGAAGACCATCCACGATTGATCGTCTATGGAAACAGCGTACCAGTTGCCTTCGGCGGTTGGTGAAATACCCAGAATGACGCCGCACTTGCCGTTGATCGCGCTGTTTTGCTGCGCCTTCGAACTCACCCTGACCGCGCTGAATAGGTCCATGTTGCTTTGAAGTGGCTGTCTCGATGGGCGTCTTGTTTCTTGGTTCGGACGGAGGCGATTGAAGCGCAGACGCTCGTCCTCGTGGCAGCCGGGGCCGTGTCAATCCTCGTGCGCGAAATCCTCGTACTCCCACGCGAAATAGCGCTGTAGCGCAGCGCACGAGTCTTCCCAGGTGTCACGCGTGCATTTTTCGAGGATATCCTCGATCGTCTGCCTGAGCAGTTCGTAGTCGAACTTCTCGACCACCAGCACGCGGTGCTCAGCGATCAAGAAGCCCTTGGCCCGGCGGCGCAGGGCCTCGGGTGTCGCAACCTTCACGCAGAACAGATTGCTGCCTCGTGCACCGTCGCTCATCGAGACGTCGAGGTCGAGCGTGGTGTAGGTGTCCTCGAGCGTTCGGGGGCGCCATTGCTCGAGCGGATCGGTCATTGTCGATGACATCTCCCGCAGGACGAGTTGGTACTTGGCTTTTCGCATGATTGTTCTCTGTCAGTGCACATCCAGGTGGACATTGCCGACGACATCGCCATCGGCGTTTTTCGTTTCGACGTTGACTTGCTTTCCAGTTCTTGACCACGGCCGACCGTTGACCCTGTCGAAACCCCTTTTCTCTGCCGGGAAGCGGAAAGTCCGCTTGCCATCGGCAGACACCAGGCCTTTGCCGTTCGACATCGGACGATGCTCCGGTCCGACGAAGGCCTTGCCCAGCTTCATCGCATCCTTCGGCGAAACGCTTCCGGTGATGCCTCGGTTTCCGCCCGCCGCAGTCTGGTTGAGGATGCGCTTCATCTTGTTGCGCATCGCTGTTGATGGCCCTAATCACGATTCCTCAACAAATTTGAGAACCTACAAAGCCGCTAGGCGCGCGTTTTCTTTGGCGTGGGACCAGCGTCCGTCGCCGACTCTTCATCGCGCAGCCGCCGCCACAGCGTGGCGCGGCTGATGCCGAGCACGGCGCAGGCCTTGGCCTGGTCGCCCTGCACCGATTGAAGCACCTCGCGCACGCGACGTAGTTCAGCGGCGCGGCGCGCACCCTTCAGCAGGCGCTCGCGCACGGGCGCCGGGCGAGCTTGGGTGCATTCGGGAAACACCTCCAGCAGACGGGCCCGGTCCAGGTTGCCGGCGGGCGCCAGGTAGCTGTGACAAGCCAGCAGGCGCTCGACCAGGTTCTCCAGCTCGCGCACGTTGCCGGGCCAACCGTAGCCCGCGGCCAGTTCCAGCAAAGCGGCGAGCCAGGCCGATGCCTGCGCTGCCGGTACGCCAGCCCTGCCGGCGCGGCGGGCCATTAGTTCGGCCGCCAGGAGTGCGATGTCGGCTTCGCGATCGCGCAGGGGAGGCATCTCGATACGCAGCACCGCGAGCCGGTAGTACAGGTCGCGCCGGAAGAGGCCGCGCTCCACCTGGGACGCCAGGTCGGCATGTGTGGCCGCGATCACGCGCAGGTCCACCGGCACGGCAGCGGTCGCCCCGAGGCGAAGCACCTCCCGCTCCTGCAGCACGCGCAGCAGCCGGGTCTGCAGCGCCAGCGGCATGTCGCCGATCTCGTCGAGAAACAGAGTGCCCGTGTGGGCGGCTTCGACCAGGCCTGTCTTACCGCCGCGCCGCGCGCCAGTGAAGGCGCCTTCCTCGTAGCCGAACAGCTCGCTCTCCAGCAGGCTCTCTCCCAGGGCGGCGCAGTTCACGGCCAGGAACGGCTGCGTCGCTCGCCGGCTGGCGGTATGAATGCCCTGCGCCACGAGCTCCTTGCCAGTGCCGCTCTCACCGACGATGAGGACCGTGGCCTCGCTTGAGGCGCATTGCGCAGCATGCTCGCGCACGCGCTGCGCCAGGGCGCTGTTGCCTGTGAATGCGTCAAGCCGGTATCGCGTGGGAGCGCCCCGCTGCCGCTGGTTGGCGCGCAGGTGGCGGTCCGCGCGCTGGATCACCGCCGGGTCGCGGCACACGAGCAGCGCGCCGGTGACCTCGCCGCCTTCGATGACCGGCGCGCGCCGGACCACCAGCGTACGCATGCCGATCTGCAGCACCTCCTCGGCCGGGGCCTCGCGCAGGCGCAGCGTGGCGCCGAGGTCCAGCACGGGCTCCACTTCGCCCAGCACGCGGCCCGCCAGTTCCTGGACGGAGGCTCCCAGCAGTTCCGCCATGACCGGGTTCAGCGCCTCGATGCGCTGCTGCAAGTCCACCGCGACCACGCCGTCCTGCAGCTGGCCGAGGACAGTGTTCAGCCGTTCGTGGCGCGCCCGCTCGGCAAGGCTGTGGCGCGCAAGATGGATGGCGTCCTGAAGCGCCTGGCGCACGGCATCGTCCGAATACATCAGCACGCTGGCGATGCCGGCTTGCTCGGCCAGGTCGGCGACCAGGCCGGGCGCGACCACTGCCTGGACGCCAGCCGCGCGCAGCGCCTCCACGCAGGCGGGGGCGTCGTCGGCACCCCGATAGCTGAATTGGGCGATGCCCATGCCGAACAGCGCGTCGAGCTGCGCCAGATGCTCCGAGGGACCGTCGAACGACACGAGCCCCACCCGGGGCGAGAGGGCGCGCGCGGCCGCCAGCGCACGCATCAGGTCGAAGCCGCGTACCTCCACCATGGCCACCGGGATGTCCAGATGCTGGCGCAGCCATTCGCCGCTGGCACCTGCCGCCACCACCGCATCGACCGGTGCGCGCGCATGCAGTTCGCGCACCGCTTCGACGGCCTCGTCGAAGGCAAGACCTACCAGTTCGATTTGCGCCTGCGCCGCCACCTCGGGTAACAGCCGCACCAGCACGCGGCCCAGTCGGTGGCGAGCCACGGCCACGATGCGAGGCCGGCGAGGCACAGCGGACGAATGGACAGGTGGCAGGACGAGTGCGTTCATTCGGCGAATTCTATGGTTTCAAAAGTGAAATGAATCTGAAACATCGCGCATTGAAAAACCACCGAAGAAAGTCACAAATTCCTTTTGGATCAATGACTTATATCCAACGACTTGCGAATCCGGTCTATGGCATAGCGCTTGCGCACCCTGGATAAGACCCCCCGTGGTCTTGCTTTCCCAAATAACCAGGAGCCAACCGTGAACTTCCGTCGCCTTTCTGCAGTGACATGCGCAACTGCCGCCGCCCTGGCTTGCACGCTATCTCTGAGCGTCCAGGCACAGACATGGCCTACCAAGCCGATCCGGCTGGTCGTGCCGTTCTCTGCGGGCGGTGCCAACGACCTGATGGCGCGCGCCGCGGCCGAAGGAGCATCGAAGCAACTGGGCCAGCCGGTGATCATCGACAACAAGCCCGGTGCGGGCGCCATCCTCGGCGCCGACGTGGTCGCCAAGAGCGCGCCCGACGGCTACACCTTCCTGGTGAGCGCGGCCGGCGTGGTGTCGAACAGCATGATCAAGAAGAACATGCCCTACAAAGACGAGGCACTGGTGCCGGTGGCCATGATCGCGCTGGCGCCCTCGGTGGTGGTGGTGCCGGCCAACGCGCCCTACAAGGATCTGAAGGAGTTCGTCGCCGCGTCGAAGAAAGCTGGCAACGGCTTCCACTGGGCCACGGCGGGCACCGGCAGCACGCCGCATTTCGTCGAAGGCATTCTCGAGACGAAGTACGGCAGCAAGCTCGACGTGGTGCCCTACAAGAGCGGCTCGGAGTCGATCACCGCGGTGCTCGGCAACCAGGTCGAGGCGACGTCGGAGGCCAGCATCGTGGTGCTGCCGTACATCAAGAGCGGCAAGCTCAAGGCACTGGCAGGCACGTGGACGCAGCGCATCTCGGCCTACCCCGAGCTGCCGACGGCGACTGAAGAGGGCTTCCCCGAGATCCGCATCGCGCACTGGGCCGGCGTGCACGCGCCGCGCGGCACGCCCGACGCCATCCTCGACAAGATGGCCGCTGCGATCGACGCAGCCATGAAGTCGCCGGAGACGGCCAAGCGCCTGAAGGACATGGGCATCGAGCCCATCGGCGGCACTCGTGCGAGCTTCACCAAGTTCGTCGACGAGGAGCGCGCAAGGCTCGGTGGCGTCGTGAAGGCCACCGGCATGAAGGAAGACTGAGAACCCCATGAGCACGACCAACGAATCTCCGAAGAAAACCCTGCGCCGGCTGGCCGAGGCACGCCGCAGCGTGCTGGTGCCGGGCGCGTTCAACGCGATGTCGGCACGCGTGATCGAAGACCTCGGCTTCGAGGCGATCTACATCACCGGCGCGGGCGTCACCAACATGTACCTCGGCCTGCCCGACCAGGCCTTCATGGGCCTGCACGAGATCGCCGAGCACACGGCGCGCATCCGCGACGCGGTGAACCTGCCGCTGCTGGTCGACGCCGACACCGGCTTCGGCAATGCGCTGAACGTGCGCCACACGGTGCGCGTGCTCGAGCGGGCAGGGGCAGACTGCATCCAGCTCGAAGACCAGGTCAGCCCCAAGCGCTGCGGCCACTTCTCGGGCAAGGCGGTGATCGACACCGACGAGATGCTCGGCAAGATCAAGGCGGCTGTCGACGCCCGGCAGGACAGCGACCTGCTCGTCATGGCCCGCACCGATGCGGCCGCCGTGCACGGCTTCGAGGCCGCCATCGAGCGCGCGCAGAAGTTCAGCGAGGCCGGCGCCGACATCCTGTTCGTCGAAGCCGTGACACTGGCCGACGAAGTGCGTGCGATGCCGCAACGCTTGAACAAGCCGCAGCTCATGAACATGGTGATCGGCGGCAAGACGCCGACCTTCGGTGCGCAGGAATTGGGCGCGCTGGGCTACGGCTTCGTGCTCTACGCCAACGCCGCCTTGCAGGGCGCGGTGGCCGGCATGCAGAAAGCGCTCACCGCCCTGCGGGACGACAAGCGCCTGGAGGAAGATCCCGCGCTGGTAGCCCCTTTCGCCGAGCGCCAGCGCCTCGTCGGCAAACCCCAATGGGACGCGCTCGAGCGTCTCTACATCTAGGCCCAGGCAGTGCCATGAACAGGCTTTCAACCGCAGAGATCCAGCGATCGGCGCTGCTGGTCATGGACTACCAGCCCGGCATCCTCGGCTTCCTTCCCGATCCGGCAACGCTGTTCGCGAAGATCATGCCGGTACAGCAGTTGATGCGCTCGCGAGGCGCGAAGGTGGGCTTCGTGCGCGTGGCTTTCGATGCGGCCGACCTCGAGCGCTTCCCCAGGCACAGCGCCATGGGCGCGCGCGTCAAGGCGGCGGGCGCCCATATGCATCTCGATTCCCCATCGACCGCCGTCCATCCGGATTTGGGCGTCGCGCCGGGCGACATCATTGTTCGCAAGACGCGGGTGGGCGCCTTCTCGACGACCGACCTTCACGCCCAACTGCAGCGCGCGGGCATCGAAACCCTGGTGCTCGCCGGCGTACACACCAGTGGCGTTGTGCTTTCCACGGTTCGCGAGGCGCACGACCTCGACTATCGGGTCATCGTCCTGTCGGACGCGTGCGCCGATCCGGATGCCAAGGTGAACGAGTTCCTGTTGCGCGAGATCTTTCCAAGACAGGCGACCGTGGCCACTACGGCGGAGTTTTGCGAAGCGATTTCGCCTTAGCTTCGGGCGCCGCGGACACGTCCTGCCGGGCGCTTGTCATTGGAGGTGCAGAGTCGAGACCTGCGAGCCTTCGGTGCAGGGGCCGTCTGAATATTCGGCCGTGCCGGAAGGCGTGACGCACTTGGTCACCGTAGAGCGAGCAGGCGCTGCCGCTACTGGCAACACATCGGAAGGGGTGGATGGCGAGGCCGGCAAGGCGGATGCCCGAACGGGCAGGGCAGCCGAACTCGCCGGTAGTGCATCGCCGGAGCGAGCGGTCGCCGGCGGCTGCCGAACGACCGCAGGGACCATGGCCGCCTGGACAGGCGCTCGCGCCGCGCGCTCCCTCAGCAAGTCCGTCAGTGCCACGTAGAAGAGGAACACCGCCAGCAATGCCAACGCCAGGCACGGCGCCCAATAGCGTTGCGACCCGAGGCCGGTTTCCGGCCGCCCGCTCAGTGCCGCGGCCATGCCAGGCCCCCGCTCTGCAACGTCCCCGCCAGCTTTGCGATTCCGCCAGTGCCGCTGGCCGCGCGCCCGATCAACGCACCGCCCGCTGCGCCCGCCACGATGCGCGTCAGGAACGACCGGCTGCGGCCCGCCGCCAGCAGCAGCAATACGCCCGCACCCAGCACCACGAAGTGCTCGCCCGGGTAATCCGCCCGCTGGGCGTCCACTTTCTTGAACTCTTCGATCGTCGATTCGAGGGTCATGGCTGAAGCTCCGTGTGTCCGTTCAGCAGTTCATATCGCGCGCCGCGATGCACCGCTGTAGGCGCGCACCCCTGCACGTTTGCGGATTCAGACGCCAAAACGCCGCATGACTCGGCGAAAAAGCACGGATCAGGGTTTCCGTGAGGTCTGTTAATAAAAGTAGCCCGCACGCGCGTCACACGGCCGTCATCAGCTATGAAAACAATAGCATTCAGTTCCAATCCGAAGATCGTTCCTCGTAAACGCTATATCTAGCCCGACTCTTGCTAAGCAAAATCCTCGACGGATTTCACGTCACGCAAGATCGAGGACCACACAGCAATGAACCCTACGCGTCTCCGCCGGCCCCTGGCCGCGCTGGTATTGGGCGGTACAGCAGCATTCCTCGGGGCCGTGACTTCGGCCCATGCGTTCTCGAACCCGCCCATCCAGGTGGCGCAGGGCATCGAATACATGTGCGGTGGCGCCGCCAGGGATGAAGCCGCATTCATGGAAATGGTGTCGCCGCGCTGGGCCGCGACCATCGAGTTCGGCGTGAGTGACGGCAAGGGCGCGCAGGTGGCCGGCTTTCCGGCCAAGGCCCTGATCGAGGTGCGCCAGAAATACACCGGCCAGGTCGTGATGGACGTGCAGTCGCAAGGCCCCTACATGCTGGCGCGCCTCAATCCGGGCGCCTACGACGTGAACGTGACGCTCGGCGGTCTCACGCTGACGCAGTCGCTGGTGGTGATTGCCGGCATGCCGGCGCGCACCTCGTTCGTCTGGCCGTCGAATTTCGACATGGCTTCGGTGACGCCGGCGCTGCCGCAGACGCAGGCCCTCGCGCAAACTTCCGCCGCCCGCTGAGCGGTCGGCCGCTCCGCTACCCGGCCTGGCAGGCCGGTCAGCCTTTCCTAAGTCACGCGCCGCACAGTGGCACCGTGGCTTCTCGCCACGACGACCAGGAAAGGATCCAGACCATGACCCCCCGTTTTCCATCATCGCGCACGATGCGGCCGCTGGCGGCCGCGGTGTTCTGCGGCGCTGTTCTGCTCGGCGCGCTTTCGTCGGCCCAGGCGGCGGTGAACCCGCCGATATACATGGCGCACGGCGTCGAGTACATGAGCGGCGGCATCGGCAGCGACGAGGCCCAGTTGATGGAGACGGTGTCGCCGCGCTGGCCCGCCACCTTCGAATTCGCTGTCAAGGACAGCAAAGGCGCCGACTTCGCGGCCAATGTGCACGTGACGGTGCGCGACAGCAGCGGCGTCGCATTGCTCGACAACGTGGTGTCGGGCGGCCCGTTCATGGTGGCGCGGCTGGACCCGGGCAACTACGAGGTCGAGGCGCGGATCGGCAGCCAGGTGCTGAAGCAGCCACTGCACGTTCTGCAGGGCGCGCCGACCAAGGCGACCTTCGTCTGGCCGGCGGGCACCGACATGGCTTCGGCCAGCACGCGCACGGTGCAGTAGCGCGGCGAAAGTGGGCGCCGGCACCGCATCCGGCCGGCACCCGCTTTGTTAGCTCCACCAGGCCATAACGCCTGCTATCCGGGCGCCTTGCGCTATAGAAAAAATAGCGATTGCGGCGTCTCCCGGTATCTTGAATGCGCGGCATGCGCCTTGCAGGTGGTGTATCCCGGGCAGTGCCCGAACCCATTGCCCCGATGCCGATCCGTCCCCTGAGCGCTCTGACCGCGCTGTTGCATGTCTATATAGCGCTGCGCCTGCTGCCCGCGCTGGCCATGCTCACGCCCGCATGGCCGCTGGCGTTGCTCGCGCTGGTGGTGTCGGCGGTGACGATTCCGCTGCCTTTCGCATCGCGCCGCATCGGGCGCGACGCATCGGCGGGCGAGGTGCTCAAGTGGGTCGGCCTGATCAGCATGGGCTGGTTCTCGTCGATGTTCGTGCTGACGCTGGTGCGCGATGCGGGCCTGCTGCTGACCTGGCTCGCGAGTGCGCTGGGCGGCGTGCAGGTGCACTGGAACGCCCTGCAGCCATGGAGCGCGCTGGCGGTGCTGACGATGGCCACGGCCACGTCGGTAATCGGTTTTCTCAATGCGCGCCGAACGGCCAGCGTGAAGCGGGTGGACGTGCCCATCCAGGGCCTGCCGCAGGCGCTCGAAGGCTTCACCATCGCGCAGCTCAGCGACATCCACGTGGGGCCGACGATCCGCAGCGCCTACATCCAACGCATCGTCGATGCGGTGAACCGCCTCGGCGCCGACGCCATCGCAATCACCGGCGACCTGGTCGACGGCACGGTGCCTGAACTGCGCGAGCACATCGCGCCGCTGGCCGGGCTGCGCGCGCGCCACGGCACCTTTGTGGTCACGGGCAACCACGAGTACTACGCGGGCGCGCATGCCTGGATCGATGAGCTGCGCCGGCTGGGCCTGAAGGTGCTGCTCAATGAACACGTGGTGCTGCAGACGCGCAACGTGCGCGGCGCGCAGACCGACGAAGAACTGTTCGAAAGCGCGCTGGTGCTGGCCGGCGTGACCGACTTCACCGCCGGGCACTTCGATGCTGCGCATGCCAGCGATCCGCACCTGGCGCTGCATGACGCACCGCCGCTGGTGCACACGCGCGTGCTGCTCGCGCACCAGCCGCGCAGCGCGGTGCTGGCTGCAGCTGCCGGCTACCAGCTGCAGCTGTCGGGCCACACGCACGGCGGCCAGTTCTTTCCGTGGAACCTGTTCGTGCCGATGCAGCAGCCCTTTACGGCGGGCCTGCACCGACTGCACGACATGTGGGTGTACGTGAGCCGGGGCACCGGCTATTGGGGCCCGCCGAAGCGCTTTGGCGCGCCTTCTGAAATCACCCTGCTGACGCTGGTGCCGGCAAAGCCCTGAGCGGCTCGCTCGATCAGGATTCCAGTTCGGCCAGCCGGCGGGCGTTGGAGGTGGCTGCTGCGTGAATCGGCTTGAGGCCTTCGCGCGCTATGCGTACCGCAATGCCTGGGAACTGGCTCGCTGCGTTGACCGTGCCGGCTGCCGACTGCACGAATGCGTCGCCATGCGCTGCCGCCTGGGCCGGCGTGACGCTGCCCGCCAGCGAGAAGAAAGCCGTCGTGCTCTGAACCCATTGCTGCAGCACGCGGTTGGCGAGCGAGAAATGGCTGCGGTGCCACTGCTTCACCATCGCAATGCCCGATTCGCTCGCAGCCGCGAGCTTCTCGTCGCCCATGAGCTGGAATTCCGCCAGGTCGGCCGCGCTAGGCGCGAGCCCGGCCTTGGCGATGCGCTCGGTCCGGATGCGGATCACCGAGCCGGAGGACAGCAGCATCTCGTTGGTCTTGAGCGCCAGGTCGAGCCACTGCATGAGCGGATTGGCCAGACGGGCGGCGGAGGTAAGAGACGACATGTGAGGCGGTGCGCTCGAAGGCGGTTGTAGGAGGTCGGACCACTATAGGCTTCGCTGGCTGCAGATGTTGCAGTGCAGCAAACCTGACTCCGCATTTTTGTTGATCAAGTCCCGCTTTCCGATGTGGAAATTACGTGCTGATCGAATATCGAACGCGGCGGAAACCAATGATGCCGACTTATTCCCACTTCATGCATTCAGAAGTCACATCGTGAGATGCACCGGCTGCGCTACACCTACCACTTCTAGCGCCCTGGCCTCGCCGGCACGCGCAGCCGCCTGGCCCTCGCTTCGGTGACCAGATAGCCCAGCGTGGCCACCACCAGCGGCAGCAGGTAATACAGGCCGCGATAGGCCAGCAGCGCGCCGAGCAGCTTCGCTTGTGGCACCTCGTGCGCGAGCAGCGCCACGAACACCGCCTCGAGCACGCCGAGCCCCGCCGGCACATGCGTGATGACGCCTGCCACCGCCGCCACCAGCAGCACCGCGAGCACCTGCGCGTAGCCGACCTGCCCCTGCAGCAGGAACCAGATCACGCCACCCATCAGCGACCAGTTGGTGCACGACATGGCCAGCTGCAGCAGCGCCATCGGCAGCCCCGGCACCTTGAAAGCATGGCCGCGCACGCGCCAGGTGCGCCCCTGTGCCGTGGCGCACAGCACCAGGTAGGCCAGTGCCGCCATCAGCAGCACCGCGCCGAGGATGCGCAGGCCCTCGCCGTCGATCTTCCAGCTGGGCGGCAGCGTCATCGGCCAGAAGCAGAAGGCCGTGCCGGCCACCACGAGGTAGCCAAGCCAGTTGGTCAGCATGCTGAAGCCGAGCACGCGCGTGATGGTGTCGTTCGCAAGCCCCAGGCGCGAATAGAGCCGGTAGCGGAACGCCACGCCGCCCACCAGCGAACCGAGGTTGAGGTTGAAGGCGTAGCTGATGAAGGTCACGCCCATCACCGTGCCCGTGCCGAGCCGGTGCCGCGTCAGGTGCCGGCCCAGCAGGTCGTACGTGCTGTAGAGCGCAAAGCTGCAGGCCACCAGCGCGCCGGCCGCGAGCAGGAAGATGAGAGGCAGCGCGCGAATGGCGTCGAGCACCTCTTCCCAATCGATGGTGCGCGCCTGCCGCACGAGCAGCCAGGCGATCAGCGCGAAAAAGCCCCACATCGCCGCGCGGCGGGCCCAGGGCCACCAGCTGTGGCGGGAGAGTGCCATCGTGCTCATTGCGATACGGCCTTTCCGCTCAGGCGGTTTCCGTCTGCGTAGCACCGCCGGCCGGATTGCTGCGCCCGGTGTCGCGCCGGCTCGCAAGGTCGGTGGCCTCGGCCGGCGTCAGGCGCGGCACATGGCGCGGCAGGCGGCCCAGGAGGGCCGGATACCAGCGCAGGATGTGGAAGACGAAGAAGCTGCGCACCAGCCGCCAGCCGCTCCATTCGCTGGCGAGGTCGGCCGCCTCCACCTGCTTGCAGCTGTGCTGCATCAACTGGTCCATGCGCTCCCACAGCACCTTGTTGAAGGCTTCGTCGCGCACGATCACGTTGGCTTCCAGGTTGAGCGACAGGCTCAGCGGGTCGAGGTTGCTCGAACCCACGGTGCTCCACTTGTCGTCCATGAGCGCGACCTTGCCGTGCAGCGGGCGGTCGCAGTATTCGTAGATGCGCACGCCGGCGTGCAGTAGGTGGTGGTACAGCATGCTCGCGGCGGTCTTCACGATCGGCATGTCGGGCTCGCCCTGCAGGATGAGCCGCACGTCCACGCCGCGCCGCGCCGCACGCCGCAGCTCCTTGATGAAGCGGTAGCCCGGAAAGAAATACGCATTGGCGATCACGATGCGCTCGCGCGCCGTCCGGATCGCGGCGCGATAGTGGCGCTCGATGTCGTTGGTGTGGCGCCGGTTGTCGCGTGTGACGAACATGGCTTCGGCCTCGCCGGCGCGCACTTGCCCGGCGCGCGGCGCCTGCTTCAGCCGGCGGCGGAACCAACCCGCGCCCTTGCCGCCGAGCGCGATGGCGCGCAGCACGAACTGATGGACCTCCGCCACGATCGGCCCCGCGAGTTCGACCGCATAGTCCTGCTTGGCCTTGGGGCCGAAGTCGAGCAGGTGGTCCGCCGAATAGTTGATGCCGCCGACGAAGGCGCGCGCGCCGTCGATCACCACGATCTTGCGGTGCATGCGGCGAAACACGTTGAGCCGCTGGCCCATGAAGCGCTGCCCCGGGTCGAACACACGCACCTTCACGCCGGCCGATGTCAGGCCTTCGATGAACTCCCGCGAGAGATCGGGCGAGCCGAAGCCGTCGATCAGCACATCGATCTTCACGCCGCGCTGCGCCGCTTCGCGCATGGCGGCATGAAGCTGCATGCCCACCTTGTCCTCGAACAGGATGAAGGTCTCGATGATCACCTCGCGCTGCGCCTGCCGGATGGCGTCGAACACGCGCGGGAAGAACTCCTCGCCGTTCTCCAGCAGCTCGATGCGGTTGCCGCCGATCCAGCGGTTGTTGTTGTTGCTCATGTCTTGCCCGCTCACAGGTCGATGTCCGCCACCAGCGGGGCGTGGTCCGACAGGTGCGACCACGGCCGGCGCGGCAGCACCACGGGCGCGTGCACGCCGGCATTGCGCACGTAGATGCGGTCCAGCTGCAGCACCGGGAAACGCGCCGGAAAGGTCCTGGCCGCGCGGCCGTGGGCGTGCACGAACACCTCGCGCAACGCGGCGCCTTTTTCCAGGATGTCGTGCGCGCGGCCGCGCCAGTCGTTGAAGTCGCCCGCCACGATCAACGGCGCATCGGACGGCACCTCGTCGCGCACGATGTGGCACAGCAGTTCCAGTTGCTGCTCCCGGTGCGCCTCGGCCAGCCCGAGGTGCGCGCAGATCACATGCACGTCGACGACGCGGCCCGGCAGCCGCAGCACGCAGTGCAGCAGGCCGCGCTTCTCTGGGCCGCTCACCGAAACGTCGTGGTTGCGGAAATGCACGATCGGGAATTTCGAGAGCACCGCATTGCCATGGTGGCCTTTCGGGTACACCGCGTTGCGCCCGTAGGCGAACTGCGGCCACATGGTGTCGGCCAGAAATTCGTAGTGCGGCGCCTCCGGCCAGTTGTTCACCCTGCGCGAATGGCGCGAGTGGGTGCCCAGCACTTCCTGCAGGAACACGACGTCGGCCCCCACGGTGCGCACTGCATCGCGCAACTCGGGCAGGATGAATTTGCGATTGAGCGCGGTGAAGCCCTTGTGGGTATTCATCGTCATGACCTTGAGCGAGGTCGGCAAGACCGGCATGGCCGCCGCGGCGTCGGGAATGGGCGAAGAAGACATCGTTGTGCGGGTTGTACGTGGCCCCGCGCGCGCTGACTGTAGGAACGCGCCACCTTCTTCGGACCCATTCGCCCCTTTCGCTGCGCGGCGGCGGGCTCCCCATGGCGGCCGGCTCCTACAGGCAGGCCTGCCGCACCCCCACACGACGGGGATTTCACCGCTCCTACGGTGAATTCAGGGCTCGAGAAAAGCAGCCCGCGTTTTCATCCACCGATATCGATACAAGCCACAAGGAGCAAGCCATGAAGCAAGTCACTTTTCGCGCCACGGTTCTCGCCGCGCTGCTGGGTACGGCAGGCATCGCCCTGGCCCAGACCACGTCCATTCCCGCCCAGCCCGATCCCTCGGCAGGCGGCGAAGCCAGCACCATGACGCCGGCCGGCGTTGCCAACCCGCCGCAGCGCCCCGACAACTCGATGCCCGCATCGCGCGAAGCGGTGAGGGCCGAGGCCCGCGCTCAGAACCGCAGCAACGCCACCACGATGGTGCCCAAGGGCGAGGCAACGACCATGATCAACCACCAGCCGAACGCCATGCCGCAGCCGACCGGCGAGATGTCGCGCGCTGAAGTCAGCCAGACAGGGCGCAAGGTCAAGCCGCAGTTCGGCCAGAAGGGCGAGCGCCCGAACGTGGTGACCAACCCGACGGACAAGGCCGGCACCGGCACGCCGGACTAATCGGCAAGGCGGCCCGTCAATGAAAAAGCCCGCAACGCGAAAGCGTTGCGGGCTTTTTCTTCGACAGCGCCGTCACCGGCGCGTCGCGGGCGGGGGTCAGCCCTTGGCGGGTGCCGGCGCACCGCGGTGGCCGTCATGACCGCGATGGCCATCGTGGCCACGGGGGCCGCCGAAGTGCGCGGTCTCGGCGTCGAAGGTCTTCTGCTGCTCGGGCGTCAGCGCGGCATAGAAGGTCTTCGTGGCGTCGGCACGCTTGGCGAACATCGCGCTGCGCTCGGCCTGACGGGTCTGCATGCGTTCCAGGCGCTCCGGCGTGGTCAGCTTGGCGAACTCGGCGCGGTCCATGTGCGGGCGCGGACCGGCGGGCGGCTGCGTCGCGGTGGTGAAGGAGCTCCACGCGCCTTCCTGTGCCGAAGTGAGCTTGAGCTTTTCCTTCAGGGCGGCAAGACGCTTGGCGCGGTGCTCCTGCATGCGCTCCATGCGCTTGGCGGGGTCCATGCGCTTGTGCTGCGCCTTGGGCGCGGCGGCGCTGTCGGCCTGGGCCACCGCGGCGGCGGGTGCGGAGGGAGCAGCGGCCGGCGCTTGAGCAAAGGCGCCCGAAGAGGCGAGGGCGGCCGAACCCAGCAGGCTGGCCCAGACGATGCGTTGGCGAAGAGAAATCATGAGAGTTGCTTCCTTTCGAAGAAGCCCGCCACCGATGGGCAGCAGGTGAGACGAAGTGTGGAAGAGCTCTGTGTCGCGCCAGTTAGCCCTGCGTGAGCTTGCGTAAAGAATGATGAACCGCGACCGTGGGCACAACGCATGGCGTGACTTATTGCCTCGATTGGCCGGCCACAGTCGCTTCAGGGGTGAACAGGCTCAGCCCAGCTTGCCGTTCTGGAAATCGTGCACGGCTTGCTTGACCTGCTCCTGCGTGTTCATCACGAAGGGCCCGTATTGCACGATGGGTTCGTGCAGCGGCTTGCCGGCGATGAGCAGCGCGCGCGCCGGGCTGTGGTTGGTTGCGCCGGCGCGCAGCACCACGCCGTCGCTGCCCGCGTCGTTGGCCAGGATCGCCATGCGCCGCGTCGGAATTTCGCTGCCCGCGATCCACAGCGATTCGCGGAACACGTAGACCAGCGCGTTGTGATCGTCCGGCAGCGGCTGCGCGAACTCGGCGCCCGGCGGCAGCGTGATGTCGAGGTACAGGGGCTCGGTGTGCTCTCGCCGCACCGCACCCTCGATGCCGTGGCTTGCGCCAGCAATCACGCGCACGTGCGCGCCGCCGGTGGTGGTGAACTCGGGAATCTCTTCGCTCTGGACGTCGCGATACCAGGGCTCGCGCATCTTGTCTTTGGCAGGCAGGTTGAGCCACAGCTGAAAGCCCTCCATCAGGCCTTCTTCCTGCTCGGGCAGCTCGCTGTGCACGAGGCCGCGGCCGGCGGTCATCCACTGCACGCCGCCGTTCTCGAGCAGCCCTTCGTGGCCCTCGCTGTCGCGGTGGCGCATGCGGCCCGCGATCATGTACGTGACGGTCTCGAAGCCGCGGTGCGGATGGTTAGGAAAGCCGCCGATGTAGTCGCCCGGGTTGTCGCTGCCGAAGGCATCGAGCATCAGGTACGGGTCTAGCCGCTTCTGCAGGGGCTGCTGCAGCACGCGGGTGAGTTTCACGCCGTCGCCGTCGCTGGTGGAAACACCGGCCACGATGTGGTCGATGCCGCGCGGCGTGGCGACGGGATCGGTGGGGTGGTTGGCGTGGTGGTTGGCATTCATCATGCGTCCATGGTGGCACTAACGCGCCCGCCGCGCCACCCGCCCCGTCAAGGCCACTGCTGGCGCTGCCAGTAGCTGTACTTCCAATGCGTCTCGAAGCCGGCCCGGCGGTAGAGCGACAGCGCCGGGTGGTTGTGTGCGTCGACCTGCAGGAAGACCCGCTCGAAGCCGCGCGCCGATGCGGCCTGCGCCAGCCCGGCGAGCACGCGCCCCGCAAGGCCGCGCCCGCGTTGCGCCTGGTCGGTGCGCATGCCGTGCACGCTGGCCCAGCCGTGGCCGAACGCCATTGCGCCGGCCGCCAGCGTGCGGCCGCCTTCGCGCACGCTGGCATAGAGCGTGCCCTTGGCCCGCGACAGCATCCGCACGCGATGGGCGCCGTCCACCGGATCGAAGCCCTCGCCGAGGAACAGCGCCGACCAGGCGTCGTCGGGCGCGCGGTCGACATCGGCCAATGCGCCGCCCGGCGCGACCACCTGCCGCATGCGCTGCACCGACCCGATCTGCACGCAGGTCGGGCTATCGCCGATGTAGTGCCGCCGCTCCAGCTCGGCGCGCAGCCCGTCGAAGCAGGGCGCGTCGGCCAGCCGCAGCGCGGGCACGACCTGGCGGCTGTCGTAGCGGTCTTCGATGCGGTCGAGCGTTGCGTGGTCGACCGCGCTGCGGTGCAGCGGCACGGCCGATCTGGCGCGCTTCACGGTGCCGCCGGCAAAGGGCAGCAGCCAGCCGTCGAGCTCCTCGGTCAGGTCGGGCGACACGGCCGCGATGGTGGCGCGCTCGATGGCTTCGATGTCGGTGACGTTCAGTGTCCTGGTGTTCATGGCGTGGCCTCCGGCGCCGTGAACTTCGCCGCGGCCACGCCCTTGAGCAGCGCTTCGCGCTGGTTCCGGCTGATCCCGCGGATGCCCTCGGCAACCCACTTGATGCGGTCGGCGTCGATGTGGCCGTCGCGCCGCCATTGCTCGAGCACGGCCTGCGGCTTGTGCAGCATGGCGGCGAGCCACACGGCCTGCGCCGGTTCGAGCGTGCGTGCGCTGCGCTTGAAGTAGCGGCGCGCCGCGGCCTCGGCGCCGCAGATGTTGCCGCCCCAGGGCGCGTTGTCCAGGTACAGCTGCAGGATGCGGGCCTTGCCCAGCGTCTGCTCCATCTCGACCGCGTAGAGCAGCTCGCGCAGCTTGCGCTCGGCCGTGCGGTCGCTGCCCGTCACCAGCAGCTTGGCCAGCTGCTGCGTGAGCGTGCTGCCGCCGCGCCGGATCTGGCCGGGCTTCTGGTTGTTGTCGATCGACGCGAGGATCTCGGTCAGGTCGTAGCCGCTGTGGGTGAAGAAACGCTGGTCTTCGGCGGCGATGACGGCGCGCGCCAGCCAGCTGTCGTTGGCGAGCTTGGCCGAGGGGCCGCAACTGGTGCGCGCGTTGAGCATGGCTTCGGTGCCCAGCCCCTCGACGGTGAACTGGCTGATGACGGGTTGCACGGCGAAGGTGGCCTCGGGCAGCACGAACTGGCCGCGCAGCGCCAGCGTGCCGCCGATGCGTGCGCGCTGCAGTTCGGGCAGGGTGGGCACCAGCACCGCGTACCAGCGCGCGATGGGTGCGTCCTGCACGCTGGCGTTCAGATGAATGTTCTTCGGCGCGAGCCTGCCGTCCCAGTTGCCTTGCAGCCGGGTGGTGTCTGTGCCTTGGGGCGTGGCCTCGAAGGTGCCGTTGAGCGTGTTGCCGTCGCGCTTCACGGTGGCGACCAGGCGCTCGACCCTGATCGGCTGAGTGCCGAGCGCCGGCACCTCTGCACTGCAAGGCGCGCACTGCATCTCGAGCAGCTCGCCGGCCGGCTTCCAGGCGAAGCGCACGGTGCCGAAGCTGGTGTCGAGCGAGCGCCCGTCGAGGTAGGGCGCGAACCACGACGAGGTGGCCACGCGCACTGCGGTCGGAATGCCGATCTCGAAATTCAGCGGGCCCGTCTTCACCGTGGTGCTCCACTCACCCGCAGTCGGCGCGAGCGCCAGCTTGACTATCAAAAAGATAGCTACACACGCTGTAATGACCAAGGCCAGCAGGCCATAGAGCACGAATCGCAGGATCTTCTTCAAGGCACGTTCTCGGATCGTCAGATCGGTTTTGCCACCGTGACAGCTTGCCACGGCCCATGGGATTGGCCGCTGGCCGCTGCCCAGTACCAGCTTGAAGTGTCTGTGAAAGCAGTGCCCCGGGCATCGACGATGCGCTCGCAAACGCGGATTTTTTGCGCGCCGTGCCGTTGCGCAACAAAACAGCGCCACATGCGCTCCTGTGCATCGCGTTCCAGGCGCGCCTGTTCGATGCGGTAGCCCAACGCGCGATAGCAATCGGTCGCCGGGTGCAGCATGCGCGTGGGCTGCGCCACTTCGCGCATCACCAGGGTCTGCGTGCCGTCGGTCATGCGGCCGATGGCGCCGGGGAAGCGGTCGGCAAAGCGCTGCTCCACGTCGCTCAGGGCCAGCGGGCGCAACGGAACGCCATCCCACTCGCCAGGCCATTCGTGCGACATCACTGCAGCAACCGGTTCGGCTGGTGCGCGCATGGCCGCGGTCGCCGACCACAGCACGCACAGCACCATCGCCAGCGCAAAGGCTGTCTTGTGGCCGATGCGGTTGATGAAATGGTTTGCAAACCAACGTTCAAAGAACGGTGTCGACATGGCGGCTTCCTTGGGTGGTGATCAGGCCTGGAATGGGGTGTTCGGCAGCTTGGGGTTCGGACTGCGCCGGCACCATGAGGCGGGCGATGGCGCCGCACACCACGGCCAGCACCAGCAGGCCCAGCGCGTTGTGTGCCCACGGCGCAAGCGGATGGCCAGCGCCTTCGAAGGCGATCAGCACGCTGTTGCGCACGATGTTCCCGGCCAGCACGAAGAGGCCGACCATCGGCAGGCGGCGCATGAAGGCGCGGTCGCTGCGGCGCGCCCACAGTGCGACGGCGCAGGCCGTGAAGTAGCCGAGCCACACCATCTGCACGCCCGAGCAGGGCGCATCGACGATCACCAGGCGGCCATCGATCATCAGGCTCGTGCCCTCGCGCGCCACGTCGAAGCCCGGCGCCAGCAGCCAGCGGCTGACTTCGGCCGTCAGCACGCGCAGCGGATAGCCGGCATAGAACTGCAGCGACGACAGCAGCGGCAGCGCGAGCACAGCAAGGCCAGCCACCGGAAACGCCGCTACACGGCGCGGCAGAAAAGCCAGCAGCCCGCAAGCCAGCGCCAGCACGGCCACCAGCCCGGCCGCGAGCGGCGGCAGCGCGGGCACGAAGCCGAGCCCCGTGCGCAGCAGCGTCGCGAGCATGGTGCCAGCGCCGGCCAGCGCGAGCCAGCCCAGCCGCGGCGAGGCGCGCAGTTCATGCCGGCGGCTCCAGGTCAGCGCTGCGAGGGCGAGCAGCGCCAGCAGACCCATCGGATCGTCGGAGCCGTCGCGCATGCGCTGCACCATCCAGACCCAGGTCGGCATCAGCGCGATGAATTGCAGCCCCAGCCAGCCGGCGGCCGGCGTGCGGTCGATGTGGATGCCCCAGTCCACGATGCGCGGGTGGCGGTGGGCGAGCGTTGCCAAAGACATTTTTCTTCTCTCTCTTTTGCTTTTGTTCAAGCAGTGAAACGACGCGCGTCGCTGCGGCGCGCACGGCGGCGCAGCATCGCGAGCATCGACAGCACCACGGCGATGGCGCCCAGCGATTCGGGTTCGGGCGTGCTCGGCACTTCGGCGCCCAGCGCGAGATTGCTCACGCCCTGCGGCATCGGCAGCGGCTGGTTCACGCCCACGCTGTCTTGCGGCGCCACGTTGCGCACCACCTTGTCGACGGCGATGAAGCTCGTGTACTGCGTGAGCAGGCTGTACTTCAGGCCGAGCTCGGTGATGCGTTCCTTGAAGGCCGTGCCGCCTTCCAGCGTTTCCTGGTCGCTCAGACTCTGGATGCGGTGGCGTGCCCACAGCGTGCGAAGCGCGGCGGTGTCCTGTCGGGTGCGGTCGTCGATGCGAACTTCCTGGCGGTACGGGCCGCTGGCGCTCTGGCCTTCGATGATCACGCGGCCCTTGGCTTCGCCACGCCATTTGCCGAACACGATCACCGGGCGTTCGCCGAGCACGTCGGGCAGGGCCTGCGGTTCCACGTCGTACACATCGAGCCCGCCGAAAGTGGCCTTCACGCTGGTGAGCACCGGCGACTCGACCATGCGGCGAAACCGCGCGGCCTGCTCAGGCGCCTGCACCGGGTCGGTGATGATGAAGGGCTCGCCCATGCCGGCGCGTGCAATGCCTTCCATCAGGCTGCGGTTGACCGACGAACCAATACCGAAGGCGAACACATTGGCCTTCGAGAGGTTGTTGCGCACCAGCTCGAAGGCTTCACGCTCGACCGTCACGTAGCCGTCGGTCACCACCACGATGCTGCGCGATACGTTTTCTTCCTTGGGCTCGGCGTACGCGCGCTTGAGCGCAGGAATGAGTTCGGTGCTGCCGCTGCCGCTGTAGTTCTGGATGGTGGCGAGCGCCTGTTCGATGTTGGCGCGCGTGGCCGGCACCGACTTGGGCGAGAGCATCTTGTTGCTGCCCGAGAACAGCAGCACGTTGAAGGTGTCGCTGGGGCGCAGCCCGCCGATCAGGCGTTCGAGCACCGTCTTCGCGGTGTCGAGCGGAAAGCCGTGCATCGAGCCCGAGATGTCCACCACGAAGATGTAGTCGCGCGGCGAGATGGCGCTGGCGGCCACGGCCTTGGGCGGCTCGACCATCGCGAGGAAGAAGTTCTCCGCGTTCTCGCCTTGGCCCTTGTAGAGCATCAGGCCCGATTCGATTTTTTCGCCCGCCAGGCGGTAGTCGAGCACGAAGTCGCGGTTGTCAGCGGGGCGACCGTCGGCCTTGAGCGCGATGTCGGCGTGCTGGTCTTCGTCGCTCTTCTTCACGTCGATGGTGTGCGTGGCCGAGCGGATTTCCTTGATGCCCATCGGCGTGTCGATACTGGCCTTGAGCTTGAAGCTCGTGCTCGGCGCCACGCCAGCGGGCAGCGTGGGCTGCGCGACCCACTTGGCCTGCGCGTTCTCCGATTGCGGCGAGTTGTAGCGCGGCCCGACCACGGTCGGAAACACGAACTGGTAGTTGCCCGACTGCGGCACCAGCAGTTCGGTGTAGCGCAGCTCCACCTTCACGTCGTCACCGGGCAGGATGTTGGCGACGTTCATCTGGAACACGTTGGGCAGGTGCTGCTCGAGCAGCGCGGCGGTCTTGCCTTCCTTCTTGGCGGTGTCGTATTCGATCTGCGCCTGCTGCTTCTCGCGGATCTGCGCGGTGATGAGCCGGTCGGCCAGGCGCACGTTGAGGCCGCTCACGGCAGCCTTGGTCGAGCCGGGGAAAACGTACTTCGCTTCGATGGCGCGCTGGCCTTCGTTGCGGTAGGTCTGCGTGACCGTCACGTCGGCGATCACGCCCGAGATCTTCACCGAGACCTCGGTGCCCTTCAACGGCAGGCGGTCGACCGAGGGATCGTCGCTCTTCACGAAGAAATAAGGGCTTTCGGTCTTCAGGCGCGGGCCGGCGGGGGCTTCCTGCGCATGCGCCGGGCGCACGCCCATGGCGATGAAGCCCGCGGTCGCCAGGCTCACGGTGGCGAGCCAGAGCCAGCGGCCGGGACGTGGGGTGGTGATGTGGGCATCCATGGCGGGGGTCCTTGTCCGTGCGAACTTGCACAGCCGCAACTGTCGGCACCACGCGAGAAGGCAGTTGGAAGGCTTCTTGAAGTCGAAAACACCCGAGCCCGGCTCTGTGAAGTCTGTGTGAAGCGAAGCGGCGCGCACGCTTCACACGGCCTTCGGATCGCGCGGCGAGCATCGCGGCTTCGCTACAGACGAGGAGAGAAAAAATGCTTCAGTTGTTGAAGGCCCTTCAGAGCTCGGTGCTGGCCAAGGTCGCCGGCCTGTTCTTCCTGCTGTTGCTCCTGTGCATTCCGCTGGGGGAGATCGACTCGATCAACCGCGCCCGCGGCGAGAGCCAGCGCGAAGCAGCCGACGAGCTCGCCGCCACCTATGCGGGCCGCCAGACGATGGTCGGCCCGCTGCTGCTGGTGCCGTATGTGGAGCGCTGGATGGAGCCGCTGCGCGACGCACAGGGCAAGGTGATCGGCCAGGAGCCGCGCAGCAAGGAAATGGCCCACGTGGTGTTCCCTGACAAGCTGCACATCGAAGGCACGATGGCGCCGCAGGAGCGCTATCGCGGCATCTTCAAGATTCCGTTCTACACGCTCAACGCTGCGCTCACTGGCGGCTTCACGGCCTTCGACCCGAAGGCCGTGCCGCACAGCGAGTCCGACTCGAGCATCGAATTCAAGGCTCCCTTCATTGCTTTCAACGTGAGCGACCTTCGTGGCCTCGACGGCTCGCCCGCGATGACGGTGGGCAGCGAGACACTGCGCTTCAAGCAACGCGTGCCGGGCCTGGCCGACGGTGCATGGTTTGCAGACGGCATCCACGCGCCGCTCACCGGTGCAGCGCTCAGTGCATGGCAGGCCAGCACACCGATCGCGTTTGAAATGAAGCTCGGCCTGGTCGGGCAGGACACGCTCTCCATCGCGCCCATCGCCGAGGAAACGACCGCGCATCTGACCTCGCCCTGGGCACACCCCAGCTTCGGCGGTCGCTTTCTCGCGGCCGAGCGCAGCGTGACGCCGCAGGGCTTCGACGCGCACTGGCGTGTGTCGTCGCTCGTGACTTCGGCTCGCGAACAGGTACGCGCGGGTCTCTCGGGTCGCGGCAACGCCGCTGAAGCCGCCACCACCCAGGCACGCCAGAACATAGGTCCGCTGCAGACCTTCGACGTGTCTCTCGCGCAGCCCATCAACGTGTATTCGATGAGCACGCGCGCCGGCAAGTACGGTGCGCTGTTCATCGGGCTGGTGCTGATGGCCGCCTTCATGTTCGAGCTGTTCCGCAAGCTGCGCCTGCATCCGATCCAGTACGGCCTGGTCGGCCTGTCGATCGCGCTGTTCTTCCTGCTGCTGCTCGCGCTGTCGGAGAAGCTCGCGTTCTGGATGGCATATGCGGGTGCCGCCACGGCGAGCGTCGCGCTGCTGGCCGTGTACTTCAGCGCGGTGCTGGGAGGCTGGCGGCGCGGCCTGTCCTTCGGCGCCTTCGTGGCGCTGCTCTATGGCGCGCTCTACGGCCTGCTGGCTTCCGAAAGCAACGCACTGCTGCTCGGCGCGCTGTTGATCTTCGGCATGCTGGCCACGCTGATGCTCGTCACGCGCAAGGTCGACTGGTATGCGCTCTCGCGGCGCGTGGAACCGGCACCGGAAGCGCAGGCGGCATGAGACTGCTGCGGGTCATCGCGAGTGCATCGGGCTGGCTGGCCCTGGCCACACTGTGGTTCTGGGCCTGGCACCTGAAGGACCCGCATCTGCGCTTCATGCGCGCGTGGGAACTGCCTCTGCTGTTGGCGATGCTGGTGGCCGGCATCGCAATCGCCTGGCGGTTTGCACGGGGCAACTTGCGCCCGGTCGCTCTGGGCCTGGCGTTCGCGGCCTTGCTGACTGCCCTGTGCAACGAAGCGGCATCGCACCAGCACCGGGCCGAAGTGAATGCATCGGAGGGCCCGCTCGCACAGGCGCTGGGCGCGCATTTCATCGTCGGGTACGACGATGCGAAAAACCTGCGAGAGCTGGCCAGGAAGGGGCTGATCGGCGGAATCTTCGTAACCGGCCGCAATGTAAAGGGCCGCACGGCCGCTGAACTGCGCGATGAAATCGAGGGCCTGCAGGCATTGCGCCGCGAAGCCGGCCTGCCACCGCTGATCGTCGCAACCGACCAGGAAGGCGGCTCGGTTTCGCGTCTCTCGCCACTGGTCGAACGCCAGCCTGCACTCGCCTCGCTACTCGACGCCGATGTGCCCGACAACGAGCTCACACAACGCGCCCATGCCTACGGCGCGCAACAGGGCAAGGCGCTCGCGGCTCTTGGCATCACGCTCAATTTCAGCCCAGTGGTCGACCTGCGCCCCGGCCGCGCACCGGGCCGCTGGGACTTCCACACCCGCATCGACGAACGCGCGATCTCGGCCGACCCCGCCATCACTGCGCAGGTGGCGCTCGCTTACGAGCTGGGCCTTGAATCCGCAGGCGTTCGCGGCACGCTCAAGCACTTTCCCGGCCTGGGCGGCGTGGCCGAGGACACCCATCATTTCGCCGCCGAACTGCGCACGCCTGTCGCCCAACTCGCGGCGCACGACTGGAAGCCGTTTCAAGACGTGTCGAAACATTCGGATGCCGCGATCATGCTCGGCCATGTCATCCTTGTAGAGTTCGACGCCGAATATCCGGTCTCTTTCTCGCGCAAAATCGTGCAGCGGGTGATTCGAGGCGAATGGGGCTACCAGGGCCTGCTCGTCACCGACGATCTCACGATGGGCGCAGCCTATAACCGCGGTCTTTGCGATGCCACCGTTCGCGCCCTCGGCGCAGGCGTGGACCTGTTGCTGATCGCCTTCGACCACGACAAGTATTTCGATGCCATGCATTGCGCGCTGCAGGCTGCGCGGCAAGGCACGCTCGACCTCCCGATGCAGGAACGCAGCAGCGCGCGGCGGCTCCAATCCTTTCGCTAGCCAGTAAGCAGCCAACTCTTATGTTCAAACGCTCAAGCTCCAAACCTTCCGACGACGGCAATGCGGCGTCCAACGAACCCCGCGCGCCATGGAAGCGCATTGCCGGCTGGGGCGCCATCGCGGTCGGCTCCGGCGCGCTCGTGGTGCTGGTCGCAGCCATCGTCGCGGTGGTCGCCATCTATCCGAAGCTGCCCGACGTATCGGAGCTCTCCGACTACCGGCCCAAGCTGCCGCTGCGCGTGTACTCGACCGAAGGCCAGCTGATCGGCGAGTTCGGTGAAGAGCGCCGCAACCTCACGCCCTTCGCCAACATTCCGAAGGTCATGAAAGACGCGGTACTGGCTGTGGAAGACGCGCGCTTCTACGACCACGGCGGTGTGGACTACAAGGGCTTCCTGCGCGCAGCGGTGGCCAGCCTGAAGGGCGGCCGCAAGCAGGGCGCGTCGACCATCACGATGCAGGTTGCGCGCAACGTGTACCTGAGCTCGGAGCGGACGATGAGCCGCAAGACCTACGAGATCCTGCTGGCGCTGCGGCTCGAACGGCAACTCACCAAGGACCAGATCCTCGAGATCTACCTGAACCAGATCTACCTGGGCAATCGCGCCTACGGCTTTGCGGCCGCGGCCGAAACCTATTTCGGCAAGCCGCTGCAGAACGTCACCGTCGCCGAAGCCGCAATGCTGGCCGGCCTGCCGAAGGCGCCCGGTGCCAACAACCCCGTGGCCAACCCGCGCCGCGCGCGGGCGCGCCAGCTCTACGTGATCGACCGCATGCAGGAAACCGGCTTCATCACCGCCGACCAGGCTGCAGAAGCCAAGAAGGAAGAACTGCACCTGCGCGACGCCGCCGATCCGAACCGCCTCCATGCCGAGTACGTGGCCGAGACGGTGCGCCAGATGATGTACGCGCAGTACGGCGACAGCATCTACACCAGCGGCATGAAGGTCTATACCTCGCTCGTGGCGGCCGACCAGGCAGCTGCCTACAGGTCGCTGCGCAAGGGCATCATGGACTACGAGCGCCGCCAGCCCTACCGCGGCCCCGAGAGGTTCGTCGACCTGCCGACCGAGCAGAAGGAAATCGACGAAGCCGTGGACGATGCGCTGGCCGAACACCCCGACAACGGCGATGTGGTTGCGGCCGTGGTGCTCGACGCGAACGCGAAGGAAATCAGCGCCGTGCGCGCGAACGGCGAAACCATCCAGATCACGGGCGATGGCCTGAAGCCCGCGCAGTCGGGCCTCGCGGCGAAGGCGCCGCCGAACATCAAGATCCGCCGCGGCGCAGTCATCCGCGTGGCGAAGACGCCGAAGAACACCTGGGAGATCACGCAGCTGCCCGAGGTCGAAGGCGCCTTCATCGGCATGGATCCGCGCAGCGGTGCCATCAAGGCGCTGGTCGGCGGTTTCGATTTCGGCAAGAACAAGTTCAATCACGTGACGCAGGCCTGGCGCCAGCCGGGTTCGAGCTTCAAGCCCTTCATCTACTCGGCCGCACTTGAAAAAGGCTTCACGCCCGCAACCGTGGTGAACGACGCGCCGCTGTACTTCGACGCCAGCGCCAACGGCGGCCAGCCGTGGGAGCCGAAGAACTTCGAAGGCACCTACGAAGGCCCGATGCCGCTGCGCACCGCGCTGATGAAGTCGAAGAACCTCGTCACGCTGCGCGTGCTGGAGTCGATCGGCGCGCCCTATGCGCAAGACTGGATCACCAAGTTCGGTTTCGACAAGGACAAGCATCCTGCCAACCTGCCGATGGGCCTGGGCGCCGGCTCGGTCACGCCGATGCAGATGGCGGTGGGCTATTCGGTGTTCGCCAATGGCGGCTACCGCGTCAATCCGTACCTGGTCACGCGCGTCACCGACATGAGGGACAAGGTCATCATGGAAACCGAGCCGCCTGTGCTCGACGAAGCGCGCCGCGCCATTCCGCAGCGCAACGCCTTCATCATGGATTCGCTGCTGCAGAGCGTGGTGAAGAACGGCACCGGCTTCAAGGCGCACCAGGCCCTGAAGCGCGACGACCTCTACGGCAAGACCGGCACCACCAACGACTCATTCGACACCTGGTTCGCGGGCTTCCAGCCGACCATGGTCGGCATCGCGTGGATCGGCTACGACACGCCGCGCCAGCTCGGCGTGCGCGGTGAAACCGGCGGTAGCCTGAGCCTGCCGATCTGGATCGGCTACATGCAGACCGCGCTGCAGGGCGTGCCGGTGACGCAGCCCGCGGAACCGCCTGGCGTGGTGAACGTCGATGGCGAGTGGTACTTCGACGACTTCACGCCGGGCCACAACGTAGCGAGCCTGGGTCTGGAAAGCGAAGCGCCGCCACCGCCGGCCGAAGAACTCACGGGTGCGCCCATCGGAGCGCCGCCAGTACCGGAAGAACGCAACAGGATCCTCGATTTCTTCCGGTAAGTCGCAAAGCTGAAAAGAGAAGGCGGGTCGCGGTGCCTACACTCGGTGCTGCTTCCCGCCTTCTCTTTTTCTTCTCCACGCATCCATGGAAATTCTTACTCTGGTGGCACTCTTTGCCGCTGGCTTCTACATCCTCAAGTCCAGGGAACAGCGCATGCGCATCGCGCTGCTGGCCAGCCACCTCGGCCGCTACCAGATCGAAAGGCTGATGGAGAGCCTCACCTCCGGCTACATGCGCTGCCTCGGCGAAGACGACGCCGAGCGCCGCCAGCAGATCTGGCACCTGCTCGACGCCACCGAGGAAAAGCTCTCCGCCCAGTTCGACAGCTTCGCCGCCGAGTTCTCGCGCATGCCCGAACCCGCCACGCGCGTGAGCAAGCTGCCGGTGGCCATTCCGCTGTTCACACAATTCTTTCCGGGTTCGACCTTCGATGTGCGCCAGGCCCTGCTCATCCACGCACGCGGCGTTGCCGGCGTGATGCGCAACGAAGCCGGGCGCACGCCTAAATCGAAAGCCTTCACCATGTCGGCCGAGCTGTTCCTGATGCAGCACACCTGCCACTGGTATTGCCGCTCGAAGACGGTGGCGTCGGCTCGCATGATCGGGCAGCACCAGACGCAGTACCTGCAGGCGCTCGGGGCTGTGAGTCCGGAAACTCGCAGCGCCTATTGCGCGCTGATCGGCCACCCTCAGTGATGTGACAACAACGGCAGCGTGAGCGTCGCCACGGCGCCACCGCGCGACGCGTTGCCCAGATCGATCCGGCCGCGGTGCAATGCCGCGATCTCCTTCACGAACGCCAGCCCCAGCCCCGTGCTCTTCTTCTGGCTGTGCGGCCTGGCGAGCGAATAGAACTTCTCGAAGACTTTTTCCTGCGCGTATTCCGGAATGCCCGGGCCGTGGTCGCGCACGCTCACGCGGGCCAGCTTCGACGTCGTTTCCAACGTGAGCAGAACTTCGCTGTCGCGCGGTGAAAAATCGATGGCGTTGTCGAGCAGGTTGCTGATGGCGCGGCGGAGCAGGAAGGGGTCGCCTTCGGTGCGGGCATCGTCGCGGATGTTCACGAGCAGTTTGATGTTGCGCTTGGCTGCCGCGGGTTGTGCGCTGGCGGCGATGTCCTCGATCAGCGAAGCCAGCACCACCGGTTCTGTGCGGTCCAGCGTGCGCCTCGTCTCGAGCGCGGTGAGCTCCATCATGCGGTCGACGATTTCCTGGATGCGTTGCGTCTCGCGTTCGATGTTCTTCAGGAATCGTTCGCGCTCGGCATGCGGCATCGACGGCTCCTGCAGCAGCTCGGCCGCGCCGCGGATGGCCGAGAGCGGGCTTTTCACTTCGTGCGTAAAGGTCTGCACGTAGTCGGCCACGTAGTTGCGGCCGGTGAGGGCATCGCGCATTTCGCTGAAGCCGGTGCGTACGCCGTCGACCGCGCGCCGCGCCATGCGCACGAGGCTCAGGCTGCGCTGCGCGCGCACCCAGGCCCAGTAGTCGCGTATCAGGCCGAAGGGCCGCACCAGCCAGATCGAGACGATGAGCGTGAGCAGCAGCAGCGCGAGTGCCGAGCCGACGCCCACCCAGATGGTGCGCACGCGGGCGTCTTCCACGAACTGGCCGAAGCTCTGTACCGGCTTGCCTACGCTGACCATGCCGACGATCTCGTTGTTCCAGCGGATCGGTGCGCCCACGTACATGACCGAAGTGCGCGGGTCGCCGTCGACATCGCGCGAGGTGCGCGCGCCGTACAGGCCGGCGAGCGTGCGGCTCACGTCGGCCCACTGCGAATAGTCGGCACCGAGATGCCTGCCGAGCGAATCGAACATCACGCGGCCATTGCGGTCGGTGACGTACACGCGCAGTTCGACGCGGCTCTTGTGCAGGTTGTAGATCTGGGCGGAGAACTCGCGCGCGTAGACCGTTCGGAACAGAGGCTCGAGCCGCGCCGTGTTGATGGCACCGGCGATCACGTCCTGCTCGACCAGGCTGGCCACCAACTGCGAGGTTTCGACCAACGATTCCTCGGCCGATTCACGGTAGCGCGGGTCGATGTCGGAAACGACGCGGTAGAGCAGGAAGGCGATGCCCGCCGTGTAGATCAGCAGGATGCCGATGAAGATCCGCGTGCGCCGGGTCACGACGCCTTGGCGGGCAGTTCTTCGTTCAGTGCGTAGCCGGTGCCGCGCAGCGTGCGGATCGGCTCCACTTCCGGCGCGATTGCCTTGAGCTTGGCGCGCAGGGTCTTGATGTGCGCGTCTACCGTCCGGTCGAAGCTGTCGCTGGAATCGTCCCAGACAAGTTCGAGCAGTTCGTCGCGCGTGAAGACGCGGCCGGGCCGTTGCACCAGCAGTCTGAGCAACCCGTATTCGTAACGGGAGAGTTCCAGCAGGCGTCCGTAATAACGAATCTGCATGCGCTCGTTGTCGAGCGAAAAGGGCAGTGCGGGTGCCTGTGAGCTCGCTGGAGGCGTCTGGGCCTGGATTTGATGGGGTATCCCATGGTTTGGAGCCGCGCCCGCTGTGGAGGCTCCTGCGCCGTTTCTGGCGCTGCGCCGCAGGATAGTCCGCACGCGGGCGACGAGTTCGCGCGGCGAAAACGGCTTGGCGATGTAGTCGTCCGCGCCCAGTTCGAGGCCCACCACGCGGTCTATTTCGTCGCTGCGGGCCGTCAGGAACACCATGGGCACCTCCGGGCCGCCCATGGACTGGTTGAGCGCCTGGAGGCGCTTGAAGAGCTCGAAACCATTGAGATCGGGCAATCCGATGTCCAGAATGGCCAGCGCCGGGGGTTCCTGCGCGAACTGGGCGATGGCTTCTTCGGCCGTGGCGCACCAGACCGGAATGAACCCGTCGCTCTTGAGGACGTACTGCAGCGTGTCGGCGATGCCTGATTCGTCTTCGGCAATCAGGATCCGGGGTTTGAAGCTCATCCACGAATGTTACCGAGGGGAGTGGAACGGGAGGACTGGTTTTGTTCAAAGGCGCCATTGACTGGCGCGGCCGTTCGCGGCTTTTTTTTCGCGCGCAGCTTTCCCTTTCCCTGTCTTCTTATTCTTCTTATTCAAATTAGTAGTAGTAGATAAGGGTTGCCCTCTTCTGTGGACATGCCGTTTTTTTCGTTATGTGACAAGCACTTGTCATGGCTCTGTCACTGTGCGCAGCTGCGCTTCCGGTTTGTACCCGCCACATGAACAACATTGGGTAACCGATCCGGCCTGTGGATAAGCCATGGCTTGTTCAAAAACTGTCCCCAGAGTTGTGCTTTGACTCCTTCCGGAAAATCTGCGAAAGGCGGTTTTTCCCCGGAGAAATTCATTGCTGAAAATTTGGGCGATCTGTAGATTTCCCTTTTAAATCAAAGGCTTGCAACTCCGCTACACAGAAGTACCAACGTTATCCACAGAGTTACTCAAGGTTTGTGGGGAGAAGCTCGCCGGAACCTTCCGGCCCCTTCGACGACCGAACCTGATCCTTCATATTGCGAAATGTTGAACATGACACCTTCAGAAACAAAGTCGATAGTTACCCTGAGCCTTCTGGCTGCCTTTGTCGATGGTGAGAAGCACGAGCGTGAACGGGCCGAGATCAAGCGGATTGCCGAGGGCCTGTCGCAGGCCGACGGCCTGAACCTGCCGACGCTGTACCAGGACGTGCTGATGAAGCGCGTGTCGTTGGCCTCGGTGGCCGGAGAGCTGAAAAGCAGCGAAGCCAGGCAGCTCGCCTACGAGATGGCGGTGTGCGTGTGCGACGCGGACGGCACGCAGTCGGAGGCGGAGCGCATGTTCCTGGCCGATGTGCGCACGTCGCTGGGGCTGGATGCTTCGGCGGCCGCGTTTTCGCAGCAGGCCGAAGACATTGCGGCGGTGCCTGTTGCTGCTGCTGCCGGCACCGCGGTTGCGGTGCCATCGACGCCGAATACGCCCGACACCGCCGAGCTCGACAAGTCGATCCTCAACGCTGCAATCCTCAACGGCGCGCTGGAGCTGCTGCCCGAGACGCTCTCGACCATGGCGATCATTCCGCTGCAGATGAAGCTGGTCTACCGCATCGGCCAGTCGTACGGCTATCAGCTCGACAGCGGCCACATCAAGGATTTCCTGGCCACGGTCGGCGTGGGCCTGACTTCGCAGTACCTGGAGCAGGCCGGGCGCAAGCTGCTCGGTGGCCTCCTTGGCAAGGTTGGCGGTGGATTGCTTCGCGGGCTGGGCAATCAGGCCGTGAGCTCGGGGATGAGCTTTGCTTCGACCTACGCACTGGGCCATGTGGCCAAGCGCTACTACGCCGGCGGCCGCACGCTCTCTACGCAGATGCTGAAGGACGCGTTCTCGGGCGTGGTGAAGGAAGGGCAGAGCCTGCAGACGCAGTACCTGCCGGCCATCCAGGAAAAGGCCCGCACGCTGGATGCAGGCAAGGTGCTGTCGCTGGTGCGGGGCGCCTGATCTAGACCTTGCTCAGGTCGTCGAGGATGGGGCAGTCCGGCCTTGCGTCGCCGTGGCAGCAATGAACCAGGTGGGCCAGCGTGTTGCGCATGGATTGCATGTCGGCAATGCGCTGCTCCAGTTCACCAAGATGCTTTTCGGCGATGCGCTTCACGCTCGAGCTTGCGCGCCGACGGTTGTTCCACAGCCCGACCAGCTCCGCGATTTCTTCCATCGAGAAACCCAGGTCGCGCGAGCGCTTGATGAAGCGCAGCGTGTGGATGTCGGCCTCCCCATATTGGCGGTAGCCGCTCTCGGTGCGTGCCACCGCCGGCAGCAGGCCCAGCCCTTCGTAGTGGCGGACCATACGGGCCGACACGCCGGAGCGCTGCGCCGCTTCGCCGATGGCGACGTGGCCCGTCGTCATTGAACCGCGTAGCCCGCGTTCTCGATCGCGGCCACGATGTCCTTGCGCGGCTGTTCGCTCAATACGTCGACATGGCCCGTTTCCAGATCGACCGTGACCTGCGCTTCGGGGTCCACCGTTTGCACCGCGTTCTGCACCGCGCTCACGCAGTGGCCGCAACTCATGCCCGTGACCTGGAATTTCTGGCTCATCGTGGTAGCTCCTTGAAAGTGATTGACTGAGGGCGCAAGTTTGAACCCTCTCACGATGTCAATGTCCAGCGCAGGGGCACTGAATTTTTTCGCTTGACCTTGCCATGGTGTGAGGCTTTAGCCTTGGCGCATGGAAAAAGTTCTGCAGCAGCAAATCCCCGGCACCACCACGCTCGACCTCTCGGTCGGCGGCATGACTTGCGCCTCGTGCGTGATGCGTGTCGAACGTGCTCTGAAAAACGTGCCGGGCGTGCAAGACGTGAGCGTGAATCTCGCGACCGAATCGGCCCGCGTGGTGACAGGCGGCAACGAAGACATGGACGTCCTGCTGCGCCGAGCCGTACGGGCCGCAGGCTACGAGCCGCGCGCGGCGAGCACAGCGGCCGAAGAAGCCGCGCTGTCGCCATGGCACGGTTTCGGCCCGGTCGCTGTCGGCCTGGTGCTTTCGATTCCCTTGCTGGCACCGATGCTCGGCGATCCTTTCGGGCAAGACTGGATGCTGCCGCCATGGTTGCAGCTGCTGCTCGCAACGCCGGTGCAGTTCTGGCTGGGAGCGCGCTTCTATCGCGCGGGCTGGCATGCGGCAAAAGCGCGCACCGGCAATATGGATCTGCTGGTGGCGCTCGGCACCAGCGCAGCCTTTGGCTTGTCGCTCTGGCTCTGGTGGCGCGCGGCCAGCGGCGAGCATGCGGGCCACGGTGCGATGCCGCACCTGTACTTCGAGGCTTCGGCGGTGGTGATCACGCTGGTGCTGCTCGGCAAGTGGCTGGAGGCGCGTGCCAAGCGCCAGGCCACGTCGGCGATCCGCGCGTTGCAGCAGTTGCGGCCCGAAGTGGCGCACCTGGTCGGCGCGCGCGGCAAGGAAAGCGATGTGCCGCTGGCCGAGGTGATGGTGGGCGACCGCCTCGCGGTGCGGCCCGGCGAACGCGTGCCGGCCGACGCACGCGTGATCGAAGGGCAATCCGAAGTCGATGAATCGATGCTCACCGGCGAGCCGCTGCCCGTGGCCAAAGGGCCGGACGATGCATTGACCGGCGGCGCGGTGAACGGCGATGGCCGCATGGTCATCGAAGTGAGCGCGATCGGCGCCGAGAGCGTGCTCGCGCGGATCATCCGGCTCGTCGAAGACGCACAAGCGGCGAAGGCGCCGATCCAGCGGCTGGTGGACAAGGTTGCGGCCGTGTTCGTGCCGGTGGTGCTGGTGATCGCGCTTGTCACACTGGCCAGTTGGCTGATTGCGGGCGCGGGAATCGAGACTGCGTTGATCCATGCCGTGGCAGTGCTCGTCATTGCCTGCCCGTGTGCGCTGGGCCTCGCAACGCCTGTCGCGGTGATGGCGGGTACGGGCGTGGCGGCGCGTCACGGCATCCTGATCAAGGATGCGCGTGCGCTGGAAATCGCGCACCGCGTCGACACCGTTGCATTCGACAAGACCGGCACGCTGACGATCGGCCGGCCGGTGCTCACTGCGCTGGTACCCGTGGCAGGCACCGATGCCAGTGAAGACCAATTGCTGGCGACGGCCGCCAGCCTGCAGAGCGGCAGCGAGCATCCGCTGGCCAAGGCGGTGCTGGCCGCTGCGGCGCAGCGCAACGTGCAGGTGCCTGCGCTGGGTGTGATGCAGGCGTGGCCGGGTCGCGGTGTGCGTGGTGAAGTCGACGGTGCGCACTGGGCCATCGCCAGCCTGCGTTGGTGCCGTGAACTCGACGCGATGACCGACGCTGCGGAAGTCGATCGTCTGCAGTCTCAAGGTGCCACGGTGTCCGCGCTGTTGCGCTTCGATGAAGCCGGCGCCGCGCACGTGCATGCATTGTTCGCCTTCGCCGACGAGCCCAAGCCGCAAGCCGCAGAAGCCATCCGCACGCTGCGTGCACGCGGCCTGCGCGTGGTGATGATCTCGGGCGACAACCTGCGTGCGGCTCAAGCCATGGCGGCGCGGCTGGGCATCGCGGCCGAAGACGTACGCGCCGATGTGCTGCCGGCCGACAAGGCGGCGCAGGTTTCAGCATTGAGGAAGAACGGGCAGGTCGTGGCGATGGTCGGCGACGGCGCGAACGATGCGCCCGCGCTGGCCGCGGCCGACGTGGGCATCGCGATGGCACCTTCGGGTGGCGGCACCGACGTGGCGATGGAAGCGGCCGGCATCACGCTGATGCGTGGCGATCTCGCGCTGGTGGCACAGGCCTTCGAGCTCTCTGCACGCACGGTCGCGAAGATCCGGCAGAACCTGTTCTGGGCCTTTGCCTACAACGTGGCCGGTATTCCGCTCGCCGCCTTCGGCTTGCTGAGCCCGGTGGTGGCCGGTGCAGCCATGGCGCTGTCGAGCGTGAGTGTGATGGCCAACGCGCTGCTGCTGCGGCGCTGGAAGCCCTGACGATGCCTTTTCAGTCGAACAGCAGCGCCATCACGTACTCGTCGACATAGTTCTCTTCGCCGGCCCGCTTGTAGTACTTGCGCAGCGTACCTTCGCGCTCGAAGCCCAGCTTCTCGTAGAAGCGCAGTGCGGGCGCGTTGTCGCTTTCGGCGAAGAGCTCGATACGCTTGACGCCGGCAGTCTTCAGTGCGTCGATGGCCTCGCTGACCATGGCGAGCGCAACGCCCTGACCATGGAATGCGGGATCGACAGCGAGCGTACCGAGGCCGGCCACATGCTGAATGCGACCCGGATGGCGCGTGGCGCGGTAGAAGCCGGCGATGCGTCCTTCGCGTTCGTAGACGTAGAAGCACCGGGTGTCGAGCAGTGCCTGGTAGATGGCGCGAAAGTCTTCGATCGGCATCGGGTCGTAGCCGAGGAAACGCACGACCCTCTCGTGCATGTAGAGGGCAAAAACGGCGTCGATGTCTTCGGGTGTGGCCAGCCTGCGCATGATGATGGAATGCTCCCGGTGCGATGAGAGCGCCGAGCATACATAGCGAGGCCGTCAGGCGAGCAGTACCGCCGAAATTCCCAGCAAGGCCAGCTGTGCGCACCAGGCCCATCGCAGCCGCAGTTGCGAGTCGAGCACGGCGCCAATGGACCAGAAGCCACCAACGGCCAGCGCAAGCAGTCCCAGTCCCGTCTGGAACGCGAGGTCGTCGGCGCGCCACAGAAAGGCCAGCGTCACGCCGACCCAGCACGCGAAGTGAATCGAGGCCGAAGCCACCTGCGGGCGCGTCAGCACCGGATCGTGAATGTGCATCGCTTCTTCCAGCGAAAAGGGTGCATCGGGAAACCGCTGTGCCACGTCGGCCGGCCGCCAGCCCGGCGGCTTGAACCACACGGCAATCTTGTCCTGCCAGCGCCGCGTGTACCAGGCGTCTCGCAGCAGCGGCAAGTAGGGACCGATGATTGCGCGCATCGGGTCGAAGCTCGCAAGCGCCTTGCGTGTGCCGTAGACGCAGCGCTCTTTCTCTTCGGCGAAGGTGCCGAACATGCGGTCCCACACCACGAGCATGCCGCCGTAGTTGCGGTCCACGTAGCCGTCGTTCACCGCGTGATGCACGCGATGGTTCGATGGTGACGAGAACACGCGGTCGAACCAGCCGAGCTTGCCGATGTGCTCGGTGTGGATCCAGAACTGGTAGACCAGCACGATCAGCCCCGCAAGGCCGAACTGCTCGGGCGGCACCCCCACCACCGCCATCGGCAGGTAGAAGGCCCAGCCCAGAAAGGCCACGGTGCTTTCCTGCCGCAGCGCAGTGGAAAAATTGAAGTGCTGGCTCTGATGGTGCACCGAGTGCGCAGCCCAGAACACGGCCGATTCATGGCCTGCGCGATGCAGCCAGTAGTCGAAGAAGTCGAACAGCAGCACGGCGACGATCCAGCCAATGACGCTGTCCCAGAAGCTGGGCCGCGTCCATATCGCGACCAGCGGATAGACCATCGCGTAGAGACCGATCTGGAACAGCTGCGTGCAAACCGACAGTGCCTGGCTCAGCAGCCCTTGGCTCAGGCTGCCGAGTGTGTCGCTGAAGCGGTAGGTGTTGCGCCGCTTGAGCCAACCCCATGCGAACTCGCACGCCATGAGCAGCGCGAACACGGGCACGACGAAAACAACCAGCCGGTGCACCGCGTTCGTTTTTCAGGAAGGGTTCAGCGAATCTTCAGCGTCAGGACGCGCGGCCGGCCACGATGACCGCGTTGGTGCCGCCAAAGGCGAAGGAATTGGACAGCACATAGCGGATGCCCTTGGCCTCGCGCGCCTCGCCTTGCACGAAGTCGAGATCGAATGCGGCATCAGGCGTCTGCAGGTTGGCGATGGGCGGCAGCGTCTCGCGCGCCAGTGCGCGCAGCGCTGCAACGAGCTCGATCGCACCACCACCGCCGAGCACGTGGCCGTGGATGGCCTTGGTCGCGCTGACCGGTGTGTGGTTGCCGAACACCTCGCGGATAGATTTGGCTTCGGCCGCATCGCCTGCGGAAGTGGCCGTGCCGTGCGCGTTGATGTGGCCAACGTCGGAGGCTTCGATGCCCGCGTCGCGCAGTGCGGCGCGCATCGCGCGCACCTGGCCCGGGGCGTCGGGGTTGGTGATGTGCGTGCCATCGCAGTTGGTGGCGTAGCCCGTGAGCACGAAGGGCGCGGCTTCGGCGCCGCGCGCGGCTGCATGCGCTTCGGATTCGAGCACCAGCGCGGCCGCGCCTTCGCCAATGGCAAAGCCTGCGCGGTCACCCGAGAACGGGCGGCAGGCCGAAGAGGGCGCATCGGCCGGCGGCGGAGCCATTACGCGCATCGCGTGCCAGCTGGCCATCACGCCGGGCGTGAGCATGGCGTCGTGGCCGCCGACGATGGCAACGTCGATCCAGCCACCGCGAATGGCGCGCATCGCCTCGCCGATGGCCACGGCCGAGGAGGCGCAGGCACAGGCGTATGCAATGGCCGAACCGCGCGCGCCGAAGTGCAGCGCGAGTTCGGCCACGGCGGCGTTGGGCATCACGGTGAGCACTGTCGTCGGGCGCATGCGGCGCTGTTCGCCGTAGAGCGCGCTGGTGGTGTTGTCGAAGGTGCCGGCGCCCGCGAGGCCGCTGCCCCAGAAGATGCCGAGGCGGTCGCGGTCGATGGTGTCGAGGTCGAGCCTGGCTTCGCTGGCGGCGTCCTGCGCGGCAGCCAGCGCCATGGCGGTGCCGCGGTCCAGTGGCAGGCGCGAGGTGCTGCGCACGCCGTTCGAATCGAAGTCGCAGGCGGCAACGGCGAGCAGCATCGGGTCCATGCCCTTGATCTCCAGCGTCTGCGCGCGCACGGCCGAGCGACCCGCGAACAGCGCCTCGTCGAAGGCCTCGACGGTGCGACCGATGGGCGTGACGAAACCGATGCCGCTCACGCGCACCGGCGCGGAGGCGGCGCGTGCGGCCGAAGCGGCGAGCGCGGCGTGGGCTGCACCGCTGCTCATGCGGTGGCTTCGGCGGGCTGGGCGGCGGCTGCGCTGCCGGCACTTTCCGTGTCGATCACTTCGCACAGGCGCTGCAGCGTGATGCCGGCTTCGCGCGGGTCGAGGCGGTCTTCGGGAATGCGCAGGTGGAAGGCGTCTTCGACGGCGAAGACGAACTCCATCAGCGCGAGCGAGTCGAGGCCCAGGTCGGACAGCGCGGTGTCCGGCGAGATGGCCGAGCGCTCGACGCGGAAGTCGGTTTCCAGGATCGCGGCGATGCTGTTGAAGGTAGGCGAAGAAGCGTTGGAAGAAGACATGGAAATGCTTTCCTTTCGGGCGTGATCGAACGTTGTCGAAGGTGTCAGGCGTACAGCGGATGCTCGGGCATCGTGCCATGCGCCACGGCATCGACGAACGACACTGTTTCGCGCACAACCTGTTGACGATCGTTGTCGATTGTGATCATGTGGTAGCTGTTGGCGACCACCACGGTGCGGAAGGCGCGGCAGCGCAGGCCGCGCGCGAGGATGTCGAGGTTGGCCACGCTGGCCACTTCGTCCTGCTGGGCGTGCAGTGCGAGCACGTTGTCGCATCGCACGCTGTTGAGGTTGCGGCGCACGTGGCGGATGAGCCGGTCGTGCTCGCGCAGATGGCCCACGCCGATGACGGAACTGCCGGCCCGCGAGACCTTGCGGTGGCGCAGCTCGCGCTCGATCCAGGCGCGCACGCGTTCGTTCTTCACGCCGTAGGGCGGGCGTTCGCGGTATTGCCAGAGCCGGCCGAGCGGCGTGTAGAAGGCCAGCGGCAGCAGGAACTGTGTGCGGGGAATGGCCCAACCGTCGAAGCGCAGCGTGGTCGACATGAGCACCAGCGCATCGACTTCGCTGCCGCAGCGGATGGCTGCGCCAAGGGCCAGCGAAGAGCCGGCGGAAATGCCGACCAGCATCACGCGGTCGTGCTGCGCGCGCAGTGCCTTCACCTGCGCCTGGATCTCATCGAGCCAGCGTTCGTACGGCGCCGCGCGCTGCAGCGGCGCATTGGCGTCGAACGAGTAACCCTCGATCGACAGCGGGTGCACCGAGTAGCCGCGGCTGCGCAGGGCAGACTGCACGGTCAGCAACTCGTCAGGCGTGCTGCATAAACCATGCAGCAGGACCACGGCGGTGCGTTGCACCTCCGGAGGCACCAGGCTCAAAAGATCGGAGGGTTCACGCGCGCTCATCGTGTGGCGTCGGCCATGAAAATGGCCCGTATTTCATCTTGCTGTCGTATGCTCATGTTGCGTTTATCGCTTGGAGCGACTGACCGGCCGCTGACCCGTCGTTCGCAAGGCAGATCACCCCCAACCACTCAATAACCATGCGAATTCTGCTTGTCGAAGATGACGCCGTTCTGCGCGATGTGATGGTGCGCAGCCTCGCGGATGCCGGCCATCGCGTCGACGTGTCGACCAACGTCGAAGATGCCGATCACCTGTGGCGCGTACAGCCCTTCGATGCCGTGCTGCTCGACCTCAACCTGCCGGCCACCGCGAGCCCGACCAGCGGCCTCGCAAGCGGCCTCACCGCGCTGCGGCAGGCACGTGCGCGCGGCGACCGCACTCCTGTGCTGGTGCTCACCGCGCGCGGTCGCACCGAGGAGCGCATTGCCGGCCTCGATGCGGGCGCCGACGACTACCTCGGCAAGCCCTTCGACCTGGCCGAGGTCGAAGCCCGCCTGCGTGCACTGGTACGCCGCGCCAAGGGCACCGAAGACATCGTGCTGCTGGGCCAGCTGAAGCTCGATCGCAAGGCACGCCGCTTCTCGACCACGAGTGGTCCGCTCGACCTGCCGGCGCGCGAGTTCGAAGTGCTGTGGGAACTCATGAGTCCGCCGGGCCGCACCGTGAGCAAGCGTGCGCTGTCCGACAAGCTGTCGAGCTTCGACGAATCGCTCGGCGACAACGCGCTCGAGGCCTTCATCTCCCGCCTGCGCAAGAAGCTGCAGGGCACGGGCGCGAGCATCCGCACGCTGCGCGGCATCGGCTACCTGCTCGAAGCCGAGGTGTGATCCGCGCGTGACCGAGCCGCAGCAACAGCCGACGGAAACGCAACCCGCGGCCATCGTGCGTGCGCCGTCGCTCACGCGGCGCGTGCTGCGCAACGTGCTGGTGCCGCTGGCGCTCACGTGGATGGTCGGTGCTGTCATCGCGCTGGTCATCGCCAACTACTTTTCCGAGCAGGCCTTCGACCGCGGCATGCTCGACGATGCCTATGCGCTGTCGGCCAACGTGCAGGCGGGTGAGCGCGGCATCGAACTGCTGCTGACGCCGCGCGAAGTGGCCACCGTGCTCTTCGACCAGGTCGACAAGGTGTACTTCGCGGTGCAGAGGCTCGACGGCTCACTGATCTCGGGGCAATCGGGCCTGCAGGCGCCGCTGCCGGTGGACGGCTCGCGCTACCGCTTTTCCGACATCCGCTACGAAGGCGGCACGCTGCGCGCGGTGGTGCTCGAGCATGACGCCGAGCCCGACATCAGCATGCCCTACCGCGTGATCATTGCGCAGACCACGCTGAGCCGGACCGCACTGGTGCGGCAGCTGCTGGGCTATGCGCTGGCGCCGCAGATCGTGCTGCTGATCCTGCTTGCAGTCTGGCTCTGGTACGGCATTCGCAGCGATCTGCGCCCGCTCGCCGACCTGCAGCGCGCGCTCGACAGGCGTGACGTGCGCGACCTGTCGCCGGTGGCGGTGGCACAGACTTCGCGCGAGCTTCAGCGCCTGGGCAATGCGGTCAACTCGCTGTTCGAGCGTCTCGGCAACAGCGTGCAGGCACAACGCGAGTTCGTGGGCAACGTGGCGCACGAACTGCGCACGCCATTGGCCGGCATCCGCGCGCTGGCCGAGTACGGGCTCGCGCAACAGGACACCAACGTGTGGCGCGAGCAGCTCGAGCGTGTGTCGGAACGGCAGGCGCGCGCAAGCCACCTGATCGACCAGCTGCTGGCGCTGGCGCTGGCCGAGGAAGCGCGCACCGAGCTCAAGCGAGTGCCGGTGCGGCTCGACGTGCTGGCCGAGCAGACGGTGCTGCGGCACCTCGCGCGTGCCGATGCACGCGGCGTCGACCTCGGCGCGCGCGGCCTCGACGACGGCGTGGTCGTGCATGCCAACGAGGCGCTGGTGGAAGGCATCCTCGACAACCTGATCGACAACGCGCTGCGTTATGGCGGGCGCACCATCACCGTCGAGCTCGCGGGCCGCACGCTGAGCGTGATCGACGACGGGCCTGGCATTCCGCTCGAGGCGCAACGTGCCCTGATGCAGCGCTGGGCGCAAGGGCCCGCGGGCGAGAAGCTCGGGCAGGGCTCGGGGCTGGGGTTGTCGATCGTGTCGCGCTATGCGGAGTTGCTGGGGGCTGAGCTGCGGCTTGAAGCGGCCGAGCCCACCGGCCTGCGCGTGAGCGTCGCGTTCGGCGAGGCAATCTAGAGCGTTTGGAGCGGTGTGCCCTGGTGGAACGCCATGCGCCAGCGGCCGGCGCGGCGTTGCCACAGCGAGCTGCGCAGCGAGTCCGCGGCGGGGCGCTGCGCAATGGCTTCGCGGTGCGCGCGATAGGTGACCAGCGCCACATCGGGTGCCATGCGCAGCACGCGAAAGTCCGACATCGTCCGCTGCGAAAACGCCTCGTCGCGCAGCGCTTCGATGATGGCGGCCCGCGTCCACACCGTGCCCGAGACGCCCAGTTCATGGAAGTCGTCGTCGAGCAGTTCTTCGAGTCTTGCGGCGTTTGCGCGCACCTCGCGAAGATGCAATGCGCCTTCGAGTTTCAGCAGCAGCGCGTCGAGATCGTCGTCGGGCGTGGCTTCGTAGAGTTCGAGCGGAAGGCCGTCGGGATCGGCGAAGAAGGTGAAGCGCCGGCCCGTGAATTCATCGGTGCGCAGTGGCTCGACCGCAATGCCCTGTGCTGCGAGTTCGTCGGCCGCGGCCTGCACGTCGGGCACCTCGAAAGACAGGTGACGCAGCCCCTGCGCCTCGGGCCGCGTGAGGCGCGCAGGCGCATCGGGGAAAGAGAAGAGTTCGATCTGCGAGCCGTCAGGCAGTGCCAGGTCGAGCTTGTACGAGTCGCGCGCGGCGCGGTAGTTTTCGGCGATCACGCGCAGGCCGAGCACTTCGGTGTAGAAGCGCTTCGACACTGCGTAGTCGGCGCAGATGATCGCGACGTGATGGATGCGGGCCAGCTGCATGGCGGTCACTTCAATGGCTTGCGCAGGAAGACACGAGTGCGCTCCGCGAAGGCGAGGCGCTTGTATTCGACATAGCCGATGTGTTCGTAGAGCGCTCGGTTCTCGGTCATCTTCTCGTTGGTGAAGAGGTAGATCGAGTCGTGGCCTTGCCGCAGTGCTTCCTGCTCGGCGAGTTCGAGCAGTGCGCGGCCCACGCCGGTGCCCTGGTGTTGCGGCAGCACCGCGATCACGTCGATCAGGAAGCCTTCGTCGGTAGTGTCGAGCACCAGTGCGGCGATGGTCTCGCCATGCTGCGTGGCGACCCAGACCTGCGCATTGGCGATGGCCGCGCCGTAGTCCCTGGTCATCGGAATCGGCGTGAGGCCCAGGCGCGGAATGTAGTGGCTGAAGGCTTCGACGGCGCAGTTGGCGACGGATGTTGCATCGCTCTCGGTGGCGCGCCTGATGGTCCACGTCGTCATGCGTCGAATTCCACTTCGCCTTCGATCTCGACCGGTATGTTGAACGGCAGCTCGGCCATGCCCACCGCGCTGCGCGAATGCGTGCCGATGTCGGGTCCGAAGAGCTCGAGGATGAGGTCCGAGAAGCCGTTGATCACTGCTGGCTGTTTGTCGAAGCCGGGCGCCGAAGCGACCATGCCGAACACGCGTGTCCAGGCCGTGATGCGGTCGAGATCGCCGAGCGCGCGCTGCAGGCTGCCGAGCATCGCGAGCCCCGTGAGACGTGCGGCGGTGTAGCCCTGCTCGACGCTCAGTTCGCGGCCCAACTTGCCAAGCGGCGCGGCGATGGTGCCATCGGCATTGAGCGGGCCGTGACCCGAGATCAATGCGCGGCGGCCGACGATGCGGATGAATTGAAAGGGCAGCACGACGCCGGGTGGCGGCGTCACTGTCGGTGGAAGAACGAGGCCGAGCGCGGCCAGTCGTTGCTCGATGCGGGCCATGGCATTTCTCTCCTGGGGCGGACACAAAGCGTCCGCCGCATCTTGCCATGGCCTTTTCCGGATTACGCCAGTGCGGGGTAGTCCGTGTAGCCCTTCGCACCGCCACCGTACATGGTGGCCTTGTCGAGCTCGTTGAGCGGTGCGTTCTCGCGCAGGCGGCGCACGAGGTCGGGGTTCGAGATGAAGGGCTTGCCGAAGGCCACGAGGTCGTCGCCTTCCTTCAGCGCTTCTTCGGCCAGCGGGCGGTCGTAGCCGTTGTTGACCATCCATGCACCCTTGCCGCCGGCTTCGCGGTAAGCGGCCTTAAGCGCTTCGTAGTCGAAGGGCCGGTCTTCGATTTCGCGCGGGCCACCGGTGGCGCCTTCGATGATGTGGATGTAGGCGAGGTTGAGCGTGGCGAGCTGCTTCACCACGTAGGTGAACAGCGGCTGCGGGTTGCTGTCGTGCACGTCGTTGGCCGGCGTCACGGGCGACAGGCGGATGCCGGTCTTGCCGCCGCCGACGGCGTCGACCACGGCACGCGCGGATTCGAGCAGCAGGCGGGCGCGGTTCTCGATGCTGCCGCCGTAGTCGTCGGTGCGCTTGTTGCTGCCGTCCTTGAGGAACTGGTCGAGCAGGTAGCCGTTGGCGCCGTGCAGTTCCACGCCGTCGAAGCCGGCGGTCTCGACCGCGCTGCGCGCGGCCACCGCGTAGGCGTGCACGATGCCGGGCAATTCGCCGGCGTCGAGCGCGCGCGGCTCGGAGGTCTCGACGAAGGTGGGCACGCCTTCCTTGATGAGCACGGTCTTGGTCTTGGCGGTGATGGCCGAGGGGGCGACGGGCTTGCCGCCACCGGGTTGCAGTTCGGTGTGCGAGACGCGGCCCACGTGCCACAGCTGCACGACGATCTTGCCGCCCTTGGCGTGCACGGCGTCGGTCACGTGCTTCCAGGCGTCGAGCTGCTCGGTGCCGTAGAGGCCGGGCACGTCGGCATAGCCCTGGCCCTGGTGGCTGATGGCGGTGGCCTCGGTGATGAGCAGGCCGGCACTGGCGCGCTGGGCGTAGTAGGTGGCGGCGATGTCGGGTGGGATCGCGTTCGGCGAGCGGTTGCGCGTGAGCGGCGCCATCACGATGCGGTTGGCGAGCTTCAGGTCGCCGGCCTGGACGGGGTCGAAAAGGGTGGACATCGTGCGATCGAAAGCAAAGTTGAAAGAGGCGCAAGGCTAAGCCCCCGGCCTCAACCCTGCTGTCGCACGGTTGTCCCGATTGGTGCTAGGCAAGCAACGCCAGCAGCGCGGGGCTTGCGCGCAGGGGCATGGCCAGCAGGATCTGGCCCATGCCCTTGCCGAGCGGGTCGTTGCGCAGCGAGGCCATGCCGCCGCCGCCCAGCGCCTGCTCGCAGACGAAGTTGAAGGCGCCGATGCCCGGCACCTCGTAGCGCGTGACGCGGCCCTTGACCAGGTGCGCGAGCCATTCGGCCACGCGCGCTTCGGTGAGCTGTTCGCGCAGCAGCGGCAGCAGGGCAGGGTGGCGCGCGATGACGCCGATGTTCGATGTGTCGCCCTTGTCACCGCTGCGAGCCCAGGCGAGGCGTATGAGAGGTACCTCGATGGCGTCAGGGGCCAGGGGTGCTTCATGCGTTTCTGGCGCTCTGACAGGCGATGGGATGGGGGCTGACGCGGAAACCTCGCTGCGCGGAACATCGACGCGTTTCCCATCGATGGTCACCGTGGCTTCCACCCGCGACTTGTCGAGCAGGAACGCGTATTGCCGGATCGAAGGCGACACCGAGGCGCGCCCGCCGCCCGCACCCGTGGTGCCTGGCGCCCACGACGTGCCCGCCGGTGCGACCTCGCGTGCGAACAGCTCCAGCGCTTCCTTGCGTGGATGCGTCACTGCGAGCCGCAGCACCGCTTCGCGCGTCTGCAATGCCTGCGCATGCGGGCCGTAGCAAGATTCCGCGCCCAGCACTTCGAGCTGCGTGCCGCTGTACGGCCCGAAGCCGTATTGCGAGAACAGCGTGCCCGTGCGCGCGAGGATGGCTTCGCCCGTGCGCTTCGCCTTGGCCACCGCATCGAAGCCCACGATGGTGAGTTGCGCCGCCGTCTTGAAGCCGTCGACATACGTGGTGCTGACCTTGTAGCTCGCGGTCGGCGCATGGCCGCGCGCGCCGTGCACACGCACGCGGTGCTCGCCGGCCTGCTCGATGCGCACCTGCGTGAAGTCGGCCACCACGTCGGGCAGCAGGTACGCCGCGGGGTCGCCGATCTCGTAGAGCATCTGCTCGCCCACCACCGCGGGCGTGAGCTTGCCGCCGGTACCCTCCGGCTTGGTGACGACGAAGCTGCCGTCGGCGCTGCATTCGACGATGGGATAGCCGATGTTCGGCCAGTCGGGCACGGTGTCCCAGTCGGTGTGCAGGCCGCCGGTGGCCTGGCAGCCGCATTCGATGATGTGGCCCGCGAGACTGCCGGCGGCCAGCAGGTCGTAGTCGCCCGACTGCCACTTGAATTCGTGCATGAGCACGCCGAGCGTGACGGCGGAGTCGACACAGCGGCCGGTGATGACGACCTGCGCACCTGCATCGAGCGCAGCCTGTATCGGCCGTGCGCCGAGATACGCGTTGGCGGTGAGCACGCGTTCGGGCAGCGCGGCGCCGCTCTGCAGTTCGCGCAAGGGTGGTTGTGCCTGGCGCAGTTGCGGCAGCAGCGGGGACACATCGTCACCGCTCACCACGGCGATCTTCAATGCGATGCCCTGCTCGGCGGCCAGCGCGGCGAGTGCGTCGGCGCAGCCTTGCGGGTTGACGCCGCCAGCGTTGCTCACCACGCGGATGCCCTGTTTCACGGCGTCCTTCAGCACGGCCTTCATCGCGACGGAAACGAAGTCGGTTGCGTAGCCCAACTCGGGCTTCTTGAGCCGGGCACCCGCGAGGATCGACATGGTGAGTTCGGCGAGGTAGTCGAACACGAGGTAGTCGATCTGCCTGCTGCCCACGAGTTGCGGCGCGCCCACGCTGCTGTCGCCCCAGAAGCCCGATGCGCCGCCGATGCGGACGACGCGTTCGTTGTTGTTGCTGCTGTTCATCGGCCACTCCATTGCGGCTTGCGCTTCTCGCGGAAGGCGAGTTGTCCTTCGGCGGCGTCTTCGGTGAGTGCGAACAGGCCGATCTGGCTTTCGGTGAAGGCCATCGATTCCTCGAAGGCCATCGCCTCGATCTTCTTCATTGTGTAGAGGCCGCGGCGGATGGCGGCGGGCGACTTGTCGAGCATGCGGCCGAGCAGCCAGTCGATGCCTTCGTCGACGTCGTCGCTCACGCGGTTGACGAGATTCAGTTCGAGCGCCTGCGCGGCGGTGATGGGCTCACCGGTGATGCACATCTCGGCCAGCACGTGGCGCGGCAGCAGGCCGCCGAGCACGCTGAGCACCTGTGCGGGAAAGAGGCCGACCTTCACCTCGGGCAGGCCGAACACGGCCTGGCTGCTGGCCACGGCCATGTCGCACATCGCCATGATCCCCATGCCGCCGGCCATGCATGCGCCGTTGACGCGCGCGATCAGCGGCACGGTCGATTGCCGGGCCTGGCGGAACAGGTTGGCAAAGCCCTGGTAGGGCGCGGCGTAGTCGAACTTGAAGGAGGTGCCGCTCTGCAGGTCGGCGCCGGCGCAGAAGGCGCGCGTGCCAGCACCGGTGATGACCACGGCGCGCACGGCGGTGTCGTTGTTGGCGCGGGCCAGTGCGTCGCTCAGGCCGGCGAGCACTGCGCCGTTGATGGCGTTGCGGCGCTCTTCGCGGTCGATGGTGAGCCACATGACGGGCCCGCGCATCTCTTCGCGCAGTTCGACGGGGGGCGGGGTTTCGGGCATGGCGCGGGTTCCTTCTTCGGTCGTCTGAAGTTCTGCCCGTAGCGTGACCCGAAAAAAAAGCCGCATCGTGCGGCTTGTGGCTGAAGCAGTCCGGGTTTTCCCCTAGAGGGCATCCGGCCGCTTCAATGCTTCTGCACGCTTTCGCGTGCTTCGGCTTACTTCAGCAGGCCTTCGGCCTTCATTGCATCCTGCACCGCGGGGCGGGCGCCAACGCGTGCGTGCCAGGCCTGGACGTTGGGAAAGCCGGAGATGTCCACGCCCGTGGGCTTGGTCCAGTTGGTGACGGTGAACAGGTAGCCGTCGGCCACGCTGAAGTGGTCGCCCATCAGGTATTGCTTGTTGGCCAGTTCGCCGTCGAGCCATTGGAAGCGCGACTTGAGCTTGTCCTTGAAGATGGTCTTGGCTTCTTCGGGCATGTTCGGGTTGAACAGCGGGCTGAAGCCCTTGTGCACTTCGGTGCCGATGAAGGTCAGCCACTCCTGCAGGCGGTAGCGCTGCAGGGTGCCGGCTGCGGGCGCGAGGTTTTTGATGGGTGCGAGGTCGGCGATGTACTGCAGGATGGCCGGGCCTTCGCGCAGGCGGGTGCCATCGTCGAGCTCGAGCATCGGCACGTAGCCCAGCGGGTTGATGCCGTAGTAGTCGGTGCCGTCCTGCAGCTTGTGGCTCTTGGTGCTGGCCAGCACGGGTTCGACGGCGATGCCTGCCTCGTGCAGCGCGATGTGGGGCGAGAGCGAACAGGCACCGGGCGAGTAATACAGCTTCATTCGAAAAACTCCAATGGATGACGAGGTTGATTGATTGTTGTGGGAGATCGCAGCGGATGCTAGCGGGTTTGGCTGCCTCGCGTTTTTGTCCTACGGCCGCACGCGCGAGGCGACTATCGGGCGCGAGCGGGCCGCTTTCTAAGCTGCGTCGCACGGTGGGCAAGGCCTGCTGCAAGGAGTACCCGATGTTGAAGTACGCGATCATTTTTGCGGTCATCTCCCTCGTGGCCGGCCTGCTCGGCTTCGGTGGCGTGGCGGCCGGGGCTGCCGGCATTGCCAAGCTGCTGTTCGGCCTGTTCCTAGTGCTGGCTGTGCTGTTCGTCGTGCTGGCCGCGCTTGGCGTGGGTGCGGTGAAAAAGGCGCTCGACTGATGCACATCTCCCACGTCGATGCGCAGCTCGACTACGAGGTCGTCGCGCCGGCCCACATGCTGCTCAACATCGAAGCGGCGCGCTCGGGTGCGCAGGCCGTCGTCAGCGAGGAGCTGACGATCGAGCCGCCGACCGAGATGCAGGTGTTCTGCGACGAGGGCAGCGGCAACCGCTTCATCCGTTTCGACGCGAAGCCCGGGCCGCTGAAGATTCGCTACAAGGCCAGCGTGCAGCGCGCGCATGTGGTGGTGCCGACCGACCTGCGAGAGGTGCCGGTCAGCGAAGTGCCCGACGAGGTGCTGCACTACATGATGCCGACGCGCTACTGCGAGTCAGACCTGATGTCGCGCTGCGCGCAGCAGCTCTTCGGCGACCTGCCGCCGGGCATCGGCCGTGTGCAGGCCATCGTCGACTGGATCCACGAGAGCATCGCCTACGAGCCGGGCAGCAGCGACTCGACAACGACGGCGCGCGAGGTGTTCGTGGAACGCGCGGGCGTGTGCCGCGACTTCGCGCACCTGGGCATCACCTTCTGCCGCGCGCTCAACATTCCGGCGCGGCTGGTGGTGGGCTATGTGTGGTTCGACGAGCCGCCGCAGGATTTCCACGCCGTGTTCGAAGCCTGGCTCGGCGGGCAGTGGGTGCTGTTCGATCCAACGCGCATGGCGCCAGTCGACCGGGTGGTGCGCGTGGGCACGGGGCGCGACGCGAAGGACGTGGCCTTCTGCACGATCTTCGGCAACGTGCGCATGACGGACAAGAAGCTCGTTGTTCGCGAGCTGCAGGATGAAAGCCTTGAACCGTCGAAGGCGCCGCCGCCGACTGGCGCGCTGGTCGGCATCGAGAAGCCTGTGCCGGTGGTGCAGGTGGCCGAAGCGACGGGCTGACGCGGATAGTTAGCTATGAAATATATAGCAAACTATCGAGGTTCCGTGGGCATTGGCGGGTAATTTGGCATGGCCCTCTAGCTTGTCCACACAAAGGGCGCAGATCGGCCTGGACGATTAAAATCAGTGCCCCTTTTGCGCCGCGCACGCGTCAGTTGTGCGCTCCCCATTTCAAATGCTGTACCCCGAAGAATTCGACGTGATCGTCGTCGGCGGTGGCCATGCCGGCACCGAAGCCGCGCTCGCCGCTGCGCGCATGGGCGCCAAGACGCTGCTGCTCTCCCACAACATCGAGACGCTGGGGCAGATGAGCTGCAACCCGTCGATCGGCGGTATCGGCAAGGGCCATCTGGTGAAGGAGGTCGATGCGCTCGGCGGTGCGATGGCGATTGCCACCGACGAGGCCGGCATCCAGTTCCGGATTCTCAATTCGAGCAAGGGCCCGGCGGTGCGCGCCACTCGCGCGCAGGCGGATCGGGTTCTGTACAAGGCGGCCATCCGCCATCGGCTGGAGAACCAGCCGAACCTGAGCCTGTTCCAGCAAGCCGTCGACGACCTGATGGTGGAGGGCGATCGCGTGGTCGGTGCCGTCACGCAGGTGGGCATCGCATTCCGTGCCCGTACCGTGGTGCTGACGGCGGGTACTTTTCTCGATGGCCGCATCCATGTCGGCCTCGACAACTACCAGGCTGGACGCGCGGGTGATCCGCCGGCGATCAGCCTGTCGGCGCGGCTCAAGGAACTGAAGCTGCCGCAAGGCCGGCTCAAGACCGGCACGCCGCCACGACTCGATGGCCGCAGCATCGATTTTTCGAAGTGCACCGAGCAGCCCGGCGACGGCATGCCCGGTGGGACAGGGCCGATGCCGGTGTTTAGCTTCATGGGCCGCGCGGACATGCATCCGCAGCAAATGCCCTGCTGGATTACTCACACCAACGCGCGCACGCACGAGATCATCCGCTCGGGCTTCGACCGCAGCCCGATGTTCACCGGCAAGATCGACGGCGTGGGTCCGCGCTACTGCCCGAGCGTGGAAGACAAGATCAACCGCTTTGCCGACAAGGAAAGCCACCAGATCTTTCTCGAGCCTGAAGGCCTGACGACCAACGAGTACTACCCGAACGGGATCTCGACGAGCCTGCCGTTCGACATTCAGTACCAGCTGGTGCGCTCGATGCCCGGGCTGGAGAACGCGCACATCCTGCGGCCGGGCTACGCCATCGAGTACGACTACTTCGATCCGCGCGAACTCAAGAGCAGCTTCGAGACCCGCTCGGTCAAGGGCCTGTTCTTTGCCGGACAGATCAACGGCACGACCGGCTATGAAGAAGCCGCGGCCCAAGGTTTGTTCGCCGGCATCAATGCTGCGCTGCAATGCCGTGGCGAAAATGCCTGGCTGCCGCGTCGCGACGAAGCTTACTTGGGCGTGCTGGTCGACGACCTGATTACAAAGGGCGTGACCGAGCCGTACCGCATGTTCACGAGCCGCGCAGAGTTCCGCCTGCAACTGCGTGAAGACAATGCCGACATGCGTCTGACCGAAGCAGGGCGCAAGCTGGGCTTGGTAGACGACGCGCGCTGGGATGCTTTCAGCCGCAAGCGCGACGCTGTTTCACGTGAAACAGAGCGGCTCAAGTCGATCTGGGTGAACCCGCGCAACCTGCCAGCCGCCGAGTCGGAGCGGGTGCTGGGCAAGGCCATCGACCACGAATACAACCTGGCCGACCTGCTGCGCCGGCCCGACGTGAACTACGAAACGCTGATGTCGCTGGACGGCGGCAAGTACGGTGCCCAGACGGCGCTGAGCGAAACCGAGATCGAGCAGATCGAGATCTCGGCCAAGTACTCTGGCTACATCGAGCGTCAGCACGACGAAGTGGAGCGGGCCGCGCACTTCGAGAACCTGAAGCTGCCGGCTGATTTCGACTACGGCCAGGTCAAGGCGCTGAGCTTCGAGGTGCGGCAGAAGCTGGACAAGCACCGGCCGGAAACGCTGGGCCTCGCCTCGCGCATCTCCGGTGTGACGCCTGCCGCCATCTCCCTGCTGATGATTCATTTGCGCAAGGGCGGCCACAAGGCCTTCGCCCGCGATACCGCCACCACGGAAGCAGCCACCGAGCCGCAGTCCGCGGAATGACGGCGCCGATCGATACGCTGCGCGCCGGCGCAGCCGCCATGGGCGTGGCGCTGTCCGATCTTCAAGGTGAACAGCTGCTGGCCTACGGCACGTTGATGCTCAAGTGGAACAAGGTCTACAACCTCACGGCGCTGCGCGATCCGGGCAGCGTGCTGACGCACCACCTGCTCGACAGTCTGGCGGCCGTCGCACCGCTGCAGCGCGAGTGGGCAGGGAAGGGCAAGCTGCTGGACGTGGGTTCCGGCGGTGGCTTGCCGGGTGTGGTGATCGCCATCATGCGGCCCGATCTTGAGGTGAGCTGCCTCGATGCGGTCGCCAAGAAGGCTGCCTTCGTCCAGCAAGTGGCAGCCGAACTGGAGCTCCCGAACCTTCGGGGACTGCACGCCCGGGTCGAATCCCTGGTCGGCAGCTACGAAGTCATCAGCTCGCGCGCCTTCGCATCGTTGCCGGATTTCTTCAACGGCTCGATGAATCTGCTCGCGCCTGGTGGTGTCTGGTTGGCCATGAAGGGCAAGGTACCGACCGACGAACTCGCCGTCTTGCCGAAGGGCGTGGCAGTGTTTCACGTGGAACAACTGACGGTTCCCGGCCTGGATGCCGAGCGTTGCATCGTCTGGGCACGCAAAGAAGCTGCCGAAATCGGCGCCTGAATCCGCAAAAGAAGCGGCGACACCGGTAAAAGCCGGTGTCCGAACGATCCTCGCGGCGGTGTGCTCGCTTAGACTCGATGCCTCCCTCTGGTCCCTTTCCTGGCTCGCTTTTTCGAGGCAAATCCCATGTTCGGCATCGCTGACTACGGCGCATTCGTCGCCGCCATCGTCCTGTTCCTTCTGATTCCCGGTCCGGGCAATCTGGCGCTGATCACCTCGACGAGCAAAGGCGGCATCCGCGGAGGACTCGCCGCAACAGCCGGCCTGATCATTGGTGACCAGTGCCTGATGTGGGCCGCAGTGGCTGGTGTGTCGGCCGTGCTGGCCGCGTACCCGACAGCTTTCAAGGCCGTGCAGTGGCTGGGCGCCGCCTACCTGGCGTGGCTGGGCCTCAAGATGTTGCTGGCCAAGCCCGGCTCGGCGCCCATCCTCGACATCAAGCCCAGCCATTTCCTGCGCCAGGCCTTCACCATCACCCTGCTGAATCCCAAGGCGATCGTGTTCTACATGGCCTTTTTCCCGCTGTTCGTCGACCCGGCCCGCCATCAGGGCCTGGTCACTTTCGGCGCGATGGCCGTGACGATTGCGGCGCTGACCTTCCTGTACGGCCTGACCTCGACGCTGCTCACGCACTTCCTGGCTGAGCGCATCCGTGCGAATCCCCGCATTTCCGCCACGCTCGAGAAGCTTGCCGGCACCTTTTTGATCGCCTTCGGCGTCAAGCTCGCAATCTCGCGCTGATCGATCCTCCGGTACTGACATGGCCAAGATTTTCTGCATTGCCAACCAAAAGGGCGGCGTCGGCAAGACCACCACCACCGTCAACCTCGCGGCCGGCCTGGCCAAGGTCGGCCAGCGCGTGCTGATGATCGACCTCGACCCGCAGGGCAATGCCACCATGGGCTCGGGCATCGACAAGCGCCAGCTGGAGCTGACGGTGTACGACGTGCTGCTCGAATCGGCCTCGGTGGCCGAAGCCCGGGTCAAGGCCGACAAGCTGGTGGAGGGCGGTTGCGGCTACGACGTGCTGGGCGCCAACCGCGAACTGGCGGGTGCCGAAGTCGAAATGGTTGCGCTCGACCGTCGCGAAAAGCGCCTGCGCACCGCGCTGGCCGCGGTCGGCGCCGAGTACGACTTCGTGCTGATCGACTGCCCGCCGAGCCTGAGCCTGCTGACCCTCAACGGCCTGTGCGCCGCCCACGGCGTGATCGTGCCGATGCAGTGCGAGTACTTCGCGCTCGAAGGGCTGACCGACCTGGTCAACACCATCAAGCAGGTACACGCCAACCTCAACAAGAACCTGCAGATCATCGGCCTGCTGCGCGTGATGTTCGATCCGCGCATCACGCTGCAGCAGCAGGTGAGCGAGCAGCTCAAGTCCCACTTCGGCGACAAGGTGTTCGACACGGTGATCCCGCGCAATGTACGGCTGGCCGAGGCGCCCAGCTACGGACTGCCGGGCGTGGTGTTCGACCCGGCCGCCCGCGGCAGCCAGGCTTTCATCGCCTTCGCCCAGGAGCTGGTCGACAAGATGCCGCCCGCGAGCGCCTTTGCTTCGGGCGCGGTGGCACCGCCGATTGCGCCGGTCACGCGCATCGCACCGGACCTGCCAATTCCCGATGACGTGATGGCACCCGCGCCCGCATCCGACTCCACCAGTGAAAACAATGCCTGACGCTTGCCGCTGCTCGGCAAGGTGCTATCAAGTTCGTAGCAAATGACAACTCCGCGCATCCTGCTGCTGCCCGGTTGGCAGAACAGCGGCCCCGGCCATTGGCAAACCCGCTGGGAGTCGGTGTACGGCGACCACCGCGTCGATCAGCACGAGTGGATGCGCCCGTTGCGCGGCGACTGGTCCGCCCGGCTCGAAGAAGAAGTGCTGGCCTCGCCCGGCCCGGTGGCTTTTGCGGCGCACAGTCTCGGCTGCATCCTCGTTGCCGCGTGGGCCGCGCACTCGCGCAACACACACAAAGTGCGCGGCGCGCTGCTGGTCGCGCCCGGCGACGTCGAGAGCGACAACCTGCGCCAGCTGATTCCTGGCTGGGCGCCGATCTTGCGCAAGCCGCTGCCGTTCCCGGCGGTGCTGATCGCCGCCAACGACGACCCGTACTGCGAAGCCTCGCGCTCGCAGCAGCTTGCCAAAGACTGGGGCGCACGCTTCATCGATGCCGGCCCGGGCGGCCACCTGAATGCCGAATCCGGCCTGGGCGACTGGCCCGAGGGCCGGAAACTCCTGAACGAAATCTCGAAAGAAAAGAACTGATGGCGACCAAGAAACCCAAGGGCCTGGGCCGCGGCCTCGAAGCGCTGCTCGGCCCGACGGCCGCGCCTTCCGCCGACAACGGCAATGGCGGCAATTCGGGCTCGGAAGAGGGCGGCGCACAGAGGAATCCGACGACGCTGATGCTCGACCAGATGGTGGCCGGCGTCTACCAGCCGCGCACACGCATGGACGAAGGCGCGCTCTACGAGCTGGCCGAAAGCATCAAGGCGCAGGGCATCATGCAGCCGATCCTGGTGCGCCGGCTCGACGCCGAATCGGCAGCCGCCAAGAACGCCGAGTACGAAATCATCGCGGGCGAACGCCGCTTTCGCGCCGCCAGGCTCGCGGGCCTCGACAGCGTGCCGGTGCTGGTGCGCGACGTGCCCAACGAAGCCGCCGCGGCGATGTCGCTCATCGAGAACATCCAGCGTGAAGACCTCAACCCGCTGGAAGAGGCCCAAGGCCTGCAACGCCTGGTGAACGAGTTTGGGCTCACTCACGAGCAGGCCGCACAGGCCGTGGGTCGTTCGCGCAGCGCGGCGAGCAACCTGCTGCGCCTGTTGAACCTGGCCGAGCCCGCACAGCAGATGCTGATGGCCGGCGACATCGACATGGGCCATGCCCGCGCGCTGCTGTCGCTGGACCGTGGCACGCAGATCACGGCGGCCAACCAGATTGCGGCCAAGAAGATGTCGGTGCGTGAAGCCGAGGCGCTGGTAAAGAAGCTCGCGGCCGAATTCACGCTCACGCCCTCGCGACGCGGCAACGACGGCGAAAAGTCGCGCGACCTGCAGCGCGTGGAAGAAGAACTGGCCGACCTGCTCACCGCCGAGGTCGAGGTGCGCATCAAGAAGCGCAGCAAGCGCGGCGGCCGCATCGAGGAAAGCGGCGAGCTCGCCATTCACTTCGGCTCCATCGAAGCACTCAACGGATTGATCGAGCGCATCCGCCGAACGGCCTAGTGTTGTGAACGAGGGGGCTGGCGTTCGTTTGATTGATTCCTGCAATCCTTTGCGCGTATCCTCGACCGCTGGTTTTTTCAATCCCAGATCTCTGAACAAACAGAGGGAGTCCACCATGCAGCTCACCAAGTTCCCGCTCGCGGCCATTGCCGTCGGCGCAGTTCTCCTCACCGGTTGCGCCACGACCGATATGCAAATGGGCAGCCAGTCGGCCAAGACCATGGCTACCGGCAGCGCCGCAGGCGGCGCCACCGACAACGCGAGCAGCCAGCTCGAGCGCTGCGAATCGCCGCTCGGCACGGTCTCGCTGATCGAGAACCAGAGCGCTGGCTGGTACACCATCCTCACCGGCGAATACAAGCTGCCGCCCACGGCCAACCTGCTGCGCCTGCTGGTGCAGCAATCGAACTGCTTCATCGTGGTCGAACGTGGCGCGGCCGGCATGAACGCCATGACGCGCGAACGCGCGCTGCAGCAGTCGGGTGAAATGCGCGGCGGCAGCAACTTCGGTCGCGGCCAGATGGTGGCGTCCGACTACGGCCTGTCGCCCGAAATCGTCTTCAGCAACAGCGATGCCGGCGGCGTCGGCGGCGCGCTCGGCGGCCTGGTGGGCGGCGGCCGTGGCCGAGCCCTCGCGGCCCTCGGCGGCAGCATGCAGACCAAGGAAGCCAGCGCGTTGCTGACCCTGATCGACAACCGTTCGGGCGTGCAGGTTGCGGCCGCGGAAGGCAGCGCCTCCAAGACCGACTTCGGCGCTTTCGGTGCGCTGGCCGGTCGCAGCGGTGGCGGCGGCGTGGGTGGCTACACCAACACGGCGCAGGGCAAGGTGATTGCCGCAGCCTTCATGGACGCCTTCAACCAGATGGTTCGTTCGCTGCGCAACTACAAGGCGCAGACGGTGCGTGGGCAGGGCCTTGGTGGTGGCGGGCGTCTGGGCGTGGATGGCGGCGCTGCGCCGTCGCAGACCTATGTGCCTGCGGAGAAGGCACCGGCACGCCGCCGCAGCAACAGCACCAACTGATAGCGCGGCAGCTGCCGCAAGCAAATCAAAGAAGCCCGGCGCTCTTGCGAGCCGCCGGGCTTTTTCATTGAACGCCTGAGCGAACGGGTCAGAGGCTGAAGATCTTGCCCGGATTCATGATGTTCTTCGGGTCGAGCGCGCGCTTGATCGTGCGCATCATGTCGATCGCACCCACGCCCGCTTCGGTGACCAGGAAGTCCATCTTGTGCAGCCCCACGCCATGCTCGCCGGTGCAGGTGCCTTCGAGCGCCAGCGCGCGGCTCACCAGCGCGTGGTTCAGCTCTTCGGCCTTCACGCGCTCTTCGGGAATGTTCGGGTCGAGCAGATAGCCGAAGTGGAAATTGCCGTCGCCCACATGGCCGACGAGGAAGTACGGAATACCGCTCGCATCGGCTTCGGCCACCGAGTCGAGCAGGCAATCGGCCAGGCGCGAGATCGGCACGCAGGTGTCGGTCGAGATCACGCGGCAGCCGGGGCGCGACTGCACCGCCGCGAAGTAGCTGTTGTGCCGCGCGGTCCACAGGCGCGTGCGCTCTTCCGGCGTGCTGGCCCATTCGAATGCGTTGCCGCCATGGCCGCTCGCGAGCTCCTGAACCGTCTCGGCCTGTTCCTTCACGCCGGCAGGCGAGCCGTGGAATTCCATCAGCAACATCGGTTCTTCGCGCAGGTTGAGCTTGGCGTATGCGTTCACCATGCGCACCGTGTTCACGTCGATCAGCTCGACGCGTGCGATCGGCACGCCCAGCTGGATGGTCTCGATGGTCGTGCGCACCGCGGCCTCGATGCTCGGGAACGAGCAGATCGCCGCCGACACCGCCTCGGGCAGCGGGTAGATGCGCAGCGTGATCTCGGTGACCACGCCCAGCGTGCCTTCGCTGCCCACCATGAGGCGCGTGAGGTCATAGCCGGCCGACGACTTCTTCGCGCGCGTGCCGGTGCGGATGACCTCGCCGGCAGCAGTGACCACTTCGAGCGCCAGTACGTTCTCGCGCATCGTGCCGTAGCGCACCGCGTTCGTGCCGCTGGCGCGCGTGGCCGTCATGCCGCCGATGGAAGCGTCGGCGCCCGGGTCGATGGGGAAGAACAGGCCCGTGCTCTTGATCTCTTCGTTGAGCTGCTTGCGCGTGACGCCGGGCTGCACCGTCACCGTGAGGTCGTCGGCATTGATCGACAGCACCTTGCTCATGCGCGACACGTCGATGCTGATGCCGCCCTGCACCGCCAGCAGGTGGCCTTCGAGCGAGGAGCCCACACCGAAGGGAATGACGGGCACGCTGTGCTCGCTCGCGAGCTTCACCGCGTCGGCCACGTCCTGCGTGCTCTCTGCGAACACCACGGCGGAGGGGGGTGGTGCGTCGAAGGAAGACTCGTCGCGCCCGTGCTGCGTGCGCACTGCCATGGCCGTGGAGCAGTTGGCGCCGAAGCGGGCCTTCAGCCCGTCGATCAGGCTGGCCGGGACGTCGCGCAGATGAAGCTCCGGCATCAGGTGCGAGGTTTGGGTCGGGGCGTTCATCGGGAGTCTCCTGGCGGGTGAGGTGATCGGCCATTTTACGGAGCGAGCACCATAATGCGCTTCGGAAAAAACATGAACCCCACGACCCTCAGCGCTCTCGTGGCCTTCCCGTCGCAACTGGAGGCCCACTACGCGGCCATTCCCACCGCCTACAGGCATTGGGCGCCGCCCTCGTGGGAGGGCGTGCCCAGCGAGGCCTTCACCGCCATCGAGCAGCTTTGCCATGTGCGCGACATCGAGATCGAGGGCTACCACTTGCGCTTTCGCCGCACGCTGCAGGAGACGCACCCGACGCTCGCCTCCATCGACAGCGAACCGCTGGCCATCGAGCGCAACTACGGCGCGGCCGATGCGGCGAAAGTGCTGGCCGAATTCCGCATGGCGCGCGTGCAGACGATGGAAATCATCTCCAGCCTGAGCGACGCGCAGCTCGCGCGCACCGCGGTGTTCGAAGGCTACGGCCCGCTCACGATGCGCAGCCTCATCCACTACCTCTGCAGCCACGACCAGCAGCATCTTGCGGGCCTGCAATGGCTGGCAGGCAAGATCGACGCATCGACCGTCGATCAGTAAGAACAGGAGCCTCCATGGGCAACCGACTCTCCCAGATCGCCACCCGCACCGGCGACGACGGCACCACCGGCCTCGGCGACAACACGCGCGTGCCCAAAGACCACTTGCGCGTGCACGCGATGGGCGACGTGGACGAACTCAACTCGCACATTGGCGTGCTGCTGTGCGAGCCCATGCCAGAGCCCGTGCGCGAGCTGCTGGTCGATGTGCAGCACCAGCTCTTCAACCTCGGCGGTGAGCTGTCGATGCCGGGTTTCACGTTGCTGAAGGCCGATGCGCTGCTGCAGCTCGACAACGCACTGGCCGAGCACAACGCCGCGTTGCCGCGCCTGGCCGAATTCATCTTGCCGGCTGGCACGCGCGCGGCATCGCTCGCGCATGTGTGCCGCACGGTGGCGCGGCGCGCGGAGCGTGCGGTGGTTGCGCTCGGCGCCACCGCCGAACTCAACGACGCCTTGCGCCAGTACCTCAACCGGCTTAGCGACTTGCTCTTCGTGCTTGCACGCGTGCTCAACCGGATGAACGGCGGCGACGACGTCTACTGGAAGAGCGAGCGCATGGCACGCGCAGCCGCTGCAGAAGCCGAAGCAGACGACACCAACACCAAGGAGGTTCCATGAAATTCCCGATCGACACCCTTCGCACCTCGCTCGCCGTGACGATGGCTGCCGCGCTGTGGCTGCCAGCCGGTGCACAAGCCCAGAGCGCGGACAACCCGCCCCAGGCGCAACGCGCCCACACCATCAAGTCGCCCTCCCGCAGCGGCAAGGTCGTGGGCAGCGTGCAGCGCGGCACCAACGCCGCGGGCCGCGGAGTCAACCGCGCAGACGCTGCCACGCGACGTGGCGTGAACAACGTGTCGGAGAAGGCCAGCCGACCGGTGCGCAACGTGGGCGAGGCCTTTGGCCGCAAGTTGTCACCCGGTTCCAGCGGTCGCGCTGCACCGCCGCCTGTCGGTCCGCAAGGCAGCGCGCCTTGATCCTCGCGGGTCAGTTTGGGGCGCGCTCACGCCGACGGGGGACATTCGCGGAGGGGAGTACCCGGTGTCATTCGCACGCACCCCGAACAAAACCTCCAAGGCACAAATGGCAAGAAACATCGAGATCAAGGCCCGTATCGACAGCGTAGACCGCGTCGCAAGCATCGCCCTAACGCTGGCCGACCAGGGCCCCATCGAGATCGCGCAGGACGACACCTTCTTCCGCTGCAACGACAGCGCCGACCGCCTCAAGCTGCGCACCTTCGCGCCCGACCGTGCCGAGCTGATCTTCTATCGCCGCGCGAACAGCACCGGACCGAAGGAGTCGTTCTACCTGATCACGCCCTGCAGCACGCCCGACGTGCTGCGCGAATCGCTCACGCTCGCATGGGGACAGGCCGGCCGGGTTCGCAAGCAGCGCCGGTTATTCATCGTGGGCCGCACGCGCGTGCATCTCGACCGTGTCGAAGGCCTCGGAGAATTCCTCGAACTCGAAGTGGTGCTGGAAGAAGGCGAGCCCGCCGAAGCCGGCACAGCCGAAGCACGCGCACTCATGTCGCAGCTCGGCATCAGCATCGACCAGTTGGTGCAGGGCGCCTACGTCGACCTGATCAACGGTTGATCAGCGCCAGCCAGCAGCCTTGAGCTGATCCGCCAGAAGCTGCGCGACCTTTTCATAGCCTCGTGCATTGGCATGGATGCGGTCGGAGCGCAGCGACGAATCCGACAGGACGCTCGAATACACATTGGCGACCAGCAGCGCCTGCTGCGACTTCGCCACCTCTTCGTAGAACGGCGCATCGCTGAGCGAGCCGACGGCCGCGCGCATGGCGTCGGGCGCCGGCGTGGCCAGCACTGCGACATAGGGCGTGTGCGCACGCGCCTGGGTGATCAGCTCGACGAGGTTGTCGCGCGTGGCCGTGGCCGACACGCCGCGCAGCATGTCGTTGCCGCCGATGCCGATCAGGATCGCGTCGTAGCTCTGGGCACTCAGCAGGCCCGGCAAGCGCTGCAGCGCGCCTTCAGAGGTGTCGCCGTTGACGCCCGCGTTCTCGACCTGCCAGCCCGTGAGCGCGCCCAGTTTCACGGGCCAGGCTGCGTCGGGCGGTGCGCCATAGCCATGAGTCAGGCTGTCGCCCAGGGCCAGCACGTGGGCATCGGATTTCAGCGCGGTGGCCGACGCCTTGCGCTTGCCGCAGGCCGACAGAAGGGTGATGGCAGGCACGCCGGCCAGCAGGTGGAGGAGGTGTCGTCGCTTCATGTGGCGCGCAGCTTAAACGCAGCCTGAGGGCGCGCGGGCGCTTGTCCCTTTGCTCGGAAAGCGCATAAGCCTCCCCGTTTTTGTTCGTTCCCGGCCGGTGGGCGCAGGCGAAGAATCGTTGCCCTGCACCTTCATTCATCTCCGGGGTTCGACACCATGCCGCTGCTCACTCGCCACCGCTTCCTGCGTCATGTGGCCGCTCTCTCCATGGCCTTGCTGGCCGCGCCCGTCATCGCCTGGGCCGCGCCCGCCACCGGCGAGCCCGTGTGGTTCGGCGTGAGCGGTCCGCTCACCGGGCAGAACGCGCAGTACGGTGCGCAGTGGAAGGCGGGCTTCGACCTTGCCCTCGAACACATCAACGCGCAGGGCGGCATCCATGGCCGGCCGCTGGCCTACAACTTCGAGGACAGCCAGAGCGATCCGCGCCAGTCGGTGGCCATTGCGCAGAAGCTGGTGAACGACAAGCGCGTGCTCATCGAGCTCGGCGACTTCTCCAGCCCGGCCTCGATGGCGGCCTCGCCCATCTATCAGCGCGCGGGCCTGGTGCAGCTGGGCTTCACCAACTCGCATCCCGACTTCACCAAGGGCGGCGACTACATCTGGAGTCCCTCGATCAGCCAGGCCGACGCGCAGCCGCTGCTCGCCGAACTCGCGGTGAAGACGCTGGGCTTCAAGCGCATCGCCGTGCTGTACCTCAACACCGACTGGGGCCGCACCAGCAAGGACGTGCTGGTGAAGGCCGCGCAGGAACGCGGCGCGCAGCTCGCGATTGCCGAGGGCTACCAGGCGGATGAGAAAGACTTCCGCTCGACGCTGGTGCGCGTGCGCGACGCCAACCCCGACGGGCTGGTGCTCATCTCCTACTACCCTGACGGCGCGCTCATCGCGGGCCAGGTGCGCAGCGTGGGCCTCAAGCAGCCGATCGCCGCCGTAGGCTCGGTGTATTCGCCGAAGTTCATCGAGCTCGGTGGCGCGGCGGTGAACGGCATCTACACCAACACCGCCTTCTATCCAGAGGAGCCGCGCGCCGAGGTGCAGGACTTCGTGAAGAGCTTCCGCGCGAAGTACGGCAAGGAGCCCGATGCCTTCAACGCCTATGCCTATGACGCAGTCGTGTACGCCGCCGCAGCGCTGCGCCAGGCGGGCCCGAAGGCCGACCGCAAGGCCGTGCGCGATGCGTTCTACAAGATCAAGGACGTGCCCAGCGTGATCTTCGGCAAGGCGAGCTTCGACCCGCAGACGCGCCGCGTGATCGGCGTGAAGAGCGTCAACCTCGTCGTGAAGGACGGCAAGTGGGCGCAGGTCGACGAGAAGGCAGCCGTGGCAGTGGCCAGGTAGTCGATGAGCTTCACCTCCTTCTTCGACTACACCGTCAACGGCCTGATCATCGGCAACATCTATGCGTTGCTGGCAGTCGGCCTCGCATTGATCTTCGGCGTCTCGCACCTCATCAACTTCGCGCACGGCTCGGTGTACACGGTGGGCGCGTACATCGGCTGGGCGTTGATCACCTTCCTGCACACGCCGCTGCCGGTGACCATCCTGCTGGTGGTGCTCGGCTCGGGCGCGCTCGGCATGCTGATCGAGCGCGTGGGCCTTCGCCCGCTGCAGGGCGCGGCACGCATCGCGCCGCTGCTGGCGACCATCGGCATCAGTTTCGTGCTCGACATCGTCGTGCAGCTGGTGTTCAGCCCAGACCCGCGCTCGCTGCCCACGCAGCTGCCCGACTGGCGCCTGCAGATCGGCACCGGCACCATCGGCGCGCTCGACATCCTGATCGCGGGCATCGGCATCGCGAGCGCGGCCGTGCTGTTCGTCTTCCTGCGTTTCACGAAACTCGGCTGGGCCGTGCGCGCCACCGCACAAGACCGCGACGCGGCCCAGCAGATGGGCGTGGACGTCGACCGCGTGAACCAGACCGTGTTCGCCATCGCCGCCGCGCTGGGCGGTCTCTCGGGCCTGCTGGTGGGCATGTACTACAACAACATCAGCCCGGCGATGAGCTTCCAGGCCACGCTCAAGGGCGTGGTGGCCACCGTGGTCGGCGGCGTGGGCAACGTGCCGGGCGCCATCGTCGGCAGCCTGCTCCTGGGGCTGATCGAGAGCTATGGCGTGGCGATCCTCGGCACGCCGTATCGAAATCTCTTTGCCTTCGCGCTGCTGCTGGTCATCCTGGTGTGGAAGCCCAACGGGTTGTTCGGACGCAAGCGCGCGTTGCCGCCGGAGCCGCTGACGGGCACCTTCATTGCACCGAGCAAGCCGTGGCATGTGCCGCGGCGTCTGCTCCTTGCGTTGTTTGTAGCGGCGGTGGCGTTGCCGCTCTTCGATCCATCGCCGTACCTGCTGCAGACGCTCACCAATGCGTGGCTCTACGGTGCGCTCGCGTTGAGCCTCACGCTCGTTGCCGGCACCATCGGGCAGATCTCGCTGGGTCATGCGGGGCTGCTGGCCATCGGCGCGTATGCATCGTCGCTGCTGGTGCTCGACCTGCACCTGCCGGTCGGCACAGGCATCGTGCTCGCGGGCATCCTCACCTCGCTGATCGGTACTGCGCTGATCTTCCCTGCCTTCAGGCTGCGTGGCCACTATGTATCGATTGCCACGCTCGGCATCGGCGAGATCGTGGCGCTCACCATCCTCAACTGGGAAAGCCTCACGCACGGGCCCATCGGCGTCTCAGGCATTCCGCCGCTCTCGCTGTTCGGGCGCGATGCATCGTCGAACGAGGCTGTCTACTGGGCGTCTTTCGGCGCGATGGTGCTGCTGGCCTTGCTGCAATGGCGCCTGCTGCGTTCGCACCTGGGCCGCACCTTCCGCGCGGTGCGCGAAGACGAGGTGGCCGCGCGCGCCTACGGCGTGAGCCCCGATCGCTACAAGGCGCTGGCCTTCGGCTTCGGCGGTTTCGCGGCCGGCGTGAGCGGTGCCTTCACCGCGCACATGTACTCGTACATCAATCACGAGACCTTCGGCTCGCAGATCTCGATCCTCGCGCTGACGATGGTGATCCTCGGCGGGCTCGGGAACATCAGCGGCGCTCTGCTCGGCGCGGTCGCGCTCGTGAGCCTGCCAGAGCTGTTTCGCGTGACGGCCGAGTACCGCATGCTGATCTACGGCGTCGCGCTGCTTCTCTTGATCCGCTTCCGCCCGCAAGGCCTGCTGGGCACTGTCTGAAAGAACACATCCCCATGAGCAACCTCAACGACTACCTCGCCGAGAAACGCGCCGCCGTGCTGGCACGCAATGCCGCCGTCGAAGCGGGCACCGCACAGCCCGTGCAGCTGAAGGCCAGCGTGAAGGCAGAAGGCCGCAGCGGCGTGCGCCGCCTGCGCATCCGCGAGCACCAGATCATCAGCGACAGCCCGCCGGACTTCGCGGGCTACAACCTCGGCCCCAGCTCGCCCGAGCTGCAGCTGGGCGTGCTCGGCACCTGCGTCACGCACATCTTTCTGATCCAGGCGGCCGAACGGCAGGTGCCGCTCGAAAGCCTCGAAGTGGAAGTGACCGGCGTCATCGATCCGCGCGGCGGCAAGCCGGGCCACGAGAAGACACCGATCTGGCCGCACGAGATCGGCTACACGGTGCACATCGATTCGTCCGCGAGCCGCGAAGACATCGACGCGCTGTTCGAGGCGGTGGAGCGCAACTGCCCGATCCTCAACCTGCTGCGCAATCCGCAGACCATTCGCGCCGAGGTGAAGCTGATCAACTCGAAGGCGCAAGCGGCGAAGAAGGAAGCCGATGCCATCGCTGCTTGAGATACGCGGCCTCGTGCGCCGCTTCGGCGGGCTCACGGCCGTCGATGCCGTCGACCTGCACGTGAGCGAGGGCGAACTGCTGAGCGTGATCGGGCCGAACGGCGCGGGCAAGACTACGCTGTTCAACCTCGTCACCGGCCTCGACAAGCCCGACGCGGGGCAGGTGCTGTTCGACGGACAGGACATCACCGGACTGCCGGCAGAGCAGCTCGCGCAGCGCGGGCTGGCGCGCACCTTCCAGCATGGGCGTGTGTTCGCGAACCTCTCGGTGCTCGACAACGTGCTGGTCGGCGCACACACGCGGCTGCGCGTCGTGAAACCTCGCATCGGTGGTGTGCCAGGGTTGGGTGCGTTGGCCGAACTCGCGCTCGCGCTGGTGCAGCCCGGTGCCGTGCGCCGCGAAGAGCAGGCGCTGCGTGAGGAGGCGCGAGAAATCATCGCGCTCTTCGGCGAACGCCTCGCACCGCGCATCGACCATCCCGCGTACAGCCTCTCGTACGCCAATCGCCGCCGCGTGGAGATCGCACGGGCGCTGGCGCTCAAGCCGCGCTTGCTGCTGCTCGACGAGCCCACTGCCGGCATGAACGAGAGCGAGACGGCGGAGATGCTGGAGATCATCCGCGGCCTGAAGGCGCGCGGCCAGACCATCCTGCTGATCGAGCACAAGCTCGACCTGGTGATGCAGCTGTCCGACCGCGTGGCCGTGCTCGACGACGGCCGCAAGATCGCCGAAGGCCTGCCCGATGAAGTGCGCAACGACCCGGCTGTGATCGAGGCGTACCTGGGCCATCGCCATGTCGGCGAGGCGGTGCCCGCATGATCGCCACCGTCGCACGCACCGGTCTTTCTCCTTCGCCTCTCTGGGGAGAGGGCAGGGACGAGGGGTTGCCCGAACGCGCCGCTGCACCTGCTTCCAGCGGATCGCTGCAGCCCCTGCTCCAACTCAGGAAGATCAACAGCTTCTACGGCCCCGTCCAGGCCCACTTCGACCTCGACATCGAAGTGCGCAAGGGCCAGATCGTCAGCCTGCTCGGCGGCAACGCCAGCGGCAAGTCGACAACAATGAAGATCGTGCTCGGCCTGCTCAAGCCGCGCTCGGGCGAAGTCAATTTCAACGGCGAATCGATGCTTGGGCTGAGCACTCCGCAGATCATCCGCCGCGGCATAGGCTCGGTGCCCGAAGCGCGTCGCCTGTTTCCGGCAATGACCGTGCGCGAGAACCTGCTGATGGGCGCCTATGCGCGCAGCGACCGCAAGGCCGTGGCCGAAGACCTCGAGCGCATGCTGGAGCTGTTTCCGCGCGTGGCCGAGCGCATCGAGTTCCAGGCCGGCACGCTCTCGGGTGGCGAGCAGCAGATGGTGGCGATGGCGCGCGCGCTCATGGGCCGCCCGCAGCTCATCTGCATGGACGAGCCGACCATGGGCCTGTCGCCGCTGTACGTCGACAAGGTGCTGGAGCTCATCGCGCGCATCAACAGCCAGGGCGTGTCGGTGTTCATGGTCGAGCAGAACGCGAGCCTCGCGCTGCAGATTGCGCATCACGGCTATGTGCTGCAGACGGGGCGCATCGTGCTCTCGGGTCCGGCGCGCGAGCTGCTGGCCGATGCGCGCATCCGCGATGCCTACCTTGGCGGTGATGGCGCGGCGCGCACTGCTTCCTGATCCGGCCATCCACGGGAGAAAACACATGCCATTGAAACTCGACCACATCGTCATCGCGGTGCACGACCTCGAACGCACCATTGCCGACTACGGCACGCTGGGCTTCCATGTGCTGCGCGGCGGCGACCATCCGGGCCGTGCCACGCACAACGCGCTGGTGGTGTTCGGCGACGGCAGCTACTTTGAGCTGATCGCATGGCGCGAACCGTCGCCCACCGAACGCTGGTGGCAGCTGCTGCAACGCCACGGCGAAGGCATCGTCGACTTCGCGCTGCTGCCGCGCGACACCGCCGCCACCGTGGCCGACGCGAAGGCGCGGGGGCTCGCACTCGATGGCCCGCTCGACGGCGGCCGCGTGCGCCCCGATGGCGAGCGCCTGCGCTGGCAGACGGCGCGCGCGCCTTCGGCCGACTTGCCCTTCCTGTGCGGCGACCTCACGCCGCGCGCATTGCGCGTGCCCGAAGGCGATGTGCGCGTGCATGCCAACGGCGCGCTCGGTGTGGCGAGCCTGGCCATTGCGGTGCGCGATCTCGACGCCACGCTGGCGCGCTACCGCGCCTTGCTCGGCACCGTGCCCGACGATGCCGACACGCACATCGGCGAGCCCGTGGCGGTGCCCGGCAGCAACGTGCGGGTGGCGATCATCGCGTTGGGAGGCAGCGTGCTCGTGCTTTCATCGCCGCGCGAGAACAACAATGTGCCGGATGCGGAGGAGGGCAGCGGCATCCTCGCGCAACGCATTGCGGCGCGCGGCGAGGGCCCGTATGCGCTGGTGCTGCATACCGACAGGCCGCAATCGACCGGCACCTTCGACCTTGCACGCGCGCATGGTGCACTGATCGAACTCGACCTGCCACCGCTGGACCGTCACGTGAAGCATGGCAGCAGCTCGCGCAGCGACCTGGTCAACAGCCTGGTCGGCGGATGAGCTGGCCGTTGCCGCACCCTTGAGCATCTTGTATCGACGTTGGTGCCCGCCGAGATGTGCCTTGCGCAGCTCGGCCTGCATCTTCTTCTGCATACTGGCACTGCTTGCATTCAACAAGCGGTTGTTTCAGTCCTCACGAAGGAGAACCGGTATGAGAAAGCTCATCCTCCAGATGCAGATGTCGGTCGACGGCTATGTCTCGCCGGCCAATGGCAACCTCGACTGGCAACTGTGGGGCTGGGGCGAGCGCTGGGGCTGGGACGACAGACTGAAGCAAGACTTCAACGCCGTCTTCGAAGGCATCGACACCATCCTGCTGAGCCGGCTGATCGCGGAAGAGGGCTACCTTGATCACTGGGGTCGCGCGGCGAAGAACTTTCCCGCGAACCCGCACTACGCCTTTGCGCAGAGGATCGTCGATGCACGCAAGGTGGTGCTCACCGACAAGCTCGCGGCCTCGCGCTGGGAGCGCACGGTCATCGCGCGCGGCGGCATGGCCGAGGAGGTTAATGCGCTGAAGCGTGAACCGGGCAAGGACATCATCACCATCGGCGGTGTCGGCTTCGCATCCGCGCTGGTTGCAGCGGGGCTGGTCGACGAGTTCCAGTTCTTCGTGAACCCCATGGCGGTGGGCGCGGGGCGTTCGGTGTTCCACGACCAGCGCAAGGGCCACAAGCTGCGGCTGCTGCGTTCGACGGCGTACGAATGCGGCATGGTGGTCAACTGCTACACGCCGGGTTGAGCGGCTTGAAGGACAAGGCGCCGCGCGGATACCAGCGCTTACCTGATTTCACCTGACCGCGACCTGAAGTGCCCGAAGCGGACACAAGTGCGGCCCACAATGGACTCGTCATCAACGCATGAAGGAGTTCCAGATGATCAGCAATTCAAAGAGCATGGCAGTCGCCGCAGCAGCGCTCGCGATGTGCATGGCCGCAGGGAGCGCCTTTGCGCAAGACCGTCATGGCGATGGCCGTCCGGGCGATGGCCGTCCAGGCGACGGACGCTATGAACAGCGCGACCGCAATTTCGACCGCCGGGGTGGTCCGCAAGGCGGTTACTACCGCGGCAACCAGGACTTCCGCGACGGCCGCCAGTTCGATCGCCGTGGCTTCCCGCAGCCGCATGCCGAATGGCGCCGTGGTGGCCGCGTGCCGCCCGAGTACCGTGGCCGCAACTACGTGGTGCAAGACTGGCGTGCCTACCGCCTCCAGCAGCCGCCCCGTGGCTATCAATGGGTTGGCGTGGGCGGGGACTTCGTGCTCGCGGCAATCGCCACCGGTGTGATCGCAAACATCATCGCTGGCCAGTAAACAGCCGGCCAGACAGCACAAAAACCGCCACAGGCAACTGTGGCGGTTTTTCTTTTGATGGAACGCCGGAGCGGGCGTTCAGACCAGCGCGGTGGGCGCCGATTGGGCGCACACATTGCGCCCGGTGATGGTCAACCGCAGGCCGCCACCATGCCACTCGAGCCAGTTGAGGCTCACGTACGCGTCGATGTCGGCGTCGTCGATGCGGTCTGCCTGGCGGCTTTGCAGCAGCTCTACCGTTGCGGGCAAGGCTCGTCTCAATCTCTCACGCCGCTCGGCTGCATTGGCCGCCTTGAGGGCGGCCCTTGTTTGCTGTTGCTGCTGCTGCGGGGTCGATGCCATTGCTGATCCGTTTCCAGGAAGCCAGGGAATTAACCCGAATGTACGCCCCTTGTGTGAAGCTGCATTCTTCTTTTTTAACCATTCTGTCGTCCGCAGTACACACCACGCCGCAGCCTCTGGACAGGCTCTAGATTTCGTAGTGAGAGGCCCTGGCCTCGTCGCCCAGAGCCTTCTCGACGACCGCGCGCGTCAGCGTCGGCGCGAACGACTCGATGAAGGCATAGACGTACTTGCGCAGGTAAGTGCCACGCCGCACCGCGAGCTTGGTGAGGTTGATGCCGAACAGCCGACCCGCATCGAGCGCGCGCAGCTGCGTGTCGCGCTCGGCTTCGTAGGCCACGCCGGCGACGATGCCAATGCCCAGGCCCAACTGCACGTAGGTCTTGATCACGTCGGCGTCCATCGCGGCCAGCACGATGTTGGGTTGCAGCCCGCGCTGCTCGAAGGCTTCGTCGATGCGCGAACGGCCCGTGAAGCCCGTGTCGTAGGTGATCAGCGGATAGCGCGTGAGCGCTTCGAGCGTCAGCGGCGCGTCGAGCAATGGATGCTCCGGCGGCACGATCACCGAATGCGTCCAACGATAGCAGGGCAGGGCAACCAGCTGCGGATAGTCGCCCAGAGCCTCTGTGGCGATGCCTACGTCGGCTTCGCCGTCGAGCAGCATCTGCGCGATCTGCTTGGGCGAGCCCTGGTGCAGGTGCAGCTTCACGTTCGGAAACTGCGTGCGAAATTCCTGCACCGCCACCGGCATCGCATAGCGCGCCTGCGAATGCGTGGCGGCCACCGAGAGCAGGCCGCTCTGCTGCGCGACGAATTCCTGGCCCGCATGGCGCAGGTTGCTGCTCTCCATCAGCATGCGCTCGATGATCGGCAGCACGTGCCCGCCGGGCTCGGTGAGCCCCGTGAGCCGCTTGCCGGCGCGCACGAAGAGCTCGATGCCGAGTTCCTCCTCAAGCTCGCGGATCTGCCGGCTCACGCCGGGCTGGGAGGTGTGAAGGGTGTGGGCGACTTCGGTCAGGTTGAAGCCGCAACGAACGGCCTCGCGTACCGAGCGCAGTTGTTGGAAGTTCATCTGGCGCGGAGGAGTCATCAGGGCCCCGGTTGGGGCCGACCGGCGATTCTCGGCAGAAGTGCTTATTCGGGGAACGATGCGTTTGTTGGTTTCACATGAGTAAAACATCTTTAAGGTGCTCCAGGAGTGGCTGCTTGAAATTTCGCACGGCTGTGCTAAAGTTCGCCGCATGGACGCCAAGACCCAGAAAAGCGAACTCACCCGCGCCGCCATCGTCGGCGCGGCGATGAATCTTGCGCTGGCCGAAGGCCTGGAAGCGATCACGCTGCAGGCCGTGGCCAGCCGGCTGGGCCTGTCCAAGAGCGGCGTGTTCTCGCGCGTGGGTTCGCGCGAGGCGCTGCAGAAGGCCGTCATCGAAGAGTACGGCCGCGGCTTCCTGGCCGAGGTGTTCGTGCCCGCCATGCAGAAGCCCAAGGGCCTGCCCCGGCTCAACGAGATCGTCGCGCGCTGGATCGCCCGCACGCGCGACGTCGAAATGCACACCGGTTGCCTCTACACAGCCGGCGCCTTCGAGTTCGACGACCGCGAAGGCGAGCTGCGCGACATGCTACTGGGCGAGATCACCCGCTGGCGCGCTGCGCTGCGTCGCACCGTGCTGCAAGCCATCGAGACCGGCGAGCTCAAGGCCGACACCGACCCCGCACAGCTCGTGAGCGAGCTCAACGGCCTGACCATGACCCAGCTGCACGACGCGCGCTTCCTGCGCGATCCGCAGGCGGCCGACCGCGCCATGCAGACCTGGCAACGGCTTCTTTCCAGCTACCTCGCCTGACCTGTTCACGAAGCAGGCGGATCTCTCACGTTTCCATTTGCCAGAATTTCGCACAGTCGTGCGATAAATAGGAGAAGCACCATGCTGATCATTGCCCTCTTTCTTGCCGCCTACGCGCTCGTCGTTGGTGCCAAGGGCCTTCGCGACACCTTGCGCAGCCTGCCCCGAAGCAACCAGGACTGGGTCTGGTACTGAACGCCCTGAAGGAACGCCACGTCATGACGAGCACTTCCACCCCGGCCGCCGGCCACGCCGCGCAGTCGAACTACTACAAGCCCAGCCGCACGATGCGTGCGCTGCGTTTCGGCCTGACCACGTCGCAGCGGCTCTGGCCCGCGCTGGGCGTGCGCGCCGCCTACCGCCTGTTCGGCACGCCGCTGCCGCCCAAGTGGCTCTACCGCGGCCAGGGCCCCGGCGCGGAATGGCGGCGCGAGGGCTGGGCCTTCGAAGACGCGAGCGTCGGCATCTACCACCTGGCTGCGCAGGACTCGGGTGCCGAGTCGGCGCCGGTGGTGCTGCTGGTGCATGGCTGGGGCGGGCACGCGGGGCAGATGCTGCCGCTCGCGCAGGCCGTGGCGGCTGCGGGCCTGCGGCCCGTGCTGCTCGAGCTGCCGGCGCATGGCCGCAGCGCGGGCACGATGAGCAACTCGCCGCAGTTCGCGCGCGCCATTGCCTACGTCACGGCCCGGCTCGTGGCAGATGGCCACGCGTTGCGTGCCGCAGTCGCGCACTCGCTTGGCGCCAACGGGCTTGCGCTCGCTGCGGCGCGTGGCCTGCCGGCAGAGCGCCTCGTGCTGCTCGCGCCGCCCGCTTCGCCGCGCGAATACACGCGCTACTTCGCGCACACCTTCGGTCTCAACGAAGCCACGCGCCTGTCGATGCAGCGGCTGTTCGAATCGCGCGAGGGCGTGCTGATGCCGCAACTGGAGCCAGCGGCGGTGGGCCCGCGCATCGCGCAGCCCACGTTGATCGTCCATGACCGCGATGATCGCGTGAACCGCTTTGCCGACGCCGAGGCGTATCGCGACGCGATAGCGGGCGCCCGGCTCGTGGCTACGCAGGGCTGGGGGCATCGCCGCATCCTCAAGGAGGCCGAGGTACTGGCGCAGGTCACGCGTTTCGTGGCGGCTGACTGAACGCGGCGCGCTACCAGGTAGGGTGGACGGGCGTGAACACCGGCCTGAACAGGTGCCGCCGCACGATCTCCCCATACCCCCGGTAGTAGAAGTTGCCGTTCGCCGCGAGCACCGCCGCGCGATGCCTGCGGAAATACACCGGTAGCTCGTACCAGGGCATGGTGGGCGCGCGGTGGTGCACGTGGTGCAGGTTGTTGAAGAGGTACAGCAGCCCGAACACGAGATTCGATTCGACGATGGCCACGCGCTCGTGCGGTGTGTCGGCCCAGCGATGCTCGGTGAAGGTGCGCAGCGACCCCAGCATCATCCCCGGGTACACGAAGTACAACAGGTACTCGCCGAAGCCCATGCCGCAGACGGCGGTCACGTAGTACAGCACCGGCGCCACGCTCAGCACATGCCAGAGCCACGTCGGCAGGCGCGAGAAATTGCCCGACAGCACCTGGGCGGTTTCGAAGTGCACCAGCTTCCACAGCCGCAGGAACGGCCCCAGCACCACGCGGAACGCGATCGTCTGGTTGGCCATGTAGATCCATCGCCACACCGGGCCGTAGCCCGCCCACGCAGGCGCGGAGTGGTAGGCACTTTCGTTGTCGCGCTCCGGGTGCGTGAGGTGGAAGTTGACGTGGTGCGAGCTGTGGCCGCGGTTGTAGAACGGATACGGCAGCCACAGGTTCAGCGGCGGCCACACCACCGCGTGGCGCAGCCACTTCGGCAGGTGGCGCATCGCATGGATGCTCTCGTGCTGCAAAGAGAAGTGCAGTTGCGCGAGAAAGCCGCCGGCAAGGAACAGCGCCCAGCCCGGCAGCGCCGCGTGCCACCACAGCAACGCGGCCCATGCGGCATAGAGCACGGTGGCCAGCAGCAGCGTGGGCACTTCGTAGTGCCACCACCAGTGCCGGCGTGTGCGTGCCAGGGCGATGGACGGGTCGGCAGTCGTTGTCATGGTGCGAAGGACTGCGATGCTAGGCATGAAGAACCTGTCTGCATGCGCGCATTTCGCATAAGCATCGGCGTGAAACTTCTTTCCCGCATTGGCGCTATGCGGTCTACGCTTGGTTTTCTTGCCGTTGTTCAGGGTGCGATCACGCCGATGGGGGACATTCGCGGAGGGGAGTACCCGGTGTCATTCGCACGCACCCCGAAAGCAAGTACACATGAATCCGACCAGGGCAAAAACCGTCACCCCCGCAGACCTGCAGGCTCTGCTGCTGCAAGAGCCCGCAGCCGAGCTGGCGCTGCTCGACGTGCGCGAAACCCGGTGGTTCGTCCAGCGCCACCCCAACCTCGCGCGCAACGCACCCTTCAGCGGGCTCGAGCTGCAAGCCGGCACGCTGGTGCCGCGCCGCTCCACGCCCGTCGTGCTCTACGACGACTACAACGCGCCCGACGGCGTTGCACAAGCCGCCGTGGCCGTACTCGCGCGCCTGGGCTACACCGACGTGCGCACGCTCGACGGCGGCCTGCAGCGCTGGGTGACCGAAGGCCTGCCCGCCATCGACGGCTACGGCACGTTGGTCAAGGCCTTCGGCGACCGCGTGCGGCTGCACTACGGCACGCCGGCACTGCCCATCGAGGCGCTGCGCGCACGCCAGCGCGAAGGCCGGCCGACCACGCTGGTCGATGCGCGGCCGCGCGCCGAGTTCGAATTTCTCTCGCTGCCCGGCGCGCGCAATCACGCAGGCACCGAGCTGGCGCTGCGCCGCTTCGAGCCGCACGGGGCCGATGACCATCTCTGGGCCATCAACTGCTTCAGCCGCACCCGCGGCATCATCGGTGCGACCACGCTGCGGCTGCTGGGCCGCGCGCCCGATGCAGTGTTCGTCGAGGACGGCGTCATGGCCTGGGGCCTGCAGGGCGCACCGACCGTGCAGAACGCAGCCCCCAGCGACGAATTGCCGCCCGAATCCCCCGAAGTGCTGCGCCGCATCGCCGACGACCTGCTCGAACGCTTCGCCTTGCCCGTGGCCGACGCCGCACAGCTCGCCCACTGGCGCGACGACAACGACCGCACCCTCTACGTCTTCGACGTGCGGCCTGCCGTCGACCCGGCCTTCGCGGGCACAGGCGTGCAGCAGGTACCGGGTGGCCAGCTGCTGATGCATTTCGAGAACCTCGTCGGCACGCGTGGCGCGCGCATCGTGCTGCTCGATGATCCGGCGCATCGGCTGCGCGCCGCCATCACCAGCTTCTGGCTCACGCAACTCAACCAGGCCGAGATCTACGTCTACGAAGGCGAGCTGGCACCGGACCAGGCACCGCCTGCCACCGCAGTGACGGTGAACGATGCCCCTTCGCATCTCGCCCCCGACGCGCTGGCCCAGTTGCGCAGGAACGGCGCCGTCACGGTGATCGACGTCGGCCCCAGCCTCGACTACGAGCGCGGCCACCTGCCGGGCGCGCTCTACATGCTGCCGGCCTCGCTGGCGCCACTGGCTTCGCACGCCGTGGCTGGTCGCACACTGGTCTTCACCTCGCCCGACGGCACGGCTGCCGCCCGCGTGGCGCGCGATGCGCACCAGCGCTGGCCAGGTTCGGGGGCGGTGTTCACCTGGCTCCAGGGCGGAACACAGGGCTGGAAGGCTTCTGGCAGGCCGCTCGCGACCGCTTTCGTGGCGGCCCAGCTGCTGACCCCCTTCGACGACGACTGGGGCTCGGTAATGCGCGTGTTCGGTCCGCGCCGCGATGCGGCCTGGGCCGACTACCTCGCGTGGGAACGCGCATTGGCAGAACGGGTCCTGCAGGACCCGTCCGTGCGCTTTCGCTTCTTTCCGCTCAGCGCGCCGGCGCAGGAGTCGGGTCGGGCAGCTCGATCTTGATGTCGAGCACTTCGAGGTTGTCCTGGGTCTCCAGGTGCACCTTGATGTCTTCCGCGTTGATGGACACGTACTTGGAAATCACCGCCACCAGCTCGCGCTGGAGTTCGGGCAGATAGTCGGGCCGCTTCTTGCCGCTGAGGCTGGACCGCTCGTGCGCGAGGATGATCTGCAGCCGCTCCTTCGCGACGCTGGCAGTCTTCTTCTTTTCGCCCAGCAGGAACGAGAGAAAGGACATGGACTACTTGCCTCCGAAAATCCGCTTGAAGAAGCCCGGCTTCTCGGCGTCGACGAAGCGCATCGGCTTGTCTTCGCCGAGAAAGCGCGCCACCACGTCGCTGTAGGCCTGCGCCACGTCGGTTTCCTTGTCGTGGATCGCGGGCACGCCCTGGTTGGAAGCGTGCAGCACGCTTTCCGACTCGGGGATCACGCCGATCAGCTTGATGCGCAGGATGTCCTGGATGTCTTCGAGCGACAGCATCTGCCCGCCCGCCACCCGGTTCGGGTTGTAGCGGGTGATGAGCAGGTGCTCCTTGATGGGCTCGCTGCCGTCCTTGGCGCGCTTGGTCTTGCTGCTGAGCATGCCCAGGATGCGGTCCGAGTCGCGCACCGAAGAAACCTCGGGGTTGGTCACCACCAGCGCCTCGTCGGCGAAGTGCATGGCCATCATGGCGCCGGTCTCGATGCCCGCGGGCGAGTCGCAGACGATGTATTCGAAGTCCATCGCGGCGAGGTCGGTCAGCACCTTCTCCACGCCTTCCTGCGTGAGCGCTTCCTTGTCGCGCGTCTGCGATGCGGCCAGCACGAACAGGTTGTCGCACTGCTTGTCCTTGATGAGTGCCTGGCTCAGGTTGGCTTCGCCCTGGATGACGTTGATCAGGTCGTACACCACGCGGCGTTCGCAGCCCATGATCAGGTCGAGGTTGCGCAGGCCCACGTCGAAGTCGATCACCGCCGTCTTCTTGCCCGCGAGCGCGAGGCCCGACGCGAAGCTGGCGCTGGTCGTCGTCTTGCCGACGCCGCCCTTGCCCGAAGTCACCACCACAATTTTGGCCATGGCCATTCCTTCTTGTTTCGATTCAGTTGTTGCTTGTCAGGGTCGCCGCGTTCCTTGAGCCGGTGATCCGGGTCATGGAATAGCGTCGATCGCAATTTTCTTGCCGTCCAGCCGCACCTGGGCCGACTTGCCCAGCACCGTGTCGGGCAGCGGCACCTCGTTGGTCCGGTAGATGCCCGCAATGGCCACCAGCTGCGCTTCCATGCAGGTCGAGAAGATCCGCGCCTCGGTGTTGCCCCGTGCGCCGGCAATGGCCTTGCCGCGCAGCGGTGCGTACACATGCACGTTGCCGTCTGCGATGACCTCGGCGCCGAAGCTCACCACCGCCGTCACCACCACGTCGCCGCCCCGGGCGTACACCTGCTGGCCCGAGCGCAGTGGCTTGTCGATCAAGAGCGTGCCATTGGCCGGCACCGGCACCTCGCGCACGATCTGCGGGGCTTCCGAGGCGGGGGCCTCGGCTGGCGGCGCCGGGGCGCGGGGTGCGGGGGCTGCGGGCATGGCCGCCACCGAAAGGCCGGCAGCCCGGGCCGCGGCGTTCTGCCCGGCATTGCCGCCGCGCACCGCGATGGGTTGGGTCTGGTGGCGCGCCAGCAGGCTGCGCAGGGCGGCAAAGTCGATGTCGCCGACGGCTTCGCCACCCTCGCCCTGTGCTTCCTGCAGCAGCGAGAGGTCGATCACCACCGGCTCCTGCTCGAAGAAGTCGGGCGAATCGGCCAGCTGGGCGTCGAGTGCCTCGGCCAGCACGTCCAGGTCGGACGTCTTGAGGATCACTGCGATCAGCGGCAGCGTGGCGCTCTTGAATTCGAAAACCGCCTTGGTGCGCGCGGCGGAGACATCGGCCATTGGAAAACGTCGGTGCGAAAAGCGTTGGAGTCTAACGGGCGCGGGCCAAACCCCGGTGACCTGCCCCCGCAACAGGCCCCTCGGAGAACACTTCTTTCATGAGGTTGCACTTTTCCGGGGGCTTCGCTTCAGTTCTTCGAACGGCCCAGCAGGGCGTAAAGAATGATCGCGCCGAAGGTCGCGGTACCGATGCCGCCAAGAGCGAAGTCGCCGAACTTCAGCGTGAAGTCGCCCGTGCCGATGATCAGCGTGATGGCCGCCACGATCAGGTTCTTGTTCTGCGAGAAGTCGACCTTGTTGTCGACCCAGATCTTGGCGCCGGCAATGGCGATCAGGCCGAACACCACGATGCTCACCCCGCCCATCACCGGCAGCGGAATCGCCTGGATCAGCGCGCCGAACTTGGGGCTGAAGCCCAGCACCAGCGCGATGACGGCCGCCACCACGAACACCGCCGTCGAGTAGATGCGCGTGGCCGCCATCACGCCGATGTTCTCGGCGTAGGTGGTCACGCCCGTGCCGCCCGCGGCACCGCTCACCACCGTGGCAATGCCGTCGCCGATGAAGGCGCGGCCCATGTACGGGTCGAGGTTGCGGCCCGTCATGGCCGTCACCGCCTTCAGGTGGCCGAGGTTTTCGGCCACAAGGATGATCGCCACGGGTGCGATCAGCAGCATCGCGTTGGCCGTGAACACCGGCGTCGTGAAGGTCGGCAGGCCGAACCACGCCGCGTTGGCAATGCCGCTCAGATCGACCGGCTTGCCCATGCCCATGACGTTGGTCAGCACCGCATAGACCACAGTGGCCAGGATCAGCCCCACCAGGATCAGCAGGCGCTGCAGCATGCCGCGCGCGAACACCGCCACCAGGCCCACGCAGAGGAAGGTCACGGCCTGCATCCACGAGTCGAAGTTGCTGGCCGCCATGTTCTTGATCGGTACGCTCGCCAGGTTGAGGCCGATCACCGCCACCACCGCGCCCGTGACCACCGGCGGCATGAAGCGCTCGATCCAGCCCGTGCCGACGGCCTGCACGATGGCCCCGATCAGGATGTACACCACCCCGCAGGCCACGATGCCCCCCAGAGCCACCGCGATGTTGGCGTTTGGCCCCTTGCCCGCATAGCCGCTGGCCGCGATCACCACGCCGATGAAGGCGAAGCTCGAGCCCAGGTAGCTGGGCACCTTGCCGCCGGTGACGAAATAGAAGATCAGCGTGCCGATGCCGCTCATCAGGATCGCGATGTTGGGGCTGAACCCCATCAGGATCGGCGCCAGCACCGTGGCGCCGAACATCGCGATGACGTGTTGCACACCCATGGCGCCGGTCTGCAGCCAGGGCAGCCGCTCGTCGGGCGCGATGACCGCGCCGTTGGCCAGCGAGGACGCGGGCCGTTCAGTCCAGTTGAACATTTCTTGTCTCCTCTTGTTGGTTGTTGGTGGGGCGTGATTGTGGTCGATGAACCCCGCGCTGAACACACCGCAAGAGAAGAAGGAATGGCAGCCGCCCGCCGTCGCACTCTGCCTCAGCGCGGCTGCAGCACCGCCATCGTGATGCGCGACACGCAGGTCAGTTCGCCCGCCTCGTTCGTCAGGTCGATCTGCCAGACCTGCGTGGTGCGTCCGCGGTGCACCGGCCGCGCCGTGCCGATCACCCAGCCGCTGGTGACGGAGCGGATGTGGTTGGCGTTGATGTCCAGGCCCACGGCGCGGTCGCCTTCGGGGGCCGAGTAGTGGGCGCCGCAGGAGCCCAGCGTCTCGGCCAGCACCACCGACACGCCGCCGTGCAGGATGCCGTAGGGCTGGCGGGTGCGTTCGTCCACCGGACAGCGGGCGCGGATGAAGTCGTCGCCCACCTCCAGGAATTCCATGCCCAGTGTCGATACGACGGTGCCCACGTGGTTGCGCGTCAGCGCCTCGACGGAGATTTCTTTTTTCCAGATACGCATGGCGTGCTTCTTTCTTTGTGCCTGTAACAGTGGCCAAAACTATAGCGATGGCGACTGACAAACCGAGTCGCCTTTGCGTGTTACCTTGAATCGATGAAGCACCCCGTCCGCCGCTGGCTCATTGGCATTGCCGTCGCACTGCTGCTGGGCGTGGGCGTGCTGGTGTGGGTGGTGAGCGCGCGCCTGCCCACCGACGACGAGGTGGCCGCGAAGATCGCCGAAGGCTTCGAGAAGCGCTTCGGCGTTGCCCTGAAGGTGGGCGGCGCCCACTGGTCGCTGCTGCCGGTGCCCGTGCTGGTGCTGTCCGACATCGCCACCGACCAGCCGCGCCCCATCACCCTGCGCCGCGCCACCCTGCGGCTGCAGCTTGCACCGCTGCTGCAGCGCGTCATTGCCGTGGACGAGATCGAAATCGAAAGCCTGGTGCTGCCGCGCGCCTCGGTGCGGGCGTTCCGCGGCAAGGGGCCCAAGCCGCAGGAGGGCAGCGGCAACGTCGTCGCGCTGCCCGCGCCATGGACGCTTGCCCCCGTGCCCGTGGAACTGCTGCGCTGGCGCGACGTGGTCTGGATCGACCGGCGCGACATCTCGCTGGCCTACGACGGCGACGTCCGCTTCGACCCCGGCTGGCGCCCGCGCCAGGCCCGGCTCGAGCGCGCCAGTGTCACGCCACCCGTGCGCCTGCGCCTGGACCGCCAGGCCGGACAGGACCGCTGGCGCACCCGCATCGACGCGGGCGGAGGCACCTGGAACGGCGTCTCCCGCCTGGAGACACTGCCCGACGGCAAGCTGCAGTTTTCCGCCGAACTGGAGCCACGCCAGATCGACATCGAGAGCCTGGTGCAGGCCTTCGACCGCCGCACCTCGGTGGCGGGCAAGTTCTCGGGCAACACCACGCTCGTGGCCGAGGCCGGGAGCTCCGAGGAACTGGGCACGCTGATCCGCAGCCTGCACACCCGCACCACCTTCTCGGTGCAGCCCGCCACGCTCACCAAGCTGGACGTGGCCAAGGCCGTCGCCACTGCAGGCGTCAGCCGCGGTGGCACGACGCAGCTGGACGAGCTCACCGGCACAGTCGACACCCAGGGCACCGAAGACGGCGTGGTGATCCAGTACACCAACCTCAAGGCCCGCTCGGGCGTGCTCACGGCAAGCGGCAACCTGAAGCTCTTCAACCGCAAGCTCGACGGCGAGATCGCGGTGGACCTTGTCGACGGCGTGATCGGCGTGCCGCTGAAGATCGGCGGCACCGCGAGCGACCCCGAGCTCTCACTGACCGGCGCCGCGCTCACCGGCGCGGCCATCGGCAGCGCGGTGCTGCCGGGCGTGGGCACGGCCATCGGGGCGCGCGTGGGGCAGCAGGTGGAGAAGATGTTCGGCGGGAGCAAGCCGAAGCCCAAGCCCAAGCCGGCGCCCAGGCCGCGCACCGGCCCTAGGCAAACGCCTTGATCGCCGCCGGCACCGTCAGCACCGCCGTGTAGTACCCCATGAACTGCACGCCGGTGTTGAATCCGATCGCGCGCGACAGCAGCCCGCCCAGCAGCCCCATCGTCAGGATCACCAGCAGCCCGAGCAGCTGGCCTTCCCATACGCTGATGACCACGATCAGCCCGACGAAGGTCGCGATGATCGCCTCGTGGCTCACCTTGCGCGACACGAACAGCGCCGCGCGGCGCGCGAAGTTCATCGTGAACGGATAGGCCACCAGGGCAGCGAGCACCACCGCCAGCATGCCGTAGCCCAGGAACTCCCAGTGGTTCAGCAGGTTGTGCAGGTTGTGCGTCTGGCCGGTGGCCGCATCGATGGTGAACACCGGCGGCGCGTTGAACAGCGGCGCGGCCGGGCCGGCCGCCACAGGGCTCAGCGGCAGGCCGATGGCGATCAGCGGGATCAGCGCCTCGGCGATGTAGGTGGCCTCGGTCACGCCGTTGCGCGCGGCCAGCGTGGTGGTGAGCCGGTGATACGCATGCTTGATGCGCGAGCCCACCAGTTCGCCCAGCACCACGGTCATCGCGACCGGGCTGAACACGAAGGTGGCGCTGGAGATCGCGGCCGTCGCGAAGGTCCACTTCACCTGCGTGCGGTCCAGCACCTTGAACGGATTCGGGAAGTAGCCCGACCAGCCCTTCACGTCGGGGGCGAGCGAGAAGGTGCGGACCTTGTCGCGCTTCATGCGTGCGCGCGCCGCCGGCGAGATCACCGAGAACAGGTCGGCCACCAGCGGCCCGATGGCGATGCCCAGGAAGTAGCTGATGCCGAGCTTCACGCCGTACTTGCCGGTGAGCGCCTGCAGCGCCACGATCACCATCACGAACGGCACCAGCGTGGCCACCGAGGCCCAGCGCCCGCTGGAGAAGTACGCGATGGCCACGGCCGCCACCACGAAGATCCACGGGGCTGCCTTGGTGATGGCCGCGCCGTAGGGCGCCAGCAGCACCGCGAACAGCACGGCCAGCGGCACCGCGATGAAGGCCGCGATGATCGCGCCCGACACCATCTTGCGCAGCGCGATGTGCGGCACGCCGAGGTTGCGCAGCACGTTCGCATCCTGCAGCAGCGGCGTGGCCATGGTGTCGCCCGGAATGCCCAGCAGCGCGGTGGGCACCGCATGCGTCATGTGCTTGGCCACGGCCGCCGCCAGGAAGAAGGTGAACACGCCTTCGGGCGGCACGCCGAGCAGCACCACCAGCAGGGTGAGCGGCGCGAGCGTGGTGGTCTCGTCGGTGCCCGAGACCAGGCCGATGGCCGCGAACACGACGGCGCCGACCAGGCCCATGCCGGTAGCCACGAGGATCTGGTTCAGGAGTGCGGCATCGATCATGGCGCGGCTCCTTCGGTGCGGCGAGCGCGGGGCTTGTACGACGCGAACAGGTCGTGGATTTCGAGTTCCTTCATCTCGCGCACCACGGCGGGCGGCAGGTCGTCCACCGAGCCGAGGTCGCCTTGCTCGCCGGCCAGTTCGGCCAGCACCTCTTCGCGCCAGCGCGGATCGGCCGCTGCTCCTTCGCCGACTTCGCGCTTCGGCGTGAAGAGCTTCGCGCAGATCAGGCCCGACACCACGCAGCCGCTCAGGCCGGCGAGCATGGCGTAGGCCCGTGCCAGCTCGGGCGTGCCGACAGTGCTCATGAGCACGCGGCTGGCCACGAGGTAGCCCGTGAGGCTCACCGCGATGCCGATGACGATCGACCACGCGAGGTGGCCCAGGTCGGCCGTGTCGCCCCATATCTCCACCAGCCGCCAGCGGGCGGGCGTTGTACTGTCTGCACTCATTTTTCGATGTCTCCGTCTGTGGTTATCTGACGGCCGTCTTGCGTGGCCGCCGCGGTGCTCGTCTGCTTACTTCTTGCGCAGCGCTTCGAGCAGTGCGACCGCGCGGTCGGTGCGCACGTCGTGCTCGGCCGCCATCTGCTTCGCGATGCTGTCGACCTCGTCCCCGGTGGCGCCCGCGACCAGCGCGATGTTGCGGGCATGCAGCGCCATGTGGCCGCGCTGGATGCCTTCGGTGGCGAGCGCGCGCAGCGCGCCGAGGTTCTGCGCGAGGCCCACGGCCACCGCGACTTCGCCCAGCTCCTGCGCCGACTTCACGTCGAGGATCTTCAGCGCGAGCCGTGCGAGCGGGTGTGTCTTGGTTGCACCGCCGACCAGGCCCACCGGCATCGGCATCTCGATGGTGCCGACCAGCGCGCCCGCGGTGTCCTTCTCCCAGGTGGTCAGCGAGGTGTAGCGCCCGCTGCGGCAGGCATAGGCATGCGCGCCGGCTTCCACTGCGCGCCAGTCGTTGCCGGTCGCGACGATCACGGGATCGACGCCGTTCATGATTCCCTTGTTGTGCGTCGCCGCGCGGTAGGGGTCGATGGCCGCGAAGGTGTATGCGTCGATCACGCCCTCGACTACCTCTTCGCCGCTGCGCTCGCGCGTGGCCAGCACCGAGGGTGCCAGCCGCACGCGGGCGCGCGCCAGCCGCAGATCGGCCAGGTTCGACAGGATGCGCAGCCGCACCGTGCCGCCCGTGAGCTTCTCGACCAGCGGCGAAACCGCCTCGGCCATGGTGTTGACGGTGTTCGCGCCCATCGCGTCGCGCACGTCGACGATCAGGTGCATCACCACCATCGCGCCGCGCGGCGTGTCGCCGAACACATGCACCTCGATGTCGCGGCAGCCGCCGCCCAGGCCGATCAGTACCTTGTCGCGGCTGTTCGCCACGGCAAGGATTTGGTCGCGCGCGCGCAGCAGCGCCAGTCGCGCGCCGTACGGGTCAGTGATGCCGATCACCTGCACCTGTGCGCGCATCAGCGGGCCAGTGCTCGAAGCCTCGAAACCGCCGCCCTCGCGCGCCAGCTTGGCCATGAAGGAGGCGGCGGCCACCACCGAGGGCTCCTCCACCGCCATGGGCACGAGGTAGTCGCGCCCGTTGACGGTGAAGTTGCCGGCCACGCCCAGCGGCAGCTCGAAGGTGCCGATCACGTTCTCGACCATGCCGTTGGCGCGGTCTACGCGGAGGGCGCCAGGCTGGGCGAGCAGCGCCACCTCTTCGTCGCCCAGGGACGCGGCCTGCGCGATGTGGGCCAGGCGCTGCGCGGGCGTGAGTGCGCGGAAGTTGGGAATGCGGGAATCGGCGACCATCGTTGCTTGTCTCTTCGGAAGATGAATTCGGAGCAGGCAATTTAGGTCGGCTGTACCGCCGGTGGAAGGCACAGTTTGGCGGGACAGTGCGGACAGTGGTGCGCGAAAGCGGGCCGCTGTGTCACAGTCGGCGCCCATGACCACCATTGCCGATTCGCTCGCCGAGACTCTCGCGCGCCAGATCGCCAGCGGCGCCTACAAGGCCGGCGACAAGCTTCCTTCTTTGCGCGAGCTTGCGCAGCTTCATCGCTACGCCAAGAACACCGTCGTGGCCGCCTTCGAGCTGCTGGTGTCGCGCGGGTTGGTCGAGCCGCGCCGCGGTTCGGGCTACTTCGTGCTGCCGCAGCAGGTGGTCAAGCCGGTGGAAGAAGACGCCGGCAGTCTCGGCCGCGCCATGGACATCGTGTGGCTCATGCGCGAGCAGCTCAAGACCCAGCCCGACGCCATTGCGGTGGGCGATGGCTTTCCACCAGTCGAATGGCTGGCCGACGTGCGGCTCGACAAGTACCACCCGAAGGTGGTCCGCACGGGGCTCGGCGCGCTGTTCCGCTACGGCAGCCGCTTCGGCTATGCGCCGCTGCGCGACCATCTCGTGCGCAAGCTGGCCGACTTCGGCATCGGCGCCGAGCCGCGGCAGATCGTGCTGACGCACGGCGCCAACGAGGCGATGGACATCGTCATCCGCTACTTCGTGCCTCCCGGCGGCAAGGTGCTGGTGGACGACCCTGGCTACTACCCCCTCTTCGGCAAGCTCAAGCTCGCGGGCGCGCAGGTGCTGGGCGTGCCGCGTCTGGCCGACGGGCCCGACCTCGAGGCGCTGGAGCGCCTGCTCGTTGCCGAGCGCCCGCGCCTGTTCTTCACGCAGTCGATCGCGCACAACCCCACGGGCTCCGACATCTCGCCCGCCAAGGCCTTCCGTGTGCTGCAGCTCGCGCAGAAGCACGACCTGCTGATCGTCGAGAACGATCCGCTGGCCGACTTCAAGCCCACTTCGCTGCCGCGCCTGGCCGCGCTCGACCAGCTGGAGCGCACGATCTACATCGGCAGCTTCTCCAAGTCGTTCTCCGCAGCGCTGCGCGTGGGCTTCATCGCCTGCGGCGCCGACCTGGCGAGCGACCTCGCGGACCTGAAGGCGCTGATCCACGTGAGCAGCTCGGAGTATTGCGAGCGCACGGTCGACGTCATCCTGAGCGAGGGCCACTACCAGCGGCACCTCAATCGCCTGCAGGCGCGGCTCGGCGAGGCCACGCGCAACGCGATCAAGCTGTTCGACTCGGTCGACGCAGAGGTGTTCGCGCGCACCCCGCAGTCGCTCTACGTGTGGGCCGCGCTGCCCGGCGTGGCCGACTCGCTGGCCTTCGCGAAGGAGCTGCTGCCACGCAAGATAGTGATGGCGCCGGGGCGCATCTTCAGCGTCGACTCGACGCAGGTGTCGCGCTGGTCGCGCTTCAACGTGGGCGCCATGGCCGACCCGCGCTTCGCCAAGGCGCTGCGTACCACGCTGCGCTTCTTCAGCGCTTGAACTCCCCGTGGCGACCGGCGCCACCGGCGAAGCGCGCCGCGCCGGCTTCGCCTTCGGCGAAAACCATCGGCACGCCCTGCGCACCCTCGCGGCGCAGCGCCTCGGCCAGCGGCATGTCCCACTGCGCGTAGGCGGAGCGGCGGTCGGCCAGCATGCATTGCTGCGGGAATGCAGAGAGCTGGTGAGCCAGTTCCTGCGCGGCGGCCAGCGCACCGCTGGGCGGCGTCACGCGGTTGACCAAACCCATCGCCAGCGCCTCGGGCGCGCCCACCGGACGGCCCGAAAGAATCATGTCGAGCGCGCGCCCCATGCCCACGATGCGCGGCAGCCGCACCGTGCCGCCGTCGATCAGCGGCACGCCCCAGCGGCGGCAGAACACGCCGAACACCGCGTCGTCGTCGGCCACGCGCAGGTCGGCCAGCAGCGCGAGTTCGAGGCCGCCCGCCACCGCATAGCCGTTCACCGCCGCGATCAACGGCTTCGACAGCGCCATGCGCGTCGGCCCCATCGGGCCGCTGCCACCGCCTTCGGTATCGAGCTCATTGCGCCGGGCCGGGTCGCCTACGGCCGAGAGGTCGGCGCCTGCGCAGAAGTTGCCGCCCGCGCCGGTCAGCACCGCGACGCGCAGTGCGTCGTCGGCTTCGAAGCGCTCGAAGGCCTGGCGCAATTCGGCGGCCACCACGCCGTCGACCGCATTGCGTTTCTCCGGGCGGTTCAGCGTGATGGTGCAGACCGTGCGGTCCACGTCGTACGCCACGTACTGCATGGCCATGCGTGCATCCTTTCGGGCTAAATTACATTAGCGGTCGCTCGGTTGCATCGTAGGAAATATTTCTCTGTTTCGCAATTATGGACAAAGTATGTAATGTGCCGGTCGCCATCCCCAGCGCGCCGGAGCTGATCCTCGATCTGCTGGTGGCTGATGGCGGCACGCTGAGTTCGCAGGCGCTGTGCCGCGCGGGCGAGCTCATGGGCATCGGTGAATCGACGCTGCGCGTGGGCCTGACGCGGCTCGCGGCCGAGGGCAAGATCGCGCGCGGCGAGCGAGGCAGCTACGCGCTCAACCGCAAGGGCCCGGCACTGTCGCGCGCGGTCGACGACTGGCGGCACAAGCAGGCGCAGGCCGTCGCGTGGCGCGGCGACTGGCTCGCCGTGCACGACGCCGGCGTGCCGCGTGCCGACAAGACGGCGTGGCGCCATCACGCTCTTGCGCTGTCGCTGCGCGGCTTTGCGGCGCTGCGGCCGGGGCTGCTCATCCGGCCCGACAACCTCGCGGGTGGGCTGGAAGGCGAGCGCGTGCAGCTGGCGGCCCTGGGCCTGTCGCGCACCGCCCTGGTGTTCCGGCTGGCCGATCTGGACGATGCTGCGCAGGCCGCCGCACGCAAGCTTTGGAATGTGCGTGCGCTGACGGCCGATTGCAGCCGCCTGCAGACGGGCCTGGAACGCAGCGAGAAGCGGCTGCGCACCCAGCGGCTCGAAGTGGCCACGCGCGAGTCGCTGCTGCTGGGGCGTGCCGTGATCGCGCACCTCATCCGCGATCCGCTGCTGCCGGCCGAACTCATGTCGCCCGAACCGCGCGCCGCGCTGCTCGCCGCCACGCGGCGCTACCAGGACAAGGCGCTGGTCCTCTGGCGCAAGTGGCTGGCGCTGCCGTAGGCCTTCAGTGGACGGTGCCCAGCTCGTCGAACTGCACCACGCCTTCCTTCATGACCAGCGGAATGCGCTCGCCCTGGCCCAGCAGGCAGCCGACGTCGCGCAGCGGGTTGCCGTCCACCACCAGGATGTCGGCCAGTGCACCGGGCACCAGCCGGCCCAGGCGTTCGCTCATGCCCAGCACCTCGGCCGCGACCGTCGTTGCGCTGGCAATGGCCTCGGCGGGTGACAACACTTCAGCGCGCAGGCGGAACTCGTCGCTCTGCAGGCGCTGCGATTCGCCCAGCAGGTCGGAGCCGTAGCCCATCTTCACGCCCGCTGCCTTGTAGATCTCCAGCGAGCGCAGGCCGGCCTCGCGCACGCTGGCCACCTTGGCCACGCTTTCCTTCGGCAGCCCGAAGCTCTCGCCCTCGTTGGCCAATGCGTCGTAGGTGACCAGCGTTGGCACCACATACGCGCCGAGCTGCGCCATGAGTTCGGCCGTGGGCGCATCGACAAGGTTGCCGTGCTCGATGGTGCGCACGCCGCAGCGCACGGCCCGCGCGATGGCCTCGGCGGTGTAGGCGTGTGCCATCACATAGGTGCCGCGCCCGCGGGCCTCTTCGACGATGGCGCGGATCTCGTCCTCGCTGTAGCCGAAGGCGCCCACCGGGTCGGTCGGGGAGGCCACGCCGCCGGAGGCCATGATCTTGATCTGGTCCGCGCCCATCTGCAGCTCCTCGCGGACGGCACGGCGCACCGCGTCCACGCCGTCGACCACGCGCGCCAGCGCACCGACGCGCACGCAGGTGGCGCACGCCCCGTCGTTGCTCATCAGGTAGTCGGAGCGCGCGCGCATGTCGCCGTGCCCGCCGGTCTGGCTCAGTGCGCGGCCGGAGACGAACAGGCGAGGACCCTGCGCCAGCCCCGATTCCACCGCCTGCTTGAACGCGAAGCCCGCACCGCCCGCGTCGCGCACCGTGGTGAAGCCACGGCGCAGCATGCCGCGCAGCATGGGCACGCTGCGCAGCGTGATGAGCACGTTGGGCATGTGCACCTGCCGCGAGAGATTGAGCTCCACCGCGATCACGTGCACGTGCAGGTCGATGAGGCCGGGCATCACCGTCTTGCCCTTCACGTCGATCGTGCGCGCCGAGGGGCTGTGGATAGGCTTGTCGGAAACCTCGCGGACCACGCCGCCTTCGACCAGGATGTGGTGGGTTTCCAGCAGCTCGGGGCGCTGCGGGTCGAGCAGGTTGGCGTTCTTGAAAAGCACGGTGTTCGTCATGCCGTGGACTCCTTGGTCTGTTGTGCCATCACGGCGGGCAGCGCCAGCTGCGCGAACACGCGCGCGGGCTCGATGTGCCCGGTGTCGTACCAGTTTTCCTCGTGCAGCATGTTGAGCGTGCCCAGCGTCTCGCCGCGCCAGCGCAGCGGAATGTTCAGCACGCTGCGGCAACCCAGCGACACGATGAGCTCGTGGTCGTAGAACACGTCGCGCAGGTCGTCGGCGTTGCGGCCGATGTAGGGCAGGCCGCGCTGCATCACCTGCTGCATCCACGGCGAATCGGTGATCGGCTTGCGCCCGCCCACCGGGTAGGCCTCGCGCATGTTGGTGTAGATGCGTTCCGACTCGCGCGCCTCGCGGTGGTGCACCAGGATGGTGAAGAGCCGGTGGCCGATGGTCGCGGCCACCGCCTTCTCGAGCGCGTCGAAGGTGGCCTGGGGTTGTTGCGTGTCGGCATGCGCGCGCGCGACGGCCGACAGCGATTCATCGAGAAGCTTGGGTTGCATGGATGCCCTGAGTCAGGAAAGTTCGGCGGCCGCAATGTCTTCCAGCGAACGGCCGCGCGTCGGGATGCCCATGAAGGTGACGGCCGCCGCGCCCAGCAGCAGCACTGCCGTCGTCATGCCGAACACCCCCGCGAAGCCCAGCGCCGGATAGATGAAGCCCACCAGGATAGGCGCCGTGATGCCGCCGATGCGCCCGATGGCCGACGCCAGGCCGGAGCCGGTCGCGCGCACCTGCGTCGGAAAAACCTCCGGCGTGTAGGCATAGACGCCCGCATAGGTGCCGTTCATGAAGAAGGACAGCAGCACGCCCGCCGCCATGATCTGCCCGTCGCTGTGCGTGAAGGCCAGCCCCAGCGCCGAGAGCCCGCCCAGCAGCATGTAGCTCACGATGGTGGCCTGCCGGCCGATCTTCTCGTTGAGCCACGCGGCCGAGAAGTAGCCCGGAATCTGCGCGAGGTAGATCACCAGCGAGTAGCCGAAGCTCTTGGTGATCGTCATGCCGTTCTGGATCAGCAGGCTCGGAATCCAGGTGAAGAACGAGTAGTAGCTGAAGGTGATCGCCAGCCACATCAGCCAGGTCATGGTGCTGATGCGGATGAGCTTGCCGGAGACCAGCGTGGCGTAGTTCTTCAGCAGGCTGCCGCGGCTGTTGCTGGGCGGCGGGGCGGCCACGTCCTCTGCGTTGAGCGCGGGCAGCGCAAGGCCGCGCTGCACGGTCTCGGACTCCATCGCGTCCACGATGGTCCCGGCCTCGGCCTGCCGCCCCTGGCTTTCCAGCCAGCGCGGCGACTCGGGCAGCGCGCGCCGCCACCACAGCAGCAGCACCACCGGCATCGCGGTGATGAAGATGACGATGCGCCAGCCCTGCGGATGCGCCGGCACGATGAAGTAGCCCAGCAGCGCTGCCGCCACGAAGCCGAACGAGAAGAAGCCCGCCAGCGCGCCGGTGAAGGTGCCCCGGTAGCGGCGCGCCACGAACTCCGACAGGTAGGGCGCGATGATCGCGCTCTCGGCGCCCGCGCCGAAGCCGGCCACGATGCGCAGCCCGAGGAACACCGTCCAGCTATCGACCATGCCGCTGAAGAGCGACGCCACGCAGTAGATCGCCAGTGCCGACATCATCACCACGCGCCGCCCGAACAGGTCGCCGCAGGTGCCGGACGCGAGGGCGCCGAAGAAAAAGCCGATGAAGTTCGCGCTGGCCAGCACGCCGATCTGCACGCTGCTGAGCCCCCATTCGGTGCGCAGCACCGGCAGCACGAAGGCGATCACCGCGGCGTCCATCGCGTCGAAGGTGTAGCCCAGTCCTCCCATGAGGAGCAGGCGCCGATGGAAACCGGAGAACGGCAGGCGCTCGATGCGGGCCGACAGCATGGTCATGTGAATCCCTCGACTTCGGTGGTGCAGAGAAGCGGCAGATCGTAGGATCGCGGGGATATCACGACAAATTTATACGTGTGATTGTGTTTATTGATTCAGTGAATGGTCAGGCCGCACGATGAACTACCGCTCCGCCGATCTCAACCTGCTGAAGGTGTTCGAGGCCCTCATGACCGAGGGCAACGTCACGCGTGCAGCCAGCAAGCTGTCGCTGACGCAGCCCGCGGTCAGCAACGCGCTGCGCCGGCTGCGCGAGACCTTCGACGACGCGCTGTTCGTGCGCAGCGGGGCCGGCGTCAACCCGACGCGGCGGGCCATCGACCTGTGGGAGCCGCTGTCGCAATCGCTGCATGCGATTCGCGGCACGCTCGACCTGGAGCGCTTCGATGCGCTGCGCAGCACCGCCAGCCTCAGCATCGCGATGTCCGACTACGTCTCGGGCATCGTGGTGCCGCGGCTGGCCAGCAAGCTCAGCAAGGCGGCGCCGTCGATGCTGATCCACGCCATTCCCAACACACTGGTGGATTTCGACAAGGTGCTGGCCGACAACAAGGCCGACTTCGCAATCAGCGTCTACAACGAGGAAGTGCAGCGGCCGGCGTTTCTCAAGTCGAGGGCGCTGTGGTCACCTGACTTCGTGTGCGTCATGCGCACCGGGCATCCGCTGGCGCGCGCCGACAGGATTCCGCTGAAGAAATTCCTCGCGGCGCGCCATGTGGACGTGAGCCTTGTCGGCAAGACCACGCCGACCTACGACCTGTTCCTGCACAGCCGAGGGCTGCAGCGCAACCTGGTCGCGACGGTGAACCACTACGGCGCGGCGTACGAAGTGGTGCGCCGCTCCGACCTGATCGCGGTGCTGCCGTGGTCCGAGAAGTTCGAGCCCGCGCGCCTGGCCGGCCTGCGCCGGATGCCCGTGCCGCTGGAGGCACCGGCGCGCGTCATCGAACTGTTCTGGCACCAGCGGCACGAGACCTCCGCGTTGCACCAGTGGCTGAAGAACACGCTGCTGGCGCTGTTCGAGCAGCCTTCGTGATGATCAGGCGCGCAGCCGCACCACCTGCAGGTCGTCATCGGCAAGGGCGTGCAGGCGTGCCACGTCCGCCGCGCGTCGCGTGAGCACCGCGCGCTGGTTGATGTAGCCCTTGTCGGTGATCTCGCCCGCATCGAGGCTCGGCGGCTCGGCCAGCACCAGCGCGCAGGCCGGGCATTGCGAGGAGCCCGCGCCTTCGTCGCGCAGCGAACGCAGCACGCCGGCGATGCGCTCGCCCATGGCCTCCGGCGGCAGCGCCGCGCCTTGCGGGCTCGCAAACACCAGCATGCCGATCTCGTCGCGGTCGTGGCCGGTGAGCACCACGTCCTGCGCATGCGGCGCGAGCATCGACACCAGCTTCACGCGCAGCGTGCCCACCGACACCCAGGTGCCGGTCGAGAGCTTGAAGTCTTCCGCCACGCGGCCGTTGAAGATCACGCCATGCGCGGGCTGCACCGGGTTCGCGAGAAAGCCGGCGTCGCCGATGCGGTAGTAGCCTTCTTCGTCGAAAGCCTGCGCCGTTTCGCGCGGCGCATCGCGGTAGCCGGGGAACACCGAGACGCCCTTGACGCGCATCTCCAGCTTCTCGCCGTTGGGCACGAACTTCAGCTCCAGCCCCGGCAGCGGCGCGCCGATGCAGCCGGCGCCGTCGAGCTTCCAGTGCGCGGAGGTGATGGCGGGCGAAGTCTCTGTCGCGCCCCACGAGGTGGTGAGCCACAGCGGCCGCGTGGGCCGCACGCGCTTTGCCACCGCTTCGAGCCGCTGCCAGGTGGAGGGCGCCAGCGCCGCCGCCGCATAGAAGGCAAGCCTTAGCCGCGAGAACACTTCGGCGGCCAGCGCGTCGTCGGCTTCGAGAAAGGGCAGCAGCATGTCGAAGCCGCGCGGCACGTTGAACAGCAGCGTGGGCTTCACCTCGCGCAGGTTGCGCACCGTCTTCTCGATCAGCCCCGGCGCGGGCCGGCCCTCGTCGATGTAGAGCGCGCCGCCGTGGCACAGCACCATGTGCAGGTTGTGGTTCGCACCGAAGGTGTGGCTCCAGGGCAGCCAGTCGACCAGCACCGGCTTTTCCTGCGCGAGGAAGCGCCAAGTCTGCGCCATCATCTGCTGGTTGGCGCAAAGCATGCGGTGCGTGTTGATGACCACCTTGGGCTTGCCGGTGGAGCCGGAGGTCAGCAGGTACTTGGCGTGCGTATCGGGCAGCACGTCGGCGAAGGCCTGCATGACGGCGGGTGTTTCCTTCGCTGCGAGCAATCGTTCAAACCCGATCGCACCGGGATGCGCATCGGCGTTGCGGCTGAACACCGTGACCGCTTCCACGCCACAGCCCGCGAGCGATGCGCCGTATATCTTGGCGTCGGATGCATAGATCAACGCGGGCTTCAGCGCCTGCAGCATGCCGTGCAGTCGCGACGGGTCCTTGGCCATGCGCGAGTAGGCGCTGGAGAGCGAGCACGCGGTGCGGCCGATGTGCATGGTCGCGAGCATCAGCACGGCATGGTCTATGGCGTTGTCCGAGAGGATCACCACCGGCTGGCCTGCCGGCAGGTTCAGGTCGAGCAGGGCTTGCGCCACGGAGCCGACTGTTTGGCGCAGCGCACGGTAGTCGAGCTTGCGCCAGCCTTCGCCTGTTTCGTCGCGCTCGGCGAAGGCCAGTGCGTCGGGCGTTTCCGTGGCCCACCGTTCCAGCCATTCGCCGATGCAGCGTGCGTAGGGCTTCAGCGCCATTGGCGAGCGCAATGTGAACGAGCCGTCGTCGAAGTCGATGCGCACCGTGCGGGGTGGGGCGATCAGGCTTTCGTCATTGAGGAAGTCGGTCATTTCAGTGTTCCGGGGTTTGTTCAGGGCGTGTGCGAATGACACCGGGTACTCCCCTCCGCGAATGTCCCCCGTCGGCGTGATCGCACCCCGAACGAACAACGCGAAAAATCGAAAAGCAAGCTTTCATCTAGTCGAGCTTGCCGGTCTCTGCCTTCGCGCGAATCAGGTTTAACAGCAGGGTGTCGCGCGCAGCTTCAAGGTCGCTGGTGCGGCGTGAGCCCAGTTCGTCGGCCACGCCTTGCGTCACTTTCTGCTTGAGATCTGCCGTCATCGACGGCGCGCCCAGGTCCTTCCACCAGTCCTCGATCGGCCCACCCAGGTGCGCGAGCACGTGCTCGATACCGCCCGCACCGCCCGAGAGATGCAGGTTCATGAACGGCCCCATCACCGCCCAGCGCAGGCCGGGTCCGTGCGCGATGGCCGTGTCGATGTCGGCCACGCTCGCCACGCCTTCGTTGACGAGGTGGAAGGCTTCGCGCCACAGCGCCGCCTGCAGCCGGTTCGCGATGTGGCCTTTCACCTCGCGCTTCACGTGGATCGGCCGTTTGCCGATGGCCGTGTAGAAGTTCATCGTGCGCTCGATGGCTTCGGCCGAGGTCTGCTCGCCACCGATCACCTCCACCAGTGGAATCAGGTGCGGCGGGTTGAACGGATGCCCCAGAACGACGCGCTGTGGATGCGCGCAGCCTGACTGCACGCCGCTGATCGCAAGGCCCGACGAGCTCGACGCAAGAATCGTTTCCGGCGGCGCGGCGGCATCCATGCGGCGGAACAGGTCGATCTTGAAATCCATGCGCTCGGGGCCGTTCTCCTGCACGAAGTCGGCCACGGACACCGCGTCTTCCAGGCTGTCGTGGAAGCGCAGCCGGTCTACCGACGCACCCGGCACCAGGCCGAAGCGCTCCAGCGTGGGCCAGTGCTGCGCCACCGCAGCGCGCAGCCTGTCTTCGGCGCCGGGCGACGGATCGGTCGCGTTCACGTCGAGCCCGTGCGCGAGAAAGTACGCGACCCAGCTCGCACCGATCACCCCGGTGCCGACAACCGCCACGCGCTTCACGCTCGAAGAAGAAGTGCTCATGCTCATGCTGATTTCCACCGCGCGCAGCGGCTCTCTGCCTTCGTGGTCCATGCGGCCTCGCCGCGGATCGGCTCGACCACCTTGTAATAGTCCCATGGCTCCTTCGACTCGGCCGGCGTCTTCACCTGCATCAGGTGCATGTCGTGCACCATCAGCCCGTCGTCGCGCAGCCAGCCGCCCTTGACGAACATGTCATTGAACTTCGTCTTGCGCAACTGCGCCATCACCTTGTCGGCATCGTCGCTGCCCGCGGCCTTCACGGCCTGCAGGTACTGCATCGCGGCCGAGTAGTCGCCGGCATGGAAGGAGGAGGGCATGCGCTTGTGCTTGTCGAAGAAGCGGCGCGCCCATTCGCGCGCCTCGGGGCTCTGGTTCCAGTACCAGCTGTCGGTGAGGTACATGCCCTGCGAGCTCTTCAGGCCCAGCGCATGAACGTCGTTGATGGTGATGATCATGCCGGCCAGCTTCATGTTCTTGCTGATGCCGAACTCCGCCGCCGACTTGATGGCATTGACTGTGTCGCCGCCCGCATTGGCCAGCGCCAGCACCTGCGCTTTCGAACCCTGCGCCTGCAGCATGAACGAAGAGAAATCGCTCGCGCCCAGCGGATGCTTCACCGAGCCCGCCACCGTGCCGCCACTGGCCTGCACGATCTTGGCCGCGTCGTTCTGCAGCGCCGCGCCGAAGGCGTAGTCGGCCGTCACGAAGTACCAGCTCTTGCCGCCAGCCTTGACCACCGCGCTCGCAGTGCCGCGTGCCATGGCCACCGTGTCGTAGGCGTAGTGCACCGTGTAAGGCGAGCAGTACTCGTTGGTGAGGCTCGACGCGCCCGAGCCCACCACGAAGTACGGCTTCTTCTTGTCGGCTGCCACGCCAGCCATCGCAATGGCCGCGCCCGAGTTGACGCCGGCGATCAGCATGTCGACCTTCTGCACGTCGAACCACTCGCGTGCTTTCGCGGCGGCGATGTCGGGCTTGTTCTGGTGGTCGGCCGTGACCAGCTCGATCTTCTTGCCGCCGATGGCGCCGCCCATGTCGGCAATGGCCATGCGGATGGCCTCGGCGCCCGCCGGGCCGTCGTAGTCGCGGTAGATGCCCGACATGTCGCTGATGAAGCCGATGCGGATCACGTCGTCGGACACTTGGGCAAAGGCGCTTGCTGCGAAAGCCGTGCCCAGGGCGAGGGCCAGGGCGGTGCGGGAAATGTTCATGTGCCTGTCTCCGTTCGTTCGTTGTTCTGGTTCTTCTTCGTCGTCAGCCCAGCGCGAACTCGGGCCGTGGCGTGCCTACGCGCGGCAGGCCCATCATCTGCCGCGCCTCGGCCGGCGTGGCCACCTCCATGTCGAGCTCGCGTATCACCCGCACGATGCGCTCGGTGAGCTGCACGTTGGTGGCCAGCTCGCCCTGGCGGAAGTAGAGGTTGTCTTCCAGGCCCACGCGCGCATGGCCGCCCAGCAGCAGCGCCGCCACGTTGGCTTCAAGCTGCGAGGGGCCGATTCCGCTCACGCAGAAGATGCTGCCCTTGGGCAGGGTGTCGACCATCATCTGCAGGAAGCGCGGCGAGTAGGGCATCGCGTTCTGGAAGTTGCGGTGCACGTTCATCACCAGGTTGATGAAGTAGGGCTCGTCGTCGTGGCCTTCCTGGATCAGCGTGGTCGTGTCCTGCAGGATGTGCGTGGGGCTGAACACCTCCCACTCGGGCTTGATGCCGCGCGCCTTCATGCCGGCGGCCAGTTCGCGGCCGCGGGTGATGGGCGTGTCCATCAGGATCTGCCTGCCCTCGAAGCTCAGGTTGAGCGTGGTCGCGTCGAGCGTGCACATCTCGGCGCCGGCGTCCATGCCCTTGATGCGCTCTTCCCATGCGATCTCCCAGCGCTCGCCGGCCAGCGGCTTCACCATGTCGCCGTGCACGCCGCCACCAGTGGAGTTGTTGATGACGATGTCGCTGCCGCCCGCGCGGATGCGGCTGTTGATGTCGCGGTACACGTCGGCGTTGCAGGTGGCGCCGTCGTCCGGGCGGCGCGCGTGGATGGCCACCACGCTGGCGCCGGCATTCCAGCAGCGCAGCACGTCGGCAGCGATTTCGGCGGGCTGCGTGGGGAGGTGGGGGTTCTGCGACTTGTGCGCCATGCCGCCGGTAGGGGCGATGGTCACGATCACTTTGCGCTTCGACATGCTCGGGGACTCCTGGTGTCTTTCATGGGGGCGCGTCATTATTTTTTGGGGCGCATTTGCACTCAGTCATCGCGACGACATTTGGGGGCAGGGTTTACGCTGCGCCAAACGCTAAAGTCGCCCCAGCGCCATTGCGCGCATCAAGGAGAACCAATGAGACTACTGCCCATCCTCCTGGCCGCCGCGGCCGCGCTGACCTCGACCTGGACGCTCGCGCAACCGGCAGGCCCCGCCACTTGCGAAGCCAAGCGCGAGGCCATTGGCCGCGACATCGAGGCGGCCAAGGCCAAGGGCCAGAAGCAGCGCGTGCGCGGGCTCGAAAAGGCGCTAGGCGAAGTGCGCCGCACCTGCAGCGACGCGAAGCTGGCGGCAGAGCACCAGCGGCGCATTCGCAGCCAGGAACGCAAAGTGGCAGAACGCGAGCGTGACCTGCGCGAGGCCCAGCACAAGGGCCGTGCCGACAAGATCGCAGACCGCGAAGAAAAATTGCGTGAAGCGCAGGCCGAGCTGCAACAGCTCAAGGGCGCGCAGTAAAAAGAAGATGCCCACGACCAGGCCCGCCATCCAGGCGGCATCGCTCGCGATTCCCCAGTTGCTCCAGGGCTCGGCCTGGTTCCCGCTGCTCGACGTGGCGGCGGGCGAGCGCGTGCTCGACGAGATACGCGAGGTCGACGTGGCCGCGGGTGCCGCACTGTGCCGGCGCGGCGACACGCCACTGCACTGGTACGGCACGCTCGAAGGGCTGCTCAAGTGGTCGATCACCTCGAGCGACGGACGCTCCGTGACCTTCGGCGGGCTCTCGGTCGGCAGCTGGTTCGGCGAGGGTACGTTGCTGCGAGCGCTGCCGCGTTCGGCCGACATCATCGCGCTGCGCCCGAGCCGCGTGGCGCAGCTGCCGCTGGAGACCTTCGAGTGGCTGCACCGCACGCAGCGCGGCTTCGACCACTTCCTGCTGCAGCAGATCAACGAGCGGCTGCACTGGTTCATGGGCAACTACGCGGCGCACCGGCTGCTCGATGCCGACAGCCAGGTGGCGCGCGCGCTGGCGGGGCTGTTCCACCCGTGGCTGCATCCGGGGAGCGAGCCGCACCTGCAGACCTCGCAGGAGGAGATTGCGAATCTCTCGGGCGTGTCGCGTCAGCGGTGCAATGCGGCGCTGAACCGGCTGAAGGAAGCGGGCTTCCTGCGGATCGAGTACGGTGGCATCACCGTGATCGATCTTGAAGGGCTGCGGCGCTTCATCGAATAGCAAAAAAGGAATCGGAGTACGCCCCATGCATGAATTCAGCATCTTTGCCGACTACTTCCAGTTCTACATCCAGGACGAGGCCGCAGATGGCGATCTCTCCGATGCGTGGACAGACGAAGCCGTGGAACGCATGCTTGCGACCGAAGCCGGCGTCGTCGGCATCGGCACCGTTCGCAACATGGACGTGCCCGTCACCGTCGAGATCCTCGACACGGAAAGCCCGCTCGATCTTGACCAGTGGGAGCATGTCGTCGAATGCACCCTGGTGACGCAGAGCGCCAACCTGGTCATCGCCGGTTGTACCGACTACTTTCCCGATGCGGCGCGCATTCCCGTTGCGCCCGGAATCTACAGGCTGCGTGCCTGCTATGCGGGCCTGGACACGCTTTCCGAAGACGGGCTGGAAGGCAGCGATCGCTACCACCTGCAGCTCTGGCCGGCGCCGGCCATCGAACCGACTGTTCTCAAGCAGCGCGTGGCCTGATTGCTCACTGCGTCAGCCGCAACCGCATGCGGGCGCACCCCTTCTACACGCCCAGCAGTTCTTCCAGCGCCTGCGGCTCGGCCAGCAGATCGGCCGAGGCCCCGTGCCGCACGATCTGCCCCTTCTCCATCACCACCGCAAGATCGGTGTGCGCCAACACCTTGCGGTAGTCGCGATCGACGATCAGCGTGGCGATGCCGGTCGCGCGGATCTCGCCGATCACGCGCCAGATCTCGGCCACGATCAGCGGCGCCAAACCCTCGGTGGCCTCGTCGAGTATCAAGAGGCGCGGGTTGGTCATGAGCGCGCGGCCGATGGACAGCATCTGCTGCTCGCCGCCCGACAGCTGCTGGCCGCCGTGCGATAGCCGCTCGGCAAGTCGCGGAAAGGTGGCCATCACGCGGTCGAAGGTCCACTCGCGCCGGCCGTCGATGCCGGCGCGTTCGCTCATCACGAGGTTCTCGCGCACCGACAGGTTCGGAAAGATGCCGCGGCCCTCGGGCACGTAGCCGATGCCCAGCCGCGCCATCTTCTCGGGCGGCAGGCCGGTGACGGTGCGGCCGTCGACCTGCACTTCGCCCGAGGCGGGGCGCACGTAGCCCATCATCGTGCGGATCAGCGTGGTCTTGCCCATGCCGTTGCGCCCGAGCAGGCCGACCGATGTGGCCGCCGGAATGCCGGCGTGCACGCCGCGCAGGATGTGGCTGTTGCCGTAGTAGGTGTTGAGATCGCGGACGATGAGCATCAGTGGTCTTCTCCGAGGTAGGCGGTGCGCACTTCGGGGTTCTCGCGAATCTCTTTGGGGTTGCCTGTGGCGATGACGGTGCCGTTCACCATCACCGTGATGCGGTCGGCAATGCGGAAGACCGCGTCCATGTCGTGCTCCACCAGCAGGATGGCATGCGTGGCTTTCAGCCGTGCGAGCAGCGTGAGCATGCGGTCGGTTTCCTCCGCGCCCATGCCGGCGAGCGGCTCGTCGAGCAGCAGCACGCGCGGGTTGGTCGCCAGGCACATGGCCACTTCGAGCTGGCGTTGCGCGCCGTGGCTCATGGTGCCGGCGATGCGGCCCGCTTCATGGGCGAGGCCGGCAGCTTCGAGCGCCGCGTCGGCCGATGCGTTGCTGGTGGCGCAATCTTTCGACGATTGCCAGAACGCCCAGGGCTTGGGCGTGGCGGCTTGCGCGGCGAGCCGGCAGTTCTCGTGCACGCTGAACTCCGGGAAGATGGTCGTGCGCTGGTAGCTGCGGCCCACGCCGTCGCGCGCGCGCTTCGACTGGGCGCGGCCGGTGATGTCCACGCCGTCGAGCGCGATGCGGCCTTCGGAGGCTTCGATCTCGCCGGAGAGCATGTTGATCAGCGTCGACTTGCCCGCGCCATTGGTGCCGATCACCGCATGGACTTCGCCGACGTGCAGGTCGAGCGTGACGGCGTTGACGGCCGTGAGGCCGCCGAAGCGGCGCGTGAGGCCTTCGACGGAAAGCAGTGCGGTCGTCATGCGGCCCCCTTCGGCGACAGGCGTTGGACCAGGCCGATCAGCCCCTTGGGCAGCAGCGCCACGAACACGATGATCGTCAGCCCCAGCGTCAGCTGCCAGTGGTCCGCCAGCGGGCCCATCACCGCATGCGTCGAGAAGATTTCCTTCAGCAGCGTGAACGCGATGGCGCCGATCACCGCGCCGCGCAGATGGCCGAGGCCGCCGAGGATCACCATCAGCAGCACTTCGCCCGAGTTGTGCCATGCCATCAGCTCCGGGTTGACCACGCCGTCGCGCGAGGCCAGCAGGAAACCCGCGAGCCCGGCCAGCGCACCGGCCAGCACGAAGGCCGCGAGCTTGTAGCCATACACCGCGAACCCTGCCGCGCGCATGCGCTGCTCGTTCACGCGGATGCCGGCCAGCGCTGCGCCGAAGCGCGAGCGGCGAATGAGTGCCAGCAGCCCGTAGGTGAACACCAGCGACGCCAGCACCACGTAGAACAGCACCGTGCGGTTCTCCATGTCGAGCGCGCCGATGGCAGGGCGTACATACATGTAGATGCCGTCGCTGCCGCCGCCGACCTTGGTGTCGTGGAACACGAAGAAGGCCATCTGCGCGAAGGCCAGCGTCACCATGATGAAGTACACGCCGCGCGTGCGCAGGCTCAAGGCACCGACGAACAGCGCATAGAGCGCCGCCGCGCCCATGGCCAGCGGCAGCAGCAGCGCGAAGTTGCCGCCCTCGCTGCCCGAGGCGAGCACGGTCATGTACGCACCGATGCCGTAGAACGCCGCGTGGCCCAGGCTCACGAGACCCGTCATGCCCACCAGCAGCTCCAGGCTCAGCGCGAAGATCGACAGGATCATCACCTTCACGATGAAGTCCGACGCATAGTTGCCCAGCAACGGACCGGCGATGCCGATGGCCACCGCGCAGGCTACGGGCAGGAGGAAGGCGTTTTTTTTCATGGCTGTCATGGCCGCCTCCCCATCAGCCCCTCGGGCTTCCATATGAGCACGATGGCCATCAGAAGATAGATGCCGATGCCGCTGAGGTCCGCGAAGAACACCTTGCCGAAGGTGTCGACGAAGCCCACCAGCAGCGAGGCCACCAGCGCCCCGGTGATCGAGCCGATACCGCCGATCACCACCAGCACGAAGCAGATGATGAGCACGCTCGCACCCATGTTCGGGTACACCGAGGACATCGGCGCGGCGATCATGCCGGCCAGCGCCGCCAGCGCCACGCCGGCCGCGAACACGATGCGGTAGAGCCGCTTCACGTCGATGCCCAGGCCACGCACCATGTCGCGGTTGCTTGCGCCGGCGCGGATCATCATGCCCAGCCGCGTGCGGTTGACCACCCAGTACAGCCCCACGGCCAGCACGATGCAGGCGGCCGAGGCGAAGAGGCGATACCACGGGTAGCTCATGACATTGCCCAGCGCGAAGCTGCCGTCGAGCCATGCGGGCACCTTCACGCCGTGCACGTCGTTGCCCACCAGGATGGAGCGCAGTTCCTCGAACACCAGGATCAGGCCGTAGGTCATCAGCACCTGCTGCAGGTGGTCGCGCTGGTAGAGGTAGCTGAAGAAGGCCCATTCGAGCAGGTAGCCGAACACGGCGGCCAGCACCACGCCGGCCACCAGCATCAGCAGGAACTGGTCGCCGAACAGCGGCGCGAGCGCGAACGCCATGTACGCACCGATCATGTAGAAGCTGCCGTGGGCGAGGTTGATGACGCCCATGATCCCGAAGATCAGCGTCAGCCCCGAGGCCACGAGAAAGAGCAGGAGTCCGTACTGAACCGAGTTCAGGCACTGGACCAAGAAGGTTCCGAAATCCACGAGGAGGTTCTCTCTGGGCGGGATCGTTGTTCAATGGGAATGCACTGCGCGGGACACCGCGGAACCGGCTTTGCCGGGCCGCAGGTGTCGCCCCCTGCAAGGGGGTTGGCGCAGCACACGAAGTGAGCGAAGCCTGGGGGTGAGCCTATTTACATCCTGCAGCCGCGGGCTGGGTCGGCCAGTCCCTTGATGGCCGTGCTCACCAGCTTGTTTTCCTTGCCCTCGACCTTGCGCAGGTAGATGTCCTGCACCGGGTTGTGCGACTTGCTCATCGTGAACGTGCCGCGCGGGCTGTCGATCCTGGCCTTCTCGATGGCGGCCGTGAACTCGGCCTTCTTGCCGATGTCGCCCTTGGTGGCGGCAAGGCCCACGCCCAGCATCTGCGCCGCGTCGTAACCCTGCACGGCGTACACGTCGGGCTGCAGCTTGAAGGCCTTGGCATAGCCGACGCGGAAGGCGTTGTCGCGCGCGGTGTTCAAGCCGTCGGCGTAGTGCAGCGTGGTCAGCATGCCTTGTGCCGATTCGCCCTGCGCATCGAGCGTGCCGTCGGTCAGGAAGCCGGGGCCGTACAGAGGAATGGTCTTGTTCAGGCCTGCGGCCTGGTAGTCCTTCACGAACTTCACCGCGCCGCCGCCCGCGAAGAAGGCGTACACCGCATCGGGCTTGGCCGCCGCGATCTCGGTCAGCAGCGCCTGGAACTCCACGTTGGGGAAGGGCAGCGTGAGCTGCTTGTCGACCTTGCCGCCGTTCTTCTCGAAGCCTTCCTTGAAGCCGTTGACCGACTCGTCGCCGGCAGCGTATTTCCAGGTGATGGTCATCGCCTTCTTCTTGCCCTGCTGCTTGGCCGCCACTTCGCCCATGGCGAAGGCCGGCTGCCAGTTGCTGAACGAGCTGCGGAAGATGTTGGGCGCGCACATCGGCCCGGTCACGGCGTCGGCACCGGCATTCGGCACGATCAGCACGGTGCCGCTTTCCTTGGCGGCCTTGGCCATGGCCATCGCGACGCCCGAGTGCACGGTGCCGACGATCACGTCGACGTTGTCGCGCTTGATGAGCTTGTTGACGTTGTCGGTGGCCTTGGCGGGGTCGGACTCATCGTCGACCTTGAAGTATTCGATCTCGCGGCCGGCGAGCTTGCCGCCTTGCTCGTCGACGTAGAGCTTGAAGCCGTTCTCGATGGCCACGCCCAGGGCGGTGTAGGTGCCGCTGTAGGGCAGCATCAGGCCGACCTTGAGCTTGCCGGTGCCCTGGGCGCCGGCGGCCGAGGCCAGCGCGGCGAAAGCGATGGCCGTGAGGGCCAGTCGGGCTGTACGCACGGAGGTGGGAAGGGTCATGGTGTCTGTCTCCTGTTTTTGGTGATGAAAGAAGTGGCCGCGACGATGACACGATCCGGCTGATCGCGATGCGGGGAATGCCCGCATTCAGGGATTTCGAGCAGCTCGCAACCACTGACGCGCGCGGCGATGCCGCGGATCTGCGCGAGCGTGCCGTACTCGTCGTCGATGCCCTGCATGGCAAGCACGGGGCAGCGGATGGTGTCGAGCTCCGCCTCGATGTTCCAGTCGCGAAAGGGCGGGTGCAGCCAGATGCGGTTCCAGCCCCAGAAGGCGGAGTCGGCGCTGTCGTGATAGCGGCCGAGCTTCTTCGGCAGGTCGGTGCCCAGGTACGCGGTGCGGGCGATCTCGATGTTCGCGACGGTCTTGTCTTCCACGAAGATGTGCGGAGCGAGCACGACCAGGCCTTCGACTTTTCCGGGAAAGCGCGCGGCGTACAGCAGCGCGATCGAGCCGCCGTCGCTGTGGCCGAAGAGCCAGGGCTTTTCATCGCCGAGCCCCAGCGCGGTGAAGAGGGCGGGCAGCACTTCGTGCGCCTGGCGGTGCATGAAGTCGACGTCCCAGATTTCGTCGTCGGCGCGCGGGGTGGAGCGGCCGTAGCCGGGGCGCGAGAAGACCAGGCCTCGCGCGCTGGCGGCTTCGCAGACTCGCGCGGGGAAGTCCTTCCACATGGCGACGGAGCCGAGGCCTTCGTGCAGGAACACGATGAGCGGGGCGTCGGTGCGCTCGGGGGCGATCCACTGGCACTCGATGCGCACAGTGCGACCGCGCCAGTCGATGGCGGCGAACTCGGGCGTGCTCATGCCTGCTTCTCGCGCTCGCGCAGCCTGAAGCGCTGGATCTTGCCGGTCGCCGTCTTCGGCAGCTCGCTCACGAACTCCAGGAAGCGCGGGTATTTATATGGCGCGAGGCGTTCCTTGACGAAGGCCTTCAGCTCTTCCTCGGTTGCCGCGCTGCCGTCTTTCAGCACCACGAAAGCCTTGGTCTTGGTCAGCCCTTCGGCGTCTTCCTTGCCGATGACTGCCGCTTCGAGCACGGCCGGGTGCTGCATCAGCGTGGCCTCGACCTCGAAGGGCGACACGTAGATGCCGCTGACCTTGAGCATGTCGTCGCTGCGGCCGGCGTAGGTGAAGTAGCCGTCCGCGTCGCGTGTGTACTTGTCGCCGCTCTTGGTCCAGCCGCCCTGGAAGGTCTCGCGCGACTTCTCGCGGTTGGCCCAGTACATCAGGGCCGAGCTGGGGCCGCGGATGTAGAGGTCGCCCACTTCGCCGTCGGGCACCGGGCGGCCGTCTTCGCCGCGCAGCTCGACCTCGTAGCCGTCCACCGGCTTGCCGGTGGTTCCGTAGCGGATGTCGCCGGGGCGGTTGGAGATGAAGATGTGCAGCATCTCGGTCGAGCCGATGCCGTCGATGATCTCGCAGCCGAAGTGCGCCTTGAAGCGCTGAGCGATCTCGCCCGGCAAGGCTTCACCGGCCGATGAGCACATGCGCAGCGCCACCGCTTCGCGCGCCGGCAGCTTGGGCGATGCGAGCATGCCCGCGAAGCCCGTGGGCGCACCGAAGAACACTGTGGGCTTGTGCTCCACCCAGCGACGGAAGGTGGCGTCGGGCGTGGGCCGCTCGGCCATCAGCACGACGGTGGCGCCGACGGTGAGCGGGAAGGTCAGCGCATTGCCGAGGCCGTACGCGAAATACATCTTGGCGGCCGAGAAACACACGTCGTTCTCGGTGAGGTCGAGCACAGGCTTGCCGTAGAGCTCGGCCGTCCACCACAGGTTGGCGTGCGTGTGGACCGTGCCCTTGGGCTTGCCGGTGGAGCCGGAGGAGTACAGCCAGAAACCCGGGTCATCGGAAGCGGTTGTCACGGGCGACGCCAGGGGCTCGACGGCGGCGAGCGCGGCATTGAATTCCTTCGCGCCATCGGGCAGGGCGCCCGTGGGCTGCGACACGAACAGCGTGTGCACTTCATGGCCGCCGCGTGCCATCGCCTCCTGCAGCGTGGGCAGCAGCGCGCCCGACACCAGCACCGCCTGCGCGCGGCTGTGGTCGAGCATGTAGGCGTAGTCGTCGGGCGTGAGCAGCGTGTTGACAGCGACCGGCACGACGCCGGCATAGAGGCAGCCGAGAAAGCTCACGGGCCAGTCGTTGCCATCGAGCATCAGCAGCAGCACGCGCTCTTCGCGCCGGATGCCTGCGGCCTTCAGCGCGGCGGCCAGGCGGCGCGCGCGGTCTTCGAGCTGGCCGTAGCTCAGCGTGCCGCGGTCGTCGATGTAGGCGGTGCGTTCGGCGCGGCCGCGGTTGAGGGCGAACAGATGCTCGGCGAAGTTGAATCGTGTGGGCAGGGTCATGGTCTTGTCTCCTTCGGCCGTGTTCTTGTTCTAGAGGCCGAGCGCGGCGATGACGCCGGGGCTCGCCTGAACCGCGCTGCGGCGGTGATAGAAATCGAGCGCTCGCAGCCCGCCGAGCTCTGCACCGCCCCCCGCGCGGCCGGGGCCGCCATGCAGCGACATCGGCATCACGTTGCCGTGGCCGGTGTGGGCCTGTGCCACTTCGGGGGTGATGACGTGCACGCGGCCGTGACTGGGCGCGACCGACAGCGCGACTTGCGCCAGAGCTGCGTCGTCGCTGCCATATAGAGAGGTGACGAGCGAGCCCTGGCCGCGATGCGCCAGCGCGATGCCGTGCGCGAGGTCGCGGTAGGGCAGCAGCGTGGCCACGGGGCCGAACACTTCCACGTCGTGCACGCGCTGCGCCGCATCGGCATCGCGCGCGCCAAGCAGCACGGGGCCGATGCAGGCGGCGATGTTCGGGTCGGCGTCGATCAGCGGCTTGTTGCGGCCATCGTGCAGCACAGTTGTTTGCGCGGCCAGTGCGTCGAGGCCTTCACGCACTGCGTTCAACTGCGCGCGGCTCACGAGCGAACCCATGCGCACGCTCTCGTTGCGCGGATTGCCGACGGTGATGCCCGCGAGCTTGGCTCCGATGGCTTCGGCCGCCGCGTCGTACACCTCGGCTGGCACCAGGATGCGGCGGATGGCCGTGCATTTCTGGCCCGACTTCACCGTCATCTCGCGCACCACTTCACGCACGAGCAGGTTGAAGGCCTCGCTGCCGGGCGCGGCGCCGGGCAGCAGCAGGGCGCTGTTGAGGCTGTCGGCCTCGATGTTCACGCGCACCGAGCGTTCGGCCACGGCGGGGTGCGAGCGGATCACTGCGGCCGTCTCGGCCGAACCGGTGAACGAGGCCACGTCGAAGGGCTGCAGCGCATCCATCAAGCCGGCCGAGCTGCCGCAGACGATGGAGAGCGCGCCAGCGGGCAGCACGCCTGCATCGACCACGTCCTTCACCATGCGCTGCGTGAGCCAGGCGGTGGCCGTGGCGGGCTTCACGATCACGGGCACGCCCGACAGCAGCGCGGGCGCAGCCTTTTCCCACAAGCCCCACGAGGGGAAGTTGAAGGCGTTGATGAACAACGCCACGCCCTGCGTCGGCACCTGCAGGTGCTGCGACTGGAATACCGGCTCCTTGCCGAGCTTCACGGCTTCGCCGTCGCGCAGCGCACGCACGTCGCCGAGCGTGTCGCCCCATTTCGCGTACTGGCCGAGCGTGAAGATCGCACCGTCGATGTCGACGGCCGAGTCGTTCTTCACCGTGCCTGAATTGGCGGTGGCGATCTCGTAATAAGCATCGCGGTTGGCCTGTAGCACTTTCACGATGGCTGCGAGCAAGACGGCGCGCTGGCGGTAGGTGAGGGCGCGCAGCGCCTCACCACCCTGTTCGCGTGCAAAGGCAAAGGCCGCGGGCAGGTCGAGGCCGGTGGCATCGACGCGCGCGAGCTCGGTGCCCAGCACCGGGTCGAACAGGGGCGTACCGGCGCCCGATCCGCTTTGCCAGCGGCCGGCGACGTAGTTGGAAAGGAGCTCGGTCATTCGATGGGTCTCAACGTGGGCAGGTTCGGGGAACACCGCGGAACCGGCTTTGCCGGGCCGCTGGTGTTGCCCCCGGCGAGGGGGTTGGCGGCCACACGAAGTGGGCAAGCCTGGGGGAGTGCTTCATACGGTGAACTTGATCTGCCCTTCGGGCAGCAGATACAGGACGAGCGCGCGGCCACTGGCCACGGTCGGGCGGTGCGCGGTGCCGGGCCCGTAGACGCACCAGCCCGCGGGGCGTCCGTCGAAGGTGGCGGCGCTGTCGTCGAGCGGCATGATCAGGTCGATCTCGCCGTTCGGATGCGTGTGGTGCGGGCCGGCGATGTCCTTCATGTCGACCACGTCGACCGAGAAGCGGTGCAGCGCGTCTTCGGCCTTGAAGACGCGGCCGTACCTGATGCCGCCGCCTTCGCGTTCGCAGAGCCAGCCTTCGGCGACGCCGCCGATGCAGGCCTGGCGCAGTTGTTCGAAGCTGGCGCTGCCCGCGCCGTGGGTGGCGTTGAGCCACTGGTCGAGCGTGCCGTCGAGCGGCCTGCCGGCAATCTCGGCGGTCAGGCCGGCGATCAGCTGGTGAAATGCTTCCTTGCCGGTAGCGGGAGTGCTGCTGTCGGACATTGTGGGGCCTCGAACTTTGGAACTACCTTGCAGGATCACTGTGCGTGCAGTATCTTGCGTGTGGCCGAACAATAAGCATCGAGGCAATGAGTGTCAAGCAATATAGTGCATCTATGGTGTTTACCCTGAGCGCGCACAATCCCGGCGAAGAACGAGGAATTGCATGAATGAGCATGTAGACGCGGGGCTGGCTGCCGCGCTGGAAAGCGGCAACGGCAGCAACGGTGCCCAGGGTCACGCCGTCGCCGGGGAGGCGAAGAATCCGCTGCTGGTGGCGCTGGGCGACCGCGTGCGCAACCTGCGCGCGCAGCGCGGCCTCACGCGCAAGGCGGTGGCTATTTCGGCCGACGTGTCGGAGCGCCACCTGGCGAATCTTGAATACGGCATCGGCAACGCGTCGATCCTGGTGCTGCAGCAGGTGGCCGGTGCGCTGCACTGCTCGCTGGCCGAACTGGTGGGTGACGTCACGACCAGCTCGCCCGAGTGGCTGCTGATCCGCGAACTGCTCGAGCACCGCAGCGAAGCCGACCTGCGCCGCGTGCGCGTGGCGCTCGGCGAGTTGCTGGGCACCGCCTCTGTCGACCCGGCGCGGCACCGGCGCATCGCCCTCGTGGGGCTGCGCGGCGCGGGCAAGTCGACGCTGGGGCAGATGCTGGCCGAAGACCTGGAACTGCCCTTCATCGAGCTGAGCCGCGAGATCGAGAAGCTCGCCGGCTGCAGCGTGCGCGAGATCCACGACCTGTACGGCACCAACGCCTACCGTCGCTACGAGCGCCGCGCGCTCGAGGAGGCTGTGCAGATCTACAGCGAGGTGGTCATCGCCACGCCCGGCGGCATCGTGTCAGACCCGGCCACCTTCAACGAACTGCTCGCGCACTGCACCACCGTGTGGCTGCAGGCCGCGCCCGAGGAGCACATGGGCCGTGTGGCCGCGCAGGGCGACACCCGCCCGATGGCGGCCAGCAAGGAAGCGATGGAAGACCTGCGCCGCATCCTGAATGGCCGGGCCGCCTTTTATTCGAAGGCCGATCTGTCGGTGGATACGAGCGGCAAGACCTTGTCGCAGAGCTTCCAGGCCTTGCGCTCCGTCGCCCGCCAGTCCATGGGACTGGTCTAGGCGCCTGAAATCTGAAAAAAAGTGCACTAGGCATTGACTTGCCTATTTGCATGCAGCATGATGCATGTCATCGGAGCAAGAAAGTGCATTATCTTTCCTGTTCACGGTTTCCGAACACTGCCCCACAGGAGACTTCCGCATGACCGACACCACCACCACGCTCCAGGCGCCCCCGCGCGTCGACTACCGCACCGAGCCCGGCCAATACCGCCACTGGTCCCTGAGCTTCGACGGTGCCATCGCGCGCCTCGTGCTCGACATTGCGGAAGACGGCGGCATCCGCCCCGGCTACAAGCTCAAGCTCAACAGCTACGACCTGGGTGTGGACATCGAGCTGAACGACGCGCTCAACCGCGTGCGCTTCGAGCACCCCGAAGTGCGCAGCGTGATCGTCACCAGCGGCAAGGACCGCATCTTCTGCTCGGGCGCCAACATCTTCATGCTCGGCGTCTCGGGCCATGCGTGGAAGGTGAACTTCTGCAAGTTCACGAATGAAACGCGCAACGGCATCGAAGACTCCTCGAAGCATTCGGGCCTGAAGTTCCTCGCGGCCGTGAATGGTGCCTGCGCGGGCGGCGGCTACGAACTGGCACTGGCTTGCGACGAGATCCTGCTGGTGGACGACCGCTCCTCCGCCGTGTCGCTGCCCGAAGTGCCGCTGCTCGGCGTGCTGCCCGGCACCGGCGGCCTGACCCGCGTGACCGACAAGCGCCACGTGCGCCATGACCTCGCCGACATCTTCTGTACCAGCGTCGAAGGCGTACGCGGCCAGCGCGCGGTCGACTGGCGTCTGGTCGATGCCGTGGCCAAGCCCGCGCAGTTCGCCGCAGCGGTGCAAGACCGTGCTTCGCAGCTCGCCGCAGGCAGCGACCGCCCCGCCGGCGGCAAGGGCGTGGCCCTGACCCGCCTCGAGCGCACCGACAGCGCCGACGGCATCGCCTATTCGCACGTCAACGTGCAGATCGACCGCAGCAAGCGCACCGCCACGATCACCGTCAAGGCGCCCACCGGCGCGCAGCCGGCGGACATCGCCGCCATCGAGGCCGCAGGCGCCGCCTGGTGGCCGCTCGCGATGTGCCGCGAACTCGACGACGCCATCCTCAACCTGCGTACCAACGAACTCGACACCGGCACCTGGCTGCTCAAGACCGAAGGCGATGCCGCCGCCGTGCTCGCGTCGGACGCCGTGATGCTCGCCAACAAGGACCACTGGCTGGTGCGCGAAACCATCGGCGCGCTGCGTCGCACGCTGGCACGCCTCGATGTTTCTTCGCGCAGCCTGTTCGCGCTGGTCGAAGCCGGCTCGTGCTTCGCCGGCACGCTGGCCGAGCTGGCCTTTGCGGCCGACCGCACGTACATGCTCGCGCTGCCCGACGATGCCGACCGCGCACCCAAGCTCACGCTCGACGAGTTCAACTTCGGTTTCTTCCCGATGGTGAACGACCAGAGCCGCCTGCAGCGCCGCTTCTATGAAGAGGCCGCGCCGCTCGAAGCCGCGCGCGCCGCCGCAGGCAAGGCGCTCGACGCCGACGAAGCGCTGAAGCTCGGCCTGGTCACCGCCGCACCCGACGACATCGACTGGGACGACGAGATCCGCATCGTCATCGAGGAGCGCGCCGCCATGTCGCCCGACGCGCTCACCGGCCTCGAGGCCAACCTGCGCTTCGCGAGCAAGGAAAACATGGCCACCCGCATCTTCGGCCGGCTCACCGCCTGGCAGAACTGGATCTTCAACCGCCCCAACGCCGTCGGCGAAAAGGGTGCGCTCAAGGTCTACGGCACCGGCGAAAAGGCCGGCTTCGACATGAACCGCGTTTGAGCTGACAGTCCGTACAACCCAAGGAACAACGATGAGCACGATCAACTACAGCGAGAAGATCCCCAACAACGTCAACCTCGGCGAAGACCGCACGCTGCAGCGCGCGCTCGAAGGCTGGCAGCCCAACTTCATCAACTGGTGGGACGACGTGGGCCCCGAAGGCTCCACCAACCACGAGGTGTACCTGCGCACGGCCGTGAGCGTCGACCCGCAGGGCTGGGCCCAGTTCGGCCACGTGAAGATGCGCGACTACCGCTGGGGCATCTTCCTGAACCCGGGCGACGCCAACCGCGAAGTTCACTTCGGCGACCACAAGGGCGAGAAGGCCTGGCAGGACGTGCCCGGCGAACACCGCGCCAACCTGCGCCGCATCATCGTGACGCAGGGCGACACCGAGCCCGCATCGGTCGAGCAGCAGCGCCACCTGGGCCTCACGGCGCCAAGCATGTACGACCTGCGCAACCTGTTCCAGATCAACGTGGAAGAAGGCCGCCACCTGTGGGCGATGGTCTATCTGCTGCACAAGCACTTCGGCCGCGACGGGCGCGAGGAAGCCGAGGCGCTCTTGCAGCGCACCTCGGGCGACGAGAACAACCCGCGCATCCTGGGTGCCTTCAACGAGCGCACGCCCGACTGGCTCGCGTTCTTCATGTTCACGTACTTCACCGACCGAGACGGCAAGTTCCAGCTTTCGGCGCTGGCCGAAAGCGCGTTCGATCCGCTGGCGCGCACCACGAAGTTCATGCTGACCGAGGAAGCGCACCACATGTTCGTAGGCGAAAGCGGCGTGTCGCGCGTCATCGCGCGCACCGCTCAGGTGATGAACGAGCTGAAGACCGATGACGCGCAGAAGGTGCGCGCCGCGGGCTGCATCGACCTGGGCACCATCCAGCGCTACCTGAACTTCCACTACAGCGTGACCATCGACCTGTTCGGCGCCGACCAGTCGAGCAACGCCGCCATCTTCTACAGCTCGGGCCTGAAGGGCCGCTACGAAGAAGGCAAGCGCACGGACGATCACATCCTCAAGGGCCAGACCTACAAGGTGCTGGAAGTGAAGGAAGGCCAGCTCGTCGAGAAAGACGTGCCGATGCTCAATGCACTGAACGAAGTGCTGCGCGACGACTTCATCAAGGACTCGGTGGCCGGCGTCGGCCGCTGGAACAAGGTGCTGGAAAAGGCCGGCATCCCGACGCGCCTGGTGGTGCCGCACAAGGCCTTCAACCGCCAGATCGGCGCGCTCGCCGGCATCAAGATGTCGCCGGAAGGCCGCGTGGTGAACGACGTGGAATGGGCCGCCAAGCGCGACGAATGGCTGCCGAGCGCCGAAGACTTCGCTTTCGTGGCATCGTTGATGGGCCGCGTGGTGGAGCCGGGCAAGTTCGCAGGCTGGATCTCGCCGCCGGTGATGGGCATCAATCGCCAGCCCGTGGACTTCGAATACGTGCGTTTCGGCTGAGCGCCTGGATATGAATCCCTCGTCCCCACGGCGAGGGGATGGAGAACAACATGGACATGGCCGTTGAAGCCGGGGTCATCAAGCAGCACCTGATCGACCCCGAGATCTGCATCCGCTGCAACACTTGCGAGGCCACCTGCCCCGTCAACGCGATCACGCACGACGACAACAACTACGTCGTGCGAGCCGACGTCTGCAACGGCTGCATGGCCTGCATCTCGCCGTGCCCGACGGGCTCGATCGACAACTGGCGCACGATGCCGCTGGTGCGCGCGTACACGATCGAGGAACAGCTCACCTGGGAATCGCTGCCCGCCGAGCTCTCACCCGAAGAACTGGAAGCGGCCGGCGTGTCTGCCGAAGCCGCTGGCGATGCCGCCGCGCCTGAGCAAACCCAGGCGCAAGCCCAGGCTGCAGTCGAATCCGTCGAGCCGGCCTTCAACTCCGCGCAGTACGGCGCCACCGTGCCGCCCTGGTCGGCTGCGCACGCCTACACCAATCTCTTTCCGCCGAAGACGCCGACCACCGCCACCGTGGTGGGCAACTTCAACTGCACCGAGGCCGGCTTCGACAGCGAGACGCATCACATCGTGCTCGACTTCGGCGTGTTGCCATTCCCGGTGCTCGAAGGCCAGTCGATCGGCATCGTGCCTCCGGGCATTGATGCCATCGGCAAGCGCCACCATGCGCGCCAGTACTCGGTGGCCAGCCCGCGCAACGGCGAGCGGCCCGGCTACAACAACGTCTCGCTCACCGTGAAGCGCGTGACCGAAGACCATGAAGGCGAGCCGGTGCGCGGCGTGTGCTCCAATTACGTGTGCGACCTGAAGGTGGGCGACACGGTGCAGGTGGTGGGGCCCTTCGGCGCGTCGTTCCTGATGCCGAACCACCCCAGGTCGCACATCGTGATGATCTGCACCGGCACCGGCAGCGCGCCGATGCGCGCCATGACCGAATGGCGCCGCCGGCTGCGCAAGAGCGGCAAGTTCGAAGGCGGCAAGCTGATGCTGTTCTTCGGCGCGCGCACGCAGCAGGAGCTGCCGTACTTCGGCCCGCTGCAGTCGCTGCCCAAGGACTTCATCGACATCAACCTCGCGTTCTCGCGCACGCCGGGGCAACCCAAGCGCTACGTGCAGGACCTGATGCGCGAACGCGCCGCCGACCTGGCCGCACTGCTGAAAGACGGCAGCAGCCATTTCTACGTGTGTGGCCTCAAGAGCATGGAAGAGGGCGTGGTGCTCGCACTGCGCGACGTGGCGAAGGAAGCGGGGCTCGACTGGGACTCCGTCGGCGCTGCCCTGAAGCGCGAAGGCCGCCTGCACCTCGAAACGTACTAAGCTGCGGCGGATGAAGTTCGCCGACTTCCATGCGGGCCAGGTTATCGAGGCCGGCCCTTACGTGCTTGCCGAAGCCGAGCTCCTGCAGTTCGCGCGGGCCTACGACCCGCAGTGGTTTCACACCGATGCCGACGCGGCTGCCGACAGCCCTTTCGGCGGGCTGATCGCCAGCGGCTGGCATACGTGCTCCATCGCGATGCGGCTGGTGGTCGGCGCGGCGCTCGCCGGCTCCGAGTCTTTTGCGTCGCCGGGGCTCGAGCATGTGCGCTGGCCCAACCCCGTGCGGCCCGGCGACGCGCTGCGATTGGTGGCAGACGTTATCGAGGTGCGCCGCTCCGAGAAGCGCCCCACGCTCGGCATCCTGCGCTGGCGCTGGCGGCTCTTCAACCAGCGCGAGCTGGTGGTGCTCGACGCGGAAGTCACCAGCCTGTTCAAGCTCAAGCTGGCCGACTGAGGCTTCATCAATAAAAAAGCCCGCAACGCGGGCGCTGCGGGCTTTCTTCGGCTTGGCCGCCGGGGTTACTGCTGCTTGATGTCGACAGCGCCCGAGCCTTGGGCCTTGGCGCGAGCCTTCGCGCCGGCGTTTGCCGGCTTCACGGTACCGGCGGTCGAGCCCACGGCGCCGGTTGCGCCATTCAGCGTGCTGCCAGCGGTGTTCGCCACGCCGCCCACTGCATTCGTGGCGCCGCCGACAGCGCCGGTGGCACCACCCAGCACGCCACCGACGGCATTGCCAACGCCGCCTGTCGAGTTGCCGGCCGCGTCGGTGGCGGTAGTGCCGGCATTCGTGCGGGCGCCTGCGGCCGCACCGGTGCGTGCACCGGCGCCTGCTGCGGCTCCGCCCTGTGGGGAGCCGGTGCCGGCGGCGCCCGAAGTGTTCACGTCTGCATTGACTCCCACGCCGACCCCGACGCCTTGCGCCTGGGCTGCGCCGCCGACGGCCAGGAGGCCTGCGAGCAGGGCGCCGAGGAAGATGCGGTTGTGTTGCTGTTGCTTCATGGGTGACTGTTCCTTTCGTAGCATGGTCACGATTTCAAGAACCGACCGAGGTTCGATCGATTCGGGTGCAACCATGGCCGGGCCGCCATCTGTCGCCATGTGCGCGACAGTCGCCCACACGTGTGGGAATCGGCTGTCGGCGAAATCAGAGGCTCGTACGTTAGGCCCCGGCCCGCATCAAGGCAGCAGATGCGTGCTGAAGAACGCTGTTGTCTTGCGGTTCACGTCCGGTAACACGCCGCTGCGGTCGAAGCCAGATGGGTCGTTGAGCATGTCGCCGATCAGCCCGGTGAGTCCCGGCGGCAGCGGCGACAGCAGCGAACCGTGCCCGGCGGTGGGCATGTCGGCGATCAGTTCGCAGCGCGGCAGGCAGGCCGCCAGCACCCTGTCGCTGTGAAAGCGCGGGATCAGCCAGCGGTCTTGCCGGGCGGTGATGAGCCCCAGCGGCACGCGCGGGTCGGCCAGCGAGGCCATGTCGAAATCGGCCGACGAAGGCACGGCCGCCGCGATGGCGGCGATGCGCGGGTCGGTGTGCTCGCGCGGGGTGGCGTCGTCGAAGCGATGGCGGATGACCCACAGCGCGGCCCATTTCTTCAGGCCATCGAAAGGCCCGCCCGTCAGCCGCATAATCAGGCCGACACAGGACTGGAAGTCGTCCACCAGGTTCGCCTCGCAATGCTGTTTGAACCCGGCCGGGGACCAGCGCCCGCCCGCGAGGCTCAGCGCCGTATGCCCGCCGGCCGACATGCCGTACATGCCGACCTTGTCGAGCTGCAGCAACGGGGCGAAGCGCGGGTCGCGTGCTACTGCGTCGATGGCGCGCGACACCTCGGCCGGGCGCATCGTCCAGCTGTCGGGGCCGGGGTTGCTGTCGTCCTTGTAGTTGTCGGCCTTGTGCTCGGGCATGGCGACGATGAAGCCGGCGTCTACCAGGCTGCGCGCCAGGTCCACGTGCACCCATGGCGCGCCGCCGGAGCCGTGCGAGACGACGACCAGCCGGCCATTGCCGCGCACCGGTGCGCCCTGCGCCGCCACGTCGAGCGTGAAGCGGGCGCGCCGGGTCGGCTGGGCCGCATCTGCGGACGAGTAGAACACCGTGACCGGGCCGTCGTCAGCCGTGGCAGGAAGCTCCGCCATGCCCATCGAGGCTTGCGCCCATCCGGACCACAGGGCAAGCAGGAAGATGAAATGGAAACGTCGTCGCATCGAACTCCTTGTCATCGGAGGCCCATGCCCCCGGCGACCCGGACGATGCAGCGGCGCGCCGGCCGCGTCTTGCCGAAAGCCGCAAACGCGGTTTTCGGCAAGAGATTTCAGGATTCGGCCAGCTTCTGCTTGCGGAATTCGGTGGGCGTGAGGCCGGTGGCGGCCTTGAACGCGCGGTTGAACGGGCCGATGGACTGGAAGCCCGCGGTCAACGCGATGGTCAGCACCGGTAGATCGCGCTTCGAGGAGTCGGCCAGCGCCGCTGTCGCCTCGGCCAGCCGGAAGCCGTTGACGAAGGCGTTGAAATTGCGGTGGCCCAGCCGCTGGTTGATGAGGCGGCGCAGGCGGTATTCGGGCACTGAGAGCCGTGCGGCGAGGGCGGCGATGCTCAGGTCTTCGCTGCGATAGGCGTGATCGACCGCCATGGCGTGTTGCAGGGATTCGGCGAGGCGGTCTTCGGCGGGGTCGGGGGCCGGAGGTTCGACGGGGGGCGGTTCGACCGTTGGGATAGGCGCATCCGGAACCACCGCGGCCGGAAACAGCTCCGACCCCGCCAGCCGCACCATCCGCCAGGCCACCACCGCCACGATCAGCAGCAGCATCGCCACATCAGCCGTCGCCGACAGGCTGGACAACTGCCCGTGCGGCGAGGCCAGCCGGACGACCAGCATCCCGACGCTGTAGCCGACGCCCGTCACCACGATGAACACGCGCAGCCGGCGCCGCCCCTCCACCAGATCCGCCCGCCATTGCGAGGCTGCCGCCATCGCGGCCAGCACCGCGAACACCAGTGGCACGGCGCGCTGAACTCCCATCGTCACCGGTGCGAGCACCGAGGCGCTGCCCGCCACCACCGCGCAGTTGAGCGCGGCCACCGCGGCCACCACGAGCCAAGCGGCAATGTGCACGGGCCGCGGCCTGAAGTCATCGTTGAACAGCGCCTGCACGAACACCCAGAACAGCACGGCATTGCCGACCGCCACGGCGACGAATGGCGACTGCCACACGCGCGGCACGAGCGATTCGAAGGCCGGCGCGGAGCCGATGACCTGGATGCACAGGCCCAGCGTCAGCAGCACGCCGGCGCGCGCGACCGGCAGGCGAGGGCGGTCGCGGCCGAGGACCAGCGCGAGCACGAGCAGCAAGGCCAGCAGCACGCCGCGCAGGGCGGCGTCGAGCAGGGTTGTCGGGGCGGGCGTCATGGTGGGGTTGGTGCGGCCGGCCCGATTCTCACCTCAGTGTCGTGACAACCGACGGGCGTTCCGGCCCCGCAAGACCCTTCGGCACGCCATGACAAACATATGCAACTCATAATGTTGCATGAAACGAGACAGCAAGCTTTCAGCCGTTCTCCATGTGCTCCTGCACATGGCCGAGATGAACGACCCCGTCACGTCCGAGTCGCTCGCGGCCGCGATGCACACCAACCCGGTCGTCGTGCGCCGCCTCATGGCCGGCCTGCGGCAGGCGGGGTTCGTCAGCTCGGCCAAGGGCCATGGCGGCGGCTGGGTGCTGTCGTGCTCGCTGGCGGCGGTGACGCTGGGCGACATCCACAACGCCGTCGGCGCGCCCGCGCTGCTGGCAATGGGCAATCGCACCGAGAGCCCGGGCTGCATCGTCGAGCAGGCCGTGAACGCGGCGCTCGACGGAGCGTGCGACGAGGCCGAGGCGCTGCTGCTCAGGCGTTTCAACAGCATCACGCTGGCGGATCTTTCCAGGGACTTCCACCGCCGCATGACGGGCGGCGGCTTTACATCGAAGGACATTGAGCATGCGCTATGACGCACTGATCGTGGGCGGCAGCTTTGCCGGCCTTTCCGCTGCCATGCAGCTGGCTCGCGCGCGAAGGAACGTGTGCGTCGTCGACGCGGGCGCGCCGCGCAACCGCTTCGCCGCGGCGTCGCACGGCTTCTTCGGGCAGGACGGCATGCCGCCCTTGAAGATGATTGCCGACGCGCGCGACAAGCTGCTTGCGTATCCGTCCGTCAAGTTCGTCAATGCTAGTGCGGTGGCCGCGAACGCCGAGGGCGCGGAGGGGTTCACGATGTCCCTGGACAACGGCGAGCAAGTCTCGACCCGCAAGCTGCTCCTGGCCTACGGCATTCAGGACGGCCTGCCCGACATCGCCGGCATCAGCGAGCGCTGGGGCAAGAGCGTGTTGCATTGCCCCTATTGCCACGGCTACGAGTTCAGCGGGCGCCCGCTGGGCGTGCTGTTCCACAGCGGACACCCACCGGACCATTCGCTGCTGATCAACGAGTGGGGCCCGACCACGATCTTCCTGAATGGCGGCGAGGGGCCCGATGCCGAGACGCGCGCGAGACTGCAGTCGCGCGGCGTGGTGATCGAACCGAAGCGCATCGTGGGCCTGGAAGGCGCGGCGCCTCAGCTTGCCGGCGTGCGCATCGACGACGGCAGGCTCGTGCCGATCGAGGCGCTGTACGTGGTGCCGCACACGCGTCCGTCCAGCCCGCTGGCCGAACAACTCGGCTGCGCCTTCGACGACGGCCCCTTCGGCCCGGTGCTGCGCGTCGACGGCATGAAGATGACGACGGTGCCCGACGTCTACGCGGCGGGCGACCTCTCGATGAAATTCACCAATGCCACGCTGGCCTCGGCGGACGGCCTGATGGCCGGCGTGTCGCTGCATCGGTCGCTGGTGTTCGACGCTTGAGCGAACTTTTTTCCCGGATCCGGGAAAAGTGGCTCAAGATCACCCTATAATCTGAGGCTTCACGCGGGAATAGCTCAGTTGGTAGAGCGCAACCTTGCCAAGGTTGAGGTCGAGAGTTCGAGACTCTTTTCCCGCTCCACATTGCAGAAAAAAAGGCCACCTCATCGGGTGGCCTTTTTCATTGGTGCCTCAGGTCAACCCCTGGCCGCCAACACCGTCCCCCGGCTCTCCCCAAACCCGATGCGCGCATGCCCCGGCTTCTCGCACCAGCCGCGCAGCAGCACCGCATCGCCGTCTTCCAGAAAACCGCGCTGTTCGCCATTGCTCAGCGTCACCGGGCTTTGCGCGGCGCGCGTCAGCTCGATGATTGCGCCGGCTTCACCTGCACCGGGCCCCGAGATCGTGCCGCTGCCGAACAGGTCGCCCGGGTTCAGGCTGCAACCGCCCATCGTGTGGTGCGTCACCATCTGCGCGACGCTCCAGTACTGGTGCCTGAAGCTCGTGGACGACAGGCGCGACGGTCCGGTCTTCTCCTTGCGCACCTTCTCGCTTTCGAGCCAGACCTCCAGGCGGATGTCGAGCGCACCGCTCTCGCGATTCTTCGCGTTCTCCAGGTACGCGAGCGGTTGGGGCTCGCTCGCTGGCCGCGTCCACGCCTGCCGGTAGGGCACGAGCGCTTCCATCGTCACGATCCATGGCGAGATCGTGGTTGCGAAGTTCTTCGCGAGGAAGGGACCGAGCGGCGCCATCTCCCAGAACTGGATGTCGCGCGCAGACCAGTCGTTCAGCAGGCAGATGCCGAAGATGTGTTCTTCCGCATGTTCGAGCGCAATGGGCTCGCCCTGCGCATTGCCCGTGCCGATCCACACGCCAAGCTCCAGCTCGTAGTCGAGCCGCGCGCAGGCCTGATACGTCGGCGCCTTCGCGCCCGGCGCCATCGCCTGCCCCATCGGCCGGTGAAAGCGCTGGCCGCTCACGCCGATGGTCGACACGCGCCCGTGGTACGCGGTCGGAATCCAGCGGAAGTTGGGCGTCACGTCGCCTTCGGGGTTGAACAGGCGCGTGATGTTCAGCGCATGGTCGATCGAGGTGTAGAAGTCGGTGTAGTCGCCGATGCGTGCAGGCACCGTGTATTCGACTTCGGCCTGCGGCACCAGGCATTCGCGCACGGCCTGCACCGTGGCGACGGGTGCGTCGTTCTTCAGCAGGTCGAAGAGCGCGTGCCGCAGCGCCTTCCACGCGGCGCCGCCGAGCGCGAAGAAGTCGTTCAGCACGGGCAGCGCGGCTGCTCGCGCCGCATCGAGTGCAAGACCGTCGAGCTGTTGCTGGGCGGCCAGCGCCGCAAGGTCCAGCACCTGGTCGCCGATGGCGACGCCGCCGCGAAACGCCTCGCTGCTGCCCGCGCGGCGAAACACCGCATGCGGCAGGTTCTGGATCGGAAAGTCGCTGTTCGCTGCATTGGCCGATTCGACCCAGCTGCGCGCGTTGGCGTCGTGCGTGTGGTTGAGTGCGCTCATGGTGAAGAGGCCCTCACACCGAAGCCATCAGCGCGTCGTCGAAGATCGCGACCGCGCGCGTCCACCCCGCCGACGCGCCGCGGATCTTGTGCGGAAAGCAGCTGATGAAGAAGCCCGTGGGTGGTAGCACCTCGAGGTTGTGCAGCTTCTCGATGTGGCAGTAGCCGATGTCGCGGCCGGCCTTGTGGCCTTCCCAGATCAGCGAGGCGTCATGCGTCTCGCCGTACTTCTTCGCGGTGTGCACGAAGGGCGCGTCCCAGCTCCATGCGTCGGTGCCGGTGAGGCGCACGCCGCGCTCCAGCAGGTACATCGTCGCCTCGTAGCCCATGCCCGCGCCGGCCGACACGTAGTCGGGGTTGCCGTAGCGCGAGCCGGCGCGCGTGTTGACCACCACGATCTCCAGCGGACTCAGCGCGTGGCCGATGCGCTTCAACTCGGCCTCGACGTCGTCGGCCGTCACCACATAGCCGTCGGCGAAGTGGCGAAAGTCGAGCTTCACGCCCGGCTGGAAGCACCATTCGAGCGGCACGTCATGGATCGCGATGGCGGGCTTCTTCTCGCCCAGCGCCTTGTCCATGGTCGAGTGGAAGTGATAGGGCGCATCGAGGTGCGTGCCGTTGTGCGTCGACAGCTGCACCAGCTCCACCGCCCAGCCTTCGCCGTCGGGCAGGTCTTCGCGCTGAAGGCCGGGAAAGAAGGGCTCGATCTGCTCGTAGGTCTGCTCGTGCGTGAAGTACTGGATCTTCGGTGCGAAGGCCGGCGGGTCGGAGAGCACGTCGTTTTCGAGAAAGATCGAGAGGTCGACGAATTTGCGTGGCATGGCGGGGCTCCTTGTGGGGTGTTCGTGTTGGAAGAAAAGGAAAGAGAGGGAAAGAGAAGAGGAAGGAATCAGGGCTGCTGCCAACGCAGCAGGCGTTTCTCGGCAAAGGCCAGCAGCGCGTTGCTCGCGAAGCCGATGAGCCCGAGCAGCACGATGCCGGCGAACAGGTCGCTGGCGCGAAAGGCGCGTGCTGCCAGCAGAATGGCCTGGCCCAGGCCGCTTTGCGAGGCGATCATTTCGCCCACCACCGCGACGATCAGCGCAATGGTCAGCGCGAGCCGCATGCCGGCCAGGATGTCGGGCATTGCATTGGGCAGGCCCATCTTCCAGATGTACGCCGCGCGCGACATCTGCAGGCAGCGCGCCACTTCCGACAGGCGCGGCTCCACCGCCGCGAAGCCGTGCACCGTGGCCAGCAGCACCGGCCACATCGCGCCGAAGGCGACCACGAAGAGCACCATGCCGGGGTTCAGCCCGAAGATCGAAATCGCCAGCGGCAGCAGCGCCGAGGCGGGCAGGGGGCGAATGAACTCCAGCGTCGGCTGCACCCACGCACGCACCGAGGGCGACACGCCGATGGCCGCGCCCAGCAGCACGCCGAAGAGCGAAGCAAGCAGCCAGCCCTCGATCATCCGGCCCACAGTGGCCTGCGTGAAACCGAGCAGTTCGCCGTTGCCGCCTTCGCCGGAGAGGTTGAGTCCTTCGAGCAGGCTGGAGAAGGTAGCCTGCGGCGTCGGCAGGAACACGCGGCTGACCCAGCCCGCGTTGCTCGCGACCCACCACAGCGCGATCAGCGCGAGCAACACGCCCAGCGAGCCGAGCCAGTTCAGGCCGGTGCGATCGTTGTTGTTGCCGCTCATGACGGCACCCCCATGCGCCGCGACACCACGCGCTGCAACAGCAGCATGCCCGCATTGACTGCGAAGCCCACCACCCCGATCCAGCCCAGCCAGGCGAGCATCAGCGCGGGGTCGAAGCTCTGCTGCGCGATCATCATCGCGTAGCCCATGCCGTTCGGGTTGGCCGCGATCTCCACCGTCACGGCCACCACCAGCGCCACCGCCACGCCCAGCCGCAGCGCGACGAACAGGCGCGGCACGATGGCCGGCAGCACGATCTTGAAGGCCCGCTCACGCGCCGACAGGCCCAGCACGCGGCTGACTTCGAGCAGCCGTGGCTCGATCTGCTGCACCGCCGACTGCACCAGCACCAGCAGCGGCCAGAAGGTGGCAAACGCCACGATGGCCAGTTCCATGCGCACGCCGAAGCCGAAGGTCAGCATCGCGAGCGGGATCAGCGCGACCGAAGGCACCGGGCGCAGCACCTCGATGGAGACGGAGCCGAGCTGCGCCGCGCGGCGCGAGAGTCCGAGCACCATGCCCAATGCGATGCCGAGCACAGCGCCCAGCAGCAAACCAAGTGCCGCGGTGCCGAGCGTGAAGCCGGTGGCCTGCCAGAGCGAGCCGTCCATGGCCGTGCCGACGAATGCCTTGGCCGCAGCACTCGGCGGCGCGAGCGCATCGCTGCCCAGCGCGGCTGCACGTCGCGCGTACCACTCGAAGGCTCCGACGAGCACCACCGGAAACACCCACGGCCGCATCCAGCGAAGGAGCCGGTTCTCAGTCATGGCCCTGCTCGATGAAGGCGAACAGTTCACGCCGCAACTGCAGGTACTCCGGATGCTCCTTCGTCGTGAGCTGGTCGCGCGGCCGGGGGATCTTCACGTCGATCATCCGTGCGAGACTCGGCCGCCCCGGCCCCGGGTTGGCCTGCAACGCGATCACGCGGTCACCGAGGTAGATGGCCTCTTCCAGGTCGTGCGTGACGAACAGCACTGTGAGCCCGTCGTCACGCACCAGTCGCGCGAGCTCGTCCTGCAGGCTTTGCCGCGTGAGCGCGTCGAGCGCGCCGAAGGGCTCGTCCATCATCATCAGCTCGGGCTTCTGCGCGAGGCAGCGCGCAATCTGCGCACGCTGCTGCATGCCGCCCGACAGCTGCACCGGAAACTTCTGCGCATGCTTCGCGAGGCCGACCTTGCCAAGCACGTCGGCGATGCGCGGCGCGCGTTCGGCGGCGGGCACGCCGGCCGCTTCCAGCGCGAGGCTCACATTGCCTTCCACCGTGCGCCACGGCAGCAGCGCGCGGCCATAGTCCTGGAACACGAAAGCGACTTCGCGCGAAGGCTCGGTCATCTTCACGCCGTTGCGCCGCACCTCGCCCGCGCTCGCGGTGACGAGCCCGCTGGCTGCGCGCAGCAGCGTGGTCTTGCCGCAGCCGCTGGGGCCGACGATGCAGACGAACTCGCCGCGCGCCACGTCGAACGAAGTGGGCGACAGAATCTCGCGCCCGCCGAGGCGGATGGTCACGCCGTCGAAGCGCAGGAAGGGAGTGGCTTGCATCGTGGGGCTGGCCGGCGAATGAAAGGCGCTCGCCGACAGTGCGGCGCGTGCGGTGATGGGGGCAGGTGCTGAGATCACTTCGCCACCAGCTTCGCAACGTCGATGCTCGCCTTGAGCATGTCTTGCTCTTTCATCAGCCCGGTCCAGTAGGCGAGCTGCTTTTCCGTTACCACGGGGCCGGGCGGCGAGATCTGCACCTTGGCCAGCATTTCGGGCGGCAGCTTGATGTATTTGCCGATGGCAGCGCGCACCTTGGCGTCGTTCTTCGGCTGCTGCATGAACCCACCCGACTCGACCAGTGCTTCGCGAAAGGCGCGTGCCGCCGCCGGATTCTTCGCCACCCACTCGCGCTTGGCCGCATGCACGATGGTCTGGTTGTTCTCGGGCAGGAAGGTCGAGTAGTACGAAGCCACGTAGCCCGCACCGCTCTCGGTGATGCGGCTCATGAACGGATCGGCCGACACCACCGCATCGACCGAGCCGCCGCGCAGCAGGTCGGCATGCTGCGGGAATGCGGCCTCGACGAAGTTGACCTTGCGGTAGTCCACGCCGCTGTCTTTCAGCCATGCGCGGAAGGTCACGTGCAGGAAGGCGCCGAGGCCCGGCACGCCGATCTTCTTGCCCACGCAGTCCTGCGGGCTCTTGATGCCCGAGCCCGCGCGCGCCACCAGGCCGAAGCCGGTGATGGTCTTCGAGGTGAGGCCGCCGCCGGCCACCAGCACCAGGTCGAGCCCGCCATCCACCGCCTGCAGGAACACCGAGGGCGTGGGTCCGCCGATCTGCAGCGAGTCGGATTGCAGCGCCGCCGGGATCGTCGAGTTCAGCGGGATGAACTTGAGTTCGACCTCGAGATTGCGCTTCTTGAAGTAGCCCTCTTCGGCCGCCACGAAGACCGAGGCGAAGTCGGTCACGGCCGTGTAGCCGAACACGATCTTCGGATTGGACTGGGCGCGCGAAGGCAGCGCGGCAATGGCCGACGTCGCGGCAAGCGCCGACAGCAGGGTGCGTCGTTTCATCATGGCTTTTGTCTCCTGGAGATGGTCTTGTTCGTGCGTGGGGTCTTGGGCCGCGGCAGCGCGGCGCGCAGGCCGCCCACGATGAAGCTCACCAGCATCGGCGCCACGGCCGGGTCGGCGCGCGTGTTCTCGCCGCGCGAGAGCCGTTCGATGCGGCTGTCGTTCAGGTGGTGCAGCAGCGAGCCCAATGCGAACTGATAGCCCCAGGCCGCCTGGCTGCGCGTGGCATGCGGCAGCGCGACGTGCAGCGCATCGATGTACGCCTCGGCCAGCGGGTCGAAGTAGGCGCGCAGCACGCGGTCGGCTTCCTCGGTGGCGTGGTACAGCTCGCGCGCCACCAGCAGCGCGTAGTACTCGCCCTCTGAACTTGCGCGCAGCGCCAGCACGGGCGCGGTGAAGGCTTCGATGATGCGCGGCAGCGTGCGCGTGTCGTCGGGGTCGATGTTCACAGCGGCCAGCCCCGCGAGCCGCGCCTCGATGGAGTGGCCCCAGTGCTCGAAGATCGCGTGAAACAGCTCGTGCTTCTGGCCGTAGTAGTAGCCCACCAGCGCCAGCGGCACGCCGGCCTCCTCGGCGATCTGGCGGATCGTCACCACGTGGTAGCCGTGCTGCGCAAAAAGCTTCTCGGCCGCCAGCAGGATCGCCTGCTTGCGGTCGGGCCGCGCAGTCGCGATGGCGACTGCGGCGGGGGGCGGCGTCGCGGCGCGCGAGGTGCCGCGCCTTGCGGTAGGTGTGCGGGTGCTCATGAGGGCGTATTGAACGCTTGTACAAAAACATTGAACACACGTACAAACCCTGAGGTCAACCCCGATTGAGCACGGTCGTTCGCAGCGCTACGCTCGTGCCATGCCCGCTCCCAACATCCCCCAGATCCGCCTCTATCAAGACTGGCTGCGCGAGACGCGCGGCCTCGTGTTCGACAGCTACGACGCCCTGTGGCGCTGGTCCGTCACCGAGCTCGATGCCTTCTGGCAGAGCATCTGGGACTACGCCCGCATCGAGTCGCCCACGCCGCACACAGCCGTGCTCGCCGAATCGCGCATGCCCGGCGCGCGCTGGTTCCCGGGCGCCCAGGTCAACTACGCACGCGAGGTGCTGCGCCATGCCGATGCGGCACACGCGGCCGGCATGCCCGCCATCGTGAGCGACAACGAACGCGGCGAAGTGCGCGAGATGTCGTGGCCCGAAATGCGCCGCCAGGTTGCGTCAGTAGCGCTCACGCTCAAGTCGCTCGGCGTGCAGCGCGGCGATCGCGTTGCGGCCTATATGCCCAACGTGCCCGAGACCATGGTGGCCTTTCTCGCGTGCTCCAGCATCGGCGCGATCTGGAGCGTGTGCGCGCCCGACATGGGCACGGCCGCCGTGGCCGACCGCTTCCGCCAGATCGAGCCCAAGGTGCTGATCGCCGTCGATGGCGTGCACTACGGCGGCAAGCCGCTCGACCGCAGCGCCGTGCTGCAGGAGCTGCGGGGCCAGCTGCCGAGCGTGCAGAAGCTGCTGCTGGTGAAGTCGCCGTACGCCGCCAATGCCGTGCCGCACGATGTCGACTGGGCGCAGGCCACCGAGCGCAACGGTGCCGAGGTTGCCGCCTTCGAGCCCGAATGGCTGCCCTTCGACCACCCGATCTGGATCGTCTATTCGAGCGGCACCACCGGCCTGCCCAAGCCCATCGTGCACGGGCAGGGCGGCATCATCCTCACCATGCACGCCTGCGGCCTGCACAACGACGTGGGCGCGAGCTACGGCGCCAACAACTTCGGCGAGCGCTACCACTGGTACAGCTCCACCGGCTGGGTCATGTGGAACTCGCAGCTCTCGGGCATGGCCTTCGGCGCCACCATCTGCATCTACGACGGCAACCCGGCGGGCAGCAAGGAGAAGCCCGACTGGAGCGTGCTGTGGCGCTTCGTGGCGCGGCACAAGGTCACGTTCTTCGGCGCGGGCGCGGCCTACTTCACCAACTGCATGAAGGCCGGCCTTGTCGCGAAGGAATGCGGCGATCTGTCGCGCGTGCGTGCACTCGGCAGCACCGGCTCGCCGCTGCCCGAAGAGGTGCAGCGATGGGGCTCGAAGCAGATTCTCGAGGCGGGTTCGAAAGAGGTGTGGTGGTGCAACATTTCCGGCGGCACCGATTTCTGCGGCGCCTTCGTCGGCGGCAACCGCGACCTGCCCGAAGTGCCGGGCCAGATGCAGTGCCGCGAACTCGGCCATGCGGTCGAGGCGTGGAACGAGCAGGGCCAGCCGGTCATCGGCGAAGTCGGCGAGCTGGTGTGCACCAAGGCCATTCCGTCGATGCCGCTCTACTTCTGGGGCGACGAAGGCAATGCGCGCTACGTGTCGAGCTACTTCGACACCTACCCCGGCGTGTGGCGCCACGGCGACTGGATCAGGATCGGCGAGGACGGTGGCTGCATCATCTACGGCCGCAGCGACGCCACCATCAACCGCCAGGGCCTGCGCATGGGCACCAGCGAGATCTACAGCGCCGTCGAGGGCCTGCCCGAGGTACTCGACTCGATGGTGGTCGACCTCGAATACCTGGGCCGCGACAGCTACATGCCGCTGTTCGTGGTGCTGCGCCCCGGCGTGTCGCTCGACGACGCCATGCGCGCGCGGCTCAACAACGCCATCAAGACTTCGCTGTCGCCGCGCTTCGTGCCCAACGACATCTTCCAGGTGGCCGAGATCCCGCGCACGCTCTCGGGCAAGAAGCAGGAGCTGCCGATCAAGAAGCTGCTGCTGGGCCAGCCTATCGAGAAGGTGGTCAACCGCGAGGCGATGGCAAACCCCGGCAGCCTGGACTGGTACGTGGCCTTTGCCGCACAGCGTGCCTCCGCAAGTGCCTCCGCATAATGGCCGCATGAAAAGACGCACCAGCCTCCTCATGTTCTCCGTCATCGCAGGCGCCTCGTTGCTGAGCGCTTGCGCAGTGCCTTCTTCGCCAGCTGCAGGCGGTGCCGCGCAGCTTCGCGTGAGCGGCACCGTCACCTACCGCGAACGCATCGCGCTCGACCCCGCGGCCGAAGTCGTGGTTCAGTTGCTCGACGTGTCGCGCATGGACGCGCCCTCGACCGTGCTTGCCGAGCAGCGCATCAAGGCCAACGGCAAGCAGGTGCCCTTTGCCTACGAGCTGAAGGTGGATGCCGCGCGCATCGACCCGCGCATGCGCTACGCCGTGTCGGCGCGTATCTCGCGCGGCGGCCAGCTGCTGTTCATCAACGACACGCAGTATTCCGTGCTCACGCAAGGCGGCGCCACCAGCGCCGACCTGGTGCTGGTGCGCGTCGCCCAGGCTCCGCGCTAGGAAGTCATCAACTCGTAGAGCACCATGCGCGTCTGCCGGCCGCGCAGTTCCGCCTGCTCCTCGATGCGCCGCGTGTGAAGCCGGCCGCCGAGCCCGGCGAAGGTGGTTTCCGACATCAGCGTCTGCGTGCCGAGCTGCTTGTTGAAGCCCTCGATGCGGCTCGCCACGTTGATCACGTCGCCGAACGCCGTGTACGACAGCCGGTCGTTCGAGCCCAGCACCCCCGCGATCACCGTGCCTGTGTGGATGCCCACGCGCGTGCGGAACTCGGGCAGGCCCTGTGCCGCCCACTTGCGGTTGAGATCGTCCATCTCCACGTGCAGCTCCAGCGCGGCCAGGCAGGCCTTGTATTCCGCGTCCTTCAGGTCGGAGGGCGCGCCCCACAGCACCATGATGCCGTCGCCGATGAACTTGTCGACCACGCCGCCGTGCCGCGCGAACACGCCCGTCGCCAGGTTGAAGTACTCGGTCAGCATGACCACCAGCACGTCGGTGTCGAGCGACTCCGAGATCGAGGTGAAGCCCTCCACGTCGGTGAACATCACCGTCACGCGCCGCGGTGAGCCGCTGGGTGCGAGCGTGTGGCCCGCGTCGATCAGCTGGTTGATCACGTCCACCGGCACGAACTTGCTGAAGGCCTTCAGGCTGCGCGCCGAGTCGTCCAGGGCCTGGTCCAGGTGCTGTATCTCGAGCACGCGGCTCGGTTCGCGCGGCAGGTTGTCCAGCTCCAGCAGGCCGATGCGGCGCGCGATGTGGGAGAGGTTCTCGACCGGCGCAGTCACCAGCTTCGACAGCTTCAGCGACATGAACAACGCCATCGCCAGGAAGACCAGTGCCAGCGCCAGGCCCCACAGCACCGCGCGGTGCAGGTCGCCCAGCAGCATGTCTTCGGGCACCCAGCTCACCAGTTGCCAGCCGGTGCTGGGAATGCGCGAGGCCTGCACCAGATAACGGCGGCCTTCGTGGGTGAAGGAGAACTCGGTGTCGGTGCCGCCGCCCGCCGTGCCGTCGGCCACCATGTGCGCATGCAATGCACCGAGCACGCCGCTGGGCGGCTGCAGCTCGTGCAGCACGCCCGGCATGTCGCTGCGCGCGAGCACGCGGAAGTCGGCGCTCAGCAGCGCGCTGTCGCCGTAGCCGTCGCTGCTGAACTGGCGCACGAATTCCGACAGCCGCCCGAGCGACACGTCGCCCGCCACCACCAGCGCCTGCGCGCTGCTGTCGGCGTAGCGGCGCTTGCTGGGCAGTGCGTAGGTCACGCCAAGCTCCTGCGCGGCTGCGAACACGTACGGCTGCGTCCAGATGGGCCCCTGTGCCTTGCATGCCTGCACGTACCAGCTGCGCTGCGTCGGGTTGTAGTTGCTGCGGAACGACTCGAGGCGCTGCGTGGCATAGCGCTGCTGCACGTCGGCCTCGGCATCCAGCGGCAGCTTGTACTGCCAGGTCTCGGTGGTGGAGCCTGCGCCGCGCTCGATGTAGCGCATGGCCGGCACCGGGTAGCGCAGCGCCATCAGCATCTGGCCCTTCTCGTTGCTGACGTAGATGCTGTCGAGCTCGGGCGACTGCTGCAGCAGCGTCCAGAGCAGCTCCGCCGTTCTTTCGGAGTGCTCGCCCGCGGGCTGCAGGCTGGGGGCTGTGCCCACCGCGTTGATGACCGACTCGGCCTTCTGCAGAAAGGCCAGCACCTTGTCTTCGGTGCGGTCATGGTTGGCCTTGTGCGCGGACACGCCGATGCGCGACACCAGCCGCTGCGAGCCCCAGTAGCCGAGCGACACCAGCAGCAGCGACTGGGCCAGCGCCACGACGCTGACGATGGTGCCCACGTCCACCCGGAAGCGGCGCGAGCGCCCGGCCGGTGCCGGTTGTGTGACAGATTTTTCGACCGACGGCTTTCCAGCCACTTCCGGATTCCCGGAAGAGTTCTTGTTGTTCATACAGCTCCCTGACGACCACTCGAACGCACCCGCTGCAGCGAAGCCGCGGGCCGACCTTCGGTGAGCCACGGCCTCGATCGTTGGTGTCGGGGATCCTGGTGGCGCCGGAGGCGGGCGCGATTTTCGCTCGACTTCGGCTGTCTGTGCGGCACTGAACAGCGCCGCGGTGGCTCAGGCCTGTCTAGACCGGAGTCGTGGAAGCGCGTGGAAGCGGCCTGTCAGCGCGCGTCGTGAAAGATGATGCCCAGCGTATGCCGCCGGCCCGAACGCACGCGGCTCACGCCGTGGCGCATCGTCACGCGGTAGCTGCCGCGCGTGCCGGCCACAGGCCGCTGGTTGACCGCGAAGATCACCGCCTCGCCCTGCGCGAGCGGCGCCACCTCGGCGCGCGACTGCATGCGCGGGCGCTGCTCGGTCAGCACGAACTCGCCGCCGGTGAAGTCTTCGCCCGGTTCGCTCAGCAGCACCGTGAGCTGCAGCGGAAACTGCAGGTCGCCGTACAGATCCTGGTGCAGGCAGTTGTAGTCGCCCTCGTCGTAGCGCAGCAGCAGCGGGGTGGGGCGCAACTGGCCCGCCGCGTGGCAGCGCGCGAGATACGCGGCGTGGTCCGGCGGGTAGTCGGCCGGCTGGCCCATCGCCGCAGCCCACGCATTGGCCAGCGGCGCGAGGCGTTCGTACAGCGCGCTGCGGTATGCCGCGAGCCTGGGCGGCAGCGGGTTTGCAAAGTATTGGTACTCGCCTTGTCCGAAGCCGTGGCGCTGCATCACCACGCGGCTGCGAAAGCGGTGGCCTTCGTCGTACATGGCTGTGAGCGCGGCGCATTCCTCGGGAGTGAACAGCTGGCCGGTGACGGCGCAGCCGCGGGTGGCGAGGTCCGCTTCGATGCGGGGCCAGTCGAGCGAATCGATGCGGGAAGGCTTTCTTGTCATGCGCCCAGTGTCCCGCCTGCGAGCCATCGAGGCTCGCCGTTTCCGGACGCGGGTTTCGATTCGCTCGGCATCACGCTGCGCTAGCGGCGCGTCAACCCTGCCGGGCCTGCTCCAGCAGCCAGTCGCTGAAGAACTTCAGCAGCGGCCGCTGATCGGCTCGCTCCGGCGTCACGAGGTAGTAGTTGCGCTCGCCCGACAAGGGCCGTGCGCACGCCACCACCAGTTCGCCGCGCGCCAGTTCGTCGGCCACCAGCATCGTCGGCATCAGCGCCACGCCGAGCCCGTGCGACGCGGCCGCGGCCAATATCGAGAACAGCTCGTAGCGCGGACCACCGCGCGCGTTGGGCGCGTCGATCTGCTGCGCGTCGAACCACTGGCGCCAGCCGTCGGGCCGCGTGCTTTGCTGCAGCAGCGGCATCTTCGCGATGGTGGCCGGCGTTACGGCCTTGCCGCGTGCGAGCAGCGACGGGCTGCACACCGGCACCACGTCTTCGTGCATCAGCAGCAGCGCGCGCGTACCGGCCCAGTTCTCGACCTGCGCGGGCGTGCCGGCGTACAGCGCGGCGTCGAACTCGGCGTCGGCAAACAGAAAGGGGCGGGTGCGCGTCTCGATGTGCACCACCACGTCGGGCTGCAGCGCCGCGAAGCCCTTCAGGCGCGGCATCAGCCAGCGGGTGGCGAAGGTGGGCACGGCCGCCAGCGAGAGCGAGCCGCCTTCGCCCTGGTGGGCCATTGCGTCGAGCGTGTCGCGCTCCATCGCTTCCAGCCGCTTGGTGATCTGCCGCGCGTAGGCCGCGCCGCTGGCCGTGAGCGCTACCCCGTGCCGCGTGCGGCGGAACAGCGCCACGCCGAGGAAGGCTTCGAGCGTGCCGATCTGGCGCGACACGGCGCTTTGGGTGAGCGCCAGTTCCTGCGCAGCGCGGGTGTAGCTCTCGTGGCGCGCGGCGGCGTCGAAGCACACGAGGGTTTGCAGGGGTGGGATCTTGCGGCGCATGTATGCCTCGGGTGTATGTATGAAACCCTGGCCTTACCAATGAAGAGGCCGATCGAACATCTTGCAAGACATTCTACGAACGCATATCTGGGTGCGGAATCATCGTTTGCGTCATGCCCCCCGCATGGCTAGCATCGGCCCCATTCCCCCTCTTTTCACCTTTCCCCTAATTTCCGGAGACAGCCACATGGCCGCCAAAGCGCAATTCCACTGGGACGACCCCCTTCTTCTCGACCAGCAACTGACCGACGAAGAACGCATGATCCGCGACGCGGCCAACGCCTACTGCCAGGAGCGCCTTGCGCCCCGCGTCATCGAAGGCTTCCGCACCGGCGAAACCGACCCCGCCATCTTTCGCGAAATGGGCGCACTCGGCTTGCTGGGCCCGACGATCCCCGAGCAGTACGGTGGCCCCGGTCTCAACTACGTGGCTTACGGCCTGATCGCCCGTGAAGTCGAGCGCGTCGACTCGGGCTACCGCTCGATGGCCAGCGTGCAGAGTTCGCTGGTGATGGTGCCGATCTTCGAATTCGGCACCGAAGCGCAAAAGCAGAAGTTCCTGCCCAAGCTCGCCACCGGCGAATGGATCGGCTGCTTCGGCCTGACCGAGCCCGACCATGGCTCCGACCCCGGCAGCATGGCCACGCGTGCCAAGAAGGTGCCGGGCGGCTACTCGCTCAGCGGCTCGAAGATGTGGATCAGCAACTCGCCCATCGCCGACGTGTTCGTGGTGTGGGCCAAGGAAGTCAGCGAAAGCGGCACGGTCGGCCCCATCCGCGGCTTCGTGCTCGAAAAGGGCATGAAGGGCCTGTCGGCTCCGGCGATCCACGGCAAGGTCGGCCTGCGCGCCAGCATCACCGGCGAGATCGTGATGGACGGAGTGTTCTGCCCCGAAGAAAACGCCTTCCCCGAAGTGCAGGGCCTCAAGGGCCCGTTCACCTGCCTCAACAGCGCCCGCTACGGCATCTCGTGGGGCGCGATCGGCGCTGCCGAAGACTGCTGGCATCGCGCCCGCCAGTACACGCTGGACCGCAAGCAGTTCGGCCGCCCGCTCGCCGCCAACCAGCTCATCCAGAAGAAGCTGGCCGACATGCAGACCGAAATCACGTTGGGCCTGCAAGGCAGCCTGCGCCTGGGCCGCATGAAGGACGAAGGCATCGCCGCGGTGGAAATCACCTCGATCATGAAGCGCAACAACTGCGGCAAGTCGCTCGACATCGCCCGCATGGCGCGCGACATGATGGGCGGCAACGGCATCAGCGACGAATTCGGCGTGGCCCGCCACCTGGTGAACCTGGAAGTGGTCAACACCTACGAAGGCACGCACGACATCCACGCGCTCATTCTGGGCCGCGCCATCACCGGCATTGCAGCTTTCGCCAACTGAGCCGCATGACCAAGCCCGCAGCACTCGACGGCATCAGGGTCCTCGATCTGTCCCGCGTGCTCGCGGGCCCGTGGTGCACGCAGATCCTGGCGGACCTGGGCGCCGACGTCGTCAAGATCGAGCGCCCTGGCGTCGGCGACGACACGCGCACCTGGGGTCCGCCCTTCATCAAGGACGCGGACGGCAACGACACCGACCAGGCGAGCTACTTCACGTCCTGCAACCGCAACAAGCGCTCGGTCACGGTCGACATGGCCACGCCCGAGGGGCAGGCGCTGCTCAGGCAAATGGCGGCGCAGGCCGACATCGTGGTGGAGAACTTCAAGACCGGTGGCCTCAAGCAATACGGCCTCGACCACGAGAGCCTGCGCGCGGCCAACCCGCGCCTCATCTACTGCAGCGTGACCGGCTTCGGCCACGACGGCCCTTATGCCGAGCGCGCGGGCTACGACCTGATGATCCAGGCCATGACCGGCATGATGAGCATCACCGGCCGCCCCGATGACGTACCCGGTGGCGGCCCGTTGCGCGTGGGCGTGGCGCTCACGGACCTGTTCACCGGCGTCTACGCCAGCACCGCCATCCTTGCGGCGCTGCAGGTGCGTGACCGCACAGGCGAAGGCCAGCACATCGACATGGCGCTGCTCGACGTGGGCATGGCCATCCTCGCCAATCAGGCGAGCGCGTTCCTCAACACCGGCAAGGCGCCCGAACGCCAGGGCAACACGCACCCGAGCCTCGCGCCGTATCAGGACTTTCCGACGCAAGACGGCTCGATGCTGCTGGCCATCGGCAACAACGGGCAGTTCGCGCGCTTCTGCGAAGCAGCCGGCCATCCGGAATGGGCGACCGACGCGCGCTTTGCCACCAACACACTGCGCGTGAAGCACCGCCTGGTGCTGATCCCGATGATGGAAGAACTCACGCGCACCCGCACCACGGCCGCGTGGGTCACGCTGCTCGAAGACAAGGCCGTGCCCTGCGGCCCGATCAACGACATTGCCCAGGCCTTCGATGACGCGCAAGTCAAGGCGCGCGGCCTTGCGGTCACGCTGCCGCGCGATGCGGGCGACGGCATCGCCAGCATCACCGGCGTGGCGAGCCCGCTGCGCCTGACGGCCACGCCGCCCGTGCTGCGCCATGCACCACCGGCGCTGGGCCAGCACACGCAGGAAGTGCTGGCGGAAATGGGCATCGACGCCGCCCGCTTCGACGCCCTGCGATCGGCCGGTGTGGTCTGACCACCAGGCAGCCATGACGAGCCCGATGCGCACGCCACCGTTCTCGGTGCTGCGCATCGACCACATCGTGCTGCGCGTGAAGGACATCGAACGCGCCATCACGTTCTACCGCGACGTGTTGGGCTGCGCCATCGAGAAGCGCCGCGACGACCTGGGGCTCGTGCACCTGCGCGCCGGCGCGAGCCTGATCGATCTGGTCACGCCCGATGGCCCACTGGGTAAACAGGGCGGGGCGCTTGCTGGCGTGGAAGGCCGCAACGTCGACCACATCTGCCTGCGCATCGAGCCTTTCGACGAAGCCGCCATTCGCGCGCTGATGGCTGCCCACGGCGTAGCGGTGAATGGCGAGGTGCAGAACAACTTCGGCGCCGAGGGCAACGGCCCCTCGATCTACATCGCCGACCCCGACGGCAACACCGTAGAGCTCAAGGGCGCTCCTCGCTGACCTGCGGCTCGACCGAGTGGCCGCTTTGTACGCCAGTGTGTCTGGCCGCCCGCCGCACACACGGGCATGCAAAAGTGCGCCCCGCTCGACACATCGCGGATACAGCCCGCCGATTCAATCCATGCATCGCCATTCCGGCGAGCCTGAAAGGAATCCCCATGAGCTCCACCACCGCAAAGATCCTCTACACCGGCAAGACCCACACCACCGGCGGGCGCGACGGCGCATCGCGCAGCGACGACGGGCGCCTCGACATCCGGCTTTCGTCGCCCGGCACCTCTGGCGCGGGCACCAACCCCGAGCAGCTGTTCGCCGCGGGCTGGTCGGCCTGCTTCATCGGCGCGATGGGCAAGGCGGCCGGCGCGATGAAGATCAAGCTGCCCGCCGACCTGGCCGTCGATGCCGAGGTCGACCTGGCCAACGAAGACGGCCAGTACTTCCTGCGCGCGCGCCTGAACGTGAGCCTGCCGGGCCTCGAGCGCGAAACCGCCCGCGCTGTGGTCGACGCCGCGCACCAGACCTGCCCGTACTCCAAGCTCACGCGCGGCAACATCGACGTCGAGCTCAACCTGGTCTGAGCGCCGCAGCCTCAGCCAGCCCGCCCGATGGTCGCCACTCCGAACACGATCACGCCCAACACCAGGTTCACCATCACCAGCTTGCGCACGGTGTTGAGCCGCGCGGCCGCTACTGGCCAGGCGCTTTCTTCCACCGCGCGCCGCATTGCCTTGTACACCGAGGCGCGGATGTAGACGTAGATGGCGGCCATCACGATCGCGATGCTCATCATCGCCTCGATGCGCCAGTGCAGGCCGCGGAAGCCGCCCGCCGAGAGGATCATCGCCACGCCGGTCACGAACAGCAGCGTGACCGATGCGTCCACCCCCACGAAGAAGCGCCGCAGCGTCGCGGCCATCATGCGCAGGCGCAGCGGCGGCTCCAGCGTGGCGACGGCGGAAGGGCGCACCGCGAAGTGCATGGTCGCCATGCCGCCGACCCAGAAGGCGGCGCAGAGCAGGTGAATGAAAAGCGGAATGGCGTACGACATGGGGCCCGATCAGAACACCGAAAGGGCGAGGCGCGCAATGTCGTGCCTCATGCCGCAGCGCTTCGTGCACGCGAGGCTGCGCGCTTCTCCGCTTTCTCCGGCGGCGGCCAGATCGGCATAGCGCCGCATGTCGGCCACCACGCACCGCAGCAATTCGGCAGCGGCCGGCGACAGCATGCGCCCGTGCCGCGACACGATGTGCGAGCGGCCCTGCGACAGCAGCGGGTTCTTCATCGGCAGCTCGACCAGTTCGGGGTTGGTGGCGTTCGGCGTGAGCGAGATGCGCGTGCCCAGCGCATAGCCCAGCCCGGCCGACACGAAGTGGCCGAGCGCGCTGAACGAGGTGGTGGTCAGCAGCGATGGCAGTCGCACGCCTTCGCTGACCTCGGCCGCCTCGATGTGCTGGCGCACGCCGAAGTTGCGATGCAGCGTGGCGCCCGGGTAGGGCAGCAGGTCGGCCAGCTTCAGCGGACGGCCCAGCTGCGCGAGCGGGTGCGTGGCCAGCACCAGCGCCTGGATCGGCTGCGAGTGCGACTGGTGGGAGGTGAGCCTGTCGTCCTTCGGCGGCTGGAACAGCATGCCGATGTGGGCGCGTTCCTCGACCACGCGCTGCACGATCTCGTCGGTGCTCGCCACGTCGAGGTCGATGGTGATCTTCGGGTGCCGGGTCATGAAGTCGCGCAGGCTGTGGCGCATGAGCCAGTCGACGTACCCCTCGCCGGCCACGACGTCGATGTGGCAACGCTCGATCTTGCGGATGCTGTCCATCTGCGCCATCAGGTGCTGCTTCTGGCTGTTCTGGCGCCGCACGTAGCCAGCCAGCATCTCGCCCGCGTCGGTGGGCACCACGCCGCGGCCGTGGCGCTCCAGCAGCGGCACGCCGCACTCCTGTTCGAGGATGCCGATGGCGCGGCTCACGGCCGAAGGGTCCATGTCGAGCACGTCGGCGGCGCCGCGCACCGAGCCGCTGTCGAGCACCTGCATGAAGTAGCGCACGCGGCGCGTGTCGAGCTTGTCGTCCATGGCCCGGTCTCCTGAAGTTCGTGGCGAGTGTTGCATTCAATGCATCGAATATCCCGATTTACGGTCATTGATGCAATAGACCTGCAAGCCGAAACTCGCTGGCACCCCGCAGGTACTGCGCCACGAAAAGACGCCCCACCCATGACCTCTGCCGCCTCCGTCCTTGCCGCTGCCGCGCCCTCCAGCGCCTCCGGAAAACTCAAGCTCGCGCTCGTCACCCTGGCCATCGTGGCTGTGGCCGAGCTCATCGGCCCGGTGCAGTTCAGCGTCGGCCCGGGCAAGGTGGCGCTGCTGCCGATGCTGTGGGCGCTGCTGATCGCGGCCGCATGGGGCATAGCGCACAGCCGTGTGCCGGGCGTGGCGCGCGTGGCGACTGCCGAGCAGTCGTTTGCCGGCGGCCTGCTGAATGCGGGCCTGCTGCTGTTCGTGGTGAAGCTGGGCCTCACGGTCGGTGCCGCGTTGCCGCAGGTCAAGCAGGCCGGCTGGGCGCTGCTGTTCCAGGAGTTCGGCCATGCACTGGGCACGCTGGCGCTGGGCCTGCCGCTGGCGCTGCTGCTGGGCATCAAGCGCGAGGCGGTGGGCGCCACCTTCTCGGTGGGCCGCGAGGGCAACCTCGTGATCATCGGAGAGAAATACGGCATGGCCTCGCCCGAGGGCCGCGGCGTGCTGGCCGAGTACATCACCGGCACGGTGCTGGGCGCGCTCTTCATCGCGGTGCTGGCGGGCTTCATCGCCAGCCTGCACATCTTCGATCCGCGCTCGCTGGCCATGGGCGCCGGCGTGGGCTCGGGCAGCCTGATGGCCGCGGCGCTGGGCGCCATCGCCGCGCAGCAGCCGGCCGAGATGCTGCCGCAGCTCACCGCCATCGCTGCCGCGTCGAACCTGCTGACTACGGTGGCAGGCTTCTACTTCACGCTGTTCCTGTCGCTGCCGTTGTGCTCATGGCTCTACGGCAAGCTGGAGCCGGTGCTGGGTCGCTTCTCGAAGCGCGGCGCGCAGGACTCGGCAGGCACGGACGCCGTGTCGCAGGTCAGCGTGGCGCATGGCGGTGCCTTGCCACTGCGCGACACGCTCATCGCCTGGGCGGTGGTGGGTGGCGGCGTGCTCATCGGCAATTCGCTGACCTACAAGGTGCCGATGCTGGTCTCGCTCGAAGGCATGGCTGCGGTGGTGGCGATCGCGCTGGCGGTCGAGGGCATCAAGCGCCTCGTGCCGCGCCTGCCGATGGTGCTGGTGCTGTCGGTGGTGGCTACCGTGGTCGGCATTCCGGGCCTGTTCCCGTTCTCCGATGCGCTGATCGCGCTCACCGCCAAGCTCAACTTCCTTGCCTTTACGACGCCGGTGCTCGCGCTGGCCGGCTTCTCCGTCGCGAAAGATTTGCCGGTGTTCCGCCAGCTGGGCTGGCGCATCGTGGTGGTGTCGCTCACCGCCACGGCCGGTACCTTTCTCGGTGCGACCCTCATCGCCGAATTCTTCCACTGACAACCCACGAGAGAACTGCCATGTACCGCGACCCCGACATCGACGAAGACACCCGCGCCCGCATGCTGAGCTGGCGCCGCGACATTCACGCCAACCCCGAGACCGCCTTCGAGGAACACCGCACCGCCAACGTCGTCGCCAACGCGCTGATGCTGATGGGCCTGACGGTGCATCGCGGCCTGGCCGGCACTGGCGTGGTCGGTACGCTGAAGAATGGCGAGGGCCCGGGCATCGCGCTGCGCGCCGACCTCGATGCGCTCAACATGCAGGAGCTGGGCACGCAGGCGCATGCCTCCAAGTGCGCCGGCAAGATGCACGCCTGCGGCCATGACGGCCACACCGCCATGCTGCTCGGCGCGGCCGAGCACCTGTCGCGCCACAAGCCATTCAAGGGCACGGTGCACTTCGTGTTCCAGCCCGCCGAAGAGAACGAGGGCGGTGGCCGCGTGATGGTGGAAGAGGGCCTGTTCGAGCAGTTCCCGGCCGACGCCGTCTACGGCATGCACAACTTCCCGGCCCTGCCGCGCGGCCAGTTCGCGATCCGCAAGGGCACGATGACGGCCTTTCTCGACACCTTCGAGATCGTCATCACCGGCAAGGGCAGCCACGGCGCCATGCCCGAGACCGGCATCGACTCGGTCGTGGTCTCTGCCCAGCTGGTGAACGCACTGCAGACCATCGTGAGCCGCCGCACCGGCGCGACCGATTCGGCCGTGGTGAGCGTCACGCAGATCCACGGCGGCGACACCTGGAACGTGATCCCCGAGACCGTGGTGCTGCGCGGCACCGTGCGCACGCTCGACCCCGTCATTCAAGACCAGACCCAGGCCGCGATGCAGCAGATCTGCGACGGCGTTGCGGTCACGCACGGCGCCCGGGTGGCGCTCGACTATCGCCGCGGCTACCCCGGCGTGGTCAACACGCCCGCCGAGACCGACGCCGCCATCGCCGCCGCCGCCAGCCTGGTCGAGCGCGAGCAGGTGCACACCGACATCCCGCCGGCCATGGGCTCGGAAGACTTCGCCTTCATGCTGCAGAAGCGCCCGGGCGCCTACATCGGCATTGGCGCGGGCGAGGGCCCGAACGATCCGAACGTGCACAACCCGTACTACGACTTCAACGACGCCATCCTGCCGCTGGGCGCCGCCTACTGGGTGGCGCTGGTCAAACAGCAGCTTCCCGTCGCATGATGCGCTGATGCTCTCTGCCTTCGACATCTTCAAGATCGGCATCGGCCCGTCCAGTTCGCACACCATCGGGCCGATGCGCGCGGCGCTGCTGTTCGCGCAATCGCTCGAACAGCGCGGCGTGCTTGCACAAGTGGCGCGGCTGCATGTTGACCTGTTCGGCTCGCTCGGTGCCACCGGGCACGGCCACGCGACTGACCAGGGCGTGATCCTCGGGCTCTTCGGCGACGCGCCCGACACGGTGCGGCCCGAGACCGTGCAGCCGCGGCTGGAGGCGCTTCGCCGCACCGGCCAGCTGAGCCTGCTGGGCACCACGCCCATCGCATTCGACCGCGTGCGCGACATCGCTTTCCGCGGCGAAGAGTCGCTGCCCGAACACCCCAACGCCATGCGCTTCACGGCCTTCGCGGCCGATGGCGGCACGCTGGCCGAGGGCACGTACTTCTCGGTCGGCGGCGGCTTCGTCGTCGAAGGCGGGCAGGCCGTGGCCGCAACGGTGGCGGCTGCTTCCGCCGTGCCACATCCCTTCACTACCGGCGACGAACTCATGGCGCAATGCCATGACAACGGCCTGTCGGTGGCCGCGCTGGTCATGCGCAACGAATGCGTGTGGCGGCCCGAGGCGGAAGTGCGCAGCGGCCTGCTGCGCATCTGGGGCGTGATGCAGCAGTGCGTGCAACGCGGCTTCGGCATCGACAACCCGCTGGCCGCGCATGCGCTGCCCGGCCCGCTGCGCATGCGACGCCGTGCCCCCGAGCTGAACCGCGAGCTGCTGGCGCAGGCCGGCGCGGCCGACCCACTCGCGGTGATGGACTGGGTCAATGCCTTCGCGATGGCGGTGAACGAGGAGAACGCAGCCGGCGGCCGCGTGGTCACCGCGCCCACCAACGGCGCTGCGGGCGTGGTGCCCGCCGTGATGCACTACTACCAGCGCTTCGTGCCGCAGGCGAGCGACGAGGGTATCGTCGACTTCCTGCTCACCGCGGCGGCCATCGGCATGCTCTACAAGACCAACGCTTCCATTTCGGGCGCCGAAGTCGGTTGCCAGGGTGAGGTGGGCGTCGCCTGCTCGATGGCGGCCGGCGCGCTGGCCGCGGTGCTCGGCGCCACGCCGGCGCAGGTCGAGAACGCCGCCGAGATCGGCATGGAGCACAACCTCGGCCTGACCTGCGACCCGGTCGGCGGCATGGTGCAGATCCCCTGCGTCGAGCGCAACGCGATGGGCGCGGTGAAGGCGATCAATGCGGCGCGCATGGCTCTGCGCGGCAACGGTAGCCACTACGTGTCGCTCGACGCGGTGATCCGCACCATGAAGCAGACCGGCGAGGACATGAAGTCGACGTACAAGGAAACCTCGCTCGGCGGCCTCGCGGTGAACGTGGTGGAGTGCTGACCGCGCCGAAGCTCAGGGCACGAACATGTCCCACGGCGCCTTGCCCTCCGGCAGCCGGGGCCGCGCGGTGAGCGAAGCCAGTGGTTCGCCGGCCTCGAAGCGCACAGCCAGCGCTTCGGGGTCGAACACCACGCCCATGAAGTTCTCGGCATAAGCGCCGCTGCCGAAGAAGGCGCTGACTTCCTCGGCTGTTTCGAACACGTCGTGCTGCAACTCGAGCCGGTGGCCGTCGGGGTCGCGGTAGTACATCGAGATGGTCGGCCCGTGGTTGATGCACCAGTAGGGCCGGATGCCGCGCGCGGCCAGGCGGCGATGGTTGGCCAGCAATTCGCCGAGCGAGCCGTAGGTGAAGGCGATGTGCTCCAGGCCCGTGCTCGCGTCGGCTTCGTGTTTCAGCTCCGGTCCTGCGATCAGGCCGATGCGGTGGTGCTCGTCGTCGTAGGTCAGGAAGCACAGCATCTCGTTCTCGAACGCGGCATGGGCCTGCAGCACGTCGAGGTACCAAGCACGCGAACGCGCCAGGTCGCTCACGCGCAGCACTACGTGCGCCAGCTTGACGGGGCTGAGTGCGGTGCGCGTGAAGTCGGGTAGCGGGCGTACCGGGGTCGCAATGTCGTTCATGGGTGTCTCCTTCTTTCTTTGGGGCGCAACGCTCAACCGGCGGGTTCGGCAATCACGGGGTTCTCGATGTGGCCGATGCCTTCGATCTCCACGCGCACCACGTCGCCCGGCACCAGGTAGCGCGGCGGGTCCATCAGCCCGCCGACTCCAGCGGGGCTGCCGGTGCTCAGCACGTCGCCCGGCTCCAGCGTGAAGGCGGTGCTCAGTTCGACCAGCATGGCCTCGATGCGGTGGATCATCTGCGCGGTGTTGCCGTCCTGCCGCAGCTCGCCGTTGACCCAGGTGCGCAGCCGCAGCGCGTGCGGGTCGGCAATCTCGTCGCGCGTCACCAGCCAGGGCCCGAAGGGGCCGTGCGTGTCGAAGGACTTGCCCAGCGTGTGCGTGGGCGCGCGCATCTGCCAGTCGCGCACGCTCATGTCGTTGACCACCACGTAGCCCGCGACCATGGCCATCGCGTCTTCCGCGCGCACGTGGCGGCAGCGCCTGCCGATGACCACGCCGAGTTCGCCCTCGTAGTCGAACTGGTCGGACACGCGGGGCTTGTGCACCGCATCGAAGGGGCCGGCCACGCACGACACCTGCTTGTTGAACCACACCTGGCCCGGTGGCCGCACGAGCCCCAGCTTCGCGGCCTCCTCCAGGTGCGAGGCGTAGTTGCCGCCGAGCCCCAGGAACTTCTGCGGCGCGGGAATGGGCGCCGCCAGCCGCACGCCGGCCAGTGCCACGCGGGGTGCTTCCGCCAGCACGGCGTGCAGCCACGCGATACCTTCGTCGCCGCGCGCAAGGAGCTCGCGCAGCCCGGGCGGCGCGCCGGGCTGGTCCGTCAGGTCGGCGATTTCCTCGTTTCGGACCACGCCGAAGCGAAGGGCGTCGCGGTGGTGGAAGCTGGCGAGTTTCATGGCGTGTGCTGGAACGGGTGGTTGACCGACAGGGAGCGATCGATGATGCTGGTGGAACGAACGCAGAACAATTCGCCCGGCATGAACGGATCGTTCTGCCGGTGGAACGAAAAACAGAACGAGAGACATGGAAGACCTCAACGACCTGGCGCTCTTCGCCCACGTGGTGACGCAGCAGGGCTTCAGCGCAGCGAGCCGGCACCTGGGCATTCCCAAGTCGCGCCTGAGCCGCCGCATCTCGCAGCTCGAGGAGCGTCTGGGCGTGCGACTGCTGCAGCGCAGTTCGCGCCGCCTGCTGCTCACCGGCGTGGGCCGGGAGTTCTACGAGCGCTGCCAGGCCACGGTGGCGGCGGGCGACGAAGCCTTCGACGTGCTGCGCCAGGCCACCTCGCAGCCGCAGGGCCTGCTGCGCGTGAGCTGCCCGTTCACCCTCGCGCAGTTCTGGCTCACGCCGCTGATTCCGGCCTTCATGCGTGCCTGCCCCGGCGTGCGGCTGCAGCTGGAAGTGAGCAACCGGCGCGTCGATCCGATGCAGGAGAACATCGACGTGGTGCTGCGCGTGCGGCGCCCGCCCTTCGAGGACTCCAGCCTCATCGCCCGGCCGCTGGGCTCCACCGTCGACGTGCTGCTGGCCAGCCCCGCGCTGCTGGCGCAGCTTGGCGCGCCGCTGGGGCTCGCCGACCTGGCCGCATGGCCCGTGCTGTCGTTGCCCGCAGAGAACGACCGCTACCGCTGGACGCTGGAGCGCGGCGCGCAGGTGCAGGAATTCGGCTTCACGCCGCACTTCGTCACCGACGACATGTTCGCGCTCAGGCACCTCGCCGAGCAGGGCATGGGCCTGGCGCTGCTGCCCGAGATCATGTGCCGCGATGCGCTCGCCGAAGGCCGCTTGGTGCGCGTGTGCGGCGAATGGGCCTGTGCGACCAGCGAGATCCAGGCCGCGTTCGCTTCCCGGCGCGGCATGCTGCCGGCGGTGCGCGCCTTCATCGACTACCTGCTGCAAAACCCGCCGGGCGAGGCTGTCGCGCGGACAGGCTTATCCTGACCGGCCCTTCTTTCGTTCCAACTCCCGCAAGACAAACAAAGGCACTGCAATGACCCGTACCGTCGCCGAGAAACGCGCCGACTTCCGCGCCCTTCACGAACAAGGCTGCTTCGTCATTCCGAACCCCTGGGACACGGGCAGCGCGCGCTTCCTCGAAGGCCTGGGCTTCAAGGCGCTGGCCACCACCAGCTCGGGCTTTGCGTGGTCGCAGGGTCAGGCCGATGGGGCGATGTCGCGCGAACTCATCCTGGCGCATTTGCGTGAGCTGGTGGAAGCCACCGACCTGCCCGTAAATGCCGACTTCGAGAACGGCTTTGCCGCCGATGCACAGGGCGTGGCCGAGAGCGTGCGCCTCGCGATCGAGACCGGTGTGGCGGGTCTGTCCATCGAAGACTCGACGGGCAATGCCGCCGACCCGCTCTTTTCCATCGACGTGGCGGTCGAGCGCATGCGCGCCGCGCGCAAGGCCATCGATGCATCGGGCGCCGACGTGCTGCTGGTCGGCCGCGCCGAGAACTTCTTCGCCGGGCGACCCGACTTGGCCGACGCCATCGCGCGGCTCAAGGCCTATTCGAACGCGGGCGCCGATTGCCTCTACGCGCCCGGCATCAAGACCCGCGAGCAGATCGCGGCCGTGGTTGCTGCCGCAGGAGGCAAGCCGGTCAACCTGCTGGTGGGTGCGGCCAGCGAGCTCACGATGCAGGACATTGCCGGGCTTGGCGTGCGCCGCGTGAGCGTGGGCGGCGGCATGGCGCGCGCGGCCTGGGGCGGCTTCATCCGCGCCGCGCGCACGCTGGCCGACCAGGGGCGCTTCGATGGCTTTGCAGATGCCGCACCGGGCGCCGAGCTCAACGCCTTCTTCCGCCCGTTCGCCGGCTGAGGCACCGTGGATGCGCTGCTCGCCGAGATCCGCGCCTGCCGCGAATGCGAGGCGCATCTGCCGCTGGGCCCGCGGCCGGTGGTGCAGGCCAGCGCGAGTGCCCGGCTGCTGATCGTCGGCCAGGCGCCCAGCATGACCGTGCACCGCACGGGCGTGCCGTGGGACGACAAGAGTGGCGAGCAGCTGCGCCGCTGGCTCGGCATCGACCGCGACGTGTTCTACGACGCGACGCGCATTGCGATCGTGCCGATGGGCTATTGCTACCCGGGGCGTGGTGCCAGCGGCGACCTGCCGCCGCGCAAGGAGTGCGCCGAGCTGTGGCACGAGCGGCTGCTCGCGCAGATGTCGCGCATCGAACTGACGCTGCTCATCGGGCAGTACGCGCAGCGCCACTTCCTCGGCAAGACGGCGCGCGGCAGCGTCACCGAAACCGTGGAGGCCTTCGCCGACTATGCGCCGCGCTTTGTTCCGCTACCGCATCCTTCACCGCGCAACACAGGCTGGTTCAAGCACCACCCGTGGTTCGAGAGCGATGTGCTGCCGGTGCTGCGCGAGCGGGTGCGGCGTGTGTTAGGGCCATAGCTGCACTTGCCGCGGAGCCGTATTTGGCTAAGTCAAGGAAGAGGGAAATCGGGCCTGCGCTGAGCTGCTACTGCTCCGGTGTCGGTCATATCGACGCTGGAAGCACCGATGAGAAATCGAATGGGTCCCTTTCTTCATGATCAAGGCAATTCCATTTCCCGCCACGAGCTTCATGGTCTACTCAGCTTACTGAAAATCAAGCCAACTGCAGCACGCATCTGAGGTATCTTCCCGCGGCAAGTGGGCTGCCACAACTGGCAACTCTTATGGAAAGTCATCAGATCTCGCAGGAAGGCGAAGCGCAGAAGAACTCCTCACTTTCACAGTGAGAGTAATCGGAGGCGCATGAAAATTCTGGGCCAAAACTTTCTGTCGATCGGCTACTGCTCACGTTAAATGTTCGAGCGCACAACGCCTTCGCGGGCTAAGTAATATGGAAAAACTCGTCGAATTCTTCGTTCAGAACGCTACCACCGACAAGATGTGGATAGCGTTCCTCGCACTCGCGATCTATTACGTCCTGAAGAAGGAGCCGTTCAAGGTGTTCGAGCACTTCTCTCAGAAGCAAGAGAAGGAACACACGCTTGCTAAGGAACTTCTTGAAACCGGGAAATTGTCAAAAGACGCCAACGAATTTCTTCGCGAGCATCTGGAACACTATGCATTTAAGCGTTACTACGGCATCTCGGCAGATGCCGAGATGCGCAACGCGCTACTGAAGTTTCAGCGGAAACATCAACGAGAGATTTCTTGGGCGCAGGTTCGACGGGCATGCATAAATATTAAGCTTCGTGGCTCGAAGCTAGAGGCAAAGCTTGGGTTGCTAGATCACATCTTCAGGTGGTTCGTCACAACATTGTGTTGGCTGGTTGGCGCATACGCCCTTTTCGTCATTGGCCTTGCTGTTTATGCCGGTTCTCAGATTGGTCGACCGCAGTTCTTTGGGCTCACTGCTGTCGCACTAGTGCTTCTGCTTGTAGCCATGTTCTTTTCAAGCATGAATTGGCCGTATCACAACACTCGTACCGTCATGCGGCTATTGACGCAAGAGGAATAGGTGGGTTACGGCTTTCCGTAGACGATCTCGTTGTGATAGCCGATATATTGCTCATCGATCGCGTGGCCCGGCACGGAACGTAGGTCGGATGCACTGACCTTGCGAAACCCGAGGTCCATCTCAGCATGGTGATTCGGGCACAGGCACATGATGTTTTCGATGCGGTCCGGTCCGTCGTGGGGACGACCCAGTGGACGGATGTGATGCGCCTCCGCGTAGCGGCTTCCATTGGCCAGCGCGATGAAGTGCCCGCATAACTGGCACGAATAGTTGTGCATTTCCTTCACACGACGAGCAAGGAGCGTGTCGCGGATGATCCGATAGGTGATGGATTTTTGCCGATTGGAAGGTTCGTCAATATCAATCGCTGTAGGCGGCTCCGGCGGATCTGGCGGCAGGGTCATAGGAAGATAAGGAGACCAGTCGAATGATCTCGAGAGATTGATCTGCTTCAACCACCATTCAAGGTCTCCCGGGCGTTTGCCGAACAGCCTGAAGTAACCGCCCGCCGGCTCGTTCTTGTCGGTGGTGTCGATGATCAAGCCGGTAATTCCTGGTTTGCCAGTCGACGCTGTCCAGTCGGCAAGGTTGGTGAGCTCCTGCGCCTTGAGACTTTCCCCCCAGGTCTCTCGAATCTGAGTAAGCCCCAGAGCGATATGGGCTGCTTTGTATCCGATGAACGCTTGATCAGCTTCTGATCCTCCGCTCTGCAATTTCCCGACGAGCAGTGCCAAGAGTGACTGTCCTTGGGAGTCCAACTGGCTAGATGCGCGATCCATGGTCATTTCCTTGTTGCTTGGGAAGTTGTCATCTTGCGCGCCGCAGGCCGGCGCGGCGGCTTCGCCTCCAGCACCAGCTCGGCCGGCAGCGCGTCGTTCCATGATTCGGTGAAGTACGCGCGGTCGCTCGGCACCAGCTGGGGCAGCGCTTCGCGCAGCAGGCTCAGCGACTGTTCCGCCGCCTTCAGGTCGCCCGCGTGCGCCGCATACCAGGCGTGCTCGAACAGCAGGCTGCAATGCTGCAGCCCCGGGTAGCGGCGGCGCCCCGCCTGGTGGTCGGCAAGCCGCGCCTGCGCCACGTCGACCCAGCGCGCGGGCCAGTTCGTCGCATCGAAGGCATCGGCGAGCGGACCGGCCAGCTTCGAGATGGCGGCCGGGTCCAGTGGCTTCTGCGCACGGAACTGCGCAAGCGCGGGCTGCTTCTCTGGCCGGCAGTGGCCGCGCGCGATGCGCATCAGGTAGATCGCATTCCACGCCGAGCGGCCCTGGCCGTCGGTGTGGCCGCAGAGCCATTCGCTGAAGGCGATCCATTGCACCGCGCGCCGCGTGGTGTCGGCCTTGCCGTCGTGTGCAAGCGCGGGCAGGTCGGACAACCCTACGCGATCGAACAGCCATGCGGCCATGCCCATGTTGGCGGCCACGTGCTGCGCCGCGTCGAAGGAGTGCGATTCGAAGGCGGCCGCCAGCGCCTCGCCGAAGCGGCGCAGTGATTCTTCGGCCAGCGCGGCTGAGGCAGGCTTGTCTTCGGCCGACAGCGCCAGCGCGCGCGAGCGGCACACCAGCGCCCACAGGTTGCACCACTCGAAGCGCACGTCGGGGTGGTGCCGCAGCACCAGCCCGCGCGCCGCATCTTCGGCCATGCCGCTCAACAGCGACTGCGCCAGCGGCAGGTCGCGCGCGGTGTAGGCGCACCATGCGGAGACGATGCATTCCATCGCACCGAGGTAGTCGTTGCCCGCCACGTGGTGCGCGAGCCGCTGCTTCTTCAGCGCGTGCAGCCGCCGACGCGCCTGCTCGTTGTCGCCGAGCCGGCGCCACAGCATGGCCTCGTTGAGCGTGACCAGCGCGCGCTGGAAGTCGGTGGCTGCCAGCGTGCCGGCGAGGCGGATCGATTCGAGCGCGCTTCCGTTGCCACTGCCGTTCCCGCCCGCCACCGGCGCCATCAGCCGGCCCTGCCGCGCCGCCTGCTGCGAGGCGACAAGCTGCTTCCAGAAGGCCGCATCCTGCAGATGCACCGCGTCGGGCGGCGGCGAGCCGGCGGCTTGGGCTTTGCGCGAACGCAGGCCGAGGAACGACGCCACTTCGGCAGCCGTGGCCGCGCGGCCTTGCACCAGCACGCGCACGCGCTTCGCCTCGGCGGCGGGAAGCCAGAACGGACCCTGGCTGCGCCGCTCGGCATTCAGGAAGCGGGGCTCGCGCTGGGTGTCTTCGCCCCAGCCGACCTCGATGTTCCAGGCCTTGAAGTCGCGGAACGCGCGGCTCACGACCATGCGCAAGGTGCTGGCATCGGACACTTCGCCGCGCAGGTCGGCCAGCCGCACGACACCGGCGCCGGCATCGTGCGCATGCTGCATGCGCACCAGCAGCCAGAGCGATTGAAAGGCCGCGCGCCGGCCGTTGACCGACTGCGGCGAGGTGAGTTCGATGGAAAGGAGAGCAGGCTTGGGCACGCCCGAATTGAACCTCAAATCGGGCGCAGAACCTGATCAGTGCCGATGGCGGTCCAGCAGTTCGGGCACTTCGCTGCGCCCGATACCCAGGTCGCGCAGATCGTGGTCGCTCATGCTGGCCAGTTGCCGCGAGTCGGCGTGCGCGCGGCGGCTGTTCACCACCCGGCGGCGCCAGCCGCGCAGGGCATGGATCAGGCGTTGATGAAAAGACGATGGCTTGGGCGCGGTCACGATGGGCTCCTTGGTTGGGAGCGCTCATCTTCCGGCGGTGCATGCTATTGTGGAAGTTGAGATTCCTGACACTTCCCATCACCTTTACTGATACTGAGGCGACCCGATGCGACAGCTCAACCTCGATCAACTGCGCACCCTCATCGCCATCGTCGATCTCGGCACCTTCTCGGCGGCGGCCAGGGCGCTGCACCTGGCGCAGCCCACGGTGAGCCTGCACATCAGCGAACTCGAATCGCGCCTCGACGCGCCGCTGGTGGTGCGCGGCAACCGGCGCATCACGCCCACGGCCGCCGGAGCGGCGCTGGTCGAGCGCGGACGCAAGCTGCTGCGCGACACCGACGACGCCGTCGAAGCAGTCAAGCGCCAGGCCGAAGGGCGCGTGGGCCGCGTGCGCCTGGGCACTTCGACCGGCGTGCTGGTCGACCTGCTGCCGCAGGTGCTCGAAGCGCTGGGGGAGGAGCATTCGGGCATCGACGTCGAAGTGAGCATCCGCGGCTCCTACGAGGCCATGGAACGGCTGGCGGCAGGCACGCTCGACATTGGCCTGGTCGCCATTCCGCAGCCGCCGCTGCGCGGCATCGTCGTCACGCCGTGGTGCGAGCAGCCCATGATGGCCTTCGTGCCGCAGCGCTGGAAGGCGCCCAGGCGCGTCACGCCGGCCTGGCTGGCGACTCAGCCGCTGATCTTCAACGAGGCGACCACGCACATGTACCGGCTCACGATGGAGTGGTTCGCAGATGCCGGCTTCGCGCCGCGCGCACGCATCGAGCTCAACTATGACGCTGCCATGCGCAGCCTGGTGGCGGCGGGCTATGGCGCCGCGCTGCTGCCGCTGCAGCAGTCCACCGACACGGTGCGCAACGACCGCATGCAGATCCTGCCGGTGAGCCCGAAGCTCACGCGCCGCGTGGGCATTGCGCATCGCCAGCACGCGATGCTCGACGGCGCGACGCTGAGCGTGCTGGAGGTGCTGACGGCGTTCAGCCAGGCCTGAGCATCCCGAGCCGGGCGCTCATGCGCGCCAGGCGCTGGGGCAGCGTGCGCACATCGTCGGCAATGCCGTGGTTGCGCCAGCCGAAGATGCGGCGCACATAGGCATCGGCTGCGCCGTCCACCGCAATGCAGGCGGTGTGCACGCCGGCTTCGCGCGCCTCGGCCACGGCTTGGCGGGCGTCTTCGACCAGGTACCCGGGGTCGTGCACGTCGATGTCGGAAGGCGCGCCGTCGGTCACGAGCAGGATCGCGCGCTGGCCCGCGGGCTCGCCGCGCAGGTGCGAGGTCGCATGGCGAAGCGCGGCGCCCATGCGCGTGGAGTAGCGCCCCTGCACCGCGCCGATGGTGGCGCGCGACGCGGCATCGAGCGGCTGGCCGAAGTCGAGTAGGCGGTAGTAATAGATCTCGGCGCGCGTGTTCGACGAAAAGCCGTGGATCGCGAGGCGGTCGATGCCTTGCGTGTTCGATGCGGCAAGCAGCAGGGCGGCCCGCTTTTCGATGTCGAGCAGCGAGACGGTGTGCGGGCCCGCATCGTTCGCCGATGCCGACAGGTCGAGCAGCACGAGCAGGCTCGAAGGGCGCGGGCCCTTGCCGGGGCGCATGAACAGGCGGGGGTCGGGCTGCAGGCGCAGGCGGCGGTCGATCAGCACTTCGATGGCGGCGTTCAGGTCGATTTCATCGCCTTCCCATTGGCGGCGCAGCCGGTGCGTGCGGTCGAGATGGCGGGAGCGGGGCAGGGCGAGCGGAGGGATGCGTTTGCTGTCGGCCGTGGCTTGCTCGCGCAGTGTGGTGAGGCCTTGCCATGCGGGCAGCTTCTCGATCACCGTGCACCAGTCGGGGCGCAGGCGCTCCAGCTTGCGGTCCCATTCGGGGTAGGTGTAGCGGCCCAGTTCCATCTCATCCATGCCGCCGGCTGACGGGTGGCCGCTGCCTTCGCCAAGCGCACCCGATTGCTGGAGCGCGATGGCCTCATCCGGCGGCGTATCGGCTTCGCCGAAATCCCAGAGGTAGCTGTTGTCGTCGCGATAGGGCGCGGGCACCGCGTAGTCCCGGGGCTCGAAGCGCACGCGCATCTGGCCGAGGTCGTTGGCGAGGATGGAGGCGACGGCGCGGAAGGCGTCGCGGTCTTCCAGACCGGCATGCGCGATGGTTTCGTCGAAAAGGCGGCGAGCCTTGTTGACCCAGTGGTTGTCGTCCTGCCATGCGGGCAGCATCAGCATGCGGTCCATGCGCGCGACGAGCGCCGCGAAGCCCAGGTCCAGCGGGTCGGGCACGGGCGCCAGCGATTCAGCGAACCAACCGTGCAGGCCGGGGAAGTCGCGGCACAGCAGGCGTTCGACGCGCGCGTCCTCGATGGCCGAGATCACCGCGATGCCCATGGGCTTGAGGGTGCGCGCCGGGCGGGCGGGCGTGGAGTGGCGCAGGTGCGCGACCGCATGCGCGACCATGGCGCGATGCAAGCGTTCTTCGCCGGCGCCCTCGGGCAGCAACAGGCGCTTGCCGACCAGCACGACGCGCGTTCCGGCCAGCGCCTGCACTTCGACATCGATGCCGGCAAGGCCACGGGCCAGCAGCGACAACGCAGCGTTCATCCGAACTGCGCTTCGACAAAGCCCTGTAGCGCGCTCGCCATGTCGGGGTCGTCGGTCAGCGCGCGCGTCATCGTCATCTCGCAGCTCTCGCGCGGCGTCACGCCGTCGCGGATCAGCACGCCCGCATAGATCAGCATGCGCGTCGACACGCCTTCGTCGAGCCCCCGGTGCTTCAGCTCGCGCGAGCAGCGCGCGATGGCCACCAGCTTCGTCGCGAGGTCGAGTTCGATGGCGGCTTCGTGCGACACGATCTCCGCTTCGAGCGTGCTGCCGGGGTAGTCGAATTCCAGCGCCGCGAAGCGCTGGCGCGTCGAAGGCTTCATGTCCTTCGTGCTGCTCTGGTAGCCGGGGTTGTATGACACCACGAGTTGAAAGTCGGGATGCGCACGCACCAGCTCGCCCTTCTTGTCGAGCGGCAGGATGCGCCGCGCGTCCGTCAGCGGGTGGATCACCACGGTCGTGTCCTGCCGCGCCTCCACCACCTCGTCGAGATAGCAGATGCCGCCGTGCCGCACGGCGAGTGTCAGCGGCCCGTCGTGCCAGGCCGTGCCGTTGGCGTCGAGCAGGTAGCGCCCGACGAGGTCGGAGGCCGTCATGTCCTCGTTGCAGGCCAGCGTGACCAGCGGCCGGCCCAGCGACCACGCCATGTGCTCCACGAAGCGGGTCTTGCCGCAGCCGGTCGGGCCCTTGAGGATCAGCGGCATGCGGTGGCGGTACGCCTGCCGGTACAGCGCCACCTCGTTGCCCGCGGGCCGGTAGAAGGGCTCGGTCTCGATGCGGTAGGCAGCCAGCGGATCGGGAACCGCCGCGTTCATCGGTGCTGGGCCGGCTCGTTCGGAATGCCCTCGATGGGGCACTCCGGCGTGCCCACCGTGCTGCGCGTGAACGACTCCACCATCTCGCGCGTGCCCTCGGGGTCGTTGATCCACTTCGTGTAGAAGTTGTACGGGCAGGCTGCCACGCCCTTGTCGCCGTCGCCGGAGTTGATGGTGCCGGTGTAGCCGCGGTGCACGAGCTTGAACAGGTGGTTCTGCGACTGGCCATTCTTGCGCGCGTCGCGGATCAGGCCCATCGAGAGCTCGGCGTAGTTGATGCCCATCTCTTCCTCGCCGCATTCGCCCAGCGTGCGGCCGTCGAAGCCGATCAGCGCCGAGTGGCCGAAGTACGAGTACACGCCGTCGAAGCCCGCCGCGTTGGCCACCGCCACGTAGGTGTTGTTCATGAAGGCCATGGCCTTCGACACCATGATCTGCTGCTCCTTGGCCGGGTACATGTAGCCCTGGCAGCGCACGATGAGCTCGGCGCCGCGCATCGCGCAGTCGCGCCAGATCTCGGGGTAGTTGCCGTCGTCGCAGATGATCAGGCTGATCTTCATGCCCTTGGGGCCATCGCTCACGTAGGTGCAGTCGCCCGGATACCAGCCCTCGATGGGCACCCACGGCATGATCTTGCGGTACTTCTGGACGATCTCGCCCTGGTTGTTCATCAGGATCAGCGTGTTGTAGGGCGCCTTGTTCGGGTGCTCCTCATGGCGCTCGCCGGTCAGCGAGAACACGCCCCACACGTTGGCGCGGCGGCAGGCGTCGGCAAAGATCGCGGTCTCCTCGCCCGGCACGGTGGCCGCGGTGTCGTACATCTCCTTGGCGTCGTACATGATCCCGTGCGTCGAATACTCCGGGAAGATCACCAGGTCCATGCCCGGCAGGCCCTTCTTCATGCCGACCAGCATTTCGCCGATCTTGCGGGCGTTGTCCAGCACCTCTGCCTTGGTGTGCAGGCGGGGCATCTTGTAGTTGACGACCGCGACGCCCACGCAATCGTTGCTGCTCGAAATATCACCATGTCTCATGACGCTGCTCCTGAAGGATGGTTGAGAAAGAAAACAAACAAAAAAGGCCCGAACCGGGGTTCAACCGGTTCGGGCCTGTCTGTCTGCGGTGCAACGGGTTCGTGTCGTCGAAGCCGATTGTTCTCAACTCAGCGCGGGCTGCACATACGTCATTTCGCTGATTGCGGTGGGTGCTGTGTTCAGCGGGGGCGTGCGTAGCCGGATTCGATCCAGGCGGTGGCGCTGGAGGCGGTGAGCCTGAAGGCGGGCGACACGTTGACGCTGGCGAGCTCGGAGTCGTCGGCGTCGTCATAGGCGGTGAGCGTGGCCGAGGGGTTGTCCTCGTCGGGCACGATGCCCAGGGCCACGCGAATGCGCTGGTCGTTGCGCGCGGTGACGGTCACGCTCTTGTTGAGCGTGGCGTGCAGCTGCTGCTCGTGGCGGCGGATGACTTCGGCGGCGGTCTTCACCAGCGTGGAAAAGGCGGGGCCGTCGAGCGGCTTCGGGTTCTTCTTGTCGCGGCCCATGGTCCAGGGGCCGACCAGTGCCGGCTCGGGGTCGCCGTGGCGGGTCATCTCGACGGCCCAGCCGTCGTCTTCCTCGTTCTTGATGATGCGGGCGGTCCAGCGGTCGTCGCGCCAGAGGCGGTCTTCCTGCAGGGGGAGGGTGTCGGAGTCTGTCGGGTCGGTCATTCGGGTGTCGTTGGTCTGGCGCGGGGTATTTTCGCCTCTGCCGCAGGGCCACCGATATAGAGCGAGAGGCCTTCGACCAGTGCGTCGAAGGCGGCGCGGCAGCGCGGGCTGTTGCGCAGGTCTTCGTGCATCGTGACCCAGGTGTCGAGCTTCAGCGAGAAGGTGCGCGGCATGAGCCGCACCAGCGCGTCGTTGCGCCTGGCCAGCGCCACCTGGCAGATGCCGACGCCCGCGCCCGCACGGATCAGCGCCAGCTGCGCGAGGTCGCTGTCGGTGCGCAGCGAGAAGCCATCGCGCGAGAAGACCTTGAGCGACTTGCCCGCGTTGCGCACGAAGGCCGAGGGCTGGTCGTAGCCGATCACCGAATGCGCGGCCAGCTCCTCGAGCTTGCGCGGCGTGCCGTGGCGGGCGAGGTAGTCGCGGTGCGCATGGAAGCCCAACTCGATGTTGCCGATGCGGCGCGCCAGCAGCTGCTCTTGCCTGGGCCGCACCATGCGCACGGCGATGTCGGCCTCGCGCTGAAGCAGGTCCTGCACGCGATTGGTCGACACCAGCTCGACCTTCAGCGCCGGGTGCGCCTCGCGCAGCCGCGCCACGATGGGCGGCAGCACTTCGACGCTGACCACCTCGCTGGCCGACACCCGCACCACGCCGCGCACGCCTTCGCCCTGGCTGCTGGCGGCCCGCTCCAGCGAGGCGGCGGTGCTTTCCATGGCCTCGGCATGCGCGCGCAACGACAGCGCCACCTCGGTGGGCAGCAGCCCGGTCTGCGAGCGTGTGAAGAGCACCACGCCCAGCGCCTTTTCGAGCGCTGCGACGTGGCGCCCGGCCGTGGGCTGGGTGATGCCGAGCGCGCGCGCCGCGCCCGAGAGAGAGCCCTCGCGCAGCACGCCGAGGAAGGAGCGGTACAGCTCCCAGCCAATATTCGAAGTCATACATAAATGTATGGCCGATGGCTTATGTTCGGCAATTCCAATTGAACCCTGCCGAACCCAGAATTCCTCCATCGACAACTGTTCTGGAGCATTTCATGGCACGCAACGACACGGTTCTGGTTCTTGGCGCAACGGGCGGCATCGGCGGCGAGGTAGCCCACCAGCTGCGCGATGCGGGCTGGGAGGTGCGCGCGCTCAAGCGCGGCGCGACCGAAGGACGCAGGGACGGCATCACCTGGCTGGCCGGCGACGCGATGGATGCGCAGGCCGTACTGCAGGCCGCGAAGGGCTGCTCGGTCATCGTGCATGCGGTCAACCCGCCGGGCTACCGCCGCTGGTCGGAGCTGGTGCTGCCGATGCTCGACAACACCATCGCCGCCGCGAAGGCCGAAGGCGCGACGATCGTGCTGCCCGGCACGGTCTACAACTTCGGCCCCGATGCCTTCCCGCTGCTGGCCGAAGACTCGCCGCAGCATCCGGCCACGCGCAAGGGCGCGATCCGCGTCGAGATGGAACGGCGCCTCGAAGACGCCAGCCGCCAGGGTGCCTGCGTGCTGATCGTGCGCGCTGGCGATTTCTTCGGACCGAAGGCCGGCAACAACTGGTTCTCGCAGGGGTTGGTGAAGGCTGGCCAGCCCGTCAAGGGCGTGAGCTACCCTGGCCGCGCCGGCATTGGCCACCAGTGGTCGTACCTGCCGGACGTGGCCCGCACCATGGTCGAGCTGCTGGCGCGGCGTGACCGGCTCGAAGCCTTTGCCCGCTTCCACATGGCCGGCCATTGGGACGCCGACGGCACGCGCATGAGCGATGCCATCCGCAAGGTAGTTGCTCGCCGCACCGGCGCCAAGGTGAGTGTGTCGGCCTTTCCGTGGTGGCTGCTGGCGCTGGCCTCGCCCTTCGTCACCACCTTCCGCGAAATGCGCGAGATGCGCTACCTGTGGCAAACGCCCGTGGGCATGGACAACGCGAAGCTGGTTGCCTTCCTGGGACGTGAGCCGCACACCGCGCTCGACGAGGCAGTGGAGGCCGCGCTGGAAGGCATGGGCAGCCTGGCCACGGCGCCGATGGCCATGGCGGCCTGATCGATCAGAAGACCGACAGCCCCGTGCGCGCGACGAAGAGCTCCAGTGCCTTCATGCCCAGCAGCGAATTGCCGGTGGCATCGAGCGCGGGCGACCACACGCACAGCGTGAGCCGGTCGGGCACCACCGCCACGATGCCGCCGCCCACGCCGCTCTTGCAGGGCAGGCCGATGGAAAAGGCCACGTCGCCCGCCGCGTCGTAGGTGCCGCAGGTGAGCATCAGCGCGTTGATGCGGCGCGTCTGCCGCTCGCCCGTGATCTCGGGTTCGCCGTCGATCGGGTGTGCCCCGTCGCGGCACAGGAAGGCAGCGGCACGCGCCAGTTGCCGGCAGCTCATGCGCAGCGAGCACTGGTGGAAGTAGGTGTCGAGCACGGTGGCAACGTCGTTGTCGATCTTGCCGAAGCTCTTCATGAAGTTGGCCAGCGCGACGTTGCGAAAACCCGTGTCGGCCTCCGACTGCGCCACTTCGTCGTCGAAGCCGATGGACTCGCCGCACAGGCTGCCCATGAGCGCGAGGATGTCGGCCTTCGCGCTGCCGCCGGTGGCCTTCGCCTGGCTCACCAGCCGGTCGGCCACCGCGATGGCGCCGGCATTGATGAACGGGTTGCGGGGCTTGCCCTGCTCGTTTTCGAGCTGCACCAGCGAGTTGAACGGATTGCCCGAGGGCTCGCGCCCGATGCGCTCCCACAGCGCGTCGCCCATGCGCTGCATGGCGAGCGTGAGCGTGAAGAGTTTCGACACGCTCTGGATGGAGAAGGGCGTCTCGAAGTCGCCCGCGCCGGCTTCTTCGCCCTGGCAGGTACGCAGCGCGATGCCGAACTGCCGCGCGTCCACGCGGGCGAGCGCCGGGATGTAGCTCGCGACGGTGCCGCCCTGGCCGAGCTGCGGACGCAGCGTGGCGACGATCTCGTCGAGAACGGGCTGGAAGTTCGTTGTGGTCTTGCTCATGCCGAGCGTTGTACCGCAGGCCGCCGGTTCACCAGCACGATGCCCAGCGCCACGCCGGCCAGCGCCACGATCAGCTGCGCCGTGAGCGGCTCTTTCAGCAGCACCACGCCGAACACCAGCGCGAACAGCGGCGTGAGAAAGGTGAAGGACGACATTTGCGTGGCTGGGTAGTGCCGCAGCAGCCACATCCACGCGAGATAGCTGGCGAAGGCGCCGACCACCGTCTGCAGGCCGATGGAAGTCCAGGCCCATGCGGAATACGAAAAGCCCCAGTGCTCGCCGAGCGCGAGCGACAGCACCGGGCACACCGCCGCCGTTACCGCCACTTGATAGAACAGCGTCTTCTCCGCACTGGCCGTGGCCAGGCGCGTGGTGCGCAGCGTGAGCGTGGTCAGGCCCCAGAGCATGCCGGCCGCCAGCGCCATGCCGTCGCCGATGAGCTGCGACGAACTCATGTGGCCGAAGCCCTCGCTGAAGGCCAGCACCACACCCGAGAACGCAATGAACAGCCCCAGCCACTGGAAGCCCCGCAGCCGCTCGGCCGGCACCCAGCGCGGCAGCAGCAGCGACACCCAGAAAGGCGCGGTGTAGAGAAACACCGTGAGCCGCGAGGCGCTGGTGTGCTGCAGCCCCAGGTAGATGCCGGCGAACTCGCCAGAGAACAACAGGCCGGCCAGCAAGCCGGGCCACAGCGTGCCGTCGCGCTCGAACAGTGGCACGCCTCGCGATACACACCACAGCCACAGCAGCACCGTGGCGCCGATCATGCGGATCGAGGCCTGCCACATCGGCGGCACCTCGGCCACGGTGGTCTTGATGAGGATCTGCTGCAGGCCCCAGAAGGCGCAGCAGGCAATGAGCAGGCCGATGGCGAGGGAGTCGAGGTGGGTCTTGCGCTGGATCATTCGGGGCCGGTCAGTCGCGGCGGGTTGCCGCGTAATTCATCCGATGATCGTATCGTGCCGGCGTGTTTATTGTGCGAACGCGGTCAGCGAAGGCAGCGGCGCGCGCTGCTCGAAGCGCTTTTCGATGGCCAGCAGCGCAGCCTCCAGGAACTGCAGGAACATGCCCATGGCCACCGCCGTGGCCTGGCCCGCGCGCTGGTAGAGGCAGCTGAACGAGCGCGCCCCCGCGTCGGCCAGGCCGGTCCACACCAGCGTGCCGCGCTCCACGTCTTCGGCCACGTTCTCGGGAATGAGAAAGCCGATGCCCGTGCCGCCGGCCACCAGCCGCCGCACCATCGCGACCGAGCTGGTCTCCACCAGCGGGCGCACCTTGCGGTGCTCGCGGTGGTCGATCTGGTCGACCATGGCGCGCAGCTCGGTGTCTGGCGTCATGAGGATCAGCGGGTGGTCCAGGCAGTCGCGCAGCCGCGGCAGCTTGCCCAGCGCCGCCAGCGGATGGCCGGGCGGCGTGACCAGGCCCAGGTGCTGCGGAAACGCGCGTATCTCTTCCACGCCGGGCGGCGGCTTGCGGCGCAGGCAGAAGCCGATGTCCGATTCGCCGTTGGCCACCCACTTCAGGATGTTCTCGCCGCTGCCCGAGCGCACGCTGTAGGTCACGCCCGGGTAGTTCTTCATGGCCGCCTCGATGACCTCGGGCACCAGCTGTTCGGCCGACGAATGCGACACCGCCAGGTTGATGTGCCCGCGCCTGAGCGACCGCAGGTCTTCCACCTGGGCCAGGGCGTTGTCGAAGTCGCGCTGCCCGCGCCGCACGGCGGCCACCATGATCTCGCCGGCCGTGGTCAGCTGCATGCCGCGCGGCAGCCGGTCGAACAGCGGCGTGCCCACCTGTTCCTCGAGGTTGAGCACCTGCTGGTGCACGGCGGCCGCCGTGAGGTGCAGCGCCTCGGCGGCCTTGCGCACCGAGCCGCGGCGGGCCACTTCGTCGAAACAGCGGAAGGTCTGGGAGATGGCGCGCATGGTGGCGGGGAGTGTATGGATTTTCTATACGCACCGTACGAAACAAACAGATTTTCCTGACGGGCGATGCGGCCTAGATTCGCACCACTCTTCAAACTCCCGAGGTTCGCTTCCGTGACCACCACCACCGTCGACCAGATCACCCAGCGCCGCCGCGGCACCGGCCTGATCGCCCACGACCCGGCGCTCAGCGCCGGCGGCTACACCCTGATCGCGCCGCAGACCGATGACGGCAACGTCTACCTGATCGACATCGAGGGCCGCGTCGCGCACCAGTGGAAGATGCCTGTGCGCCCGGGCCGCGCGGCGGTGATCCTGAAGAACGGCAACCTCGGCTACAACGGCAACCACGCGAACTCGCCCGAGATCTACGGCGCCTGGTCGCTGTGGCACGGCGGCGATTTCTACGAGGCCACGCCCGGGGGCGAGATCGTCTGGCGCTTCGAAGACCCGACGCACCACCACGACGCCCGCTGGCTCGACAACGGCCACCTGCTGTACGCCGGCTGCGCGCCGGTGCCGCCCGGCTTTGCCGAACGCGTGCCGGGTGGCACCGCCCACGGCCCCGGCGAGGCCATGTACGGCGACGTGATCCGCGAGGTCGACCGCGACGGCAAGCTGGTGTGGGAATGGAAGGCCTGGGAGCACCTGGCGCCGGAAGACTTCCCCATCCACCCCGGTTTCGGCCGGACCCACTGGCCGCTGGTGAACGGCCTGGACGTAACGCGCGAGGGGCTGGTGCTGATGAGCCTGCGCACCACCTCCGGCATCGTCGGCGTCGACAAGGCCACGGGAGGCGTGAAGCTGCACATTCCGCCGTCGGTGCTGTCGCACCAGCACGCGCCCGTCGCGCTGGCCAACGGCCACATTCTTGCTTTCGACAACGGCAACTTCCGCACCGGCAAGCATGTGGCGTTCTCGCGCGTTCTCGAAATCGACCCGGCCTCCAACGAGGTCGTGTGGCAGTACGCGGACGAGCTGGTCAACGCGTTCTACACCGCCTACATGGGCAGCGCGCAGCGCCTGCCCAACGGCAACACGCACGTCACCGAGTCGGCCACGGGGCGCCTGTTCGAGGTCACACCGGCCGGCGAGGTGGTGTGGGAGTACGTGATTCCCTGGTTCGCCGAATACCCGGACGAGGCCGCGCGCAAGTACGTGCCCGGCCGGCAGAACAGCGTGTTCCAGACCTTCCGCTACAGCGCGGCGCAACTTCCATGGCTCAAGGTTTCCGCATCATGATTTCTTCCGCCCTTCGCATTGCGTTCCCGTTGGCGCTGGCGGCGGTGCTGCCTCTTTCCGCGCAGGCTGCCGACGCTCCCAAGCCCGTGCGCATCCTCAGCAACTGGTTCGCCCAGCCCGACCAGGCCGGCTACTGGCAGGCCCAGCAGGACAAGCTCGGCAAGGAGGCCGGCATCGAGATCAGCGTGCTGCAGGGCGGCCCGAAGATCCAGACCATTCCGCAGGTGGCCTCGGGCCAGGCCGAGTTCGGCATCGGCAATGCCGACGACGTGCTGCTGGCCCGCCTGCGCGGCGCGCCGGTGCGCGCGGTGTTCGCACACCTCGACTACGTGCCCTACACGCTGGTCTACCACGCCGACCCGGCCGTGAAGTCCATCGCCGACCTGCAGGGCCGCACCTTCGCGGTGAACATCGGCAACGCCTACTGGGAGTGGACGAAGAAGCAGTACAAGCTCACCGGCACGCGCGAGATCCCGGTGAGCGGCGACCTGAGCCTGTTCCGCAACGACCCGAAGATGGTGCAGCAGGGCTACTCGCTCTTCCTGCCCGCGCGCATGGCCGCGGCCGGCGTGCAGGTGCAGCAGGTCACGCTGGCGTCGCTGGGCTACCGGCCCTACGACGTGCTGTTCACCACCGACGACATGATCCGAAAGAACCCCGCGCTGGTGAAGGCCACCATCGCGGCGGTGCAGAAGGGCTGGGCCAACTACGTGCGCAACCCCTCGGGGCTGAAGCCGCTGATCACCGGCATGAACAAGCAGATGACGCCCGAGATCTACGACGCGGCCAACAAGGAAATGATCGAGACGCTGATCTCGCACGACCTAGGCCGCATCGGCTGCATGACCGACGCGCGCTGGAGCGAACTGGCGGGCCAATTGCGCAGCGTCAACTTCCTGCCGGCGAACTTCGACGCGAAGCAGGGCTACGACCGCACGCTGGTGCCGGGCTGCAACCCATGAGCGGCGCGGCCGTCGGGCTGGAGGGCGTGTCCAAGCGCTTCGACTCCGGGTTGCAGGCGCTGGGCACGGTCGACCTCGCGCTGCGCCCCGGCGAATTCGTCTCCATCGTCGGACCTTCTGGCTGCGGCAAGTCGACGCTGCTGCGCATCATGGCGGGGCTCATCGCGCCGAGCACGGGCCGTTGCACGCGGCCCGACGGCATCGAGACCGCCTTCGTGTTCCAGGAAGCCGCGCTGCTGCCCTGGCGCACCGTGGAGCGCAACGCGCAGCTGCTGATGGAGCTCGAAGGCCATGCGCCCGCGAGCTACCGGGCGCGTGCGGCCGAGGCGCTGAAGCTGGTGGGGCTTGCGGGCTTCGAGAAGTCGTACCCGCACCAGCTTTCGGGCGGCATGCGCATGCGGCTGTCGCTGGCGCGCGCGCTGGCGTTGCGGCCGGGGCTGCTGCTGCTCGACGAGCCACTGGCGGCGGTCGATGAGCTCACGCGCGACGTGCTGCAGGAAGAGCTCTCGTCGTTGTGGCGCCAGGCCGGCTTCACCGGCGTGCTGGTCACGCACAACGTGCATGAGGCGGTGTACCTGTCCAACCGGGTGGTGGTCATGTCGCCGCGGCCGGGGCGCATCCTCGACGTGATCGACGTGCCTTTCGAATTCCCGCGCGCGCCCGAGTTGCGCGCCAGCGCCGGCTTTGCGGCGCTTACGGGACAGGTGACGGCGGTGCTGCGTGCGCAGCACCATGCGCAAGCCGTGGCTTGAGGGAGATGGCGATGACCCGGTCTGATTCTTCTTCTTCGGCCATGGCTTTCGTGCGCAACGCCGCCCCCGTGCTGGTCGTCGCGCTGCTCGCCATCGGCCTGTGGTGGCTGCTGAGTGCCACCGTCTATCAGGGCAAGGGCTATCTGCTGCCGTCGCCGCAGGAAGTGGCGGCAGCCACGGCCGAGAACGCCGCAGTGCTCGCGGGCGCGACGCTCTCTACGCTGAAGGAGGCGCTGCTGGGCTATGCGCTGGCCATCTTTCTCGGCATCGCGGGTGCGGCGGTACTGGCGCAGTCGCGGCTGCTGGAGCGCAGCCTGTACCCGTACGCGGTGCTGCTGCAGACCGTGCCGGTGGTGGCGATCGCGCCGCTCATCGTGCTCTGGTTCGGCTACAACGAGCTGTCGGTGGTGATCGTCAGCTTCATCATGTCGCTGTTCCCCATCATCAACAACACGATGCTGGGCCTGCGCTCGACCTCGCGCAATCTTGCGGAGCTGTTCGCGCTGCACCGCGCGAGCGGGCTGGTGTCGTTCTGGAAGCTGCGGTTGCCGGGTGCGCTGCCGCACATCTTCGCGGGACTGCGCATCTCGGCAGGGTTGTCGGTGATCGGCGCCATCGTGGGCGAATTCATCATCGGCTCGGGCAATGCCGAAGGCGGGCTGGGCGTGCAGATCGTGTTCGCGCAGGGGCGCATGTACACCGCACTGCTGTTCGCGGAGGTGATCGCGGCGACGCTGCTGGGCTTTCTGTTCTTCCTGGTGGTGAGCGCGATCGGCCGGCTGCTGCTGCGGCACTGGCACGAATCGGCATTGGGAAGCTGAGTGCCAGGGGCCCTATTTCGCGGCCAGCGGGTAGGGCGGCTTGCCCCGCGTGCCCACCATCAGGTCGGGCACCACCGTCTCCACATCGGGCAATGCACGCGCCGCGCGTTCCAGCTTCTTCGCCAGCGCCGCGTTCGGCACGCAGCCCTGCAGGTACACCCAGCGGCGCTGGATCATGACCCACACGCTGCCCTTGTTCACTCCGGGCACCGCCAGCAGCGCGGCGCGCACCTTGGGTGCGAGGGGCTTGTCGTAGCGGTAGGCGTTGCTGTCGGTGCATTTGCCGGCCAGCCAGCAGCTGGTGCCGCGCTCCAGCCGCGAATGGGTCTGCATGAGGCGCTCTTCGGCGGTGTAGAACGGCCCCTCGGGCATGGCGCAGGCCGGCAGGCCCGCGGACACCTGGAAGAACGGGTCGTCGAACCAGTTCTGCTTGAGCGGCCCGTTCGCTTCCTGCGCCATGCCGGTCTGTGCGGCAAGCAACAAGACAGACGACAGGAGCGCAGGGCGGTTCATTACAAGGGATGCTCGGTGTAGAAGCGCCCGCCGTGGAACAGCAGCGGCGAGGCGCCCGCGTCGTGCGTGCAGCGCTCCACCTCGCCCACGAAGATCACGTGGTCGCCTTCGTCATAGCGGCTGCGGTTGAAGCACTCGAAGCTGGCCGCCGCGCCTACCAGCACCGGCGCACCGCCGAGGCCCTCGGTGAAGGCCACGTCTGCCCAGCGGTCGATGTTCTTGGTGGCGAAGCGCTCGGCCAGCGCCTTCTGGTTGGCCGCCAGGATATTCACCGTGTAGTGCGAGCCGGTGCTCAGTGCGGGCATCGAGCCGGCCGCGCGTGCAAGGCTCCACAGCACCAGCGGCGGTGCCAGCGACACCGAGTTGAACGAGTTGGCGGTGAGGCCGACCAGCGTGCCGTCGGCCGCGCGCGCAGTGACCACGGTGACGCCGGTGGCGAACATGCCGAGCGATTCACGAAACTCGTCGGTCGAAAAGGAGGGCGGCTGGGCCCGGCGGGGAGTGGTCACGAAAGAGGCTGGGCGGTGGTCGGCAGGAGGGCCATTTTGGCTCAGCGCCCGGCGGGCTGCCTGACCGGGCCCATCAACTCTGTCACCAGGCGGGTATAGACGGTGGCGGCGGCCGAGGGCGTTCGGCCCGCGAGCGTCACCAGGCTGTAGTGCGTCTGCATGCGGGCAAAGCCGACCACCGGCAGTGGCACGAGGGCGTTGGTGTCGGTGTTCAGGGCCGGCGCGTGGGGCGCGAGGATGACCGCGTTGGCGGTCAGGGCCAGGTGGCGCAGGGTGCCGGCGTCGTCGCAGGTGACGTTGAACACGCCGCGGTCGTCGCGCTGGATCTGGCTGTCGAAATACGCAGCCACCTCGGCGGGGAGGTTGGGGCCGGCCACGGGATAGCGCATGGCTTTTTCCAGCGTCACCTGCTTCAGCCGGCGCAGCGGGTGCTTCGGCTGCACGAAGAACGAGACCGGCAGGTCGGGCAGCCGGGCAAGCTTGAGGCCGGGCTGCTTCTTCAGGTCGCGAGTGTCGGCGATGAACAGGTCGAGCTGGCGCCGGTGCAGGCGCTCGCTGAGCGTGGCGGTGTCGGCCACTTCCATGCGCATCAGGAGTTGCGGATGGCGCTGCGTCATCAGCGACAGGGCCATGCGCCCGAGCGTGCTCGCGGCGAAGGGACCGAGCCCCACGGCGAGGCTGCCGATGGCGAGGCCTTCGAGCTGCAGCACGTCGCGCTGGATCTGCTGCGCATCGGCCAGCAGTTCGCGGGCACGCGCCAGCACGAGCTCGCCGGCTTGCGTGAAGCGCACGGTGCCATAGGCCCGGTCGATCAGGCGCGCCTGCAGGCTGTCTTCCAGGGTGTCGATGCTGCGCGAGAGCGCGGGCTGCGACAGGTGCACGGCCTGCGCTGCGCGGCCGAAGCTGCCCTGCTCGGCAAGGGCAACAAGATGCTGGAGCTGGCGCAACTGCATTTTGCGTTTCACTTTAAAAGGAAGCGCGTATTTTGCATTTGCCAATGCTTCTGCCGCTTCGGAGAATTGCCGGATGACCCCTTCTTCCTTCTCCACAGCTGCATTCGTCGCACTGGCTTGCGCGCTCGGCGCCCCGTCGATCTCCGCGCAGATCGCGCCCAAGGCGCCCGAGCCTTCCACGCTGCAAGCCAACGCCGACATGGCGAAGACGCTGCCTTTCGCCAACCGGCAGGACTTCGAGGACGCGATGCGCGGCTTCGTCGGCACCGTGCCCGATGCGCTGGTGCCCGGCAGCGGCACGCGGCCGGTGTGGAGCATGAAGCCCTACGACTTCCTGAAGGCAAACGAAGCGGCCGACACCGTCAACCCGAGCCTGTGGCGGCAGGCGCAGCTCAATGCGATCCATGGCCTCTTCAAGGTGACCGACCGCGTCTACCAGGTGCGCGGCTTCGACATCGCCAACATGACCATCGTGGAAGGCGACAGCTCGCTGATCGTCATCGACCCGCTGCTGGCCGCCGAAACCGCACGCGCCGCGCTTGCCCTGTACTACCAGCACCGCCCGCACAAGCCGGTGGGCACGGTGATCTACACGCACGGCCATGCCGATCACTTCGGCGGCGTGAAGGGCGTGATCGACGAGGCCGACGTGAAGGCCGGCAAGGTGCAGGTGCTCGCGCCCGCGGGCTTCATGGAAACGGCCGTGGCCGAGAACATCCTCGCGGGCAATGCGATGAGCCGGCGCTCGCAGTACCAGTTCGGCACGCTGCTGCCGCCGGGCGCGCGCGGGCAGGTCGACACGGGCCTGGGCAAGGCGCTGGCGCGCGGCACCATTTCGCTGATTGCGCCCACGGCCACAATCGACAAGCCGACCGAAGAGCGCACCATCGACGGCGTGCAGTTCGTCTTCAAGCTCGTGCCGGGCTCGGAGGCGCCGTCGGAAATGATCATGTACCTGCCGCAGTTCCGCGTGCTGAACATGGCAGAGGACGTGACGCACAACATGCACAACCTCTACACCATCCGCGGCGCGGAGGTGCGCGACGGCAACCTGTGGTCGAAGTACATCGACGAGGCGCGCGTGGCCTTCGGCGACAAGACAGACGTGCTCATCGCCCAGCACCACTGGCCCACCTTCGGGGGCGGGCGCATCGTCGACCTGCTGAAGAAGCAGCGCGACATGTACAAGTTCATCAACGACCAGTCGCTGCGCCTGCTCAACCAGGGCTACACGTCGGCCGACATCGCAGAAACGCTGCGCATGCCCGCGAGCCTGGAGCAGGAATGGTCCGCGCGCGGCTACTACGGCACGTTGCGGCACAACGCCAAGGCCGTGTACCAGAAGTACCTGGGCTGGTACGACGCCAATCCCGCCAACCTGAACCCGCTGCCGCCGGTGGCCTATGCGAGGAAGACGGTCGAGTACATGGGCGGCGCAGACGCGGTGCTGGCGCGTGCGCGCGAAGACTTCAAGAAGGGCGAGTTCCGCTGGGTGGCCAGCGCGATGAGTCAGCTGGTGTATGCCGACCTAGCCAATCGCGCAGCCCGCGAGCTGGGCGCCGATGCGCTCGAGCAGATGGGCTACCAGTCGGAGGCCGGCACCTGGCGCAGCGCGTATCTGGTGGGTGCGATGGAGCTGCGCAATGGCGTGCCGAAGATTCCGGGCGGCAACAGCTCCAACGCCGACACGCTGAAAGCGGTGAGCAACGACCTGTTCTTCGACTTCCTCGGCGTGCGGCTCGATGCGGCCAAAGCCGAGGGCAAGAAGATGGTCATCAACTGGAACTTCACCGATTCGAACCAGCAGTTCGTGCTGACGCTGGAGAACTCCGCGCTCACGCACATCGCCGGTCAGCAGCCGGGAGCCGATGCCACGGTCACGCTGAGCCGCGCCACGCTCGATGCAGTCACGCTGAAGGAGACGAGCTTTCCTGCTGCGGTGCTGGCGGGCAAGGTGAAGATCGATGGTGACCGGGCGAAGCTGGGCGAATTGCTCTCGATGCTTGATACCTTCGAGCCGATGTTTCCTGTTGTCGAGCCGCGGAAGTGAGGGTTCGGGGGGTGTGCGAATGACACCGGGTACTCCCCTCCGCGAATGTCCCCCGGCCTGCGGCCTCCTCCTTTATTTCGCTGCGGGGAGCACCCGGTGCCATTCGCACATGGACGCAGCGCTCATGCCGGCCTATCAACAAGTGCTCTGAACGATCACGTCGATGGGGTGCCTTGCGCAGCGAAATAAAGGGGGAGGCCGCAGGCCGGAGGACATTCGCGGAGCAAGGTACCCCGTCGGCGTGATCGCGCCCCGAAACAACGCCGAGTCCTAGCCAAAGAACCAATAGCAGACCGCGACAGCCGCCACAACACCGGCCAACTCTGCCAGCAACGCGCAGGCCACCGCATGCCGCGCTCTCTGGATGCCAACGGCGCCGAAATACACGGCCAGCACGTAGAAGGTGGTTTCGGTGCTGCCCTGGATGGTGGCGGCCACCAGCGCGGGAAAGCTGTCGACGCCCTGGCTCTTCATGGTCTCGATCAGCATCGCGCGCGCCGCGCTGCCCGAGAAGGGCTTGACCAGCGCGGTGGGCATGGCGTCGACGAAACGAGCGTCGAAGCCGCCGGCGTTCACCAGCCAGCGCAGGCCGTTCAACGCGAAGTCGAGCGCGCCCGAAGCGCGCAGTACGCCGACCGCGCACAGCATCGCGACGAGGTACGGCAGCAGGTTCTTCGCGATGTCGAAGCCTTCCTTCGCGCCTTCGATGAAACACTCGTACACCTTGATGCGGCGTATCGCCCCGGCCAGCAGGAACACGACGATCACGCCGAATAGCGTGAGGTTGCCCAGCAGCGAAGACAGCGATGCAATGGCCGCCGCCGACAGCGTGCCCAGCAGCGCCATGAAGCCGCCCAGCAGCAGCGCGCCCGGCAGCAGGTAGGCCAGCACCACCGGGTCCCAGAGCCGCAGCCGCTGCGCCACCGCCACCGAGAGCAGCCCGACCAGCGTGGAGGCGCTGGTGGCCAGCAGGATCGGCAGGAACACCAGCGTCGGGTCGCCCGCGCCCTGTTGTGCGCGGTACATGAAGATGGTGACCGGCAGCAAGGTCAGCGACGAGGCATTAAGTACCAGGAAGAGGATCTGCGCGTTGGTGGCCGTCACCGGGTCGGGGTTCAGCCGCTGCAGTTCGCGCATTGCCTTCAGGCCGATGGGCGTGGCGGCGTTGTCCAGCCCCAGCGCGTTGGCCGCAAAGTTCATCGTGATGAGCCCGAGCGCCGGATGCCCCGCCGGCACGCCCGGCATGAGCCGCCGGAACAACGGCCCCAGCAGCCGCGCGAGCCAGCCGACCAGCCCCGCGGCCTCGGCGATGCGCAAAAAGCCCAGCCACAGCGTGAGCGTGCCGAACAGCAGCACCATCACCTCGACCGCCAGCCGCGCCATCGCGAACAGGCTCTCGACCAGCGCCGCGAACACGGTCGGGTCGCCGCCGATGAGCCACCGCCCCAGCGCCGCCAGTGCCGCCACCCCGAAGAAACCAAGCCACAAGCCGTTGAGCACGCTTCTTTTCCTTTTGTTTCGCTTCGATGATAGGGCCGCCATCCGGGCCCGCCGCGAGCTACAGTTCGGGCCATGCGCGCCCTCATCGTCCGTCGTTTTGCCGCCTGCCTGAGCGTCCTGGCGGCCATTTGGCTCACCGGCTGCGTCAGCCTGCCGCCGCCCGAGCCGAAGGCGAACGTCACGGCGTTCACCGACGTGGCGCAGACAGAACTGGGGCAGCTGGCGGCCAAGGGCGCGCCGGGCGATTCCACCGCGCTGTCGGGCTTCCGGCTGCTGCCCGAGGCGGCGTTTGCCTTCGACGCCCGCATCTCGCTCGCGCGGCATGCCGAGAAGTCGCTCGACGTGCAGTACTACCTGGTGCAGCGCGACGACATCGGCCTGCTGTTCCTGCGCGAACTGCGCGAGGCCGCGGCGCGTGGCGTGCGGGTGCGCCTGCTGGTGGACGACCTCTACACCGGCGGCGAGGACGAGCTGTTCGGCACGCTCGCGGCCTTTCCCAACGTAGAGGTGCGGCTGTTCAACCCGCTGCCTTCGCGCGCCAGTTCGCTCGGCACGCGGCTGCTCATGTCGCTGACCGACTTCGGCCGCATCAACCACCGCATGCACAACAAGCTGCTGGTGGCCGACAACAGCTTTGCCGTGTCGGGCGGCCGCAACATCGGTAATGAGTACTTCATGCGCAGCACGGCCGCGAACTTCATCGACATGGACGTGATTTCCAGCGGCCCGGTCGTGCGGCAGATGTCCGAAGGCTTCGACCGCTACTGGAACAGCTCGCACGCATGGCCCATCGAGCGCATCGCGCCGCTGCACGGCATGACGCGCGAGGCGGCGCAGCGGCGCTTCGACGAAATTGCGCGCACGGCCGTGCCCGACGTGCCCATTCGCCCGCGCGACGTGCTCAACAAGTCGCCCGTGGGCGAGCAGCTCATCACCGGCAAGCTCGACCGTTATTGGGCGCCGGCCACGCTGTTCATCGACGACCCCGACAAGATCACGCGCAAGGCCGACGAGGCCTACATCGGCAGCGTGACCGAAGGCGCGCTCAGCGTGATCAACGCCACGCGGCGCGAGGTCGTCATTGCCTCGCCGTACTTCATTCCGGGCCCCAAGGGCCTGGAGGAAATGCGGGCGTGCATCGCCAAGGGCGGGCGCATCACGGTCGTGACCAACTCGCTGGGCGCGACCGACGAGCCGCTGGCCTACGCGGGCTACGAGCGCTACCGCGCCGACATGCTGAAGATCGGCGTCACCATCTTCGAGATCGCGCCCACGCTAAGCGGCAGTTCGGGCCGCTTCGGCGACTTCGGCAAGTCGATCAGCCGGCTGCACGCCAAGCTGGCAATCGTCGACAACGAGCGCTTCTTCGTCGGCTCGATGAACCTCGACCACCGCTCGGCCGCCGTCAACACCGAGATCGGCCTGGTCATCGACAGTCCCGAGCTGGTGCAGGACTACAACAAGCTCATGTCGGGCGAGCGCGTGAACCTCGGCTACCGGCTGCGGCTCGGGCCCAACGGCCGGCGCGTGCAATGGCTGGAGTACGACGACGCCGGCGGCGACATCGTCCACGAGGACGAGCCCGGCGAATTCCTCTGGCTGCGCTTCAAGAACTGGCTGCTGCTGCCCATCGTGGGCGAAGAGCTGCTTTAGCGAAGTAGCTGCCGCTGTCATCTCAGGTGGAGAGTGGGTGCGTTACATTCCTTGAAAGAATGTGAATTTTTGTCACTAACGCATTACCTCCTGGAGACTTCGACCATGACCGTTCCCGTGCCGCGCGAGTCGATTGCGCCGCTTTCCACCAGCCGTCGGCGTGCGCTGACCGGGCTGGCCGCAGCAACCGCCGCCGCGGGCCTGGGTTTTCCGGCGCTTGCGCAGAACCGGCCGGTGCGCATCGGCACCACCTTCGACAACAGCAGCGTCGAGAAGGCCAACGGGCAGGGGCTGTTCCAGGGTTCGAGCGCGTTCTTCAATGCGCTGAACAAGGCGGGCGGCATCAACGGCACCAAGGTCGAGCTCGTGATGGCCGACGACACCTTCAAGCCCGACGTGGCCAAGGCCAACGCGCTGGCCTTCGAGAAAGACAGCTCCGTGCTTGCGCTGCTGCACCCGCTGGGCACGCGCCAGACAGCCGAGGTGATGGACGCTGTGCCCGGCATGGCCGTGGTCGGCCCGATCACCGGCACGATCGCGCTGCGCAAGAAGGCTTCGCCCAACACCTTCTGGGTGCGCGCCAACTACGACCAGGAAGTCGACAAGCTCGTGAGCACCGCCGCCGTGCTGGGCCAGAGCCGCATCGGCCTCGTGCATTCGAACGACCCGCTGGGGCAGTCGGTGCTGGCGGCCTTCAAGAATGCGCTGGCCAAGGCCAAGCTGGAGCCGGCGGTGATCGCGACCACGCCCAACACCACCAGCATGGAAGTGGGCCCCGCCGCCGAAGCGATCGCCAAGGCCAAGCCGCAGGTGGTGGTGGTCGGGCTGGCCGGCACGGCGCCGGTGTTCCTGAAGGCACTGCGCGAGGCGGGCAACAGCAGCTCGGCCTATGGCCTGTCGATCACGGCCAGCGCGCTGTCGGCCATGGGCGACCTGGCCAAGGGCCTGGGCTTCGTGATCGTGGTGCCGTCGCCGTACTCGACCAAGTTCGAGATCGTGCGCCGCTATCAGGCCGACATGGTGGCCAACGGCGTCAAGGACTTCTCGCTCACGAGCCTGGAGGGCTATCTGAACGCCGCAGTGCTGGCTGAAGGCATGCGCCGTGCCGGTGGTTCGCTCACGCGTGCGTCGGTGATGTCGGGGCTGGCGAGCATCGAGAACTTCGACCTGGGCGGGGTGAAGATCAACTACGGTCGGACCAACCGCGAAGGCGGGCAGTTCGTGGACGTGGCCGTCATCGGCAGCCGCGGGCAGATGCTGAGCTGAACGCCGTCAGGCTTGCTCGGCGATTCCCACGCCGAGCAAGCCTTCGAGCAGATTCCTGTCTGCCGCGAGTTCCGCGCTCGGCCCCGCATGCACCACGGTGCCGCGCTCCAGCACGATCGCCTTGTGCGTCATCTCCAACGCGAGCACCGGATGCTGCTCGACCACGATCGACGCCAGTCCTTCCGACTCGCACAGCCGGCGGATCGCTGCAGCCAGCTCTTCCACGATGATCGGCGCGAGGCCTTCCATCGGCTCGTCGAGCAGCAGCAGCTTGGGGTTGGTCATCAGCGCGCGGCCGATGGCGAGCATCTGCTGTTCGCCGCCGGAGAGCTGGTTGCCGTAGTTGCCGCGCCGCTCGCGCAGGCGCGGGAAGAAGTCGTAGACGCGCTTCAGGTTCCAGCCGCCGAGCCGCGATATCACAGTGAGGTTTTCTTCGACGGTGAGCGAAGGGAACACCTCGCGCTCCTGTGGCACCCAGCCCAGCCCCGCGCGCACGCGCTGGTGCGACGGCCAGCGTGTGATGTCGGCGCCTTGCCAGCGGATTGAGCCCTGCATCACGCGGGTGTTGCCCATCAGCGTTTCGAGCAGCGTGGTCTTGCCCACGCCGTTGCGCCCGAGGATGGCGAGGCTCTCGCCTTGCGGCAGCGAAAAGTCGAGCCGGTCGAGCACGACCGCGTTGCCGTAGCCGGCGGTGACCTGGTCGAAGGCGAGTGCTTCAGGCATGGTGGTGATGGCGGGGTGAACTTCCGAGATAGACCTCGCGTACGCGCGGGTCGGCGCCGATTTCCGAAGGCGTGCCCTCGGTCAGGATGCGTCCGCCCACCAGCACCGAGATGCGGCGCGAGAAGCGGAAGACGAGCTTCATGTCGTGCTCGATGAACAGCACGCTGATGTCGGGCGGCAGCGCAGCGATGGCCTCGAACAGCTCGCCGCTCTCGTCCTCCGGCACGCCGGCAGCGGGTTCGTCGAGCAGCAGGATGCGGGGCTTGGCCGCGAGTGCGAGCGCGATCTCCAGCAGCCGCTGCTTGCCATAGGCCAGCTCGGCCACGGGCACGTCGGCGAGGCTGTCGAGCCGGAGCGTGCCGAGCAGCGCATGCGCCTCGTCGAACACCGCCGTGCAGCCCTTGAGCGGCCGCCACCACGTGGCGCCCAGCCCTTCGCGCTCGCTGATTGCCAGCACGACCGACAACAGCGGCGTGAGGCTGGGGAACAGCGTGTTGATCTGGAAGGTGCGCGCCAGGCCCATGCGCGCGCGCTTGTCGCCAGGCAGGCGCGTGATGTCGCGATCGCCCATGTGGATGCTGCCGCTGGTGGGCTTGAACACGCCGGTAAGCAGGTTGATGAGCGTGGTCTTGCCCGCGCCGTTGGGGCCGATCAGCGCCTGCCGCGCGCCGGGTTCGAGCGAGAGGTTCACATCGCTCACGGCCTGGAAGGTGCCGAAGCGGATGCCCAGGCCGTGTGTGCGCAGCGTGTGCGTGGTGGTGGAACTCATCGCGCCTTCCCTATGCGAACGAAACGCGAGAGCGCACCCATGATGCCGCCGCGGCCCAGCATGACGGCCGCAATAAGGAAGATGCCGAGCCAGAACATCCAGTACTGCGGGTTCATGTCCGCGAACCAGTCGTGCACCAGCATGTAGACGATGGCGCCGATCATTCCGCCGTACAGCCGCCCGGTGCCGCCGAGCACCAGGATGATGAGCACCTCGGCCGAGCGGTTGAAGCCGATCGACTCGATGCCGACGAACTGCGTGATCTGCGCCAGCAGCGCGCCCGCCACGCCGGCCACCGCGGCCGAGAAGGCGTATGCCATGCGCAGCCGCGCCTCCACCGGCGAGCCGATGGCCGTCATGCGCTTGCGGCTGTCGTGAATGCCGCGCAGCGCCAGGCCGAAGGGCGAGCGCAGCACGAGCCGCACGAGCAGGAACATCGCGAGCACCACGCCGAAGGCATAGCCGAATGCGGTCTTGCCGTAGAGGTCGAAGTCGAAGAGGCCGAGCACCGGCGCGATGACCACGCCTTGTAGCCCATCGGTGCCGCCGGTGATGCCCGAGAGCCGGTTGGCCAACTCGTACAGCAGCACGCACACGCCGATGGTGATCATCAGCCGCGTGAGGTCGGCGCCGCGCACCACGAGGTAGCTCAATACATAGCCGAGCACGCCGCACACTGCGAGCGCGAACACGAGGCCGCTGAAGGGCTCGCTCCAGCCGTACTTGGCCAGCAATCCGGCCGCGTAGGCGCCCGCGCCGAAGAAGGCCGCGTGGCCCACGGTGAGGATGCCCGCGTAGCCCAGCGCCATGTCGAGCGACACGGCGAACAGGCCGAAGATCATGATCTGGCTCATCAGCGTGAGCTTGTCGGGCAGCAGGAAGAAGCTCGATGCGAGTGCCAGCCAGAAAGCGATTTCGGCGATGCGCAGGTGCGCGGGAGAAAGATGCAGGGCTTTCATGCGAGCCCCTTCTTCGCAACGATGCCGTTCGGCCGCACCAGCAGCATGACGATCATGAAAACGTAGATGAGAAAGGCGCCCGCTTCCGGCAGGTAGTACTTGCCCGCCACGTCGACGATGCCCACCAGCAGAGCCGCAATGAAGGGCCCGGTGACGGTGCCCGCACCGCCCACGCACACCACCATCAGGAAGTAGACGAGGTACTTGAGCGGGAACGACGGCTCCAGCCCCAGCATGCCCAGGCTCAATGCACCGCCGAGCCCCGCGAGGCCGCAACCGAGAGAGAAGGTCAGGAAGAACAGCCGCTGCACGTTGATGCCGGTGCCGCCCGCCACGCGCTGGTTGTCGACCGCCGCGCGCACCATCGCGCCGTAGCGCGTCTTGCCCAGGCCCAGCAGCAGCGCGGCCAGCACGGCCACGCCGCAGACGATCAGGAACAGGCGGTAGCGGCCCACTTCGAGGCCCAGCAGAGACATCTGCCCGTCGAGCGCCGGCGGCAGCGTGAAGGGCTGCATCGTCGGGCCGAAGAAATACGTGAAGGCGGCGATCGACACGAACACCACGCCGATCGACAGCAGCACCTGGTCGAGCGGATGCGCGCGGTACAGCCGACGGTAGAACACGAACTCCAGCACCGCACCCGCAACGGCAGCCGCCGCGAAGGCCGCCGCCAGCGAGAGGCCGAAGCCCAGGCCGAAGTGGTTCATCAGCACGCTCGCGGCGTAGCCGCCCACCATCGCGAAACTGCCGTGCGCGAGGTTGACGAAATTCATGAGCCCCATCGTGATGGACAAGCCCACGCCGATGAGAAACAGGAGCATGCCGTAGGCCACTCCATCGAAGATCACGATGCCCATGAATTTCCTGCTGGCTGACGAACTGGCTGGCTTACTTGGCTGCGGCTTCCTTGGCCGGGTCCTTCACGCGGTCGAACTTGTCGAACTCGACGTTCACCAGCTGGCCGTTCACGCGCTCGGTCTTGCGGATGTAGACGGTCTGCACGATGTCGCGCGTGGCGGGGTCGATCTCGATGGGGCCGCGCGGGCTCTCGAAGCTCAGGCCCTTCAACGCCTCCATGAACTTGTCGCCGCTGGCGTCGCCCTTGGTCTTGGCCAGTGCGAGGTCGATGGCGGCCATGGCGTCGTAGGCGGTCACGGCGAAGTAGCTCGGGCGCAGCTTGGCGCCGTTGTCGGCGGCGAAGTCTTTCACGAACTTCTGGTTTTTGGGCGAGGGGTGCGCGAACGAGTAGTGGTGGCTGGTGACCAGGCCCAGCGCCACGTCGCCGGTGGCGTCGAGGTAGCTGTCGTCGGTGGCTTCACCCGTGGCGTAGAGCTTGATGCCGGCCTGCTCCATGCCGCGCTCCTTCCACACCTTCAGGAAGGCCGGCGGCATCACGCCCGAGGGGAAGAAGAAGAACACGGCCTGGGGCTTGGCGTCCTTGATGCGCTGCACGTAGGCGGAGAAGTCGGGGTTGTTCATCGGCGTGCGCACTTCGCCCGAGACCTTGCCGCCGCCGGCGGTGAAGGTTTTCTTGAACGCGGTTTCGGCATCGACGCCCGAGGCGTAGTCGGCGACCACGGTGTAGGCGTCCTTGATGCCTTCCTTGAGCATGTAGCGCGCCATCGGGTCCGTTACCTGCTGCACGGTGAACGACAGGCGCGCCACGTAGGGCGAGCTGGTGGTGATGGCCGACGATGCCGCGTTCATCACGATCGTCGGAATCTTCGCCTGCGTGGCGATGGCGCCCACGGCGTACGCGTTGGGGCTGAAGTCCAGGCCGGTGAGCACGTTCACCTTGTCGCGCACGATGAGCTCCTGCGCGATGCGCTTGGCGGCGTCGGGCGCGGGGCCTGCGGTGTCCTTCTTGATGATCTCGACCGTGCGGCCGCCCACCTTGCCGCCGTGCTCCTTCAGGTAGAGCGCGATGCCGGCGTCGAACTGGCGGCCGTAGTCGGCGTACGGGCCCGAGTAGGTGGCGATGAGGCCGATGCGCAGCGGCTCGTCGGCGGCGTGCGCCGTGGCGCCCAGCAGGCCGAGGCTGGCGAGCAGCAGGGTCGAGAGGATGGTTCTCTTGGTCATCGTTGGGTTCACGGGAAAACGCCTTTCAGGTGGAGTGGATGCGCCACGTCGGGCGCCGCTGTCATGTAACCGAATATGCAAACAAAGCGGGCGATGATGCCCGAGCCGTCCTTCAAATCTGGGTATCGGGCACGCGGACCCTGAGGCCATCGAAGGCTGCGGTCACGCTGAGCTGGCAGCTCAGGCGCGAGCCGGACCTGCGCTCGGACGCGACGGCGTCGAGCAGCGCGCTCTCCATGTCGTCGGGCGGCGGCAGCAGGTCGATGAAGGCGTCGTCCACGTAGACGTGGCAGGTGGCGCAGGAACAGCAGCCGCCGCACTCGGCGTCGATGCCGCGCACGTTGCCGCGGATGGCGGTCTCCATCACGCTGGCGCCGACCTTGGCGTCGACTTCGCGGGAGGTGCCGTCCTTGAGGATGTAGTGGATCGTGGGCATGGTTTCAGAACATGTCGAAGTACTCGCGGTGTTCCCACTCCGAGACTTCGAGGTTGAAGCGGGCGATTTCCGCTTCCTTGATGTGGCAGAGGTAGTCGATGAAGACTTTGCTCATCTGCGTGTTGAGCATCTCGTCCTTGCGCAGGCAGGCGAGGGCGTCGCTCAGGGAGCGAGGCAACTGCTCCGCCGGTGTTTCGTACGGCGCATCTGCCGAAGGACCAGGGTCGGTCTTGTTGCGGATGCCGTCGAGCCCCGAGAACAGTTGCGACGCGAGGTACAGGTACGGGTTGGCCGTCGGCTCGCCCACGCGGTTCTCGATGCGCGAGGCGCTCTGGCCCACGCCGCCGAGCACGCGCAGCATCGCGCCGCGGTTGTCCTTGGCCCAGATCGCCCGGTCGGGCGCGAGAGAGAAGGGGCGGTAGCGGCGGTAGCCGTTGATGGTGGGGCTCGCCAGCGCCGCGGCGCCGCAGGCATGCGCCTTGAGTCCGCCGAGGTAATGCATGCCGATCTCGCTGAGGGTCTGGCCTTCGGCCTCGGGCATGAAGGCGTTGACGCCGTCGCTCTTGCGGCGCAGCGACTGGTGCAGGTGCCAGCCGCTGGACATCACGTTCGGAATCTTCGGGCGGCACATGAAAGTGGCGTGCAGCCCGGCGCGCTGGCAGATCTGCTTGATGGCGCTGCGCAGCAGCACCATGGTGTCGGCCGGCATCACGCCGGCGGTGGGGCCGAAGGTCAGCTCGAACTGGCTCGGGCCGAATTCGATTTCGAGCGATCGCAGCGGCAGGCCGAGCGCGATGAGGTTCGAGCGCAGCAGTTCCATCAGCCCGTCGACGCGGTCGTAGCGCAACTCGGTGAGGTACTGGTGGCCGTGCGACAGCAGCGACACGCGCGGCGGTTCGCCGGGCTGGCCCGAATCGGCCAGGCCCATGCGGGCGTCGTCGAGCTTGAAGACGTGGAACTCCACCTCGAGGCCGGCGATGAAGTCCAGCCCCAACTCGTCGAGCTGGCGCACCGCGCGCTGCAGGATCTGGCGCGTGGCAAAGGGGCAGGGCTTGCCGTCGGCCATGTAGGCATCGCACATCACCCAGCCGGTGCGCGGCGACCACGGCAGCACCTTGAAGGTGGCGGGGTCGGCCACGATGGTGAAGTCGGCGCCGCCCTGCAGGCCCTCGATGGCGAAGCCGCCGCCTTGCGTGAACACCGGGAACACGGTCTTGTGCGAGGTGTCCTTGGCGAGCAGCGTGGAGGTGAGGTTCACGCCTTCCCATAGGGCAGAGCGCGCCTCGGTGGCGACGAGCGTCTTGCCGCGCAGGATGCCGTGCTGGTCGGGCCAGGCGAAGCGCACGAGGTCGACCTCGCCGCTATCGATGCGGCGCACCAGCTCCCTGGCCTGCGCATGCTGGTCGTCGGACCAGAGGCCGAAGCGGTCGACGAATGTGTGGCTGCTGCTCATGGCGTGCGTGCTCAGGCGGCGAGCCGTGCGGAGGCCCAGTCGGACTTCAGGCGGCGCGCGCGGTCGGCGTCCTGCCAGTAGGCCTCGGTGGCTGCCTCGTCGCTGACGTTGCGGCCGATGCCGTCGATGGAGGGCGGGCCGGTCATTGCGCTGGCCTGTGCGGCGTCGATGAGCATTGGCGCGCTCTCGCCGGCCAGCGTGGCTTCGATGGCCTTCACCAGCACGCGGCGGTAGGCAATGATGCCCTTGTCGGTGCTGCCCAGATGCTCGCGCGTGCGGTCCTGGATGGCGCCTTGCGACTCCACCGCCCACTGGTCGTGCACGTTGATGTCGTCGCCCATGCCGGTGTAGGTTTCGGTCAGCTGCTCTTCGATGCTGTAGCCGTAGTTGTTGCGCTTGTTCTTGCGCGAGGTGTAGTCGGGCAGCTCGTAGAGCTTCAGGCGCTGGTCGCGCATCTGCTGCTTGTCGACCGGGCCGGTGAAGCTGGTGAAGATGGCGTACCAGTAGCAGTGCGTGTCGTCCACCGGCACGTGCCATTGCGAGATGGTCATCTCCGCGCTCATCGGGATCACGAAAGCCTGCGGGAACACCACGTTGGTCACGCGCACGTGGGTGGTGTCTTCGGACAGCTTGCGCAGCGCCTTCAGGCGGAAACCGTAGTCGGTGGGCTCCACGCTGATGTCGGGACGGTCGTACTCGCGCAGCACCTTGGTGATGGGCATGTCGGAGTCGGCCGACGCGCCGCGGAACTGTTTGCCGTAGCTCCCGGAGGTGTCTTCGTCCTCGAAGAAGCGGTGCAGGTACGAGGCGTGTGCCGGGTCGATGCCCACTTCGAGCGCCTGCAGCCAGTTGCATTCGAACAGGCCCTTGAACGCGAAGGTGTGGCTGTCGGGCGCGACGAAGCAGTCGAACTCGGGGAAGGCGGGCGGCTCGCCCTCGCCGATGAACGCGAAGACGACGCCGCTTTTTTCGACCACCGGATAGGCCGACTGCTTGATGCGGCTGCACAGCTTGCTGGTGGCGGGCTCGGCCGGGGTTTCGAGGCAATTGCCCTTGGCGTCGAACAGCCAGCCGTGGAAGGCGCAGCGCAGGCCGCCGTTTTCGAGCCGGCCGAAGGCGAGGTCGGCGCCTCGGTGCGGGCAGTCGCGGTCGAGCATGCCGAGCTGGCCGTTCTCGTCACGGAACAGGACGAAGTCCTGCCCCATGAGCTTCACGGGCTTGACCGGGCGCGGGCCCGCAAGTTCGTCGGCCAGGGCCACCGGCTGCCAGTAGCGGCGCAGCAGCTTGCCGGCGGGCGCGCCGGGTCCGACGCGGGTGATGAAATCGTTCTGCTCTGCGCTGATCATCGTGCGGGCTCCATCGTGGGGACTGTGGAAAGAGGCTTGCAGCTATTGCATGCAACTGTATGCATTGTCTTGGTGATCCTCGATCCGGGTCAAACTTTCATCTGCGATTTCGCCCCGATTTGGAGCTCGAAGAGGCAAAAATCAGGGTAAACGCTGAGCTGCTCGTTAGTTTTTGACACTTGTTGTGACGCAATGCATGCAACAACCGAGCCAAGCTAAATATGCTGCGTGCAGTGTCGGGCTCGTCTCCTAGAATCCGCCGATGGACTCCCAACAATCCCGCGTGCTCGTGCAACTGCGCGACATGATCCTCAAGGGCGAATTCGTGCCCGGAGAGCGGCTGGCCGAGATCCCGCTCGCCGAGAAGCTCGAAGCCTCGCGCACCCCGGTGCGGCTCGCGCTGGCCAGCCTGGAGCACGAAGGGCTGATCGAGCAATCGCCCAGCGGCGGCTACCAGATGCGCCGCTTCACCTCGCAGGAAGTGGCCGACGCCATCCGCGTGCGCGGCGTGATCGAAGGCTTCGCCGCGCGCCTGTTGGCCGAAGACGGTGCATCGCGCCAGCTGCTGCGCGACCTGAAAGAGTGCCTGGAAGACGGCGACCGCGCCGTGAACAAGCCCAGCATGGAGATCGACGACTACGCGGCCTACGTCGAGATGAACGACCGCTTCCACAAGCTGATCGTCGAAGGCTGCGGCAATCTCGCGCTCAAGCGGGTGATGGACATGCTGGGCGGCCAGCCTTTTGCCGCTCCGAGCGCGATGCTGCCGATGCAGTCGTCGATGGAAGAGGGCCAGCAATGGATGCGGCAGGCGCACCGCACGCACCACGCGATCGTGCAGGCCATCGAGCGCGGGCAAGGCTCGCGGGCGCAGGCGCTGGGCGAGGAGCATGTCGAGATCGCGCGCATGAACCTCGACTACGCGCTCGAGCGCCCGGAACTGGCGGCCGAGCTGATGCCGGGCATCCGCCTGGTGTCCAAGGGCAGGGGCGCCTGAGATCGGGCAAACCGGCGCGTCTGTATAAGACTGGCTGGTATTTCGGCATCCACGCCGTCTGCCCAGCGACGGGCGAGACTAGAATTTCCGGCATGAGTGCCACCGCCCCCGCCAAGACCTCGTTCAAGGAACAGATGCTGCAGGCCCGCGAGGAGGCCATCGTGCAGACCGCGAACCGCCTGCTCGCCGAGAAGGGCTTCGAATCGATGACGGTCGACGAGGTGGCCGCAACGGTCGGCATCGCCAAGGCCAGCCTCTACAAGCACTTTCCCAGCAAGGAAGACCTGGCGGCCGCCGCGATGGTGCGCATCATGCAGCGCACCCTGGATTTCCTTGCCGCGGTGCCGGCCGAGAACAAGCCCGTCGACAAGCTGCGCGCCGTGGTGCGCTGGGCCATGCAGATGCAGCTGGCCGGCGAGATGCCTTCGCTGCCGCACCAGAACTCGAGCCTGCGCGCCGCGCTGATGAACAACCGGGGATATCTCGACCGCCTGGTCACCATCAGCGACCAGCTCGGCGGCTGGATCCAGGCGGCGCAGGCCGACGGCTCGCTCAACCCGAAGCTGCCGGCGATTGCCGTGCTCTACACGTTGTTCGCACGCGCCTGCGATCCGGTGCTCGGTTTCCTGAAGGCCGGCGGGCTGCAGACAGACGAGCAGATCGTCGAGCTTGTGCTCGCAACCTGCTTCGACGGCCTGGCCGCGCGCTAGCTGCTGAGCGCGCGCCGCGGCGTCACCACGGCTTCGACCGCTGCGCCCACCGCGAGCAGCCGGTGATCGGTGTTGCCGATGCTGGCCACCATCAGCCCGACCGGCGCCGTGCCCGCGTCGTGGCAGGGCACCGAGAGCGCGCAGCCGTCGAACAGGTTCACCACCGAGGGGTTGCGCAGCATGCGGCCGTTGATGCGGTAGTAGGTGTCGTCGTCCTTCAGAACCTCGGCGATCGGCGGAGCGATATCGGGCGTGGTGGGCATCAGCATCGCGTCGTAGCCCACGGCGGCCGTGTTGATCGAACGGATGAACTGGCGGCGCAGCGCCTGCAGCTGCAGATAGTCAGGCGCGGTGATGGTTTCGCCGGTCTTGATGCGGGCCAGCACGCGCGGGTCGTACTTGGCGGCACCTGTCTTGATGAAGTCGCGGTGCCAGGTGAAGGCTTCGGCGGCGGTGATCATGCCGCGCGGGTTGATGGTCGGCGCCTTCGCGAACTCGGTCATCGGCAGTTCGGTGACTGTCGCGCCGGCGGCGGAGAGCTTGGCCAGCGCCGACGCGAATGCCGCGGCCACGGGCGGCGACAGATCGTCCTGGAAGAAGGTCTTGGGCACCGCGAAGCGCAGGCCGCGCAGCGGCAGCACACGCAGCGGGCGCTGCAGTTCGGCGGCCAGCACGGCGTCGAGCAGGGCGCAGTCTTCTACCGTCCATGCCATCGGCCCGGCCGAATCGAAGGAGGTCTACAGCGGCATCACGCCGTCGAGCGGAATGCGCCGCTGCGTCGGCTTGAAGCCCACCAGCCCGTTGAGCGCCGCCGGGATGCGCAGCGATCCGCCGGTGTCCGTGCCGATGGCGCCGGCCGCCATGCCGTCGGTCACCGAGATCGCGCCGCCCGAGGTCGAGCCGCCCGGGATGCGGCCTGTTGCGCGGTCGTAGATATTTTTCGGCGTGCCGTAGTGCGGGTTGACGCCCAGGCCGGTGTAGGCGAACTCGACCGTGTTGGTGCGCCCGATGATGATCGCGCCGGCGCGTCGCAGCCGCTCGACCACAAGGGCATCGCGCGCCGCCGGCGGCTGGCCGGCCAGCACCATCGAGCCGCCGAGCGTGGTGATGCCGGCTTCGTCGAACAGGTCCTTCAGGGAGATCGGGATGCCGGCGATCGGCGAGGCGGCCGGGCGGCCGCTCTTGCGCTCGGCGTCGAGCCGTGCGGCGGTGGCGCGGGCCGAATCGGCGTGCACGCGGATGAAGGTGCGCGCGCCTTCGCCCGCGGGGTTCTGGATGGCGGCCAGTGCTTCTTCTACTAGTTGGCTGCTGCTGAGGGTGCCGGCGGCGAGGCGGCGCGACATTTCGGCTATCGACAGCTGGCCCATGGCCCTGCCGGCGGTTTCGTTCGGTCCCTGGGCGAAGGCCCGGGGCCACAAGGAGAGCAGTCCAGTGGCCGCGGCGGCGCCGGCGGTCTGCTGCAGGAAGTTGCGTCGTTGTTGTTGCTGTTGCGTCATGGCGCTCTCCTCCATCGGTGAGATGGGCTCGGCCAGTCTACACAGCCGTGGTGGCGAACGCGTTGCTGGCCGTTACCGTCTGCGCGACGGTGCGGCCGGTCAGCGCACGTCGATAAGCAACTGGGGCTTGTAGCCTTCCTGTTCGCCGTTGCGTGCGTAGCCCAGCGGGTTGGCCACCACGCGGCAGCCGTTCTTCACATAGTCGGACGGACAGTGCAGGTGGCCGTGCAGCCACAGCTTCGCATGGGGCAGCAACTCGTCGAGCGCATTGCAGAAGCCGGCCGTGCCGGGTGTCAGGCCGTAACGCGGGTCAGCACTTTCGAGGCTCGGCGCAAAGTGGGTGATGGCCACCGTGGTGCCGTCGAAAGGTTCGGCCAGCGCCTGGGTGAGCCAGGTCTGGCAGGCCAGCGCCTGGTCGCGCAACTGTGCGGCGAGAAAGAGTTCGCCGTTACGCATGGTGGCTGCTTTTTCAAGATAGAAATCGGCCGAGCGCATGGCCTTGCCACGTTTCTTGAGCGCCTCGGCCAGGCTGTCGGTGGGTTCGGCCAGTGCGTCGAAGTCGGCCCACAGCGTGGTGCCCACGAAGCGGATGCCGTTGATTACCCGGGTTTCGCGCTCCAGCCAGAGGATGTCGAGTTCTTCGCAGAGCGTGCGCAGGCGGTCGTGGGTCTCGTCGAAGTCGACGTTGTCGTATTCGTGGTTGCCCGGCACGTAGACAACCGGCACCGGCCAGCCGTTGCGAGGCGAAAAGCGGCCCAGGCCGAAATCGGTATCGGTCAGGCGGGAGCCTTGTTGGTAGGAGCCGATGTCGCCCGCCAGGATCAGCATGTCGGCGCCCGGCACGGGCTCGGCATGGAAGCGGGGATGGGACTCCAGATGCAGGTCGGAGAGCAGTTGCAGCTTCATCGTCGGGCCAGTCTAGGTGAATTGCCCCATGCGTGAAGTGCATAAGGTTTGTCTTGATTAACTAGGGATAACCCTTATTCTTGAAACATCAACCACTCCAGCGCAGCCACGAGCCGCGCACCGTCATGTTCAGCCTCATTGCCCAAGTGGCCCGTTTCTTCCGTTCTTCCAGCGCCAATGCTCCGGCCAGCCACGCCGCAGCGCTGATGGAAAGCGCCGACATGCGCGCCGGCCGCGGAGCCCACCACGCGCAGGAACTGCGCGCCGCAGCCAGCGCCTGGCTCAGCGTCGTTCGCTAAGCGAACCCGGTCAGCCGGGCACTTTCTGCCCGAGGACCGATCCGGCGAAAGCCGCGGCTGCCGAGCGCAACAGCGCATTGCGCAGCCACTCGTGCGAATGCCCATGCTGGGCGCGCCGATGCCAGATGGCATCCACGTGCACCGGCGGCTGGTCGAAGGGCAGGTCGCGCAGCACCAATTGATCGTCGATGCCGGTCACCGTCACGAAGTGACGGGGCAGCACGGTCAGCAGGTCTGAATTGGCGACCACCCGGCCGGCCGTGAAGAACTGGTTCACCGTCACCACGATGCGCCGCTCGCGCCCCAAGGCGCCCAGCGTCTGGTCGATGAAGCCGTAGGGCCTCCCCGAAAAACTCACCAGCAGGTGCCGCGCGGCACAGTAGTCGTCGAGCGTGAGGGGCGCGCTCGCCAGCGGATGGCCGCGCCGCATCACGCATACATACTGACCCAGGTAGAGCCGCTGGGTCTCGAACGGCACCCCCACCCCAGATTGCCCGCGCGCCGCGAGGCTGGCGATCACCGCCGGGAAATAGCCGACGGCCATGTCGACTTCTTCCAACTCCAGCATGCGGCGCGGATCGCGTGTGGTCAGCGGCAGCACGCGCAACGAAATGGCGGGCGCTTCCTTTTCGGCGATCTGCACCAGGCCAGGGATGAGTTCGGCTGCGGTGGCGTCGGCCATCGCTAATAGGAAGGTGGTGTCGGCGGTGCCTGCATCGAACTCGCCGGGAGCCAGTGTGTGCTGCAGCTGGCGCAGGGCATCGCGCACGGTCGGCCAGAGGGCAAGCGCCCGTGGCGTGGGCTCCACGCCGGCGCCGGAGCGGCGCACCAGCTCGTCCCCCAGTACTTCACGTAAGCGCCGCAGCGCATTGCTTACCGCCGGTTGCGTGATCGAGAGATTGCGGGCGGCGCGCGTGAGGTTGCGCTCCGCCATCACCTCGTCGAAGACGCGAAGCAGGTTGAGGTCGAGTGTGCGAAAGTTGACATCCATCAGTCTTGTGAATGATAAACATCAGAAAGATAAAGTGGACGAACACTGGGGTAATCCCTAATATCACTGCATCGGCCTTGTTCGCCACCACTGATTACCACTGTCCCAGGAGGGATGCATCATGACTAGTTTCGTTCACGTTGACCAACCTACTGTCCACCCCGGCGTGCGTCGCGCCGAAGTCCTGTTCGGCCAGATCCAGGCCGCCCGCGCCGGTGCCAATGGCGCCCGTCCGCTCGTTGCCCTGCTGATCGTCGCCATTGCGGCGGCCGTGCTGGTGGTGACTGACTCGCTCGTTTCCAACTGGAACGAAGGCGGTCTGCTCGCTGCCTGGACTGTGTTCTGCGTCGCAGCCATCGCCTTGTTCGCGCTGTTCGCAGGCTCGGTGCGCCAAAGCAGCATCGCCGGTGCCTGGCGCGCTGCAGCCGAACGCCGTGCCGCTGCCCGCGCCGACGCCCGCTTCCTGGAAACCGCCAAGAGCGACCCGCGCGTGATGCAAGAGCTGCAGGCTGCGATGTGGCGCCAGCAATCGGAAGGCACGGTGCCTGCCGCTGAGGCTGCCAAGATCGACGCGCTGGCCCGCATGAGCACCCGTTCGCAGGAAGTGCGCATGCCCACGCTCTATGAAGCGATGCGCCGCATGAACAGCTCGCGCTATTACTAAGTAGCAACTTGCTGTATGTAAGAAAGCCGCCCTCGGGCGGCTTTCTTTATGGGGGAGCGTAGTCTTCGAGGAGGTGCCTCGGAACTTGGGCGAAAAAAGTTCTTGGAGGTTGATGGCACCTCCAAATCTGTCATATACTCGTGGGCTTCGCTGATGAATGCCACTGGTGTTTGAGGCAGTTGATGCTTCTTCTGGGGCGTTGATTGTTGGCGGTGAAGAAAGTCTTCGAAAGTTGACGCAGTTTGAAAAAACGGTGCATAATCGAAGGCTTCGCTGAAACGGCTTCAGCGGCTTGCGAC
>NZ_JBVASX010000007.1:0-283600 GCF_057814215.1 Variovorax sp. F042
AAGAAAAGGAGGACCTACCGAGGCATCCAACCTATAGTTATCCACAGCTGGCTCCTACCGGAACCAGCTCCAGCCCCTGGTCAATGTTCGACTGGCACTGCTGATCTCGATTGCACTGGCGCTAACACCGCAACCACCGTGTCGCGCCGTTGCGCGTATTCGCGCCGGTTAGTAGCAATGGAATCTTGCGGGCCCGTGAGCGCCGCGATGGCCGCCGCCTGGGCGATCGAGTTCGGCCCCGAGGTGCTCTGCGACTGAAGCTTGACCATCGCCTTGATGAGCGCCGACGGCCCTGCGCCGTAGCCGATGCGCCAACCCGTCATGGCGTAGGCCTTGGAAACGCCGTTCACCGTCAGCGTGCGGTCCTTGAGGTCGGGAGCCACCTGCGCCATGGTGGCGAAGCCGGCGTTGCCATAGATGAGGTGCTCGTAGATGTCGTCGGTCAGTATCCAGACATGCGGATGGCGGCGCAGGACCTCGGCCAGCGCCTGCAACTCTGCCCGCGTGTAGGTCGCCCCGCTTGGGTTGTTCGGCGAATTCAGCATCAGCCAGCGCGTCCTGCCGGTGATGGCGCGTTCCAGGTCCTCGGGCTGGAGCTTGAAGCCCGTGGCCGCCGGGCAGTCGACGCAGACCGGAACGCCGCCGGCGAGCAGCGCGATGTCCGGGTAGGACACCCAGTACGGCGCTGGCACGATCACCTCGTCACCCGCCGCAACCGTGCACATGAGCGCGTTGAAGATCACCTGCTTTGCCCCGGTGCCGACGATGATTTCGTTCGATGCATAGGTCAGCTGGTTCTCGCCCAGGAACTTGCCTGCGATGGCCTCCTTCAGCGCCGGTGTGCCGCCTACGTCCGTGTAGCGTGTCTGGCCGGCCGCCATGGCGCGAATGGCCGCTTCCTTGACGTGTGCGGGCGTCTCGAAGTCGGGCTCGCCGGCGGTCAGGCTGAGGATGTCCCGGCCGGTCGCGCGCAGCTCACGCGCCCTTTGGCCCGCCATGGAACTGGGGGACGGTTTGATTCGGTTCAGGCGTGGTGCGATGTGAAGCATGCACGGAGTATCGAAGTCTGTTTGCCGCGGGACAAACGAGAAATCGGCGAGGCACGCTATTCCTTTTTTTCCTGGGCAGCTATGGATGTACATTCCGCCGGATGAACTTCACCTTCAAGCAGTTGGAGGCCTTTCTCTTCAGTGCCAGGCTCCAGAGCTTCAGCGCTGCGGCGGTGAAGCTGCACACCACGCAATCGGCGGTCTCCAAGCGCCTGGCGGAATTGGAAGAGTCGCTGGGCGGCCCCTTGCTGCATCGCACCTCGCACGGCCTGGAGCTGACCCAAGTCGGCCGCGAATTGCTGCCGCTCGCGGAAGAGGCTCAGCGCCTCTGGCAACGCATTGCGCATGACATCAGCGTCGACAAGACGCTGCGCGGCACCTTCCGCGTCGGCGTGACGGAGCTCATCGCGATGACCTGGCTCGCCCGCCTGATCCAGCTGCTCCAGAAGCTCCATCCCCAGGTGACGATCGAGCCCGTGGTGGATGCGGGCCTCACGCTCTTCGAGCGCCTCGAAGCCAACAAGCTCGACCTGGCCGTCATGCCTGGCACCTTCTGGGGCAAGGCCTTCGAATCGATCAAGGTCGCAGAGGTCGATCAGGTCTGGATCGCAAGCCCGCGCCTGCAGATTCCCGCCCGCGCACTGAAGCCGCACGAGTTTGCCGACTACCCGGTGATCGAGCAGCCCGCGGGCGCCTCGAAGAACAGGTTCTATGAAGCCTGGCGCGCGGAACACGGCTTTCGCTTCGGCAAGGTCATGCTGACGAACAGCACCACGGTGCTGCGCGAGTTGACAATCAGCGGCTTCGGCCTGAGCCAGCAGGCGCTCGACTACGTGCGCCCCGACATCCGCAGCGGCCTGCTGCGCGTGGTCAAGAGCGATCCGATGCCGCCGCCGCTGGTCTACAGCGCGGTCTACCGGCGCGACAACGCCAGCCCCGCGCTGGCGCGCATCGTCGAGCTGGCCGTGAAGACCTGCGATTTCACCTTGCGGGCAAGCCAGCACGACGTAGCCCCGGCACGCGCCCTGGAGCGACAGCGCGTCGCGAAAAGGGCTAAGACACCCGCCGGGAAAACTCGCGGGTAACTGCCGCTAGTTGTTGACTGGGAGTGAAGCGTTGACCCGACTACTGGAATCATCAAAGCTCGTGGGCAGAATCTTCGCCGGCGCCTTTCTGTTGTTCATAGGGCGGCCACTCCGTTACGTTGAAGTTTCTGGATGGAGCTTGAGGGTGAGCGTCAGTCGCAGTCTGAAGCGGACGTTCGGCCCGATGCGCTGAACGTCCTCTCCTGGCCGACAACCGTCTGTCATGCAGTTTGCGCCGCGAGCATGACAGCAGTGGTTTGGGCCAAAAACGTTGGGCTTCGTTCGTTGATGCGCTCGCACAACCACAACGAAGCTTGCTTCGTCGGCGAATCGGCCTCGCGAAGCTTTCGAACAAGCGCAGCTCGGGCGGACGCACTGTTCAGAACACGCATCAGCACTATCGAAGCCCACTTGGGAGCTCTCGCTCTCATGTCAGACAGGACCTGAAGAAGCCCTGCGACGTATTCAGCGTCGGTGAACGCCTCTGCCACATGGATGAGCGAGAACATGGCCTCGTCATAGTCGGCCTCGTCATCCAGTAGTAGAAGCAGCGGACCAATATAGGCAGCAGTGGGACGGGCAACGAGGTCTGCCAGCGCTCGGTCAAGCGCTTGAACCGCGCCGGCACCGCGCATTGCAGCAGCACTCCGAACCTCGCGAATCGTGGCGTCAACCTCAGCAGCGCCAGTCATGTTCATTGCGCTCGATCATGGATATGAGTCCTCGATTTTGGATGGATCCACTGAAACCAAATGGTCGCGTTGGGGCAAATTCTGCCTCGCCGTCGACTGTCCGGCCTTGGCCGTTTCCTGCAATCGAATGTTTAGTCAAGGGATGACGATTCGTTGCAAGAAAGCGGGATCCCAAAAATACTCAACTCGTGGACGCGGGTGAATCTGAAGCAAGTACCTTGACAACGTCCAAGCGTTGGGAGGCGGATCGTCGCTCTCCGGGCGATCGCGATACCAGCAGATCAGCGTGTCCGGCTTAAGACTTTCGACGATGCGCTTGAACGCCGCGGTCGAGATGGTAGACCCATTCATTTCGACTCGCCCGTCATCGAAAATTCCAATCCGGTATCCCAGCGGCGGAGGCGGACAAGGATCTTCAACAAGCTCTACGGTGGTCGCTGCCATTGCGGCGGTCGACAAGAAGATCGCCCCCGCTGTGCTGAGGATCAACTGGTAAAGCCCTGGCAAGCTGCTCATGAAAGTTCGTCGTCGAATGTTTGCCGATTGTTGATGCTCGCCGGTTGCCGTGCACGCACTCCAGCGATGTTCATAGCACTCCGTTGTGCGGGCGCCGCGAAGGTCCGCTCCTGGCCGAAGGTCGTCATACCAGCTTCATGCTAGCGAGGCCAGGACCACCGCGATATCCGGTCAGAATGGGAGCCTATGCCTATGCAGCCCCTGTTCGACGCAATCGCTTCAATGTCCGCACCGGTGGATGCGCAGCGCATCTTCCACGGCCGCGGTGGGCTTCATCCCGAGTGCGCTCACTTGTCGCTCGACTTTTTCCCGCCGGTTTGGGTGTTGACCAGCTTCAAGCCTGCGACCGACGGCGAACTGGCTGCAATTGGCGCCGCACTGGAGCGTCGCTGGTCACAGTTGGCACCGGGTGAAACGCTGCAATGGGTGTTTCAGTGCCGGCATGAAGGCCAGAGCAGCACACGACTTATGGGCGGTTCGGTGCCCGACCCGCATTGGGTCACCGAGGAGGGCGCTCGCTATCGCGTTAACGTGGGCCGGGGCCAGAACCACGGGCTGTTTCTCGACATGGCCGAAGGACGGCGCTGGGTTCGTGCGTTTGTGAAGGCGCGCCCAGACGCCCGGTCGCGCGTCAAGGTGCTCAACCTGTTTGCTTACACCTGCGCGTTTTCGGTGGTCGCATTGCAGGCAGGGGCCCGGCACGTCACCAACCTGGACATGAGCAAGGGCGCTCTGGCCGTGGGGCAACAGAACCACCGCGCCAACGGCGTGCTCGCCGGCGCGAGCTTCCTCCCTCATGACCTTTTCAGTTCGTGGGGAAAAATCGCGCGCGGAGGCCCTTACGGGCTGGTCATCGTTGACCCACCAAGCTATCAAAAGGGAAGTTTCGTTGCGACCAAGGACTACGCCCGGCTGATTAAGCGCTTGCCTGACCTGCTGGAGCCCGACGGCCTTGTCCTGCTATGCCTCAATGCCCCAGAACTGGGACCAAAATTCCTGCAAGAGCAAATGAGCGCACTGGCGCCGGAGCTGGATTTCGTGGAAAGACTGGCGAATCCAAGCAGCTTTCCCGACGTGTCCGACGAGCGGTCGTTGAAGGTGTTGGTGTACCGGGCACCGCCGGGTGTTCAACCTGAGGTCTGAAGGGTGCGCTACGCATTAGCGCCACGGGCGGACGGCCCCATGGAGCGCCTTCGTGTGAATTGAAGCAAGCTGTCGAATGACTGGTCCTGGCCGGCTAGAGCCGCTCGATGGAGCGGGCTAGCACTTCGGCAGGGAATGCCGACAAATGGCCACACCCTCCGAGCGTTTCATCGGGACCGAGCAAGGTGCCGAGCACCATGACCCGTTTACCATGCCATCGGCGAAGCTGCTCCTCGTTGAATTGCAAGGCACCTGAACCAACGCTCAGCCACACACTCGATGCCTCCAGCGGACCTTCATCTTGCGCGTTGCGGCGCTCTGCCTTGGGAAAGTGGTCCAAAGCCGTTCCTTCGAACTCGAAGCATAGGATGCCCTCCAAGGCGACGTCCTGACCTACTAGGGTCGCTAGTTCATCAAGTGCGGCGTTGACGGAAAGCGCAGATTTCATCGAATTCAGAGGCTTGGGTCGAATGTCTGGTTGTGGCCGATTCCGGCGCTTAGCAAGAGAGTCTTTCACGTGCCCGAGTTCCCGAATGCAACGGCGCGCGCTTCTGCTGAAGACGTGGCTGCATATGCTCGGACCGGGGCCAAAGAGAAGTTGCTTGCGCCGAGCGAGCCACCGAGTGCGGGTGAGACGAATGGAGCGAATACCTCGCCGGCCCGGCGCTCAAGTCCGGCCGCGGTCAGGCTCCCCAGCAACTCATCAAAGAACAGTGCACTGAAAAACTCGGCATCGCCAGTAACTTGCCTGCTGAATTCGTCTTCGTCGTCACTGATTCGGTATAGGTGACCGGACCAGCTGTCCAAGAACCAAATGCGAGCGCCGCAGTCGGAGAAAAACATATGCCCCAGAACGGTGATGTGCAGAAGGGTGAAGTCGCTCGGCACGTGCCACCGCCAAGGCTCATCAAGTGAGAATTTCTCGTACTCGTCTGGACGGAGCAAAACGCTATCGAGGATCATGGGCATCCTTAAGCCTGTTCTTTTTCGTTCGCCAATCTATGAGCGCGCACTTCATCTGATGCGCCGCAGACCACCGATCAAGGCGTTGTGCGCGTGCCGCGAGCGTCCGGTTTCTGGTGATCTCTGCGGCACGGCCGGCCGACCGACCGGTCTTTGGCCAACTGTAGACTGTCACAGCCTGGTTGTGAACGCGCGAGTCTCGCTGGCATCTGCGCCAATGCCTCGCCACTACGTGACGGCCCTTGGCTTGCTGTCGGCAAAGTGGATGAAGTGGAACAGGTCATCGCGCACCTGCCGATGGAAAGTGCAACCACGCCCGCCACCAGCCGTAAAACCCCAGGGTGCCACGACCGGCTCAACGATGCGGCTCACGGATTTGTCGAATTGATGCTCAAGCATTCATGCCCCGATTTCGTCGGCTTCCGCAGCGCGTGCCAACTCGGCTACTCACTATTGCCACTGGGTGGTCCCGTTGTGTCGGCGCGCCGACCGACCGGGTATGGCCGTCTCCAGCTGGAGGAAAACGGCTCAACTTACACCAACCCTTAGCGTTTGGAGCCCGCGGCCTTGAGCACTTCGATCTTCCTTGCGAATTCCATCGCCTTTGGCCGGAGAACGCTCGCCAATGCCAAGCGTGATTCCTTTTGTAGCTCACCACTTCTCTCTTGGTACATCTGGAAGACCGGGTTTTTGGCAAGGGTCAAGATGCCATCCAACTCGTCTTCGGTGAAGACCCGGGCATACGCCGAAGCCTTGGCCGCTCGGTACTCTGGAGATTTAGCGACGTCCGAAAGGAATTCTTCGTATTGCGCACGGAACTGATAGTCCCCACTTTGACGTATGAGGTCTTCGGCCACGACCTTAACGATCTGCCGGGCATCCATCGCCTGGAACACGTCGACTATCGCCTCGGCTTTGCCAATCCGCGCTTCTTGACTGATGGCGGCGGTGCAGATCAGAAGCGCAGTAATCGAGATCGATACACGATGGAGCAATGTCATTTTTCCTCTGATGGGCTTCTACGTTTGGTGGATTTTGACGAACAGCCTGAGTGACCGGTTCTGGCCGACTGTAGCCGGTCGGGCCGCCGTCGTGAACGGGCCCAGTGCTGAATTACAAAGAGAGCCAGCGATCGACCGCTTACGCTGTGAAAGCGGCCGCCCGCCGCAACCATGAACGAGCAGCCGGGCCAGTCGAAGTCAGTGCATCTCTGCCAAGGCTTCCTTGACGCCTTGTTCCTGCAGCGGCGTGTCACCGCCCTCCAGATGCAGCGCGGCATGCGATGGCACGGGCGTCGCGCAGTCCTTGTGGATCACGCCATCCTTCATGACCAGTTGCACCTTTGCCGGGTCCGTCAGCAACGACAGGTCTTGCAGCGGATCGCCGTCGATGAGGACGATGTCGGCAAGAAAGCCCGCCTTCAATTGCCCCAGTTCGTCGGGCCGCAACATGATCTCGCCGCCCAGGCGCGTTGCCGCCATCAACGCCTCCTTCGGCGTCATGCCGATGTAGTCGACAAAGTACTGAAGGTCGTTGGCATTGGTGCCGTGCGGCATCCATGCAAAGCCGTAGTCGCCACCCGGTAGGATGCGAATGCCGCGCTTGTGCATCTCGCGCAGCGAGGCCGATGCGATTTCCAGCTCGCGCTTGTAGCCCATCTGCGTCGCCACGGCCTCAGTGATGCCGTACTCGGCGGCGTTGTAGGTCGTGCGAATCAGCCAGCCGATGCCGGGCGCGACAAAGTGCTTGTCTTTCGCGGCCTCAAGCATGTCGAGTGCCTCGGCATCCGCGAAGCTCGCGTGGTAGACCATCTCGATGCCGTGGCGCACGCACTGCTTGACCGACTCGCTCGACCGCGCGTGTGCAGCCATGCGCTTGCCGTAGCGCTTGGCCTCCTGCGCGAGCATGGCGACTTCGTCTTCGGCAAAGGGCGACATCTCGGCCGGCAAGCCCGCGATGTACTCGCCCGACAGATTGATCTTCAGATGGTCCACCCCGTACTTGATGAAGGTGCGCGCCGACCTGCGGATCTCTTCGGGCCCGCTACACACGCTGCCAAAGCTCAGCTCCTCGAACTTCATGTGCGGCAGCGTGTTGTCGCCCAGGGCGCCGATGGTGGTGATCTCCTGGCTGCCCGCAAGGTAGCGCGGGCCGGGGAACTCACCCGCATTGATGGCATTGCGCAGCACCACGTCCAGCCGCGGCTTGGCCGCGGCCGCGCCGATGGCCGATGTCCACCCCATGTCGAGGTAGCGCTTGGCCACCCGCACGCACCAGAGCATGTGTTCCTCAGGCGGCATGAACTGGATGGCCGCGAGCGACGGCTGGTCGTTCCACGAGAAATGCGTGTGGGCCTCGGTCATGCCCGGCATGAGAAAGCGGCCCTTGCCATCGATCACGCGCGCGTCATCGGTGCTCACGCGGCGTGGAAAGCGCGCCACCTCGACGATGCATTTTCCCTCGACCAGAAGGTCACCGGCGTAGGGCTCCTCGCCCGAGCCGTCGAAGATGCGGACGTTGGTGAATGCAATACGGGTCATCGTTGTCTCCTCCAGCGCGTGGTGTGCCGGAAATGGGTTATCGAAATCGGGCGGTTCAATCGAACGGGTTGTGTCTCAACGAGGCGCCGCGTAGAAGGCTTCGAGCGCCTGCATGCAGCGCTGCGGTTGTTCGAAGGTGGTCCAGTGGCCGCATCCCTCGAGCACGACGAGCCGGCTGCCGGCGATGCGTGCCTGCATCGCCTGGACGTTGGCCACCGGGGCCACGCCGTCCTGGTCCCCGGTGACCAGGAGCGTCGGCGCATCGAGGCGTTCGAGCGCGGCCGATTGCGCTTCGGCCAGCGCCGCGCAACTTTGCGCATAGCCCTCGGCCGGCTGGCGCATCACGCTCTCGCGCACCAGGGCGAGCACCGCCGGCTGCTGTTCCTTCGTCTGCGTGCTCGTCGCGCCCTTCACGATCGCATCGGCGATCTCCTGCATGGCAGCCGTGCCGCCGCGCGCTGCGTTGGCACGCGCCGCGATGTTTGGGCGCGCCGCATCCGGTGGCGCCGCCAGCGGGCCGAACAGCGCCAGCGATTTCACGGCGCCGGGGCTGCGCACCGCGAGGTGCTGCGCGACGATGGTTCCGAGCGAATGCGCCATCACATGCACCGATGCGATGTCGAGCGCCGAGAGCAGCCGCAGCATCGCATCGACGTAGCCGTCGATCGACAAGCCCTTGCCATCGGCCGGCAGCGGTGACCTCGCGCTGCCCGGCAGGTCGGGCCTGATGCGCCGAAAACCGCCGAGCGCCGGCAACACGGGCGTCCAGTTGTTCGACGATCCGCCCAGCCCGTGGATGCACAGCAGCGCCTCGCCTTCCCCATCGATCTCGACGGCGAGCCCGTTCAATACTTGAGTCGTCATGTGCGGCACCTTCAGACGAACTTGTTCTCGATGGCGCCGAGCCGGTCGATCTCGACGCGCACCACGTCACCGGCACGCAGGTAGCGCGGTGGGTTCATGCCCATGCCCACACCGGCCGGCGTGCCCGTGGCGATGACATCGCCGGGGTAGAGGGTGATGCCGCGCGAGATCGTCTCGATGAGCGTGGGAATGTCGAAGATCATGTTCTCGGTCGGTCCGTCCTGACGCAACTCGCCGTTGACCCAGCAACGCACGCGCGTTTTGGTGCCGTCGAACTCGTCGGCCGTCACGATCCACGGGCCCATCGGGCAGAAGGTGTCGAACGACTTGCCCAGGTCCCATTGCCCGTGGCGCATCTGCACGTCGCGCGCCGTCACGTCGTTGACCACCGTGTAGCCGAACACATGCGACATCGCCGCATCGCGCGCGATGTTCTTGCCGCCCTTGCCGATGACCACGGCCAGTTCGGCCTCGTAGTCGATCTGCGCCGACACCCCGGCGGGAACCAGCACCTCGTCGTGCGGGCCCACGACGCACTCGGGCACCTTGGTGAAGACGATGGGCCACTCGTCGGTCTTGGCGGCGTTGTCCTTGAACACCGAGGCCGACAGCTCCTTGGCGTGCGCGTGGTAGTTGCGGCCGACGCACCACAGATTGCGCCGCGGCTTGGGCAGCGGTGCATCGAGCACCACCTCGCCCAAGTCGACTGCGGGCCCCGATGCCTTCGGAAGCGATCCGCCCCTGGCGAGAATTTCGATCAGCGTCAGCACGCCGCTGTCTGCCTGCTCCGGCGTGAGCTGCAGTGGCGTGACGGTCTTGCCGTCGGTGGAAACGAGGCCCACCTTGCGGTGGCCTTCGCTCGTGAAAGTGGCGATTCGCATGAAGGTTTGCTCCTGTGTTTTAGCGATGCGCCAACTTTAGAAATCACGGGCCGGCGGCGCTTATCGGCTGGTCCGGCGGCGTATCGAATCGTCTGGTGTGCTTCTAAGGACTTACCCGATGCGCTGCCCGAGCCGGCGCTGCGCGGGAGAACAATCGGCCGACCCGAAACCAACCCGATGAAGCGCGCACAGATGCAGGAAGCCTATGCACTCCACGAAGGCGCGTTCGGCACCGCGATCGTCCTGGAAGCGAGCGCCAACCTGGTGGCGCACGCGCACTCCGAAACACAGCTCGCCCTCTGGCTGGGCGGCGCGCGGGCCTGCGCGCATGTCGGCACCGAAGTCGTCGGCTACAGCGAAAGCGTGGCGCTCGGCGTGAACGCCTTCGAGGCGCACGACATGGTTCGCCTGGAGGACAACGGATCGAGCCTGTTCATCGTCTTCATGATCAAGAAGGATTGGCTCGACGAACTCGGCCTGGCGAAGGACCGGAGCTTTAGATTTCCATCACCGCGCGTGCCCATCGGCGATGCGCTGCGGCGTTCGTGTTGGCGGGTGCTGGATTTGATGATCTCCACCGGCGCGGCACGCGAGCACATCGACAAGGAGGTCGAGCGGCTGCTCGAAGCGGCCATCGCCGCCTCTGCCACGGGCGGCGATGCGGCGCCGGTCGCCGGCGGCATTGGCGTCACGCTCGATCACCGATTGCGTGCCGCCATCGCGCACATGCGGGCGCATGTTTCCGAGAAGACGACGATCGACGAAATCGCGGCCAAGGTCGGCCTCTCGCGCGCGCATTTCTTCGCGCTGTTCCGCGACCAGTTGCACACGACGCCCCAGGTGTTCTGGAGCGGCGTGCGCGTCGAGGAGGCGATGCGCAGGGTGAGCGATGGCGGCAAGCTCACCGACGTTGCGCTCGACCTCGGGTTCTCGGCCCCGGGGAATTTCTCGCGCTTCTTCAAGGAGCACACCGGAATTTCGCCGTCGATCTTCAAACGGGCCACACGTTCACCTTCGCCCGTCACTGTCACGGGAATACCGCGGGAAGGTCAGTCGTCTTAGGCACTCAAAAGAGCAGCGGAATTGTCTGGAACGTGACAAACCCAAGCCCGCCCACGGCAGCGCATCGCCGAAAACTGAGCAGCATCGACATCGAGTCTGCGTTCAGGTGGCTGCTTTCGCGTCTGAACCGGACATTACCCGCGGCACGGAGAACGACAGCTTCTCTGATCGGGCCGGTTTGTCAAGCGCAGAGTATCTCGGTATTTGGTTTCGTCGAACAGAACGTCTCGGTGCAGTTCACGCTTCTCTACGCAGTCGGTCCCGACCCGAAGGTCGGCGCTGCACGCATTGGTCAGACGGAGCGGAGAGCCACGCTTTTGGACGCGCTTTGCAGCGCAGCAGTCATATACGGCTTCATCCGGACCATCGTCTACACCTGAACGCTCAATCCTCGATTCCTTTCGTCAGTCAATGCACCTGACCCGCACAGTCACGCCTTCACGGCGACAGGCTCCTGTGCTCCCCATCGGAACTCGGAGCCATCTACCCACATGCGGTGCAGGATGACGGCCAGCTTGCGCGCCACAGCGATCACCGCACGTCGATGGCCTCTTGTCTTGGCAAGCCGCATTCCCCAGGCTTTCAACGACGACCACTGCGCGTTGCGCGTGAGCAGCGAGTGCGCCGCCACATAGAGCGCCGACCGCACATCGGCATCGCCAGCTCGCGAGATGTGACCAGGGTTGTCCATCTCGCCGGACTGGTAGCGTTTGGGCGTCAGGCCGAAGTGGGCTGCCACCGTGCGCGACGCCTTGAACCGGACGGGATCATCCACGGCCGACTTGAAGGTGAGTGCCGTCACAGGACCGACGCCCGGGATGGACATGAGCCGCACGCACAGCGGATCCGCCTTGGTCAGCGCCTTGACTGCGTTGTCCAGCTTCAGGTAGGTCTTGTAGAGCACGGTCCTTGCGTCCAGCAGAGGCACCAGCGCGCAGGACAGCGTCTCGTCATCGGCGAAGGTTGAGCGCACCTGGGCATCGAAGGATCCATGGCCCACGCGCGGCGCCAGTCGGATGCCGAACACGCGCAGAAGACCACGCAGCTCATTCTCGAGGTCGACGCACTTTGCCAGGATCGCCTTGCGGCTGGCGAGCAGCGCGCGCACGCGGTGGCTGTGTAGGCTCTTGATGTGCACGCGGCTGTACCAGCCGGTGCGCAGGATCTGCGCGATGCCGCGCGCGTCGTTGCGGTCGGTCTTGTTGCGCATGGCGTCCAGGGTGTTCTTGACCTGTCGGGCTTCCAGGCAGATGACTTCGAAGCCCGCGGCCTGCAGGCCGTAGGTGAGGTACTGACTCAGCGCGCCGGCTTCGAAGCCGACGGAGTTCAACTCAGGACTGAAGCTGCGCAGCCAATCGACGATCACATCGACATGCGCGTCGATCTTCGCCTCTCGGCAGACCTCGCCACGGTCGTCTACGACGCAGATCGAGACGGATCTCAGGGACACATCGATTCCGGTGAAGTAGGTCATTCAAGCTCTCCTTCGTAGTGGATTTACGAGTCTAGGAAGAGAACTCCGCAGGTCAATCAACCCGCCCGATCACCGATGCTTGTGGCCGATTGTGCCCCTTGCCGTAGGTCAAACATAGCCGCGAAAGCTGATGCCTAACCCAGTGGAGAGCAGGCGCCGCTTGGACGCGGCATTCAGGACAGTTCCAGTCCTGACCGCGCATGCTCAGGCTCCCTCAACTCGATGGGAGACCATCATGGAATCTGCAAACGCTGCAACCTGCCGCGCGCCCTGGAACAAGGGCAAGATCGTCGGCCAGAAGGCGCCTTTCAAGCTCAAGGACATTTGGGCGCTGCGGGTGCGGCTGCAACTGGAGGGCCGAGTGCGCGAACTCGCTCTCTTCAACTTGGGCCTGGACAGCAAGCTGCGAGGCTGCGATCTTGTTGGCCTGAAGGTCAGGGACGTCTGCCACGGGTACCCGAAAGGAGGGTGGAGAGCTCCTTGTCGGCCACGCCCTCAGCAGGGAGTCGCTTCAGAAGCGCTGGGGTTACCAGAACCAGCCTAATTTTCGAAGCAGCCAAGCCCTTGTCGATTGCACGCATCATGGGCACACCCAGGCCTAGATCTTTCTCGCTGAACCAGACCTTGACGCCAGCCGCTTCGAGCAAATCGTGCAACTCCTTGGCAGGCCCTTGCCGGTCGCCCCATGCGTGGCACAGGAAGCAATCGCGAAGGTCAGGCACCGCCGCCCGTGCTTCTACCTCTGCACGAACCGGCGTGAGCGATGCCACCTGAGCTGGCGTGTACGAAACCGACGATCCTGGCCGCGACCACTTCGCCCTTGAACCTCCGCCCCCGCCGGACCTGCTACCGCCGCTGCTGTAGCACCCGTACGTAGGATTCTTGCTATACAGCCGCAAGACGGGAATGCGAGAAAGCGCAGCCTGAGGCAGGCTGAGAGGTCGATCTTCCGAGGAGTGTCGACTGCACTGCGTTTCACACAGCTCAGTCTGAAGCGGACGTGCGCGGCGTCGGTGGCCCGCTACCTAGCGACGGGGGAAGCACAGACAAGTCCAACCCCTGCAGGGGTTGGAGGCGATGCCTTTTAGGCCGCAACCAGCTGTCAATCGAATTGGTAGGAACGATGGTGTAAGAAATAAAAAAGCGCCCCGAAAGGCGCTTGTTTATTGACTTCTTGGAGGAGAGGGAGGGATTCGAACCCTCGGTACTATCGCTAGTACGCCTGATTTCGAGTCAGGTACATTCGACCACTCTGCCACCTCTCCGGTGCTGTCGAGCCTGCGATTATAGCAGACAAAAATTGGGCTTTTGAAGCTCCCTGCGATCAACCGCGCAGAACTTCGAGCCCGCCGAGGTACGGACGCAACGCCGCAGGCACGTTGATCGAGCCGTCCTCGTTCTGGTGGTTTTCCAGCACGGCCACCAGCGTGCGGCCCACAGCGAGGCCGGAGCCGTTGAGCGTGTGCACGAGCTCGTTCTTGCCCTGCGCATTCTTGAAACGCGCCTGCAGGCGGCGCGCCTGGAAGGCCTCGCAGTTCGAGACGGAGCTGATCTCGCGGTAGGTGTCCTGCGCCGGCAGCCAGACTTCGAGGTCGTAGGTCTTCGTGGAGCCGAAGCCCATGTCGCCGGTGCACAGCAGCACGACGCGGTACGGCAGCTCCAGCGCCTGCAGCACGGCTTCGGCATGGCCGGTCATCTGTTCGAGCGCGTCGTAGCTCTTCTCGGGGTGCACGATCTGCACCATCTCGACCTTGTCGAACTGGTGCTGGCGGATCATGCCGCGCGTGTCGCGGCCCGCGCTGCCGGCCTCGGAGCGGAAGCACGGCGTGTGGGCAGTGAGCTTGATCGGCAGTTGCGACTCGGCCACCACCTCGTCGCGCACGAAGTTGGTCAGCGGCACTTCGCTGGTGGGAATGAGGTACAGCGCCGAATGGTCGGGCGCGGGTTCGCCGTCCTGGCCGCCCTTCTTCGCGGCGAACAGGTCGCCTTCGAACTTGGGCAGCTGGCCGGTGCCGCTGAGCGTGGCGGCATTGACGATGTAGGGCACGTAGCACTCGCTGTAGCCGTGCTTCTCGGTCTGGATGTCGAGCATGAACTGCGCGAGGGCGCGGTGCAGGCGGGCGATCGGACCCTTCATGACGGTGAAGCGCGAACCCGCGAGCTTGGCGCCCATCTCGAAGTCGAGGCCCAGCGGCGCGCCCAGGTCGACGTGGTCCTTCGGCGCGAAGGCCAGCGGCGTGGCATTGGCGCCGGCGCCGCCTTGCGGGCTCCAGCGGCGCATTTCGACGTTGCCTGTCTCGTCCTCGCCGACCGGCACGCTGGCGTGCGGCAGGTTGGGCACGGCGAGCAGCAGCGCGTGCAACTCGGGCTGGATTTCTTCGAGGCGCTTCGATTGCGACTCTTGCTCGGCCTTCAGCGCATTGACTTCGGCCATCAGAGCATCGACCGACTCGCCCTTGGCCTTGAGCGGGCCGATCTGCTTGTTCAGCGTGTTACGGCGCGCCTGGATTTCCTCGGTGCGGGTTTGCAGCGTCTTGCGCTCGGCCTCGAGCGCGGTGAACGCCGACACGTCGAGATACGGCTGGTTCTTCTTGCGTTTTTCGAGGCCAGCCACAGCGGAGGCCAGGTCTTTGCGGAGCAGGGTGATGTCAAGCATGGGGGGATTTTAGGTGGGCGTAGCATCGCGCTCCCACCCACCCATCTCGAAGGGAAAAACGATGGAAGCCTATCTGACATTCAACGGCAATGCCGCCGAAGCGCTCGCGTTCTATGCCAAGGCGCTGGACGGCAAGGTCGTCTTCAGCATGACCTTCGGCGAAAGCCCGGCGGGGGCCCAGACGCCGGCCTCCTACAAGGACAAGATCATGCACGCCACGCTCGAGGCCCGCGGCCACAAGCTGATGGCCTCGGATGCACCACCCGAGTGGCCCTTCGAGGGCTACAAGGGCTTCTCTCTATCGGTGCAAGCCGACAACGTCGACGAAGGCAAGAAGCTGTTCGACGCGCTGGCCGAAGGCGGCAAAGTGACGATGCCCTACGGCCCGCAGTTCTGGGCGACGGGCTTCGGCATGCTCACCGACAAGTTCGGCGTCGCCTGGATGGTCAACTGCGAGAAGTAAGAACCGATCAGGCAACCGTCGCAGGATCGACGTTCGCCCCGCAGACGATCAGGCACACCTTTTCGCCTTCGCGCGGCACGTAGGCGCCGGTCTGTAGTGCAGCGAGCGGCAGCGCGGCGGCCGGCTCCACCGCCAGCTTCAGCTCTTTCCAGAGCCACTGCTGGGCTGCGCGGATGGATTCGTCGGACAGCAGCAGCGCGTCTTGCACCTGCTGCTGCGTGATCTCCCAGGAAATGGCACCGATGCGGCGTGCGCCGAGCGAATCGGCCGCGATGCCGCCCACTTCCACGTCGACCGGCTCGCCGGCTTCGCGGGCACGGAGCAGCGTGGGCGCTTTCTCGGGTTCGAGCGCCACCACGCGGGCGCGCTTCTCGAACCAGCCGGCAAGGCCGCCGATCAGGCCGCCACCGCCCACGCTCACGAGCACCGAATCGGGCAGACCGCTCTGCTGTTCGATCTCGCGGCCCAGCGTGCCCGCGCCGGCCACCACTTCGGGCTGGTCGTAGGCATGCGTAAGCAATGCGCCGGATTCCTTCTGGCGCGTCAGGCAGGCGGCCAGCGCATCGGGATACAGCTCGCCGACCACGACCACTTCCGCCCCCAGCGCACGCAGACGCGCGCGCTTGGCTTCGGGCGACACGCCGGGCAGGAACACCTGGCAAGGCACACCCAGCGCGCGCGCAGCGGCGGCCGTGGCAATCCCCGCATTGCCACCCGAGGCCACGACCACGCCGCTTTGCGGAATGTCGTTGGCCAGCAGCCGGTTCATCATGCCGCGCGCCTTGAAGCTGCCGCTGACCTGCATGTGCTCGAGCTTGAGCCAGATCTCCGCGCCCGGCACCTCAATGCCGAAGGCGCTTGCCGGCAGCTTCCACAGCGGGGTTTCGCGCAGGAAGTGGCCGGCGCGTTCGCTCAGCCTTCGGGCGGCGCTGTCTATTTCAGAGCGCCAGTCGGTTGTTTTCGTATCGTTCAAGAGATGTGTCCTGGAGGCGGAATGTCGTCGAGCTTGAGGCCCTTGGGGAGCGGAAACTTGATGGTTTCCTCGATGCCGTCCATCTTGCGGACCGACACCGCGCCGAACGCGCGCACGCGGTCGATCACCTCGCGCACCAGCACTTCGGGGGCCGAGGCGCCAGCCGTGAGGCCGATGCGCGTCTTGCCCTCGAACCACTCGGGTTTCAGCTCTTCGGCCGAATCGACCATGTAGCTCTGGGTGCCCAGCCGCTGCGCCAGTTCGCGCAGCCGGTTGCTGTTGGAGCTGGTGGGGCTGCCGACCACGATCACGAGGTCGACCTGCGGGCTCATGATCTTCACCGCGTCCTGGCGGTTCTGGGTGGCGTAGCAGATGTCCTGCTGCTTGGGCTCGCGCACCTCGGGAAAGCGCGCGCGCACCGCGGCGGCGATCTCGGCGGCGTCGTCCACGCTCAGCGTGGTCTGGGTGACTACCGCCAGCTTGGAGGTCTGCGCCGGCGAGACCTTCGCCACGTCACCCACGTCCTCTACGAGATGGATGCCACTCGACAGCTGTCCCATCGTGCCCTCGACCTCGGGGTGACCCTTGTGGCCGATCATGATGAACTCGTAGCCCTCTTTCGCGAGCTTGGCCACCTCGACGTGCACCTTGGTCACCAGCGGGCAGGTGGCGTCGAAGATCTCGAAGCCGCGGTCGCGCGCCTCCTGCTCCACGGCCTTGCTCACGCCGTGCGCGCTGAACACCAGCGTGGCGCCGGGAGGCACGTCGGACAGTTCCTCGATGAAGATCGCGCCCTTGGCCTTGAGCTCGTTCACCACGTAGGTGTTGTGCACGATCTCGTGGCGCACGTAGATCGGCGCGCCGAACTTGGCGATGGCGCGCTCGACGATCTCGATGGCGCGGTCGACACCCGCGCAGAAGCCGCGCGGCTCGGCCAGGATGACTTCTGAGATCTCGGAGTTCATAGCACCCCGATCAGCTTCACTTCGAAGGTGACGGGCTGGCCGGCCAGTGGATGATTGAAGTCGAAGCGCACACCGGTCTCGTTCGACTCGATCACCGCGCCGGCGTAGCTGCCGGTGCCGTCGGGCGTGGGGAACTGCACGACGTCGCCAACGGCGTACTGCTCGTCGGGGTCGCCCATCTGCGCGAGCAGCTTCCTGGCCACCCACTGCTGCATGTCGGGGTTGCGGTCGCCGAAAGCCTCGCCTGCGGGCAGCTCGAAGGTGGCGTGCGTGCCCTCTTCCAGGCCCATCAGGCGCTGCTCCATGGCAGGAGAAAGCTCGCCGGTGCCGAGCGACAGGGTCGCGGGTTTGTCGGCGAAAGTATTGATGATGTCGCCCGCCGGGCCGGCCAGCCGGTAATGCAGGGTCAGAAAGGAGCCGGAAGTCACGACTTGGGACATGGGGGCAGCGGAGGTGGGCAAAGACAAGGTGGGTGTCCCGATAAACTGGGCCTCATTTTAAGGACCGGGGCTTCCACCCGGCTCCGCCAAGGTTTCACCCCCAGGGTTTCATGTCATTCAAGGATCTCCCCCTAGACGCCCGTCCCCGCGAAAAACTCATCTCGCGGGGAGCGTCCGCGCTGGCCGATGCCGAGCTGCTGGCCCTGCTGCTGCGCACCGGAGTTGCGGGCAAGAACGTGCTGCAGCTGGCGCAGCAACTGCTCGAGCGCTTCGGCGGGCTCTCGGGGTTGCTGCACACCGGCGCCGAAGACCTCAAGGCCGTCAAGGGCATGGGCGGCAGCGCCAAGCGCTCCGAGCTGATCGCCGTGCTCGAACTGGCACGCCGTGCCATGGGCGAAAGGCTCAAGGAGCGCACGGTGTTCGACTCGCCCGGCGCAGTGAAGCAATACCTGCAGTTGCACATCGGCTCGTGCTCCTATGAAGTTTTCGCGGTGGTTTTCCTCGACGTGCAGCACCGCATGATCGCGCTGGAAGAAATGTTCCGCGGCACGCTCACGCAGACCAGCGTCTACCCGCGCGAGGTCGTCACGCGTGCCATCCACCACCAGGCCGCGGCCGTGGTGCTGGCGCACAACCACCCGAGCGGCAACATCGAGCCCTCGCGTGCCGACGAGTCGCTCACGCAAACGCTGCGAGCCGCCCTGGCGCTGGTGGACGTGCGGGTGCTCGACCACATCATCGTGAGCCCCGGGCAGAGTTTTTCGATGGCCGAGAGAGGGCTGCTCTGATGGGCTCGCGCGCTCCCTCGCTCAAGAACCTCGCCGACCTCAAGCAGGTGCAGCGCGCGCTCGCCGAAACCCGCGAGCGCGAAGCCGCCGAGGCAGCCGCCAAGGCAGCGGCCGAACGCAAGCGCGCCGCCGAGAAAGACCTGTTCGCCCGAGCCATCGGCGCCACCGAACCATTGCGCCGCAAAGCCGCCGTGCCGCTCGCACCGGAGCCGCCCGCGCCCATCCCCGTGCAGCACCAGCTCGACGAGCAGCGCGTGCTGCGCGAGTCGCTCTCCGACGAGTTCGACGTGACCACGCTGCTCGACGTGGACGACGCCATGAGCTTCCGCCGCCCCGGCATCGGCACCGATGTGACGGCGCGGCTGCGCAAGGGCGACTGGGCGATCCAGGCGCAGGTCGACCTGCACGGGCTGCGTAGCGACGAGGCGCGGGAGGCGCTCGGCGGCTTCATCCGCACGGCCTACAAGCAAGGGTTGCGCTGCGTGCGCGTGGTGCACGGCAAGGGGCTGGGTTCGCCGGGCAAGCAGCCGGTGCTGAAGACCAAGACCCAGCGCTGGCTGATCCAGAAGAACGAAGTGATCGCCTTCGTACAGGCCAAGCCTGCTGAAGGCGGGGCCGGCGCCCTCGTCGTGCTGCTGGCGCCCGCGCGGCGCTGAGCCGCACGGGACGCCGGCTTCTCTTTTGCCTTACTGGCTCAGATCGAGCTTGTAGACCGAGCGGCCCTTGCCGCTGCCGTCATCGGCCGTCAGCAGCGAGATGTTCGTCAATCCGGCATCCGTCGCAGCGCTCAGTTGGCCCTGCCCCGACGTGAACACCACATTCCCCGCCGTCGTCACTTGCGTGAAACGCCAGCTGCGCGCCGCACCGTTGGTTGCACGCGTGATGGTCTTCCTGGCCTTGATGTAGTCGATCAGCACGTCGCGGTTCGCATCCGGCGATGCATAGATCGTCGCGCGCCCGTCCAGCGCGGGGATGAAGCTCGCACCGCTCGTCGCACGGTAGTTGTTCGTCGCGATGACGAACTCCTTCGCCGGGTCGATCGCAGCGCCCAGGTACGTCAGGTTCTTGATCCTGCTGCCCACGTCCTGCGTCACGTCGATCTCGTACTGCACGTCGGGCGTGGTGAACATGTCGAAGTTGTAGCCCGGAAAGGTGCTGATGAGCTGCTGGTCGGCCGTGGCCGTCAGGCTGATCTTGTTGAAGCGCTTGGCCGCTGCTTCGAGCCAGCTCTTGATTTCCGCGCCCGTCACCTTCACCGCATACACCGTGTTCGGGTACAGGTACAGGTCGGCCGCATTGAAGATCGCCAGGTTGCCCACGGCCACGTCGGTGTAGTCGCGACCGCCTTCGTAGCCCGACTTGAAGGGCGCGCTCACCGACAGCACCGGCAGGCTCGCGTACTGCGACAGGTTGGCCTGGATGTAGGCCTTCACGTAGTCGGCCTGCGCCTGGTTCACGATCTGGATCGCACCCGGGTCGCCCACGTCCGCGAAGAAGGTGTTCATGCGGAAGTCGGTACTGCCGATAGGCGTCTTCACGTAGGTGATCGCGGCCTTGTGCTGCGTATCGACCAGCGGAGCGATCGCAGGGTCGGCATCGACGTACACGGCCTTGTTGGCGCTGTCCTTGCCTGTCTGCGTGGAGCGCGCGTCGACCACGGTCTTGCTCTTGTCCACGCTCCAGGCCTTGCCGTCGTACTCCAGCTCCAGCTTGATGAGGCCCAGCGACTTGCCCCACGACGAAGCCATCACCGCCGGCACACCGTTGACGGTGCCGGCCGTGTTGTCCACGCCGGCCTGCGTGAAGCCGGGCTTGGCGCTGCGGTCGGGGAAAACGGCGTGCTGGTGGCCCATCATCAGCGCGTCGATGCCCGGCACCTTAGCGAGGTACAGGGCCGAGTTCTCCATCGTCGGCGAGTAGGCCGATCCGTCGATCCCGCCGTGCTGCAGCGCGACCACGATGTCGGCGCCCTTGGCGCGCAGTTCGGGGATGTACCGGGTTGCCGCTTCCACCGTGCCCTCAGTGCGCAGCTTGCCTTCGAGGTAGCGCTTGTCCCAGTTCATGATGCCGGGCGTGGTGAAGCCGATCACGCCAACCTTCAGCGGCACCGTAACGCTCTTGCCGTCGGGCCCGGTCGCGGTGAACTGCTTGTTCAGGATGACGTACGGCGCGAGCAGCGGCTTGCCGGTCTTCACGCTCTGCACGTTCGCCAGCACCAGCGGAAAGCTCGGCCCGACGCACTTCTTGGTGGCGTCCACGCCATCCACATCAAGCCCGCCGCCGATTGCCTGATTGAGAAACTCCAGGCCGTAGTTGAATTCGTGGTTGCCGAGCGTGCCGGCATCGAAGCCCGTGGCGTTCATCGCCTTGTACATCGACAGCGGCTGCGTGCACGGAATTCGGTTGATCAGCGCCTCGTAGTCGGCCAGCGCCGTGCCCTGGATGGTGTCGCCGCTGTCGAACAGCATCGTGTTGGCGAACTCCTTGCGCGCGGCGTTGATCAGCGTGGACGCGCGCTCGTAGCCGTACGACTTGTCTTCGGCAACCTTGAAGTAGTCGAAGCTCAGCACGTTGAAGTGCAGGTCGGTGGTTTCGAGCAGGGCCACCGTGGTGCGCGTGCCCTTGGCCACCGGTGCGGGCGTGGTGGGCGTGGTGGGCGTGGGGTTCGACGTCACCGGCGGAATGACGACGTTGCCGCCGCCGCTTCCGCCGCCACAGGCGGTGAGCGCGGCGGCCAGGACGGCGGCACAGGTGGTCATGGGGACAAGACGCGAAAGCGACGTGGTCGCTGCATCGTTCTTCATCGAGAGGTCTCCCTGCAAATTAGAGGAAGACCAGTCTCTGAAAGCCGAGTGACAGGCCAGTGAACCGGGCCTGACCTGCGGCACTCTTACGACAGGTTCACGACAGGTGATTCTTTAGTGGTACCGACGCATCCGCCACTGCCGCCGCATCGGGGCTGCGCCCCGCTTCGAGCAGCTTGCGGCTCATCATGTGATCGACCGGCGCATTCACCGACTCCACGCACACGAGCTGCCCGTCGACGTAATGGAACAGCGAGAACGCATCGGGCTTCGGTCCCGCGCGGCGCACGCTGCTCAGGCCCGGCGTGCCTTCGGCCGGCATCAGGCCGACCATCTGCAGCCGCATGCCGCCCTGGTCGGACCAGAACCACGCGACCGCGTCGTGCGCGCGCGCCGCGCCGGTCAGCGTGGCCACTGCGGTGCGCGCCTGGTCGTTGGCGTTCTGCACCGATTCGAGCCGCAGCGCGCGGCCCGCGCGGCGGTCGGGGAAGCGCGTGCAGTCGCCCACCGCGAGCACGTCGGCCGCGCTGGTCTGCATGTGGCCGTCGACCACGATGCCGTCCGCGCATTCGATGCCGGCCGCTTGCGCGAGCGCGGTCTCGGGAACTGCGCCGATGCCGAGCAGCAGCAGGTCGACAGGTTGCTTCACGCCGTTGACCTGCAGCGACAGCAGCCGGTCGCCGTCGACTTCGAACGCGCCGGTCTGCGCGCCGAGCACGATGTCGATGCCGGCCGCGCGGTGCGTGGCGAGCACGTGCGCCGACAACTCGGGCGACACCGCGCGCCCCAGCAGGCGCGGCGCGCTCTCGATCACCTGCACCGACTTGCCGAGCGCCTTGGCGGTGGCCGCCACTTCGAGCCCGATGAAACCGCCGCCGAGCACCGTCACATGTTCGGCCGCCGCGAGCCGCGTGCGCAGGCGATGCGCTTCGTCGGCCGCGCGCAGGCTCGCGACGTTTTCCAGGCCCGGCTTCAAATCCGGCATCTGGCGCGCGCGGGTGCCGGTGGCCAGCACCAGTTGCTGCCACGGCAGGATCGCGCCCGAACGCAGAGTGACGGTGTGCGCCTCGCGGTCGATGGCAACGGCGGCATCGCCCAGGTGCAGCGTGATGCCCGCCTCGCGATACCAGTCGGCGGCCTTGTGCGGCTGCGTGGTTTCTTCCGCGCTCTTTAGAAAGGCCTTGGACAGCGGCGGGCGGTGATACGGCTCGCAGGCTTCCTCGCAGACCAGGTGCACGCGCGCGCCCTGCCCTGCTTCGGCAAGGCCGGCGCAGAGTTGGGCCGCAGCGTGGCCGCCGCCGATGATGACGATGGAATTCATGGAGAAGCGTCTTTCGAAATCGTTGTGTGATCGGTCGGTCACTCGCCGCGGTTGCGCATCCAGTCGGCGGTCTTGAAGAAGGAGTCGCGCAGGCGCTCGCGCAAGTCTTCCGGCACGCCCGTCTCGCCCATGGCCTGGTCCATGCAGGCCAGCCACTGGTCGCGCTCCTTGATGCCGATGGTGTGGCCGCCGATGCTCTGCGGCAGGTGGCGCGCCCGCAGCATCGGATGGCCGAAGCGGTCGGTGTAGTGCTGCGGCCCGCCGAGCCAGCCGCACAGGAACCAGAACAGGCGCTGGCGCGCGTTGTCGAGGCTGGTGCCGTGCACTGCGCGCAGCTGCGCATAGGCGGGCTCGAGGTCCATCAGGTCGTAGAAGCGCTCGACCAGCGCCTCTACCTTCGGTTCGCCGCCGATCCAGTCGAACGGCGTGCCGGCGGGCGGCTTTTCTTGAATCTGCATGGGCTGGAGTATCCCTCCGGGCGCTTGCTAGAGCTGCACGAGGCCGGGAATGGCCACGTCGGGGTTCACGTCGGCCTCGTAGTCCACGCCCTCCACCGAGAAGCCGAAGAGACGCAGGAACTCGGTCTTGTAGCCGGCGAAATCGGTGAGCTCGTCGAGGTTGTCGCCGGTCACCTGCGGCCAGAGCTCCAGCACGCGAGCCTGCACCTGCGGCGCCAGTTCCTTGTAGTCCGCGCGCAGGCGGCCGTCCTCGTCGATGTGCGGTGTGCTGCCGTAGAGGCTTTCGGCAAAGAGCCCGTGCACCTGCTCGATGCAGCCCTCGTGCGTGCCCTGCGCCTTCATCACCTTGAACAGCAGCGACAGGTACAGCGGCATCATCGGAATGGCCGAACTGGCCTGCGTGACGACCGCCTTCAGCACCGACACGCGCGCATCGCCGCCCTTGGCGGCCAGCTGCGCGCGGATGCCCAGCACCTTCTGGTCCAAGTCCTTCTTGGCGGCGCCGATGGAGCCGTTCCAGTAGATGTCGTGCGTGATCTGCTCGCCCAGATAGGTGAAGGCCGTGGTCTTCGCACCGTCGGCCAGCACGCCGGCTTGCTGCAGCGCGTCGATCCACATTTGCCAGTCTTCACCGCCCATCACGGCCACGGTGTTGTCGATTTCTTCCTGCGTCGCGGGTTCGAGCACCGTTTCCTTCACGGCCCCGCTGTCGGTGTCGAGGCCGCGCAGGTTCACCGACTTGCCGATGGGCTTGAGCACCGAGTTGAAGACCTGGCCGGTCTTCGGATGCGTGCGTCGCGGCGCTGCCAGGCTGTAGACGACGAGGTCGACCTGGCCAAGGTCGGCGCGGATGGTGTCGATGACCTGCTGCTTCACAGCATCGGAGAAGCCATCGCCGTTGATGCTCTTCGCGTAGTGGCCTTCGGCTGTCGCGGCGCGATGGAAAGTGGCGGTGTTGTACCAGCCGGGCGAGCCGGGCTTGGTTTCGCTGCCCGGGCGTTCGAAGAACACGCCGAGCGTGTCGGCGCCGCTGCCGAAAGCGGCGGTGATGCGCGCGGCCAGGCCGTAGCCGGTCGATGCGCCGATCACCAGCACCTTCTTCGGGCCGCCCGCGATGGGCCCCTGGGCCTTGACGTAGTCGATCTGCTGCCTGACGTTGGCTTCGCAGCCGGTGGGATGGGTCGTGACGCAGATGAAGCCACGTACGCGGGGTTTGATGATCATGAGGATCTCGCTGGATGAGAGATGCGGGAAGAAAACGGCGGGAGCGCGTTTTTGGCGCCGCGAATTTAACCCAGCCCGTAATAACCGCCTTCAGCTTGTCCATATGCATATGTCGATTGACGATTTAATAATCAGGGGTTTTATTGATATGGTTCGACCCTGAATTTCCTCTAGGAGAGAGACAACCTATGCGCCACACCCTGCTCGCCGCGGCCGTCGCCGCTTCCACCTTCCTGCTCGGCACCGTCGCCCACGCCGACCAGTTGGCCGACATCAAGAAAAAGGGCGAACTGGTCGTCGGCGTGCTCGGCACCGACGAGCCCGCGACCTTCGTCGATCCGAAGACGCGCCAGATCGTCGGCTACGAAGTCGACCTGGTGAACGCCATCGCCAAGAAGATCGGCGTGAAGCCGGTGCTCAAGCAGATCGCTGTGGCCGCGCGCATTCCGGAGCTGCAGCAGGGCCACGTTGACCTGGTGGCAGCCGGCCTCACGCACAACAAGGAGCGCGAGGCGCAGATCGACTTCTCTCTCACCACCTTCGTCACCGGCCAGAAGGCCATCGTGAAGAAGGACAGCGGCATCAGCGAAGTGCCGCAGCTCGCGGGCAAGAAGGTGCTGACCATCCGCGGCGGCACGCAGGAGCCCAACATCCGCAAGGCCGTGCCCAACGTCGAGGTCGTGACCTTCGACACGAGCCAGCAGGCCTTCCAGGCGCTGCAGCAGGGCAAGGGCGTGGGCTATGTGGACGACGAGGCCGCACTGCTGCGCAGCTACGCCAAGCTGGGCCCGCAGAAGGCGCAGTACGTGGTGCTCAAGCAGAACCTGAGCACCGAGGCGCTGGCCATCGGCATCAAGAAGGGCGAGACCGGCTTGAAGGCAGTGGTGGACGACACGCTGCGCGAGCTCGAGAAGTCGGGCGAAGCGCAGAAGATCTTCATCAAGTGGTACGGCCCGACGACGGCTTCTGGCTTCCAGACGCGCGACTTCAAGCTCGACTCCGACAAGATCGACTGAGCCCGCGTTTCTCCTTCCCCCGCTGGGGGAAGGCCGGGATGGGGGCACGCGGCCCCGGCCCTTCGCGGCGGTGATACTGTCGCCCCCCATGCCCCTGTTCGACTATTCCTTGCTGCTGACCGGCAAGTACCACGACATGCTCATCGCGGGCCTGCTGCTGTCGCTGCAGTTGCTCGCGGCCGCGCTGGTGCTGGCGCTGCCCATCGCACTGGTGGTGGCGCTCCTGCGGCTGTCGCCCTTCGCGCCGCTGCGCTGGCTCGGCTTTGCGTACGTCGAGTCGATCCGCAACATCCCGCTGCTCGCGCACATGCTGTTCTGGTACTTCGGCGCGCCCGAGCTGCTGCCCGAGGGCATCAAGCAATGGCTCTACGCGGGGCATATCGAGGCCTACAGCGCTGTGATCGCGCTGGCGCTGTACACGGCCGCCTTCATGGCGGAAGACATCCGCAGCGGCATCCGCGCGATTCCTTCGGTGCAGTTCGAAGCCGGCCGCGCAATGGGCTTCAGCTACCTGGCCACCATGCGCCGCGTGGTGCTGCCGCAGGCGCTGCGCGTGACCATTCCGCCACTCATCTCACAGACGCTGAGCCTCTGGAAGAACACCTCCATCGCCACAGTGATCGGCGTGGCCGAGCTGATGTACCAGGCAGGCCAGGTCGAGAGCGCGACCTTCCGCAGCTTCGAGTCTTTTGCGTTCGCGAGCGCGGCGTACCTGACGGTGTCGCTGGCCATCACCGGGCTGGCGACCTGGTACCACCACCGTTACCCGGTGCGGACCATCTGAGGGCGCCAACGCGATGTTGCAGATCATCAACGACTACTGGGTCTACTTCCTCATCGGGCAGTACCCCAACGGCCCGCTCGGCGGGCTGGTGCTCACGCTGCTGCTGGCCTCCTGCGGGCTGGTGCTCGCACTGCCGCTGGGCATCGTGCTCGGGCTGGCGCGCGTGAGCCCGTGGCGCTGGCTGCGCTGGCCGGTCACGGGCTTCGTGTTCGTGGTGCGCGGGCTGCCGCTGCTGATGGTGATCTTCTGGGCCTACTTCTTCCTGCCCAGCGTCACGGGCGTGAAGACCGACCAGTTCACCACCATGCTGATCGCGCTCGTGGTGTTCGATGCCGCCTACCTCGCCGAGATCGTGCGCGCCGGCATACAGGGCCTGCCGCGCGGGCAGATGGAAACGGCCCGCGCACTGGGCCTGGGCTATGGCCGCGCGATGCGGCTCGTGGTGCTTCCACAGGCGCTGCGCAGCATGCTGCCCTCGCTGGTGAACCAGTTCGTATCGACCATCAAGGAAACCTCGCTGGGCTACATCATCGGGCTGGCCGAGGTGTCGTTCATCGCGACGCAGATCAATACGCAGGTGTTCACCAAGCCCGCGCAGATCTACCTGATATTGGGCGGGACGTATTTCATACTCTGCTTCGGCCTGTCGCGCTTCGCCTACTGGCTGGAACGCCGGCTCGCGCGCCGCGGCATCTCTACAGCCAGCGCCAAGGTGTCCGCATGATCGAACTCGAAAAAGTCAACAAGTGGTACGGCAGCTACCACGCGCTGGTCGACATCAGCGAGACCATCCACAAGGGCGAAGTCGTCGTGGTGTGCGGACCCTCGGGCTCGGGCAAGTCGACGCTGATCCGCACCTTCAACCGGCTGGAGCCGATTCAATCGGGCCGCATCGTCGTCGACGGGCAGGACATCCATGCGCCGGGCCTGGACGTGAACGCCTTCCGCTCGCGCATCGGCTTTGTCTTTCAGCAGTTCAACCTGTTCCCGCATCTCACGGTGCTGCAGAACTGCACGATGGCGCCGATGCAGCTGCGCGGCCTCACGCGCAAGGAGGCCGACGAGCGCGCGATGGCGCTGCTGCATCGCGTGGGCCTGTCGAACAAGGCCAACGCATGGCCGAGCGAACTGTCGGGCGGCCAGCAGCAGCGCGTGGCAATTGCACGCGCGCTCGCGATGCAGCCGCCGCTGATGCTGTTCGACGAACCCACCAGCGCTCTCGACCCCGAAATGGTCGGCGAGGTACTGCTGGTGATGCGCGACCTGACACGCGACGGCATGACGATGGTCTGCGTGACGCACGAAATGGGCTTCGCGCGCGAGGTGGCCGACCGCGTGCTGTTCATGGACGAAGGCAAGGTGCTGGAGCGCGCAACGCCCGACGACTTCTTCAACCGGCCACAGCATCCGCGTGCGCAGCAATTCCTGTCCGACATCCGATCGCCTTTCGCGAGAGACGCATGACCGACACCACCCTCCCCCTCATCGATGTCTCCGCACTCGTGGCAAACACACCCGGGCGCGACGCCGTCGCCGCACAGATCGGCGCCGCCTGCCACGCCCACGGCTTCTTCTACGTGACGGGCCACGGCGTCGATGCGGCGCTGGTGAAGCGGCTCGAAGAGCTGAGCCACCGCTTCTTCGAGCTGCCCGAAGAAACCAAGATGCAGTGGCGCATGGCCCTCGGCGGACGCGCCTGGCGCGGCTTCTTCCCGCTCGGCGGCGAGCTGACCTCGGGCCGGCCCGACTGGAAGGAAGGCCTCTACCTCGGCACCGAACTGCCCCCCACGCACCCACTGGTGCAGGCGAAAACGCCAGTGCACGGGCCAAACCTGTTTCCCGACGTGCCGGGCTTTCGCGAGACCATCCTTGACTACATGGCGGCTGTCACGCAGCTGGGCCACCGGCTGATGGAAGGCATCGCGCTGAGCCTCGGCCTGGACGCGGACTACTTCGCCGAACGCTACACGGCCGACCCGCTGATCCTGTTCCGCCTCTTCAACTATCCGACGCAGGCCGTGCCCGAAGGCCTCGACGTGCAGTGGGGCGTGGGCGAGCACACCGACTACGGACTGCTCACGATCCTGCACCAGGACCAGGTCGGCGGCCTCGCGGTGCACACGCCGGGTGGCTGGATCGATGCGCCGCCCGTGGCGGGCTCGTTCGTCTGCAACATCGGCGACATGCTCGACCGCATGACCGGCGGGCTCTACAAGTCGACGCCGCACCGGGTGAAGCGCAACACTTCGGGGCGCGACCGGCTGTCGTTTCCGCTGTTCTTCGATCCGAACTTCGAGGCGCGCGTGCAGCGCATCGAAGGCCTCGCAGGCGCCGAGGCGCGCGACGACAGCGCCGAGCGCTGGGACCGCGCCAACGTGCACGCCTTCAGCGGGCGCTATGGCGACTACCTGCTCGCGAAGGTGTCGAAGGTGTTCCCGCAGTTGCGCGACGAAGTGCTCTGAACGGCTGGCGAAGGCTCGTCGAGGAAGGCGTCTTCCCAGCGTTCGATCTCGGCATCGGGGTCGGAAATGGGCACGAGCTTGTCGCTGCGGCAATAGAAGGTCCAGCCCTCGAACAGCACGTCGTAGTACGTGCCGGGCAGGTAGCGCTCGCTCGGCGCCTCGTAGGGCAGTGAGACCACTTCAACGATCCGGCCCACCGCACGCTCCGTGAAGGGCGACGCCAGGCAGCTGTCGACCACATGGCAGAGCGTGCCGATCTTGATCATGAGAGCCTTGTCGCGGCCTCGGCAGGAAACCAGCGCGGCAGGTGCGGCACCGCTTCGTGCAGCGACTCGAGCACATGGAAGGCCCGCTCGATGATGGATGCGGGCGGGTGCTTGAGGTCGGGCACGACCACGACACGCATGCCCGCAGCGAGCGCCGCCTTGGCGCCGTTCTCGCTGTCCTCGAAGGCGATGCATTCCGCCGGGTCCACGCCCAGCCGTTCGGCCGCGAGCAGGTAGAGCGCCGGATCGGGCTTGGCGCGCGCAACCTCGTCGCCGCCCGCGAAGGCCGAGAAATGGTGCAGCACGCCCAGGCTGCCAAGGCAGGCCTGGATCTGCCCGCTGGTCGATGACGAGGCCACGGCGCAGCGCGTGCCGCGTTCGCGCAGCGCGCTCAGGAATTCGGCCGCGCCGGGCTTGATGGGAAACAGCGGCGCACCGTCAGAGCGCTCCAGCTGCAGGCGCTGGCGGACATGAGCCACGGCGTGGTTGTAGGCATCCGCACCGCCCAGCAGCGACGCGAGGATGTGTTCGGACTCGGTCATGGCCAGCCCGACGACCTGCAGGTACTGGCTGTGCGAAAGCTCGATGTCGAGCGTGCGGGCGGCCTCGATCCAGGCGGCCATGATGGGCCGCTCCGAATCGATCAGCAGCCCGTCCATGTCGAAGATTGCGGCGGCGAACATCGGAGCATCCTAATGAAAAAGGGGCCGAAACGGCCCCTTTTGAAAGAAACGGCGGCAGTTGGCTGCCTTGTGCAAGTCGTCAGTCCCGCGCCAGTGCCCGGTTCAGCCCCAGCGCGCCCAGCGTGGCGATGGCACCCGACAGCAGGTAGATGCTGACGTAGGCCAGACCGAAGTGGGCCGACAGGCCGAGGGCAACCAGTGGCGCGAACGCCGCACCGATCAGCCAGGCCAGGTCGGCCGTGAGTGCCGCGCCAACGTAGCGGTACTTGGGTGCGAAGTTCGAGGTCACGGCGCCGGCCGCCTGACCGTACGACAGGCCCAGGATCACGAAGCCCAGCAGGATGAAGATGTCCTGCCCGACGCGGCCGCCATCGAGCAGCGTGGGGGCGAAACCACTGAAAGCCGCGATCACGGCAGCCAGGCCGCCCAGCGTGAAGCGTCGGCCGATGCGGTCAGCCAGCAGGCCCGAGGCCACGATGCCGGCAGCGCCGAGCACCGCGCCGATCATCTGCACGATCAGGAATTCGGTGACCGACTGGTCGGAATACAGCGTGATCCACGACAGCGGGAACACCGTGATCAGGTGGAACAGCGCATAGCTGGCCAGCGCGGCGAAGGCGCCGATCAGCAGGTTGGCGCCCTGAGAGCGAACCAGTTCGCTCACGCTGGTGGGCTCCAGTTCACGCTCTTCGAGCAGGCGCGAGTATTCGTCGGTGGCCACCAGGCGCAGGCGGGCGAACAACGCCACCACGTTGATCGCGAAGGCCACGTAGAAGCTGTAGCGCCAGCCCCAGTCGAGGAAGTCCTCGGACGGCAGGCTCGAATACAGGTAAGCGAACAGCGCGCTGGCAATGAAGAAGCCGATGGGCGCACCCAGCTGGCCCAGCATGGCGTACCAGCCGCGGCGGTTGGCCGGGGCATTCAGTGCAAGCAGCGACGGCAGGCCGTCCCAGGAAGCGCCCAGCGCCAGGCCTTGGCCGAAACGGAACACCGACAGCAGCACGATCGCCGTGAAGCCCAGGCTCGCATAGCCCGGCAGGAAGGCGATGCCGGCGGTGGAGGTGCCCAGCACGAAAAGTGCCGACGTGAGCTTGGCCTCTCGCCCGAATCGTCGCTGGATGACCATCGAGATGACAGTTCCGAACGGACGCGCGATGAAGGCGAAGGAAAAGATCAGGAACGAATAGAGAACGCCCTCGAGGTGCTGCTCGAACGGAAAGAAGACCGCCGGGAACACCAGCACCGAGGCGATGCCGTAGACGAAGAAGTCGAAATATTCGGAGGCGCGGCCGATGATCACGCCGACCGCGATCTCGCCGGGGGCGATGTGCGAGTGGTCGTCGCCCTGCCGGGCGCCGCCGTGCTCGGGCGAGTTCGGCAGCGGCTGTGCGCCTTGCGGACTGATGCTGGACGTCGTCATTGCTTGCTGTAATTCAGGTGTCACGCCGGGGCGCGACACCATAAGACCATGGAGATCCCAGAGCGTCGCACCGAATCACATTTACCGCCATAGGACAAAACGTCCAATAGGCGAAACCCGTCTTCAGGCGTAGATTGTGGGGTCTTTTTGCGTCGCCCCTGCACCTCTTTTCCTTCGGCATGCACATCCTCAAGAACCTTCGCCGATCACTCCTGCTGCTTTCCGCCATGCTCCTGGCGGGCTGCAACACGGTGCTGATGAACCCATCCGGCGACATCGCCAATCAGCAGGGACGCCTCATCGTCGTCTCCACCGTGCTGATGCTGATCATCATCATCCCGGTGATCGCCCTGACCATCTTCTTTGCCTGGCGCTATCGCCAGTCCAACAAAGAGGCCACCTACAGCCCCGACTGGGACCACTCGACCCAGCTCGAACTGGCGATCTGGGCGGCGCCGCTGCTCATCATCATCGCGCTGGGCGCAATCACCTGGATCAGCACCCACACGCTCGACCCCTACCAGCCGCTGCGCCGCCTCGACGCCCAGCGCGCGATTCCGGCCGAAACCAAGCCGCTGGTGGTCGAAGTGGTGGCACTCGACTGGAAGTGGCTCTTCATCTACCCCGAGCAGGGCATCGCCACGGTGAACGAGCTGGCCGCCCCGGTGGACCGCCCGATCAGCTTCAAGATCACGGCCTCCTCGGTGATGAACTCGTTCTTCATCCCCGCGCTGGCCGGCCAGATCTACGCCATGCCGGGCATGGAAACCAAGCTGCACGCGGTGATCAACAAGCCGGGCGAGTTCGAAGGCTTCTCCGCCAACTACAGCGGCGCCGGCTTCTCGGGCATGCGCTTCAAGTTCCACGGCCTGAGCAACGGCGACTTCGACCAGTGGGTCCAGAAGGTCAAGGCCGGCAAGGACGGCGAACTCACGCGCGATCTCTACAAGAAGCTCGAAGTGCCGAGCGAGCGCGAGCCCGTGCGCCACTACGCCGCCGTGGACCCTGCCCTGTACGACGCCATCCTCAACCTGTGCGTGGACCGCAACAAGATGTGCATGAAGGAAATGATGGCCATCGACGCCGACGGCGGCATGGGCAAGCCCGGCGCCTTCAACGTTGCCACCAAGCAAGCCTGGCAGGTCGATTCACTCGACACGCCCAAGCGCAAATACGTCACCGCGATGTGCACCACCGAAGAATAAGATGTTGCAGAACCTAGACCTGACGAAGCTCGTCTTCGGCCGCCTCTCATGGGAGGCGATTCCCTTCCACGAACCGATCCTGCTCGCGACCTTTGCGGGCGTGGTGCTGGGCGGCATCGCCGTCCTCGGCGCACTGACCTACTTCAAGCTGTGGGGCATGCTGTGGCGCGACTGGATCACCAGCATCGACCACAAGAAGATCGGCATCATGTACATCATCCTGGGCCTGGTGATGCTGCTGCGCGGCTTCGCCGACGCGCTGATGATGCGGGCCCAGCAGGCAATGGCCTTCGGCGATAACGCCGGCTTCCTTCCGCCGCACCACTACGACCAGGTCTTCACCGCCCACGGCGTGATCATGATCTTCTTCGTGGCGATGCCGCTGGTCACGGGCCTCATGAACTTCGTGGTGCCGCTGCAGATCGGCGCGCGCGACGTGGCCTTCCCGTTCCTGAACAACTTCAGCTTCTGGATGACCACCTTCGGCGCCGGCCTCGTGATGGCGTCGCTCTTCGTCGGCGAATTCGCCAAAACCGGATGGCTGGCCTACCCGCCGCTGTCGGGCATTCTCTTCAGCCCCGACGTGGGGGTCGACTACTACATATGGTCATTGCAGATAGCGGGGGTGGGCACATTGCTATCCGGCGTGAACCTGCTGGCGACCATCGTGAAGATGCGCGCGCCCGGCATGACGATGATGAAGATGCCCGTGTTCACCTGGACCGCGCTGTGCACCAACGTTCTGATCGTTGCAGCCTTCCCGGTGCTGACCGCCGTGCTGGCCCTGCTGTCGCTCGACCGCTACGTCGGCACCAACTTCTTCACGAACGACCTCGGCGGCAACGCCATGATGTACGTGAACCTGATCTGGATCTGGGGCCACCCCGAGGTGTACATCCTGATCCTGCCGGCCTTCGGCATCTTCTCGGAAGTGGTCTCCACCTTCTCCGGCAAGCGCCTCTTCGGCTACGCCTCGATGGTGTACGCCACGGTCGTGATCACCATCCTGTCGTACCTCGTCTGGCTGCACCACTTCTTCACCATGGGCTCCGGTGCCAGCGTGAACTCGTTCTTCGGCATCACGACGATGATCATCTCGATCCCGACGGGCGCGAAGATCTTCAACTGGCTCTTCACCATGTACCGCGGCCGCATCCGTTTCGAGCTGCCCATGATGTGGACCATCGGCTTCATGATCACCTTCGTGATCGGCGGCATGACCGGCGTGCTGCTGGCCGTTCCCCCGGCCGACTTCGTGCTGCACAACAGCCTGTTCCTGATCGCCCACTTCCACAACGTGATCATCGGCGGCGTGCTGTTCGGCATGCTGGCGGGCATCACCTACTGGTTCCCGAAGGCCTTCGGCTACAAGCTCGACCCGTTCTGGGGCAAGTGCTCGTTCTGGTTCTGGATCGTCGGCTTCTGGTTCGCCTTCATGCCGCTGTACATCCTGGGCCTGATGGGCGTCACCCGCCGCATGAACCACTTCCAGGACATGTCGCTGCAGATCTGGTTCCAGGTTGCCGCCTTCGGCGCCGTGCTGATCGCGCTGGGCATCGCCTCGTTCATCATCCAGCTGGTGGTGAGCTTCATTCGCCGCGAATCGCTGCGCGACACCACGGGCGACCCGTGGAACGGCCGCACGCTCGAATGGTCGACCTCGTCGCCCCCGCCGGCCTACAACTTCGCGTTCACGCCGCGCGTGCATGACAACGACGCCTGGTCCGACATGAAGGCCCGCGGCTACCAGCGTCCGCTGGAAGGCTTCAGCCCGATCCACATGCCCAAGAACACGGCCGCCGGCTTCATCATCGCGGCGCTGGCCGCGGTGGGCGGCTTCGCAATGATCTGGCAGATGTGGCTCGTGGCCGGCATCGGCTTCGTCGCCATGCTCGCCGCAGTGATCATCCACACGTTCAACTACAAGCGCGACTATCACATCCCCACGGAAGAAGTCGTCAGCACCGAAGACGCGCGCACGCGCCTGCTAGCTGCCCATGTCTAACACCACCGCTCTTTCCGCCGGCAGCGCCGGCCAAGCGTCGAACGCGCCCGCGTTCGAGGTCTTCAACGTCCGCAACGAAGACCACCACCCCGAGAACGGCACGCTGCTGGGCTTCTGGCTCTACCTGATGAGCGACTGCCTCATCTTCGCTTGCCTGTTCGCGGTGTACGGCGTGCTGGGCCGCAGCTACGCGGCCGGCCCCTCGGGCGCCGACCTGTTCGACCTGCCGCTGGTGGCAATCAACACCTCGCTGCTGCTGCTGTCGTCCATCACGTATGGCTTTGCCGTGCTCGAGATGCAGAAGCGCCGCATGGGCGCCGTGCTGGTCTGGCTGGCCATCACCGGCCTGCTGGGCGCGGGCTTCATCGGCCTGGAGCTGTACGAGTTCGCGCACCTGATCCACGAAGGCGCGGGCCCGCAGCGCAGCGCCTTCCTGTCGTCGTTCTTCGCACTGGTGGGCACCCACGGCCTGCACGTGACCTTCGGCATCGTCTGGCTCATCGTGCTGATGATCCAGCTGCCCAAGCACGGCTTCACCGCCGCCAACCGCCGCCGCCTGATGTGCCTGTCGATGTTCTGGCACTTTCTGGACGTGGTCTGGATCGGCGTCTTCACCTTCGTGTATCTGATGGGATCGCTGCAATGAGCGCGCACACCGAAACCGCCGGCCACGGCGCACATGGCCATGACAGCCACGACGATGGCCCGGTGAGCCACAGCACCTTCAAGGGCTACATGACCGGCTTCGTGCTGGCCGTGATCCTCACTGCCATTCCGTTCTGGCTCGTGATGGCCAAGGTCTTCGACAAGCCCAACACCACCGCCCTCGTCATCCTGGCCTTCGCCGTGGTGCAGATCGTGGTGCACATGGTGTACTTCCTGCACATGGACGCCAAGTCCGAAGGCGGCTGGAACATGCTGGCGCTGATCTTCACGCTCGTGCTCGTGGTCATCACGCTGGCCGGTTCGCTGTGGGTCATGTACCACATGAACACCAACATGATGCCGGCCTCGATGCACGACATGAAGAACATGCCCTGATGGCGGCAGCGGTCCGCCAGCGTTCCACCGCCGCGCGGGTGGCGCTGGCGGTCGGCGCAGCCCTCGCCTTTGCCGGCTTCTTCGCGCTCGGCACCTGGCAGGTCGAGCGCAGGGCCTGGAAGCTCGATCTCATCGCCCGCGTCGACCAGCGCGTGCATGCCCCGGCCAGCGCGGCCCCCGGGCGAACCGAATGGCCCACGGTCAACGCGGCCAACGACGAATACCGGCATGTCCGCCTTGTCGGCACCTTCCTCCACGACAAAGAAACGCTGGTGCAAGCCAGCACCAAGCTCGGCGCCGGCTTCTGGGTGCTGACCCCGCTGCGCAGCGCGGACGGCACCGTGGTGCTCGTCAATCGCGGGTTCGTGCCGCCTGAAGCACGCGAACGCCCGGCCCGCACCGCGCCAGAGCCGCAGGGCGAGACCACCGTGGCCGGCCTGCTGCGCCTCACCGAGCCCAAGGGCGGCTTCCTGCGCAAGAACGACGCGGCCGCCGATCGCTGGTTCTCGCGCGACGTGCAAGCCATTGCCGCGGCGCGCGGCCTGAACAATGTCGCGCCCTACTTCGTCGATGCCGAGGCCGTACCCGCGCAAGCCACGGCCACCATCGACACCCCGGCATGGCCTGCCGCCGGCCTGACGGTCATCGCCTTTCCCAACAGCCACCTGGTTTACGCCCTTACGTGGTACGGCCTGGCCCTGATGGTGCTGGTCGCGGCCTGGTTCGTGCGGCGCAGCGAAAATGCGGCCCATGCCGAAGCCCGCCCCGCCCAAGATGCTCGCCGCGACGACTGACACCGCCGCGGTCGCGGGCGAACTGCACGCCCCCCGCGCCGGCGTCGCGAGTCTCGACAACGCCACCGGCCACCAGAACATGCAGCAGCTGATCCAGCTGCGCTGGTTCGCCGTGGTCGGGCAGGTCGTCACCATCCTGGTGGTGCACTACGGCTTCGCAATCCGGTTGCCGCTGGACCACATGCTGCAGGTGCTGACCTGCCTTGCGCTCTTCAACATGGTGAGCCTGCTACGTTCGCGCAGCCACCGGCGCGTGACCAACGGCGAACTGTTCCTCGCGCTGCTGGTCGACGTGGCCACGCTCACGGCGCAGCTCTACCTGAGCGGCGGCGCGACCAACCCCTTCGTGTTTCTGTTCCTGCTGCAGGTGACGCTCGGCGCGGTGCTGCTGAAGCCCTGGTCGACCTGGACCATCGTGGTCATCACCAGCATCTGCTTCGCCGGGCTGGCGCTGTTCTCGCGCCCGCTCGCGCTGCCGCTGGACCACAACCGCGGCCTGTGGAGCCCCTACATCCAGGGCATGCTGGTGTGCTTCGCGCTGAACGCGGCGCTGCTCGTGATCTTCATCACCCGCATCGGCCGCAACCTGCGCGCGCGCGACGCCCGGCTGGCCGACCTGCGCCAACGCGCCTCGGAAGAAGAACACATCGTGCGCATGGGCCTGCTGGCTTCGGGTGCGGCGCACGAGCTGGGCACGCCGCTGGCCACGCTCGCGGTGATCCTGGGCGACTGGCGCCGGCTGCCGCATTTCAGCTCCGACCCCGAGCTGCTGACCGAGGTGGCCGAGATGGAACTGCAGATCCAGCGCTGCAAGAGCATCGTGAGCGGCATCCTGCTGTCGGCCGGCGAGGCGCGTGGCGAGTCGTCGGAAGAAACCACCGTCAGCACCTTCCTCGACGACCTGATCGAAGAGTGGCGCACCACCCGCCCGGTGGAAGACTTCGAGTACGACAACCGCTTTGGCCGGGACCTGCCCATGGTCTCCGACTCGGCCCTCAAGCAGATGATCTGCAACGTGCTCGACAATGCGCTGGAGGCGTCGCCGCACTGGCTGCGCCTCGAGGCGGCGCACGACGCCGACGCGCTGACGATCACGGTCACGGACGCAGGCCCCGGCTTCCTGCCGGCCATCCTGAAGGAGTTCGGCAAACCCTATCAGTCGAGCAAGGGCCGCCCTGGCGGTGGGCTGGGGCTGTTCCTGGTCGTGAACGTGGCGCGCACTGTCGGCGGCCGCGTCGCGGCGGCAAACCGGCCCGAGGGCGGCGCCATCGTGAAGATCACGCTGCCGCTCGCGGCCATCGTGCTGGAAGAAGAAGAGGCGGAAGAGGACGACGAAAAGGTCCTCGACGGCGAGACCATCGAAGTGGAAGGCAATGACCGAAACCGAAGCTGAGCGCCAGTTGCTGATCGTCGAGGACGACGACGCCTTCGCGCGCGCGCTCGGCCGCTCCTTCGAGCGCCGCGGCTATGCCGTGACGCAGGCAGGCAACCTCGCGGAAGTCGACGCCCTGCTGGCCACCGCGTCGCCCGGCTACGCGGTGGTCGACCTGAAGCTCAACGGCGAGGCCTCGGGCCTTGCCGCCGTGCAGATGCTGCACCGGCACAACCCCAAGATGCTGATCGTGGTGCTGACGGGCTTCGCCAGCATCGCCACCGCCGTGGAAGCCATCAAGCTCGGCGCCTGCCACTACCTGGCCAAGCCGTCGAACACCGACGACATCGAGGCCGCCTTCGGCCGCGCCGCCGGCACCACAGAGGTCGAGCTGACCAACCGCTCGACCTCGATCAAGACGCTCGAATGGGAGCGCATCCACGAGACGCTGGCCGAAACCGGCTTCAACATCTCGGAGACCGCGCGCAGGCTCGGCATGCACCGGCGTACGCTGGCGCGCAAGCTGGGCAAGCAGCAGGTCAAGTAGGCAACCACTACATCCCTCCATCTGCATGAGGTTCCGATGACGACAGCTCCCTCCCAGACGCAACCCTCGCAGCGCACCTCCGTGCTGACAGCCCGCGACCAGACGGCGATGGAAGAACTCTTCAATGCCCTGAGCCACGGCCTGGGCCTGGCGCTGGCCATCGCCGCGCTGCCGATCCTGGTCTACAACGCGGTGCAGAAAGGGCAGGCCGCGGGCGTGGTCGGCGCCTGTCTTTTCGCGGGCACGGCCATCGTGCTGTACCTGATCTCCACGCTGTACCACGCACTTCCCATGGGCCGGGCCAAGGCCTGGTTCAACCGGCTGGACCACGCGGCCATCTACCTTTTCATCGCGGGCAGCTACATGCCCTTTCTCTTCGGCGTGCTGCGCGGGCCGCTGGGGTGGACGCTGTTCGGCGCCATCTGCGCGGCGGCCGTGCTGGGCGTGAGCGCCAAGCTGTTCAACCGGCTGCAGCATCCGCTGTGGTCGACCGGACTCTATGTGGCGATGGGGTGGATGGCGCTGATGGCTGCGGTACCGCTGTACGAGCGCATGTCACCGGCAGGGCTGGGTTGGCTCGTGGCCGGTGGGCTGTTCTACACGGCGGGCGCCGTGGTGTTCCTGTTCGACAACAAGGTGCGCTTCGCGCATTCGGTGTGGCACCTGTTCGTGCTGGCGGGCAGCACCTGCCATTTCTTCGCCGTGCTCTGGCATTCGCACGGCTGATCTTCCTGACTCAGTAATGCGGCGGTAGCTCGTCGCGCGGGTTGCGCGCGGCGCCGTCCTGCATCGCGTTCTGGCTCTGTTCCTTGAGTTGCGTGACCTGCAGGATCAGCCGGTCGATCTGCTGCTGCTGGCGGTAGATCGTCATGTTCAGCTGGTCGAGCAGGTCTTCGGCGTAGCTCGACTTGATCTCGAGCTCGGTCACGCGTTCCGCGAGGTCGTGGGGTGGGTTTTCCATGCCGCTATTGGACAGGAAGACCGACCCACCTTTTATGACGCCTCCCTTAGCCTCTTAGCCTCTTAGCCTCTTAGCCTCTTAGCCTCTTAGCGCCGTACCTTCGCTTCGAGCAGATCGCCCATGCCGATGCGCTTCGCGAACTCGATGCGCACACGCTCCGACACCTCGAACACCTCTGTCGCACCGTCGCCCACGAAGTCGATCAGCGAGCGCATCGGCCGCGTGCCGGCGGGCAGGCCCACGATGCGCACGATCTCGTCGGCCACGGCCTGCGGGTCGGCGTTGTCGGGCGTCAGCGCCGAAAGGCGTTCGCCGATCTGGTCCATCACGCCGTCGTAGCGGCTGTAGGCGACGGCGGTCGCGGCATCGGCCGGCTTGCCCGCGCTCGGGAAGTGGTCGGTGCCCCTGGTGAAGGCGCCCGGCACGACGATGGAAGTCTCGATGCCGAAGCGCGCGATCTCGTAGGCCAGCGTGACGGCCAGCGAATCCATCGCCGCCTTGGCCGCGCCATAAGGGCCCATGAACGGCGGAAAGCCGCCCTTGGTGGTGGTGCTGCTGATCCACAGCATCAGCCCCGACTCCTGCCTGCGCAGGTACGGCAACACTGCGCGGTTCACGCGCTGCGCGCCGAGCACGTTGGTGTCGAACACCTTCATGATCTCTTCGGGCGTGAAGGCCTCGGTCGGACCGACCACGAGGTGGCCGGCGTTCTGCATCACCACGTCGAGGTGGCCCTGCTCGCGCACGATGGTCGCGGCGGCGGCATCGGCCGAGTCCTGCGAGAGCACGTCGAGTTCGAGCGGGTGCAGCTGAATGTTCTTCGCCGCAGCGAGCGAGCGCAGTTCGGCGGCGCGGCCGGCATTGCGGCCCGCGATGTCGCGCATCGACGCGTAGACGACGTGGCCGGCTTCGGCCAGCGATTGCGCGCTGAGCTTGCCGATGCCGGTGCCAGCACCGGTGACCAGGATGATCTGCTTTTGCATGAGGTTTCTCCGTATGGGTTGGGTTGATCCGAGAAAGCGAATGGCTCAGGCCACGCCGCCGTTGGCGCGCAGGACCTGCCCGTTGACCCAGCCCGCGTCCGGGCCGGCGAGGAAGGCCACCACCGAAGCGATGTCCTCGGGCTGGCCGAGGCGCTGCAGCGGCGGCATCTTCGCGAAGGTCTGGATCTGTTCTTCGGTCTTGCCGTCGAGGAACAGCGAGGTGGCGATCGGGCCCGGCGCCACGGCGTTCACCGTGATGTTTCGGCCGCGCAGCTCCTTGGCGAAGACGTGCGTGAAGGCCTCGACCGCCGCCTTGGTGGCGTTGTAGATCGCATAGCCGGGCATGTTCAGCGCGAGCGTGGTGCTCGAGAAGTTGACGACGCGCCCGCCCTCGTTGAGGCGCGCGGCGGCTTCGCGCAGCGTGTTGAAAGTGCCGCGCACGTTGATGTCGAAGGTCTGGTCGTAGAGCGCGTCCGTGTGCTCGGCCAGCGGCACGGTCTTGAGCACGCCGGCGTTGTTGACCAGCACGTCGACCTTGCCGAGCTGCGCCTCGACTGCGTCGAACATGGCGCGCACTTCGCCGGCGCTGGCGACGTCGGCCTTGACCGCAAGAGCCTTGCCGCCAGCGGCCTGCAGTTCGGCGACGAGGGCGTCGGCCTGCGCCGGGCTCGACGCGTAGTTGACGGCGACCGCGAAGCCGTCCTTGGCGAGCCGCCGCGCAATGGCGGCGCCGATGCCGCGCGATGCGCCGGTGACGAGGGCGACTTTGGAGTTGGAGGGCTTGTTCATGGCTGTTTCCTTTGCAGTGGTGGGTTGGTGAGACGAATGATCGATCGTTCCCATCCAAAGATAATCAGCCTCAAATCGCCATTACCATTTCATTTACTTCAACAATAGATCCGGAGCCCGGCCATGGACCGCTTCCAGGAAATGCTGGCCTTCGTGCGCATCGCCGAGCGCCAGAGCTTCACGCAGGCGTCCGAAGACCTGCAGATTCCGCGCGCCACCGTCACCAACCTGATCAAGCGCGTGGAGCAGCGCCTGGGCACCCGGCTGCTGGAGCGCACCACCCGCACCGTGCGCCTCACGCAGGACGGCGAGGCCTACTACCGCCGTTGCGTGCGGCTGCTGGCCGATGTCGAAGAGGCCGAGGGCCTGTTCCGCGACGAGGCGCCCAAGGGCCTGCTGCGCGTGAACCTGCAGGGCACGCTGGCGCGGCATTTCGTAGTGCCCGCGCTGCCGGCGTTCCTGGCGCGATATCCGGACCTGGAACTGCACATCGGCGAGGACGACCGGCTGGTCGACCTGGTGCGCGAAGGCGTCGACTGCGTCCTGCGCGCGGGCACGCTGCAAGATTCATCGATGGTCGGGCGGCGCGTGGCGCTGCTGCCGCAAGTCACGGTCGCGAGCCCGGCCTACCTGGCGCAGCACGGCGAGCCCGAGAGCGTGGAAGCGCTGTCGGTGCACCGCGCCATCCACTACATCTCCAGCGCCACGGGCAAGGCGGTGCCGCTCGAATTCACGGTCGACGGGCGGGTGACGAGCGTGCAGCTCGGCGGCATCGTCTCGGTGACCGGCGCCGACCTGTACACCGGCTCGGCTGTTGCGGGCCTGGGGCTGGTGCAGGTGCCGCGCTATCGCGTGGCCAGCGAACTTGCAGACGGGCGACTGAAGGTGCTGCTGCCCGGCTTCGCGCCACCGCCGATGCCGGTTTCGGTGCTCTATGCGCAGAACCGGCAGCTGTCGTCGCGGGTGCGAGTGTTCACGCAATGGCTGCGCGACATCTTCGAAGCGGCAGCGCAAACCTGAGCAGGTCTCAACAGGCCGTCGACTCCAGCGCCACGGCACCAGCCTCAGCGTGAGTCTCGCCACGCAGGAACGCAAACACCACCAGCGCCGTCACCACCGTCACGCCTGCCAGCACGCACAGCAGCGTGCCGAATGCGGCGCCGTAGGCATGCAGCAGCGCCGCGCGGTCCATGCCGGGCAGCAGGGCCAGCGCTTGCGACATGTTCCCGGTCGTGACGCGCTGCGCCGCCTGCGATGCGGCGGCGGCATGCCCCAGTTGCGCCGTCACAAGTGCCGTCAGTCCGGCCCCCACCAGCGCCAGCGCAATCCCCTCCCCCGCCACTCGCACGGTGTTGAAGATGCCCGATGCCATGCCCGCCCGCTCGCGCGGCACCACACTCACGGCCAGCCCGTCCATCAGGCCCCACGGCAGGCCGATGCCGGCGCCGATCAACAACAGCGGCCACACGATGTCGTGCAGCGGCGTGCCCGGCGCGCAGCGGCTGAGCCAGAACAGCCCCGCCGCGCACACCAGCAGCCCCACGGCCGAGATCACGCCCGCCGAGAACCGGTGCGCGAGCGATGCCGCCAGCGTCGGCACGATGAGGATCGGCCCCGAGAGCGCGAACATGAAAGTCCCCGCCTCGATCGCGCTGCGCCCTTCGAGCCCGATGAAGCGGATCGGCAGCAGCACCAGCAGCACGACGAAGCCATGGGCCGGCGCGGCAGCCAGCAGTTGCACGCCCACGAAGCGCGGAAAGCGGAACAGCGACAGGTCGAGCATGGGATGCGCCACGCGCCGCTCGATGGCGATGAAAGCCGTACCCATCAGCGCCGCGCCCGCCAGCGCGCAAAGCACCCACGGGCTGCCCCAACCGCTGTCGGGCGCCTGCAGTACGCCGAGCGTCAGCAGGCTCAGCGCGGCGGTGAAAGTCGCTGTGCCCGGCATGTCGAGCCCCATGGCATCCGGATTGCGCGACTCGCGCATGCTCGGCGCGGCGATGCACAGCGCCACGAGGCTGACCGCGCCGGGGGTCAGCATCACCGCCTGCCAGCCGAAGCTCTCGGCGAGCCAGCCCGAGAGGATGGAGCCGCACGACAGCCCCACGCCGAACGAAGTGCCGATCAGGCTGAAGGCCCGCGTGCGCGCCGCACCGTCGAACACCTGCGCCAGCGCGGCCGTGCCCGCCGCGAAGGCCGCGGCCGAGCCCAGCCCCTGCAGGGCCCGCGCCAGATCGAAGGCGACGATGCCGGGGGCCAGCGTCAGCAGCGAGCTGCTCAGCGCCACCACCGCGAGCCCCAGCAGGAACACGCGCTTGCGCCCATAGGCATCGGCCAGCGCCCCGGCCGCCATCAGCGTGGCGCCGAAGCTCAGCATGAAGGCGTTGGTCACCCAGTTGAGCTGCACCGGGCTGCCGCCCAGCGCATCGCGGATCGCGGGCAGCACCACCGCCGGGCCGGTGAAGCTCAGCGGCATGCCCAGCGCTGCCAGGCAGACGGCGGCCAGCAGCCAGTTCTTGTTGGGAGAAGACGTGGACATCGAAGGCTTTCACGCAGGAGAAAGGAAGCCACAGAAGATAGAAAGGAATCAATGGAATGAAAATGGCGCCATTGATCCTCACACTCCCAACCCAGGGTTGCCAATCCATGGACAGCTTCAGCGGACTCGAATCCTTCGTGCGTGCGGCCGACCAGCTGAGCTTTGCCAAGGCCGGCCGGCAGCTGGGCATCTCGGCTTCGGCTGTGGGCAAGAACGTCGCACGGCTCGAACAGCAGCTCGGCGTGCGCCTTTTCAACCGCACCACGCGCCACACGCGGCTGACGCAGGAAGGTGCGCTCTTCCACGAGCGCTGCCGCCGCATCCTCGACGAGCTGGACGATGCGCGCGCCATGATGCAAGACGCCGTCGCCGCCCCGCGCGGCCGGCTGCGCGTGAGCCTGCCGACCATCGGCTACCGCTTCCTGCTGCCGATCCTGCCGGACTTCAAGGCGCGTTACCCCGAGATCGAGCTCGACCTCGACTTCAACGACCGGCTGGTCGACGTGATCGCCGAGGGCGTCGACGTGGCAATTCGCAGCGGCGATCTGGTCGATTCGCAACTGGTGGCGCGGCGGCTCGGCCCGTTCCAGTTCGTGCTGGTGGCGTCACCGGCTTATCTCGAACGCCACGGCGTGCCGCAGGTGCCGGCCGACCTGACACAGCACGCCTGCCTGCGCTACAAGTTCGTGACCGGCGGCAAGGTCGAGGAATGGGACCTGCCCGGGCTGCCCGCGCAACTGCCGCCCGGCCTGCTGTGCAACAACATGGAAGCCATGCTGGGCGCGGCCGTGGCCGGACTCGGCGTGGCCTACATGCCCGACTTCCTGGCGCGCGATTCGCTTTGCCGCGGCGAGCTTCAGCGCGTGCTGGCCACGCACCTCGTGCGGCAGGGGCAGTTCTCGGCGCTGTGGCCGTCGAGCCGGCAGTTGTCGCCGAAGGTGCGGGCGTTTGTGGACTTTGCGGGGGAGCGGATGTTCAAGGAGGGCGACGAAGTCCCGCCCACCCCGGTCACGAGGCAGGCCACGCGCGGATGATCAGCCCGGTTCCACCTGCTCGGCGACCGCGGCAGGCGCGGCCATCGGCGCGGGAGTCGCAGCCACGGTGGCGGGTGGCACCGCGACCGGGGCGACGACCGGTGCGGCGACAGGCTCAACGACCGCGGCAACGGGCGCCACTTCGGCAGGCGCGGCCACGGCGACAGGCATCACCTCCGCAGGCTTGGCCGCCCTGACAGGCTTCACGCCCTCTGCAGTCACCGTTTTTGCAGCCGCCGGCTTCGTCGGCTCCGCCTTCACAGCCACCGGCTCGCTCCCAAGCCGGCTCAGTGCCAGTGCCGCCTTCAGCGGGAACAGCGTGCGCTCATCGCCCTCCGCGGCATTGCTCACAGTGGTGCCGCTGGTCTCGCCGAGGCTGGCCGTGCGCACCGAGTCGAGCCGATGCGCAGGCACCATGAACGGCGAGTGCGTGGTGTAGATGATCTGGTTGCCGAAGTCTTTCTCGAAGTGCACCAGCAGGTCGGCCTGCGAGTGCGGGTGCAGGTGCAGCCCGGGTTCGTCCAGCAGCAGCACCGCGTCTTCCGCACGCCCGCCCTTCGTGTCGGCGAAGAACGCGATGTAGAACGAGAAGAACCACTGGAAGCCGCGGCTGCGCTCGTCGAGATTCACTTCGACCTCGTAGGCGCCGTTCGGGTCGGACACCAGCGTGTCGAGGTACTGGCCATCGAGGTTGAAGCGCACTTTCAGCGGACGATCTTTCCAGAGGCGGCGGATCTCTGCCGTCACCACCGAGCCGGCACGGTTGACGAGCTGGTTGCGCGTGGCCTGGTCGTTCTTTTCGAGCAGGTCGTGCAGCTTCTGCGGATCGAGCCCCGCGACCTTGCACAGCTTGCCGAAGCTCTGCTGCTCAGGCGTGAGCTGGCCCCAGCCCCGGCGCCCCAGGTACTCGGCAATGTTCTGGCGGCCGGGCAGTGCCGGGTATTCGTCGACATAGACGAAGCGCGGCAGCTTTTCGATCACCCAGGCCTGCGCGCGGGCGAGCGCGGGCGTGTCGTTGGAGATGGACAGGGCCATGTCTTCCAGCTCGGCCAGCATCTGCTCCTGCTTGTCGCTGAGTTCGGCGCCCGCCACGGCCAGCGCCTTGCGCAGGGCCTGCGCCGCCTTGACCGCGCCGGCCGACCACTTGATGTAGTCGGGGCTCATGATCATCGCGGCGTCGAAGGTGTCGGCCTCCTGCTCGAGCGTGGCCTTCGCTTCCTCGGCGACCTTTTCTGCGGCGGCCTTCACAGCCGGCACGATCTTGCGGACCTTGCCCTTGATGTCGCTCACGTCGAGCGACAGCGCCGTGAGCCCTTCGAGCCCGGCCTGGCGCGCCGTGCCATAGCCGCGGGCCGCGGTAACGTGGCGCACGCCTGCCGCGCGCGGCAGGATCGCGGCCAGCTCTGCCTGCTCGCTCTCGTCCAGGCTCCAGCGTGTGAAGACGACGGGGGTGTCACCGGTGCACTCTTCCAGGCGCCGGTGGCGGGGAAAGTCCTTGATGGGGCTGAGTTCGGCCAGGCCCTCTGCGGGGTTCAGGCTGTGGAGTGCGCGCAGCAGGTTCGATTTGCCGCTGTCATTTCGACCGAGGATCGCCGTGATCTGTGTGGAGTCGATGAGGCCGCTGTCGTTGATCGAGCGAAAGTTGGTGATCTGGAATGACGCCAAGCGCATGTAGAAAGATTCTTCCGAGTGAATTGAATACGGGGTCGGGGAATGTATTGCATTCCACGACCCCGTTCGGCTCGACCCCGAAGAAAAAGATGGCTACTCGGCAGCGCGCCGCAGCGTGTCGACCACCGGGCGGCGCAGCACGTCGCGCAGGCCCCACCATCCCGCGCCCAGCGCCAGCACCGCGCCGGCCAGCGCGCCGGCCACCGGCACGATGGGCGAGGCAGTCCAGGTGAACTCGAACACAAAGCGCGCCAGGGCCCAGCCGATCACCGAAGCCACGATGCTCGCGAGAAAACCAGCGAGCAGCCCGACACCCACCAGCTCGGCGCGCTGCACCTGCCGCAGCAGGCTGGCGCGCGCGCCCACCGCGCGCATCACCGCGAACTCGCGTGCCCGCTCCTCGCGCGTGGCCGTCACCGCCGCGAACAGCACCACCAGCCCGGCCGCGAGCGTGAAGCCGAACAGGAACTCGACCGCGCGGATCACCTGGTCGAGCACGCGCTGCACCTGGTTGATGGTGGCGCTCATGTCGACGTTGGTCACGTTCGGGTAGCTGCGCACCAGTGCGTTGTCGAAGCCCCGGGTCTCGGGCGCGCGGAAGGCGCCCATGTAGGTGGTGGGCACGTCGGCCAGCGAGGCCACCGTGTACATCACGAAGAAATTGGCGTGCATCGAGCCCCAGTCGACCTTGCGCAGCGAGGTGATGCGTGCCTCGTTCTGCATGCCGCCGATGTCGAAGCGCAGCGAGTCGCCGAGTTTCAGGCCCAGCGTCTCGGCCAGGCCCTCTTCCACGCTCACCTCGCCCGCCGCATCGGGCGTCCACTTGCCCACGGTGATGGTGTTGTGCGCGGGCGCATTCACGCTGTTGCTCAGGTTGAACTCGCGGTCCACCAGGCGCTTGGCGCGGTCTTCGGCGTAGTCGTCGGGCGTCACGGGCTTGTCGTTGATGGCGATCAGGCGGCCACGGATCATCGGGTACCAGTCGAACTTGCCCACGCCCGCGTCGCGCAGCGACTTCTGGAAGGCATCGCTCTGGTCGGGCATGACGTTGATGACGAAGCGGTTCGGCGCATCGGGCGGCGTGGCCTGGCGCCAGCTCGCGACGAGGTCGGTGCGCAGCAGCACCAGCAGCACCAGCGCCAGCAGGCCGACCGACAGCGCACTGACCTGCACCACCGCGTACGCCGGCCGCGCCGAAATCTGCCGCGTGGCCAGCACCAGCCAGCGCGGCGCCGTCGTTTCGTTGACGCTGCGTCGCAGCACCTTCACCGCCAGCCAGCTCAGCAGCGCGAACACCGCCACCGCACCCGCGAAGCCGCCGACCGCGATCAGCCCCAGCTTGATGTCGCTGCTCGCCGCCATCAGCAGCGCCGCGAAGCCCGCCACGCCAACGCCCAGCACCGCGAGCGATGCCGGCTTGAGCCCGCCCACGTCGCGCCGGATCACACGCAGCGGCGGCACTCGGGCCAGCTGCAGCACAGGCGGCAGGCCGAAGGCGAACAGCAGCGTGAGCCCCATGCCGAGCCCGAAGGCCACGGGCCACAAGGTGGCCGCGGGCAGCGCGGTTTCGACCAGCCCCGCCAGCAGCAGCACGAACACGTAGTGCACCGCGAAGCCGATCGCCACGCCCAGCCCGCTGGCCACGATGCCGATCACCGCGAACTCGAAGGAATAGGCCACGGCGATGGTGCGCTGGCTCTGGCCCAGCACCCGCAGCATCGCGCAGTCGTCGAGGTGGCTGGCCGCGAAGCCGCGCGCGGCCAGCGCCACCGCCACGGCCGACAGCAGCGCCGCGAGCAGCGCGACCAGGCTCAGGAATTTCTCGGCGCGGTCCAGCGTCTGGCGCATCTCGGGGCGGCCGCCCTCGAAGGAATCGAGCCGCACGCCGCGCAGCTCGCCCTTCTTGATGGTGGCGTCGGCCCAGTCGCTGAAGCGTTTCACCGCCGCGTCGCTGCCTGCCACCGCGTAGCGATAGCCGACGCGGCTGGCGGGCTGCACGAGCCCGGTGCGCGGCACGTCGGCCTGGTTGAGCATCACGCGTGGCGAAAAGCTCATGAAGCCGGCGCCACGGTCGGGCTCCAGCGTGATGACGCGGCCGACGCGCAGGCCGGTGTCGCCCAGCAGCATCGTGTCGCCGACCTTGAGCGCGAGCGAGTCGAGCAGCGAGGCATCGACCCACACCTCGCCCGGCGGCGGGATGTCGCGCGTGACGGCGCCCGGCCCGTCGATGGTGGTGGAGGTCTGCAGGTTGCCGCGCAGTGGGTAACCAGCGGCCACGGCCTTCAGCGCCACCAGCTTGCTGGCGCCACCCTGTGCGTCCCCGGCTCGCGCCATGGTCGGAAAGCCGTAGGTGCCGCTGCCTTCCAGTCCCAGCGATTTCGCCTGCGCCACGAAGGCCTCGGGCGTCGGGTTGTCGCTGACGATCACCGCGTCGCCGCCCAGCAGCTGGCGCGCGTCGCGCTTGAGCCCGCCCTGCAGGCGGTCGGCGAAGAAGCCGACAGCCGTGAGCGCGGCCACGGCCAGCACCACGGCAACGATCAACAGGCGCAGTTCGCCGGCGCGCAGGTCGCGCCAGAGCGTGCGCCAACCCAGGCGGAGAGAGGCATTCATGGCGCGAACGATAGCCGACGGTCGGGGGCACGGCTGGATTCAAGGGTTATTGCGCCCTTTCGGCCCTTGATCCCGACAGGATGCTGTCGCATGATGCGACAAACGTATCCCGTTTGTCGCAAACCGGGCACTCCCGGCAAGCGAAAAACGAGGCCATAAAAACAGCCCGTTGTCAGACCCGTCCTTCCCCAAGGAGTGTCGATGCCCCGATGTCAGCGTTTGCAGATCGTCGGCCTGTGCCTTGTCGCAGGCATGCTGGCGAGTGCCTGCGATCCCAAGGTCCCCACGCCGAAGGCCGATGGCGGCACCACCGGCGCGAGCCCGACGGGCATCAAGCCCGCCGAGTCCGGCGACAAGGTCGAATCCTCCGCTTCCCACAAAGGCCCGTCCGAAGGCGGCACAGCCATCGGCGGCATGAGCGGCCCGGGCGGTGGCGGCTCTTCCGGCGGCGCGGCGCCCGCGCCGAGCGGTGGCGACGGCACTGCGGCGCCCAAGTAGCGCGGCCCGACTGATTCATTCAATCAAGTTTCCCGGCAAAAAGAAGATCACGATGAAACACCCCACTTCACCGCTGCAGGAGGTCACGTCATGGACATGAACCGCCGGCAATTCTTCCGCGTCAGCAGTGCGGGGCTGGTCGGCTCCAGCATCGTGGCGCTCGGCTTCTCGCCGACCGCCGCGCTGGCCGAGGCCCGCAACTTCAAGCTCGCGCGCACCACCGAGACCCGCAACACCTGCCCGTACTGCTCGGTGGGCTGCGGACTCATCATGTACAGCCTGGGCGACAAGGCGAAGAACGTGGTGTCCGACATCCTCCATATAGAGGGCGATGCCGACCACCCCGTGAACCGCGGCACGCTGTGCCCCAAGGGCGCGGGCCTGCTCGACTTCGTGCACAGCCCCAACCGCCTGAAGTACCCCGAGGTGCGCGAGGCCGGCAGCACCGAGTGGAAGCGCATCGGCTGGAACGAGGCGCTCGACCGCATCGCCAAGCTGCTCAAGGCCGACCGCGACGCCAACTTCCAGACCACCAACGCCGAGGGCAAGACCGTGAACCGCTGGACCAGCAGCGGCATGCTCTGCGCCTCGGCCTCGTCCAACGAAACGGGCTACATCACCCACAAGGCATTCCGCTCGACCGGAATGCTGGTGTTCGACAACCAGGCACGCGTTTGACACGGACCTACGGTGGCCAGTCTGGCCCCGACGTTCGGACGAGGCGCGATGACCAACCATTGGCAGGACATCCAGAACGCGGATGTCGTGCTGATCATGGGCGGCAATGCCGCGGAGGCGCATCCGTGCGGCTTCAAGTGGGTCATCGAGGCCAAGAAGCAGAACAAGGCGCGCCTTGTCGTGGTCGACCCGCGCTTCACGCGCTCGGCCGCCATGGCCGACTACTACGCCCCGATACGCGCGGGCTCGGACATCGCGTTCCTCGCGGGCGTCATCAACTACCTGCTGGGCAACGACAAGATCCAGACGGAGTACGTGCGCAACTACACCAACGCGCCGTTCATCGTCGGGCCTGACTACAAGTTCGAGGACGGCCTGTTCAGCGGCTACAACGCCGAGAAGCGCAACTACGACCCCAAGTCGTGGGGCTACGCGCTCGACGAGCAGGGCATGGCCAAGGTCGACATGACCATGCAGGACCCGCAGTGCGTGCTGCAGGTGATGAAGCGGCACTACTCGCGCTACACGCCCGAGCTGGTGAGCCGCATCACCGGCACGCCGCAGGACAAGTTCCTGAAGGTGTGCGAGTACATCGCGAGCACCAGCACGTCCACGCGCACCATGACCATCATGTACGCGCTGGGCTGGACGCAGCACAGCCAGGGCTCGCAGATGATCCGCACCGGCGCCATCGTGCAGCTGCTGCTGGGCAACATCGGCGTGCCCGGCGGCGGCATGAACGCGCTGCGCGGCCACAGCAACATCCAGGGCCTGACCGACCTGGGGCTGCTGTCGAACTCCCTGCCCGGCTACATGTCGCTGGCGCGTGACAGCGAGCAGACGCTGGACGTCTACTACAAGACCCGCGCGCTGAAGCCGCTGCGTCCCAACCAGATGAGCTACTGGCAGAACTACCCGAAGTTCTTCGTCAGCATGCAGAAGGCGTGGTGGGGCAACGCGGCCACGGCGGAGAACGAGTGGGCCTTCCACTACCTGCCGAAGATCGACAAGCTCTACGACATCCTGCAGGCCTTCGAACTCATGAACCAGGGCAAGCTCAACGGCTACATCTGCCAGGGCTTCAACCCGGTGGGCTCGTTCCCGGACAAGAAAAAGATCGTCGATGGGCTGTCCAAGCTCAAGTTCCTCGTCACCATCGATCCGCTGATGACCGAGACCAGCGAGTTCTGGCGCAACTTCGGCGAGTTCAACGACGTCAAGACCACCGACATCCAGACCACGGTGTTCCGCCTGCCATCGACCTGCTTCGCGGAGGAAGACGGCTCGCTCACCAACTCCAGCCGCTGGCTGCAGTGGCACTGGAAGGGCGCGGAGCCGCCGGGCGAGGCCCGGGGCGACATCGAGATCATCGCGGGCATCTTCAACCGCATTCGCACGGCCTACGCGAAGGACGGCGGCGCGTATCCCGACCCGATCGTCAACCTCACCTGGCCCTACAAGATTCCGCACTCGCCTTCCGCACAGGAACTGGCGATGGAATACAACGGTCGCGCGCTGACCGACCTGCTCGACCCGAAGGACCCGACCAAGCCGCCAACGGTCAAGGCCGGCGAGCAGCTCTCGGGCTTCGGCCTGCTGCGCGACGACGGCAGCACCGCCAGCGGCTGCTGGATCTACAGCGGCGCATGGACGCAGGCCGGCAACCAGATGGCACGGCGCGACAACGCCGACCCGTACGGCATCGGCATGGTGCAGAACTGGGCGTGGGCCTGGCCCGCGAACCGGCGCATTCTGTACAACGGTGCCTCGACCGATCCGGCCACCGGCAAGCCGTGGATCGCCAAGCGCGGCCTCATCGCGTGGAACGGCAAGCAGTGGACCGGCGCCGACGTTCCCGACATCCGGCCCGATGCGAACCCGACGGAAGCCGACGCGGTGCGCCCGTTCATCATGACAGCCGAGGGCGTGGCCCGGCTCTTCGCGCCGACGGGCATGGCCGAAGGACCACTGCCCGAGCACTACGAACCCTTCGAGTCGCCGCTGGTCAACAACCTGATGCACCCGAACAACGAGAAGGCGCGCGCCAACCCCGCGGCACGCATCTTCAAGGGCGACCTCGAGCGTCTCGGCGTGCCGAAGGACTTCCCGTACGTGGCGACCAGCTACCGGCTCACGGAGCACTTCCATTACTGGACCAAGAACGTGCGCACCTCGGCCATCATCCAGCCTCAGCAGTTCGTCGAGATCGGCGAAGAGCTGGCGAAGGACAAAGGCATCGCCAATGGCGACATGGTGAAGGTGTCGAGCAAGCGCGGCTTCATCAAGGCCGTGGCGCTGGTCACCAAGCGCATCGTCGGGCTGCAGGTCGATGGCCGTACCGTGCACACGGTGGGGTTGCCGAACCACTGGGGCTTCGTCGGCGTGGCCAAGCCGGGGTATCTGGTGAACACGCTCACGCCTTTCGTGGGCGATGCGAACACACAGACGCCCGAGTACAAGTCGTTCACCGTGAACATCGAAAAGGCCTGAGCGATGTCTTCCCTTCAAACCCTGGACATCGCTGCCCGATCGGCCACGACCACGCCGTCGCCCGACATCCGCAGCCGCCCGCAGGTGCAGCAGGTGGCCAAGCTGATCGACGTGTCGACCTGCATCGGCTGCAAGGCCTGCCAGGTCGCATGCATGCAGTGGAACGACCTGCGCGACGACGTGGGCACCATGCACGGCACCTACGACAACCCGGTCGATCTCACGCCTTCCTCATGGACGGTGATGAAGTTCTCCGAAGTCGAACCCGAGGCCGGCAAGCTCGAATGGCTGATCCGCAAGGACGGCTGCATGCATTGCGACGACCCGGGCTGCCTGAAGTCGTGTCCGGCGCCGGGTGCCATCGTCAAGTACAGCAACGGCATCGTCGACTTCATCAGCGAGCACTGCGTGGGCTGCGGCAACTGCGTCACCGGCTGCCCCTTCGACGTGCCGCGCATCAGCAAGGCCGACAACAAGGCCTACAAGTGCTCGCTGTGCTCCGATCGCGTGGGCGTGGGCCTGGAGCCGGCCTGCGTCAAGGCCTGCCCCACGGGCGCGCTGCATTTCGGCACCAAGGAAGACATGCACGAGTACGCCTCGGAGCGCATCGTCGACCTGAAGGAGCGCGGCTTTTCCAACGCCGGCGTGTACGACCCGGCCGGCGTGGGCGGCACGCACGTGATGTACGTGCTGCAGCACGCAGACCGCCCGGGCCTGTACGCCGACCTGCCGAAAGACCCGCACATCAGCCCGCTGGTGTCGCTGTGGAAGGGCGTCGCCAAGCCGCTCGCGATGGTGGCCATGATCGGCGCGGTGGTGGGCAGCTTCTTCCACTACATGAAGACCGGCCCCATCGAGCCCAAGGACGAGCATCCGGATGCCGACCGCGATGGCAAGCCCGACGACGTGGTGGTGATCGAAGAGCCGCCTGCGTCACCCCCCGCACCATCCACCGCGCCCCGTGCATGAGGAGAACGCGATGACACGCTATTACCTTCGCCGCTACCGCGACGCCACGCGCATGAACCACTGGTTCGTCGCGATCATGTTCTTCGCGGCCGCGCTCTCGGGCCTGGCCTTCTTCCACCCTGCCCTGTTCTTCCTGAGCACGCTGTTCGGCGGCGGGCCGTGGACGCGCATCCTGCATCCGTTCATGGGGCTGCTGATGGTGCTGGCCTTCGTGTTCCTGTTCGGCGCGATGTGGCGCGAGAACATCCTCGATCGCAGCGACCGCGAGTGGATCGCCAACGCGCCGAAGATGCTCAAGGGCGACAAGTCGAGCATGCCGCCGGTGGGCAAGTACAACGCGGGGCAGAAGCTGGTGTTCTGGGCCTTCGGTGTCAGCCTGCTGCTGTTGCTGGTGACGGGCTTCATGTTCTGGAGCCCGTGGTTCGTCGGGTTCTTCCCGATCCTCCTGCGGCGCATCGCGGTGGTGGTGCATTCGGTGTCGGCCGTGGTGCTGATCATTTCGGTCATCACGCACATCTACGCGGCCATCTGGGTCAAGGGCACGCTGCGCGCGATGACGCGCGGCACGGTCACGGAAGGCTGGGCCAAGCTCAACCATCCCCTGTGGCATCGCAAAATGACGCGAGGTGAGTGATACTGCCCCGATGACGAGTTCCACCGGCAGCCCACCGCCGATCCGGACCACCCGCATCCTCGATCCTGAACAGATCGCGATGCAGGCCGGACGGCAGATGCCGTTCCTGCGTTTGCCGGTTCGGTCCCTCGTGTTCTCCGACCGGCAATTGCGGCTGCGCCAGCTCGCAGCTTCGCATTCGATGCGGGAGTACCTGATCTTCATCGCCGACCTTGCGCAGGCGCAGCACCAGGTGCTGCAGGACTACGCACCGGTCACGTTGCCTGAATCCGATTCGCTCGAAGCCGCATCGAAGGTGCTGAAACCGCCGATGCCCGCTTTCGGCTGGACGCGAGATCCGGTGTGGCTGCAGGAGCTTCGCCGTCTGCTCGGCCTCTTCCGCGCACGGCTGCCCGAAGGCCCTGCACGCGACGCGCTCGACCGCGTGGTGGCGGCCGACGATGCGTGGATCAACGAGCAGGCCGACCGGCTCTCGCGCCGCATCATGTTCGGCCTCGACCTCGCAACCGCGCCACTGATTGCCGCGGGGCTGCAGGCCTACTGGGCTCAGCTCGTGCTGCAGGTGGCCGACCGCGAAGGCGAGAATATCTTCGGCCGCACCGATCCCGGCAACGAATGCCCTTGCTGCGGCAGCGTGCCCACCGTGAGCATCACGCGCATCGGCGCCGACGAAGCGGGCTTCCGCTACCTGCACTGTTCGCTGTGCAGCACCGAGTGGCACTACGTGCGCATCAAGTGCACGCACTGCGAGAGCACCAAGGGCATTCACTTCGAATCGCTGTCGCCGCAACCCGGCGTGGAGCTGCCGGCCACCGGCGCGCGCGAAGGCGCAGTCAAGGCCGAGTGCTGCGACAGCTGCGGCCACTACCTCAAGCAGATAGCGATGGAGAAAGACCCCGAGGTCGAGCCCGTCGCCGACGACCTCGCCAGTGTCACGCTCGACCTGCTGGTGTCCGAAGCCGGCCATCAACGCAGCGGCCACAATTTGATGCTGCTGTTCGGCGACCCCGAAATCCCCGACGACGGCGGAGGCGGCTGATGGCAGCGCCCGAAGAGTCCGTGGTCCACGGCTCGACGGCAAGGCCCCAGGATCTGCCTTCTGTCGATCAACTGCTGCGCCTCGCCGTGCCGGGCGCATTGCTGGCCGAGCACGGCCATACGCTGGTGGTGAAAGAGGCCCGTGCGCTGCTCGAAGGGCTTCGCGCGCGGGCTGTGGCGGGCAAGCTGATGGCCGCCGAGGTGCGGCACGACGCACTCGGCGATGCGCTTGCGGCGCGCATCCAGGCCCGCCTCGCGCCGCGCATGCGCGCCGTGCTCAACCTCACCGGCACCGTCATCCACACCAACCTCGGCCGCGCACTGCTGGCCGACGCGGCGCTGCAGCGGCTGCTGGCGGTGATGACATCGCCCAACAACCTCGAATACGACCTCGCCACCGGCAGCCGCGGCGATCGCGACTCGCTGGTGGAAGAGCTGCTGTGCAGCATCACCGGCGCCGAGGCCGCCACGGTGGTCAACAACAACGCGGCCGCCGTGCTGCTCACCATCGCGGCACTGGCACGCGATCGCGAAGTGATCGTCTCGCGCGGCGAGCTCGTCGAGATCGGCGGCGCCTTCCGCATGCCCGACGTGATGGCCAGCGCGGGCGCGCGCATGGTCGAGGTCGGCACCACCAACCGCACGCATCCGCAGGACTACGAGCGCGCCATCAACGAACACACCGCGCTGGTGATGAAGGTGCACACCAGCAACTACGCCGTGCAGGGCTTTACCGCCGCAGTCGACGAAGCCACGCTCGCCGGCATCGCGCATGCACGCGGCGTGCCGCTGGCGACCGACCTGGGCAGCGGCTCGCTGGTCGACCTCGCGCACTACGGCCTGCCGCGCGAGCCGCTGCCGCAGGAGATGCTTGCAGCCGGCTGCGACGTGGTCACCTTCTCGGGCGACAAGCTGCTGGGCGGTCCGCAGGCCGGGCTGATCGTCGGCAGCAAGGCCGCCGTGGGCCGCATCCGCAAGTTCCCGATGAAGCGCGCGCTGCGCATGAGCAAGCTGCCGCTGGCCGCGCTCGAAGCCACGCTGTCGCTGTACCTGCGGCCCGAGCGTCTTGCGCAAGACCTGCCGACGCTGCGGCTGCTCACACGGCCCGCCGATGCGATCCGCGAAATGGCCGAGGCGTTGAAGGCGCCCGTGCAGGCAGCGGTGTCACCGCGCTTCACCGTCGAAGTCGTGCCGCTGCTCGGGCAGATCGGCTCCGGCTCTCTACCTGTCGAGCGGCTGCCCTCGGCCGGCCTTGCGCTCGCGCCGGCCGGCACCTCGAAGAAGGGCACGGGCACCGCGCTCGACGCCCTCGCCACCGCGCTGCGTGGCCTGCCGCTGCCGGTGATTGGCCGCATCGCGGAAGACCGCCTGCTGCTCGACCTGCGCTGCCTGGAAGACAGCGCGCCCTTCACGGCCCAGCTCGGCGCACTGCGCGAGCGGCTTCAGTAGACCGATCCCTCACTCAACCCACCACCTGTCTGGAGAAAGCGATGAATCCCCTCGAAGTGCTCGCCGGTATCGAAACGCAAACGCTGCAGCCCTCGGCCCAGCGCACCGACAGCGAGGGACGCTTTCCACGAGAGACGATCCAGGCGCTGGGCCAGGCCGGCCTGCTTGGGCTTGTCTCGGCCACGTCGGTCGGGGGCCAGGGCCTGGGCCTGAAGGAAGCCGCGCAGGTGGTGTCGCGCATCGCGCAGACCTGCCCGTCCACCGCGATGGTCGTGTGCATGCACTACTGCGCCACCGCCGTGCTCGAACAGTTCGGCCCCGAGGCCACGCGCCGCGCGATTGCCGAGGGTAAGCACCTGAGCACGCTGGCCTTTTCGGAAGCCGATTCGCGCAGCCACTTCTGGGCGCCCACCGGCACTGCCCGCGCGGACGGCGCGAACGTGGTGCTCGACGCCCGCAAGAGCTGGGTCACCTCCGCCTTCGAGGCCGACAGCTACGTGTGGTCGAGCAAGCCGCTCGCGGCCGAAGGCGCCAGCACGCTGTGGCTGGTCGATGCGAAGTCCGACGGCCTGAGCCAGCCCGGCCGCTTCGACGGACTGGGGCTGCGCGGCAACGCCTCCACGCCGATCACTGCGAAGGATGTGCGCATCGCGGCCAGTGCCCGGCTCGGTGAAGACGGCAAGGGCTTCGACGCCATGATGGGCGTGGTGCTGCCGTGGTTCTCGGTGCTCAGCGCCGCCTGCTCGACGGGCCTGATGGAAGGCGCCCTGAGCCGTGCCATCGGCCATGTGAGCCAGACGAAGCACGTGCACCTCGATTCGTCGCTGGCCGACCTGCCGACCATTCGCGCCTACCTGGCACGTGCGCGCATCAAGACCGACATGGTGCAGGCGCTGCTCGACGACACCGTGGCCGCCATCGGCGCGAGCCGCCCCGACACCATGCTGCGCGTGCTCGAAGTGAAGGCGGCCGCCGCCGAAGCCGCGCTCGAAGTCACCGACATCGCCATGCGCGTGTGCGGCGGCGCGGCATTCCGCAAGGAGGCAGGCATCGAGCGGCTGTTCCGCGATGCGCGCGCATCGAGCGTGATGGCACCGACCTCCGACGTGCTGTACGACTTCATCGGCAAGGCCATCACCGGCCTGCCGCTGTTCTGAAGGAGCCTCCTCATGCCGGAACCGACACTGATCATGGGCGCTGTGGCCTACGCGCCCAAGGTCGTCACCATCTGGGAGGGCTTCAAGACCTTCTTCGTGAAGAACGGCCTGCCCTTCGACTACGTGCTGTATTCGAACTACGAAAGCCAGGTCGAGGCGCAGTTCGACGGCACGCTGCACCTGGCGTGGAATTCGCCGCTGGCCTGGGTGCGGGCCGACCGCATCGCGCGCAGCCGCGGCCAGCAGGTGCAGGCCGTGGCGATGCGCGACACCGACTGCGACCTGCGCTCGGCCATCGTCGTGCGTGCCGACAGCCCGGTGCAGTCGCTGGCCGATCTGCGCGGCAAGACCGTCGGGCTGGGTGCGCTCGATTCGCCGCAGGCCACGCTGATCCCGCTCGACCACCTGCGCACCGAAGGCCTGGTGAAGTCGCGCGACTTCCAGGTGCGCTACTTCGATGTGCTGGGCGGCAAGCATGGCGACCACATCGGCGGTGAACGCGATGCGGCCATCGCGCTGATGGCCGGCGAAGTCGACGCCTGCTGCCTGATCGACGGCAACCACCTGGCCTTCGGCCTCGACGGCACGCTGCCTTCAGGCAGCACGCGCGTGCTCGCGCGCACCGGTGCGTACGACCACTGCAACTTCACCACCAGCCCCGGCGCGCCGGCCGCGTTGATCGACCGCTTCGTGTCGCTGCTGATGGCGATGCGCTGGGACGACCCGCAGGTGCGCCCATTGCTCGAACTCGAAGGCCTGCGCGAATGGCGCGCCGGACGCACCAGCGGCTACGCGCTGCTCGAGCGCGCGGTGGACGACGAGCATTTCTATGACGGCGATGGCCGCATCAGCAACCCCGACTATCGATATTGAGTCGCTCGGCCTCGACCAGGGTGCCCTGCTGCTCATTCGCCGCGCGCTGGCTGAAAGGCCGGTGGGCGGCGAGCTGCGCGTGCGCGGGCAATCGCCGGACTGGCAGATGCACCTGGAAGCCTGGTGCCGCAGCCAGGGGCATCCGCTGCGCTTCGAGACGGCGGAGGAGGCTTTGGTCACGCGCGGCCCGCATGCCGAAGGCCGCTGGCTCGGCGCGCAATCGACCGGCGCTGCGCAGGGCGACGCCAACGGCTCGCCCGCCGAAGACGCCGCGCCCGGCTGGGGCCTGGCCGCGCGCGGTGCCACGGTGGAGGCCGGCAGCCCGCCCTTCTTCTTCGCCCTGCATCGCCGCGACGAAGTGTGGGCCGCGACGGCGGGCGAGCTCTACCGGCAGGCAGCAGCAGCCCAATGGGACCCGGGCACGGCCATCGAGTGGGACGCGCCCTTCGACCTGTCGCCCGCCGTGGAAGCAGCGGTCGTGCAGGTGATGACCTATCTCATCGAAAACGAGAATGCCGCGCTGCTGGTGCCGGCGCGCCACCTCGGGCAGATCCATCCGCATTTCCGCGAGGTGCTGCAGTTGCTCGCGCTGCAATGCTCGGACGAAGCGCGGCACGTCGAAGTCTTCACGCGCCGCGCCACGCTGCGCGGCCACCAGCCCGCGCTGTCGACGGCCGGCGGGCAGGCCTCGCTGCGCACGCTGTTCGATGCGCCCGATTTCTCCGTCGCCACCTTCCTGCTGGCCGTGCTCGGCGAGGGCAGCTTCGTGAACCTGCTCAACTTTCTGCAGGCGCACGCGCCAGACCCGGTGACGCGGCAGATCGCACGGCTGACGGCGCGCGACGAGGCACGCCACGTCGCCTTCGGCATGGCGCATCTCGAATACCGGCTCTCAGTGCAGCCCGACTACCAGGCGCGGCTGCGCAACGCCATCGAGGTGCGCTACGACACGCTGGCCAGCACGGCGGGCCTCAACGAGGAGGTGTTCGACGCGCTGGTGCTGCTGGCGGCCGGCGAACTCTCGCCCGCTTCCGTCGCACGCGGTCACGCGGCCGTGCAGCAACTGCAGCGCGACATGGCAGCCGGACGGCGTTCGCGCCTCGCGCGGCTGGGCTTCGACCGTGACGAGGCGCAGCGGCTGTCCGAGCTGCACACCCGCAACTTCATGTGACGACGCCCCCACGATGATCATCGGCACCGCAGGCCACATCGACCACGGCAAGACCACGCTGGTGCGCGCGCTCACCGGCGTCGACACCGACCGGCTGCCCGAGGAAAAGCGCCGCGGCATTTCCATCGAGCTGGGCTACGCCTACCTGCATGCGCCCGATGGCGTGTCGCTCGGCTTCGTCGACGTGCCCGGCCACGAGCGCCTGCTGCACACCATGCTGGCCGGTGCCACGGGCATCGACCACGCACTGCTGGTGGTGGCTGCCGACGACGGTGTGATGCCACAGACGCGCGAGCATCTGGCGGTGGTGGCGCTGCTGGGCGTTCGCGAGGCGACTGTGGCCATCACCAAGATCGACCGCATTGACGAGGCCGTACGCGAAGCGCGGCTCGCCGAGGTACGCGCGGACATCGCCACGCTGCTCGCGCCCACGCCGCTTGCGCAGGCGCCCATGCTGGCGGTGTCGGCGACGACCGGCGAAGGCATCGATGCGTTGCGGGAGCGGCTGCTCGACGTGGCGCGCCAGGAGCACGCGCGCGAAGACGACCTGGCGTTTCGCCTCGCCGTCGACCGCGCCTTCACGCTGTCGGGCGTCGGCACCGTGGTCACAGGCACGGTCTTCAGCGGCACGGTGCGCATCGGCGACGAACTGCGCGTGGTGCCCGGCGACCGCACGGTGCGCGTGCGCGGCATCCATGCGCAGAACCAGAAGGCCGAATCGGCGCGCGCGGGCCAGCGCTGTGCGCTGGCGTTGGCCGGCGTCACCAAGGACGAGATGCATCGCGGCGACTGGATCTGCACACCGTCCATCGCGCTTGCCACCGACCGCATCGACGTGCTCCTCACGCTGTGGCCCGACGAGGCCAAGCCTCTGCGCTCAGGCGCGACGGTGCACGCGCACCTCGGCGCGAGCGATGTGATGGCGTCTGTCGCGCTGCTCGACCGCGATGCGCTCGCGCCCGGCGAGACGGCATTTGCACAGCTGGTGCTGCGGGAAGCAGTCGGCGCATGGCATGGCGACCGCGGTGTGTTGCGCGATGCCTCTGCCACGCGCACCGTGGCCGGCGTGCGCGTGCTCGATCCGTTCGCGCCGGTGCGCTATCGCCGCACGCCCGAGCGCCTGCGCACGCTGGCGGCCTGGGCCATCGACGACCGCGATGCGCGCGTGGCCGCGCTGCTGCACAACGCGCCGCTGGGCATCGACATCGCACGGATGGCGCGCGCTCTCTCGCTGGCCGATGAAGGTGCGATGCCGCTGCCCGGCGACGCCGTGCGCATCGACCACACGGCCATCGCGCAGACGCATCTGGACATGCTTGAAGAACAGATCACCGGGCGCCTCGCAGACTTCCATCGCACCGCGCCAGACGAAGTCGGACCCGATGCGCGCCGCCTCAAGCGGCTGGCCGGGCCACGCGCGGACGACTCGCTGTGGCGTCACGCGCTCGACGATCTGGTCGCGCGCGGTGCGCTGGTGCGCAGCGGCACCTGGCTGCATCTGCCGGACCATGCGGCACGCCTCGGCGAAGCAGAACAGAAGCTCGCACAGAAGCTATTGCCCAGGCTGGCCGACGGCGGCTTCGATCCGCCATGGGTGCGCGATCTTGCGAAGGACTGCGCGGTGAGCGAGCCGATGGTGCGGCAGACGCTCGCGAGTCTCGCGCGGCGTGGCGAGACCTTTCAGGTGGTGAAGGACTTGTACTATCCGTTGGCGACCATCGAGCGGTTGGCGGCGTTGGCGCGCGATTGCCTCGATGGCCCTGAAGGCTTGCAGGCTGCGAGTTTTCGCGATGCAACGGGGCTGGGACGCAAGCGCGCAATCCAGTTGCTCGAATTCTTTGACCGTGTGGGCTATACGCGGCGCGTGAAGGACACGCACCTGCTGCGGCCCGATACGACGTTGTTCGGGGCGAGGCCGTGAACGACAAGAGTCATGGGAGGGGATCGTCCCTGGTGGGGCGGCTGGGCTTCAAACCCAGTGGGTGGCGCCAGTCGTCGCCGGGAAGGTTCGACTCCTTCCCCCTTCCGCCGTCGAGCGGGCATTCGCCTGCTGCGCGGTCCGATCTTGCACTTGCGATGCTCGACGTACCCATGTACGTCTGCGCTTCTCGGCGCAAGCTCGAACCGCTCGCGACGGCGACTGCCCACTCGACGAGTCGGCATAGGACCGCTCTGTCAGGGCACCACGCGCAGCGAGGGCTCACCGGCCTCTACACGACCAATGACCGCCGCTTGCGCAAAGCCTTCGTCGCGGAAGATCTTCAGCACGGCATCGACCGCTTCAGGCGCGCAGCTCACGAGCAGGCCGCCCGAGGTCTGCGGATCGCTCAGCAGGTTTTGCGTGGTGGCGTGCAATCCGGCTGCGAGCTCCACGTTGGCACCGTAGCCCGCCCAGTTGCGCCCCGAAGCGCCGGTGACGAAGCCTTCGGCCGCCATCGCCAGCACGTTCTCCAGCAATGGCACCTTCGACCATTCGACCACCGCGGTGAGCCCGGCGCCGCGCGCCAGTTCGAGCGTGTGGCCGGCCAGGCCGAAGCCTGTGACGTCGGTCAACGCATGCACGCCGCCCAGGGCCGACAGCGCGATGCCGGGCGTGTTGAGCTTCGTCGTGTTCTCGATCAGCTGGCGATAGCCGGTCTCGGAGAGCTGTTCTTTCTTGAGCGCGGCCGACAGCACGCCAACGCCCAGCGGCTTGCCCAGCACCAGCACGTCGCCCGCCTTCGCATCGGCATTGCGCCGCACGCGGTCGGGGTGCACGAGGCCCATGGCGACGAGCCCGTAGATCGGTTCGACCGAATCGATGGTGTGGCCGCCGGCAATCGGGATGCCGGCTGCGCGGCACACGTCCTGCCCGCCGCGCACGATCTCGGCGATCACTTCCACCGGCAGCTGGTTGATCGGCATGGCCACCAGGGCCAACGCCATGATCGGGCGCCCGCCCATCGCGTACACGTCGCTGATCGCGTTGGTCGCGGCGATGCGGCCGAACTCGTAGGGGTCGTCCACGATGGGCATGAAGAAGTCGGTGGTGGCGATCAGCGCCTGCTGGTCGTTGAGCCTGTAGACCGCCGCGTCGTCGGCGGTCTCGATGCCCACCATGAGCTCGGGCGGGATCATGCCGCCCGCATGGTTCTTGAGGATCTGCGACAGCACGCCGGGCGCGATCTTGCAGCCGCAGCCGCCACCATGCGAAAAACTCGTGAGGCGCAAAGGCGCGAGCGGATTCATGAGCGTTGGGTTCATGGGCCGATTATCGAAGCGGCCCTGCTTTCTACAATCCCGTCCTTTCCTTTCCCACACCCGCTGCACGTTTTCGAGGCACATCCATGAAGAAGACTCTCACCCAGGTGGCGCTCGCGCTGGCCTTTTCCGCCGCCAGCTTCGGCGCTCTCGCCCAGGGCGTGCTGCGCGTCTCGGCCATTCCCGACGAAGCCCCCACCGAGCTGCAGCGCAAGTTCACACCGCTGGGCGACTACCTCAAGAAGGAAACCGGCATGGACGTGCAGTTCACGCCCGTGACCGACTACGCCGCCGTTGTCGAAGGCCTGGCCACCAACAAGATCGACCTGGCCTGGCTCGGAGGCTTCACCTTCGTGCAGGCACGCATTCGCACCAACGGCGGCGCGGTACCGATCGTGCAGCGCGCGGAAGACGAGGTGTTCACCAGCAAGTTCATCGTGCCGGTCGACAGCACCGCCAAGACGCTGGCCGACCTGAAGGGCAAGACATTCGCCTTCGGCGCGCCCTCGTCCACCTCGGGCAGCCTGATGCCGCGCTACTTCCTGCTGCAGGCCGGCATCAACCCCGAGAAGGACTTCAAGACGGTCGCCTTCTCGGGCGCGCATGACGCCACGGTGGCCTTCGTGGCCGCATCGCGCGCCGAGGCAGGCGTGCTCAACGCATCGGTGTGGGACAAGCTGGTCGAGTCGAAGAACCCCAACGCCGCCAAGGTGCGCGTGTTGGCAACCACGCCGACCTACTACGACTACAACTGGACGGTGCGCCCGGGGCTCGATGCGGCCATTACCAAGAAGCTGACCGACGCGTTCCTGAAGCTCGACCCGGCCAACCCGGCGCAGAAGGAAATCATGGCGCTGCAGCGGGCTAGCAAGTTCATTCCGACCAAGTCGTCGAACTACGACGGCATCGAGACGGCGGGCAAGTCGGCTGGCCTGATCAAGTGAGTTTGCGCGGATGAGTTTTTCGCTGGAAGGCGCGGGTGTCGTGCACCCCAATGGCCAGCGAGCGCTGGCCGGGGTGACGCTGGCCGCGCACGACGGCGAACGCATCGCCGTCATCGGGCCCTCGGGCGCCGGCAAGACCACGCTGCTGCGCGTGCTCGGCGCGGCGCTGCGGCCCACGGAGGGCGAGGTTCAAGCCTTGGGCGCCAGGCCTTGGCAATTGCCAGCCGCGGCACTGAAGAAGCTGCGCGCCCGCATCGGCACCGTGCACCAGTCGCCGCCGATTGCGCCGCGCCTGCGCGTGGTCACAGCCGTGCTCGCGGGTCGGCTCGGCGAGTGGTCGACACTGCGCGCGCTGGGCTCGCTCTTCCATCCCTCGGACATTGCCGGTGCGCACGAAGTGCTGTCGCGCCTGTCGCTGGAAGACCGCCTGTTCGACCGCTGCGACCGCCTTTCGGGCGGCCAGCTGCAGCGCGTGGGCATTGCGCGGGCCCTGTATCAGCGCCCCGCCCTGCTGCTGGCCGATGAGCCTGTGTCCGCACTCGACCCCACACTGGCCGACGCCGCCATCGGCCAGCTTGTCGCGCAAAGCGAATCGACGGGCGCCACGCTGATGGCCTCGCTGCATGCGGTGGACCTCGCGCTGCGCTGGTTTCCGCGCATCGTCGGCATGCGCAACGGGCAGGTGATGTTCGATCTGCCCGCCGCGCAAGTAACAGCCGCGATGCTCGACGCGCTCTATGCGAGCGAAGGCGGCATCGCAACGCAGCGGCCGCAGCCGGCAAGTGCGGCAATGGAAGCGGCTTTCCATCGGCCGGACTGCCCTTGACGAGCACCGCCATCGCCCAACGCGACCCGCACGCCGCGCGCCGGCTGGCCGGGTGCGTCGCCGCGCTCGTCATCGCATGGCCGATGCTGGCGCTGTCCGAATTCAAGCCGTGGGCGCTGTTCGCCGGCGGCAACCTCGCGGTCATCGGCGGCTTCCTGGCGGGCTTCTTTCCACCCGACGGCTCAGCCGCCTTTCTCGCGCTGCTCTTCAAGGCCACGCTCGAAACGCTGGCGATGGCCACGGCCGGCACCGCGCTGGCGTTGCTGATCGGCGCGCCGCTGGGCTTCGTGACGACACGCGCTCTCTCCATCTCGCGCATTGGCCCAGGCCCCGGCCGCGTGCAGGCGGGCATCGTGCGGCAGGCCGCGCGCTGGCTGCTGATGGTGCTGCGGGCGATTCCCGAAATTGTCTGGGCGCTGCTCTTCGTGCGCGCGCTCGGGCTCGGTCCCGCCGCGGGCGTGCTGGCGCTGGCCATCACCTACGGCGGCATGCTGGGCAAGGTCTACGCCGAGATCCTCGAATCGACCGACACACGCCCCGCGCGAGCCCTGCTCGAAAGCGGCAGCGGCCGGCTCGCGGCGCTTTGCTATGGGCTGCTGCCGAACACGGCGCAGGAACTGGCCTCGTACACCGTGTACCGCTGGGAATGCGCGGTGCGTGCGTCGGTGGTGATGGGCTTCGTCGGCGCAGGCGGACTGGGGCAGTTGATGGACCAGTCGATGAAGATGCTCAACGGCGGCGAGGCCAGCAGCATCCTGCTGGTGTTCCTGGCGCTCGTGCTGCTGGCCGACCTGCTGAGCAATGCGTTGCGGAGGCTGCTGGCATGACGACGATGCTGCCCCCACGCCCGCCGCCCTGCTGGCGTTGCCGCATTGCCCTGCTGCTGATCGGTGTGGCGGTGATTGCGAGCTTTGTCTACCTGGGCATCGATTACCGCGCGCTGGGCTCGTCGGAGTCGCTGCGGCTCATGGGCAAGTTCATCGCCGAGTTCTTCCCGCCCGATGTGTCGCCCGAGTTTCTCTCCAAGGTCGGCAATGGCGCGTTGCAGACGCTGGCCGTGTCTGCCCTTGGCACGGTGCTGGCGGCCATCGCGGGCGCGGTGCTCGCGTTGCCGGCCTCGGGCCGCGCCGGCTGGCTGCCGCGCCACGTGGCGCGCTTCGTTCTGAACTTCTTGCGCAGCGTGCCCGAACTCGTGTGGGCCGCGCTGATGGTGCTCGCCGCCGGCATCGGCCCTTTCGCTGGCGCGCTGGCACTGTCGCTGCACACCACGGGCGTGCTGGGCCGCCTGTTTGCCGAAGCGCTGGAAAACGCCCCGCGCGAACCCGAGCACGCGCTGACGCTCTCAGGCGCCAACCCCGTCACCGCCTTCAGCTACGCCAGCCTGCCCATCGTGCTGCCGCAGTGGGTGGCCTACGCGCTCTACCGCTGGGAGATGAACATCCGCATGGCAGCCGTGCTGGGCTTCGTGGGCGGCGGCGGGCTGGGGCAGCTGCTGTACTTCCACTTGTCGATCTTCCAGCAGCAGCAGGCGATGACGGTGCTGATCGCGATGTTCGTGCTGGTCACGCTGGTGGACTTTGCGAGCGCTCGCTTGCGCCGTGGCCTTGGACCTGCATACGCCTGAGTACCCGACAATCGGGGCATGAGGTTCCTGCCATGAGTCATCGCCAGCCCGTGCGGGTCGGCGACCGCCACGCCTTCGATACGCTGATCGACGCCCGCTCCCCGGCCGAGTTCGCGCTCGACCACATTCCCGGCGCCATCAACTGCCCCGTGCTCGACGACGAGGAGCGCCGCATCGTCGGCACTGTCTACGTTCAGACCGGCGCCTTCGAAGCCCGGCGCATCGGCGGCGCGATGGTCGCGGCCAACATCGCGAAGCATCTGCGCGACACGCTGGCCGACCGGCCCGAGAACTGGAAGCCGCTGGTCTACTGCTGGCGCGGCGGCATGCGCAGCGGCTCGATGGTCACCTGGCTGCGCCTGGTCGGCTGGGACGCGCAGCAGCTCGCTGGCGGCTACAAGAGCTTTCGCCGGCACGTGATCTCGCAGATCGACACGCTGACCCCGAAGCTCGACCTGCGCGTGATCTGCGGCGCTACCGGCAGCGCAAAGACGCGCGTGCTGCACGCGCTGGCCGCGCGCGGCGCGCAGGTGCTCGACCTGGAAGACTTCGCCAGCCACAAGGGCTCGCTGCTCGGCTCGCTGCCGGGCGTGGCGCAGCCTTCGCAGAAGCACTTCGAAACGCTGATCGCGGCGGTACTCGAAACCGTCGATCTTTCGCGCCCGCTGTATGTAGAGGGCGAGAGCATCCGCATCGGGCGGCTGTCGCTGCCCTTGTCGCTGGTGGCGCGGATGCGCGCTGCGCCGTGCATCGAGGTGGCGGCCACGCCCGAGGCACGGCTGGCTTATCTGCTGCGCGACTACGCCTACCTCGGCGACGACCGCGAGGCACTGGCCGACAAGATGGGCGTGCTGAAGGAAATGCAGGGGAAGGAAACGGTGGCGCGCTGGCAGCAGTGGGCGCATGAGGCGGATCTACCGCATCTGTTTGCGGAGCTGATGGCGCTGCACTATGACCCGCATTACCAGAAGTCGCAGGAGCTGCACTTCAAGGCCTGGGTGCAGCGCCGGAGCGTGGTGGCGGAGGACTTGTCGGATCAGGGGATCGAGGCGGTGGCTGATGCCGTGCTGTCGCTCGAAAAGGGTGCGAGTCCATCGGCATAGAGCACACCGCGCGGCGCGCGGCACAGCCCCCAGAAGCGAAGGCCGCAGAGCTCGGCCATGCGCACCCCCATCGAGGTTGGCGCAGAAATGGTCGCCATCGCAGCGATGCCCAGGCGCGCGCACTTGCGCACGAGCTCGTGACTGCCTCGGCTGGACATCAGCACGAAGCCCGGTTCTTCGAGGCGCCCTGCCAGCGCGAGCTTGCCGAGCAGCTTGTCGAGCGCGTTGTGACGGCCGACGTCTTCCATCAGGTCGGTGAGTTCGCCGTCGACCGTGGCCCATGCTGCGGCATGGATCGCGCCGGCTTCGGCGTTGAGGACTTGGCGCGGCGACATGGCTGCGAAGGCGCGCAGCACTGTCACCAGGTCGACGCGTTCGATCCAGTCGCGCTGTGCCACGCGCTGCGGTGAGAGATCGAGCCCCGCGAAGCTCTCGACGCCGCACACTCCGCAGCCGGTACGGCCGGCAAGGCTGCGGCGGCGGTCTTTCAGGCGTTCGAAGCTGCGGGTGGAAATTTCAAGCTGCACCTCGATGCCGGGCATGCCTTCGGGCAGGCCGGCATCGGAGGCATCGACCGTCTGCACTTCGATGCCGCGGCAGTCGGCGGCGGTATCGAGGATGCCTTCGCTCAGCGCGAAGCCGAGCGCAAAGGCTTCGAGGTCTTGCGGCGTGGCCATCATCACCGCGTGCGAGACGCCGTTGAACACCAGCGCGACCGGCACCTCGGCCGCCAGGGTGTCGTCGCGCACCACGCCTTCGGGCCCAACGCCGCGCTCGCCGAAGACATGCACGGCATGCCGAGAGAGCGGCGGCAGGGTGTCTTCGGAATCGGCGAGGTCTGGCTGCGACATGGTGGCTCCGGGTGGGCCTGCCATTGTCGGCTCAGTCGCCCATTTCGTCTTCAGGGGGCAGCGTTTGCACCTGCGCCCGTCCGGGCTCCTGGAGGTGTGCGACCCAGCGGCCGTCCTGCTGCTCCACGCGCACCCAGCCGGGGCCGCGCACGCCGCCAATGGCCGCATCGCCCATCAGCGTGAGCCGGCGCATCAGCACACTTGCGCCCTGCCCTAGCCGCTTGCCGAGGCGCGGCAGCGAAACGCCGGCATCATCCGGTGCCTGCGCGAGCATGCGCAGGATCGCCACGGAAAGGTCGTCCTGGAGCAAGGCGCTCATCTGATCGCCTGCGCAGCGGCCCGGTGGCTCATGCAGCCACCATCCCGTCCGCCTGGTCCTCCGCCAGCTTCTGGATCGGCAGCTCGTGCGGCACCAGCACCACGGGAATCGACTTGGAGGTCGGCGTGCCCGCGTTCTCGGCCACCGACGACAGCGGCACCAGCGGATTGGTCTCGGGGTAGTAGGCTGCGATGTTGCCGCGCGGGATGTCGTAGGCCACCAGCTTGAAGCGGTCGGCGCGGCGCTCCTGGCCGTCGTTCCACACGGTCTGGATGTCGACCCAGTCGCCGTCCTTCATGCCGAGCTTGTGGATGTCTTCCTTGTTGATGAACACCACGCGGCGCTGGCCGAACACGCCGCGGTAGCGGTCGTCCATGCCGTAGATGGTGGTGTTGTACTGGTCGTGCGAACGCGTGGTCAGCAGCGTGAAGACGATGATGTCGCCCTTCTTCGCGAAGCGCGCGCGGGCGCGGTGCGAATGGGTGTCCAGCGGCACGGCGTGCGTGAAGAACACGGCCTTCTTCGACGCGGTGTTCCACACGCGCTCGCTTGCGGTGTTGCGCAGGCGGAAGCCGCCGGGGTGCGCCACGCGCGTGTTGAAGTCCTTGAAGTCGTCGAACACGGCTTCGATCTTGTCGCGGATGCGCGCGTAGTCTTCGACGAGCCACAGCCACGGTGTCTTGCTGCGCGCGCCGATGGTGGCGGCCGCGAGCCGCGCCACGATGGCCGGCTCCGACAGCAGGTGCTGCGACGCAGGCGGGTTGATGCCCATCGAGATGTGCACCATGCTCATGGAGTCTTCCACCGTCACGCCCTGCGGGCCGGCGGCCTGCATGTCGATCTCGGTGCGGCCCAGGCAAGGCAGTATCAGCGCCTCGCGTCCGTGGACCACGTGGCTGCGGTTGAGCTTGGTGGTCACGTGCACTGTCAGGTCGCACTGCTGAAGCGCCTTCCAGGTCTGGTAGGTGTCGGGCGTGGCGGCCGCAAAGTTGCCGCCGAGCGCGAAGAACACCTTGCCCTTGCCTTCGAGCATGAGCCGGATGGCCTCGACCGTGTCGACGCCGTTCTGCCGCGGCGGCTCGAAGTCGAACACCTTCTGCAGGCGGTCGAGCAGCGCTGTCGGCGGCTTTTCCCAGATACCCATGGTGCGGTCGCCCTGCACGTTGCTGTGGCCGCGCACCGGGCATGCACCCGCGCCTTCGCGGCCCATGTGGCCGCACAGCATGAGCCAGTTGCCGATCATCTGGATGGTGGCGACCGAATGCTGGTGCTGCGTGATGCCCATGCCCCAGCAGGCAATGACCCGCTTGGCCCCCAGGTACACGTCGGCTGCGGCGCGGATCTGCGCTTCGCTCAGGCCCGACTCCTGCACCAGGATGTCCCACGACTCGGCGCGCAGGTCAGCCGCCAGCGCCTCGAAGCCAGTGGTGTGCGTGGCAATGAATTCATGGTCGAGCACCGAAGGCTCGCCGCGCGCGACGGCTTCGTCTTCGCGCTCGATGACGTGCTTCATCATCCCCTTGATGACGGAGAAGTCGCCGCCCACGCGCAGCTGGAAGTAGTGCGTGCTGATGGGCGTGGAGCCCATGGTCGCCATCTCGAGCTTGTCTTGCGGATCGGCAAAGCGCTCCAGGCCGCGCTCGCGCAGTGGGTTGAAGCTCACGATGCGCGCGCCGCGTTTGGAAGCCGCGCGCAACTCGCCGAGCATGCGCGGATGGTTGGTGCCGGGATTCTGGCCGAAGATGAAGATCGCGTCGGCCTTCTCGAAGTCGTCGAGCGTGACCGTGCCCTTGCCCACGCCGAACTGCGGACGCATGCCGCTGCCGCTGGGCTCGTGGCACATGTTCGAGCAATCGGGAAAATTGTTGGTGCCGTACTCGCGCACGAACAGCTGGTACAGAAAGGCCGCTTCGTTGCTCGCACGGCCCGAGGTGTAGAAGATGGCCTGGTTCGGGTCGGGCAGCGCGTTCAGATGCTTCGCGATGCGCGCGAAGGCATCGTCCCATTCGATCGGCACGTACTTGTCGCTGGCCGCGTCGTAGGCCATGGGGTGCGTGAGGCGGCCTTGGTCTTCGAGCCAGAAGTCGCTTTGCTCGGCGAGTTCGGCCACGGTGTGCTTTGCGAACAGCTCGGGGCCGGCGCGGCGCGCGGTGGCTTCGGCGGCCACGGCCTTGACGCCGTTCTCGCAGAACTCGAAGGTCGAGGCATGGTTGCGGTCAGGCCAGGCGCAGCCGGGGCAGTCGAAACCGTCGGGCTGGTTGGCCGACAGCAGCGTCTTCGCGCCCTTGATGGGAATGTCCTGCCGCAGCAGCGCGGTCGTCACGCTGCGCAGTGCGCCCCAACCGCCCGCAGGGCCCTTGTAAAACTCGATCTTCTGCTCACTGCTCATGCCGGCGAGTGTTCGCCGTGGGCCTGCGGAGCGTCAAATTGAATCGGGACATGCGGCGATTCAAAAAGGAAATGAAGCGGGGTCTCAGGCGCCTCGCGTGTCCTGCATCAGCAGCCCACGCAGCTTGCTGCGCAGCGGCGTCTCTTCGACAGCCTGCACGCCAGCGATATCGCGCAGCGCGAAATCGCGGCTTTCTGCGTTGTGCAGGTCGATCTCGCGCACCACCTGCCCGTCCTTGTAGACGAAGGCCACGTCGGCCAGCGCGAGCACGTCCTCGATGTCGTGCGTGATCATCAGCACCGGAATGCCCCACTGCCTGCGCACCTGCGCGAGCTCGTTGCGCAATTCCGCGCGCAGCATGGGGTTGAGCGCGGCAAAGGGCTCGTCGAGCAGCAGCACCTGCGGCTCGCAGGCCAGCGCGCGCGCGAGTGCCACGCGCTGCTGCTGGCCGCCTGACAGGTTCTGCGGCCGGCTGTCGGCCAATGCCGCGAGGCCGAAGCTTTCGAGCAGGGCGTGCACGCGTTCGGCGTCTTTCGCGGCCGGCTTGCGGCGGTGCCATGCGGTCAGCCCGAAGGCCACGTTCTCGCGCACGCTCAGGTGCGGGAACAGCGCGTAATCCTGGAACAGATAGCCGGTGCGCCGCGCCGGCGCGGGCACGTCGATGCCCTGGGCCGAGTCGTACAGCGTGCGGCCGTCGAGCCGCACGTGGCCCGACGAAGGATGCAGCAGGCCGGCAATGGCCTGCAAGGTCAGCGACTTGCCCGCGCCCGACGGGCCGTAGAGCGCGGCAAAGGGCACGTCCGTCGCGAAACGCACCGCCAGATCGAAGCGCCGGCGGCCGTCGGCCACCGTGAGCTTCAGATCTACGTCGATCATGGCTTGCCGAATCCGTAGCGCGTGAGCACTTCCTGCGCGGCAGGCGTCGAGAGGAAGGCGATGAAGTCGCCGGCCGGCGCTTTCTGCTTGCTCTCGGCGACCACGGCGATGGGGTAGGTCACGGGTGTGTGGCCAGTGGGCGTGAAGGCGATCTTCACCTTGTCGCCGGCCACGGCTGCGTCGGTGCGGTAGACGAAACCGGCCTCGACTTCGCCACGGCTCACGTAGTCGAGCACCTGGCGCACGCTGTCGGCCTGCACGAACTTGGGTTCGAGCGTGGTCCAGAGGTTGGCGTTGTCCAGCACCTGCTTGGTGTAGCGGCCGACCGGCACGGTGGCGACCTTGCCGACGGCGATCTTCTTCACGTTGGCGCCGCCCAGGTCCTGCAGCGTCTTGAGGCCCACGCCTTCCTTGGCCGGTTCGATGAGCACCAGGCTGTTGGTGACGAAGTCCTTGCGCGTGGCGGCGTCGATCGCCTTTTGCTCGACGCCGCGGTTCATCGTTTCCTGGTCGGCGCTGGCGAACACGTCCACCGGTGCGCCCTGGCCGATCTGCTGCAGCAGCACACCCGAGGCCGCGAAATTGAAGCGCACCGTGGCACCCGTCTTGGCAGCCTCGAACTTGGGGCCGATTTCCTTGAATGCGTCGGTCAGGCTGGCAGCGGCAGACACGGTGATCTGCTGCGCGCTAGCGGCCAGCGGCAGGGCGAGTGCAAGAACCAACGACAGAAGGCGGAACGGACGCATGGGCAACTCCAGATTATTGAAAATGAAATCAGCGAAGAGAAAAGAAGCGGTTCGACAGCACCAGCACGGTGATCGACAGCAGCGAAGTCACGATGACCAGCAGCAGCGCAAGGTCGTCGTGCCCTGCCTGCACCGCGTCATAGATGGCCATCGAAAGCGTCTGCGTCTGCTTGGGGATGGAGCCGGCCACCATCAGCGACGCGCCGAATTCGCCCATGGCGCGCGCAAACGCGAGCAGCGTGCCGGCCAGGATGCCGGGCCAGGCAAGCGGCAGCGTGACGCGCAGGAAAACCGAAAACGGCGACTGCCGCAGCGTGCTGGCCGCGGCTTCGAGCGAGCGGTCGACGCCCGAAAACGCCGCGCTGGCCGACTTGAGCACCAGCGGCAGCGCAACCACGGCCGAGGCCACCACGGCGCCGTGCCAGCTGAAGATGATGGTGTAGTCGAGGTGCTCGCGCAGCCACGCGCCCAGCGGGCTGCGGCGCCCGGCCGCCACAAGAATCGCGTAGCCGATCACCGTGGGCGGCAGCACCAGCGGCAACATGAACACGGCCTCGAGCACTGTGGCGCCGAAGAACTTCCTGCGTGCGAACACCCAGCCCAGCGCCACGCCGACGATCAGTGCCAGCAGGGTCGCCACGGCGGCGACCTTGAGCGACAGCACCAGCGGAAACCAGTCGGTCGAAGCGATGAGCGAGTTCGTCGTGTTCATGAAAATACGGCGAGATTGTTACACGATGAGCCCTAAGGTTCTCACGGGGGGTGCGCAAAGCCATGAGTCTTCATATACTGAGGAATACAGCGTAGGAGACATACCACCCATGCGCCCTTCCATCCACGACACCGTTGTTCGCTCGATCTCCGGCCGGCCGGAGCTTCGCCACCATGTGACGCAGGTGCAGGAATGGCGCATCGAGCGCGCCATGGATGCAGAGGGCTTCGTGCTGTCCATCACCGGCCCCGATGGCGCGAGCCAGTCCTTCTTCGTGGCAACGGCCGACGCCGGCGACATCGGCGAGGTGCTGCGCCGCCAGGCGGTGTGGGTCGACCACCGGGAGCAGTGACGCGCATGTGGCGGCACATGACGGGTGCGGAGCGCATCCTCGAAGTTTTGCTGACGCGGCGCTCGGTGTCGCCGCGTCGCCTGCAGCCGCCCGGCCCCAACCCCGATGAACTCGACGCGATCCTCCAGGCCGGCCTGCGCGCGCCCGACCATGGCGGCCTGCATCCGTGGCGCGTGATCGAGTTCCGCCCGCAGAACCGCGAAGCGCTGGCCTGGTGCTTCGAGCAGGAAAAACTACGGCGCGATCCACTGGCCAGCTCCGCCGACCTGAAGCGCGCACGCGAACATGCCACTCGGCCGCCGCTGCTGCTGGGCTTCGTGGTGTCGCCGCGCGAGCGCAGCAAGATCCCGGCGCGCGAACAGTGGCTGAGCGCGGGCGCGGCGCTCGGCAATCTGCTGAGCGCCGCGCACCAGCTGGGCTACGGCGCCATCGTGCTGAGCGGCGAACGCTGCTTCGACGAGACGCTGGCGCGGCAGGTGGGCGTACAGCCGGGCGAATACCTCGCGGGCTTCATCAGCATGGGCAGCATCGGCGAAGCACCGCCGCAGGCGCGCGAGGTGCTGTCGCAGAGCGTGTGGTCGTGCTGGCAAGGCTGGCAGGACCCACCGGAAAACGCCCCGCCCAATCAGCCCATCCTGCCGTCGGAGCGGGTGCGCGGCAGCTGATCGAGCCTGGCGCCGAACCAGCCGATGCGGTCGGTCTCGCGCACGTCGAACTTCGGCACATAGGGCTTGATGTCGAGCACGGGCGTGCCGTCCATCATGTCGTTGCCGCTGAAGTGCAGCGTGGTGCCCTCCACCGAGGTGAGCCGCACGATCGACAGGCCCAGCCGGTTCGGCCTTGCGGGCGCGCGCGTGGCGAAGACGCCGTGCGATGCGTTGTCCAGAAAGGGCACCACCTCCAGGCGCTCGTGTGCGCACTGGTGCAGGTGGGTGATGAGGATCAGGTAGTCGAAGCCTTCGATGTCGCGCAGGCCCGGCGCGAACTCGGCGAACACTTCGACGCGCCCCGTTTCTTCGGGTGCGCCGGCCGTCTGGATCGGCATGCCGGTGGCCTCCGTGAAGCGGCTGCGCACCAGGCCGACCGGGCGGCAGACGACATCGGCGGCCTCGGAGCTCATGGCGCCAGCAGGCGCGTCAGCGCACGAATGTCGGCCGCCGTGGCAAGGCGCGCCGCGTTCTCGATGGCCCGGTAGTGCTTGACGATTTCCTCGCCCACCGGCGTCAGCGCCGTGCCGCCGCCGCGCGAGCCGCCGGCGGCGGTGTTCACGGCCGGCGAGGCCAGCGACTGGTTCATCTCGTCGATCAGCATCCAGGCCCGGCGATACGACATGCCCAGCAGCCGGGCGGCCGCCGAGATCGAGCCGGTCTCGGCCACGGCTTCGAGCACGGCGATCTTGCCGGGGCCGATGGCGATGGTGTCGTCCCGGTAGACGCGCAGACGGAACTGGACTTTGGATTTCATGTTGGCGCCAAGCGTAAACCAATGCGGGCCGCCATTGTCCGCCCGCGGTGGGCGGCCGTCGCTATGCAAGAATGAATACGACGCTACCCGTCCTGGGGAAACGAGGAGTTCCAGTGAAAGACCGCACCCTGTTCCTGTTGTCCCTGTTGACCGTGCTCGCAGGTTGTGCCGGCGGCAGCCCACAGACAGGCGCCATGACGCCGCACGTTACGGCCGCCACCAACGAAGGCATCTCGCCCTCCTTCACCGTCTCGGGCATCGTCGGCAAGCGCGCCACCTTCGACCTCGCAGCCCTGCAGGCTCAGCCCGCCGTCACGCTGACTGTCGGCAGCAACACCTACACCGGCGTGAGCCTGTGGACCCTGCTGAACGATGCGTCGGTCGGCCTCAAGCCGGACACCGCGGTGCGCAACCCGGTGCTCTCGATGTATGCGGTGGTGGTCGGCAGCGACGGCTACCGTGCGGTGGTCTCGCTCGCGGAGATCGCACCCGAATCCGGCAACCGCATGGCGCTGGTTGCCTACAGCCTGAACGGCACGCCGCTGGGTCGCAACGGCATGGCGCGGCTGGTGGTGGCCGGCGATGTGAAGCCGGGCCGTTCGGTGGCCCGGCTGGCGGCGATCGAAGTGTTCGCCGCACAGCCCTCGGGCCGCTGATCGCTCGGAGGATCAGCCGAAGAACTTGGCCGCGCTGATCAGGGTCTTGTAGACGCCCCAGGCCAGCGGAATGCCCACCGCCACCCAGGCCAGCGCCACCACCGCCGGGCTCACCGTATCGGCACGGCCCGAGCCGCTGCCCACTTCGGCTGCCGAGGCCTTCTCGTGCGCCAGCTTCTTCTCGACGGCCAGTTCGTCGTCGGTCATGAAGTGCTTGTCGGCCACCGGACGCACCAGCAGGTTGGCGATGAAGCCGATCACCAGCATGCCCACAAGGATGTACATGGTCTGGTTGTAGACCTGCTCGCGCGGCAGGCCCAGGCCCAGTTGGTACTCGCGCATGTAGTTCACGACCACCGGGCCGAGGATGCCGGCCGTGGCCCACGCCGTGAGCAGGCGGCCGTGGATGGCGCCCACGAACTGCGTGCCGAACAGGTCGGCCAGGTAGGCCGGCACCGTGGCAAAGCCGCCGCCGTACATCGACACGATCACGCAGCAGGCACCCACGAACAGCAGCTTGCTGCCCGCGCCGGCCGACGAAGGAATGCTCGCGTACAGGATGCCGCCGAGCACGAAGAACACCGTGTAGGTGAGCTTGCGGCCCAGCTTGTCCGACAGGCTGGCCCACACGAAGCGCCCGCCGATGTTGAACAGCGACAGCAGCGCCGTGAAGCCGCCCGCCACCACCGCGATGGCCGCGAGCTGGGTCTTGTCGAGCTGGCCGTACTTGGCCGGCAGGTCGATCAGCGCACCGCCGAACACTTCCTGCAGCATGGGCGAGGCCATGCCGATCACGCCGATGCCGGCGCTCACGTTCATGCACAGCACCAGCCACACGAGCCAGAACTGCGGAATGCCCCAGACCTTTTTCACATGCACGTGGCGCTGCGTGATCATGGTGTTGGTGGTCTGTGCCGGGGGCGGCGTCCAGCCTTCGGGCTTCCAGCCCGAGGGCGGCACACGGTAGCCCAATGCGCCGGCCATCATGAATACGAAGTAGCCCAGCGCCATGACCACGAAGGTCTGCATCACGCCCACGTCAGTGGCGGTGCTGAAGCGCTTCATCAGGTCGACCGCCAGCGGCGAGCCGATCATCGCGCCGCCGCCGAAGCCCATGATGGCCATGCCGGTCGCCATGCCGCGGCGGTCGGGGAACCACTTGATCAGCGTGCTCACCGGCGAGATGTAGCCCAGCCCCAGGCCGATGCCGCCGATCACGCCCGAGCCGAGGATCATCAGCCAGAACTGGTGCAGGTAGATGCCCACCGCCGACAGCAGCATGCCGCCGCACCAGCACAGCGCCGACACCACGCCGGCCTTGCGCGGGCCCGCGCGTTCGAGCCAGCCGCCCCACAGGGCTGCCGAGCAGCCGAGGAAGACGAAGAACAGGGTGTACATCCAGCCGAGCGTGGCCACGCGCCAGTCGCAATTGGTGGCGAAGAGCTCGGCGAAGAAGCTCATGTCCTTGGCGCAAGCTTGTGCGCCGGTGCCGGCAGTGCCGAGCGCCTTCGACAGCGGCAGCCAGAACACCGAGAAGCCGTACGCCATGCCAATGCACAGATGAATGGCCAATGCAGCCGGCGGAACCAGCCAGCGATTGAAGCCGGGGCCCGCGATGATGCGTTCTTTTTCCAGGAAGCCGGGTTGCGTCTGCGCCCCTCCCCCAACGACGCGTTCTCCATCGAGAACGCCTGCAGATGAACCTGCCATATTTCTCCTTGTTCGCCGGATGTGTAAGTTATTGCTAATCCGGGTCGCGGAGTGTGAGCTAACGGTTAAATCTCCGTCAAATTCGATCAGGGCATGGCCTGATTCAATAACTAAATGATTAGGCCTTTGGTTCCTGTCATTCGCCGAGCGCACCGCTGTGCTGCTGCAACTGCTCCTGCCACTCGGGCGTCTGCAGGAAAGCCAGCGCCGCTTCGAGCGCACGCGAAGCGCGCACGCCGTCCTGCGTCATGAAGCCGATGGGCGTACGCACGTCCGGCGCCATCAGCGGCAGCGCTTCCAGCTCACGATGGCTTCGCACGGCCGCGACCATGCCGCCGGGCAGCACGCTGTTGACCGTGCCCGCGCTCACCGCCAGCGCCAGCGCGAGCACCGAATTGGTCTCGATGGCGGGCATCACAGGCACGCCGGCTTCGCGCAGCGCCTGGTCGACGATGGCGCGGTTGTGCATGTCGGACGTGAGCAGGCACAGCGGCAGCTTGCCCGCCTCGGCCCACGAAATGGGCTCGCCGATGCGCAGTTCATCGGTCGAAGCCTTTTTAGCGCGGCGCAGCAGGAAGTAGTGCTCGATGCTCTGCGGCCAGGCCGTGAGCTTGATGCCGGGCAGGTGCATGCGCTCGGTGTAGCCCAGCGCGAGGTCGATCGACAGGCTTTCGAGCCCCGTCTCCAGGTCCTGCGAACTCATCGACAGCACGGCCGGCACGATGCCCGGGTGCCGCTGCTGCAGCATGGCCGCAAAGCGCGAGAGCATCGGTATCGCCGTGGGCACTGCGGCCATGCGCAGGCGGCCGTGCGGGTTGTCCACGTCGCTGCGCAGTTCCTGCAGCAGCACTTCGTTGTCGCGCAGCATGCGTTGCGCCGTGGCGAGCACGCGCTCGCCCTCGTGCGTGAGGCCGACATACACGCGGGCGCGCTTGACGATGACGACGCCGAACTCGGTCTCCAGCGCACGCAGTGCATTCGACAGCGCAGGCTGCGTGATGTGGCAGGCCTGCGCCGCGCGGCCGAAGTGCTTGTGCTCGTTCAGCGCTACCAGATAGCGCATCGAGGCGAGCAGGTTCATCGAGACGCCGTTCCTCAGGTGTTCTTGCTGATCGAGATCGTCGGAAACTTCGCCGAAAAGTCCTTGGCCTTCTCCGCAATGCCGACGGCCACTCGACGTGCAACCGCCTTGTAGATGCCTGCCACGTCCCCTTCAGGATCGGACACCACAGTCGGCGCCCCACTGTCGGCCTGCAGACGGATCTTGATGTCCAGCGGCAGCGCGCCGAGGTATTCCATCTGATATTCAGCCGCCATCTTCTTGCCGCCGTCCGCGCCGAAGATGTGTTCGGCATGGCCGCAGTTCGAGCAGATGTGCACCGCCATGTTCTCGACGATGCCCAGGATCGGCACGCCGACCTTCTCGAACATCTTGATGCCCTTCTTTGCGTCGAGCAGCGCGATGTCCTGCGGCGTGGTGACGATCACCGCGCCCGTCATCGGTACGCGCTGGCTCAGGGTGAGCTGAATATCGCCGGTGCCCGGGGGCATGTCGACGATGAGGTAGTCGAGGTCTTTCCAGTTGGTCTGGCGCAGCAGCTGCTCCAGCGCCTGTGTGGCCATGGGACCGCGCCAGATCATGGCCTGGTCCTGGTCGACCAGGAAGCCGATGGACATCACCTGCACACCGTGGCGCTCCATGGGCTCCATGGTCTTGCCGTCGGCGCTGTCGGGGCGGCCTTCGATGCCCATCATCATGGGCTGGCTCGGGCCGTAGATGTCGGCGTCGAGCAGGCCGACCGTGGCGCCCTCGGACGCCAGCGCCAGCGCCAGGTTGGCCGCCGTGGTGCTCTTGCCCACGCCGCCCTTGCCCGAGGCCACCGCGATGATGTTCTTGACGTTGGGCATCAGCTGCACGCCGCGCTGCACCGCATGGCTGATGACCTTGGTGACGATGTTGACCGACACGTTCTCCACGCCCGGCACCGCCTTGGCGGCAGCCACCAGCGCCTTGCGGATGGCCGCGTGCTGGCTCTTCGCCGGGTAGCCGAGTTCGAGGTCGAACGAGACGTCGCCCTCCGAGACCTGGAGGTTTTTGAGCGACCGGGTCGCCACGAATTGCTTGCCGGTGTTAGGGTCCGCGACGGCCTTGAGCGCGTCCATGAGCCCATCTGGGGTGAGTGCCATTGATCTAACTCCTGAATGGCGGGTAGTCTAGTGCGCTCTCCGAGCCAGCATCGAACAGCCTCCCAATAACCAAAAATGCCAGAGACAAGCCCTGTCGCCACCGGCCTCCTGCTCACCGGGGGCGGCGCCCGGGCTGCCTACCAGGTGGGCGTGCTGGAGGCCATTGCCGAGATCCGGCGCTCTGTCGGCCCTGCCGCCGGCACGGGCAACCCCTTTCAGGTCATCACCGGCACCTCGGCCGGAGCCATCAACGCAGCCGTGCTGGCCTGCGGCTGCGACAACTTCGACCACGTGGTGGCACACATCGCCGAGGTCTGGGGCCAGTTCCGCGCCGAGCAGGTGTACCGCGCCGATTCGCTTTCGGTGATTGGTAGCGGCGCGCGCTGGCGCATGCTGCTCGGGCTCGGGCGCTTCGCGGCCAACTGGATGCGCATCAAGCCGAAGTCGCTGCTCGACAACACGCCGCTGGCCGAGCTGCTGCAACGCATGGTGCCGCTCGACCGGCTGCCGCAGCTCATGAAGGAAGGCCACCTGCAGGCGCTGGCCGTGACGGCTTCGAGCTACAGCTCGGGCGAGCACGTCACTTTCTTCGAGGCGGCCGTGCCGATGGAGCCATGGGTGCGCTCGCAGCGCCTGTCGGTGCGCGACCGCATCACGCACACCCACCTGCTGGCGTCGTCGGCCATTCCCTTCGTGTTCCCGGCCACGGCCTTGCCGATGCAGGGGCACACCGAGTACTTCGGCGACGGCTCGATGCGCCAGTCGGCGCCCATCGCGGCAGCCATTCACCTGGGCGCGCAGCGCATCGTGGTGATCGGCGCGGGCCGCATGCACGAGCCGCGCGACGCCGACGCGCCCAACACCCACAGCGGCTATCCGACGATGGCGCAGATCGCGGGCCATGCGCTGTCGAGCATTTTTCTCGATGCGCTGGCGGTGGACATCGAGCGCTTGCGCCGCATCAACCACACGCTGGGACTGATTCCCGAAGAGGCGCGCGCGGCGAGCGCGCTGCGCCCGCTCGACCTGCTGGTGATCTCGCCGTCGGAGCGCCTCGACGTGATCGCGGCGCGCCACGTCGACGCCCTGCCCGGCGCGGTGCGGCATCTGCTGGGCGGCTCGAAGGTGGCGGCCGATGTGAAGGGCGGCGCGCTCGCGAGCTACCTGCTGTTCGAGTCGGGCTACACGCGCGAGCTGATGGCGCTGGGGCGCGCCGATGCGATGAAGCAGCGCGACGAGGTGCTGCGCTTCTTCGGCTGGAACGTGGCCTGAGAGGTCTGGCCGCTCAGGTGGCGGCCTGCTCGACCATGCCCTCGCGCGCCATCCACTGCCGCTGCGCCGCGACGACCTCCTCGCCTGATCGCCCCGTCAATGCGCGATACACCCCGGGCGCGGTTGCGCCTTCGGTGCTGATCAGCAGCACGCGTGCATCGGGGCCCAATCCCGAGGTATCTCGGGCCGCGGGGTCGGCTGCCAGCACCTGCAGCGCCGCCAGGCCGGCCGCGCCGGATTCACCGCTCAGCACGGGTACGTCGCCCGCCTCGCCGCTCGCGAGCGTGTGCATCGCCTGCTCGGCCTGCGCGTCGGTCACGGTCATGAACAGGTCGACGGCCGGTTGAAGAAAGCGCCACGCGAGCGGCGAGGTTTCGCCGCAGGCCAGCCCCGCCATCACCGAATCGACCGAGCCCGTTGCGCGATCGGGCCGGCCGCTGCGCGCGCTTTGCAGCAGGCAGTCGGCCTGCTCGGGCTCCACCACGATGAAGGTCGGCCGCGCCGCACCGTAGCGCTCCCAGAAATGGCTGACGACGCCCGCGGCCAGCCCACCCACGCCGCCCTGCACGATGACGTGGGTGAACGGGCACGGCGCACCGGCGGCAACGTCTTCGAGCAGCTCGTCGGCCAGGATGCCGTAGCCCTGCATCACATCGCGCGGCACCTCTTCGTAGCCGTCGTAGGAGGTGTCCGAGACCACCTCCCAGCCGTTGATGCGGGCAAGGCGCGCGGCCTCTTCCACCGACTCGTCGTAGTTGCCGGCGATACGCACGATCTCCGCGCCGAGCGCGGCAATCGGCGTTTCGCGCTCCTCGCTGACCTGGGCATGCAGCACGATGACGCAGCGGCAGCCGATGCTTTGAGCGGCCGCAGCGAGCGCGCGGCCGTGATTGCCGTCGGTGGCGCTGACGACCACGAAGTCGCGCAGCGCCGCTGCATGCCTGCCCGCCAGAAGCTCCGCGGGCGTCCATCCGCGGTCGGGCCATCGGCGCAGCACGAGCCGCAGCAGCGCAATGGGCGCGCCCAGCACCTTGAAGCTGCCGAGCGCCGAGCGCTTGGATTCGTCCTTGACGACCACCTGGCCGATGCCCAGCTGCGCCGCCAGCCGGGGCAGCGGCCATGCCGGCGTCGGGTTCGGCGCGAGCCGGTTCCAGTGCGACAGCCACTGCCGGCTCTCCTGGCCGCGCGCGATGTTCATCACCTCGCTCAACGATTCGTCATAAGCGCTACGCCGCGCCTGGGGGTTGGTGAACAGCATGCCAGTCAGCCTCTGGTTTCAGTGTGTAGTGGAAGGCGCAGGCGAACGATCTCCGCGAAATAGCGGGCGCCCGTTGCGAGCACCTCATCATTGAAGTCGTAGCTGCCGTTGTGCAGCGGCGTGCCGCCCGGCTCGCCTTCGGCGCCGTTGCCCAGGAACACGAAGGCGCCGGGCACGACTTTCAGGAACGCGCCGAAGTCTTCCGAAATCATCATCGGCGCCACGTTGGCATCGACGTTCTCGGCACCCACGATAGCCGTGGCGGCGGCAACCGCCGTTGGCACGCATTCGGCCCAGTTCACGGTGGGCGCGAACTCGTGCGTGTAGCTGAATTCGCATTCGGCACCATGCATGCGGCAGATGCCCTCGCTGATCTCGCGCATGCGCTTGGCCAGCATCTGCTGCACCGCCGGGTCGTAGCTGCGCGTGTCGCCCTTGATCACCACGTTCGACGGAATTGCATTGCGGATGCCGTCGGTGATGAACTCGGTGCACGAAACCACCGCCTGCGCACCCGGGTCGAGCGTGCGCGAAACGATGCTCTGCAACGCCAGCACGATCTGCGCACCGATGACGATCGGGTCGATGCCCATGTGCGGCCGCGCTGCATGCGTGCCGCGGCCCTTCACATGGATCACGAAGTTGTCTTCGCTCGCCATGAGGCCGCCCGTGCGCGTGGCGATGGTGCCGGCGCGCATGCCGGGCATGTTGTGCAGGCCGTAGATCTCGTCGACCGGAAAGCGATCGAACAGGCCGTCGTCCATCATCGCCTTCGCGCCGCGGCCGTGCTCCTCTGCCGGCTGGAAGATGAAGCGCACGGTGCCGTCGAAATCCTGCCGCTCGCGCAGCAGCTGCGCCGCGCCGAGGATGATCGACATGTGGCCGTCGTGGCCGCAGGCGTGCATCTTGCCGGGCGTGCCAGAAGCGTAGGCGCGGTCGGTGGGCAGCTCGGTGATGTTGAGCGCGTCCATCTCGGCGCGCAGGCCGATCACGCCCTTGCCGCTGCCCACCTTCAGGTTGGTCACGAGGCCGGTGCCGCCGATGCCGGTATGCACCTCGAGGCCCAGCGCCCTCAGCACCCGAGTGACGAAGGCCGAGGTTTTCGCTTCCTCGAAGCCGGTTTCGGGAATGGCGTGCAGTTGCCGCCGCCAGCCGGTGAGCGTTTCGCGCAGGGGTGCATCGGTGAGGTTCATGACGAGATGCTATTGACAATGCGGCGGTATGGGCGCGCAAAATCATCGCCTTCGACGCAACGTTTTTGCGTCACTTCCCACTTCATGACGCCGCTCGACACCCTCGACCTTCGCCTGCTGGAGCTGATCCAGGCGGACAGCCGCATGCCGCAGAGCGAACTGGGCGAGCGCGTGCACCTGTCGACCGCGGCCGTCAACCGGCGGCTCAAGCGCATGCGCGACGAGGGCGTGATCCAGCGCTACGGCGCGGTGCTGTCGCCCGCCGCGCTGGGCCACCCGCTGACCATCGTGGCGGAGGTGGAAACGGAGAGCGAGCAGATCGAACTGCTCGACGCAATGAAGCAGAGCTTCAGGGACTGCCCGCAGGTACAGCAGTGCTACTACGTGACGGGCGAGTGGGACTTCATCCTCGTCTTCGTGGTGCGCGACATGGCGCAATACACGGCGCTGACGCGGCAGCTTTTCTTCCAGAGCAACAACGTGAAGCGCTTTCGCACGCTGGTCACGATGGATGCGGTGAAGCTCAGCCTTGATGTACCTGTTGCCTCGGGCTGATCGCAATCCTTGCCGGCATCAGCATCGACCGCAACAGCAGCGCCATCACGCAGACGATGGGCCCCAGCGCCAGCAGCCGGCCGGGCTCGAACGCCAGCCCAGCCGCCGCGCCGACCGCGCAGCCGATCTTGATCCAGCGCGAGACCGCATCCCAGCCACGCCGATGCGTCACGGCAAACCCGATCAGCGCGGCCCAGCCCAACAGCCCGCCGAACACAGAGAAGACCCAGCTGAGCAGGTAATACGCCGTGTCCATGTCCCGGAACGCGAGTGCCGTGCCCAGGCCCTCCCAGGTATGGCGATAGCCCTCGAAAAAGAAGAAGCCGGTGGCTGAAGCGGCCCAGCAGAAAAACGCATAGAGGCTCGCGACGCCCGCCAGGAGGGCAAGACACGCGAGTGCGCGCCGGGTGATGTCGTCGAAGGGCATGTGGTCGCGCCACGCTGCGGTGTGTCCGATGGGTCCGTTGTCCATGGCCGGTGCTCCATTGATGTGTGCAATGGAGGCCGAAGTTAGACACCGAATGTGCGGGCCGCGTGAAGCCCGCGTGAAGTGGTGCGATCAGCCCTCTTCGGAAATTCCCAGCTCGGAACACACGCGCCCCAGCAGCGCCTTCAGCGACGCTACCTCGGCTTCGAGCCGCGCCACATTGGCTTTCAGCGCCGCGACCTCGCCCAGCGACACGTCGTGCGCGGCATAAGGCACATCGGAGGGCCCAGCCACCTCTTCCGCCGGCGCACCGCTCAGCAGATGCGCCCAGCGGCTCTCGCGCGCACCGGGCAGGCGCGCCAGCTTCACCACCAGCGCACCGGCCTGTCGTTCAGCGAGTTCATTCAGAAAACCTTCGACCGACGAGATGTCGGCGAAGTTGTGCATGCGGTCGCAGGCGATGCGCAATTCGCCCGCCGTCTGCGGCCCGCGCAGCATCAGCACGGTGAGCAGGATGACCGACTGCGACGGGATGCGCAGCACGCGGTCGATGTTGTGCTCGTAGCGGAAGGCGCGCCCGCCGCTGGTTTCCGCGACAAGGCTGTAGCCCTTCAGGCTGTCGATGGCGGCCTGCACCTGCGACTCGGCGAGTTCGAGCACGGGGTTTCGGCTGGTCTTCTGGTTGCAGCCCGACAGCAGGGAATTGAGCGTGAGCGGGTAGCTGTCGGGCACGGTGCGCTGCTTTTCGGCCAGCACGCCGAGGACACGGGTTTCGAGAAGGGACAGAACGGGCAGCGGTGTGGTGGACATGGCTCGGGGATCGATGATGAAACGCAGAAGGCAGGCAGGCGCCGCACTCAGGGCGACGCGACGCCAAGGATAGGCCCCAGTTCCCGCACGAAATCGCTTCTGTGCAGCGCCGTCGAATGCAGTGCCGAAACCGTGCCGTCGAGATACAGCGCGTCCCGGCAGTGGAGCACATCGCGGAAGTAGAGCGCGAACTCGTAGAAATTCACCGGCGTCTCGCTGATGACGAAGATCGCCGTGTGACCGATCACACCGACGCCGTTGCGGATCTTGCGCGAATCGGAATGGGGAATGAAAGCGGGGTGCACGACGCCGCGGCGCAGCAGCAGCGGGCCCGACTGCGTGGCGAGGCGTACGCCCTGCGCCAGCGCCGGGTATTCCGACGACTCGACCACGCGCGGCCCCGTGTCCGACACGAGGAATACGCCGTTGGGCTTGAGGAAGAAATTGCCGGCACCGTCGGCCAGGTTGAGCGGCGCCTCTTCGCGGCCATTGCGCACCAGCAGGCCGACCGGGGAAAAATCCTCGTGGTACATGCCGGCGTTCACCGCGAAGCCCAGTTGGCGGTGACGCTCCTTCAGCCAGGCATCGAGCCGGTCGAAACGCTTGAACGGCACGCCCGCGTCGTCGCGCAGGAACAGTTCGAGCCGCTCGGTACGCAGGTCGACCTTCACCACGGTGAAGCGCGGGTCGGCCGCAGCGAAGCCTGCGAACAGCAGAGCCCCCAGGAGCAGCAGAAGCCTTCTCATGCAGCGCCCGCGAGCCCCGCTCCGGTCAACCGCCGTTGATGCGGCCGACCAGCGCCTTCGTGAACGCCGCCGTGCCCGCCGTGCCGCCGAGGTCGCCCGTGCGCACCTTGTCGATGTTCAGCGTCTCGTCGATGGCCGTGCGCAGGCGCGTGGCCAGTTCGGGCAGCTTCACGTGGTCGAGCATCAGCGCGGCCGCCAGCAGCAGTGCGGTGGGGTTGGCGATGCCCTTGCCGGCGATGTCGGGCGCGGAGCCGTGCACCGCCTCGAAGATCGCGGCGTCGGCGCCGATGTTGGCGCCGGGCGCCATGCCAAGGCCACCGACCAGGCCCGCCACGAGGTCGGACAGGATGTCGCCGAACAGGTTGGTGGTGACCAGCATGTCGAACTGCCAGGGGTTGAGCACCAGCTTCATCGCGCAGGCGTCGATGATGACCGTGTCGAGCTCGAACTTGCCCTTGTACTTCTTCTCGTAGAGGTCCAGGCCGGTCTCCAGGAAGATGCCCGTGAGCGCCTTCATGATGTTGGCCTTGTGCACGATCGTGACCTTCTTGCGGCCCGTGGCCACTGCCGTCTCGAAGGCGTATTCGAGCAGGCGGCGGCTGCCCTGGCGGGTGTTGATGCCGGTGGCCATGGCCACGGCGTGCGGGTCGCCGTCGATGGGCACGTAGTGCTCGTGGCCGATGTAGAGGCCTTCGAGGTTCTCGCGCACGACCACCAGGTCGATCTTGTCGAAGCGGCCGCCGGGAATGATGGTGCGCGCAGGGCGCAGGTTGGCGTACAGCTGGAATTCCTCGCGCAGCCGCACGTTCGATGAGCGATACCCACCGCCCGAAGGGGTTTCGAGCGGGCCCTTCAGGGCTAGGCGGGTGCGGCGGATGCTGTCCAGCGTGGCTTGCGGCAGCGGATCGCCCGACGCCTTGACGCCGCCCAGGCCGGCGATCTGCGTGTCCCAGGTGAAGGGTGCCTTCAGCGCATCGAGCGCGGCCAGCGTGGCGTCGACGATTTCGGGGCCGATGCCGTCGCCGGGGATCAGGGTTGCGGGAATGGAGGGGGTGGTCATCGGCTGCGTCTCGCTTTCTGTATCGGGGGCTGGAGCATACGTCGCGCGCGAGACAGTGCCGAGCGCCCCCACGCTCAAGGCACCTTCTGCTTGAGGTGTTTGTGGTACGCGAAGGTGCCGATGACGCCCTGTACGTAGAAATAGAGGAAGAGCAGCGAAGTGAACACGTTGCCACCGCTGATACCGCCGATGCGCATCATCAGGAACTTGGAATAAATGAAGTAGAGCAGCATCAGTACCGCGCAAACACGGCTCTTCCTGTAGATCCCGAAGGACAGCCCCAGGATCACCGCGACGTCCAGCAGTTGCGCGAGACCGAAGCCGAGCAGGCTCGTCCCCGAAACCGCGATCAGAACGAAGATGAGCGTCACCGCCGCCGAAACCAGGCCGGCGCCCCAGGCAAGACGGATCTTCTTGCGTATGGCATCTGGCACTTGCGGCGCGACGACAGGCATCAGCACTTCCGCGGTCGGTGGGGCAAAGCGATCGTCAGACATGGTCTTCTTCCTCCCTGTTTGTCGCCTCGACTTTATCGGCCGGGCAATTCCTCGTCCACCAGCGTCATGCGGTCCACGACGCGGCCCGGCACAAGCAGGGCACCGGGCGCGATCACCGCATTGGCGCCGATGCGCGCCCCATCTCCGACGAGCGCACCGAACTTGTCGCAGCCCGTGCCCTGCAGCGAGCCGCCCTCGCCACTTCGCACGAGGATCTGCTTGTCGGCACGCTCGTTGCGGTGGTTGCAGATGATGCTGCCGGCTTCCATGTTGACGCCCGCGCCGATCACCGAGTCGCCGACGAAGTTGAAGTGCGCGAGCGCCGTGCCCTCGAAAACGAAGGACGATTTCAGCTCCACGCCCGGCCCGATGGTGCAGCGGGCGTCGACCCAGTTGCCGCCGCGCAGGTAGGCGCCGGCGGCCACGAAACAGTCCGCCCCGAGGATCAACGGACCCTTGAGCACCGCGCCCGGCTCGACCCGGGCGCTGCGGTGAACGGCGACTTCGCCCTCGACGACGTAGTCGCCGGCGGGCAGCCCGGCCAGCAACCGGCGCACGATTTCAGGGGCGCGCGGCGGCAGTTCCCAGGGCAGCGAGGCAGCCCATGGCGCCAGGGGCGAACCGGTGAATCCGGCGATGTAGGCGGCGAGTTCGATGGCATGCGTCATGGGGTCGATGCTGCCATCGAACACCTCCCGGGACGCCGCCACCTAAAATGCCCGGTTCCCGTCAGTCAGTCCAGTCAGCCACTCCCGAAAGCGCCCTTCCCGATGTCCGCCCCGCGCAAGCTCTTCGTCACCACCGCCCTGCCGTATGCCAACGGCAAGTTCCATATCGGCCACATGATGGAGTACATCCAGGCCGACATCTGGGTGCGGAACCAGCGAATGAATGGCGCCGACGTCAACTTCGTCTGTGCCGACGACGCGCACGGCGCGGCCATCACCATCGCGGCCGACAAGGCCGGCGTGACGCCGCAGGCCTTCGTGGCCGAGATCGCCGCGGGCCGCAAGCCGTATCTCGACGGCTACTACATCTCCTTCGACAACTGGCACTCGACCGATGCGCCCGAGAACCACCAACTGGCGCAGGACATCTACCGCGACCTGCGCGCCAACGGCCTGATTGCCACCAAGAGCGTCGAGCAGTTCTACGACCCCGCAAAGGGCATGTTCCTGGCCGACCGCTTCATCAAGGGCGAGTGCCCCAACTGCCATTCGAAGGACCAGTACGGCGACAACTGCGAGGTGTGCGGCGCCGTGTACGCGCCCACCGAGCTGATCAACCCCTACTCGGCCCTGTCGGGTGCAAAGCCCGAACTGCGCAGCTCGGAGCACTTCTTCTTCAAGCTCTCCGACCCGCGCTGCGAGGCCTACCTGAAGGAATGGACCGCCGCCGCGGGCCACGTGCAGCCCGAGGTGCAGAACAAGATCCGCGAATGGCTCTACAAGGACGACGAAGGCAAGGGCGGCCTCGGCGACTGGGACATCAGCCGCGACGCGCCCTACTTCGGCATCGAGATTCCCGATGCGCCGGGCAAGTACTTCTACGTGTGGCTCGACGCGCCCGTGGGCTACCTGGCTTCGCTGAAGAACCTGCTCGACAAGCGCTGCATCGAACTCGGCGGCGACGGCATCTCGTACACCGAGTACATGGCCGACCCCGACCTGGAGCAGGTGCACTTCATCGGCAAGGACATCATCACCTTCCACACGTTGTTCTGGCCCGCGATGCTGCACTTCAGCGGCCGCAAGGCGCCCGACGCCGTGTACGTGCACGGCCACCTCACGGTGAGCGGCGAGAAGATGAGCAAGAGCCGCGGCACCGGCATCGACCCGCTCAAGTACCTGTCGATCGGACTCGATCCCGAATGGCTGCGCTACTACATCGCCGCCAAGCTCAACGGCCGCAACGAGGACATCGACTTCAATCCCGAGGACTTCGTCGCGCGCGTCAACAGCGACCTCGTGGGCAAGTACATCAACATCGCGAGCCGCGCCGCTGGCTTCATCGGCAAGCGCTTCGGCGGCAAGCTGGGCGAGGTGTCGGCCGACGGCGACGCACTGCTGTTCGCGCTGCGCGATGCAGCGCCGCAGCTGCACTCTCTGTACGACGGCCGCGACTACGCCCGCGCGCTGCGCGAGGTGATGGCGCTGGCCGACAAGGTGAACGAATACGTCGACCAGAACAAGCCCTGGGAGCTGGCCAAGAAGGAAGGTGCCGAGGCGCGGCTGCACGACGTGTGCACCGTGTGCATCGAGGCCTTCCGCCTGCTCACGCTGTACCTGAAGCCGGTGCTGCCGGCGCTGGCTGTGAACGTCGAAGCCTTCCTGAAGATTTCGCCGCTGGTCTGGACGGACGCGGCGCAGTCACTGCCCGCGGGCCACGCCATCGGCGAGTACAAGCACCTGATGCAGCGTGCCGATGCCAAGCTGGTCGACAAGCTGTTCGACGCGCCCGAGCCCGCACCGGTTGCAGCCGCGGCGGAAGAAGCGCTGCCGGGCGGCGAAGCCATCGCGCCCACCATCACCATCGACGACTTCGCGAAGATCGACCTGCGCATCGCGAAGATCGTGGCCTGCGAGAAGGTCGAAGGCTCGACCAAGCTGCTGCGCCTGACGCTCGACGCCGGCGAGGGCAAGACCCGCAACGTGTTCAGCGGCATCGCATCGGCCTACCAGCCCGAGCAACTCGTGGGCAAGCTCACGGTGCTGGTCGCCAACCTCGCGCCGCGCAAGATGAAGTTCGGCGTCAGCGAAGGCATGGTTCTGGCTGCGAGCCATGGCGACGAAAAGGCCCACCCGGGCATCCATGTGCTCGAGCCGTGGCCGGGCGCGACGCCGGGCATGCGCGTTCGCTGAAAGAGAAGAAGAAAAAGAAAAACAGGTCCGGCCGGGCGACTGGCCGGGCTAGCCGAACTTGTTGTTCAGCACGAGGTCGGCAAACACCTTGCCGCCCACCGAGATGTGGTCGCGCATCGCCTCCGCGGCGTTGTCCGCGTGGCCCTTCAGGATCCACTCCACCACCCGTTCGTGCTCCCGCTGTGAAGCGGCCAGGCGCCCGGGTTTCTCGAACATCCGCCCCCTGTAAGCCGCGATGCGCAGGCGCACCGTCTGCGCCTGCTCGACGATGAACGGATTGCCGCTGGCACGGTAGATCACGTCGTGCAGCACGGCGTTGGCCTGCTGGTAGGCCTCCGCGTCGTTCGCCTCCGCCTGCGCGGCGGTGCCGGCCAGCGCGCGCAGCAACTCGTCGCGCAACGCCGGGCCGATGCGCAACGCCGCCAGCCGCGCCAGCACGCCTTCAAGCTCGCCCAGCGCTTCCATCATCGCGACCAGTTCGTTCGCCCGCAGCTGGCGCACGTAGATGCCGGTGCGCGGAACGATGTCGACCAGGCCGCGCGCACTCAGCAGCAGCAGCGCCTCGCGCACCGGCGTGCGCGAGGTGTTGAAGCTCAGCGCCAGCGCCTTTTCGTCGATGGGCATGCCGGGCGACAGCGTGCCTTGCTGGATGTCTTTTTCGAGCCGGCCACGGATCTGGTCCTGCAGGCTGGGGGTGTCGAGGGTTTTCGCGGGTTGCATGGGAATCGCGATATTAGCTAACCTTACAGATATATCAATTCAGTCATTTGGTACATCAATGCTCCCAACACTCCACATCGAAGGCCCGGTCGCCTTCCTGACGCTGCGCCGCCCGCAGGCCGCGAACAAGCTCGTGCCGGAGGACCTGCCCGAGCTGGTTCGCCTCGTGGAGACGGTGAATCGCTCACCTGAAGTGCTGGTGCTGGTCCTCCGGTCCGAGGGCAAGTACTTTTGCAGCGGCTACGATATATCAGAGGTGGCCTCCAGCAGCCAGACCGAGGGGCGCAGCTTCGGCGACATGGTCGATGCGCTCGAAAACTGCCGCGCCGTCACCATCGCGGCGGTGCATGGCGGCGTCTTCGGCGGCGCCACCGACCTGGTGCTGGCCTGCGACTTCCGCGTGGGCGTGCGCGGCGCCGAGACATTCATGCCCGCCGCCCGGCTCGGCCTGCACTACTACCAGAGCGGCATGGAGCGCTATGTGTCGCGGCTCGGGCTGGACACGGCCAAGCGGCTCTTTTTGACCGCCGAAAAGCTCGACGGTCCCGCCATGCGCGACTGCGGCTTTCTCACGCAACTGGTCGACGACGCACAGGCGCTCGACGCCGAAGTACTGCGCCTGCGCACCACGCTCGCCGGCATGGCGCCGCTGGCGCTGCTCGGCATGAAGAAGCACCTGAACCAGATTGCGCGCGGCAGTGCCGACGCCGCTTCGATCCAGCGCGAAGTGCAGCGCACCGTCGCTTCCGAAGACCTGGCCGAGGGCGGCCGTGCCTGGCGCGAGAAGCGCCTGCCGGTCTTCAAGGGCCGCTGACCGGGCGCCGCCCTCTCCATCGATACGACAAGAAACCGGAGACAAAGACATGAAGCAACAACTTCGCGCCATTTCATTCGCCGCCGCGGCGCTGCTGGCTTCGGCCGGCGCCCTGGCGGACAGCTACCCCACGCGGCCGATCACGCTGGTGGTGGGCTTTCCCGCCGGCGGCGGGGCCGACACGGTGGCACGCATCGTCAGCGACAAGATGGCCAAGCTGCTGGGGCAGCCGGTGATCATCGACAACAAGCCCGGCGCGGGCACCACCATCGCGTCGGACCAGGTGGCGCGCGCGGCGCCCGACGGCTACACGCTGCTGCTGGGCAGCGCCAACCTATACGGCAGCGACAAGCTGCTCTACAAAGCCGTGAAGTACGACGGCGCGAAGAGCTTCGTGCCCATCTCGCGCTGGAGCTCGGCCCCGATGCTGCTCGCCGTCAACAAGGACGTGAGCGCAAAGACCGTGCAGGCACTGATTGCCGAAGCGCGGCAGAACCCGGGCAAGCTGGCCTATTCGTCGTCGGGCACCGGCGTGGTGACCCACCTTGCGGGCCTGTCGTTCGAAAAGGCGGCCGGCGTGACGATGCTGCATGTGCCCTACAAGGGCGGCGCCCCGTCGATCCAGGCAGTTGCCGCGGGTGATGTGCAACTGACCTTCGGCACGCCGCCGTCGGTATTGCCGATGGCCCAGGGCCAGAAGCTGCGCGTGCTGGCCGTGACCTCAGGCCAGCGCTCGCCGCTCTTTCCCGATGTGCCGAGCATTGCCGAGGCCGGCGTGAAGGGCTACGACTACACCTTCTGGTTCGGCCTGTTCGCACCGGCCGGCCTGCCGCCTGAAATGGCGCAGAAGCTGTTCGACGCCAGCGTGGCGGCACTGAACGACCCCGACGTGAAGGCGCGGATGGAAAAGTCGGGCAACGAATCGGCGCCATCGAAATCGCTCGCCGAGTTCCGCAGTTGGGCCACGGCCGAAGGCGCGAAATCGAAGGAACTCACCGAGCGCTCGGGCGCGACCGTCGAATGATGCCGGGCACTTCTTCCAACGCGTCCGCAGCCACAGCCGCAGCCACGGCGGGCCCGCTGCACGGCTTTACCGTCATCGACCTGACGCGCGTGCTCGCGGGCCCGTACTGCACGCTGCTGCTTGCCGACCTGGGCGCGCGCGTCATCAAGGTGGAGCAGCCGGGGCTGGGCGACGATGCCCGCCAGATCGGCCCGTTCGTCGAGGGCGACTCGGCCTACTTCATGTCGGTCAACCGCAACAAGGAGTCGATTGCGCTGGACCTGAAGGCGCCGGCCGACCGGGCGGTTTTCGAGTCGTTGCTGGCCACGGCCGACGTGCTGGTCGAAAACTTCCGACCCGGCACGATGGAAAAGCTAGGCTACGACTGGCCGACGCTGCATGCGCGCTTTCCGAAACTGGTGTTCACCTCGGTCTCGGGCTTCGGACAGACGGGGCCTTACAGCAGGCGCCCCGCCTACGACATGGTGGTGCAGGCGATGGGCGGAATCATGAGCCTGACCGGCCACCCCGGCGCGCCGCCGACGCGCGTGGGCGTCTCGATCGGCGACCTGGGCGCGGGCCTGTATGCGGCCATCGGCACGCAGGCCGCATTGCTGCAGCGCGGGCGCACCGGCCTGGGAGACAGGGTCGACGTGGCGATGCTCGACTGCCAGGTCGCGCTGCTCGAGAACGCGATCTCGCGCATGGAGGCCGATGGCCGCGCGCCGGGGCCCATCGGCTCGCGGCACCCGTCGATCACGCCCTTCGACGTGTTCCGTGCTTCCGACGGCTGGTTCGTGATCGCGGCGGGCAACGACGCGCTGTTCCAGCGCCTGTGCACGGTGCTGGAATTGCCGGCACTGCAGGACGACGAGCGCTTTGCCACCAACCCCGGGCGCTGCCAGCACCACGAGGTGCTGAAGCAGTTGCTCGAAGAGCGCCTGGCGTCGGCGACTTGCGCGCACTGGCAGGCGCTGCTGATGCAGCACAACATTCCCACGGGCGGCTACAACGACGTGGCCGCGGTGGTGAACGACCCGCAGGTGCAGGCGCGCGAGATGCTGGTGCAGGTGCGCACGCAGAGCGGCCGGCCGCTCACGGTGGCGGGCAACCCGGTGCACGTGGGTGGCCACCGCACGCAGGTGCTGCGGCAGCCGCCACGGCTGGACCAGGACCGCGAAGCGATTCTTGCGGAGCTGGCGCAACCCTGACGACGGAAGGCCGCGGCCTGCGCCCGCTCAGTCCGCGGCGAGCCCCAATCGGGCGACATGCGGCGGCGTGTGCAGCGCCTTCTCCTTGCGCACGAACGCGGACCGCAATGCGCGGTGCGGCTCGCTGGCATCGAAGAAATTGCGGCGCATGTGCGCCAGTTCTTCATCGCGGTACTGCTGCAGCGGCTTTGCGGCTTCGTCTTGCGCGCGCGCCGCCTGCTTCTTCGCGATGCGCGCGGCCAGGTCCGGCGAGGCGGCCAGTTGCGCGGCCAGCCGCGTCACTTCATCGCCCAACTCTTCCGGCGCGGCCTGCAGCACGCGCTCGGCCATGCCGAGTTCGACGGCGCGCCTGGCGCTCACGGGCAGGGCCGATTGGGTCAAACGCTGCGCCTCGGCGGCGCCGACGCGGCGCGGCAGGGTGTAAGTCCAGTATTCGGAGCCGTGCAGGCCCATCAGCGTGTAGTGCGGGTTGAGCACGGCGCCGTCGCGGCACCACACTTCGTCGGCCGCCAGCGCGAGCATCACGCCGCCAGCCGCCGCATTGCCGCCGAGTGCCGACACGGTGAGGCGGTCGGTGGTGCTCAGCACCGCCTCGACCAGGTCGTTCATTGCGTGGATGTTGGCCCACGACTCCTCGGCCGGGTCGTCGGCCGCCTCGATCACGTTGAGGTGGATGCCGTTGGAGAAAAAATCGCGCAGGCCGCCGAGCAGCAGCACCGAGGTCGGACGGGTGCAGGCGAAGCGATAGGCCTGCAGCAGCCGGCGGCACTGCACGGTGCTCATCGCGCCACCTGGGAATGAAAAGTTCAGCACGCCGACCGCGCCATGCTCGCTGTAGCGGATGTCGGACCAGGTGCGGCGTCCGGCCGGCAACTGCAGCGGTGCTGGCACCTCCGGCACTTCGAAGGGCAGCAGCTCGCCGAGCGCCTGCACGGCCGGCAGCTTGTAGCTGGGCAGCCGTGAGCCGGACTCGCGCCAGGGGCGCAGTTGCGCGATCCATACCGCACCGTCGACAGTGGCTCGGCAGACGGCACCGGCGCGGGTGGCGATCAGCTCGCCGGGCGTGTTGCCGCGCAGCTCGTCTTCGGGATGGCCGCCGTGCAGGTACCACTGCGCGCCCAGCAATTCGTCGAGCACGCCGGGCTGCGAATCGGCCGCGCGCAACTGGCGCAGCACAAACTCGGTCGTGTCGGTCGCCCAGTCGATGCGGCGCTGCGCCTGCTTCATGAAGGGCCGCCAGCCGGCGGCAAGGGCTGCGGTCTTCTGCTTCTGAGGCTTGTACTTGCCCGAGGCGAAGCGCTCCACCGCCAGCAGCACCGCATCGAGCGCGGCGTCGGCCACCTCGCCGCGGTAGAGGTCGCTCTTGCCGGCCAGCGGCGGCACCTTCAGCGGCGACCATGCCCAGACATCGCCCGCATCCATTTCGGCCACGGCCTCGAGCACGGTGACGCCCCAGCTTTCGACGCCGCCCTGCAGCGTCCAGTCGAGCGACGAGGGCCCCCGGTCGCCCGGCGGGCCGGGATGCACGATCAGGCAGGTGTGGGCGGTCCAGATGTCCTGGGGAATGGCGGTGGTCAGCATCGGCGCCACGATGAGCTGGGGCGAATGCAGCCGCACGGCTTCGCGCAGGGCCTCGTCATTGCCGAGGGCCAGCTCCACCCCGACGGTGTGGCCGCGATCCTGGAGTTCGGCGAGAACCCGTTGCGTCAGGCTGTTGAACGCGCTTGCGACAAGCAGGATGTGCATCGGACGGACCTCGGTAATTTCGGTGACCAAATGTCAATGAATGTCAAAAATGTATCGGGATCCTTTGTTCCGGATAAGTTGAGCGAAAGTTCGCATCGGCATGACCCACCCGTCTGCGGCCTGCCGCACGGCAGGGGGCAGTCCACAATGAACGACTCATGCATTCCCCGCTGAACCTCACCCGCTTCCGCCCACGCCTGATGGACGCGCTCGCGGGATACGACCGCGAGCGCTTCTTCAAGGACCTGGGCGCGGGCGCCACGGTCGGCATCGTCGCGCTGCCGCTGGCCATGGCCTTTGCCATCGCCTCGGGGCTCAAGCCCGAGGCGGGCATCTGGACGGCGATCATCGCGGGCTTCCTGATCTCGCTGCTGGGCGGCTCGGCGGTGCAGATCGGCGGGCCGGCGGGGGCGTTCATCGTGATCGTCTACGGCATCGTCGAGCGCTATGGTGTGGCGAACCTGCTGATTGCCACCGCGTGCGCGGGCGTGCTGCTGTTCATGGCGGGGTTGTTCGGGCTGGGGCGGCTGGTGCGCTTCGTGCCGCTGTCGATCGTGGTGGGCTTCACCAATGGCATCGCGGTGTTGATATTGCTGTCGCAGCTCAAAGACCTGCTCGGGCTGACGGTGGCGAAGATGCCGGCCGACGTGTTCTCGCAGCTGCATGCGATGGCGCTGCAAATCAGCACTTTCAACCCCTATGCCTTCGGGCTCGGCATTGCCTGCGTGGCCGGGCTGCTGCTGTGGCCGTTGCTGCTGAGCAGCGACTCGAAGGTGGGCACCGCGGTGCTGCGCGTCGCTGGCCGGGTGGCGCGCACGCGCGCCGTGCAGGTGGGCGCGCGCATGCCGGGGCCCATCGTGGCGCTGGTCACGCTCACGCTGGTGTCATGGGGCTTCGAGCTGCCGGTGGAAACCATCGGCACGCGCTTCGGCGGCATTCCCGAAGGCGTGCCGGCCTTCGCGCTGCCCGATTTCTCGTGGGAGACGGTGAAGCAGCTCGTGACGCCCACGCTGACCATCGCGCTGCTCGGCGCCATCGAGTCGCTGCTGTGCGCGCGCGTGTCCGACCAGCTCAGCGGCCAGCCGCGCCACGACCCCAACCAGGAGTTGATGGCGCAGGGCATCGCGAACATCGTCACGCCCTTCTTCGGCGGCATGCCGGCCACCGGCACCATCGCGCGCACGGTCACCAACATCCGCTCGGGCGGCACCTCGCCGATCGCGGGCATCGTGCATGCGATCACGCTGCTGGCGGTGGTGCTGCTGGCCGCGCCGCTGGCGCGCCACGTGCCGCTCGCGGTGCTGGCAGGCATCCTGGTGTTCGTGGGCCTGAACATGGGCGAATGGCGCGAGTTCACGCCCACGCAGCTGCGGCATTTCAGCCGGCATTACCGGCTTCTGATGCTGGGCACCTTCTTCCTCACCGTGGTGTTCGACCTGACGGTGGCGGTGCAGGTGGGCATCGTGCTGGCCTGCGCCCTCTTCATCCGGCGCATGAACGGGCTGTTCAGCGTCGAACTGGTCACGCTGCAGCCGCCGGTGCTCACCTACAGCCTATACGGCGCGCTGTTCTTCGGCGCGGCGGCCAAGCTCGACGAGGCGGTGAACGCCGCCGAGCGCGCGCCGCGCGGCATGACGGTGGTGCTGGACGCCACGCACCTGATCTACATCGACGCCACCGGTGTCGATGCGCTGCGGCAACTGCACCGGGCGGTGCTGGCGCGCGACGGGTTGCTGCGCATCGAGTCGTTGCAGCCGCAGCCGCTCGAGGTGCTGGTGCGTTCGGGCTTTGCCGAGGAATTGACGACGGGCCAGCCCGGCGCGTCGCACGGCGCGTAGCCGCCATGGAGACTACGGGGCTTCGGTACCCCGGTCAGGCGAAGAGCCGCTGCGCACCACGCGCTGGTCGTCGTTCAGCGTGGCGGTGAAGACCATGGCCGAGTTCGGCGGCTGCACCCAGCGCCATTCCCATTCGGTCTCGCGCTTGAGCGCATAGGGCGTGACCTTGGCGGGCTTGCCCAGCATCTTGCGCAGGTCTTCCATCATCATGCCGGGCTGCACTTTGGCGAAGTTTTCGGGCGTGAGCACCTGGCGCAGCGCGCTCATCTTGCCGTCGGCACCGATGGTGATCATGTAGTTCTTCTGGCCCGCCGGCTGGCGGTTGTACTCGAACACCCGGCCACCGCCTGGGGCGTCCCAGACGTTCTCGGGCTGGCCGAAACGGGCCCGCACGTCGGCCTCTGTGGACACGCCCTCTTCAAGCTCGGAGATGTTCTTCGAGTCGCATCCCACGAGAGCCATCACCGCCGCCAGAAACCCTGTTGCCATGCCGATCTGCCATCCTCGCCGTTGCTTCATGCCGTCCCCGGTAAAATTCGCGTCATAAAGGTCCAGTCTATGTCCATCTTCCGCCGCCCCCACTACACCTCCGAGATCACGAACTTCATCGAGGAGATGAAGGAAAAGAAGCCAACGCTGGAAGCCGAACAGCGCGCCGGCCGCGCCCTCCTCTGGGACAAGCACCTCGACCGCAGCCTGCTGGAGGAGTACAGCGAAGCCCGCGTACCGATGCAGCCGTACGTCTACCAGACCCAGGCCAAGTAATTCCCCGATGCCGATTTCCCGATGCCGAATTGGCAGCACGCTCCCGTCCGCATTGCGCTGGTCGCTATTGAAACGATAGCAATGACCCGATGAAGAGCGACGAGGACAACGGCACGCTGGTGGTCGACATGCCCGACGTGGTCGACCAGGTCGCGCTCGCGAGGCTCTATGGCGAGCCGCTGTTCGCGATGCCGAAGGACCTGTACATCCCGCCCGAGGCGCTGCAGGTGTTCCTGGAGGCCTTCGAAGGCCCGCTGGACTTGCTGCTCTACCTGATCCGCAAGCAGAACTTCAACATCCTCGACATCCCGATGGCGGGGCTCACGCGGCAGTACCTGAGCTACGTCGACGAGATCCGCCAGACCAACCTCGAACTCGCGGCCGAATATCTGCTGATGGCCGCGATGCTGATCGAGATCAAGTCGCGCATGCTGCTGCCGCCCAAGAAGGTGGCCGACGGCGAAGAGGCCGAAGATCCGCGCGCCGAGCTCGTGCGCCGCCTGCTCGAATACGAGCAGACCAAGCTGCAGGCCGCCGCCCTCAGCGCCACGCCCACGTACGGACGCGACTTCTGGAAGGCGCAGGTCTACATCGAGCAGTCGCTGAAGCCGCGCTTCCCCGACGTGGACGTGGTCGAGCTGCGCGATGCGTGGGCCGACATCATGAAGCGCGCCAAGCTCGTGCAGCACCACAAGATCTCGCGCGAAGAGCTCAACGTGCGCGAGCACATGAGCATCGTGCTGCGCCACCTGCAGGGACAGCGCTTCGTCGAATTCGAGAAGCTGTTCGACGTGTCGCGCGGTACGCCCGTGCTCATCGTCACCTTCATCGCGATGCTGGAGCTCGCGAAGGAAACGCTGATCGAAATCACGCAGGCCGAGGCCTTCGCCCCTATCTACGTCAGATTGGCTTATTCGCCAGCCTGACCCAACCGGTCCCCATACCCAGTGACTTCCGCCGTGCGCGACTTCGACGTCCTCATCGTCGGCAGCGGCCTGGCCGGCCTCTCGGCCGCGCTGCACCTGGCGCCCACGCACCGCGTGGCCGTGCTGACCAAGCGCGCGCTGAACGACGGCTCCAGCGCCTGGGCGCAGGGCGGCATCGCGGCCGTGCTGGCGGCGGGCGACAGCTTCGATGCGCACGTGGAAGACACGCTGGTGGCCGGCGCCGGCCTGTGCGACCCCGAGGCCACGCGCTTCGTGGTCGAGCACGCACCCGAGGCCATCGGCTGGCTGCGCGAGCTGGGCGTGCCCTTTTCCGAGGAAGACGGCGGCCTGCACCTGACGCGCGAGGGCGGCCACAGCCAGCGCCGCATCGTGCACGTGACCGACGCCACCGGCGCGGCCGTGCAGCAGGTGCTGATCGAGCGGGTGCGGCGCACGCCGAACATCACGCTGTTCGAGCACCACACGCTGGTCGACTTGATCACCGGGCCCAAGATCGGGCTCGATGACCCGGCCTGCCTGGGCCTCTACGCACTCGACGACGAGACCGACGAGGTGCTGGCCTTCCGCGCCCCGCACACCATCCTGGCCACCGGCGGCGCGGGCAAGGTGTACCTGTACACCACCAACCCCGACACCGCCACCGGCGACGGCATTGCCGCCGCGTGGCGCGCGGGCTGTCGGGTGTCGAACATGGAGTTCATCCAGTTCCACCCGACTTGCCTGTATCACCCGCATGCAAAGTCTTTCCTGATCAGCGAAGCGGTGCGCGGCGAAGGCGGGCTGCTCAAACTTCCCGACGGAACCCGCTTCATGCCGAAGCACGACGAGCGCGCCGAACTCGCGCCGCGCGACGTGGTGGCCCGCGCGATCGACTTCGAGATGAAGAAGCATGGCCTCAACTGCGTGCACCTCGACATCTCGCACCAGCCGGCCGCGTTCCTGAAGGAGCACTTTCCCAACATCCTCGCGCGCTGCCTGGAGCTGGGCATCGACATCACGCGCGAGCCCATTCCCGTGGTGCCGGCCGCGCACTACACCTGCGGCGGCGTGCTCAGCGACCTGAGCGGGCGCACCGACATCCCGGGCCTCTACGCCATCGGCGAGACCGCCTGCACCGGCCTGCACGGCGCCAACCGCCTGGCCAGCAACTCGCTGGTCGAGTGCATGGTGTTCGCGCGCGCCGCGGCCAGCGCCATCGCATCGGCGCCGGTGCGCGAGCTCGCCGAGCTGCCCGCCTGGGACGACAGCCGCGTCACCGACGCCGATGAAGCCGTGGTCATCTCGCACAACTGGGACGAGCTGCGCCGCTTCATGTGGGACTACGTCGGCATCGTGCGCACCAACAAGCGCCTGGAGCGCGCGAGCCACCGCATCGCGCTGCTGCAGGCCGAGATCCAGGAGTTCTATGCGAACTTCCACGTCACGCGCGACCTGCTCGAACTGCGCAACCTGGTGCAGGTGGCCGAGCTGATCGTTCGTTCCGCGCAGGCCCGCCACGAGAGCCGTGGCCTGCATTTCAGCCGCGACTATCCTTCGCTCGCCGAGCCCACCGCACCCACGGTGCTGGTGCCGCCGGACGGCCGATAGCCCTACCCGCTTCGTTTTCTTCACTCAAGGATGCCCGGCCACCGACGCCCGCAGGGAGAAACCCAACCATGTCGAACATCACGCCCCCAATCACCGACACGCCGCCCGCTTCGCCCTACGGCACGCTGCCGCCGGCCTCCCCGCCTGCATCGCGCAAGCCCGTGAGCCTGCCGCGCCTGGCCGACATGCATGCGCGCGGCGAGAAGATCGCGATGCTCACAGCCTACGACGCCACCTTCGCGGCCATGGCCGACGCCGCGGGCATCGACTGCCTGCTGGTCGGCGACTCGCTCGGCATGGTCTGCCAGGGCCTGAACAGCACGGTGGGCGTGAGCCTGGACACCATGCGCTATCACACCGACAGCGTCTCGCGCGGCCTGCGCCGCGTGCAGGGCACGACCTGGCTGATTGCCGACCTGCCCTTCGGCAGCTACCAGGAATCGCGCGAGCAGGCGCTGCGCAGCGCCACCGTGCTGATGCAGGCCGGCGCACACATGGTCAAGCTCGAAGGCGGCGGCTGGACCACCGACACGGTGCGCTTCCTGGTCGAGCGCGGCATCCCGGTGTGCGCCCACCTCGGCCTGACGCCGCAGACGGTGCATGCACTGGGCGGCTACCGCGTGCAGGGCAAGGGCGACGCCGCCGGCGCGCTGCTGAAGCAGCAGGCCCACGCGCTGCAGGACGCGGGCGCCGCAATGCTGGTGCTCGAAATGGTGCCGGCCGCGCTGGCCGCCGAGCTCACGGCCGAACTGAAGCACTGCGCCACCATCGGCATCGGCGCCGGCAAGGCCACCGCCGGGCAGGTGCTGGTGTTGCACGACATGCTTGGCATCAACCTCGGGAAGATGCCGAAGTTCGTGCGCAACTTCATGGCCGACGCGCCGGGCGTGCTGCCCGCCCTCAAGGCCTACGTGCAGGCCGTCAAGGACGGCAGCTTCCCCGACGACCGACTCCACGCCTGGTAAGGAAGGAAACCCTCATGTACATCGCACACACCATCGCCGAACTTCGCGACCACCTGGCCGCCTTCAAGCGCCCCGCCTTCGTCCCCACCATGGGCAACCTGCACGACGGCCACCTGGCCCTGGTGAAGCAGGCCAAGCCACTGGGCGACGTGACGGTGGCCAGCATCTTCGTGAACCGCCTGCAGTTCCTGCCGCACGAAGACTTCGACACCTACCCGCGCACCTGGGACAGCGACTGCGAGAAGCTGCGCACCGCCGGCTGCGACGTGCTGTTCGCGCCGGATGAGAAAGCGCTCTACCCCGAGCCGCAGACCTGCAAGGTGCACCCCGACCCGGCGCTGGCCGACATCCTCGAAGGGCATTTCCGCCCCGGCTTCTTCATCGGCGTGTGCACGGTGGTGATGAAGCTCTTTCAGTGCGTGCAGCCGCGCGTGGCCGTGTTCGGCAAGAAGGACTACCAGCAGCTGATGATGATCCGGCACATGGTGCGGCAGTTCGCGCTGCCCATCGAGATCGTGGGCGGCGAGACCTTCCGCGCCGACGACGGCCTCGCGCTGTCGTCGCGCAACGGCTACCTGAGCGAGAGCGAACGCGCCGAGGCCGTGCAGCTGTCGAAGGCGCTGAAGGCAATGGCCGCGGCGGTGCGCGCGGGCGAGCGCGACCTGGCCGCGATCGAAGCGCGGGCCATGCAGATGCTCACGCAACGCGGCTGGCAGCCGGACTATCTTGTGCTGCGGCGCCGCGCCGACCTGCAGGCACCGGCCGCGGGTGAACCGCTCGTGGCGCTGGCTGCTGCACGCCTGGGCAGCACGCGGCTGATCGACAACCTCGAGATCGACACACCGGCCTCATGACTTACAGCGTCAAAGAAATCTTCTACACCCTGCAAGGCGAAGGCGGCCAGGCGGGCATGCCGGCCGTGTTCTGTCGCTTTGCAGGCTGCAACCTCTGGACGGGCCGCGAGGAAGATCGAGCCTCCGCCGTCTGCCGTTTCTGCGACACCGACTTCGTGGGCACCGACGGCACGCTGGGCGGCAAGTTCAAGACCGCCGACCTGCTTGCCGACACCATCGCCGCGCAATGGCCAGCCGCAGATGCCGACCATCGCCTCGTGGTTCTGACCGGCGGCGAGCCGTTGCTGCAGGTAGACGCCGCGCTGGTCGACGCGCTGCACGCGCGGAGCTTCCGCATCGCAGTCGAGAGCAACGGCACGGTCGAGGCGCCCGAAGGCATCGACTGGCTGTGCATCAGCCCCAAGGCCGGCGCGCCATGGGTGCAGCAGCGCGGCCAGGAGCTGAAGCTGGTGTGGCCGCAGACCGAGTTCGACCTCGACACGATGGCGCGCACGGGCGAGTTCACGCACCGCTTCCTGCAGCCGATGGACGGGCCCGATCGGGTCGCGAACACCGAGCTTTGCATTGCCGAATGCATGAAGCAGCCGGTTTGGCGCCTGAGCGTGCAGACGCACAAGATCACCGGGATCCGCTGACACTGCAGCCCTTTTTCCTCTGAGTTTCTTTTTTGACGATGCGATTCACCATCAGCCAACGCTTTTTCTTCGACGCCGCCCACACACTGAAGCGCGAGATCGAAGTCGAAGGCAGCCGCCGTATCCACGGCCACACGTACCACGCGGAGGTGTGGCTTGCAGGGGAGCGCGATCCAGTGACGGGGATGGTGATCGACCTGGGGCTACTGCGCCGGCGATTGGAAGATGTGCGCGAGCAGCTCGATCATCACCTGCTGGACGACGTGGCCGGACTGCATCCGCCGACACTGGAGAACCTGTGCGTGTTCATTGCGGATGCGCTGCCGGACTTGCGGCCCTCGCTGGCCCGCGTGCGTGTGTGGCGCGAGGCGCTGGGCGACAGCTGCACCGTGGACTTCTAGGTTTTTCTCCCTCCCCCAGAGGGGGAAGGAGCAAGACAGGGTCAGGCGGCGCCGATGCCTGCTACCAAGCTGCCGGGCGCCTGCCCGTTCTTCAGCCCGGCAGTAAACGCCAGCATCCGGTCGATCGGCACGCGCGCCCGCAGGCCCAGCGCCGGGTCGACATGGATCTCGCCCGCGCCCGTTTCCAGCGCATTCGCCAGCTCGACCAGCCCGTTCATCGCCATCCACGGGCAATGAGCGCAGCTCTTGCAGGTGCCGCCGTTGCCGGCCGTGGGCGCCTCGATGAAGGTCTTGCCGGGGTTCAGCGTGCGCAGCTTGTGCAGCATGCCGCTGTCGGTGGCAACGATGAATTCGCTGGCATCCATACGCTGCGCCGCGTTCAGGATGGCCGAGGTGGAGCCCACCGCGTCTGCCAGCGCAATCACGTCAGACGGGGACTCGGGGTGCACCAGCACCTTCGCCTTCGGATGCTCCTTCATGAGCAGTTCGAGCTCCAGCGCCTTGAACTCGTCGTGCACGATGCAGGCGCCGTTCCAGCTGACCATGTCCGCGCCGGTCTGGCGCTGGATGTAGTCGCCCAGGTGGCGGTCGGGGCCCCAGAGAATCTTCTGCCCCGCCGCGTGCAGCGCGTTCACCACGTCGAGCGCGCAGCTGGAGGTGACCAGCCAGTCGGCGCGCGCCTTCACGGCCGCGCTGGTGTTGGCGTAGACGACCACGGTGCGGTCGGGGTGCTGGTCGCAGAAGGCGCTGAACTGCTCGACCGGGCAGCCCAGGTCGAGCGAGCAGTTCGCATCGAGGTCGGGCATCAGCACGCGCTTTTCGGGCGAGAGGATCTTCGAGGTCTCGCCCATGAAGCGCACGCCCGACACCACCAGCGTCTGCGCGGCGTGGTCGCGGCCGAAGCGCGCCATTTCGAGCGAATCGCTCACGATGCCGCCGGTTTCCTCGGCAAGGTCCTGCAGGTCGGGGTGCACGTAGAAGTGCGACACCATCACCGCGTTGCGTTCGCGCAGCAGGCGGCGGATGCGCTCCTTCAGCGCGATGCGCTCATCGGGCGAAGGCTCGGCCGGCACTCGGGCCCAGGCGTGGCGCGTGTCGCAGACGGCGCCGGCCTTTGCGGCGGGCTGCTCGTAGTCGACGTCGATGACCGGAGACGACATGGGCGGATCAGCCTTCCTGGAAACGCATCGAGTAGTCGATGGCTTTGACATCCTTGGTCAATGCGCCGACCGAAATACGGTCTACACCGGTTTCGGCCAGTGCGCGCAGACCGTCCAGTGTGACGCCACCGGATATCTCCAGCACGGCCTTGCGGTCTTCGCCGGCTTCGTCGTTGATGCGCACGGCCTCGCGCAGCGTGGGCAGGTCCATGTTGTCGAGCAGCACCATGCGCGCGCCTGCTTCCAGCGCTTCGCGCAGTTGGGTCAGCGTTTCGACCTCGACTTCGACGAAGGCGGCCTGCGAGGCCACCGGCGCCACCGCGCGCAGGGCCGCGGCCACGCCACCGGCTGCGGCGATATGGTTTTCCTTGATGAGCACCGCGTCGTACAGGCCGATGCGGTGGTTCAGGCCACCGCCGGTGCGCACCGCGTACTTCTGCGCGAGGCGCAGGCCCGGAATGGTCTTGCGGGTGTCGACGATGCGGGCGCGCGTGCCGCGCACGGCGTCGGCGTAGAGGGCGGTCTTGGTGGCGACCGCGCTCAGCAACTGCAGGAAGTTGAGCGAGGTGCGCTCGGCCGTCAGCAGCGCGCGGGCGGCGCCTTCGATTTCGAGCACGGTCTGGTCGGCCGCGCAGCGCTCGCCTTCGGCACACAGCCAGTGGATGCGCACTTGCGGATCGAGCTGCCGCAGCGTGGCCTCGACCCAGGGCGCGCCGCACACGACGGCGGATTCGCGCGCCAGCACGCGGGCGCGGGCGGTGCGGGCCGGGTCGACCAGCGACGCGGTGAGGTCGCCGTCGGCGACGTCTTCCTGCAATGCGCGGATGGCATCGGACAGGGCCAGCGCGGCCACGGCCGACGCTGAAAAATCAAAGCGAAGGCTCATGGCTCTTTGTCTCTGCGTTTTTTTATTAAGAGGAATGGCGAGGAGAAGCCGCAGCGCCGGGCGGCACGGATTCCGGCACCGGGTCGCGGCCGGTCAGGGCGGCCACCGCGTCTTGCGGGCTCACGCGGCCGTCGAGCAGCGCGACCACGCCTTCGGCGATCGGCATCTCGATGCCGAGGCCACGCGCGCGCTGCACCACGGTGCGGGCGCAGTACACGCCTTCGGCCACATGGCCCAGCGAATCGACGGCCTGCGCCAGCGTGCGGCCCTGGGCCAGCAGCAGGCCGACCTTGCGATTGCGCGACAGGTCTCCGGTGGAGGTCAGCACCAGGTCGCCCAGGCCCGAAAGGCCCATGAAGGTTTCGGCGCGGGCGCCCAGCGCGAGGCCGAAGCGCGTCATTTCTGCGAGGCCCCGGGTGATGAGCGCCGCGCGGGCGTTGAGCCCGAGCGCGAGGCCGTCGCACAGGCCGGTGGCGATGGCCAGCACGTTCTTCACCGCGCCGCCCACTTCCACGCCCACGATGTCCTCGTTGGCGTAGACGCGCAGCGCGGGGCCGTGGAAGGCGTCGACCAGCGTGTCGCGCACGGCGGCATGCGGGCTGGCGGCCACCAGCGCGGTCGGGCGCCCTTCGGCAACCTCCTGCGCGAAGCTGGGGCCGCTGAGCACGCCCGCTCTCAAATCAGGAGCAACCTGCGCCCAGATTTCATGGGCGAGCAGGCCGAAGGATGCGGGTGAGGCGTCAAGTGCGGGCTCAACGCCCTTGCACAGCCACGCCACCGCCGCAGTGGTGCCACGCAGTGCAATGAGCTGTTCACGCAGGGCAGCCATGGGGGTGGCCACGATGACGAGGTCGGCGCCGGCCTGCGCCTGGCCGATGTCGCCCGCGCGCACGGCAAGCGAGGCCGGCAGTGCCAGCCCGGGCAGGTAGCGGGTGTTTTCACGCGCGGCCGACATGGCGTCGGCCTGGGCGGCATCGCGCGCCCAGAGCGTGACCTCGTGGCGAGCCGCCGCGTTGACAGCGACTGCCGTGCCCCAGGCACCGGCGCCATGAACGCAGATCTTCATCGGCGTTGGCGACATCGAGGGCGTTGGGCGCTGTTTACTGCGCCAGGGTCGGCGCAGCTTGGCCAGCGGCCTGCGCCTGCTGCTGCTCGTACATCGCCTGGAAGTTGATTTCAGCCAGGTGCACGGGCGGGAAGCCGCCGCGCTGGATCACGTCGGCCACGTTGCCGCGCAGGTACGGGTAGACGATCTGCGGGCAGGCGATGCCCAGGATGGCACCCATCTGCTCTTCCGGCAGGTGGCGGATTTCGAAGATGCCGGCCTGCTTGGCTTCGACCAGGAACACGGTCTTGTCGCCGATCTTGGTCTGCACGGTGGCCGACACGGTGATCTCGAAGATGCCGTCGGTCACGGGCTGGGCGTCCACGCCGAGCTGGATGTCGACGGTGGGCTGCTCCTGCTCCAGCAGGATCGCGGGCGAATTGGGCTGTTCGAGCGACAGGTCCTTGAGGTAGACGCGCTGGATCTGGAAAACGGGATCTTGGGCTTGCTGGTCGGCCATGGCTGAACTTTCGAGGATCAAAACAATGCCCGCCGGGGAGAGGTTCCCGCAGCGGGCTGCAGATGGATGAGCGAACGATTATCGCCCGGCGACCGCGCCACTTCCGTGACGCCGGTTGCTTTGTGTTTCAGGCGCTCTGCAGCAGGGGCACGAGGCCGCCGCGGCTGTCGAGGGCCATCAGGTCGTCGCAGCCACCCACGTGGGTATCGCCGATGAAGATCTGCGGCACCGTGCGGCGCTGGGTGATTTCCATCATGGTGTTGCGGGCCTGGGGGTCGGTGTCGATGCGGATCTCTTCGATCTGCTCGACGCCCTTGGACTTCAGGATTTGCTTCGCACGCGTGCAATAGGGGCAAACGGCGGTGGTGTACATCTTGACTGCTTGCATACGCTCTATCTCGGGGAGATTTCAGGCCTTTTCAACGGGCAGGTTAGCGTCTTTCCAGGCTTTCAGCCCGCCGGCCACGGCTTGGGCCTGCTCGTAGCCCAGCTTCTTGGCCATGGCCACGGCGCGCTGGGCGCGGGCGCCGGTGGCGCATACCAGCAGCAGCGGCACGGTCTTGTTCTTGACCGCGCCGGTGAGCTTTTCCTCGAGCTGGTTCAGGGGAATGTTCTTGGCGCCGATCATGTGGCCGGTGGCGAATTCTTCCGCCTCGCGCACATCGACAAGCACCGCGCGCTCGCGGTTGATGAGCTGCACGGCACCCTGCGCCGTGAGCGTTCCGCCGCTCGCCCCCCGCACCAGCGGCCAGGCCAGCATGGCTCCCGAGCTGAGCGCGATCAGGATCAGCATCCAGTTCGCGGTGACGAATTCGATCAATTTCACGGGGGTTCCTTGAATGGCAAACCGGGGATTTTAGAATGCGAGGTTTCGCAAGCGCAGCCAAAGGCCTCCCACATGCACAAACTGGTATTGATCCGTCACGGCGAATCCACCTGGAATCTCGAAAACCGCTTCACCGGATGGACCGACGTGGACCTGACCGAGACCGGCGTGGAGCAGGCCAAGCAGGCCGGCCGGCTGCTCAAGGCCGAAGGTTACGACTTCGACGTCGCCTACACGAGCGTGCTCAAGCGCGCCACCCGCACCCTGTGGCACACGCTCGACGAACTCGATCGCACCTGGCTGCCCGTGGTCCATTCCTGGCGCCTGAACGAGCGCCACTACGGCGGCCTGCAAGGCCTGAACAAGGCCGAAACCGCCAAGAAGTACGGCGACGAGCAGGTGCTGGTCTGGCGCCGCAGCTATGGCACCCCGCCCCCGCCCCTGGAAGCCGACGACCCGCGCAGCGAGCGCGGCGACGTGCGCTACGCCAAGCTGGCGCCCGAACAGATTCCGCTGACCGAGTGCCTGAAAGACACGGTGGCGCGCGTGCTGCCCTTCTGGAACGAGTCGATGGCGCCGGCCATCCGCACCGGGCGCCGCCTGGTCGTGGCGGCCCACGGCAACTCGATCCGGGCGCTGGTGAAGTACCTCGACGGCATCTCCGACGACGCCATCGTCGGCCTGAACATCCCGAACGGCATTCCGCTGGTCTACGAGCTCGACGACGACCTCAAGCCCCTGCGCCACTACTATCTCGGCGATGCCGCAGCCGCCGAAAAGGCAGCCGCAGCGGTGGCATCGCAAGGCAAGGGCTGAAAAGACCGGTAAAGACCGCCCTGAAAGCCCCTGCCCGGCGCTCCATCCGTGGAACCCCGGCAAACAAATTGCTTCCAAGCTGTGTATATTGATTCGACAGCCGCCGACAAGGACAACCACTCATGATGGGCCAGAAACTGAAGATCACCGGCTGGGTCGCCGCCGGCGCCGTAGCAGGCGTCCTGACCACCGTCTCGTTGCAGACAGTCGCACGCGGTTCGCTTGCGCCACTGCCGCTCGAGGAATTGCAGCAGCTCGCTGCCGTCTTCGGCATGGTCAAGAGCGACTACGTCGAGCCGGTCGACGAGAAAAAGCTCATCTCCGACGCCATTTCGGGTATGGTTGCCGGCCTCGATCCGCATTCCCAGTACTTCGACAAGAAGTCCTTCAAGGAATTCAGGGAAGGCACCACCGGCCGCTTCGTCGGCGTGGGCATCGAGATTTCGCAGGAAGACGGCCTCATCAAGGTCGTCTCGCCCATCGAAGGCTCCCCTGCTTTCCGCGCCGGCCTGAAGCCCAATGACCTGATCACCAAGATCGACGACACCGCCGTGCGCGGCCTGTCGCTGAACGAGGCGGTCAAGCGCATGCGTGGTGAGGCCAACACCAAGGTGCTGCTGACCATCTTCCGCAAGGACGAGAGCCGCACCTTCCCGGTGACGATCACGCGCGAAGAAATCCGCACGCAGTCGGTCCGCGGCAAGATGATGGAACCCGGCTATGGCTGGATCCGCCTGTCGCAGTTCCAGGAGCGCACCGTCGACGACTTCGTCAAGAAAATCGACGACCTGTACAAGGAAGACCCGAACCTCAAGGGCCTGGTGCTCGACCTGCGCAACGACCCGGGCGGCCTGCTCGACGCGGCGGTGGCGGTGTCGTCGGCCTTCCTGCCCGAGAACGTCACGGTGGTCACCACCGACGGCCAGCTGGCCGAAAGCAAGTCGGTCTACAAGGCGGCGCCGGAGTTCTACCAGCGCCGTTCGGGCAGCGACCCGCTGCGCAGCCTGCCGGCCGCGCTCAAGAGCGTGCCGCTGGTGGTGCTGGTGAACGAAGGCTCGGCCTCGGCCAGCGAAATCGTGGCCGGTGCTCTGCAAGACCACAAGCGCGCGACCATCATGGGCAGCCAGACATTCGGCAAGGGCTCGGTGCAGACGGTGCGCCCGCTCGGCCCCGACACCGGCCTGAAGATCACCACGGCGCGCTACTACACGCCGAGCGGCACCTCGATCCAGGCCAAGGGCATCGTACCCAACGTGCTGATCGACGAAAGCGCCGAAGGCAGCCCGTTTGCCGCCCTGCGCATGCGCGAGGCCGACCTCGAGAAGCACCTGGCCAGCGGCCAGGGCCCCGAAGTCAAGGACCCGGAACGCGAAAAGGCCCGCGACGAAGCCCGCAAGCGCCTCGAGGAAGAAGCCAAGAAGCCGCCGCAGGACCGCAAGGTACCCGAGTTCGGCACCGACAAGGACTTCCCGCTGGTGCAGGCGCTCAACCGCCTGAAGGGCCAGCCGGTGCTGGTCAGCAAGACGCAGATCATCGTCGACAACAAGGAAGAGAAGAAAGAGAACTGAGAGCCGGTGGCGCATGGAAGATAGCCAGCTGCTGCGCTATTCGCGCCACATCCTTCTCGAGGAGTTCGGCATCGACGGGCAGGAGCGCGTCAGTGCGGGACGGGTTCTCGTCATAGGCGCCGGCGGGCTGGGTTCGCCGGTGGCCCTCTACCTTGCGGCAGCGGGGGTCGGCCACATCGTGCTGGTCGACGACGACGAGGTCGATCTCACCAATCTCCAGCGCCAGGTCGCCCACACCCACGCGCGTGTGGGCCTCGCCAAGGTCGAATCCGCCGCGCAGGCCATGCGCGACATCAACCCCGACATCGCCATCGAAACCCACGCCCTGCGCGCCGACGAGGCGCTGCTGTCACGCCTGGTCGCGCAGGCCGACGTGGTGGTCGACTGCTGCGACAACTTCGCCACCCGACAGGCCGTCAACCGCGCCTGCGTGGCTCACGCCAAGCCGCTGGTGGCGGGCGCGGCGATCCGTTTCGATGGCCAGCTGAGCGTGTACGACACCCGCGACGCCGCCTCGCCCTGCTATGCCTGCCTGTTCCCGCCCGATGCGGATTTCGAGGAAACGCGCTGTGCAGTGCTTGGAGTGTTCGGCCCCGTGGTCGGAACCATCGGTACGCTGCAGGCCAGCGAGGCGTTGAAGCTGCTGGCCGGCATCGGCCCGTCGCTGGCGGGCAAGCTGTTGATGTTCGACGGGCGCAGCACCTCTTTCGACACACTGCGCGTGGCGCGCGACCCGCACTGCAGCGTCTGCGCGCAGCGCCCCGCCCTTCCCCTCTAAGGCTGCTTTGCCCCTTTAGCGCGGGCAGCGCCGTTGGCGGCGGCCCCGGCCGTGGGCTTGTTGGCCTGCGCCAGCACACCCTTGCAATCGGAATCCACGCCCGGGCCGGGCTCGATGGTCGCGGCCAGCGCCAGCAGCGGATTGATGGCGCCCAGCGCCAGCGCAGCCAGCCCGCGCCCCGCCAGGGGAACGACCTCCACACCGCCCTTCGGATCGCCAAAGGTGCCGCTCACCACCAACGGCGTACGAATCGACAGGATGCTCTTGCTCTTGGGCTCCGGCCGGACCACGAAATCGAGCCCCTCGGTCGCCAGGTTGGCCTGGCCGGTGGCAATGAACACGGCGTTGGTCGTGTCTACCACAAGCGTGCGCCCGGTCATCAGCCCCTTGTTCACGTCGAAAGCCAGGGCCGCGCAGCGCAGCTCGACGTTGCGATCGCCGCGCAGCATGAACTTGATGATGTCGCCGCCCACCAGCGTCGCGAACACCGGCAAAAGGTTGCCGAACTGGCCGCGTCCCGAAATGACCGCCACGTCGCCCGACACGCCCCCCAGCCAGTTGGCCACGGTGCTGCCCGAGCCCGACAGGTTGATGCGCCCGTCCAGCCGGCCCACGCTGTTGCCCGTGGTCTCGAGCTTGGGGAACAGGCGGGCCAGCTGCATCGCCCGCACGTCGAGCGAGGCGCGGATGTCCGCCGGGTTCTTCGAGGCGTCGATGCGGATCGCACCGCTCAGTTTGCCGCCGGCCACACCCAGGTCGAGTGGGTCGAGCGTGAGCACGCCGTTGGCCAGCTTGACCTGCACGCTGCCGCTGTCCAGCGGAACGTCGCGCACGTTCCGGATGCGGTCTGCCGTGTATTTCACGTCGGCGTTCATGGCGCGCAGGCGCTCGAAGTCGAGCGGCGCCGTGGGCAGCACCTTGCCGCCCGGCCGCTTGACCTGCGTGATGGTCGGCGGCGGAGCCACGCCTTCCACGGCGGCGGCAGTGCGCGCCGTGGGCGGCAGGCCGATCAGCGGGCCGAGGTCGTCCATGTCCATCACGCGTGAGCGCAGGTCGCCCGCCAGATGTGGCAGCTGGCCGGCCTGGTCGAAGCGCATGTCGCCGGCGATGTCGGACAGGCCCAGCCTGCCCTTGAGGCCGGTGGCTTGCCACAGCTTGCCGCGCTTGCCCAGGCTGCCGCTCAGGGCGTAGGGCGAGGTCTGCGGCAGCGCGATGCCCAGCAGCGGGAACAGGGCGCCAAGCGTCTGGCCCTTGATTTCGAACTTGGCGTCGATGCCGTCGAGCCCCGACAGTTCGGCCACCGTGCCGGCCGCCTTCAGCTGGGTCTGCCCGGCGGCCGCGTTGATCTCCATCGGAAACGGCGGCGCACCCGCGGCGTTGATCTGCAGCACGTTGCCGGTGCGTCCGCTGGCGGTCAGCGGCTGCCCCTTGTAGCGGCCCTTGATGCGGTAGCTGAGCGGCATCTCGCCGCGGCTGCTGTCGTAGCTCAGGTCGGCGTGCAGGTCGACCCCAAGGTGCTTGGCCAGGAAGTCGACCGCGCCCGTGTCGACCTGCATCAGGCCGATGCTGGGCACGGTGCCGCCATCGGAGGTGTCCTTGCCGAGCGCCCAGGTGCGGCGCCCGTCCGCCTCCACCTGCAGGCCCAGCGTGGGCGAGAAGAGCGCGAGCCGCGGAATGACGATCTTGCTGGCGATCAGCGGCCAGATGCGGATGTCGAACTCGGCGCGATCCGCCTTGACCAGGTAAGGGTCGCGCGCCCACGAGGGGTTGGCGAACTCGATGCCGTCGAACTTGACCGTGGCCTGCTGCCAGCCAAGGCCCACGTCGAGCCGGCGCGTGATCTCGAACTTGCGCCCGGTCTTCTCGCTGACATAGCGGTTGACCGGCTCGCGCAGCATGTCCCAGGGAAAGAAGGCAAGCCCGACGACCAGCGCCGCGAACAGCAGCACGACGCCGGCCACCAGCTTCTGCCAGAGCGGTCGGTTGCGCAGGATGTTCGTTGCGTTCGTTGCCATGGGTCCTTGTAACTCGAATGATCGCGCCGCCCGGGTCGGCGATGGGCCGCAGAAACCGTGAGGCATTGCCTACGAATGCACCTTGCAGGCTTCGACGGATGCACGCGTCGGACCTCGCCTACAAGAGCCACGCGCCGAAGCTTGCATGATCTGCCGCCGCAACGCCTCAAAGTCCACGCTGGCAGGCATTTGCACCAGAGAGGCGCTGCAAATGCGTCTGCCAACCTCAGAGGAAGCGCGGTTCGGCATGGATTCCAGATTGCAGACCTACGTCGTCGAAGACAACCTCACGATCCGTGAAAACCTCATTGGCACGCTGGAAGAACTCACCTCCACCACGGTCGTCGGCTTTGCCGAAACCGAAAGCGGCGCACGCGCATGGCTGCTCGGCCACGATGGCGAGTGGGACCTCGTCATCGTCGATCTCTTTCTCAAGCAGGGCAGCGGTCTGGGCGTGCTCCAGGCCTGCCAGTCGCGCAAGCCGCTGCAGAAGGTGGTGGTGCTCAGCAACTATGCGACGCCCGACATCCGGCGGCGCTGCGCCGAGTTCGGGGTCGACGCGGTGTTCGACAAGTCGAACGAAATCGACGCGCTGGTCGACTTCTGCATCGTGCAGGCCAAGGCCTTGCACCCCGCGCCCGGGGCTCCCGAGGCGGGTTGAGGAAGAAGCCGCGTTGGGCCCCCTCCCCACTCTTTCCGCTCCCTGGCCGATCTCAGTCGATCAGCTTGTTCTTCAGCGCGTAGTAGGTGAGATCGCTGTTGGAGGAGAGGTTCATCTTCTCCATCAGGCGCGTGCGGTAGGTGCTCACGGTCTTCACCGACAACGACAGCGTCTTGGCGATGTCGCCGGCGGTCTCGCCCTTGGCGAGCTTCAGGAACACCTGGAACTCGCGCTCCGAGAGCTGCTCGTGCGGCGCGGCGTCGTCCTTGCGGTCGAGCTGGCGGGCCAGCAGTTCAGCCACGGCGGGCGTGATGTAGCGACGGCCCAGCGAGATGGTGCGGATGGCGTTGACGATCTCGATGGGATCGCACTCCTTGTTGAGGTAGCCGCTCGCGCCCTGGCGGATCAGGTTCATCGCGTAGTGCTCTTCGGGGTATCCGCTCAATATGAGGATGCCCACGTCCGGCGCCTTGGCGCGGATCATGGCGAGCGCATCGATACCGCTTTGACCGGGCATCGAAAGGTCCATGACCAGAACGTCCAGCTCCGTGGTGCGCACCAGCTCGATTGCCTCTCGGCCGCTGGCTGCTTCACCCGCCACGCGCAGGTCCACGTGCTCGGAGAAGAACTGCCGGAGGCCCGATCGCACGATGGCGTGGTCGTCCACAATTCCGATTTTGATCATCTGTTACTTTCTTCGTTGTGTTGCGGACATGCGGGTCGCAACATACCGGGTCCCTGATTGTTATCAATTATTCACGAACTTGCGTAGTACGCAGCCTCGAAAGTTTCATGCACTGGTTAGCTCCTCCAAGAATGGCCGTGAGCCTGCTGCTCGCGGCGCTGGCTGCGCTGGCCCTCGTCGGCATCAACGAGGCCGGCTACCGGCAGTCGAGCCGCGCCCTCGCCGACATCGACGAGGCGCAGCAGATGCGGGGCGCGCTCAACCAGATCCTGCAGAACATGCTGGATGCCGAGACCGGCCAGAGAGGCTACCTGCTGACCGGCGAGGCGAACTACCGAAAACCCTATGACGACGCGGTCAAGCAGGTCGACGGCCAGCTCGCGACCCTTCGCCGGCTGTACGCCGGCCGTCCGGCCGAACTCACCCAGCTGGCCGAGCTGTCGAAGCACGTGCTGCGCAAGGTGGCCGAGATGGACATGAGCGTGCGGCTGCGCCAGGACGGCAAGGAAGACGCCTGGAAGTTCGTCATCACGACCGACGTGGGCCGCGAGGAGATGGACTCCATCCGCGCGACGGCGGGCGAGCTGGTGAAGATCAGCAACGTCACCCTGCACCAGAGCCAGGAGCAGGTGCTGCGCTCGCTGCAGCTGGCGCGCATCGGCACCGCCATCGTGGCGCTGGCCGCGCTGTTCGCCTTCTTCCTGTACCTGCGCCAGACGCATGCGCTGCACTCCATCGGCGAGCGCCAGCAGGAGGCCCTGCAACGCGAGCGCAATGCGCTGGAAGACGAAGTGCGCGAGCGCACCGCCTCGCTGGCCGAACTGGCCACCCACCTGCAGGACGTGCGCGAAACCGAGCGCGGCTATCTCGCGCGCGAGCTGCACGACGAACTGGGCTCTCTGCTCACCGCCGCCAAGCTGGACGTGGCGCGTCTGAAGTCGCGGCTGGCGGACTCGCCCGACGCGATCCAGCGGCTGCAGCACCTGACCGACCTGCTCAACAGCGGCATCGCGCTCAAGCGCCGCATCATCGAAGACCTGCGGCCGTCGTCGCTCTCCAACCTGGGGCTGGTCGCCTCGCTGGAGATCCTGGGGCGCGAGTTCGGGGAACGCTCGGGCCTGCAGATCGAGATGGCGCTGGAGCCGGTAACCATGGACGAGTCGCGCCAGCTCACCATCTATCGCATGGTCCAGGAAAGCCTCACCAACATCAGCAAGTACGCCGAGGCCAGCGAAGCCACCATCGTGCTGAAGAACTACGACAACCACGTCATCGTGGAAGTGGCCGACAACGGCAAGGGCTTCGACACGCAGCGCATGCGCCCGTCGACGCATGGCCTCGCGGGCATGCGGCACCGGGTGGAGGCAGCGCGCGGCAAGCTCACGGTCTCCTCGACGCCGGGCAAGGGCACCCGCCTGAGCGCCATGCTCCCCGTCGTCAAGCCGGCCTGAGCTGCCTGCAGGAGCGGCACTTCTGCACGCGCGGGCGCAGAGCGACTCGGCCATCTCCTACGCACCCCGCCCCTGGCCGCTGACAGGTCGGGGGCATGCCCCCACTTAAGGTTGCACCCATGCCATCCGAAGCCTCTGCGCGAGGTTGCGGATGCGATGGGTTTTCATAACGACGAGGCAAGCCTCGAAGGAGTTCCACATGCTGCATTACGCCGTGGTGTTTCTGGTCATCGCCCTGATCGCGGCCCTGTTCGGGTTCGGCGGCATCGCCGCCAGCGCGGTGGGCATTGCCAAGATCCTTTTCGTGATCTTCGCGATCCTCGCGATTGCGAGCTTCCTTGCCGGCTTGCTTCGACGCAAGTAGCGTCGTTACGATCAACAGGCTTGCGCATTTCATTTTTCCGGAAAGGACCTCACATGAACACGACGACCAAGACTCCCTCGCAACTCGCCGACGACGTGCGCCAGACCGCGCGTGAAGCGGTCGAAACCACCCGCGCCTACGCACAGAACGCGGTGAATGCGGCGGGTGAAAAGGTCCGCGACCTGCAACGCGATGCCGAACCGGGTGTCGAGCAGCTCGCAGCCCGCGTGCAGCAAGCCGTTCAGCGCGGCCTGGACGCCGCGTCCACCACCAGCGCACGTGCGCAGCGCCGCATCGAACAGGCTGCCGACGTCACCGGCCGCTACATCTCCGACCAGCCAGTGCGCTCCGTACTGCTGGCTGCAGCCGCCGGCGCAGCCATCACGGCACTCATCGTGCTGGCCAGCCGCCGCAGCCGGGACGACTATTGATTCGCCGCTGAATTTCCGTCGCTGCACCGGTTCCCGGCACCATGCTTCATCCGATTTTTTCCACGGTGCTCGGGCATCCGGATCTCGTTGCTGAACATCTCGCCAACTACGCCGCCCTCGTCCGCCAGGAATCCGCGCAGGCGGGGCGCGGCCTCGTCGCCCGGCTCGTCGCGGCCTTGCTGGCGGTGGCCAGCGCCACGCTGGCCCTCGGGCTCATAGGCGTGGCCGTGCTGCTCGGCGTGATGCACGGCAGCTTTCACTGGGTGCTGGTGGCCGTGCCGGCCGTGGCCGTGGTGATCGCGGCCATCTGTGCGTGGTATGCGACACGGCCCGTGCCGGGCCACGGTTTCGACGACCTGCGCTCGCAGCTCGACGCCGACCTGCAGGCCTTGCGCGACACCGGAGCCCGCCATGGTCAGCGCTGAACGTCATCTCCTCACCCCGCAGCAGCGCCTGGCCCTCTCGCGCCGCGCGCTTGTGCGGCAGCTGAACGACGGCGCTGACGCACCCGACAACGACGATCTGGAATACGCGCAGCACGAAGCCTCGGCTGCTGCGCCGCCGCATGACCAGCACCCGCGCAACCCGCGAGGAGAAAGAGGAAGAAGAGAAGGAGGAGGAACGAGAAACAACGTGTGGCTCGGTGTGGGCCGCAGCGTGGTGGAACGCTGGTGGCGCCGGCACCCCGCGCATGCGGTCGGCCAGCTGGCGCGTCCGCTGCTCGAGCACTACGCGCGCAAGGAGCCGGCCAAGCTGATGGCGGCCGCCGCGGCCACCGGCGCGGTGCTGGTGCTCGTCAGGCCATGGCGACTGCTGTCGGCCACGGCCGTGCTGGCGGCGGTACTGAAGACATCCGACGTGGCTGACCTGGTCAACACGTTGATGCAGAAGACCCCAAGCCCCCCACGAAAGGACCCTCCATGAAAGCCGATGTTTCCTCCAAGACCAACGGACACAAGCACCTGGTGCTCGACCAGGGCGGCCTCGATGCCGCGCGCAAGAGCCTCGACGACGGCGCCGTCACCCCCAGCTACGGCCCCTGGCGCGACGACGTCGTCCAGTTGCTGAACGATGCGCTGGCCACCGAGCTGGTCTGCGTGCTGCGCTACAAGCGCCACTACTTCACCGCCAACGGCGTCGAATCGCCCGCCATCGCCGACGAGTTCCTGGTGCATGCCAACGAAGAGTCGGGCCATGCCGACCGCATTGCCGAGCGCATCGTGCAGCTCGGCGGCGAGCCCGACTTCGCGCCCTCGCACCTGCTGGAGCGCAGCCATGCGGCATACGACGAGTCGACCGACCTGCAATCGATGGTGCGCGCCAACCTGATCGCGGAGCGCATCGCAGTGGAGTCGTACCGCCAGATGATCGCGCTGATCGGCGACAAGGACCCGACCACGCGCCGCATGCTCGAAGACATCCTCTCGGACGAGGAAGAGCATGCCGACGAGTTGAAGGACTGGCTCGGTCACTGACTCCCGGGGCTGCGTGCCCCGCCCATGAAAAAGCCCGGTAGAACCGGGCTTTTTCATGGGTGAACGAGTAAAGCTCGCCGGGGCAATCAATCAGCCCTTCACTTCGAGCTGGTTGCTCACCGACGTCACGCCCTGCACGCCCTTGGCGATCTCTTCGGCACGCGCCTTGGCTGCCGCCGTGGGCGCCGGGCCCTTCAGGCTCACCGCGCCGCCCTTGGTGTCGACGTTGATCTTGATCGCGCTCAGGTCCGGATCCTTGGCCAGGCCCGCGGATACAGAAGCCGTGATGGCGGCATCGTTCACCGTCGCGCTCATCGCCGCGCCGGCATCCTTGGCCGCTTCCTTGGCCGCTTCCTTGGCATTGGCCATGCCTTCCTTCACCTCAGCAGTGGTGCTGGACGACTCGACCTTGGCCGTGGCGTCCTTTACAGCCTGGCCGGTCTTGGCGGCCGCGGTATCGGCGGCCTGCTCGGTTTTTGCCACCGCGCTGTCGAGCTTCTCGCCCGCGGTGCGGTTGTCGGATTTGTCGCAGGCGGCCAGCGTCAGCGCTGCGCCGGCCACGAGCACGGCAAGCCACGCACGCGAATGCGGCATGGCGATGTATTGATTCGATTTGTTCATGGGAATCCTCCAGTCACTCACGGAGATGGAAAAGGGCTGCGGGGTGTGCCCGCCGCCCTGTTCGGTCACAACTTGTCGGCGCCCGACTTGATCGCGTCCTTGGCCTTTTCCTTGACGTCGCCATAGGTCTTCTGCACCTTGCCGGCGGCCTGGTCGGCAATGCCCTCGCCCTCGAGCTTTTCGTTGCCCACGACCTTGCCGGTGACTTCCTTCAGCTTGCCCTTGGCTTCCTCGACGCGGCCTGCCACTTGGTCCTTGTTCATGTCGCTTCCTTCCTGTTCGGGGTAGTGAAATCCGTGGGCCGGAATGACCCACTGATTTCAATCTAGGCCCCGGCCGGTGACGGCGAATGCCGACGGAAGCCCGAAGCGGTGTAGGACAACAAGGCTCAGGCGCTGACGATCCATCCTTCAAGCGGGTCGACGCTTTCCGGCAGGCCGTGGCCCGGACCGGGGCTGCCGGCACGCTGCAGGCCCCAGGCCGCCTGCAGGAGGCACAGCACTGCGTCGATATCGTCGCCGCGGGCATCGGCCAGCAGTTCGGCACGCTGCGGCCTGGTGATGGAGAGCCGCAGGCCGAGGCGAGTCGTGCCCGCTTCGAGCGCGGCCAGCAGGTCGGCGCGTGCGGCGTGCCGCTCGGGCGTCTGCTTCTGCAGGTCGTCGCTCTTGTAGCTGCGGCGCCCGATCAGTTCGCGCGCCAGCAGGCCGGGATAGGCCTCCAGCGCAATGCGGTCGGCACCGCTGCCTGCGTGCAGGCCTGGAATGCGCGCACCGGCCGCCAGCAGGCGCGGCACGCCCGCATGAAGCATGTAGGCCACTGGCGGGTTGACCCACTTCATCGAGGGGCTGGAGCCCGCAGGCCCGTCCGTCGCACGGTGCGCGAACTTGCCGCCGACCGGGCGCGCCGCGCAGAACGCAGCGAAGGTCTCGCGGATTTCGGCACGGCTCAGGCTGGCGTAGTGGGCCATCAGCGGCTTCCACTGCAGGGGCCATCGCAGATGCTCGACGAGTTCGCGCGGCAGGCTGAACGGAAAGTCGAAACCACCGGTCCAGGACGGCGTGGCGCACAGCCATTCGCCCCACGCCTGGAGCGTCGCGAAGCGCTGCAGGCTGGTCGGCCTGACGCGGTCGGCACCGGCCAGTTCACCAACCGCAATCACGATCGGCTTGCGTGCCGTCGGCGCGCTGGAGAAGTCGCAGCCGAACAGCACCATCGCCTCAGCCCATCGCGAGCGCCACCACCCCGGCGGCGATGAACAGCGCGCCGAGCAGCCGCAGCAGCCGGTCGCCTTCGCGCAGCAAGTGGCCGCCGATCAACGCGGCGAACAGCATCGACACCTCGCGCGCCGGCGCGACGTGCGAGATCGGCGCCTGCTGCACCGCGTACAGCACCAGCACATACGACACCGGGCTGACCGCCGCCACCAGCAGCGCGTACTCCCACTGCTCGCGCCACATGCGCGCGGTGGTCGCACGGTCCTTCAGCGCGACAGGCGCCAGCAGCACCATGCGCACGAGATTGCCGAAGTAGTCGAGCAGGATCGGTGACATCGCGAGGAACTTGACCGCGTAGCTGTCGGTCACGGTGTACGCCGCGATGAAGCCGCCGGTCAGCACGCCGTAGCGGATGCCCTTGTGCACGCGCTCGCGCTGCGCCGGGTCATGCGCCTTGCGCCACAGCTTGGGCCCGCCGGCAACGAGGAACACGCCGCCCACCACGCCAGCGATGCCTGCCACGCCAACCAGGCTGATCTTCTCGCCCAGGAAAAGCACCGCCACCAGCGACGACAGCAGCGGCCCCGAACCGCGCGCGAGCGGGTAGACCACCGTGAGGTCCGACTTGCGATAGCCGCGCAGCAGCACGATGAAATAGAAGATGTGCAGCACGCCGCTGAGCACGACGAAGCCCCACTCCGTCACGCCCCAGCCGGGCACCACGTTCCAGCCCAGCGTGATGCCCACGGGCGCCCAGATGAGCATGTTGAACACGCTGGTCTGGAAGCTGAATCGCGCATCACCGTTCGCCTTCTTGGCGGCGATGTTCCAGCCTGCGTGAACGATCCCGGCGAGCAGGATCAGCGCGAATGCGGAGAGCGGCACCCCTGCCGGACTAGTGACGGCCGACGATGGCGGCGGTGGCCATCAGCTCTTCGAGCAGCGCCAGCGAAACCTTGCCCGACACCGCGTACGGGTTGAGCTCGGGCTTTTCGGAGTACTTCAGCAGCGTCGATGCGTTGAGCTTCGACAGGTTGACCTGTCCCATCGTCCAGCCGCCGAAGCGGCGCTCGGAAATCTCTTCGTAGTGCAGCAGCACCACGTCCTTGTGGCGCGCATCGCGCTGGATGTGGCCGTAGAGCTCGCTGATGGCCATGCGGCCACCCTCGATGGCTTGCAGGAAGGTGCCGGCACCGTAGCAGAGGATGCCGGTGATGCCGCAGGTCGTGTTGTGCGTGCGCGATTGCGCAAGGATCGCCTCGATGGCCTCGGGGCTGGTGTCGACGGCGCGGCTGGCGTAGAGAAGTCGGACCAGCATGGCTCAGCTCTTTCTTGGCAGGAGGGAGAGGAATTCGCGGCGCAGGCTCGGGTCTTTGAGGAACACGCCGCGCATCACGGAGTTGATCATCTTGCTGTCCATTTCCTTCACGCCGCGCCAGGCCATGCAGAAATGCTCGGCTTCCATGACCAGCGCGAGGCCGTCGGGCTGCGTCTTTTCCTGGATCAGGTCGGCCAGCTGCACCACGGCTTCTTCCTGGATCTGGGGACGGCCCATGACCCACTCGGCCAGGCGCGCGTACTTCGACAGGCCGATCACGTTGGTGTGCTCGTTGGGCATCACGCCGATCCAGAGCTTGCCGATGATCGGGCAGAAGTGATGCGAGCAGGCGCTGCGCACGGTGATCGGGCCGACGATCATCAGCTCGTTCAGATGCTCGGCGTTGGGAAACTCGGTGAGCGAGGGCGGCGCCACATAGCGGCCGCGGAACACCTCGTTCAGGTACATCTTGGCGACGCGCCGTGCTGTGTTGTCGGTGTTGTGGTCGTTCTCGACGTCGATGACCAGGCTCTGGAGCACGCCCTTCATCTTGACCTCGACCTCGTCGAGCAAGGCCTCCAGTTCGCCGGGCTCGATGAACTCGGCGATGTTGTCGTTGGCGTTGAAGCGCTTGCGCGCCGCGGTGAGGCGCTCACGGATCTTCACGGAGACGGGCGTACCCTCGTCATCGTCGTTTCGATCGGGGCGCGGGTCGACGTCGGTTTTCCTCAGCATGGCGGGGATCGTACCAGTGAATGGCTCCAGACATTCGGGCCCGCAACGCCCGTCCCTTCTTGGAGCAATGCTATCAATTGAGGAGCGTGAAATCGGCCACCAGCGGCAGGTGGTCGGACATGCGAGCCCAGATCGGGCCGCGCGGCACCGTGCAGGCCAGCGGCTCCAGCCTGCGTCCGTAGACGAAGTCGAGCTGCGCCACCGGCAGGCGCGAGGGGTAAGTGAGCGTGCGCGGACCGCGCAGGTCGCTGGTGTCACGCAGGCCCATGGCATTCATGGCGTAGCGCATGCGCGCGCCCCAGTCGTTGAAATCGCCGGCCACCACAACGGCCTCGTCGGGCGGCACCTCGCGGTCGATGAACTCGCGCAGGCGCGCAATCTGCCGAACCCGGCTGCCCTTGATGAGCCCCAGGTGCACCACGATGGTGTGCACCCGCCGACCCTCCACGTCGATCACCACATGCAGCAGCCCGCGCTGTTCGAAACGGTGGTCGGAAATGTCCTGATGGTTGATTCGCAGCACCGGCCAGCGCGTGAGCAGCGCATTGCCGTGCTCGCCGTGGCGCGTGACGGCATTGGTTTCGTAGACGGCTGTGTAGCCCTCGGGTGCGAGGAAGTCGGCCTGCGGCAGCTCGGGCCAGCGCGCGAAACGGGCGGCCGCCTGCCGGTTCATCTTGCGCACTTCCTGCAGGCAGACGATGTCGGCGTCGAGTTGCTCGATGGCGTGGCCGAGGTTGTGGATTTCAAGCCGCCGTGCGGGTCCGATGCCTTGAACACCCTTGTGGATGTTGTAGGTCGCGACCCGGAGGTTCTGCGTTGCTGCTGCCGGCTGGTTCATCGCGCAAATTCTGGCAGCAACAGAATGGCTTCGGCATTCGATGGGGAAAAGCAGGCATCTGCCGCTTCGTGGTACGGCAGCCAGCGCCAGTCGGTGTGCTCGCGCGGGTCTAGCGTGGGCGTGATGCGTTCGGGCACGCACAGGCCGAACAGGTGCTCGGTGTTGTGGGTGATACCGGGCGCGTAGCGGGCGCGCCAGCGGGGGTAGATCTCGTAGACGTTGCGCAGCTTCCAGTCGACCAGTTGCGAGGCCAGCGCCGTGCCTTCGCCGCACTGGATGCCGGTTTCCTCGGCCACCTCGCGCGCCGCGGTCAGCGCGAGCGGCTCATCGGCCGCATCCTTGCTGCCCGTGACCGATTGCCAGAAGTCGGTCTCGGCATCCGCACGCCGGATAAGCAGCACATCGAGCGCCGGCGTGTGGATCACGACCAGCACCGACTCCGGGATCTTCCAGGGTCGAGGGCTGGTCGTCATGGGAACCTCAGAGCATCAGGCAGCTTGAGGCGTGTTGCGCAGCTTGATGTGCAACTCGCGCAGTTGCTTCTCGTCGACCGGGCTCGGCGCCTGCGTCAGCAGGTCTTGCGCGCGCTGGGTCTTGGGGAAGGCGATCACGTCGCGGATCGACTCGGCGCCGGTCATGAGCATGACGAGGCGGTCCAGGCCGATGGCGATGCCGCCGTGCGGCGGCGCGCCGTACTGCAGCGCGTCCAGCAGGAAGCCGAACTTGAGCTGCGCGTCTTCGGCGCTGATCTTCAGCGCGCGGAACACCTTGCTCTGCACTTCCTCGCGGTGGATACGCACCGAGCCGCCGCCCATTTCGATGCCGTTGAGCACCATGTCATAGGCCTTGGCAATGCACTTCTCGGGAGCGGTGTCCATGAGGTCTTCATGGCCGTCCTTCGGCGCGGTGAACGGATGGTGCACGGCGCTCCAGCGCTGGCCTTCCTCGTCGAACTCGAACATCGGGAAGTCCACCACCCACAGCGGCGCCCAACGGTCCTCGAACAGGCCCGCCTTCTTGCCGAAGGCGCTGTGGCCGATCTTGACGCGCAACGCGCCGATGGCGTCGTTGACGACCTTTTCCTTGTCGGCGCCGAAGAACAGGATGTCGCCGTTGCGGGCACCCGTGCGGGCGATGATCTCGGCCAGCGTGCTGTCGTCGAGGTTCTTCACGATCGGGCTCTGCAGGCCTTCGCGGCCGGCTTGTGCGTCATTGACCTTGATGTAGGCCAGGCCCTTGGCACCGTAGATCTTGACGAACTCCTGGTACGCATCGATTTCGCCGCGCGACAGGCCGCCCTCGGCGCCGCCGCCGGGCACGCGCAGCGCCACCACGCGGCCACCGGTCATGGTGGCGGCATTCGAGAACACCTTGAACTCGACGCGCTTCATCAGCTCGGTCAGCTCGGTGAATTCGAGCTTCACGCGCAGGTCGGGCTTGTCCGAGCCGTACTTGAACATTGCGTCGGCATACGTCATGGTCGGGAACACCGGCAGGTCGATGCCCGCGGCGTTGCGGAACACGTTGCGGATCATGCCTTCGAACATCTCGCGGATTTCCTCTTCGGCGAGGAACGAGGTCTCGATGTCGATCTGCGTGAATTCGGGCTGGCGGTCGGCGCGCAGGTCTTCGTCGCGGAAGCACTTCACGATCTGGTAGTAGCGGTCGTAGCCGGCCACCATCAACAGCTGCTTGAACAGCTGGGGCGACTGCGGCAGCGCGAAGAAGCTGCCGTCGTGCACGCGGCTGGGCACGAGGTAGTCGCGCGCGCCTTCGGGCGTGGACTTGCCGAGCATCGGCGTCTCGATGTCGATGAAGCCGTTGGCATCGAGGAACTTGCGCGTTTCCATCGTCACCTTGTAGCGCAGCATCATGTTGCGCTGCATGGCCGGGCGGCGCAGGTCGAGCACGCGGTGCGTGAGGCGGGTGGTTTCCGACAGGTTGTCGTCGTCCAGCAGGAACGGGGGCGTGACCGAGGGGTTCAGCACCTTCAGTTCGTGGCACAGCACTTCGATCTTGCCGCTCTTGAGCTGGTCGTTGGTCGTGCCTTCGGGACGTGCGCGCACCAGGCCCGTGATCTGCACGCAGAACTCGTTGCGCAGGTTCTCGGCCACGGCGAAGGTGGAGGCGCGATCGGGGTCGCACACCACCTGCACGTAGCCTTCGCGGTCACGCACGTCGATGAAGATCACGCCGCCGTGGTCGCGACGACGGTTGACCCAGCCGCACAGGGTGACGGTTTGGCCCAGCAGGGCTTCGGTCACGAGACCGCAATAGTGAGTACGCATGGCCATAGGAATCCATTCCGGCGCCTTGTCGGCGCGTTCGTTTTTTATGAGTTGGAAGATTTCACCGCCACCGTGGTGGGGCCGCCTGGAACGACCACCCCCATCGAGACGATGTACTTGAGCGCTTCGTCCACGCTCATCTTCAGTTCGATGCAGTCGCTGCGCTTGAGCATCACGAAGTAGCCGCCCGTGGGGTTGGGCGTGGTCGGCACGTAGACGCTGAGGAATTCCTCTTCGCCGAGGTGTTCAGCGACTTCATTGCCGGGCGCGCCGGTGACGAAAGCGATGGTCCACACGCCTTCGCGTGGCCATTGCACCAGCACCGCAGTGCGAAAGGCATTGCCGTTCTCGGAGAACAGCGTGTCCGACACCTGCTTGACGCTGGAATAGATCGAGCGCACCACTGGAATGCGGCGCACCACGGCGTCGCCCCAGCCGAGCAGGCGCTTGCCGACGAAGTTGCTGGCGGTGGCGCCCACCACCAGCAGGATCGCCAGCGTGAGCAGCACGCCCAGGCCGCGCACCTTGTGGTCGCTGAGCCAGACCTGCCATTGCTCAGGCAGCAGCCACAGCGTCTGGTCGAGCGTGCCGATGATCCAGTTCAGCACGCCGAGCGTGATGACCAGCGGCACGATGACCAGCAGGCCGGACAGCAACCATTTGCGCAGGGCGAGCATGGTGATCGATCAGTCGCCGCTCTTGGCGGCAGCAGCCGGCGCGGGGGCCGGTGCCGCGGGCGCCGGAGCGGGGCTCGGCGTGGCGGCGGAAGAGGAAGATTCGGTGGACTTGGCACCGTCACTCGACACGGGCGCCGTGGCAGGCTCGGCCTTCTTGCCGCCGCCCTCACGGAAATCGGTCACGTACCAGCCCGAGCCCTTGAGCTGGAAGCCGGCGGCCGTGACCTGCTTTTCGAATGCGCTCGCACCGCACGCCGGACACACCGTCAGGGGCGCGTCGGACATCTTTTGCAGGGCGTCTTTGGCAAAGCCGCAGGCGCTGCACTTGTAGGCGTAGATGGGCATGGGAAATGAGGTCAAAAAGCGGCGCAGCTGCCGCTCGCAAAGCCCTCGATTATAGGGGCGCCCCTGCCAAAGGGCGCCCAGCCCGACCGCCGAGCCCGGGCTTCAGGCTGGCTCGGTGGCCAGCGGGCGGTGCGGCGTGTGAGTGTTCGCCAACCATTGCGGCAGCAGCGAGCCGGCCACCATGCCCACGAACGAGCACAGCACGCCCGCCAGCTGGGCCGGGAACGCGCTGCCCCAGGGCATCCACAGGAACAGCAGCCACACGCCGATGCCCAGGACGATCGAGGCGACTGCCCCTTGGGTGCTGGCGCGGCGCCAGTACAGGCCGCACACCAGCGGCACGAAGGCCCCCACCAGCGGCACCTGGTAGGCACCCGACACCAGTTCGTAGATCGGGGTGCCCTGCATGCGAATGGCGTAGGCCAGCACGGCGGCGCTGAACAGCAGCACCGTGATGCGCATCGTCATGAGGTTCTGGCGGTCGGTGCCGGCCGGGCGGAACTGGCGCCAGATGTTCTCGGTGAAAGTGACGCTGGGCGCCAGCAAGGTGGCCGAGGCGGTCGACTTGATGGCCGACAGCAGCGCACCAAAAAACAGCACCTGCATTACGAACGGCATCTTCTGGAGCACCAGCGTGGGCAGCACCTTCTGCGGATCTTCCTTCAGCAGCGTGGCGGTCTGCTCCGGCATGATCAGCAACGCACTGGCCACCAGGAACATCGGCACGAAGGCAAACAGGATGTACGCCACGCCGCCGATCACCGGGCCGCGCTGGGCCGCCTTGACGCTGTTGGCCGACATCACGCGCTGGAACACGTCCTGCTGCGGAATCGAGCCAAGCATCATGGTGATGGCAGCCGCGAAGAAGAACACCATGTCATGCCAGCTCGGCTCGGGCCAGAACTTGAAGAGGTCCTTGCTCACGGCAAAGGCCACCACCTTGTCGGCGCCGCCGGCCATGTTGCCCGCGAACACCGCGATGACGGCCAGGCCAGCCACCAGGATGATCATCTGCATGAAGTCGGTCACCGCCACCGACCACATGCCGCCGAACAGCGTGTAGGCCAGGATCGAGACCACCCCGATCACCATGCCCACCGGAATGCTGATGGCGTCGCCCGACAGCAGGTTGAACACCAGCCCCAGCGCCGTGACCTGCGCCGACACCCAGCCCAGGTAGCTCAGCATGATGATCAGCGAGCAGGCCACCTCCACCGTGCGGCCGTAGCGCTCGCGGTAGTAGTCGCTGATGGTCAGCAGCGTCATGCGGTAGAGCTTGCCCGCGAAGAACAGGCCCACCAGGATCAGGCAGGTGCCCGCGCCGAATGGGTCCTCGACCACGCCGTTGAGCCCGCCCTCGATGAACTTGGCCGGGATGCCGAGCACCGTTTCGGAGCCGAACCACGTCGCGAAGGTGGTCGTGACGATCATGAAGAGCGGCAGGTGCCGCCCGGCAATGGCGAAGTCGGTGGTGTTTTTCACCCGCTTGGCGGCATAGAGGCCGATTGCGATGGTGACCAGCAGATAGACGATGACCAGCGTCAACAACACGGCGGAAACTCCTCTAGAACAAGCGCACGCGCACCAGCAGTTGCATGGCGAGCAACCCCAATACAAAACCTATGCCACCGTAGACGATGGTCTGGAGCAACCGGTTGGTGCGCTTCTGCTCGGCCAGCAGTTCGAGCAGCTCGCGGCGGTTGTCGGAGGGGCGATTTTCCAGGAAATCGTGCAGCAATCGAGGAAGCTGGGGCAGCAGCTTGGCGTATCGCGGTGCCTCGGCCTTGAGCTGCTGCAGCAGCTTCTTGGGGCCGATCTGGTCGACCATCCACTTCTCGAGGAAAGGCTTGGCTGTGGCCCAGAGGTCGAGTTCTGGGTCGATGTTGCGGCCCAGGCCCTCGATGTTGAGCAGCGTCTTCTGCAGCAGCACCAGCTGCGGCTGGATCTCGACGTGGAAGCGGCGCGAGGTCTGGAACAGGCGCATCAGCACCATGCCCAGCGAAATCTCTTTCAGCGGCCGGTCGAAGTACGGCTCGCAGACGGTGCGGATGGCGCCCTCCAGCTCGTCGATGCGGGTGCCCACCGGCACCCAGCCGCTTTCGAGGTGCAGTTCGGCCACGCGCTTGTAGTCGCGCCGGAAGAAGGCCACGAAGTTCTGCGCGAGGTATTCCTTGTCCGACTCGGTCAGCGTGCCGATGATCCCGAAATCCAGCGAGATGTAGCGCCCGAAGGTCTCGGGCTCCAGGCTCACCTGGATGTTGCCGGGGTGCATGTCGGCGTGGAAAAAGCCATCGCGGAACACCTGCGTGAAGAAGATCGTGACGCCGTCGCGCGCCAGCTTGGGAATGTCGACGCCGGCCGCGCGCAGGCGGTCCATCTGCGCGATGGGCACACCCTTCATGCGTTCCATCACGATGACCTCGGGATGGCAGAAGTCCCAGAACATCTCGGGGATCAGCACCAGGTCGAGTTCGGCCATGTTGCGGCGCAGCTGGGCGGCGTTGGCGGCCTCGCGCACCAGGTCGAGCTCGTCGTGCAGGTACTTGTCGAACTCGCCGACCACCTCGCGCGGCTTCAAGCGCTTGCCGTCGGCCGAGAGGTTCTCGAGCCAGCCAGCCATCATGGCCATCAGCGCCAGGTCTTTCTCGATCACGCCGCGCATGTTGGGGCGCAGCACCTTGACCGCCACTTCGCGCACATCGCCCTGGTTGGTGCGGATGGTCGCGAAATGCACCTGCGCGATCGACGCGCTGGCAATGGGCGTTTCGTCGAACTGCACGAACACGTCGCCCACCGGGCGGCGGAATGCGCGTTCGATGGTGGCAATGGCCACCGCTGACGGGAACGGCGGCACGCGGTCCTGCAAAAAGGCCAGCTCGTCGGCGATGTCGGGCGGCAGCAGGTCGCGCCGGGTCGACAGCACCTGGCCGAACTTCACGAAGATGGGGCCGAGGCGCTCGAGCGCCTCGCGCAGCCGCTGGCCGCGCGGCGCATCGAGGTTGCGCCCGATCGAAACGACACGCGCCACAACGAGCAGCCAGGGCTTCCGGAAGCTCGTGAGCACGAGCTCGTCGAGGCCGTAGCGCAGCGCGACCCAGACGATGAACAGTCCGCGGTAGAAGCGCCTCATTCGGCCGTGCTCGCCGAGCCGGCCGTCGAGCCGCCAGCCTTGGCCGTGCGGTCGCCGACGAACTGGCGCAGCGCGCCTACGACACGCCGCACGCCGTTGCCCAGAGTGTGCGCAGGCACGTCGCCGATCACGCGGGCAAGGTCGTCCTCGACGTCCCAGCGCACATGGTCGACCAGCCAGTTGACCTCGGCTGCCAGCTGTACGTCGCCGATGATCTGCACGGCCGGCTTGTCGCCGCGCAGCGTGGCGCGGGCGATGTCGAAGGGGGAATCGTCGGTGACGGTGAGCGTAAGCTCGGGCACCGAACCGGCAGGGGCCAGGTCGAGCAGGCCGGCCGGCGTGGCCACCAGTTCCATGGTCACGAAGCGCCACTGGAAGCGCACCACCCGCCCCTGCTGGCGCAGCAGCCGCTGCTGGGCCTCGGGCTCCTGCTGCAGCACATGGTTCAGGAACAGGACCGCGCGGTGCTGGATCTCGTGAACGGCCCAGTCCGGCGGCTGCAGGCGCTCGCCGATGCGGTTGAAGAGGTCGCCGAGAAAAGAAAATGGGGACGATGGTGTGGCCATGTCCCCATTATCCCGTCACTGTAGCGCCCCGCGACTCATGGACCGCATGCCCTTTTCCAGAAACACCGCAGAACCGGCTTTGCCGGGCTGCTGGTGTTGCCCCCGGCAGGGGGCAGGAGAAGCGACACGAAGTGCGCGAAGCCTGGGAGCGAGCCTTTATTTACTGCAGTGCTTGCACGCCAGCCACCAGCCAGCCGCTGTTGCCGCTGGTCGGCTTGGTCATGTTCCACACTTCGCGGAACGGACCCGGGCCGGCCGAGGCGTCTTCGCGAATCATGCCGGAGAACTCCACGCTGGCCATGTAGGCGTCGGGCAGCTCTTCGATGCCCAGCAGCTTGGCGTCGAGCATCACGACTTCGGTCTTGTTCGAGGCACCGCCGGTGTGGCTGGCCCGGTCGGCCAGCTGGGCACGGATCTCGTCGACCATGCCGTCGGTCATCATCGAACGCAGCATCGACACGTCGGCGCGGTCCCATGCGTCCTGCAGCGTCACGAAGTTGCGCTTGGCTGCGCCGAGGAAGCCGTCGATGTCGAAGCCCGCGGGAATGCCCCAGGACTGCGAACCGGCGAGTGCCGAGCCGATCATGCTGCCACCGGCCGCGGCGCCCGCTGCCGAGAGGCTGCTGCCGTGAGGGGCTTCGTTTGCAGGCGTGGCGTCGAAGGCCGCTGCATTGCGCTCCCACGGACGCGCCGAGGCGTCATTGCCCACGTTGGCCGGGCTGTACTGCACCGGCGCGCTGGCATTGGCGGGGCTGCCGCCTGCGCCCTGGAACGCGAAGCCGCCCTGGCGATTGCCGGCAGGTTGCGAGCGCGACTTGATCATGCGCCACACCACCACGCCGGCCAGCACGAGCAGGCCGATCAGCAGGATGTTGCCGAAGCCGGCACCGAGGCCGAGCGAGCTTGCGAGCCATGCGAGGCCAAGGCCAGCGGCCAGACCGCCGAGCATCGCGCCCCACGGACGTTTCGGTGCAGCGGCGGCGGGTGCGGGCGTTGCGGGCTTCGCCGCCGCCGCGTTGGTCGCACTCTGCTGAGAAGGCGCGCTGGGCGATGCGGACTCGCGCTGCGTCACGTTGGACGACTGGCGCCCCACCGACTTGCCACCGCCCATGCGAGCAGCCTCGGCCTGGACACTGCCCAGCACCAATGCAGCTGCCAAAAACAAAGAACCCAAACTCTTCATGTCGTCTCCTCTTGAGCGAAAGATTCGCTTCATCAACATTTGATTCCAACATGGAGGGCGGCGATGCCACCCGTCATGTTGTGATAGTCCACATGTCCGAAACCGCCCTCTTTCATGAGGGTCTTGAGCTCCTCTTGCGAGGGGTGCATCCGGATCGATTCGGCGAGATAGCGATAGCTCGCGTCGTCGCCGGCCACGAGCTTGCCCAGGCGAGGCAGCACGTTGAAGGAGTACCAGTCATAGGCCTTTGCGAGCGGCTTCGCGACCTTCGAGAATTCGAGCACCAGCAACTTGCCGCGCGGCTTGATCACGCGGTTCATTTCCTTGAGCGCGATGTCCTTGTGCGTCATGTTGCGCAGGCCGAAGGCCACCGTGACAACGTCGAAGTGGTTGTCCGGAAAAGGCAGCTTCTCGGCGTCGCAGACCATGGTGGGCAGCACCACGCCGGCATCGAGCAGGCGGTCTCGACCAGTGCGCAGCATGGCCTCGTTGATGTCGGTGTGAACCACTTGCCCGCTGGCGCCGACCTTCTTTGCGAAGGCCAGCGCGAGGTCGCCGGTGCCGCCCGCGATGTCGAGCACGCGCGAGCCTTCGCCCACGTTCGCGACCATCACGGTGTACGCCTTCCAGGCGCGGTGCAGGCCGGCCGACATCAGGTCGTTCATGACGTCGTAGCGCGAGGCAACTGAATCGAAGACACCGCGAACGCGGCGGGCCTTCTCGCTTTCGTCGACTGTTTCGAAGCCGAAGTGTGTGGTACTCATGCAACCGATGTTAGGCCGGAAGCCTTCACATCAAGCCGACGACCCCGCGCGCACGGCGGGCATTTGTTGCTTTTTTCGTCCCGCCCTTCCTGGGGGTAGGGCTATCTTTTCAATAGCGCGGCGCGGATTTTCAGGCGAATTCGCGCGCTCAGTGGCTGCCGCAGGCGTGGCCGCTCTTGTCGATCATCGGCGTGTCGCGGTCGACGCCAGCCTCGAGCAGGCGGCGCTCGTAGGTGGCCCACAGCTCGGCCTGCTTCTCGCCCAGTTCGTAGAGCAGGTCCCACGAGTAGATGCCCGTGTTGTGGCCGTCGCTGAAGGTCGGCTGCACGGCGTAGTTGCCGACCGCTTCGAGGTCGACGAGTTCGACCTCGCGCTTGCCCGTCTGAAGGATTTCCTGGCCCGGGCCGTGGCCCTGCACTTCGGCCGACGGCGAGTAGATGCGCATCAGCTCGAAAGGGATTCGAAAGGTCGCGCCATCGGAGAAGCCCACTTCGAGCACGCGCGACTGGCCGTGCACGGTGATCGATTGCGGCGTCGGTGCGCCCGGTTTCAAGCCTGCCATCAGAAACTCCTGTTGCCCAAGCGTTCGATCATCGCAGCCTCGAGGGCTGGCAGGCGCTCGGCGATATCCGCTTCCTGCGCCGCATTGCGTTCGCGCTGCACCGGCGCCCACACCGAGCCCGGGAAATGGCTGTCGTCGGCGAAGCGCGCGATCACGTGCCAGTGCAGATGCGCCACCATGTTGCCGAGCGCGGCGAGATTGATTTTCGTTGGCTTCAGGTGCTCGCGCAGGCACTGCTCGACGACCGCCACTGCTTCCATGCACAGCGTGCGATTTGCGGCATCGAGGTCGGAAAACTCCGCCGCATGGTCACGCCACACCACGCGATAGAAAGCCGGAAAGCCCGCCTCTTCCGCATGGATGACGCGCAGCTTCGCGCCCTCGAACATGAGGCGGCCACCCGGCCCCTCGCACAGCACGCAGCCCTGTGCCTTCGTCACACCAGCACCCGCTCGATCCCGCCCTGATTGGCTGCGGCCACATAGGTCGGCATCCAGTCGGCACCGAGGATCTTGTTGGCCATCTCGACCACGATGTAGTCGGCTTCGAGCAGGCCGTTGTTCAGGTCGTTGCCGTAGCGCGAGAGGCCTTGCAGGCAGCTCGGGCAACTGGTGAGGATCTTCACGTTGTCCTGTGAGCCGACCTTGCCGGAGTCGCGCAGCGCGGCTTCACCCTTCTTCAGCTCTTCTTCCTTGCGGAAGCGGATCTGCGTCGAGATGTCGGGCCGCGACACGCCCAGCGTGCCCGATTCGCCGCAGCAGCGGTCATTCTTGAGCACGTTGTCGCCGACCAGCGCCTTCACGGTCTTCATCGGGTCCTGCAGCTTCATCGGCGAATGGCAGGGATCGTGGTACAGGTAGCCGCCACCGCCCGCATCGGCAAGCGTGATGCCCTTTTCGAGCAGGTACTCGTGGATGTCGATGATCCGGCAGCCCGGGAAGATCTTGTCGAACTGGTATCCCTGCAGCTGGTCGTAGCAGGTACCGCAGCTCACCACCACCGTCTTGATGTCGAGGTAGTTGAGCGTGTTAGCCACGCGGTGGAAGAGCACGCGGTTGTCCGTGATCATCTTCTCGGCTTTGTCGAACTGGCCGCTGCCGCGCTGCGGATAGCCACAGCACAGGTAGCCCGGCGGCAGCACGGTTTGCACGCCCGCGTGCCAGAGCATCGCCTGCGTGGCGAGGCCGACCTGCGAGAACAGCCGCTCCGAACCGCAGCCCGGAAAGTAGAAGACGGCCTCTGTCTCGGAGGTGGTCGCCTTCGGGTTGCGGATGATCGGCACGTAGTCGGCATCCTCGATGTCGAGCAACGCGCGCGCCGTTTTCTTCGGCAGGTTGCCCGGCATCTTCTTGTTGATGAAGTGGATCACCTGCTCCTTGACCGGCGCCGGACCCAGCGTGGCTGGCGGTGCCGCCGTCTGCTTCTTCGCGAGGCCGCGCAGCAGGTCGTTGGCCATGCGCTGCGCCTTGAAGCCGATGCCCACCATGCCTGCGCGCACCGCCTTGATGGTCTGCGGATTGGTCGCGTTGAGGAAGAACATCGCAGCAGCGTTGCCAGGACGGAAGCTTTTCTGGCCCATCTTGCGCAGCAGGTTGCGCATGTTCATCGACACGTCGCCGAAGTCGATCTTCACGGGGCACGGCGTGAGGCACTTGTGGCACACGGTGCAGTGGTCGGCCACGTCCTCGAACTCTTCCCAGTGCTTGATGCTGATGCCGCGCCGGGTCTGCTCTTCGTAGAGGAAGGCCTCCACCAGCAGCGAGGTCGCGAGGATCTTGTTGCGCGGGCTGTACAGCAGGTTGGCACGCGGCACGTGCGTGGCGCACACAGGCTTGCACTTGCCGCAGCGCAGGCAGTCCTTCACGCTGTCGGCAATGGCGCCGATGTCGCTCTGCTGCATGATCAGCGACTCATGGCCCATGAGGCCGAAGCTCGGCGTGTAGGCGTTGGTCAGGTCGGCGTGCAGCGTCTGCGCCTCGCCGGCAGGCGCGCGCAGCAGCTTGCCCTTGTTGAAGCGGCCTTCGGGGTCGACCCTGGCCTTGTATTCGGTGAACGGGCGCAGTTCTTCGTCGCTCAGGAATTCGAGCTTGGTGATGCCGATGCCGTGCTCGCCCGAGATCACGCCGTCGAGGCTGCGCGCCAGCGCCATGATGCGCACCACTGCGGCATGCGCGGTCTGCAGCATGTCGTAGTTGTCGCTGTTGACGGGGATGTTGGTGTGGACGTTGCCGTCGCCCGCGTGCATGTGCAGCGCGACCCACACGCGGCCCTTGAGCACGCGCTTGTGGATGGCGGCGCACTCCGCCAGGATCGGCGCGAACTCGGCGCCCGAGAAAATCTCCTGCAGCGGCTGGCGCAGTTGCGTCTTCCAGCTCGCACGCAGGCTGTGGTCCTGCAGTTGCGGGAACAGCGCATCGACGTTCTGCAGCCAGCCGGCCCAGAGCGTGCGCACTTCCTGCACCAGCGCCACGGCCTGTGCCACGCGGTCTTCGAGCAGCTCGGCCGCCGGAATCTCGTGCGCATCGTCGGTCTTGCCCAGTGGCAGGTTACCGCGCATGAGAAAGGCTTCGAGCTCGTCGGTGAGCGCGAGCTTGTTCTGCAGCGACAGCTCGATGTTGATGCGCTCGATGCCGTCGCTGTACTCGGCCATGCGCGGCAGCGGAATCACCACGTCTTCGTTGATCTTGAAGGCGTTGGTGTGCTTGCTGATGGCGGCCGTGCGCTTGCGGTCGAGCCAGAACTTCTTGCGCGCCTCGGGGCTGATGGCGATGAAGCCTTCGCCGCTGCGCGAGTTGGCGATGCGCACCACCTCGGAGGTGACGCGGGCCACCGCATCGGCATCGTCGCCGGCGATGTCGCCGAACAGCACCATCTTCGGCAGGCCGCCGTGCTTCTTCGACTTGGTGGCGTAGCCCACCGCCTTGAGGTAGCGGTCGTCCAGGTGCTCGAGGCCGGCCAGCAGCACGCCCGAGCGTTTCTGCTCGGCGAACATGAAGTCCTTGATCTCGACGATGCTGGGCACCGCGTCCTTGGCGTTGCCGAAGAATTCGAGGCACACGGTGCGCGTGTGCGAGGGCATCTTGTGCACCACCCAGCGGCAGCTGGTGATGAGGCCATCGCAGCCTTCCTTCTGGATGCCCGGCAGGCCCGAGAGGAACTTGTCGGTCACGTCCTTGCCCAGGCCTTCCTTGCGGAAGGTGCGGCCAGGGATGTCGAGGCGCTCGGTGCGCAGCTTGGTCTTGCCGTCGGCAGCGTAGTACTGCAGCTCGAACACGGCGCTCTCGGCGTCGTGGATCTTGCCGAGGTTGTGGCCGATGCGCGTGACTTCGAGCCATTCGGCCTGCGGCGTGACCATGCGCCACGAGGCGAGGTTGTCGAGCGCCGTGCCCCATAGCACGGCCTTCTTGCCGCCGGCGTTCATGGCGACGTTGCCGCCGACGCACGAGGCCTCGGCCGACGTCGGATCGACCGCGAAGACGAAGCCCGCGCGCTCGGCCGCATCGGCCACGCGCTGCGTGACCACGCCAGCTTCGGTCCAGATGGTGGGCACGGGGTCGGCCAGGCCGGGCAGCGAGACGTGCTCGACCTCGGTCATCGCCTCGAGCTTCTCGGTGTTGATGACGACGCTGTTCCAGGTCAGTGGGATGGCGCCGCCGGTGTAGCCGGTGCCGCCTCCGCGCGGAATGATGGTCAGGCCCAGCTCGATGCAGCCTTTCACCAGCAGCGCCATCTCGACCTCGGTGTCGGGGCACAGCACGACGAAGGGGTATTCCACGCGCCAGTCGGTGGCGTCGGTGACGTGCGACACGCGCGACAGCCCGTCGAACTTGATGTTGTCCTTGGCCGTGAGCCGGCCCAGCACGCGCGTGGCCTTGCGGCGCAGGGCGGCGACGTCGCGGAACTTGGTGTCGAAGGCGGCCACCGCCTCGCCCACGAGGCCGGTGAGTTCGCCCACGAGCTGGTCGCGCGGCAGGTCGCTGTCGGGGGTGCGGCGCTTTTGCACCTCGGTCAGGCGGTGCCTGAGGGCATCGACCAGCTGGCCGCGGCGGCGCGGATTGTCGAGCAGGTCGTCGACGAGGTACGGATTGCGCTGCACCACCCAGATGTCGCCGAGCACTTCATAGAGCATGCGGGCCGATCGGCCGGTGCGGCGCTCGGCGCGCAAGGTCTGGAGCAGTTCCCAGCCGCGTTCGCCCAGCAGGCGAATCACGATCTCGCGATCGGAGAAGCTGGTGTAGTTGTACGGGATCTCGCGCAGTCGGACAGGCTCTGCGGCCTGTGCCAACAGCGTGTTCAACGCAGTCGGAGCATTCATCGGGTGGGGCGCCTCGGCCGGGCGCTGCGCGCCCATAGCCGGGCTGGGGATTTTAGGGCAGCGCCTGGGGACTTGCCTCGTGACGGTTGCTACGGCCTTGTGCTAAGCATGGCTCCCGGAGGGCTCCCCGCCCCTTCCCAAGGAAACTCAGAACAACACGCGGCTGCGAATCGTCCCGCCCACCTTCGCCAGTTTCTCCAGCGCCAGGTCCGAGGATGCCGCGTCGATGTCCATCACCACATAGCCGATCCTCTCGTTCGTCTGCAGGAACTGCGAGGAGATGTTGATCTGGTTGTCCGAAAAGATCTTGTTGATCTCGGACAGCACCCCAGGCACGTTCCGGTGGACGTGCAGCAGCCGGTGCTTGCCAGGGTGCGCAGGCAGCGCCACTTCAGGGAAGTTGACGGAAGACGTCGAAGTGCCGTTGTCGCTGTACTTGACCAGCTTTTCCGCCACTTCCAGCCCGATGTTGGCCTGCGCCTCCATGGTCGAGCCGCCGATGTGCGGCGTCAGGATCACGTTGTCGAGGCCCCGCAGCGGCGACTGGAACTCGTCCTTGTTGCTGCGCGGCTCCACCGGGAACACGTCGATGGCGGCGCCCAGCAGCTTTTTCGCCTTCAGGGCCTCGGCCAGCGAGTCGATCTCGACCACCGTGCCGCGCGAGGCGTTGATCAGGATGGCGCCGGGCTTCATTGCCGCGATCTCGGCCGCGCCGATCATCCATTGCGTGGCCTGCGTCTCGGGCACGTGCAGCGTCACGATGTCGCTCTGGGCCAGCAACTGGTGCAGCTCGCGCACCTGGCGCGCATTGCCCAGCGGCAGCTTGGTGACCACGTCGAAGAAGGCCACGTGCATGCCCAGCGCCTCGGCCAGCACCGACAGCTGCGCGCCGATGGAGCCGTAGCCCACGATGCCCAGCGTCTTGCCGCGGATTTCAAACGCGTTGTCGGCCGACTTGAGCCAGCCGCCGCGGTGCGCCACCGCACTCTTCTCGGGCACGCCGCGCAGCAGCAGGATGGCTTCGGCCAGCACCAGTTCGGCCACCGAGCGGGTGTTGGAATACGGGGCATTGAACACCGCCACGCCGTGCTCGCGGGCAGCTTCGAGGTCGACCTGGTTGGTGCCGATGCAAAAGCACCCGGCGGCCACCAGCTTGTGGGCGGCGGCGAACACCTCGGCCGTCAGTTGGGTGCGCGAGCGGATACCCAGGAAATGCACGTCGGCGATCTTCGCCTTGAGCTCGGCGTCGGGTAGCGCGCCCGGCAGCGACTCGATGTTGGTGTAGCCGGCGGCGCGCAGCACCTCCACGGCCGAGGGGTGAATGCCTTCGAGCAAGAGGAACTTGATCCTGCTTTTGTCGAGGGAGGTTTTGCTGCTCATGGCGCTCTCGCAGAAGTCCCGGCCGTGGCGACAGGCTAGGCCAAAAAAGGGAGGGCGATGCTAGCATGGTGCGGCGCAGCAAGCAGGGCCGCAGCCCGCGCCGGGCCTGATGCAAACAGGGCCAAAGGGGTTTCCCCGATTGGAAGCACCCCGCGCTCCATGCGCCAATGTGACGCGGCTGTGTCATGCACATGCCCTAGCATCCGCGCTTTCCATTTTTCCCTTCAGGAGTCTTCATGCGATTCAAGACGCTTGCGCTGGCATCGGCGTTGGCCGCCACGCTGTTCAACGTGGCACAGGCCCAGACCGAGATCCAGTGGTGGCATTCCATGACCGCCGTCAACAACGAGTGGGTCAACGATCTGGCCAAGCAGTTCAACGAGAGCCAGAAGGAATACAAGGTCATCCCGACCTTCAAGGGCACGTACGACGAATCGATGACGGCTTCCATCGCGGCCTTCCGCGCCGGCAACGCACCGCACATCCTGCAGGTGTTCGAAGTGGGCACCGCCACCATGATGGCCAGCAAGGGCGCCATCGTGCCGGTCGGCCAGGTCATGAAGGACGCGGGCGAGAAGTTCGACCCGGCCGCCTACATCCCTGCCGTGGCCGGCTACTACACCGCCCCCAATGGCCAGATGCTGAGCTTCCCGTTCAACAGCTCGACCACCATCTTCTATTTCAACAAGGACGCCTTCAAGGCTGCCGGCCTGCCCACCGACAAGGCGCCGTCGACCTGGCCCGAGGTGGTTGCCGCCGCCGCCAAGCTCAAGGCCAGCGGCCACAAGTGCCCGTTCACCACGGCCTGGCAGAACTGGACGCAGGTGGAGAGCTTCTCGGCCTGGCACAACGTGGAATTCGCCAGCAAGGCCAACGGCCTGCAGGGCCTGGACGCGCGCCTGAAGGTGAACTCGCCGCTGCACCAGCGCCACATCGAGAACCTGGCCAGCATGGCCAAGCAGGGCCTGTTCATCTACAAGGGCCGCGGCAACGTGCCCGAGGCCTCGTTCGTGTCGGGCGAGTGCGCCATGATCAACACCTCTTCGGGCTTCTACGGCAACGTGGCCAAGAACGCCAAGTTCGCCTACGGCCTGGCGCCCCTGCCCTACTACCCGGACGTGCCGGGCGCACCGCAGAACACCGTGATCGGCGGCGCCAGCCTGTGGGTCATGTCGGGCAAGAAGCCGGCCGAATACAAGGGCGTGGCCAAGTTCTTCAGCTTCATCTCGACGCCTGAAGTGCAGTCCGCCAGCCACAAGCGCACGGGCTACCTGCCCGTGACCACCGCTTCGTACAAGCTCACCGAAGAGTCGGGCTTCTACAAGCAGAACCCCGGCACCGACGTGGCCGTGACGCAGATGATCCGCAAGGTCACCGACAAGAGCCGCGGCATCCGCCTGGGCAACTACGTGCAGATCCGCGCCATCGAGGACGAAGAGCTCGAACAGGTCTGGAACGGCAAGAAGACGGCCAAGGAAGCCCTTGACGCCATCGTGACCCGCGGCAACGAGCAGCTGGAACGCTTCCAGAAGGCAAACAAGAGCTGACGATTGACGACCGGGCCCCTCGTGTCCGGCTAATATCGCCCGCCCCCGCTCACTCTTCTACAAGAGTGGGCGCGGCGGGATTTTTTACGTAGAGGGTTCATGGAAAAACGCGTCTTCTTTCGCTCGGGCTGGCTGCCCTGGCTGCTGCTGGCACCCCAGATGGCGGTGATCCTCGTGTTTTTCTTCTGGCCGGCGGGGCAGGCCATCCTGCAATCGCTGCAGCAGCAGGATGCGTTCGGCACATCGGTCGAATTCGTCGGGCTGCAGAACTTCAAGGAGCTGTTCCACGACCCGGCCTACGCCGAGTCGTTCAAGACCACCGCCGTTTTCTCGGTGCTGGTGGCCGGCATCGGCATCAGCCTGTCGCTGGCGCTCGCCGTGTTCGCCGACCGCATCGTTCGCGGCGGCATGTTCTACAAGACCATGCTGATCCTGCCGTACGCGGTGGCTCCCGCCGTGGCGGCCGTGCTGTGGGTCTTCATGTTCTCGCCGTCGCTGGGCGTGGTGGCCTATGCACTCGGCAAGATCGGCATCGACTGGAACCATCTGCTCAATTCGCGGCATGCCATGACGCTGATCGTCATGGCGGCTGTGTGGAAGCAGATTTCCTACAACTTCCTGTTCTTCCTGGCCGGCCTGCAGTCCATTCCGAAATCGCTGATCGAGGCCGCAGCCATCGATGGCGCGCGCCCGTGGCGCCGGTTCTGGACCGTGCAGTTCCCGCTGCTGTCGCCCACCACGTTCTTCCTGCTGGTGATGAACGTGGTCTACGCCTTCTTCGACACCTTCGCCATCGTCCACGCTGCCACCGAGGGCGGCCCCGGCAAGGACACCGAAATTCTCGTCTACAAGGTCTATCACGACGGCTTCAAGGCACTGGACCTTGGCGGCTCGGCCGCACAGTCGGTGGTGCTGATGGTGATCGTCATCGCGCTGACCATCGTGCAGTTCCGCTACGTCGAAAAGAAGGTGCAGTACTGACATGGTTGAAAAACGAAGCACCCAGGGCATCCTGGCCCACGTGGTGATGATCCTCGGGGTCATCATCGTCGCCTTCCCCATCTACCTTGCGTTCGTGGCGTCCACCCACACCGCGCAGGAGATCGTGCAGCGGCCCATGCCGCTGCTGCCCGGCAGCCACATGCTGGACAGCTACAAGGCCGCGCTCTTCGGCCGCGCCACCAGCGCCGGATCGAACGCGCCTGTTGCGCACATGATGTGGGTGAGCCTGGTGACGGCCATGGTCATTGCCATCGGCAAGATCTCGATCTCGCTGCTGTCGGCCTTCGCCATCGTCTACTTCCGCTTTCCGTTCAAGAAGATCTGCTTCTGGGCCATCTTCGTGACGCTGATGCTGCCGGTGGAAGTGCGCATCCTGCCCACCTACAAGGTGCTGTCGGACCTGAGCCTGCTGAACTCGTACGCGGGCCTCACGGTGCCGCTGATCGCGTCGGCCACGGCCACCTTCCTGTTCCGCCAGTTCTTCCTGACGGTGCCCGAGGAGCTCACCGAGGCCTCGCGCATGGATGGCGCCGGTCCGATGCGCTTCTTCTTCGATGTGCTGCTGCCGCTGTCGAAGACTTCGATCGCCGCGCTGTTCGTGATCCAGTTCATCTACGGCTGGAACCAGTACCTCTGGCCGCTCCTGGCGGTCACCAACGAAGACATGTACCCCATCGTCGTCGGCATCAAGCGGCTGATTGCCGGCGGCGATGGCCAGAACGAATGGAACGTCGTGATGGCCACCGCCATCCTGGCCATGCTGCCGCCCGCGCTGGTGGTGGTGCTGATGCAAAAGTGGTTCGTCAAGGGCCTCGTGGACACTGAAAAATAAGTTATGGCTGCTCTCTCCCTACGCAACGTCATCAAGCGCTACGGCCACGGGCCGAAAGCCAACCAGGTCATCCACGGCGTGAGCGCCGAGATCGCCGACCATGAATTCATCGTCATCGTCGGCCCCTCGGGCTGCGGCAAGTCCACGCTGCTGCGCATGGTGGCGGGCCTGGAGGAAGTCTCGGCCGGCGAGATCGCCATCGGCAACAAGGTGGTGAACCAGCTCGAACCCTCCGAGCGCGACATCGCCATGGTGTTCCAGAACTACGCGCTGTACCCGCACATGAGCGTGTTCGCAAACATGGCCTATGGCCTGAAGATCGCCAAGGTGCCGGTCGACGAGATCAAGGTGCGCGTCGACAAGGCCGCGAAGATCCTCGAGCTCGGCCACCTGCTGGAACGCAAGCCGCGCGAACTCTCCGGCGGCCAGCGCCAGCGCGTGGCCATGGGCCGCGCCATCGTGCGCCAGCCACAGGTGTTCCTGTTCGACGAGCCGCTGTCGAACCTCGACGCCAAGCTGCGCGCGCAGACGCGCCTTGAAATCCAGAAGCTGCACCGCGAGCTCGGCATCACTTCGCTGTTCGTCACGCACGACCAGGTCGAGGCCATGACGCTGGCGCAACGCATCATCGTGATGAACGGCGGCGTGATGGACCAGTTCGCCACGCCCGAAGAGGTGTACAACCGCCCCGCCACCACCTTCGTAGCCAGCTTCATCGGCTCACCGCCGATGAACCTGCTGCGGCACGCGCCGGGCGTGCGCCCGGGCCAGATCCTGGGCATTCGCCCCGAGCACCTGAAGCTCGACGAAAGCGGCTGGACGGTGCAGGTCGAGCAGGTCGAACTGCTGGGCGCCGAGCGCCTGGTGTACGGCCGCATCGGCGACGAGCAGATCATCATGCGCACCGACGAAAGCGACCATCCACCGGTCGCGGGCGACACGGTGAAGATCGCGGCGCGCGAAGACAAGCTGCACTGGTTCGACGCCGGTTCGGGCAAGCGCGCAGACTGAACGATGGCCTTGTCGACACCCTGGCCGTATCCCCGCTGGGTCGCGCATCGCGGCGCCGGCAAGCTGGCACCCGAAAACACGCTTGCGGCCTTCAAGCTCGGCGCCTCGCACGGCTACCGCATGTTCGAGTGCGACGCCAAGCTCAGCGCCGACGGCGTGGTCTTCCTCATGCACGACGCCACACTCGGCCGCACCACCAGCGGCCACGGCATCGGCGGCGCGCAGCCCTGGAGCGCGCTGGCGCAGCTCGACGCGGGCGGCTGGCACTCGCGCGCCTACGCGGGCGAGCCGCTGCCCACGCTGGAGAACATCGCGCGCTTCTGCCTGGCCAACGGGCACCTGCTCAACATCGAGATCAAGCCGACGCCCGGCGTCGAGCGCGAAACCGGTGAAGTGGTGGCGCGCGAGGCCGCCCGCCTGTGGCAGGGCGCGGCCGTGCCGCCGCTGCTCACGTCCTTCCAGGTCGAATCGCTCAAAGGCGCGCAGGCGGTGCAGCCCGAGCTGCCGCGCGGCCTGCTGCTCGACAAGCTGTGGAACGGCTGGCTCGAGGCCGCGCAGCAGCTGGACTGCGTGGCCATCGTCTGCAACCACGCGCTGTGGGACGCGGCGGTGGTGGCACAAGTGCACGGCGCAGGCCTGCGCGCACTGAGCTACACGGTGAACGACGAGTGGGCTGCGCAGCGGCTGATCGACCTGGGCACCGACGGCATCATCACCGACAGGGTGGACTTGTTCAGCCCCGCCGGCTGAAGCTGCGCGGCTGAGGCTGCACCTACGCACTTACTTCTTACCGGCCCTTACGAAATGGCGGCTTCTATGATGCGGCCATGAGTTGGACCCTACGCTTCGCGAGCTTCTGCTTCGCAGCCCTGTGCATGTGCGGCGTCGCCTCGGCGCAGCCAGACCTCGGCGGCAACGCCAACAGTGCTGCCGCGGCCGCAGCAGCCCCCGCCCCCACAGTGGCCGAACTGCGCGAGCAGTTCACCAAGCTCAGCACCGCCGCCGAGACCGACGAGGACGCGCGCAAGCTGCTCGCGCAGATCAACGACATCGGCACCCAGGCCGACAAGTTCGTCACCGCGCGCACCGGCGAGCTTGCCGATCTGAACGCCCGGCTCGGCGAACTCGGCAACCCGCCCGCCGCTGGCGCCACCGAAGACCCCGACATCACCCGCCAGCGCGCGCGCCTGACCAAGGAGCGCAACGCACTCGACGCCGACATCCGCCTTGCGCGCCTGCTGTCGGTCGACGTACGGCAGCGCGGCACCGAGCTGGTCACGCAGCGCCGGGCGCTGTTCGAGGCGCAGCTCACCGAGCGCGCGGCCTCGCCGCTGACCGCCGAGTTCTGGAACGACCTGCGCGAGGCCTGGCCCGACGACCAGGCACGGCTGAAGGCGATGGTGTCCTCGGTGAACGACGGCCTGGTGGCCGCGACCCAACCCGAAACGCGCCTGCAGGTGATCGCGGCCCTGATCGGGGCGCTGCTGCTCGCGGTGTTCGGCAACTGGGCGGCCGAAGTCCTGCTCGCCCGGCTGGCCGCGCGCGTCCTGCCGGCGGGGCGGCTGCGGCGTTCGGTGCTGGTGATCGGCATCGTCGCGAGCCATGTGCTGCTCGTGGCCGTGGCCGCGCACGGCTTCGTCGAGGTGCTGAAAGAGTTCGCCACCTGGGAGCCGCAGGCGCGCAAGGTACTCAATTCGACGGCCCAGGCGCTGGTGTTCATGGCCTTCGTGATCGGGCTGGGCCGCGGGCTGCTGGCCACGCGCCGACCCTCGTGGCGCCTGCCGCCGATTCCCGACGCCATGGCCACGCGGCTCGCCGCCCTGCCCTGGCTGGTGGCGCTGGTGGCCGCGCTGGCGTGGACCCCGGCGGAGGTCAACGCGCTGATCGACGCGAGCTTCGCGGCCGTGGTGGCCACGCACGTGCTCACGGCGCTGGTGCTGACGGCGCTGGTCGCCACGGTGCTCTATGTCGTGAAGCCGCTGCGCGCCGATGCGGCCGAGGCCGGCCTGCCCGAACGGCCGATGTGGGTCGGCCTGCTGGTGGCGCTGATCGGCGCGCTGATGATCGCGATCTGGGTGCTGGTGGCCGTCGGCTACGTGGCGCTGGCGAGCTTTTTGGCCTCGCAGCTCACCTGGAGCGGCATCGTGGCTGCCGCCTTCTACGTGCTGTTCAAGTTCGCTGATGACGTGTTCATGGCCACGGTGTCGTCGCGCGCCGCCTTCGGCCAGCGGCTGCAGAAGAGCTTCAACCTCGCGCCGCAGACGCTGGACCAGGTCGCCACGGTGCTGTCGGCGCTGAGCCGGGTGGCGCTGTTCTTCTACATGTTGATAGCGCTGGCCGCGCCGCTGGGCACGGGGCCGGGCGAGGTGTTCCAGCGCAGCGGCAAGTTCGGCACCGGCGTGAAGGTGGGCGAGTTCCAGCTGGTACCGGGAGCGATCCTGAGCGCGATCGCGGTGGCGGTGGTGGGCTTTGTCGTGCTTCGGATCTTCAAGCGCTGGCTCGAAAGAGCCTACCTGCCGAACACGAAGTTCGAGCCGGGCATGCAGAGCTCCATCACCACGCTGCTGGGCTATGTGGGCGGCATCCTGGTGGTGGCGTTTGCGCTTTCCGCACTGGGCATCGGCATCGAGCGCATCGCGTGGGTGGCGAGCGCGCTGTCGGTGGGTATCGGCTTCGGCCTGCAGGCGATCGTGCAGAACTTCATCTCGGGGCTGATCCTGCTGGCCGAGCAGCCGGTGAAGGTGGGCGACTGGGTGGTGCTGGGTACGGCCGAGGGCGACGTGCGGCGCATCAACGTGCGCGCCACCGAGATCCAGCTGGGCGACCGCTCGACGCTGATCGTGCCGAACTCGGAGTTCATCACCAAGACCGTGCGCAACATGACGCTGGCCAACGCCGAGGGACGCGTGCTGATCCGCCTGCCGATGCCGTTGACCACCGACGCGCAGCGCGTGCGCGACCTGATCCTCGCGGCCTGCAAGGCGCACGAAGGCGTGCTGGAAACCCCGGCGCCGTCGCTCACGCTCGAGGGCATCGAGAACGGGCTGCTGATCTTCCAGGCGATCGCCTATGTGGCGAGCCCCCGGCTCGCGGGCGGCGTGCGCAGCGACCTGCTGTTCGTGATCCTCGACGAACTGAAGAAGGCCTCGCTGCCGCTGGCCGTGCCGACGATGGTGATGACGGCTACCGCGCCGGAAGCGCTCGCGACGCCCTCCGTGCCCTCGTCGCCCGCCTCGCCGATTCCCGGCATGCCGAGCTGATCACTCCAGCAGTCATTCCAGCAGTCATTCCAGCGGCAGCGCCGTGGTGAATTTGACTTCGTTGAGGCACACGCTCGAACGCACCGCCGACACGCCGGGCATGTGCATCAGCGTGTGCATCAGGAACTGCGAGAGCGCCTCCAGGTCTTGCGCGACGACCTTGAGCACGTAGTCGAAGTCGCCCGTCACCGAGTAGCACTCCAGGATCTGCTTCAGGTCGGCGATCAGGTCCTGGAACTTGGGCAGTTCGTCGACATGGCCGCGCGCCATGGTCACGTGGATGAAGGCGATCACGCCCAGCCCGATGTGGCGCGCGTTCAGCCGCGCCGCGTAGCCGTTGATGAGCCCCAGTTCTTCCAGCCGCCGGTGGCGCCGCAGGCACTGCGCCGGCGAGAGATTGGCCACCTCGGCCAGTTCGAGGTTGGATGCACGGCCATGCACCTGCAGGTGCTCAAGAATCCTCCGGTCGATCCGGTCGAGTTCGATCTCATGCAATTTCTTCTCCCAATGCACCAAATTCATGCAATTTTATGGCGCAAAGCGGGGTAAGCCCGAGCCGTTCATGCACCTTAATTGTGCAAAGTACGATCTAGACTCCGAGGCGCCCGGGACGCACGCCGCGATCCAGGGCCGCTGAATTCCCCGCCACCGGCGCCCGCCGGCGGCTTCAGATGCATCCACACCCCCCACCCGGAGACCCTTTCCCGTGAAAAACGCTTTGCTTCGCACACCCTTCAGCGCAGTGGCCCTGGCCCTCGGCATGCTGGCCGCCGCGCCTTCGTTCGCGGCCGACACCAAGTCGGTGGCCGTGACCGCCATCGTCGAGCACCCGGCGCTGGACGCCGTGCGCGACGGCGTGAAGGCCGAGCTGAAGGCGGCCGGCTACGAAGAAGGCAAAAACCTCAAGTTCACTTACCAGAGCGCGCAGGGCAACGTGGGCACCGCAGCCCAGATCGCCCGCAAATACGTGGGCGATGCGCCCGATGCGATCGTCGCCATCGCCACGCCGTCGGCGCAGGCCGTGGTGGCCGCCACCAAGACGATTCCGGTGGTGTATTCGGCAATCACCGACCCGGTGGCCGCCAAGCTGGTGAAGAACTGGGAGCCCTCGGGCACCAACGTGACGGGCGTGTCGGACCTGTCGCCGCTCGAAAAGCACGTCGGCCTCATCAAGCAGGTGGTGCCGAACGCCAAGCGCATCGGCGTGATCTACAGCCCCGGCGAAGCCAATTCGGTGGCCATCGTCGCCTCTTTGAAGAAGGCCGCCGCCGACGCCGGCATGACCGTGGTCGAAGCCGCCGCCGCCCGCACCGTGGACGTGCCTACCGCGGCCCAGAGCCTGGTCGGCAAGGCCGACGTGATCTACACGCCCACCGACAACAACGTGGTCTCGGCCTTCGAAGGCATCGTGAAGGTGGCGCAGCAGGCCAAGCTGCCGGTGGTGGCAGCCGACACGGCCACCGTCGAGCGCGGCGCCGTTGCTGCCCTGGGCCTGAACTACAGCGACATCGGCCGCCAGACCGGCAAGATCGTGGTGCGCATCCTCAAGGGCGAGAAGCCCGGCACCATCGCCTCGCAGACCAGCACCAACTTCGAGCTGGTGGTGAACCTCGGCGCAGCCAAGCTGCAGGGCGTGACGCTGTCCGAATCGCTGCTGAAGACCGCCAAGGTCGTGAGCACGAAGTAAGCACCCGAGTCTTTTTCTCTCATGTCGCTCATCGCTTCGCTGGGCGCCATCGAGATCGGTCTCATATTCGGACTGGTCGCGCTGGGCGTCTTCATGTCGTTTCGCATCATCAATTTTCCCGACCTCACGGTGGACGGCAGCTTTCCGCTGGGCGCCGCCGTGGCCGCGACGCTGATCGTCGCGGGCTGGAACCCGGTGGCCGCCACCGCCGTGGCCTGCGTGGCCGGCGCCGTCTCGGGCTGGGTCACGGCCTGGCTCAACGTCAAGCTGAAGATCATGCAGTTGCTCGCGAGCATCCTGGTGATGATCGCGCTGTACTCCATCAACCTGCGCGTGATGGGCAAGCCCAACGTGGCGCTCATCACCGAGCCGACTGTGTTCAGCATGATCGACTTCGGCGGCATGCCCGAGCAGTGGGCCAAGCCGCTGTTGCTGCTGCTGATCGTGATCTTCGCGAAGATCCTGGTCGACATGTTCTTCGCTTCTGAAGCCGGCCTGGCGATGCGCGCCACCGGCGGCAACGCGCGCATGGCGCGGGCCCAGGGCATCTCGACCGACTTCCACACCATGGCAGGCCTGGCGCTGTCGAACGCGCTGGTGGCGCTGGCCGGCGCGCTGTTCGCCCAGAGCCAGGGCACGGCCGACATCTCGATGGGCGTGGGCACGATCGTGATCGGCCTGGCCGCGGTGATCATCGGCGAGACGCTGCTGCCCGCGCGAAGCATGGTCATCACCACCCTGGCCTGCGTGCTGGGTGCGCTGCTGTATCGCTTTTTCATCGCGATGGCGCTGAACACCGACTTCATGGGCCTGCAGGCGCAAGACCTGAACCTGGTGACTGCCGTGCTGGTGGCGTTCGCGCTTCTGGTGCCAGCCTACAAGCGCAAGCTGGGCGGGCTTTTCAAGGGGAAGAACTGATGCTGCGCGCCCAACAACTCGAGATGACCTTCAACCCGGGCACGCCGATCGAGAACCGCGTGCTGCGCGGGCTCAGCCTGGAAATTCCGACCGGCCAGTTCGTCACCGTGATCGGCTCGAACGGCGCGGGCAAGTCGACCTTTCTGAATGCGGTGAGCGGCGACCTGATCGTCGACAAAGGCAGCATCGAGATCGACGGCAAGGACGTGACCCGCCTGAACGCCTGGCAGCGCTCGGGCATGGTGGCCCGCGTGTTCCAGGACCCGATGGCCGGCACCTGCGAGGCGCTGACCATCGAGGAAAACATGGCGCTCGCCTGGAAACGCGGCGAGCGCCGGGCCTTCGGCTTTGCGCTCAACCGCAACCTGCGCGAGCTGTTCCGCGAGAAACTGTCGATCCTGAAGCTGGGGCTGGAGAACCGGCTGGCCGACCGCATCGGCCTGCTCTCGGGCGGGCAGCGGCAGGCGGTGAGCCTGCTGATGGCCTCGCTCAAGCCCTCGCGCATCCTGCTGCTGGACGAGCACACTGCCGCGCTGGACCCGAAGACTGCCGCCTTCGTGCTGGAACTGACCGCCAGGATTGTCGAAGGCAGCCAGCTCACCGCGATGATGGTGACGCACAGCATGCGCCAGGCGCTGGACTACGGTTCGCGCACGGTGATGCTGCATGAGGGCCAGGTGATCCTCGACGTGGCCGGGCCGGAGCGCTCGGGGCTCGACGTGCCCGACCTGCTGCGCATGTTCGAGCAGACACGCGGCGAAAAACTGGACGACGACAAGCTGCTGCTGGCCTGATGGTGTCGGACGCCCCCTTCGTGCGCGGCATGCGCGCCGACGACCTCGACGCCGTGCTCGCGATCCAGCTCGCCTGCTATGGCGCGGGGTTCGTGGAGGACGGCGCGCTGATCGCCCGGCGGCTCGCTGCCGCGCCGCATACGGGCTGGGTGGCCGAGCATGAAGGCGGTGTGCGGGCCTATCTGGCCGGGTATCCATCGGTAGTCGGCAAGCTCACTCCGCTGCACGGGGAGTTCGAAGTGGCCGAACAGGCCGATTCGCTGTACCTGCACGACTTGGCTGTGCACCCGGACGCCTCGGGCCTGGGGTTGGGGCCCTTGCTGGTACGCCATGCCTGGGCTCACGCGGCACGGGCCGGCTGGCGGCATTCGACGCTGGTGTCGGTGCAATCCTCGGTGGGTTTCTGGCTGCGCCAGGGCTATGCGGCCACGCAGCCCGCCGGCACCGGGCAGCAGGCCCGGCTCGCCACCTACCCCGGCGAGTCGGTCTACATGATCCGCCGGCTCGGCTGACTGGTTGTCAGCGGCGCCAGCCGCGCATCGCCAGCCACTGGACAGTGCCGCAAACCACCACGAGCGCGGCGTAGGTCACCATCGCTCCGTCACGCCCGAACACCGCGAGGCCGGCAACCGATACCCCCACGCCGGCCGCAAAGGTCAGCGCCCACTGCACCCACCAGCGCGGGACGCCGGCGCGGTTGCCGCCCAGGAACCGCCCGGCAAAGGCCAGCACCAGGGCCAGGAAGGCCGCGGGTGCTACAAAATTAAGCAGGTGATTCAAGAGGGCCAGCAGGTCCATCGGGAGGGGTTGCGCACGTGCCGGAACATGCGCGGAAGGTTATGGCTGTCATAGGGAAAGCCATTTGTCCTTCCGCAAGCCTCGTGCGGCTGCTGATTTTATAATCACGGCCATGTCAGTCTGGGCTCTCGGCTTGAACCACACGACCGCGCCGCTCGATCTGCGCGGTCGTTTCGCGTTCGCGCTCGACCAGATAGCCCCCACGCTGCAGAGCCTGCGCAGTTCCTTTGCCTCCGGCCGCCACCCCCAGGTCGAGGCCGCGATCATCTCCACCTGCAATCGCACCGAGATCTATTGCGCCTCGGAACACATCGCGCTCGACCACACCTTCGGCTGGCTGGCAGCCAGCGGCGGCGTGGCCCCTGCCCTGCTGCGCTCGCACGCCTACACCCTGCACGACGACGAAGCCGCGCGCCATGCCTTCCGCGTGGCCAGCGGGCTCGATTCGATGGTGCTCGGCGAAGCGCAGATCCTCGGCCAGATGAAGGACGCGGTGCGCGCAGCCGAGACGGCCGGCGCGCTCGGCAGTACGCTGAACCAGCTGTTCCAGCGCTCCTTTGCCGTCGCTAAGGAGGTCCGCACCGCCACAGAGATCGGCGCGCACTCCATCAGCATGGCCGCCGCGGCGGTCCGGCTGGCCGGGCAGCTCTTCGAAGATTTGCATCAAACGCGCGTGCTGTTCGTCGGCGCGGGCGAAATGATCGACCTTGCGGCCACGCATTTCGCGGCCAAGGAGCCCAAGTCGATCGCCATTGCCAACCGCACGCTCGAACGCGGCGAAAAGCTGGCCTCGCGCTTCGGCGGCGAGGCGATGCGGCTGGCCGACCTTCCCTCGCGGCTCGCCGAGTTCGACATCGTGGTGAGCTGCACCGCGAGCACGCTGCCGATCATCGGCCTGGGCGCCGTCGAGCGTGCGCTCAAGGCACGCAAGCACCGCCCGATGTTCATGGTCGACCTGGCCGTGCCGCGCGACATCGAGCCCGAAGTGAAGGCGCTCGAGGATATTTATCTCTACACCGTCGACGACCTCGCCCAGGTCGTGCAACAGGGCCAGGCCAACCGCCAGGCCGCGGTGGCACAGGCCGAAGTGATCATCGACGCCGGCGTGCAGAGCTTCATGCACTGGCTGGGCCAGCGCGGCACCGTGCCGCTGATCCAGCAGCTCAACGCGCAGGCCGACGAGTGGCGCGCCGCCGAAATGGCCCGTGCGCGCAAGCTGCTGGCCAAGGGCGAATCGGTCGATGCGGTGCTCGAGGCCATGTCGCGCGGGCTCACGCAGAAGATGATGCACGGCGCCATGGCCGAGCTGCACGCTGGCGATGCCGCCTCGCGCGAGCAGACGGCGCAGACGATCTCGCGCCTGTTCCTGCGCAAAGAGCGTTAGCGACGCTCGTCATCGCCTGGCCCGACCGGCCGCGATCTTCTTCATGCGCCCTGCCCTCGCTCGGCAGCACCCTCCCATTTTTTCGAGCCTCTTTCCCCCGTGAAATCCTTTCTGCGCCATCAACTCGAACGCTACGCCCAGCGCCTGGGCGAGCTCGACTTCCTGCTCTCGCGCGAAGACATCATGAGCGACATGGCGCAGTACCGCACCATCTCGCGCGAGCACGCCGAAGTCACGCAGATCGCCGGCCGCTACGAGCGCTACCGCCAGCGCGAGGCCGACATTGCAGGCGCCAAGGAGATGCTCGACGACCCCGACATGGCCGAGATGGCGAAGGAGGAAATCGTGGGCGCCGAAGCCGAGCTGGTGCAGCTCGAAGAAGAACTGCAGCGCCTGCTGCTGCCCAAGGACCCCGACGACGCGCGCAATGCCTTCCTCGAAATCCGCGCGGGCACGGGCGGCGACGAATCGGCGCTGTTCGCGGGCGACCTGCTGCGCATGTACACGCGCTATTGCGAGCGTGCCGGCTGGCGCTGCGAGGTGGTGAGCGAAAGCGAGAGCGAACTCGGCGGCTACAAGGAAGTGGTGATCCGCATCGTCGGCGACGACGTGTTCGGCCACCTGCGCTTCGAATCGGGCGGCCATCGCGTGCAGCGGGTGCCGGCCACCGAGACGCAGGGCCGCATCCACACCAGCGCCTGCACGGTTGCCGTGCTGGCCGAGCCCGACGAAACCGTGGCCGTGCAGATCAACCCCGCCGACCTGCGCATCGACACCTACCGCGCGAGCGGCGCCGGCGGGCAGCACATCAACAAGACCGACTCGGCCGTGCGCATCACGCACATCCCGACCGGCATCGTGGCCGAATGCCAGGACGACCGCAGCCAGCACCGCAACAAGGCCAAGGCGCTGCAGGTGCTGTCGGCGCGCATCCAGGAAAAGGAGCGCAGCGAACGCGCCGCCAAGGACGCGGCGATGCGCAAGGGGCTGATCGGCAGCGGCGACCGCTCGGACCGCATCCGCACCTACAACTTTCCGCAGGGGCGGCTGACCGACCACCGCATCAACCTCACGCTCTACAAGCTGCTCGCCATCATGGAAGGCGACCTCGGCGACGTGCTCGACGCATTGCGCGCCGCACGCGAGGCCGAGCAGCTGGCCGAGCTCGAATCGAGCCTGCCGGCGTGATGACCACCACCGAGAACCCATTGCCGTCGACCGTGGCGCAGGCGCTGACCGCGGCTGTCGCCCTGGGCATCGACCGGCTCGACGCCCAACTGCTGCTGCTGCACGCGCTGGGCCGCGCGCCGCACGACCGGGCCTGGCTGCTGGCACACGACACCGATGCGATGCCTGATTCGGCATGGTCCGCGCTGGCCGCGCAGTTGTCGCGGCGCCGCGCTGGCGAACCGGTGGCCTACCTGCTGGGCGAGAAGGAATTCCACGGCCTCAACCTGCAGGTCGATGCCCGTGTGCTGGTGCCGCGCCCCGACACGGAAACGCTGGTCGAATGGACCCTGCAGTGCCTCGAAGGCCATGCCGCCCCGCGCGCGCTCGACCTCGGCACGGGCAGCGGCGCGATCGCGCTGGCCCTGCAGCACGCCCGCCCCGATGCACAGGTCGACGCGGTCGATGCAAGCGCCGATGCGCTCACGGTCGCCCAGGCCAACGCCCGGCGCCTCGGCCTGCCCGTACGCTTCACCCAGGCGAATTGGCTCGACGGCGCCGGCAACGGCTACACGGTCATCGCCAGCAACCCGCCGTACATCGCCGCTGGCGACCCGCATCTGCCGGCGCTGCGCCATGAGCCTTCTTCCGCGCTGGTCGCGGGCGCCGACGGGCTCGACGACATCCGCCAGATCGTGCAGAACGCCCCCACCCACCTCGCAGAGGGCGGCTGGCTGCTGCTCGAACACGGCCATGACCAGGCCGCTGCCGTGCGCCAACTGCTCGCCGCGCGCGGTTTCGCCGAAGTGCAAAGCCGCGACGACCTCGCCGGCATCCAGCGCTGCTCCGGCGGAATCTGGCGCACGGTGAAATAATCCCCCCAGCCTATTTTTTCAGGAGTCCCCATGTCCGACGCCCAGCAACGCATCGACGACCTCGTCAAGACCAACGACCTCGTGCTCTTCATGAAGGGCAATGCAAGCTTTCCGATGTGCGGCTTCTCTGGCCGCGCGATCCAGATCCTGAAGGCGGTCGGCGTCGACACGAAGACGCTCAAGACCGTCAACGTGCTCGAAGACGACGGCATCCGCCAGGGCATCAAGGAATACAGCAACTGGCCCACGATCCCTCAGCTCTATGTGAAGGGCGAGTTCATCGGCGGTTCGGACATCATGATGGAGATGTACGAATCGGGCGAGCTGCAGCAAGTGGTGAACGGCGCTGCCGCCTGAACCAACGAAGCCGGTCATGAGCCACGATCACGACGCGGATCACGGCCATTCGCATGACGGCGATGACGGCGAAGGCGCCCCGGCCTGGAAGCACGACGGCGTGCGGGTGATCGGAGCCAACCAGCTCGACGTCAACACCGCTCAGACGCCCGGCATGAACCGGGCGGCCGCCATCAACTTCGCCCGCGTGGGCGCACAGAAGCTCTGGGCCGGCACCGTGACCATCCATGCCGATGCCAAGACCGGCGCCCATCACCACGGGCACCTCGAATCGGTGATCTACGTCGTGCGCGGCCGGGCCCGCATGCGTTGGGGCGAGAAGCTGGAGTTCACTGCCGAGGCCGGGCCGGGCGACTTCATCTACGTGCCGCCCTTCGTGCCGCACCAGGAAATCAATGCCAGCGCGACCGAGACGCTCGAATGCGTGCTGTGCCGCAGCGACGGCGAGGCCGTGGCGGTGAACCTCGACATCGAGCCCGTGGAAAAACCCGAATCGGTGCTCTGGGTCGACCCGACTCACCCCCACGGCGGGGTCTGAGCGTTTTTCCGGTGCCGAGTCATGGCACCATGGTGGCCGTCTTCGACGTGCCACCATGACCCTGACCCAAAGCCTGCTCATCATCGCGTTACTGATCGCGCTGAGCGCCTTCTTCTCCCTTGCCGAAATCACCTTGGCCGCCTCGCGCCGCCTGCGTTTGCGCCAGATGGCCGACGAAGGCGACCCTCGGGCGGAGAAGGTGCTGCGCGTGCAGGAGCAGCCCGGCCATTACTTCACCGTGGTGCAGATCGGGCTCAACGCGGTGGCGATCCTCGGCGGCGTCGTGGGCGAAGGCTCGCTCAGCCCTTACTTCGCAGTCTTCTTCGAGAAGTGGCTGAGCGTCGAGGCTTCGGCCAGCGCGGCCTTCCTGTGCTCGTTCATCATCATCATCGCGGTGTTCCTGGTGTTCGCCGACCTGTTCCCCAAGCGGCTGGGCATGAGCAACCCAGAGCAGTTGGCGGTACGCATGGTCGGGCCGATGCAGCTGCTGATCACCACCTTCAAGCCGCTGGTGTGGTTCTTCACGCGCTGCACCGACCTGCTGTTCAAGCTGCTCGGCATGCCGATGGTGCGCGACGACAAGATCACCTCGGCCGACATCCTCGCGATGACCGAGGCCGGCGCCCGGGCCGGCGTGCTCGCTGTGCGCGAGCAGCAGGTGATTGCCAACGTGTTCGAGCTGGAAACACGCCTTGTGAGCAGCGTGATGACCGCACGCGACAGCATCGCCTGGTTCCTGCACGACGACCCCGAGTCGGTGCTGCGCGCGCGCATCGTGGCCGAGCCCTTCTCGGCGTATCCGGTGTGCGACGGCGACATTGACCACGTGCTGGGCTATGTGGACGCCAAGGACATGTTCCAGCGTGTGCTCAGCGGCCAGCCGCTGGCCTTCGACCAGGGCCTGCCGCTGCACAAGGCGCTGGTCATTCCGGACCGGCTGTCGCTGACCGAGGTGCTCGAGCAGTTCCAGCAGGCGCATGAAGACTTCGCGATCATCGTCAACGAATACAGCCTGGTGGTGGGCGTGATCACCCTCAACGACGTGATGAGCACGGTGATGGGCGACCTGGTGTCGATGCCCGACGAAGAGCAGATCGTGCAGCGCGACGAGAACTCGTGGCTCATAGACGGCATCACGCCCATTCAGGACGTGCAGCGCGCGCTGCACATCGACGAGCTGCCGCACGCCGAGGAATACGAAACGCTCGCGGGCTTCCTGATGGTGATGCTGCGTCGCGTGCCCAAGCGCACCGACAACGTGACCTGGGGCGGCTACACCTTCGAGGTGATGGACGTGGACAGCTACCGCATCGACCAGGTGATGGTCACGAAGGGCTCGGGCACCGCCAAGGCGCCGGCGAACTGACTGGACTGGCTGGCTTGCAGACTCAGGCCGCCGACCGGTCCTTGTCCTTTTCCTTCTCGCGTTCCTTGTCGTTGAACACCCAGAGCCGCTGGTTGGCGAACACCGCGTTCGGGTATGGCGACTTGCCGCGGCTGCCGTTGTAGCGACCCAGCGTCATGTACAGGTCGCCGTTCTCGCGGTCGAGGTAGTGGCGCAGGATCACGCAGCCGAAGCGCAGGTTGGTCTGCATGTGGAAGAGCTTGGCCGAATCGCTGTCGCCGATCACGCGCGTCCAGAACGGCATGACCTGCATGTAGCCGCGCGCGCCGGCGCTCGACACCGCGAACTTGCGGAAATTGCTCTCGACCTGCACCAGCCCGAGCACCAGGCTCACCTCGAGCCCCGAGCGCTTGGCTTCGTACCAGGCGGTCTGCAGGAATTCGATGCGCGAGGGCGCGTCGGCGATCTTCTTCTTGAGGCGTTCGCTCATCTCGCCGAGCCAGCGCAGGTAGGCCAGGCGGGCCTCGGTGTTCGCGAACTGGGGCACCGGCGGCGCCTTGTTGTGGATGGCGGAACTCAGTGCGGTGCGCACCGAGTCGATCAGCGGCTCCTCGATCTGCGCACCGGCCAGGGCGGTCTGCGGCAGCGACAGCATTGCGAGGGCGCCCGCCGTCACGGCGCCGCCCAGGCACTGGCGTCGCGAGAGGCCGCCCTCGAGGCTCATTTGGCGAGCTTGCCGGTGATGAAGTCGGCGATGCCGGCCGCAGGCACCTTGGTGGCCGCGGTGTCGCGCCGGCCCTGGTATTCGAGCTGGCCTTCCTTGAGACCGCGATCCGAGATGACCACGCGGTGCGGCACGCCGATCAGCTCCCAGTCGGCGAACATCGCGCCGGGGCGCTCGCCGCGATCGTCGAGCAGCACATCGACGCCCTTGGCAAGCAGCTCTTCGTAGAGCGCTTCGGCCGCCACCTTGACCTCGGGGCTGCGGTCCATGCCGATGGGGCAGACCACCACCGTGAACGGAGCCAGCGCGTCGGGCCAGATGATGCCGCGCTCGTCGTGGTTCTGTTCGATGGCGGCGGCCGGCAGGCGGGTGATGCCGATGCCGTAGCAGCCCATTTCGAGGAACTGCGGCTTGCCGCCTTCGTCGAGGTAGGTTGCGTTCATGTCCTTGCTGTACTTGGTGCCCAGCACGAACACGTGGCCGACTTCGATGCCGCGCTCGATGGCCAGCACGCCCTTGCCGTCGGGCGAGGCGTCGCCCGCGACCACGTTGCGGATGTCGGCGATCAGGTCGGGCTCGGGCAGGTCGCGGCCCCAGTTGACGCCGGTCATGTGGAAGTCGACTTCGTTGGCGCCGGTGATCCAGTCGGCCATGACGGCAGCTTCGCGATCGGCCACCAGCTTGACGGGCTTCTTGAGGTTCAGCGGACCGAGGTAGCCGGGCTTGCAGCCGAAGTGGTCCTCGATCTCGGCGAGGGTCGCAAAGCGGAAGCCCTGGTTCAGGCCGGGCAGCTTGCTGACCTTGATCTCGTTCATGTCATGGTCGCCGCGCAGCAGCAGCAGCCAGACCTGCGAGCCCTTCGGATTGCCGGCCTCATCGACGATATCGGTGGCCAGCACCAGCGACTTGATGGTGGTCGACAGCGGCACGCCGAGCAGCTCGGCCACGTCGGCGCAGGTGCTCTTGCCGGGGGTCGGAGTCTTCTGGAGCGCCTTGGCGGCCGCGGGGCGCGGGCCGGCCGGGGCCAGCGCCTCGGCCTTTTCCATGTTGGCGGCGTATTCGCTGTCGGGGCAGTAGACGATGGCGTCCTCGCCGGTCGCGGCGATCACCTGGAACTCTTCGCTCAGGTCGCCGCCGATGGCGCCGCTGTCGGCCGCCACGGCGCGATAGCGCAAGCCGAAGCGGTCGAAGATGTTGCGGTATGCCTGCGCCATGGTCTGGTAGCTGGCCTTGGCCGCGTCGAGGTCGCGGTCGAAGCTGTAGGCGTCCTTCATGATGAATTCGCGCCCGCGCATCAGGCCGAAGCGCGGACGGCGCTCGTCGCGGAACTTGGTCTGGATCTGGTAGAAATTCTTCGGCAGCTGCTTGTAGCTGCGGATCTCCTGGCGCGCGATGTCGGTCACGACCTCTTCGCTGGTCGGCTGGATCACGTAGTCGCGGTCATGCCGGTCCTTGATGCGCAGCAGCTCAGGGCCCATCTTCTCGAAGCGGCCGGTCTCCTGCCAGAACTCGGCCGGCTGCACCACCGGCATCGTCATCTCGACGGCGCCAGCGCGGTTCATCTCCTCGCGCACGATGGCCTCGACCTTGCGGATCACGCGCAGCCCCATGGGCATGTAGGTGTAGATGCCCGTGCCGAGCTTCTTGATCATGCCGGCCCGCATCATGAGCCGGTGGCTCGCGACCTCTGCGTCAGCGGGCGCTTCCTTGAGAGTGGAGACAAAAAATCGGGAAGCTTTCATCGGGATCGGTGTGATGGATTCGCTGGATTCGAAAATGGGAAGTGGGGGACTGCTCCCCCGGAGAGACCCTGAGAGCCTGGCATCGGCAGCTTGCCGAGGGCAACCCGGCATGCATAATCGACTCAGTTCAAAAATTGGGGTTTGATTATGCTCGACCGGGACGGCTTCAGGCCCAACGTCGGCATCATCCTGCTCAACCAGAGAAACCAGGTTTTCTGGGGCAAACGCATACGCACGCATTCCTGGCAGTTTCCGCAAGGCGGCATCGACCGCGGCGAAAGTCCCGAGCAAGCCATGTTCCGGGAACTGCACGAGGAAGTGGGGCTCCACCCGGAGCACGTGCGCATCGTGGCCCGTACCCGCGACTGGTTGCGCTACGAGGTGCCGGATCGGTTCATCCGCCGTGACGCACGGGGCCACTACAAGGGCCAGAAACAAATCTGGTATTTGCTGCAACTCGTCGGCCACGACTGGGATCTCAACCTTCGTGCCACCGACCATCCCGAATTCGATGCTTGGCGCTGGCACGACTACTGGGTGCCGCTCGACGTGGTCGTCGAGTTCAAGCGCGGCGTCTACGAGATGGCGCTCACCGAGCTTGCTCGCTACCTGCCAAGGCAGGATTTCCGCAACCGCTTCCTGCGCAGCAACGTGCGCGCCCGAGAATTCGAGCGCCATTCGCCAGACGCCGGGGCGCCTCCCGGACTGGACCTGCCGCCCGGCGGCAGTTTCGATCCGCATCCCGACATTCCTTCTGCGAGCGATGAACCTCCTGTCCACAACAACAAAGCGCCGTTCCTTCCGACGCAACGCTGAGCGCGCCCTTCTTCTGATCTGCTTCGGCGTCCTCGCGGGCTGCGCCTCGGGCCAGCACGACACCGACAACCCCGACTGGGCGCAGGCCGGCAGCCCGCCGCCGCCGAAGCGGTCCGAAACGGACAAGGAATGGGAAGAAACGGTAACGCCGCCGCCGCCGGCCTTCAGCGAAAGCCGTCTGCTGCCGATCGAGATGCCGCCTTACATGAGCCTGAAGTTCGGCGTCGACCCGAACACGATCGCAATCACTGGCGACGGGATCGTGCGTTACGTGGTGGTGGCACACAACCGCAACGGCGGTGCCGTCAACGCCTTCTACGAGGGCGTGCGCTGCTCTACGGCGGAAATGAAGAGCTATGCGCGCTACAACAACGGCGCCTGGCAGGACGTCGCAAAGCCGGAGTGGAAACGCCTGAACGACCTGAACTCCAGCTACACCCGGGCGCTGTCGACCCAGGCCCTGTGTCGCGGCAATGCGCCGCGCGCCTCGATCGGGGAAATGGTGCAGAACATGCGCAACCCGGTGCGGGAAGTGCAGTAATCCAAACAACAACGGGGCCTTGCGCCCCGTTGTTGTCTGGATCATCAGCTGGGCATCAGCACCATGTTGTCGCGGTGGACCATCTCGGGTTCCGCAACATAGCCCAGCAGGCGCTCGAATTCGCTCGAGGGCTTGCGGCACAGCAGGCGCGCCTCCACGCTCGAATAGTTGGCAAGGCCCCGGGCCAGCTCGACGCCATCGACGTCGCGCACCGCGATCACGTCGCCGCGCGAGAACTCGCCTGAAACGCTGGTCATGCCGATCGGCAGCAGGCTCTTGCCCTCGGCTCGCACCTTCGCGGCCGCGCCTGCATCGACGACGACGGCGCCGCGCAATTGCAGGTGGTCGGCCATCCAGCGCTTGCGGGCCTGGTGCTTGGCAGTCTGCGCCACCAGCAGCGTGCCGATGGACTCGCCCCGCGCCAGGCGCAGCAGGGCATCGGCCTCGCGACCCCAGGCGATGACGGTAGAAGCGCCCGAGCCCGCGGCGCGCTTGGCCGCGAGGATCTTGGTGATCATGCCGCCCTTGCCGATGCTCGACCCCGCCCCACCCGCCATCGCTTCGAGCGCCGGATCGCCCGCGGCGGCTTCGTGCACGAACTTGGCTTCCGGGTCCTTGCGCGGGTCGGCCGTGTACAGGCCCTTCTGGTCCGTGAGGATGACCAGCGCGTCGGCCTCGACGAGGTTGGCCACGAGCGCGCCGAGCGTGTCGTTGTCGCCGAACTTGATCTCGTCGTTGACGACCGTGTCGTTCTCGTTGATGACCGGCACCACACCCAGCTTGAGCAGCGTGACCAGTGTCGAGCGGGCATTGAGGTAGCGCTCGCGATCGGCCAGGTCGGCGTGGGTCAGCAGCACCTGCGCGCTGCCGATTTCGTTTTCGCGCAGCTTGGTTTCGTACATCTGGGCCAGGCCCATCTGTCCGACGGCCGCAGCGGCCTGAAGCTCGTTGATTTCGTGCGGTCGGGTGCGCCAGCCGAGGCGCTTCATGCCTTCGGCGATGGCCCCGCTCGACACCATCACGACCTCGCGCCCTTCGCGCACCAGCGCAGCCAGTTGCCGGCACCACTCGCCGATGGCGGCCTCATCGAGACCGCGCCCCTCGTTGGTCACGAGGCTGGAACCCACCTTGACGACGATACGGCGGGCATCCCGCAAGGCAGTGGATCCGGAGTTCGAGGTCATTTTCGGGTTGTAACGGTCTTGAATGCTGCGTGGGTTGCTGTCTGTCTATCCATCTGTTGGCAGGGCCGCGGGGGATGCGGCAACGCCGCTCAGGCGCCCTCGGAAGGCAACGGCGTGAAGCGCGGATCGACGACGACCGGCGCGTGCTCGGCCACCTGCTGTGCCTTGACCTGCTGATAAACAGCCTGCACCAGGTGTTCGCAGCCTTCGCGGGTGAGTGCCGAGATTTCGAACACGGGGCCCTTGAAACGCAGGCGCTTCACGACGTCCTTGACGCGCGCCGCGCGTTCTTCGGTCGGCACCATGTCGAGCTTGTTGAGCACGAGCCAGCGCGGCTTTTCGTAGAGCGCGGCGTCGTACTTCTTGAGCTCACCGACGATGGCCTTGGCCTGAGCGACGGGGTCGATGTTGTCGTCGAACGGTGCCATGTCGATCACGTGCAGCAGCAGGCGCGTGCGTTGCAGGTGACGCAGGAAGAGATGGCCGAGGCCCGCACCTTCGGATGCGCCTTCGATCAGACCGGGAAGGTCGGCCACCACGAAGCTCTGCTCCGGGCCGACGCGCACCACGCCGAGGTTCGGGTGCAACGTAGTGAAGGGGTAGTCGGCGATGCGCGGGCGGGCATTCGAAATGGCGCTGATCAGCGTCGACTTGCCGGCATTCGGCATGCCGAGCAGGCCGACGTCGGCCAGCACCTTCAGCTCCAGCTTGACGCTGCGCTTTTCCCCGGGCCAGCCGGGCGTCTTCTGACGCGGCGCGCGGTTGATGGCGCTCTTGAAGCGCATGTTGCCGAAGCCGCCGTCGCCCCCCTTGGCAATGGTGATGACTTCGCCCTCTTTCAACAGCTCGAACAGCACCTCGCCGGTTTCGGCGTCGGAGATGATCGTGCCGACCGGCATCTTGAGCGTGATGTCGTCGCCTGCGGCGCCGAACATGTCGGAGCCCATGCCGTGCTCACCGCGCTTTGCCTCGTGGCGGCGGGAGTAGCGGAAATCGACCAGCGTATTGAGGTTCGAGTCGGCAACCGCGAACACGTGGCCGCCACGGCCGCCGTCGCCGCCGTTGGGGCCGCCGAATTCCTTGTACTTCTCATGACGGAACGACACGCAGCCGTTGCCGCCATCGCCGGCGGCGATGTCGATGAAGGCTTCGTCGACGAACTTCATGGGATGTCCAGTTTACAAATGAAGAAGCCCCGGCAATGCGGGGCCTCGGGCAGGTCGAAGTGACTCGAGGCTTACGCCGCGGGGGTCACGTTGACCGTGTGCTTGTTGAGTGCACCCTTGGTACCGAACGACACGTGGCCGTCGACCAGGGCAAACAGCGTGTGGTCCTTGCCCACGCCGACATTCACGCCGGGGTGGAACTGGGTGCCGCGCTGGCGCACGATGATCGAGCCTGCGCTGATCAGCTCGCCGCCGAAAGCCTTCACGCCGAGCATCTTGGGCTTGGAATCGCGCCCGTTTCGCGTTGAGCCGCCGCCTTTTTTCTGTGCCATGGAATCTGCTCCTTAGCCGGCGATCGCGCCGATTTGCAGTTCGGTGAACTGCTGGCGATGGCCTTGACGTTTCTGATAGTGCTTGCGACGGCGCATCTTGAAGATGTGGACCTTGTCGTGCTTGCCGTGCGACAGTACCGTGACTGTCACCGTTGCGCCGGACACCAGGGGCGTGCCAACCTTGATTTCAGCGCCGTTTCCGACGGCCAGAACCTGGTCGATCACGATTTCCTGGCCTACGTCCGCAGCAATCTGTTCTACTTTAATTTTCTCGCCGGAAGCAACGCGATACTGCTTGCCACCGGTTTTTATGACCGCGTACATGTAAACCTCTTAGAAATGAGTCTCCGCAGCGAATTCCGCAGAGCCCAAGATTATAGCGCGGTTTGTGGTTGCTAACCACTTTCGGCCTAGCGCAATCCCGGCAAACCGCCGCGGCTCCCTATAATTTGCGCCTTCCGGCCCTTCCTCTGCCTGGGTCGCCATCATCCTCAGCAGCGCTCCGCGCCTCCGCTTTGCCAGTTCCCGCCGCCGACACCTCCCCCACCGCCACCGTGCTGGACCTGATTGCCGGCGACATGGTCGAAGTCGACCGTGTGATAGCCCGCCGCCTCGACACGGGCGTGCCGCTGGTCAGCCAGGTTTCCAGGTACATCATTTCCGCTGGCGGCAAACGCCTGCGGCCGGCACTCCTGCTGCTGATGTCGGGCGCGCTGGGTTACACCGGCGAGCAGCGCTTCAATCTGGCGGCCGTTGTGGAATTCATCCATACGGCCACCCTGCTGCACGACGACGTGGTCGACGAATCGACCCTGCGGCGCGGTCGGGCGACCGCCAACGAATCGTTCGGCAACCCGGCCAGCGTGCTGGTCGGCGACTTTCTCTACTCGCGCGCATTCCAGATGATGTTGGATGCCAACAACATGCGCGTCATGCAGATCCTGGCCGAAGCCACCAACGTGATCGCCGAAGGCGAGGTACTCCAGCTGATGAACATGCACGACGCATCGCTGGACGAGGCGGCATATCTGCGCGTGATCCGCTCGAAGACCGCGAAGCTCTTCGAGGCCAGCACCCGCCTCGCGGCGGTGCTGGCAGGCGCCACACCCGAAGTGGAAGAAGCCTGCGCAACCTACGGACAGGCACTCGGCACCGCCTTCCAGGTGATTGACGACGTGCTGGACTACGCGGGCGACGCCAATGAGACAGGAAAGAATGTCGGCGACGACCTGCGCGAAGGCAAGACCACGCTCCCGCTCATCTTCGCAATGCAGCGAGGCACCTCGGCTCAGAGCGACCTGGTGCGCGCCGCCATCGAGGCGGGCGACACCGCCCAGTTGGGCAAGGTCGTCGAGATCGTTCGCGAAACTGGAGCCCTGGATGCCTCCCGCGCGGCCGCCGCCGCCGAAGCACAACGCGCAATTCATGCGCTGAACGGCTTCCCTTCCAATTCGCACGCTTCAGGTTTGCTACAATTGGCGGCTCAGTTGCTTGAGCGACGTGCCTGAACACCTCTCCTGAGTTGGCATCTAGGACGATTTCTTTTTTCTTGCAACCATCGGGGTGTAGCTTAGCCTGGTAGAGCGCTACGTTCGGGACGTAGAGGCCGGAGGTTCGAATCCTCTCACCCCGACCAGCCTTTGGCTGGCATAAATAAATGGCCATGCCTGTTGCTGTGTAGCGATTTACAGCACTGGGCTGTTCAGCGATGATCGTGAAGCACTTTTTCACATCTTTTTCATTCGCTGAATGGCCGCTGCCGAACTTCCAGTTAAAGAACCCTCGCAGATTGCCCTCCCCGGGCTCGCGCGCGCCCTGGTGTCGGCCGGCAAGCTTCCTGCCAGGGCCGCCGAAGACATCTACCAGAAGTCCCTGAGCGGCCGCACCAGCTTCATCGCGGAGCTGACCGGCTCCGGCGCCGTCTCGGCCGCCGATCTCGCCCACACCCTTTCCACCGCCTTCGGCGCGCCGCTGCTCGATCTCGATGCCATCGATCCCCAGCGCCTGCCAAAGGATCTGCTCGACGCTAAGCTGTGCCACGCGTACCGCATCGTTGTCCTGAGCAAACGCAACAACCGTCTGATTGTTGCAACAGCCGACCCCTCGGACCAGCAGGCGGCGGAGAAGATCAAGTTCGCATCCCAGATGGGTGTCGACTGGGTCATCGCGGAATACGACAAGCTGTCGCGAATGATCGAAGCCGCCGCAGTGACGGCAGCGGAGAGCATCAACAACATCGTCGGCAGCGAGTTCGAGTTCGACGATGTCTCAGCCGACACTTCGGGCGACAGCAACGAGCAGGCGGTCGCGGAAGTCGAAGACGCACCGGTCGTGCGCTTCCTTCACAAGATGCTGCTCGACGCCGTCGGCATGCGGGCCTCGGACATTCACTTCGAGCCCTACGAGCACCACTACCGCGTGCGCTTTCGGGTCGACGGCGAACTGCGCGAGATCGCCAGCCCGCCCACAGTCATCAAGGACAAGCTGGCATCGCGCATCAAGGTCATTTCCCGGCTCGACATCTCCGAGAAACGCGTGCCGCAGGACGGCCGCATGAAGCTCAAGATCGGGCCCGACCGCGTGATCGACTTTCGCGTGAGCACACTGCCCACGCTGTTTGGCGAGAAGATCGTCGTTCGTATTCTCGACCCGAGCAGCGCGCGTCTGGGCATCGATGCCCTGGGCTACGACGCGGATGAAAAGGCGCGGCTCCTGCACGCCATCGGCCGCCCGTACGGGATGGTGCTCGTCACCGGCCCCACGGGCTCGGGCAAGACGGTGTCGCTCTACACCTGCCTGAACCTGCTGAACCAGCCGGGCGTCAATATCGCCACGGCGGAAGACCCGTCGGAAATCAACCTGCCCGGCGTCAACCAGGTCAACGTCAACGAACGGGCCGGCCTGACCTTCGCGACCGCGTTGCGCGCCTTCCTGCGCCAGGATCCCGACATCATCATGGTCGGCGAAATCCGCGACCTCGAAACCGCCGACATCTCGATCAAGGCCGCGCAAACGGGCCACCTGGTGCTCTCCACGCTGCACACCAATGACGCGCCGACCACGCTCACGCGGATGCGCAACATGGGCATCGCGCCGTTCAACATCGCGTCCAGCGTGATCCTGATCACGGCGCAGCGCCTTGCACGGCGGCTGTGCACCGTCTGCCGCGTGCCGGCCGACGTCCCGCGCGAAGCGCTACTCGACGCGGGGTTCAGGGAAGAAGACCTGGACGGCACCTGGAAGCCCTACCGCCCCGTCGGCTGCTCCGCTTGCAGCGGCGGCTACAAGGGCCGCGTGGGCATCTACCAGGTGATGCCGATCACCGAGGCCATCCAGGAAATCATCCTGCGGGACGGCAGCGCGCTCGACATCGCACAGCAGTCCGAGGCAGAGGGCGTACGCTCGCTGCGTCAGTCGGGTCTGCGCAAAGTGATGCAAGGTCTCACTTCTCTGGAAGAAGTCGTGGCCTGCACCAACGAATAACGAACACACTGAAAACCGGAGATCGAATGGCAACAGTGGCATCCACCCGCTCACGTGATGGGCTCAAGGAGTTTGTCTTCGAATGGGAAGGCAAAGATCGCAACGGCAAGATGGTGCGCGGCGAACTTCGTGCCGCCGGCGAAAACCAGGTGCAGGCTGCCCTGCGTCGCCAGGGCGTGCTCGCGTCCAAGATCAAGAAGCGCCGCATGCGCTCCGGCAAGGCGATCAAGCCCAAGGACATTGCCATCTTCACGCGCCAGCTGGCGACCATGATGAAGGCCGGCGTGCCCTTGATGCAGTCCTTCGACATCGTCGGGCGCGGCAATGCGAACGCGAGCGTGGCCAAGCTGCTCAACGACATCCGCAGCGATGTGGAAACCGGTACCTCGCTGTCGGCCGCCTTCCGCAAGTTCCCGAAGTACTTCGACAACCTCTACTGCAACCTGGTGGAGGCCGGCGAAGCAGCCGGTATTCTCGAAGAACTGCTGGACCGGTTGGCCACCTACATGGAAAAGACCGAGGCGATCAAGTCCAAGATCAAGTCGGCCCTGATGTACCCCACTTCCGTGGTCGTCGTGGCGTTCGTGGTGGTGGCCATCATCATGATCTTCGTGATTCCGGCATTCAAGCAGGTGTTTACTTCGTTCGGGGCCGATCTGCCTGCACCAACGCTGTTCGTGATGGCGATGAGCGAGTTCTTCGTCTCGTACTGGTGGCTGATCTTCGGCGGCATCGGCGGCGGGCTTTATTTCTTCATGCAGGCCTGGAAGCGCAATGAGCGCTTTCAAAGAGTCATGGACCGGGCACTGCTGAAGGTGCCGATTTTCGGCACGCTGATCGAAAAATCCTGCGTGGCTCGCTGGACCCGTACGCTGGCAACCATGTTCGCCGCTGGCGTGCCGCTGGTCGAAGCCCTCGACTCGGTGGGCGGGGCCTCTGGCAATACCGTCTACGGCGACGCCACGACGAAGATCCAGCAGGAGGTCTCCACAGGCACCAGCCTCACCACGGCCATGACCAACGCCAACCTGTTCCCGTCCATGGTGATCCAGATGACCGCCATCGGCGAGGAATCCGGCTCCATCGACCACATGCTGGGCAAGGCCGCCGACTTCTACGAATCCGAAGTGGACGACATGGTTGCGGGCCTCTCCAGCCTGATGGAACCCATCATCATCGTGTTTCTGGGCACCATCATCGGCGGCATCGTGGTGTCGATGTACCTGCCCATCTTCAAGCTCGGCCAGGTCGTTTGATGCTCGTTTCGCGGGAGTTCGACACCGTTTTCGCCGGTGTGCTGGGGCTATTGATCGGCAGCTTCATGAATGTCGTCATCTACCGCACGCCGGTGATGATGTACCGCGACTGGCTCGCCGACGCGGTCGCCAATCTCATGCCGTCGAAGGACGCGCCCTCGCTGTGGTCGCTGGCCTTCGGTCCGAAGGTCGCGCCCCCTGCGGAGCTGGAAGCGGCAGCCGACAAGGCGGCCGCCGTCATCGAGGCACAACCTCCTTTCGACCTGACCCGCCCCGCATCGCGCTGCGGAACGTGCGGGCACAAGATCCGCTGGTACGAGAACATCCCCGTGCTGAGCTACGCCGCTCTGCGCGGGCGCTGTTCGTCGTGCAAGACCTCGATCAACCTGCGCTACCCCTTGGTCGAGCTGGTCACGGGCGCCCTATTCGCGCTATGTGCCTGGCGCTTCGGCATCACGCCGGGCGGGGCGCTGTGGGCCGCGTTCGGCGCCCTGCTGATCTGCCAGTTCCTGATCGATTTCGACACCCAGTTCCTGCCTGACTCGCTCAACTACCCCCTGCTCTGGCTCGGCCTGATCGGCGCGGCCATGGGCTGGACCGGCGTGCCGCTGAGCTCGGCGGTCTGGGGCGCGGTGTTCGGCTACCTGAGCCTCTGGCTTGTGTACCATGGCTTTCGCCTGGTCACGGGCAAGGAAGGCATGGGCTATGGAGACTTCAAACTGCTCGCCGCGCTGGGCGCCTGGCTCGGCGCCGACTACCTCATCGCGATCATCCTCGTCTCCTCGCTGGTGGGCGCGGTGATCGGCGTGACGCTGCGCATCGCCGGCAAGCTGGCGCACAAGGACATTCCCATCGCCTTCGGCCCCTTCCTGGCCGGAGCGGGCCTCGTCTGCCTGGTGGCGGGCCCGGAAGTCGTGAGGCAATGGATTCCGTTCGCCTTCCCCCTTGGCGCACTGATCCATTGACACACCGCATGGTGCGGCGCATCGGTCTGACGGGCGGCATCGGCAGCGGCAAGAGCACCGTCGCCGGGCTGCTGGTGGCCCAGGGGGCGGTACTGGTGGACACCGACGCCATCGCGCGCGCCATCGCACTCCCAGGCGGCATCGCCATGCCGGCCCTCGAGGCAGCCTTCGGCCCCAGGGTCATCGCCCCGGACGGCGGCCTGGACAGGGCCGCCATGCGACAGATCGTGTTCGCGGATGCGGGAGCCAAGGTGCGCCTCGAATCCATCCTCCACCCCTTGATCGGCGCCGAAACCCAGCGCCAGGCCGCAGCAGCGGGCGAGGATGCGGTCGTCGTGTTCGATGTTCCCCTGCTCGTCGAATCCGGCCGCTGGCGCGCCATCGTCGACCGGGTGCTGGTGGTCGACGCCACCGAGGAAACGCAGCTCAAGCGCGTCGTCGCACGCTCTGGTTGGGCGCCGGAAGCGGTCAAGGCGGTGATCGCCCAGCAGGCCACGCGCCGGGCGCGCCGGGCCGCCGCCGACGCGGTCGTTTTCAACGAGTCTTTGACGCTGGAGGAACTCGCTCAGCAGGTACGGGGTCTCTGGGAACGGTGGGTTCGGCCGGGCACGCGATAATTTGGGGTTGACGCCGCGACGGCTACACGACGATCACGTCAAACGGCGCACGCCTCAGCGCCCCTCACGATGCTTTTCAATTCGTACCCTTTCATCTTTGTTTTCTTCCCGCTGGTCCTGATCGGCTTCTTCCTGATCGGTGCGCGCAGCCCCCGGTCGGCGGCGGGTTTCCTGGCACTGGCCTCGCTCTTCTTCTACGGGTGGTGGAGCGTCAAGGCACTGCCCTTGCTGCTGGGGTCGATCTGCATCAACTACTGGTTCGGATTGCGGCTCACGCCCTCGCCCGGCCGGGAAGACAAGCACCGCAAGGCCCTGCTGATCATCGCGCTGGTGGTCAACCTCGGGGTGCTGGCCGTCTTCAAGTACGCCAATTTCTTCCTGGAAAACATCGATGCCGGCCTGGCCGCCGCGGGCTTCGCGCAGATCGATCTGGTGCACATCGTGCTGCCGATCGGCATCTCGTTCTACACCTTCACGCAGATCGCCTTCCTTGTCGACTGCTGGCAGGGCAAGGTGCGGGAGCGCAGCTTCGTGCACTACGCGCTGTTCGTCACCTACTTCCCGCACCTGATCGCGGGCCCGGTGCTGCATCACGCGCAGATGATGCCGCAGTTCAACAACCCGGCCACGTACCGATTCAACGCCAACAACATGGCGCTCGGACTGGGCATCTTCGTATTCGGCCTGGCCAAGAAGATGCTGATCGCCGACCCGCTGGGGCAGTACGCCGACATGATGTTCAAGGGCGTGCACGAAGGCGTGCTGCCCTCGCTTTACACGGCCTGGTTCGGGGTGCTGGCTTACACGCTGCAGATCTACTTCGACTTCTCCGGCTACTCGGACATGGCGGTCGGCCTGTCTCTGTGCGTGGGCGTGCAGCTGCCGCTCAATTTCAGGTCGCCTTACAAGTCGACCAACATGATCGAGTTCTGGCGCCGCTGGCACATTTCGCTGTCGACTTTCCTGCGCGACTACCTCTACGTGCCGCTCGGAGGCAACCGCAAGGGGCCGGCCCGGCGCTACATCAACCTTTTCCTGACGATGCTGCTGGGCGGCCTGTGGCACGGCGCCGCCTGGACTTTCGTCATCTGGGGCGCACTGCACGGCGCCTACCTGATGGTCAACCACTTCTGGAACGCCAAGGTGCGCCGCGGCAGCACCAGGACCACGTGGTACGGCCGCGTGATCGGCTGGTTCATCACCTTCCTGTGCGTGATGATTGCCTGGGTGGTGTTCCGGGCCGACAGCATGACGGCCGCCGTCGAGATCTACAAGGGCATGCTGGGCATGCACGGCGCTCCCGTGTCGGCCTTCAGCGAGTTCCGCGTGCCGTTCCGCAAGCCCGAGTTCTTCCAGACCATCCTCGTCGGCCTGGTGATCTGCCTGGCGCTGCCGCCCACCATCACGCTCGATCGCTGGATCCCGAACGTCGCGGGGCTGGCCGGCCGCCCCCGCCTCCAGCGCCTGGCCACCTGGGTCACGGGCCTGGGCTGCATCTATCTTTTTGGCCTGTGCGTGTCGAAGTTCGGCAACTACAGCCCGTTCCTCTATTTCCAGTTCTGACATGGAAGACACGAAATCGGCCAGGACCTGGCTACGCATCTTTGTAGCGGGCTATCTGGTGTGCTGCGCGCTGCTGGTCGCCAGCCTCTTCACCCCCATTCCCTACGGCGACCTGACCCGCATCGGACGCATCTCGGAACGCGAGTTCGGCTGGCACGTGCCGCCACCACCTATCCCCGATGCGGACATCAAGACGTGGCCGATCCAGGAGTCCGACATCCTGGTGATCGGCGACAGCTTCTCGGTGCGCTACGCGTGGCAATCAGCGCTCGTGGGCGCCGGCTACAAGGTCACCACGACGCACTGGGACAACCTCGGCGGCACCCTGTGCGACGACTTCTCTGGTTGGCTCGATAAATCCGGCTTCAAGGGCAAGGTGGTCATCGTCGAGAGCATCGAGCGCCTGCTGCAGGACCGTATCGAGAAGTCCGAGAGCTGCAAGACGATGAAGCACGCCTTCAAGCCCACGCCGCCGCCCTTCGAGAACCCGGCCAAGCCCGCCCCCGGCTTCCAGCTCAACTGGGATGCCCAGTTGCTCAGCGGCTGGTTCACATACCAAAACACGAAGGCCATCATGGCCTCCGACAGCTGGACCAACACGCCCGATCGCTGGGGCCCGCTGATCGACGCTCGCGCAGTGCCCGACGGCTGCAAGCAGTTCAGCCACCGCGCCTGCGACAAGCTGCTCATGACCGCCGAAGACCGCGTCAACGCGGCGCTGACGGCCGAGTCCGCGCAGTTCATGAAGCGCTTCGAAAGCACCGCTGCGCCTTACAAGGTGGTGTGGATGGTGGTCCCCAACAAGAGCACCGTGTATTTGCAACAAAACCATGCCGATGCGTTCCGGGCCGAATTCAACCCGCAAAATATCGGACCGGACCTGTTCGCGCTGGCAGAAGAGAACCGCTTCAAGATGATGGATCTTTTCCCCGCCAACGAGACCCACGTCTCGACCCGGGGTTACATTCTTTTCGGGCAGCGTATGCTGGAGGCTGTGCGCCAGGTGATGCCCACCCCGGTTGCCAAATCACAATGAGCTCGAACCCGACGTGAAAAAACGATACGCGTGATCCTCTACGAGTACCCCTTCAACGAGCGCATCCGCACGTACCTGCGGTTGGAGCACCTGTTTCGCCGCCTCGGTGAACTGGTGCCCGCCGAATCGCCTCTGTCCCACCACTACGCCCTGGTCACGATCTTCGAGATCATGGACGTCGCCGCACGCGCCGACCTCAAGGCCGACGTGCTGCGCGACCTGGACAAGCACAAGAACGTCTTCAACAGCTACCGGGGCAATCCGGCCATTGCCGAGGCCGTGCTCGACCAGGTCGTTGGCCAGCTCGAAGGCAACTTCGCCACCCTCAACAGCGTGGCCGGCAAGGCCGGGCAGGCGCTGACGGAGAACGAGTGGCTCATGAGCATCCGCAGCCGCGCCGGCATTCCGGGCGGCACCTGCGAGTTCGACCTGCCCGCCTACTACGCCTGGCAGCACCGCCCCGCCGCCAGCCGCCGCGCTGACCTCGAACGCTGGTCGAACACCCTCTCGCCGCTGGCCTCGTCGATCTACCTGCTGCTCAAGCTGCTGCGCGATGCCGACGTGCCCTACAAGGTGATCGCCACCAACGGCCAGTTCCAGCAGAACCTGCCGCAGGGCCGCAGCTTCCAGCTGCTGCGCCTGCGCATCGACCCCAAGCTTGGCTTGATTCCTGAAATTAGCGGCAACCGCCTCATGGTCTCGGTGCGCCTGATGCGCCATGACGCGGACGACCGCCTCCACCAAAGCTCGGACGACGCGCCTTTCGAGCTGACCCTCTGCGCATGACGACACGGTTGAACAGCAAGGGCGAACGGATCGTCCGCTGCCCCACGTGCGGCGGCGACAGCATCTACGCACCGAGCAACGCCTACAGGCCCTTCTGCAGCGCGCGCTGCAAGGGTGTCGACCTGGGTGCCTGGGCCAGCGAAGAATTCCGCATGCCGGCCGAAGCGCCGCCTGACGACGAGCCTTTCGGCGACCCCAAGATCCAGTAAGCAGCCGGGCAGCCGCGGGGCTGGCTACTTGCCGCCCGCGTCTTCGTCGAGCAAGGCAGGGTCGATGTAGGTCGCGAAGCTGCGCGCATACCGGGGCCGCAAGTGCCCGATGTCCTTGTAGGCCGGCGAACCGTCGTCCGGCATGCTGCGAATGCACTGGCCATCGGCACACAGGCTGGCAAACGGCTCGATGACCTTCGCGCCATTGGCCTCGGCCACCTGCTTCAGCCGCGCATTGAACTGCGCCTGGTCTTGCGGCATCGGCGCCTTGAGCTGCCCGGTGGCCGCCGTCATGCCGCCCAGCCGGCTACCCTGGATCTGCTTGAGCGGATCGAAATCCATGCCGACCGGATTGCCGAGCACCAGGTAGACCGTCTTGTGCGCCGACAGGCGCTTCAGCGTCTCGCCCAGCGACTTCAGCGACAAGTCGACGCCGTCCCCGCCGAGGAATGGGTGCACAGCCTTCTTGTCGTCGACAAAGTAGTTCACCGTGGGACCGGCCCCCGTGAAGTAGCAGCTCCAGCATGCCCCGAGCACCACCGAATCGATCTCCGGCTTCAGCGCCAGGTCGAGCACCGCTGCACGCCGCTCTTCGCACGCCGTATCGGCGCCGCTGAACAGGCCCGGCACAGGCGGACATGAGCCCTTGGTCGCGAAGTACACCGTGCGGGCCTTGCCGGGCTGCGTGCGCACCAGCTCGAGTGCGCGAGGCGCGTATTGCTCGACGTGGCTGTCGCCGATCAGCAGCACGTTGTGCTTGCCGCTGCCGGTGCGGTAGACAAACTGCCCGCCCAGCGCAGCCTCTTCGAAGCCGTTGTAGTAGTTGTCTTCGCGCGTCGCATCCGCCACCGCCTGCAGGGCCTGGCTGTCGTTGCGCGGCGGCGGCGTGCCCAGGAAAACCAGCACGCCGGCCAGCGCCAGCGCAGCGCCGCTGCCCGCCAGCCCGCGCAGCATCGTCTGCGAGAGATGAAGCTTGACGAAGCGCTCCAGGAAACGATACGTGGCCCAGGCCAGCACGACCGACGCCACCACCAGTGCGATGCGCACCTGCAGCGGCGGCTCCCCGCCCACCACGATGCGCGCATACGAAAGCAGCGGCCAGTGCCAGAGGTACAGCGGATAACTGATCAAGCCGATCCACACCATGACGCGGTTCGACAGCAGATACCGGTTGAGCACGCCGTTCGGCCCGGCCGCGATGCAGCTCACCGCCCCCAGCACCGGCAGCAGCGCCCACCAGCCCGGAAACGCCTTCGTGCTGCGCGTCATGAAGAGGCCGAGCACGAGCAGGCCCACGCCGACGACGGACTGCACATGCTTCGTCCACGCACGCGGCTGGGTCGAACCGCTGGCAGCCTGCAGCCGCATCGCCGCCAGCAACCCGCCGGCCATCAGTTCCCAGGCGCGAGACAGCGGCGAATAGAACGCCGCCGCGCGGTGCGGCTGCACCGTCAGCACATTGACCAGGAACGAGATCGCGGCCACAGCCAGCGTCACACGCAAGATGGGCCAGCGCTTGCGCCAGGCCAGCCCGAGCATCAGCGGCCAGAAGATGTAGAACTGCTCCTCGATCCCCAGCGACCACAGGTGCAGCAGCGGCTTGGTCTCGGCCGTGGCGTCGAAGTACCCGGCTTCGCCCAGGAAGACGAGGTTGGCAAAGAAGGCGGCCCCGCCCGTGGTCTGCTTGCCGAGCTGCGAGAACTCGCCCGGCAGCAGCACGTACCAGCCGAAGGCCAGCGTAGCGAGCAGCACGAGCACCAGCGCCGGAAAGATGCGCCGGATGCGCCGCGCATAAAAGTCGCGGTAGCTGAAATCGCCCGCCGCCAGGCTCTGCAGAAGAATGGTCGTGATCAGGAAGCCCGAGATCACGAAGAAGATGTCGACCCCGATGAAGCCGCCCGGCAGCAGGCTCGGAAAGGCGTGATACGCCAGCACCGAGCCCACCGCAATGGCGCGCAGGCCGTCGATGTCAGGGCGGTACTTGGGATGCATCGTTCGCTCAGCCTCGCTCAGCGCGACAGCTGTTGCACGGCGCGCACCGTGCGGTCGAAGTAGCTCGCCTCTTCCCGGGTGTAGCGCGGGCGCAGGTGGTCGGCGTCCTTGTAGGCGGGCGAACCGTCGGGCATCGTGCGGATGCACTGGTCGTCCTTGCACAGCACCGCCATCGCATCGATGGCCTCGGCTCCGCTTGCCTGCGCGATCGCGCGCAACCGGTCATTGAGCTGCTTCTGGTCGGCCGGCAGCGGCGTCGTCGGCGTCGAGACCGAAGCCTCCATGTGCGTCAGGCGGCTACCCTCAATCAGGCGCTTCGGCGTGAACTCGGGACCACCGGGGTTGTCGAGCAGCAAGTAGACCTTCTTGTGGCGTGCCAGCTCGCGCAGCGTGACCTCCAGCGAAGCCAGCGAGCGTTCGATGCCGTCGCCGCCCTGGAACGGATGGACCACGTTGTCCGCGCCGCGGTAGTAGTACTCCAGGGCGCCGTGGCCGACGAAGTAGCAGTTCCAGCAGCCGCCGATGACGACTGAATCGACCGCGGGGCTCAGTGCATAGGCCAGCAATGCAGTGCGCCGCTCGGCGCATCCGATGTTCTTGTCCGCGAAGACCCCCGGCACCGCCGGACACGCGCCCTGGGTCACGAACCAGGCCGACTTGTCTTCCATCGACAGCGTGCGGGCCAGTTCCATCACGCGCGGCGCGTACTGCTGCACGTGGCTGTCGCCCAGGAACAGCACCCGCTTGGGCCCACCGCCAACCTTGTAGACCAGCTGGTCGCCGATCATGTCGAGCTTGAAGCCCTGGTAGTAGTCGGCATCCAGTCCGGCGTTGGCGACGATCTGCAGTTGGGCGCTGTTGTTGCGCGGCTCGGGCACGCCGAAGAAGATCGCCGTGCCTGCGGCGGCCAGCAGCACCATCCCCGCGCCCAGTGCCTTGAGCGTGCCCGCGCCGGGGCGATTTCTCGCATAGCGCTCGACAAAGCGGTACGTGGCCCACGCGAGCAGCACGCTGGCCACCATCGCGCCGGCGCGGTAGACCGGCGACGGATGCAGCGGGTCGGCCTCCACGATGCGCACGAACGCAAGCAGCGGCCAGTGCCACAGGTACAGCGGATAGCTGATGAGCCCGAGCCACACCATCACCCGGTTCGATAGCAGGTACTTGTTCAGCACGCCGTTCGGCCCTGCGGCGATGCAGCTCACCGCGCCCAGCGTGGGCAGCAGCGCCCACCAGCCAGGGAACGCCTTGTTGCTGCGGATCATCACCAGCCCGAGCACGATCAACCCGACGCCCAGCACCGACTGCAAGTGGCTGCGCCACGCGCTCGGCGCCGGCGGCTTCAGCCGCATGCAGGCCAGGATGCCGCCCACCATCAACTCCCAGAAACGGGAGGCCGGCGAGTAGAACGACGCCGCCGGCAACGGATGCACCGTCGTCACGTTCACCAGGAACGAGACCACCGCGACCACCAGCACCACGCGCACGATCGGCCAGCGCTTGCGCCATGCGAGCCCCAGCAGCAGCGGCCAGAAAATGTAGAACTGCTCCTCGATGCCCAGCGACCACAAGTGCAGCAGTGGCTTGGTTTCGGCTGCGGTGTCGAAGTACCCCGACTCGCCCCAGAACACCAGGTTGGCGACGAACGCCGCACCACCCACGGTCTGCTTGCCGAGCTCGGCGAACTCATCGGACAGCAGCAGATACCAGCCGGCGCACAGCGTCGCCAGCAGCACCACGATCAGCGCCGGAAAGATCCGCCGGATGCGCCGCGCATAGAAGTCGCGGTAGCTGAAGTCACCCGCCGCGAGGCTCTGGAGAATGATGGTCGTGATCAGGAAGCCCGAGATCACGAAGAAGATGTCGACCCCGACGAAGCCGCCCATCAGTGCCGTCGGGAAGGCGTGATACACCAGCACGGACCCGACCGCGATCGCGCGCAGCCCATCGATGTCCGGACGGTACTTGGGATGCATCAATCAGTCAGTTGGCCGGCGCAACAGGCGCGACGACCGGAGGCGGCACGAACGGCAGGCCGCGCTCTTCCGACAGCCATTGCAGCACCGGAAACGCGCCCGGGAGCACCGGCGTCACGTCCAGCGGCAGCTGTTGCCAGGCCATCTGCTGGCCTTCGCGCATCTCGAACTCGCCGCTCCAGGCCGTCACCTTGCACCAGTGCAGGCGCACCAGCGCATGCGGGTAGTCATGCTCCGTGATCTTCCAGACCTCGGCGCCGTCGATGGTGATGCCGAGTTCTTCCTGCAGCTCGCGCCGCAGTGCCTCTTCGACCGTCTCTCCCGCCTCGATCTTGCCGCCGGGAAACTCCCAGAAGCCCGCGTAGGCCTTGCCTTCGGGCCGGCTCGAGAGCAGCAGCGCGTCGTCGGACAGGCGAATCAGCACGCCGACCGCGACTTCCGTGTGCTTGCGAGGCTCGCTCACGCGGCGCTCCGGCCCGCGTAGTCGCGCGCGAACTGGTAGGCCACGCGGCCGCTGCGCGAACCGCGCTCCAGCGCCCACACGAGCGCCTCGGGCCGCGCCGCCGCGATGGCTGCGTCGTCCACGCCGAACGACGAGAGCCACTGCCCCACGATCGTCAGGTATTCGTTCTGGCTGAAGGGATAAAAGCTCACCCAGAGGCCGAAGCGCTCCGACAGCGAGATCTTTTCCTCGATCACCTCGCCGGGATGGACTTCGCCATCGTCGGTGTGGGTGTACGTGAGGTTTTCCTTCATGTACTCGGGCAGCAGGTGGCGCCGGTTGCTGGTCGCGTAGATCAGCACGTTGGGCGTCGAGGCCGCAATCGATCCGTCGAGAATCGACTTCAGCGCCTTGTAGCCCGGCTCGCCTTCGTCAAAGCTCAGGTCGTCGCTGAACACGATGAATTTCTCGGGACGCTGCGACACAACTTCGACGATGTCAGGCAGGTCGACGAGTTCGGCCTTGTCCACTTCGATCAGGCGCAGGCCCTGCGGCGCATAAGCCTGCAGGCAGGCACGGATCAACGACGACTTGCCCGTGCCACGCGCGCCCGTCAGCAGCACATTGTTGGCCGGCTTGCCTTCGACGAACTGCTGCGTGTTGCGCGCGATCTTTTCCTTCTGGACGTCGATTTCCTTCAGCGAATCGAGCGCCATCGCGGCCACGTGCTTCACTGGCTCGAGCACACCGTGACCCGAGTTGCGGCGGCGGTAGCGCCAGGCGATAGATGCGTTCCAGTCGGCGGGCGCGGCCAGCGGCTGCGGAAGGATCGATTCGATGCGGGAAATGAGCTGCTCGGCGCGCTCGATCAGCTTCTGGAACTGCTCGTTCATCGACGCCCGCCCGGCCGCCCGAAGGGCGTTGAGCTCCCCCTCGGGGGGCAGCGACGACACGAAGTGCGGAGCGTGGGGGTCATCACGATCTGTAGTCGGCGTTGATCGTCACGTACTCGTGGCTGAAGTCGCAGGTCCACACCGTCTCGCTGGCCGTGCCGCGGCCGAGGCCAATGCGCACCGTGATCTCGCTCTGCTTCATCACGCGCTGGCCGTCTTCTTCGCGGTACGACGGGTTGCGTCCGCCCTTGACGGCCACGTGCACGTCGTCGAGGAACAGGTCGATGCCGGTCTGGTCGAGGTCGGCAATGCCCGCATAGCCGACGGCCGCCAGGATGCGGCCCAGATTCGGGTCGCTGGCGTAGAAGGCCGTCTTGACCAGCGGCGAATGCGCCACGGCATACGCCACCTGCTTGCACTCGGCGGCATCGCGGCCGCCTTCGACCTGGATGGTGATGAACTTGGTTGCGCCTTCGCCGTCGCGCACGATGGCCTGCGCCAGTTGGCGGGCCACGTTCTGCATCGCGGCCACAAGCGCCTTGCCGTCGGCCGAATCGAGCGAAGTGATGGTCGCGTGCGACGCCTTCTGCGTGGCGATGACCACGAACGAGTCGTTGGTCGAGGTGTCGCCGTCGATGGTCACGCGGTTGAACGAGGCGTCGGCCAGCAGCTTGGCCAGCGGCTGGATCAGCGACGGATCGATCTTCGCGTCGGTGGCCATGAAGCCCAGCATGGTCGCCATGTTCGGGCGGATCATGCCGGCGCCCTTGCTGATGCCGGTGATGGTGACGGTGACGCCGCCGATCTGAACCTGCTGGCTGAAGGCCTTGGGAATCGTGTCGGTGGTCATGATGCCTTCGGCCGCGCGCGCCCAGTGGTTCGCGTCGGCATCGGCCAGCGCGGCCGGCAGGCCCGCTTCGATGCGGTCCACGGGCAGCGGCTCCATGATCACGCCGGTCGAGAACGGCAGGATCTGCTCGGGCGCGATCTCCAGCTTGCGCGCGAGCGCGATGCAGGTGGAGCGCGTGCGCATCAGCCCGTCTTCGCCCGTGCCGGCATTGGCGTTGCCGGTGTTGATGACCATCGCCCGGATGCCGTAGTTCGCGGCCAGATGGTCGCGGCAGACCTGAACCGGTGCGGCGCAGAAACGGTTCTGGGTGAACACCCCGCCGACCGCCGAGCCTTCGTCTATCAGCACGACGGTCAGGTCCTTGCGATTGGCCTTGCGCACGCCCGCTTCGGCCACGCCGATGCGAACGCCGGGCACCGCGAACAAGGCGGCAGGATCAGGGGCAGACAGGTTCACGGGCATGGGGTTTCTCTCGGTGAATGTGTTGCGGACTTCAGCTGAGCTTGCCGTGGCACTGCTTGTACTTCTTGCCACTGCCGCAAGGGCACGGATCGTTGCGGCCGACGCGGGCAAAGGCCAGGGCTTCGGCGCTCAGCGTGCCCAGACCGGCGGCCGCCAGGCGGCGCTGGCTTTCCTCGTCGACACGCACCTCGACTTCACCGGTTTCGGTCGGCGCGCTGTAGGTGATGTTGGCGACGTTCTCGCCACGGCTTTCGAGCGCTTCGGCGGCCTCTTCGAGCTGCTCGCCCGACTGCACGCGCACCGTCATCAGCTGGCGCGTGACTTCGTTCTTGACTGAGTCGAGCAACTGGCCGAAGAGTTCGAAGGCTTCGCGCTTGTATTCCTGCTTGGGCTGCTTCTGCGCATAGCCGCGCAGGTGGATGCCCTGGCGCAGGTAGTCGAGCGAGGCCAGGTGTTCGCGCCAGTGGGTGTCGATGCTCTGCAGCAGCACCATGCGCTCGAACTGGGTGAAGTTTTCCTGGCCGATCAGCGCGACCTTGGCGTCAAAGGTCTCGTTGGCGTTCTTGAGCACCTTCTCGACGATGTCTTCGTCGGCGATAGCGTCCGAGGCCTCGACTTCCTTCTTGAGCGGCATGTCGATGCCCCACTCGTTGAAGAGGCTCTTCTCGAGGCCGTCGAGGTCCCATTGCTCTTCGACCGATTCGCTCGGGATGTACTGGCGCACGAGGTCGGTGAAGCAGCCTTCGCGCAGCGCAGCGATCTGCGCCGTGAGGTCGCCCGCATCGAGGATGTCGTTGCGCTGCTGGTAGATCACCTTGCGCTGGTCGTTCGACACGTCGTCGTATTCGAGCAGCTGCTTGCGAATGTCGAAGTTGCGCGCCTCGACCTTGCGCTGCGCGCTCTCGATGCTGCGCGTGACGATGCCGGCTTCGATGGCTTCGCCGTCGGGCATCTTCAGGCGGTCCATGATCGCCTTCACGCGGTCGCCCGCGAAGATGCGCATCAGCGGATCGTCCAGGCTCAGGTAGAAGCGCGAGGAGCCCGGGTCGCCCTGGCGGCCCGAACGGCCGCGCAGCTGGTTGTCGATGCGGCGCGACTCATGGCGTTCAGTCGCGATGATGCGCAGGCCGCCGAGCGACTTCACGAACTCGTGGTCCTTGGCCCATTCGGCGCGCACGTGCTCGATGTCGGCCTTCTTGGTGGCTTCGTCACGACCTTCGTCGTTCTCGATGGCCTCGATCATCTTCTCGATGTTGCCGCCCAGCACGATGTCGGTACCGCGGCCGGCCATGTTGGTCGCAATGGTGATCATCTTCGTGCGGCCGGCCTGCGCCACGATGTCGGCTTCGCGTGCGTGCTGCTTGGCATTCAGCACCTGGTGCGGCAGGCCCGCCTGCGTCAGCAGGCCGTCGATGATTTCGGAGTTCTCGATGGACGAGGTGCCCACCAGCACCGGCTGGCCGCGCTCGTAGCACTCGCGGATGTCCTGGATGGCCGCCTCGTACTTCTCGCGCGTCGTCTTGTAGACGCGGTCGAGCTGGTCTTCGCGCTTGCTGATGCGGTTGGGCGGAATGATCGTAGTCTCGAGACCGTAGATTTCCTGGAACTCGTAGGCCTCGGTGTCGGCCGTGCCGGTCATGCCGGCCAGCTTGCCGTACAGGCGGAAGTAGTTCTGGAAGGTGATGGAAGCCAGCGTCTGGTTCTCGGCCTGGATCTCCACGCCTTCCTTGGCTTCCACGGCCTGGTGCAGGCCGTCGCTCCAGCGGCGGCCCGTCATCAGGCGGCCGGTGAATTCGTCGACGATCACCACTTCGCCCTGCTGCACCACGTAGTGCTGGTCGCGGTGATACAGGTGACGTGCACGCAGCGCCGCATTCAGGTGATGCATCAGCGTGATGTTGGCCGGGTCGTAGAGCGAGGCGCCCTCGGGCAGCAGCTTGAACTCGCCCAGGATGCGTTCGGCGTTCTCGTGGCCGTCTTCTGTCAGGAACACCTGGTGCGTCTTCTCGTCGACCGTGAAGTCGCCGGGCACCGTGACGCCCTCGCCCGTGCGCGGGTCGGCTTCGCCCTCCTGCTTCTTGAGCAGCGGCACCACCTTGTTGATGGCAAGGTAGAGGTCGGTGTGGTCTTCGGCCTGGCCGCTGATGATCAGCGGGGTGCGGGCCTCGTCGATCAGGATCGAGTCCACTTCGTCGACGATGGCGTAGTTCAGGCCGCGCTGGACCCGGTCGCCGGGCTCGTAGACCATGTTGTCGCGCAGGTAGTCGAAGCCGTACTCGTTGTTCGTGCCGTACGTGATGTCGCTGCGGTAGGCGGCCTGCTTTTCCTCGCGCGGCATCTGCGGCAGGTTGATGCCCACCGAGAGACCGAGGAAGTTGTAGAGGCGCCCCATCCAGGTCGCGTCGCGATTGGCCAGGTAGTCGTTCACCGTGACCACGTGCACGCCCTGGCCGGACAGCGCATTCAGGTACACCGGCAGCGTGGCGGTCAGCGTCTTGCCTTCGCCGGTGCGCATTTCGGAGATCTTGCCGTTGTGCAGCGCCATGCCGCCGAGCAGCTGGACGTCGAAGTGGCGCATCTTCATGACGCGCTTGGAGCCTTCGCGCACCGTGGCGAAGGCTTCCGGCAGCAGGTCGTCGAGCGATTCTCCCTTGGTGACGCGTTCTTTGAATTCCTGCGTCTTGGCACGCAGCGCATCGTCGCTGAGCTTCTCGAACTCGGGTTCGAGCGCATTGATGCGTTCCACCGTCTTGCGATACTGCTTGAGGAGCCGGTCGTTGCGACTGCCGAAAATCTGGGTCAGGAAGTTGGTTGCCATGGGTGGAGATGGGCGGGCACCTGATACGGCAGGCACTTCGACCGGATTCCCTAAGATATGGTGAAAGCAGTTGGGCGCGCTTTCAATGAAAGCAAGCAGCCTTTTTCCGGCGCGAACGCCGGCAAACCGGGCATTTTAGCTGTCTTGTTTCTAACCCCTGGATTACGCATGTATCGCCGACTTCCCCCCGCCGTTTCACTGCAGCAAGCTGCAGAAGGCGCGCCCACCCTGGGCAGCCTGATGGCGCGCGCGCGCGACACCGCGGAGCGGCTCAAGGCCGTGGAAGGGCTGATTCCGCCGGCCATGCGCGGTGCCGTGCAGGCCGGGCCGGCCGAAGGCGACGTGTGGTGCCTGCTGGTCAAGGGCAGCGCCGCGGCCGCCAAGCTGCGCCAGCTGTCGCCGATGCTGGTGACGCGGCTCAAGAACCGGGGATGGGACGTGGCGACGATCCGGATCAAGGTGCATACCGGCCGCTGAGCAGCCAGTCTGCATTGCCTTTGATTTTTCGTCTGGAAGTAGATAATATTTCCAGATGACAACATCCCCCGCGCCTTCGGACGCCCAACTCCTGCTGCTCGACAAGCACCAGGTCGACACCCTCCTCTCCCCCGACGACGTTCTTCAGGCCGTGCGAGAAGCCTTCGTGCTGCACAGCGAACGCGAGGGCCGCGTCTTCCCGGTCGTACGAGAGCCGCTGCGCACGGGCGGGGTGTTCGGCATCAAGTCTGGTGACGTGCAGGCCCAGGGCCTGCTCGGCTTCAAGGCCGCGGGCTTCTGGCCGGCCAACCGGCAACGCGGCGGCGAGCCCCATCAAGCGACGATCCTGCTGATCGACCCAGCGACGGGCCGGCCGCTGTGCGTCATCGACGGCAACACGGTGACGACAGTGCGCACGGGCGCGGCAGGCGGGCTCGGCCTCCAGCAGCTTGCACGGCCCGACAGCACGCGGCTGTGCGTCTTCGGCACCGGCGTGCAGGCGCGCATCCAGCTCGACTTCGCGCTGCGCCTGGTGCCATCGCTGCGCGAGGTTCTTTATATAAGTACGAACGGCCAGCGCAATGCGGCGTTCGAGGCCCACTTCACCGGCCGCTGCGACATCGCGCCGGCCAGCGACCGCAACACCGCTGTTGCCCAAAGCGACATCGTGATCACCGCCACGCCGGGCGGCGGCGCCCTCTTCGCCCTCGAAGCAGTGCGGCCCGGCACACACCTGAACTGCGTAGGCGCCGACACCCGCGGCAAGCGCGAGCTTCCCGAAGGCCTGTTGCCACGCGTGCGGCTGTTCGTCGACGATCGCACGCAGGCGCAGCAGATCGGCGAAACGCAGTGGTCGCCCGACACGCCATGCGTCGAACTGGGCGACCTGCTGAGCGGCAAGACGGCTGTCGAACGAGCCGCCGACGACATCACCGTCTTCGACATGACAGGCCTCGCGCTTCAGGACCTGACTGTCGCGCGCCTGCTGCATGCGCGTGCGGCTGAAGCGGGAACGGGCACACGCATCGCCTGGCCCTGGTAGCAAGAAACCGGCACGAACTCCGTGAACGTGCCGAGGTGGCTTGTTCGGAGCCACCGCAGTTCCCGAAGCACCACGGCATCGGGGCTCCTGCGCTGAAAGCGTGAACTTTTCGATTCAAAGAAGAAAACGTTTTCAGCGCCGCCGAATGACATTCTTTGCCAATTTTTGTCATTAATAGGCAACGAACAAGACCGCGCACAACGGCCTTACGCGAATGCCGTTTGGAAAGCGCGAAATTCTTCCCAGTCCGAAATAAAAACTCGCCCCTCAGCGGGCCGTTGAATCCATTGACGGCGGTCATTAATTGACAGCAAACGTCATTGTCCAACTCGATCGTCAGTCGATACATTCCGCGGCCTGAGAGGTCCTGGCGGAGTACGGCAACACGCCTTGCGCCTGGAAGCACGAGGCGCGGGCTCTCCGGAATTCATGCCGCAAATCGAATCGCAATTTCGCGCGCACGCAAATCCGTCTTTGATCTCATGTTTTTAGATTTCCTTTCCCTCATCAATTGTTATGAATAATTTGTATCGCGGTATCTGGAGCGAATCGCCCGGCGCATGGCTAGCAGCCACCGAAATCACCAAGACTCATGGCAAAGGCAGCTTCAGACTGTCGGCAGTAGTTGCCGCAATTCTGGCTGCCGGCCTGCAGATGACGGCATCGGATGCCAGCGCATCCACCTACGCACCGGCCAACTGCAACTCCACAACCACGGCGACCATCGGGCAGGTGGCTGTTATCGGAACAAACGCTCAACCGGTCGATGGAACCGGGCCATGGTCCAACATCCTTGGCTGCAATACGAGTGGCAACGGTCTGGATGCCGTATCGGTGTTCGGAACCTACTCCCAAGGGGTTGGAAATGGAGCGGCCGTTTTCGGGTTCTCCAGCACAGCCGGCCAGTGGGCCAGCGCGCTTGGCCTCTCGGCAAATGCTTCCGGCACCGGAAGCACCGCGCTTGGCTTTGGCGCACAAGCTCAAAGCCTGAACTCGGTCGCAATCGGCGGAGCCGGTGGCGACGGAAGCACGGCTCTATCGGCCGCCAATTCAACGACCGCTTCAGGCGCCGGGGCCATTGCCATCGGCAGCAACTCGATCAGAGGGGCTCAGGCAACCGCCACGGACAGCATCGCGATTGGCGGGGCGGCTATCGCTGCCGGCCAAGGCAGCATGGCTCTTGGCAATGGGGCTGACGCGAAATACGACAACAGCGTGGCCATCGGAGCGGCCAGCAAGACGGCGGATTCGCTCGCCGCATTGCAAGGCGTAGCCGGCTACACACCTTCCCCGGGTGCTGCGATCTCCGCTGCGACGCCGGCTGGTGAAGTGTCTGTCGGGGCCAGCGGCAGCGAACGCAGGCTCACCAACGTCGCCGCAGGCGGCGCTCCGACGGATGCCGTCAATGTCAGCCAGCTGTCGACGGCGACTGCTTCGTTGTCCACCAGCCTGAACACGACGAACAGCAACGTGGCCAGCCTGTCCACCAGTTTGACCGCAACGAACGACTCCGTTGCGAGCCTGTCGACATCGACTTCCACAGGGCTGGGCATCGTTGCCAGCCGCGTCGATAGCTTGTCCACGTCCGTCCTGACCAGCCTGAATACCGCGACGAGCAATATTGGCAGTCTGTCGACGGGCCTCAACACGGTCACGAGCAGCATCGACAGCTTGTCTACATCTACTTCGACAAGACTGAGCACCACAACCAGCAGCATCGGCAGCCTCTCGACCGGTTTGGGCAATCTCTCGACGAGCCTGAACACAACCAATGGCAACCTCGGCAGCCTGAGCACGACGGTCAACACGATCAACGACAAGGGCACCAAGTACTTCCACACCAATTCGACGGCTGGCGATTCGGTGGCCAGCGGCCAGAAAGCGGTGGCGATCGGCCCGCTGTCCGTGGCCAGCGGCACCAACTCCTTCGCGGCCGGCAGCGGTGCACAGGCCACGGGTCTGAACGCGATCGCAATCGGCACCGGGGCGCTGGCCACGGGCTCGCAGGCCATCGGCGCCAATGCCCGAGCGGGTGGTGGTGGCGTGGCGCTGGGTGACAACGCGGACGCCGGCGGCACGCCGCTGAGCCAGGCGCCGAACATCTCCAAGGGCACGGTCATCGGCTTCGGCGCCATCGCGCAGCAAAGCGGCGGCGTCGCACTGGGCTCGGGCTCGGTGGCTTCCACCGCGGCGGGCGTGGCCGGTTATGTGCCAAGTGGCGCAGCGGCGCAGCACCGGGTGGCCGTTCAGGCGACCACCAGCACGCAGGCCGCAGCGTCGGTGGGCGACGTGGCCAACGGCCAGTACCGCCAGATCACGGCCGTGGCCGCCGGTACGGCCGACAGCGATGCGGCCAACGTCGCACAGCTCAAGGCATCTGCAGCCACCGTGAAGGCCAGCAGCGTGCAGTACGCGACCAACCCGGACGGCTCGGTCAACTACAACCAGATCACGCTGGGCAACGGCCAGGCAACTGGCGGCACGCGCATCGGCAACGTGGCGCCGGGCATCCTGCCGGGCGACGCGGTCAACGTGCAGCAGCTGAATCAGGTGCAGAGCCAGGTCGGCGACGTGGCCCGCATCGCCTACTCGGGCACGGCGATGGCCTTCGCGATGTCCGGCGCTTACTTGCCAACGCTGTCTCCCGGCGAGAAAACGGTGGGCGTGGGCCTTGGCAACTACAAGGGCTACAGCGCGGTGGCGCTGACCTTCAAGGCACTGTCCGACGACGGCAAGATGTCCTGGGGTGCGGGCCTGTCGACCACGGGCAAGGAGTGGGGCGTCAACGCCGGCGTCGGCTGGAAGTGGAAGTAACAAGCCACTGAGTCGGCCTGCGGTGCCGGTGCCTGGCGTCGATGAACAGCAGTTCGCTAGGCGACGGCGGCAGCGCCGCCAAACAGCCCGGTCATGAACTGCGTCGACTTCAGACCGGTGCCGGTCAACAAGGCCACAGTCACCTCGCTGGCCTTGATGTCGCCGCGCTGCGCCAGCACCTCGATGGCCGCCGCGGCCGAAGCGGAGGTCGGCTCCGCATAGAGCCCGCTTGCTGCCAGCCGGCGCACCGCAGCCGCGATCTGCTCCTCGGTCAGCGCAACGGTCTTGCCCTTCGTCTCGCGCAGCGCCTGCAGGATTTCCTGGAGCCGCACGGGCCGCTTGATCGCAGTGCCTTCGGCAATGGTCGGCTGCACGACACGGTCCACCAGCGTGTCGACTCCGGCGGTGAAGCTCGCATCGATCGGCGAGCAGTTCAGCGGCTGCGCGACAAAAATGCGCGGCAGCTTGCTGATCTGCCCCGCCGCCAGCAGCTCCTTGAAGCCGATCCAGCACCCGAGCACGTTGCTGCCCGCTCCAGTCGGAATGACGACGTTGTCGGGCGCGACAAAGCCCAGGTCTTCCCACAGCTCATACGCCAGCGTCTTCGTGCCCTGCAGGAAGAACGGATGCCAGTTGTGGCTCGCATAGAAGATCGACTCCGACTGGCGCACCGCCTCGTACTCCGACTCTTCGCGCGGCCCCGGCACCAACTGCACCTCTGCGCCGAAGGCTCGGATCTGCGCCACCTTCGGCGCGGGCGTGTAGCTCGGCGCGAGCACCTTCACGCGCATGCCAGCCGCCGCGCCTGCCGCGGCAATGGCTGCGCCGCCGTTACCCGAGCTGTCTTCCAGCACCGCGTCGACGCCGATCTGGCGCAGGAAGGACATCATCACCGCCGCGCCGCGGTCCTTGAAGCTGCAGGTCGGGTTGAACCACTCGAGCTTGAAGTACGGCTCGAGGCTGCCCCAGCGCTTCTGCACCAGCGGCGTGCAGCCTTCGCCCATGCTCGCGGGCTTGTCGATTGCCACGGGCAGCGCCGCGCGGTAGCGCCAGAGCGAGCGGGTGCGCGAATCGATGTCGTCGCGCGAGATGCCGGGCAGCGGCGTGACCATCATCGGATGGCCGTCGTCCGAGCGCCATCGGCGTTCGGACAGGTCGTAGTGCCTGCCGGTGCGTGGGTCGACATAGCGTGCGCGTTCTCTCGCGGTCATTCGAGGCTCCTGGTCAAAATTGGATAATACATCTAACATTGTACTTTTTGTACAAATTAGATTGTTCGTCCAGAGCTGGATACATTCCCCGGCATGAAGAAAAAGTCGAACAAGCAGGTCCTGGAGATGCTGCGCAACATGGCCGAAGGCCTGGGCCAGACCTTTGCGCCCTTCTGCGAAGTCGTGGTGCACGACCTGAGCAATCCGAGGAACGCGATCTACGCCATCGAGAACAGCCTCAGTGGCCGGGAGGTCGGCCAGTCAGTCACGGAGCTGGGTCTCGCGCGCATCCAAGACCCGGAGTTTCCGGCGGTGATCGCGAACTACGCCAACACCTTTCCCGACGGGCGCAAGGTCAAGAGCACATCCATCGGCGTCAAGGACGACAGCGGCGAGTACGTGGCCGCGCTGTGCCTGAACGTCGACCTGACGCTGTTCCAGAGCTTCCAGGCCGCGATCTCGCAGTTCACCAAGATTGACGACAAGGAAGTGCACGAGCACATCGAGGCCGGCGGCAACCACTCGGACCGCATCCACGCGCGCATCGACGATTTCGCGGCCGCGCGCGCGACCACCTCGCGCTCGCTGAAGCCGGCCGACCGCAAGCAACTGGTGCAGGAACTGAAGAAAGCGGGCCTGCTGGAGGTTCGCCGCGGCGCCGAGATTGCCGCCGCGCACATGGGCGTGTCGCGCGCCACGGTCTACAGCGACGCGAAGTAAGGCCCAACCTGTTCTGCCCGCTTACTGCGGCTGCAGGCCGATCTCGTGCGCGGCCTTCTGCCAGCGCTCGGCCTCCGAGCGCAGGAAGGCGCGCAACTCCGCCGGCGTCGAACCCTTCATCTGCACGCCCAGCACCGACAGGCGCTCCTTCACCGACGGATGGTCGAGCGCGGCGATGGCCTCGCGGCGCAGCTTCTCGATCACGTCGAGCGGCGTGGTGGCCGGCGCGACCATGGCCCACCACTGGTCGATCTCCAGGCCCTTGAGCCCGTTCTCCGCGAGCGCGGGCACGTTCTGCAGGCCGGGAATGTTCGTCACGCGCTGCGTGCTCGTCACCAGCAGCGGGCGGATGCGGTTGGCGCCCAGCAGGCTGGAGCCGCTGGCCAGCGTCGCGAAGTGCCCCGCCACCGTGCCCGCCGCCACGTCGGTGAGCGCGGGTGCCGAGCCGCGGTACGGGACCATGTTGAACCTGATCTTCGTGCGGCTCGCCAGCAGTTCGGCGGCAAGGTGGCTCACCGTGCCCGCGCCGCTGTGCGCGATGGCTGGCGGAGCACTCTTTGCAGCCGCGGTCTTCAGGAAGGTCTTGAAGTCCTTGCTGTCGTCGTCCATTCCCGCGAAGAACACCAGCGGCGAGGTGCCGATCATGGTCACGGGCGTGAAGTCGCGCAGCAGGTCATAAGGCAGCTTCGCCGTCACGGCCGGCGCAATCGCGTGCGGCAGTTCGACGATGGCGATGGTGTAGCCGTCAGGCGCGGCCTTGGCCGCCGCGTCGGTGCCGATCATGCCGGCGGCGCCGGGCCGGTTGTCCACGATCACCGGGCTGCCGATGGTCTGGCTCATGCGCTGCGCCATGGCGCGAGCAATCGCGTCGGTGCTGCCGCCGGCCGCCCACGGCACGACGAGCTTCACGGGCTTGTCGGGGTAGGCCGCCCACGCCGGTCGAAACGAAGCGAGCAGGGCCGTAGAGCCGGCGGCCAGAAAGGCCCGGCGTTGCATCGTCGGCATGGTGAATTCCTGAAGGAAGTTAGATCGGGCGGTCGGGCCAGCTCGGATCGCCGGCCGCATTGGCGGTCAGCATCAGCACCACGTGCGCATCGGCCGCAATGGCATTGCTCTCGCGCAGCTGGCGCAATGCGGCCAGGCCGCCGGCAGCGCAGAGCTCGGCGCTGACGCCGAGCGAGCTGAGCAGCCGCCGCGCGGCGCGCGCTTCGTCGTCGCCCACGACCACCGCGCCACCGCCCGTGGCGGTTGCGGCCTGCCACTGCAGGTAGGTGACGGTGGCCCCCGCGGTGGAAAACTGCGCGGTGTGGCCCGGGTAGCTGCCGTTGATGGCGCCGCCCGCGAGCACGCGCGCCAGGCGCGGGAACGGTTCCACCAGCCAGAGCCTGGGCAGGCGCCCGATGCGCCCCGCGGCCATGAGGTCGCGAAAGCCCGCGTAGATGCCCCAGGCCAGATCACCGCGCGCGGTGGGAATCACGATGTGGTCCGGCAGGCCGCCATCGGCCACGCATTCGAGTGCGATCGGCTTGTAGCCCTCGATGGCCAGCGGCGCGCTGCCCAGCGCGGGCAGGCGGTAGTTGGTCAGTGCGAAGTAGCCTGGGTGCTGCGAACGCTCGCGCACGAAGGCCCAGCGGCCCGCGTTGTCGGCGAACACATAGCGCCGCGCGCCAAGTGCATCGAGCTGTCGCGTGTAGGTGGCCGGCATGCCTTCGTAGGTTGCGACCTCGCAGCCCAGGCCCGCGGCCCATGCGTAGTGCGCCGCCGACACGGCCGCGTTGCCCGAGGAGGCAAGCACCAGCGTGTGGGCGTCGAAGTCGAGAGCCTGCGCCACGCCCACCGCTGTCATGCGGTCCTTGTGCGAGCCGGTGGGGTTGCGCGATTCGTCCTTGAGGGCCAGGCGCGCCACGTCGAACTGCTGCGCCAGCTCCGGCATGTCCTCCAGCGGCGTCTGCCCCTCCCCCAGCGCGAAGCCGGAGGTGTAGGGCATGGGCATCGCCTCGGCGCTGTCGGGCAGGTAGCTGGCACGCAGCGCCACGTGGAAGCCCGTGCGCTTGCATGCGGGGCAGCCGTCGTGCGACAGGGTGACCGGGTAGAGCGCATCGCACCGCAGGCATTGCAGGCCGCGCAGGTTCGGGTTGCGCACGGGCTTGGGTGCCTGGTCACGCACCAACCCCAAGGGATTACCCGGAGGATGAGCCAGGGGATCCGGGGGAGGAGCGGCGAACTTGAAGTCCAGAACGGGCAATGTCGTCACGGGTCATGCGTCAGAAGTTGTGACCAAATCTTATGCAATCGGAAATAAAATTATGCAGCCTCAGATACTCAACCGATAACAAGACTTATCGATGCGATTCGGCGAGATCGAAACCTTCCGGGCTCTCATGCGCGGCAGCTCCACCCGCAAGGCCGCTGCATTGCTGCATGTGACGCAGCCCGCCATCAGCCAATCGCTCAAGCGCCTCGAGACGCAAGCGGGGATGCTGCTGTTCCAGCGCACCGGCGGGCGGCTGGTGCCCACGCCCGAGGCACGCGCGCTGTGGGTCGAGGTGGAGCGGGTGTTCATCGGCATGGACGCCATCGAGCACCGCGTGCGCAGCCTGCGCGACTTCGGCGTCAGCCAGCTGGAGCTGAGCAGCTTTCCCGCCTACGGCCTGGGCTTCATGCCGCGCGCATTGGCACGGCTGAAGGCGCACCGCGGCGCGAGCCCCTGGCCGCAGGTGTCGCTGCAGGTGCTGAGCTCCAAGGACGTGCGCGACCGCGTGGCCATGGGCATCTCCGACTTCGGGCTGATGGCCGACGAGCTCTCGCTCGAAGGCATCGACCACTCCACCTTCTCGCGCTTTCCCGGCGTGGTGGTGATGCCGGCAGGCCACGCGCTGGCCCGCTTCAAGACCATCAAGCCCGAGCAACTGGCCGAGGCGCCCTTTCTCTCGCTCAACCCCGAAGACCCTTCGCACCAGCGGCTCGAAGCCGCATTGGCCCCGCACGGCGTGGCGCTGCGGGTGCTGGTGCAGACGCCCTATGCGGCCAGCGTGTGCGAGATGGCGCTGCGCGGCCTGGGCGTGGGGCTGGTCAACCCGATCACCGCGCTCGACTACGCGGAGCGCGGGCTGGTGGTGCGCAAGTTCTCGGTCGACGTGTACTTCACCTGCCTGCTGGCGCTGCCGGCAGGAAAGGTGCTCTCGGCCACGGCGAGGGACTTCATTTCGCTGATGCGCCAGCAACTGGCCGAGGACGAGAAGCGGATACAGCGCTACCTGCGCTGATCCCCCACGGTTCACTTCCAGGTGAACTCGTGGTTCAGCCCGATCACGAACCCGCGCACGCCCTGCGGCCCGGTGCGCGATGTGCTCACGTCCACGCTGATCAGCGGCGTGATGCTGAAGCGCCCGCCGATGCGCGAGGTCCACAGGCCCGCCGCCCGGTTGCGCTCCGCGATAAGCGATACGGTGTCGTTCAGCGCCCATTCGACGCCAATGCCGCCGCGCGGCGTGCGCGCACCGGTTCCGTTGGCCCAGTCGGCGCCTGCGTTGGCGTGGATCTGCAGGCTCTCGAGTGGCCGCCACGTCAGGGGCACCACGAACTGCCCGCCCGCTCGGCCACCGCGCTTCAGGTCGAACACCGCGCCCATCGACACGGCGGCACTGAACGGCGCGTCGGCCGCCTGTCCGTAGAAATTCCACTTGAGCTGCGGTCCGCCGGTGACCGAATGAACGCCGCTCACCGAGGTGCGGTCGAAGTTCAGGCCCAGCTCGACCGGCCCGACGCGGCAGGCGGGCCCGAAGTGAAACCCAGTGACAGGCTCCACACCCGTGCGGCCCCACCAGGTCTCGTACTGGCATTGGCCCGGGTCGAGCGTGCTCGCGTCGTCCACGTCGAAATGCCCTGCGGCGTGTGCGCCCGGGCTCGCGGCCAGGTTCGCGAACAGGCAGGAAGCAGCAAGCATCCAGCCGCTGCTTGGCGGTCGGGTTGTCGTTCTGTCGTGCCTGTTGTTCTTCATCGTGCGCGTCCCGGAGCCCTCGAACCATTCTAGGGACGCCGAAAGTAGTCGCCATGACGCAGGCGGCACCGGCAGCAATCAGCCGGCCTTCTTCAGATTTCGAACTGGGGCTGCAGCTCGCGAATGCGCTTGATGGCCACGCCGGCCGCGGCCGTGCGCGTCTCCACGCCGAGCTTCACGTACACCCGCTCCAGGTGCTTCTTGGCGGTGGCCGGGCTGCTGCCCAGGATCTCGCCGATGTCCTTGTTGGTCTTGCCCTTGACCACCCAGTAGAGCACTTCGGCCTCGCGCGCCGTGAGCTTCAGGCTCAGGCTCATGGCTTCGATGACGGCGGTGTCGGACACCTCGCGCATGATGATCATCCACTCGTCGCCGTCGTCGTCGCTGCTGGTCTGCTGGTGCAGCCGCAGCGTGAGGCTGCTCGCGCCCTGCACGATGGACAGCGCCGGCGGCTCGATGCCGCGCTGGCGCGCATCGGGCGTGTGGCTGCGCAGCCATTCGAGCACGGCGGGCGGCGTCTCGGGCGCGCGCGTATCGCAGTAGCGCTGCAGCAGGTCGCGCGCCAGCGCGGTCTGCCAGATCAGCCGGCCTTCGGGCAGGCGCACGGTGATGCTGGCGTAGCCGAAGGCATCGAGCGCATTGCGCGCCTGGCCGGCCTGCCGCGCGTCCTGCCGCGCGCGGCGCGCGCCCTGCAGGTGCACGTTCATGCGCGCCAGCACTTCCTTCGGCTTGATGGGCTTGGTGACGTAGTCGACCCCGCCGGCTTCGAGCGCGGCCACCAGGTGCTCGGTCTCGGTGAGCCCCGTCATGAACACGATGGGAATGTGCGCCGTCGCCGCATCGGCCTTGAGCCGCCGCGCCACCTCGAAGCCGTCGATGCCCGGCATCATCGCGTCGAGCAGCACGATGTCGGGCCGGGCCTGCGCGGCGCGCTGCAGCGCCTGCTCGCCGTTGGTGGCAATGAGCACGGTGTAGCCCGATTCGTCGAGCGCGTCGTGCAGCACAGCGAGGTTGTCGGGCACGTCGTCGACGATCAGCACGAGGTCGCTGTTGGCGCCCTGCTGCTCGCGCAGGGTCTTGGCGAGCGGTGATGTTTCCATGGCGGGAGGTGGCGTCGTCGAAGTCATGCGGCGCTTTCGACGGCTTCGGCCAGTGCACGGCTCATGGCCTCGAACTGGAACTGGCGGGCCAGCACGCGCTGGGCTTCGGTCCACGACGCGCACTCGGGCTGCGCGGCGTCGATGTCGTCGAGCTGGTTCATGATGCCGCGAAAGTAGCCTAGGCTCACGGCCTCGTCGAGCGCACGCAGGCGGGCCAGCGAAGGCGCCTGCATCACGCGCGGCGCCACGGCGGCGACCGGCTTCGCGGCGGCATCGGTCCATTGCAGCCCGAGCCGGCGTTCGAGCCAGTCGAGCAGCTCGGTGTGGCGCACGGGCTTGACGAAGAAATCTTCCGGCGCAATGCCCACGTCGTTGTCCAGCCCCTTGTCGAAAGCGTTGGCCGAGACGATGGCCACCGATGCCTCGGTCAGCCCCAGCTTGCGCGCGCGGCGGATGGTCTCCCAGCCGTCGATGCCGGGCATCGCGAGGTCGACGAACATCGCGTCGGGCCTATAGCCGGCTGCGATGAGATCGAGCGCATCGTGCCCGCTGGCCGCGCTGCGCAGCTCGAAGCCCAGCGGCGCGAGCACATGGCCCAGCAGGTCGCGGTCGGCCTCCTCGTTGTCGACCACCAGCAGGCGGCGTCGCGGGCCTTCGTAGCCGCGCCGCGCGCGCTGCACCGGCATCGGGCGGCCGGTGCCGGCCACCGTGTCATGCACGCGCGGCAGGAACAGGCGCACACAGAAGAGCGAGCCCTCGCCCGGCGTGCTCTGCACCTTCATCTCGCCGCCCATCAGGTCGGTGAGCATCTTGGCAATGGTGAGCCCCAACCCCGCGCCCGGTGCGGCCGACATGCCTGCCGCATTGCCGCGCGCAAAGGGCTCGAAGATGCGCTCGATGTCCTCGGCCGGCATGCCGGGGCCGGTGTCCTCGATCTCGATGGATGCGAACTCCCGCGCATAGGCCAGCCGCAGCGTGACCTGCCCCGCCGCCGTGAACTTGATCGCATTGCCCAGCAGGTTGATGAGGATCTGCAGCACGCGCTTTTCATCCGCACGCACCACCTCGGGCAGCGGCCCCGCCGCCTCGAAGCGGAACTGCAGCCCCTTCTCCGCGGCCTGCAGCTCGAACATGTCGGCCAGCTCGCGCAGCGTGTCGGCAAAGCGCATGGGCCGCGCATGCAGCGTGAGCTTGCCGGCCTCGATGTGCGCGATGGCCAGCGTGCCTTCGATGAGCGACAGCAGATGCTCCCCACCGCGCTTGATGACCGCCACCGCCTGCTGGCGGTGCGGCGGCACCGAATGGTCTTCGCCCATCAGCTGTGCATACCCCAGGATGCTGTTGAGCGGCGTGCGCAGCTCGTGGCTGATGGCGCTGATGTAGCGGCTCTTGGCCTGGTTGGCCTGGTCGGCGGCCTGCTTGGCCAGCTCGGCCGCGAGCTTGGCCTGCTCCGCGATCTCGCGGGCTTCGTCGGCCGCCTGCTTGGCGGCCTGCAGGGCGCGGTCGGTCTCGCGGTGCAGCTCTATTTCGCGCACCAGCAGATGAGTCTGGCGGTTCGATTCTTCCTGCGCCACCTTGCGGCTCTGGTGCGCCAGCACCAGCCACCACGCGACGATGCCCGCGATGACCAGCAGCGCCATGTACGCCTTGAGGAAGCCCGAGCGCAGTGACAGCTTCTGCACGCCGGCCAGCGCCGCGGCCACGTCGGCTTCCGACGCCAGCTCCAGTGCGCCTTCGCCGAAGGCACGCAGCTCCTGCTGGTAGAGCACGCCGAACACCACGGCCAGCAGCGGCACGATGACGAGCATCAGCAGCAGGAAGTGCCCCAGCCCCGTGTCGAGGTAGCGCCAGCTGCGGCGCGGCAGCAGCCAGCGCAGCACCGTCGACCATTGCGAAGACAGGCTCGCATGCGGCTTGCACAAATCGCCGCAGCGCGCGTCGAGCGTGCAGCACAGCGAGCAGATCGCGCCCTGGTACGCCGGGCAATGCGCCATGTCCGGCCCCTCGTACTCGCGCTCGCAGATCACGCAGTGCTGCACCTTCAGGCGCTGGTAGCTGCCCGTTTCGACCTTCGCCCAGCGCACCGCACGCGGGCCCTCGGCAGGAGCGAAGGCCACCGCGCCATGCGCCTCGTCGGTGCCGCGCGCCAGGTAGTACTTGCCGCCCGTCGCCCAGGCCAGCAGCGGCGATGCCACCAGCGCCGTGCCGAGCGCGATCAGCGCCGAGAAGGCCTGCGCCAGCGGCCCGAACACGCCCAGGTGCGCGGTGATCGACAGCACCGACGCAAGCGCCATCGCGCCCACGCCCACCGGGTTGATGTCCCACAGGTGCGCGCGCTTGAACTCGATGCCCGGCGGCGACAGCCCCAGCGGCTTGTTGATGACGAGGTCTGCCACCACGGCCATCATCCAGGCGATGGCGATGTTGGCGAACAGGCCGAGCACGTCGCCCAGCGCCTCGAACACGTTCATCTCCATCAGCATGAAGGCGATGAGCGCGTTGAACACCACCCACACCACGCGCCCCGGGTGGCTGTGTGCCACGCGCGAGAAGAAATTGCTCCAGGCCAGCGAGCCCGCATAGGCGTTCGTCACGTTGATCTTGAGCTGCGAGATCACCACGAACAGCGCCGTGGCCGCCACCGCCCAGCCGTAGTTCGGAAATACGTACTCGTAGGCCGCGAGGTACATCTGGTTCGGATCGACCGCACGGTCGGCCGGCACCATGTGCGTGATCGCCAGGTAGGCCAGCAGCGCCCCGCCCAGCATCTTGAGCACCCCCAGCACCACCCAGCCCGGGCCGCCGGCCAGCACCCCGGCCCACCAGCGGCGCGCCGTGGTCGCGGTTCGCGCGGGCATGAAGCGCAGGTAGTCGGCCTGCTCGCCCATCTGCGTAATGAGCGCGATGCCGACCGTGAGGGCAGCGCCAAACAGGTGCAAGTCGAAGCCCTTGGTGCCGGATCGAACCCCGTTGTAGTGCACGATGCCCGCAAACGCACCAGGATCGCGCACCAGCATGTAGGCAAAAGGCACCACCAGCATCAGCAGCCACAGCGGCTGCGTCCACAACTGCAGCCGGCTGATGGCCGACACCCCGTGCGTGACCAGCGGAATCACCACCAGCGCACACACCAGGTAGCCCCAGACCGGCGGGATGCCCAGCGCCAGCTCCAGCGCGTAGGCCATCACAGCCGCCTCGAGCGCGAAGAAGATGAAAGTGAAGCTCGCGTAGATCAGCGAGGTGAGCGTGGAGCCGATGTAGCCGAAGCCCGCGCCGCGCGTGAGCAGGTCCATGTCGACGCCGTAGCGCGCCGCGTACACGCTGATCGGCACGCCCGCCAGGAAGATGATGAGCCCCGTCGCCAGGATCGCCCAGAAGGCGTTGGCAAAGCCGTACTGCACCAGCAGCGTGGCGCCCACCGCCTCCAGGATCAGGAACGACGCCGCCCCGAAGGCCGTGTTGGCCACCCGCCATTCGGACCACTTGCGAAAGCGCTGAGGCGTGTAGCGCAGCGCGTAGTCTTCCAGCGTCTCGCTGGCCACCCAGCTGTTGTAGTCGCGCCGCACCTTGACGATGCGCTGCGGCGCGTCGTCGGGGGTGATCGGCGTGTCAGTGGGGTTCACACCGTTTCGGTGCATCTTTCATGCCACCCGTACGGCTTTTGGCGAACAGGGCACGACTGTTGCAAAGAAGCCGGCTTGCCCATAATGGCCGCCACTCTCTGCCACCCGATGCCGATCCCATGGAACTGACTCCGCGCGAAAAAGACAAGCTGCTGATCTTCACCGCGGCGCTGCTCGCCGAACGCCGCAAGGCCCGCGGCCTGAAGCTCAACTACCCCGAAGCCATCGCCCTGATTTCGGCCGCCGTGATGGAAGGCGCCCGCGACGGCAAGAGCGTCGCCGAGCTCATGAGCGACGGGCGCAGCGTGCTGACCCGCGCCGACGTGATGGACGGCATCGCCGAGATGATTCCGGACATCCAGATCGAAGCCACCTTCCCTGACGGCACCAAGCTGGTCACCGTGCACCAGCCCATCGTCTGAAATTCAAAGAACAAAAGGACTTTCCATGCGCCACAACGCCTCCAGAACCCTCGCCCTGCTCGCCCTCCTGCTGCCACTCGCAGCCAGCGCCCACACCGGCGTCGACGGCGGCCTGCACCACGGCTTCACCACCGGCTTCCTGCATCCGCTGACCGGCGCCGACCACTTGGCCGCGATGGTTGCGGTCGGCTTCTGGAGCGCACTGGCCGCGCGCCGTGCCTGGCCCGATCTGCTCTGGGCGCCCCTCGCCTTCGCCGGCATGCTGCTGGTGGGCGCGCTGATGGGCCTGGCCGGCGTGCAGCTGCCGGCGGTCGAGCCGATGATCGCGGCCTCGCTGCTGGTGCTGGGCCTGCTGGTCGTCACCCGCGTGCATCTGCCGGCGGTGGTGGCCATGGCGGTGGTCGGCGTGTTCGCGGTATTCCACGGCGTGGCCCACGGCTACGAACTGGCCAGCGAACAAGGCGCGGCCCTCACGCTGGCCGGCATGGTCTGCGCCACGGTGCTGCTGCACGCCGCCGGCATCGCAATGGGCTGGGCGCTGCGCCGCGCCAACGCATGGCTGCCGCGCGTGGCTGGCGCCGCGGTGCTCGGCCTGGGCGCGACGCTGCTGGCCCAAGCCATCTGAGGCCGGCCATGATTCCCGGCGAACTCTTCACCGACGACGGCGAGCACGCGCTCAACCCCGGCCGCCGCACCCTCACGCTGGTGGTGCAGAACACCGCCGACCGGCCGATCCAGGTCGGCTCGCACTATCACTTCGCAGAGACCAACGGCGCGCTCGGCTTCGACCGCGAGGCCGCGCGCGGCATGCGGCTGAACATTGCCTCGGGCGCAGCAGTGCGCTTCGAGCCGGGCCAGCAGCGCACGGTCGAGCTGGTCGATTTTTCCGGCGATCGCATCGTCTACGGCTTTCGCGGCCTCGTTCAAGGGAAGCTCTGAAACATGGCCACCATCGGGCGACGCGCCTATGCAGAAATCTTCGGCCCCACCGTGGGTGACCGCGTCCGTCTTGCGGACACCGAACTGCTGATCGAGGTTGAAGCCGACTACACCCTGCGAGCCGGCGGCTACGGCGAAGAGGTGAAGTTCGGCGGCGGCAAGACCATCCGCGACGGCATGGCGCAATCGCAGCGCACCCGCGCGCAAGGCGCCGTCGACACGGTATTGACCAACGCACTCATCCTCGACCACTGGGGCATCGTCAAGGCCGACATCGGCCTGAAGGACGGCCGCATCGCCGCCATCGGCAAGGCCGGCAATCCCGACGTGCAGCCAGGCGTGGACATCGTCATCGGCCCGGGCACCGAGATCATCAGCTGCGAGGGCAACATCGTCACCGCAGGCGGCATCGACAGCCACATCCACTTCATCTGCCCGCAGCAGATCGAAGAGGCTCTCTCTTCCGGCGTGACCACCATGCTCGGCGGCGGCACCGGCCCCGCCACCGGCACCTTCGCCACCACCGCAACGCCCGGCCCCTGGCACATCGAGCGCATGCTGCAGGCGGCCGATGCGTTTCCGATGAACCTGGGCTTTCTCGGCAAGGGCAACGCCAGCCTGCCGCACGCGCTGCACGAGCAGATCGAAGCCGGCGTCATCGGCCTGAAGCTGCACGAAGACTGGGGTACCACGCCCGCGGCCATCAGCAACTGCCTGGACGTGGCCGACGCCACCGACACGCAGGTGGCCATCCACAGCGACACGCTCAATGAATCGGGCTTCGTCGAGAACACGATTGCCGCCGTGGGCGGCCGCGCCATCTGCGCCTTTCATACCGAAGGCGCGGGCGGCGGCCATGCGCCCGACATCCTGCGCGTGGTGGGCGAGGCCAACTTTCTGCCCTCCTCCACCAACCCCACGATGCCCTACACCGTGAACACGCTCGACGAACACGTCGACATGCTCATGGTGTGCCACCACCTGGACGCCGGCATCGCAGAAGACCTGGCCTTCGCCGAGTCGCGCATCCGCAAGGAAACCATTGCCGCCGAAGACGTGCTGCACGACCTGGGCGCCATCAGCATGTTCAGCTCCGACAGCCAGGCCATGGGCCGCGTCGGCGAAGTCATCATCCGCACCTGGCAGACCGCGCACAAGATGAAGCTGCAGCGCGGCAAGCTGCCCGAAGACAACGAGCGCAACGACAACTTCCGCGCCAAGCGCTTCGTCGCCAAGTACACGATCAACCCTGCCATTGCGCACGGCATCGCGCACGAAGTGGGTTCGCTCGAAGTCGGCAAATGGGCCGACATCGTGATCTGGAAGCCGGCCTTCTTCGGCGTGAAGCCCTTCACCATCCTGAAGGGCGGCACCATCGCAATGGCCGCAATGGGCGACCCGAACGCATCCATTCCCACGCCGCAGCCGGTGCACTTCCGCCCGATGTTCGGCGCGTACGGCGGCTCGCTGGCGAAGAGCTCACTGACCTTCGTCTCGCAGGCCGGGCTGGCATCGGGCATCAAGGAGCGCTACGGCCTGAGCAAGCACCTGAGCGCGGTGAAGAACATCCGCCACGTGCGCAAGAAGGACCTGATCCACAACGGCTATGCGCCAAAGATGGAGATCGACGCGCAGACCTACGCGGTGCGCGCCGACGGGCATCTGCTGACCTGCGAGCCGGCGAAGCTGCTGCCAATGGCGCAGCGGTATTTCCTGTTTTGAAGCCGGGGTATGCGCCTGCTTGACAGGCTGCGTATCCTCGAAGGTATTCATTCAGCCAACGAGCGCCCCGGGGCGCTCCCTTCGCACCATGCTCACCGCCAACAAACTCATGCCCCAGGGCCGCGGCCTTGCGCCCGTGCTGCTCAAGCGCGCTGCCACCATCGAGCTCGACTGGGACATCCGCCAGAAAAGCCGTTTCGACGCCACCGACTCGCAGGGCCGCCAGATCGGCGTGTTCCTGCCGCGCGGCACCGCCGTGCGGGGCGGCGACGTTCTCGTGGCGGAAGACGGTTCGCTGGTCCGCGTGATCGCTGCGCCGCAGCCGGTGCTGCGCATCACGCATTGCACGGCCCACGGCACGCCCTTCGACCTGACGCGCGCGGCCTATCACCTGGGCAACCGGCACGTGCCGATCGAGCTGAAGCCCGACCACCTCAAGATCGAGCCCGACCATGTGCTGGCCGACATGCTGCGTTCGATGCACCTGATCGTCGTGGCGGTCGATGAGGCTTTCGAGCCCGAGGGCGGTGCATATGGGTCGCACGAGCATTCGCATGGCGGTGGTCACAGTCATGAGCACGGACATTCCCACAGCAATGGCCCGAAGCCGCTCGTGCTCGCGCCGGAGTTGCTCGACGACCATGACCATTCGCACGGTCACGACCACAGCCATCACGGTCACTCGCACTGAGATGAAATTGCGTCGATGCGTTGTCCGTCATTCAGCGCAGCGGTTGATCCCGCGGCACAACGACTGCGCTCATGTGCGAATGGCGCCGGGTGCTCCCCGCAGCGAAATAAAGGAGGAGCCGAAGGCGGGGGACATTCGCGGAGGGGAGCACCCGGTGTCATTCGCACGCACCCCGGACACGCAGATACAGCGCGCGCTGAAAAGCTGACATGCCAGATCCAGCCGCTCAAAGCCTCCTCCAGCTAATCTGGCTGGCTTCACCAGCCCTGCCCGTAGGCGGCTTCTCGTACTCCGAAGGCGTCGAGGCCGCAGTCGAATGGGCCGGCATCGACTCCGAACCGCGCGCCGCCGAATGGCTCGCCGATCAGTTGCACCTGAGCTTCGCGCGCGGCGACCTCGCAGCCTTCGCGCAAGCCGTCATGGCCTGGCGCGCCAACGACACGCAACGAATCCGCCAGCTCAACGAGTGGGTGATGACCACCCGTGAATCGGCGGAGTTCTTCCTGCAGACCGAGCAGATGGGCCGCTCCTTCGTCGAATGGCTCAAGCTGCACCACGCCGACACGGCTCAAGTGTTCGCCGACCTGCCCGCCAGCTACCCCATCGCCTTCGCCTTCGCGGCCAGCCGCACCGACGCCAGCGTGCACGACTGCTGCCTGGCCTTCGCCTTCGGCTGGGCCGAGAACATGGTCGCCGCAGCCGTCAAGGCCGTGCCGCTGGGCCAGAGCGCGGGCCAGCGCATCCTCGGGCGGCTGGCGCAGGAAATTCCCGAGGCCGTGACACGCGCCATGGCCCTCGGCGACGACGAACGCCAGGCCTTCGCGCCCCTGCTGGCTGTGTTGTCGGCCCGCCATGAAACACAATATTCCCGCCTCTTCCGAAGCTGAACCGGACACCTCCTCCATGACCTCCGCCCTGCACCACATCCCCCATCGCACCAAGAAATTGCCCCCGCTGCGCGTTGGCATCGGCGGCCCGGTCGGCTCGGGCAAGACCACGCTGCTCGAAATGCTCTGCAAGGCGATGCGCGACAAGTACGACCTGATCGCCATCACCAACGACATCTACACCAAGGAAGACCAGCGCCTGCTGACCGTGGCCGGCGCGCTGCCGGCCGAACGCATCATGGGCGTCGAGACGGGCGGCTGCCCGCACACCGCGATCCGAGAAGACGCCTCGATCAACCTCGAAGCCATCGACCGCATGCTCGAAGACTTTCCGGATGCCGACATCGTGTTCGTCGAGTCTGGCGGCGACAACCTCGCGGCCACCTTCAGCCCCGAGCTGTCGGACCTCACGATCTACGTGATCGACGTGGCCGCCGGCGAGAAGATTCCGAGAAAGGGCGGGCCCGGCATCACCAAGAGCGACCTCTTCGTGATCAACAAGACCGACCTTGCACCCTACGTTGGCGCCAACCTTGACGTGATGGAGCAGGACACGCAGCGCATGCGCCGCCAGCGCCCCTACGTGATGACCAACCTCAAGACGCTCACGGGCGTGGCCGAGGTGGTCGCGTTCATCGAAGAGCGCGGCATGCTCGCCGCGGGCTGAGGCCTCCGGAAAGAATCAAGGCAGGCCGAAGTAGACCCGCAGGTCGTCCTTGCCTGTGCCCGCCGAGGCCACTGCGATGCGCAGGCGCTCTTCGCTCACGCCGAACCACTGAGTCCAGTAGTCGACCTCCTTGAGGTCCGTGACGTCGATCCGTTCATCGTCCTGGGGAATGCGGATCTCTGTGTCTTCGCGCATCGTCTTCTCCTGAAGAGCCAAATTAAGAAGGAAGTGGCGGCGGGAGCCGGTAAGGCAGTTTCTCCATCCGCCCTACCCGGCCAGCCGGACGATTCCGCTGCCCCGTGCAGGACATTTCCCATAGTCGCTCCCCGTGGCGCGCCATGCGGCGCCGTCCTGCACGCGGCCCCACGGCTTCGATGTTTGAATTTGGCATTGACCTCATTCACTCATGGAATGGAGAAGCCACCATGGAGCCTGATCACCAGCGACTGCTGAGCGTGGGCGTACCGGGCCTGAACGACGTGCTCGGCGGCGGCCTCGAGCCCAACCGGCTCTACCTGCTCGAAGGCACGCCGGGCGCCGGCAAAACGACCATCGCGATGCAGTTCCTGCTCGAAGGCGCGGCGCGCGGCGAGTCGGTTCTGTACGTGACGCTGTCCGAAACCGAGCACGAGCTGCGCGGCGTGGCCGTCTCGCACGGCTGGGACATCTCCGGCGTCCACGTGCGCGAGATGCTGCCCACGCAGGACAGCCTGCAGCCCGAGGAGCAATACACCATGTTCCACCCCTCCGAGGTGGAGCTGAGCGAAACCACGCTGCGCATCCTGAGCGACGTGGAGGCCATCAAGCCCTCGCGCATCGTGTTCGATTCGCTCTCCGAGTTGCGGCTGCTCTCGGGCACCTCGCTGCGCTACCGCCGGCAGATCCTGGCGCTCAAGCAGTTCTTCGCGGGGCGCCAGTGCACGGTGCTGCTGCTGGACGACATGACCGCCACCGAGCACGACCTGCAGGTGCAGAGCATCGCGCACGCGGTGGTGAGGCTGGAGCAGTCGAACTCCGACTACGGCTCCGCGCGCCGCCGGCTGCTGGTCGTGAAATACCGGGGCCAGTCGTTCCGGGGCGGCTACCACGACTACAAGATTCACCGCGGCGGCCTGCAGGTGTTTCCGCGCCTGGTGGCGGCCGAACACGTCAACGACACCGCGCTGAGCAAGCTGCCCAGCGGCATCGAGGCGCTCGACGCGCTGCTGGGCGGCGGCCTCGAGAAGGGCACCAGCACCCTGTTCGTCGGCGCGCCGGGCACGGGCAAGTCGTCCGTGGCGGTGCGATTCGCCATTGCGGCGGCCGAGCGCGGCGAGACGGCCGCGCTCTTCGTCTTCGACGAGAGCGTCAACACCCTGCGCACGCGCAGCGCCGGCCTGGGCATGGCGCTGGATCCCCACCTGCAATCGGGCCGCATCCGCATCAAGCAGGTCGACCCGGCGGAACTCTCCCCCGGCGAGCTGGTGCACGAGATCCGCCAGGCCGTGACGCAGCACGGCGCGAAGGTGATCGTCATCGACAGCCTGAACGGCTATCTCAACGCGATGCCCGACGAGCGCTTTCTCATCGTGCAGCTGCACGAGCTGCTCACCTACCTCGGGCAGTCCGGTGTGGCCACGCTGCTGGTCGGCGCGCAGCACGGGCTCATCGGCATGCAGATGCAGACACCTGTGGACGCCAGCTACCTTGCCGACGCCGTGGTGCTGCTGCGCTACTACGAAGCCGAAGGCGAAGTGCGCCAGGCCATCTCGGTGCTCAAGAAGCGCGGCGGCGCGCACGAGCGCTCCATCCGTGCGTTCTCGATGGACCGGCGGGGCCTGAACGTAGGAGAGCCGCTGCGCCATTTCAGAGGCATCCTGACTGGCGTGCCCGTGCCGATCGACGGCATTGCCACGCCCCCGCAGTGACCGACGGCCCCACGATCCAGTTGCCGCAGCTGCGAGACCCGCAGCTGCGCGTGCTGATGAGAACGGCCACCGCGAAGGACGCCGTGATGGCCTCCGCCGTGCTCCTGCACGCCGGCATCGAGACACAGGTGTGCGCCGACCTCCCCGAACTGCTGCGCGAAACCGAACGCGGTGCCGGCGCGCTGCTGGTGTCCGAAGAAATGCTCACGGGCAGCGGCGCCACCGAACTCGCCGCGGCCGTGGCGACCCAGTCCCCCTGGTCCGACCTGCCGGTGCTGATACTCGCGCGGCAAGGCGCCGATTCGCGCGCCATCACCACCGCCATGGAAGGCATGGCCAACGTCACCGTGCTGGAGCGCCCGATCCGCGTGGCCTCGCTGGTGAGCGCACTGCGCAGCGCGCTGCGCGCACGGCGGCGGCAGTACGAGCTGCGCCGCATCCTGGAAGACCTCAACGAGGCCGACCGGCGCAAGACCGAATTCCTGGCCACCCTGGCGCACGAGCTGCGCAACCCGATGGCGCCGCTGAGCACCGCGCTGGCCATCCTCAAGCGCAAGCCGCTCACGTCGGAAGCCGCCCGGCCCTACTACGACCTCATGGGCCGCCAGCTCGACCACATGGTGCGGCTGGTGAGCGACCTGATGGAGGTCTCGCGCATCACGCGCGGCAAGATCGAGCTGCAACTGGACGAGCTCGCGCTCGACCAGGTGATCCGCGGCGCGGTGGAGCTCAGCCGCCCGCTGATGGACGCCGGCCGCCACACGCTCGGGGTGCACGTCGCCGATGCCTCGCTGGCCTTGAAGGGCGACGGCGTGCGCCTCACGCAGGTGTTCGCGAACCTGCTGAACAACGCTGCCAAGTACACGCCCGAGGGCGGACGCATCGACGTGTTCGTCGAGCACGACGGCCACGGCCATGCGGTGGTGCGCGTGAAAGACAGCGGCGTGGGCATTCCATCCGCCATGCTGGGCGCGATCTTCGACATGTTCGTGCAAGTGAGCGGCACCGCGCGCGCCGCGCAGGGCGGCCTGGGCATCGGCCTCACGCTGGTGAAGAGCATGGTGGAGCTGCACGGCGGCACGGTCAGCGCCAGGAGCGACGGCGCGAACCAGGGCAGCGAGTTCACCGTGTCCCTGCCGCTGCTCGACCACGGGTTGCGGGCCGGCGCGAAGGCCGGAGCCTCGGAGGCCACGATGGCGGTGCAGCACCGCATTCTGGTGGTGGACGACAACCGCGACGCGGCCGAGTCACTCGGGGCGCTGCTGGGCCTGCTCGGCGCGCAGGCGACCGTGGCTTTCAGCGGCCTGGATGCACTGGCGAAGGCCGAGCACTTCCAGCCTTCGGTCGCCATCCTGGACATCGGCATGCCCGGCATGGACGGCTGCGAACTGGCGCGCCGCCTGCGGACGCATCCGCGGCTGCATGGCATCGGGCTGATCGCGCTCACGGGCTGGGGCCAGCCCGACGACCGGCTGCGCATTGCGCAGGCCGGCTTCGACCATCACCTGCTGAAGCCGGTCGATGTAGAGGAACTGGCGGTGGCGCTGCAAAAGCTCGATCAGCGCGGCGCCGCCTGAGGCACCCCGTTCAGAGCTCGCTGCCGTCCCGCAGCTGCCGCGCCTTGTAGACCAGCCGCACGCTCGCACGACGCGGGTCGCTGACCTGCTGCACGTAGACGTCGGTGTCGTTGCTCACCCAGGCGGCGTATGCGCTGCCCGGGTCGCGCGATGCGAGTTCGTTGCCGAACGCCCCGCGGCCCCATTGCACCAGCGCCGCGAAGGCCGCGGCGCCGTTGTCGGGCGTGGCCTGCGCCGCCGCGACGTATTCGACGCGCCGCAGCTCCGAGGCGGCGAAGAAGAAGGTCGGCTCGAACAGCAGTCCTGCGATCTCGACGGGCGCCGCGCGCCAGTTGCCGACGAGGCCACCGCCGAGGCGCTGCGGCCGCTGCACGCGTTCGGCTGCGGGCAATGCGGCCTGCAGCTCTTCGGCTGTCATGCCCAGCCGCACGCCCGGCGGCAGGGCCTGCGCATGCAACGCACCGGCGGCGAGAAGGGTCGCGCTCGCAGCGAGCGCACGGAGAAAAGTCGTCAGGGAGGCAAGAGATCGCACGTCTGGCATCGGGGAAAAGCGGCGGCACCGTGGGACCGCGAGTATGACGCGGAGTTCCACGAGGCCCGTCCCTGCCGGCCTTGCGTCGATCAGTGAGCGCGCTCGTCGGCCAGCAATGGCAGGCGCAGTGTCAGTCCCAGCACGCCGCCGGCATCCGGGGCTGAATAGATGCGTCCACCATGATGGCCGGCAATGCGTTCGCAGGCCTTGGCACTGGCCCCCGCAATCGCGGCCTGCGCGGTGTCGAAAAACCGCGCGAGCGGCGGGCGCACGTCGACGGCATCGAGGTCGCGCCAGTGAATCACGGCCTGCGTGCCTTCCGCATGCGCGCGAACCTGCAGCGTGGCGCCCGCGCGCATCACGCTGGCCGCGTAGTCCGTCACCTTGGCGAGCAGCTCGCGCAGCTCGGCCTCGATCGCCAGCACGGGCACGGCTTCAGCCGGCAGCTGGATGTCGAGACGGATGCCCTGGCAGTCCGGGGCGGCATCGAGCAGCGGTCGCAGGTCTTGCACGCGGCTCGCGCTCATTCTTTGCCGCGCCTCGCTGCGGGCCTGTGCCGCGAGCTCGCGCGCCTTTGCGCCGTTCCGCATGTTGGCGATGAACAGCGAGGCCATCAAGCAGACCACGCCACCAAGGCCGAGAAGGATCACGCCGGCGATGATGGCGCCCAGGTTGCCGGAATGCAGTTGTCCCCCGCTCATCAGCGTGCTCCCGGGGCTTGTTGCATCCCGGGTTCGCCCGGCATGCCGCGCGCGCAGCCGTCCCGTACGCCATCGCAGGCGTCCCATCCTGGAGGGGGCGGCCTGCGGGCGCCATAGAACATCGGCGGCGGCCCTTCACCGCGAAAGCCTGGCGGGGGCGGACGGTAGGGCATGGGCGGCGGGGGCAGCATGATGCAGCCGGTCAGGCCGGTGGCAGCCAGCACGCCCGCGAGGAGTGCAATTCGGTTCATTGGAAGAAGCTCACTGCTGGGTAGAAACGAAAAAGCCGCGCGGGAGAAAAAGAGCACTGAGGCCCCTTTCTCCCGCGCGGCGCGCGTCCTGCATCAGAACGCGTGGCGGATACCGAAGTCGTAGCCGGTGGAAGAGCGCGGCAGGCCCGTGTAGCTGGTGCCCGTGCTGCCGTAGCCCGTGGTGCTGGCCGACACCAGGCTGCCCGTGTAGTTCACGTCGTTGCGGTTGTTCACGCGCGCCACCGTCGCATACAGCGCCGTGCGCTTGGACAGGTTGTGCACGTAGCCAACTGCGAACTTGCGTGCCATCGGGTCTTCGCCCGTGATGCCGGCCGTGCCTTCGTTGTAGCGCACTTGCGAGTACGCCACGCGGATCAGGCCTGCGCCCACCGGCACGGTCGCGCCGATCAGGTAGCCGTTGTAGGTGTCGTGCGTGTCAGCCGCTGCCGCGTAGTCGAACTTGTTCTTCACGTTCGACAGCTCGCCGAACAGCTTCACAGGACCGAAGTCGTACGAAGCGCCCAGGTTGATGGTCTGCACCCTGCGCTCCAGCGCGGTGGTGTCCACGACGGTGCTCTGGCCCACGGCCAGTGCCACGTCCAGGGGACCGTTGGCATAGCCGAAGCGGCCACCGACGTAGCGCCCAGCCGTGCTGCTGGAAGCTGCCGTGGTGCTGGTGGCGTCGGTGCTGGCGTTCTCGTGCAGGCTGTACTGCACCTGGCCGTAGAAGCCGCCCAGGTTCGGCGGCAGGAAGTAGCCGATCGAGTTGCTGGCACGCACGTAGTTGGCATTGTTGATGGTGGTGTTGCCGCTGACGGTGCTGATGACGTTGGTGCCCGAGCCGTTGGTGCCGAACGGGTCGAACACGGTGTCGTTCCAGAAGGTGGCGGTGTAGTCGCGGCCCAGGCGCAGCTCGCCGAAGCCACCCGACAGGCTCACGGTGGAGCGGCGCGCGAAGGTGGAGATGCCGGTGGCGCCGTCGTCGTTGGTGATGGGCGCTTCGAGCCAGAAGCTCGCTGCCAGCCCGCCGCCGAGGTCTTCGGTGCCGCGGAAGCCGATGCGGCTGGAGTTGTAGGCCGAGTTGCCCAGGCTCGTCTTGCTTTGCTTGACCGACGCGCCGGTGGTCGTGTCGCGCGAGGTGCTCGACTGGTAGGTCAGGCCAGCGTCCACGACGCCGAACAACGTGACGGACGATTGGGCAGAAGCCAGGCCGCAGACGGCCAGGGCAGCGAATGCCGTGAGGGTTTTCTTCATTCAGGGTTCTCCAGTTGCAGCGGCTCTCCATCGAGCAGCAGGCACGCATCGTCTCGTTCAAATTCGGAGGAATCTTGTGAATGCCTCTGCTTTGCGTGAACTGTTGTTTGCGTGCACTGCGCCGGGAGAAGCCCCGCACAACCGGAGGAAACACCTCACACAAGAAGTCTCCCAAAAGCAGCGCAATGCTCGGCGACCGAAGGAGTCATCCATGACCATTGCCATGCCAAGCACCGTCGCCACCTCGCTGGGTGTGCAGCAGCTGACCAGCGCATTCAGCCCCGCCTTTTCCTACCTGCGCATTCTTCGCAACCTCATCATTCCGATGCCCGAGGGGCATGCGGTGCGCACCGCGCGCATCGACGCCGTGGTGGTGTGCGAAACCGGCCTCTACCTGTTCGAGATCAAGGCCTGGCGCAACGCCTTTGTCTATCGCAAGAAGTCGGACCAGTCCCCGCCGCGTTGGTTCCTGCGCCTGAACGGCGGCAAGAGCGCGCGCGAGGTGAAAGACCCGGCATGGCAGGGCGGACGCAAGACCACCCAGCTGCGCAGCCTGCTGCCCGACGACCTGCGGCTGCAGTACTTCGTGCTGCTGCCGTGCGAAGGCATCGAGCTCGAAGGCGTGATGCCGGCGGCCGTCATCACCCAGCAGGACCTGCCCTACATCGCGCGCCTGGTGCGCAACAACGGCCGTACCGCGCGCACCTACCGGCTGCTCGACGAAGAGGCCGTCGACCGCACGGTGGAGCGCCTGCTGCAGATACAGGGGTCCCTGTCGCTCGAAGAGCATCTGCAGAACTGCCGCGAAAGAGCCGGGTTCGTCGCGGGCGAACAGGCGGCGCCAGCATGGCCGGTCTCAAACGCCATGGGGTTGCAGTAATGTAAAGACCAAGGTAAAGACCCCGAGCGGCCCGGGGCAGCCGGAGAAAAGTCCTAAATTTCTCCGACATTGGCAAAGACCATCCGTCGATGCACTTTCCCAAGTCCCTCGCAGCGGCCAGCGCGCTGCTTGCCTCTCTCGTCGCCCCTCTCGTCGCTCTTCCCGCCTGGGCCGTCGAACCGTTCACCGTCAGGGACATCAAGCTGGAGGGCCTCCAGCGCGTCGAGCCCGGCACCGTCTTCGCCACCATGGGCCTTCGCGCCGGCGACACCTACAGCGACGAGCGCGGCAGCGCCGCCATCCGCGAGCTGTTCAAGCTCGGCCTCTTCAAGGACGTGCGCATCGACGTGAACGGCAACGTGCTGGTGGTGGTGGTGGAAGAGCGCCCCTCCATCGCCGACGTCGACTTCGTGGGCACCAAGGAGTTCGACAAGGCCGCGCTGCAGAAGGCGCTGCGCGAGGTGGGCATCGCAGAAGGGCAGGCCTACGACAAGGCACTGGCCGACCGAGCCGAGCAGGAGCTCAAGCGGCAGTACATCAGCCGCAGTCTTTACAACGCGCAGGTCATCACCACCGTCACGCCGCTGGAGAACAACCGCGTGAACCTGACCTTCACCGTGACCGAAGGCGAGTCCGCGCGCATCAAGGAAGTGCACGTGGTCGGCAACAAGGCCTTCAGCGAAAGCACACTGCTCGACCTGTTCGACCAGGACACCGGCGGCTGGCTCGACTGGTACACCAAGTCCAACCAGTACTCGCGCACCAAGTTCAACGGCGACCTGGAGACGCTGCGCTCCTACTACATCACGCGCGGCTACCTGGAGTTCCGCATCGAGTCGACGCAGGTCGCCATCTCGCCGGACCGGCAGGCGCTGACCCTCACCATCAACATCATCGAAGGCCAGAAGTTCGTGGTGGCCGGCGTGAAGCTCGCGGGCGACTACGTGGGCCACGAGGACGAGTTCAAGACGCTGGTGACCATCCGCCCCGGCGCGCCCTACAACGGCGAAGACGTGGCCGCCACCACCAAGGCCTTCACCGACTACTTCGGCACCTTCGGCTATGCCTTCGCACGCGTGAAGGCCGAGCCCGAGATCGACCGCGAGAACAATCGCGTCACGCTGGTGCTGAAGGCCGAGTCCTCGCGCCGTGCGTACGTGCGGCGCATCAACATCGGCGGCAATGCGCGTACGCGCGACGAGGTGATCCGCCGCGAGTTCCGCCAGTACGAAGGCGCCTGGTACGACGGCAACAAGATTCGCGCCTCGCGCGACCGGGTCGACCGCCTGGGCTTCTTCACCGAAGTGAACGTCGACACCGTCGACGTGCCCGGCTCGCCCGACCAGGTCGACCTGGTGGTGAACGTGGCCGAGAAGCCGACCGGCTCGCTGCAGCTGGGCGCGGGCTACTCGTCCACCGACAAGGTCTCGCTGAGCTTCGGCATCACGCAGGAGAACGTGTTCGGCAGCGGCAACTACCTGGGGCTGAACGTGAACACGAGTTCGTACAACCGCACCATCTCGGTCACGGCGACCGACCCGTACTTCACCAAGGACGGCATCTCGCGCACGATCAACGTGTTTCACACCACCACGCGGCCGTACTACGAGGCCGACGGCAACTACAAGCTCGCGAGCGAAGGCGGCTCCATCCGCTTCGGCTTTCCGGTGGGCGAGCAGGACACGGTGTTTCTCGGCATCGGCCTGGAGCGCTGGTCGTTCACGCCCGGCACCAACGGCACCTACACGCTGGTCGACGGCTCGTACGTGTACACAGCCACGCCGCAGGCCTACCTCGACTATTTCAAGTGCACGGGCACCGCGCCGAGCGTGACCTGCGCCAAGTCGAGCGTGGTGGGCATCCCGGCCACGCTGGGCTGGTCGCGCGACGACCGCGACAGCGCACTGGTGCCCACGCGCGGCCGGCTGCAGAGCGCCAACCTCGAAATCGGCGTGGGCAGCGAACTGCGCTACCTGAAGACCAACTACCAGTACCAGCAGTACTTCCCGCTGTCCAAGCAGTACACGCTGGCCATCAACGGCCAGCTCGGCTATGCGCGGGCGCTGGGAGACAGCACCTACCCGATCTTCAAGAACTTCTACGCCGGCGGCCTGGGCTCGATCCGCGGCTTCGAGCAGAACTCGCTCGGCCCGCTCGACTCGGTCACGGCCGGTGCGCTCGGCGGCACGCGCAAGGCGATCTTCAACATGGAGTTCAGCACGCCCTTCCCCGGCGCAGGCAACGACAAGACGCTGCGCCTGTACACCTTCTTTGACGCGGGCAACGTGTTCGCCGACCGCACCGCCAGCATGACGGACGCGCAATGGAAGGCGCAGAACCGCATTCGCGCATCTGCCGGCATCGGCATCAGCTGGATCTCGCCGCTCGGCCCGCTGCGGCTGGCCTACGCGGTGCCGCTGATCTACCAGAAGGAAGACACGGCCAACGGCATCTCGGCCGACCGCACGCAGCGCTTCCAGTTCCAGATCGGAACCTCCTTCTGAGCGGAGTACCCTGGCCATGGCTCGCATCCTGCTGGTGGAAGACGGACGCGACAGCAGCGCCCCGCTGCTGCTCGGCCACCTGCAAGGCGCAGGCCACGAGGTCGAGCAGGTCGAAGACGGCTCGGCAGCGCTGGAGCGCATCCTGAGCATGCCGCCAGCGCTCACCCTGCTCGACATCGTGCTGCCGCGCATCGACGGCATCCAGGTGCTGGAGACGGTGCGCTCGTACGGCAACCACCCGATCATCATGCTGACGGCGCGCGCGCAGGAAGCCGACCGGCTGCTGGCGCTCGACCTGGGCGCCGACGACTATGTCTGCAAGCCCTTTTCGCCGCGCGAGGTGGTGGCGCGCATCCACACGGTGCTGCGCCGGCATGCGCAGTGGCGCGATACGGCCGCCCGGCCCTCGACAGCGGTGCGCTTCGACGATCCGCGAGGCAATGCCTGCCTGGAGGGGCGCGCACTGAGGCTGACGCGCCGCGAGCTGCTGTTGTTGCGGGCGCTGTCGCGCGACCCCGGCCGGGTGTTCACACGCTCCAAGCTGCTCGAAGCCGCGTTTCCGGAGGCGTTCGACGTCAACGAGCGCGCGGTCGACGGGCACATCAAGAACCTGCGCAAGAAGCTCGCGGCCGCCGTGCCTTCGCACGACTGGATCCGCTCGGTCTACGGTGTGGGCTTCAGCTTCGCGGAGCGGCCGACCTGAGCCCGCACGCCCGCTGCAAGCGTGGCTTGCGAGAGTCAGCCTTCGGCGCGCGGCGGCACCAACGCGCGGGCGCGCGCCGTGCCTTCCAGCGCGCGGGGCCGCACCGGCCGCATGCCACCGCCACCGGGGGGCGGCATCCCGCCGGGCGGCGGGCCACCAGCACCCCCAAAGCCAGCACCCGGCCGCGGCGGCCGGTCAGTCACCGGGTTCGCCGCCGGGTCCACCACCAGCGCGAGCGTGGCAACGTAGCGCTGCCGCTCCTCGCGCACCGCGCCGAGCACCGTTGCGCCGGCCTTCAATGCGATGCCGTCCACGCTGTTGAGCGTGTCGCGCAGCCGCGCGCGCTGATAGAGCGGCATCTGCGTGTAGAGAAACTCGCTCAGCGCATCGGGCAGGAAGAACTGCGAGGTGAGCACGGCGTGCGCGCCCTTGATCACCTTGAAATGGATGTGCGTGGTGCGCCCCGCATACCAGCCCGGGTACAAGGTGCCGAAGGACACGGCGCCCTCGCTGTCGGTGTGCTGGCGGCCGCGCAGGAAGGTCTTGCCTTCGAACGACTGGGCGCGGTCGTCGCCCTGCTCGCCGAAGCCCGAGTAGCGCCCCTGCGCGTCGCAGTGCCACAGGTCCACGCGCAGCCTGGGCACCGGCCGGCCGGCCGCGTCGCACACAGTGAAGCGCACGTCCAGCGGCACGCCGTCGAGCCCTTCGGTGATGTCGCGGCGCTCCAGTGCGAGGTCGAGGTAGTACGGCCCTTCGGTGGCCTGCGCAGTCAGCGGCAGGCGGCGCGGCGCGGCCAGTGCCAGGCGTGCCGATGCCGACAGGCCCGCAGCGCCGAAGGCGGCCAGCAGTCCGCGGCGCCCGGGGAGCAGCGAATCGGGGGGTGTCATGGCGTCTTTTCCTTGTCGATCGGTCCGGTGCCGGACGCGGCGGGCCGCGTGGCGCATCCCTCCGCCCAGAAGACGAACAGCGTCCACGCCTGGGCGATCAGCCAGAAAAAAACCGTGATCGCCAGCTGCAGCGGCAGGCCCATGTGAGGAGGGTTCATGGCCTGCATCGTGCGGGCCGATTCAGGAGAAATGGTGGAGAAATTTCCTCCCAATTTCCTCCACATTCGGCCGCAATGATCGGCCGCTTGCCCATGAAGTACCCCTTCGCCTGCCCGCCATGCATGCCGCAGAATGCGGCCATGCCTCCCCCCAGTCCATGCCTCACCTGACACTTTCCAGGAAGATCTTCCTGGCGCTGGCCGCCCTGTTGATCGTGCTGTTGATCAGCTTCGCGGGCCTGTCGATCATCGCGCTGCAACGCGGCCTGGGCTCCTACGTGGCCGAGATCGAGATCCGGCGCATGGACTGGCTCACCGATCTTCTGCTGAAGCACTACGTCGCCAACGGCGACTGGAAGAGCCTGCGCGACAACGACGACGCCTGGCGCCGCCTGCAGATGGGCCGGATGGCTGCCCTGCTCGACAGCACCAGCAACGGCAGCAACGCCGGCGACGAGCGGCGGCTGCCGCCCTGGTACGACTACCGCGCCATGCGCGGCGGCAATCCTTCCGCCCCTCCACAGCACGACAACGGTGCCGACGGCAGCCCGCCGCCGTCGGAGACGACGCTGTCGTCGCCACAGCTCGACCTGATGCCGCGCCGGCTGCCGACCATGCCGCCGCCGTGGTTCTTTCGCGATCCACGGGAATCGCCCGACTCCATCTTCCAGCGGCTGGCCGTGCTCGACGCGCACGGCGCGCGCGTGGTGGGCGCCGACGTCGACCTGGCGAACGCCGCGCGCACGCCGATCCGGCGCGACCGCACGGTCGTCGGCTATCTGGCGCTCACGCCGCTGCAGGGCCTCGAAAGCGAGGCCGACCGCGCCTTCGTGGCGCGGCAGTCGGGCGTGATCGTGCTCACGGGCCTGTGCGGCCTAGGCTTCGCACTGGTGCTGTCGTGGCTGCTGGCACGCCGCTGGTTCAAGCCCATCGACGAACTCACGCAGGCCGCGCAAGACCTGGCGCGCGGCCGGCTCTCCACCCGCGTCGCGGTGCAGGGCTCGGACGAGCTTGCGCTGCTCGGGCGCACCTTCAACGACATGGCACAGCGCCTGGACACGGTCGAGGCCTCGCGCCGCGCCTGGCTGGCCGATGCGGCGCACGAGCTGCGCACGCCACTGGCCGCCATGCGCGCAGAAATCGAGGCGCTGCAGGACGGCGTACGCACTTTCGACGAACGCACCGCGCTGCGGCTGCACCGGCAGGTGATACGGCTCGGCCAGCTGGTCGACGACCTGCGCAGCAGCATGCGCGAGCCGCAGAGCGACCTGCTCACGGCCACGGTGTTTCCGCTGTCGCTGCTGAAAGAAGCGCTCGACCACACGCGCGACCGCTTCGCCGCGCGTGGCATCACGGTGGACCGGCGCGCCATCGACCTCATCGGCGCCGCCGCGCAGCCGACCATCGACGGCGACGCGCACCGGCTGCACCAGGTCTTCATGAACCTGCTGGAGAACACGCTGGCCTACACCGACCAGGGTGGCCAACTGCGCATCGACGTCACGGTCGAGGGCGCATGGACCGGCAACTGCCTCACCCTGCTGTTCGACGACAGCGCGCCGGGCGTGCCCGAGGCCGAGCTGCCGCGCCTGTTCGACCGCCTGTTCCGCGGCGAAGCCTCGCGCAGCCGCGAACACGGTGGCTCCGGGCTCGGCCTTTCGATCTGCCGCGCGACCATCGAGACGCACGGCGGCACCATCGATGCGTCAGCCTCGCCCCTGGGCGGGCTGCGCGTGACCATCACCCTTCCACTGGGGACATCCTCATGACACGCATCGTCATCGTCGAAGACGAAACCGACATCGCCTCGGTGGTGCAGGACTACCTGCGCCACGCGGGCTACGAAACCGAGCACTTCACCGACGGGCAAAGCGCGCTGGAAAGCATCGTCGCCGCACCACCCGACCTCACACTGCTCGACATCATGCTGCCGCGGCTCGATGGCATCGAGGTGCTGCGCCGCGCGCGCGAGCACACGGCGCACCCGATCATCATGCTGACCGCGCGCATCGAGGAAGTCGACCGGCTGCTGGGCCTGGAGCTGGGCGCCGACGACTACGTGTGCAAGCCTTTCTCGCCGCGCGAGCTGGTGGCGCGCGTGCGCGCCGTGCTGCGTCGCACCGCACCGGGGCTGGCGCAGGGCTCGGCCTCGCAGAGCGACGCGCCGGGGCTGGTGCTCGACGACGTGCACTGGCGCGCCTCGCTCGAAGGCACGCCGCTGAACCTCACACGGCGCGAGTTCGGGCTGCTGCAGGTGCTGTCGCGGCACCCGGGGCGCATCTTCTCGCGCTCCCGCCTGCTCGAACTGGCCTACGACGACACGGTGGACGTGACCGAACGCGCCATCGACAGCCACGTGAAGAACCTGCGCCGCAAGCTCGGCTCGGTCACGCCCGAGCACGACTGGATACGGTCGGTGTACGGCGTCGGCTTTGCGTGGGAAGTACCGGGCTAGCCGGTGGCTATCGGCTGGCGAGAAGAGTCTTGAGCTCGCCGCTGTCGATGAGCTTCTGCAGATCCGTGGCGCCGCCGACCAGCATGCCCTTGACGAACACCATCGGAAAGGTCGGCCACCCGGTCCACATCTTGAGCGCGTTGCGGTCGCGCCATCGGCTCAGGTAGCTGCCGTACCCGAGGTACTTGTACGGCTGCCCGATCCGGTCGAGGGCCTGGCGCGCTTTCTTCGGGAACGGATTGATGCCCATGCCGACCACGACCACGTCGTGCTCGGCAACTGCCGCCATGACTTCGCGCACGAAAGTCTGGCGGCTGTCGGCCAGCCTTGCGCGGATGGCGGGGTGGATGCGGGCTTCTTCGAGAACGGGGCGGGGCATGGGGAGCTTTCAGTGGTTCGTGTGAATGTAAGGGCCCGGGGGCGGCGCTTCCTGACTGCCAGCCAGCCAGTAATCCATCGTTGCAATGGCAAGCTTCTTGCTCGACGCCCCTGTGACTTGCTCATCCCCAGGGATCGCATATCGGCATCCGCCGTCGTCGAAACGACGAGATCGAGTGTTCTTTCGACGATCTGGTCTCTACCTTCGGTCTCCTGTCGTACCTACGATCACATCCACCGAAGACTGTCATCGCTTCAAGTCGAAGCCGATGCCTTGTTTTTTCCTTCCCCCCGAGCCCTGAAAACGGAGTATTCATCATGAAGCGTCGCGATTTTGTTGCTGGTTCAATGTTGGCGGCGGGTGCCGCTCCGTGGGCGACCGCGTTGGCGCAGGCGAGCGAATCGACATGGGAGCGCGTAACGCGCACCAAGGTCATGCGCGTCGGCGCGGTCGATGGCGGACTGCCCTATTACAAGAAGGACATGGTGAGCGGGGAGTGGCTCGGCTGCATGGCCGATTTCTATCGCGGCCTGGCCAAGAGCCTGGACGCAAAGCTCGACATCACGCCCACCAGCTGGGGCAATTCCGTGCTCGAGTTGCAATCGCAAAAGATCGACATCTTCTTCGGCCTGAACCCGACGCCCGCGCGCCTGCAGGTGATCGACTTCACTGACCCGGTTTTGAACATCGCCTTTGCCGCGGTCTGCAAGAAGGGCTATGCGCCCAAGACCTGGGCAGAGCTCGACCAGCCCACGATCCGCGTCGTGGTCGACAAGGGCTCTTCGCACGACACGCTCGCCACGCGCCTGCTCAAGAACGCGGAGATCACCCGGCTGGACAGCGCCGTCGATGCAACGCTTGCGCTGCAGGTCGGGCGCGCCGACGCGCAGATCCTCGTCCTGCCGCTGGCCCTGAGCCTGGCCAGCAAGAATCCCGCGGTGGGCCAGGTGGTCATCCTGACGCCCGAAGAAGTCGCAACCTCCAATGGCGGCGTTCGCAAGGAAGCCGACACGCGCTGGCTCAAGCACGTCAACGGATGGCTCGCCAGCGAACGCGCAAGCGGAAACATCCGCAAGACCTTCATCTCGAACCTCAAGTCCGTCGGGGGCGTCAGCGAAGACAAGATCCCGCCGCAAATCAAGGTCTGACGATCACTCCCGGGCACCATCATCATGAAGATCCAGAACATCGAAGTTCATCTGCTCGAATCGCCCATCAAGATGAAGCGGTCGCAGGGCGTGGGGAGCATCCAGGCCTCCATCAAGCGCGTGGTGGTCCGCGTGCGAACCGACCAGGGCATCGATGGCATCGGCGAGGGGCAGGCTTGGGAGGTGTTCTCGGGCACCAACGAGAACCTGTTCCATGGCATTGCGCAATACCTGCGCCCCGTGCTCCTGGGCACAGACCCGCGCGACATTCCGCAGCGCATGGCCGATTGCGACCGGGCGCTGGTCGGCAGCCCCGAAGCCAAGGCCGCGGTGGAGATGGCCCTGTTCGACCTGTGCGGCAAGGCGGCCAACCTGCCGCTGTATTCGCTGATCGGCGGCAAGGTGCGCGACAGGATTCCCTTTTCTTTCTCCATCGCCAATCCCGACATCGACGCCGACATCGAGCTCGCCAAGCAGATGCTCGGCGCCGGGCATCGCATCTTCAAGGTGAAGACGGGCTTTGCCTCGCATGCGGAAGACATGCGCCGGCTCTCGCTGCTGAGGGAGCACCTGGGCTTCGAGTTCGATTTGCGCATCGACTACAACCAGGGCCTGCAGCCCTACAACGCGCTGCAGCAGTTGCGTGACGTCGAGCAGTTCAAGCCCACCTTCATCGAACAACCGGTGCCGCGCGATGCCATCGCGGCCATGGCGCAGATTGCAGCGGCACTCGACACACCCATCATGGCCGACGAAAGCGTGTTCTCCCCGGCCGAGGCCTTGCGCACGGTGCAGGAGCGCGCCGCCGACATCATCAGCATCAAGCTCATGAAGGCCGGCGGCATCGGCAAGGCCATGAAGGTGAACGCAATCGCCGAGGCGGCGGGTCTCCCCTGCTATGGCGGTACGCTGTGGGAGGGAGGCGTTGCACTGGCAGCGGCGTCGCACTTCATTGCGGCAAGTGCCAACGTCTCTCTGGGCTGCGAGTTCTACATGCCGAAGTATGTTTTCCAGGAAGACATCCTGGTCCGCATGACGCCAGCGGAAGCGGGGCACGTGCATGTGCCGAGCGGCCCGGGCATCGGTGTCGACATCGACTGGAAGATCGTCGAGAAGCAACGCATCGCGTTCTCGGCCTGAAGCGCCGGCCGTGGCATGAACACCGTCATCGTGACCGGCGCGGGCTCGGGTATTGGCGCCGCAACCTGCCGGCTCCTTTCAGCGCAAGGCATCGACCTTGTGATCCACACAGGCAGCAACCGCGCGGCGGCCGAAGCGGTGGCGCAGCAATGCGGCGCGGTGCGAAGCACCGTCGTGGTTGGGGATGTAGGCACGCCGGAGACGATCGACACCCTGCTGGATGCCGCGCAAGCCCAGGGCGGCCTGCGCGGCGTGGTGGCCAACGCCGGCTTTGCCGACCGGCGCTCGCTCGCGGAACTGGACGACGACAGCGTCGAGCGTTCTCTGCACGTCATGGTCGTTTCGCTGGCACATCTCCTGCGCAGAAGCCTGCCTCTGCTGGAGGCGAGCGGGCAGGGCCGCTTCGTTGCGGTGAGTTCATTCGTCGCGCACCGCTTCCGGCTGGGCAGCTCTACATTTCCCGCGACGGCGGCTGCCAAAGCCGGCGTGGAAGCTCTGGTGAAAGCCGCGGCCGCCGAAATGGCGCCGCGCGGCGTGACCGTCAATGCAGTGGCGCCGGGCTATGTCCGGAAAGACAGTGCGAAGGCAGGCGCGCTCAACGAGCAGCAATGGAAGGCGGCCCTGACGCAGGTGCCCATGGGCAGGCTCGCAACCCCCGACGACATCGCGGCCCCGATTGCCTTCCTGCTGAGTCCGGCGGCAGCCTTCATCACAGGGCAGGTGATTCATGTGGACGGGGGAATGACGCTGTAAAGGCTAGAGCCGGGTCCCGAGGCGCGGATCTGCGTCGCGGTCTTCGCCCAGGTCTTCTCCAGCATCCGCGACAGGTACGAGCCCGACTCCCACCCCACCTGCAGGGCGATGGACAGCACCGACTCCCGCGTGTGCGCCAATAAGTAGGCCGCGCGCTCCAGGCGCCGGCGCTGCAGGTAGGCCAGTGGCGACACGCCGTACTTCGCGCGGAAGATGCGCTCCACCTGGCGGCGCGAGAGGCGATGCTGCTGGGCAAAGGCTTCCAGCGCCAATGGCTCTGCCAGGTCGCTTTCGATGGCTTCGGCCAGCAGTTCGGCCACCAGCAGGGCCGATGACGGATCGCCACCAGACAGCGGGTTGCCGCTGAGCCGCGCCGCCTCCATGACGAGCGCGCCGCACAGCGCGTAGTTTTCACCGGTGCCGGTCTTCGCGGATTCGAACATCCGCTGCGACAGCGCGCGCAGCGCGGTGCTGCCCGCGCGCATGCCCTGCGGCGGCCCCGAGACACCCTGCGCCTGCAACGCGGTCGCCCACAGCGCGGGATCGACATAGACCGCGATGTGCGTCTGCCCTGCGGTGAGCGTGGTCGTCGAATGCGCGCTCCCCGCCGCAAACCACACGAAGTGTCCGGGACCGAGGCGCTGCGCCTCGCCCTGCGCATCGCCGACGCTGAAGCGTCCCGCGAGGGGCACGAACAGCATGTCGCAATCGTGCACGTGGGTGTCGGTGGCATAGCGGTCGCGGGTGTTCGCGACCATGGTGGCGTGGTGCGACAGCCGCTCGACGAACAGCGACTGGCGAGGCGTCGAGGGCGCGTTGTTCAGGTGCATGGCCACTCCTTGTCGCATTTGGATTCGTGCATGTCGCAATCGGTCGCGCGCATTTGTGCACGCTCAACAGAATCGGGAAACACCACTCCCGCAAGCAAGAAGCATGACCTCAAAACCTCTGCGCCGCGCGCTCCTCGGTCTGGCAGCCGCCGGGCTTCTGTACGGCCCTGCAGCCTCCTGGGCAGCCCCAGACTATCCGGGCAAGCCGGTCACGATCATCGTACCCTTCCCCGCCGGCGGCGGCACGGACGTGATCTTCCGCTCGGTGCAGCAGCGGCTGCAGGCCGCGCTCGGCGTGTCGGTGATCATCGACAACCGCTCCGGCGCGGGCGGCACCGTGGGCACGGGCTTCGGCGCAAAGGCGAATCCCGACGGCTACACGCTGGTGGCCGCCACTACGTCGACCATCGCATCGGCCGACGCGGTGTACCCCAAGCTGCCCTACGACCCGATCAAGGACCTGGTGCCGGTCGGCACCATCGGCACCACGCCCTTCGTGCTGGTGGTGACGCCTTCGCTGGCGGCGCGCGACCTGAAGGGCTTCATCGATTACGCCAAGGCGCATCCCCAGGCGCTCAACTACGGAAGCATCGGCAACGGCAGCCTGAGCCATCTGACAGGTGAACTTTTCAAGCAGCGCACCGGCATCGAGATGACGCACGTGCCCTACCGCGGCGCAGCGCCCGCGCAGGCCGACCTGATGGCAGGGCAGATCCAGGCGCTGTTCGACAACCCGCCCGCGCTGCTGGCGCAGGTGCGCGGCAGCCGCATGCGGGCGCTGGCGATCAGCGAGCCCTCGGCCGGCTTCGACGGCGTGCCCACTTTCGAGCAGGCCGGCATCAAGGACTTCAAGCCTCAGCTCTGGTACGGCCTGATGGCTCCGGCAGCCACGCCGCAGCCGGTGATGCAGCGCCTGCGCGCCGCACTCGACACAGCAATGAACGACCCGGCCCTGCGCGCCGACATGCTCGCCAAGGGCGTGACGCCGTGGAACGTGCAGCCCGACGCGTTCCAGGCGCAGATCCGCGGCGACATCAAGCTCTGGGGCGGCATCGCGCGCTCGGTGAACGCGAGGGCCGATTGACGATGGCCAGCGTTCACAACATCCGCGTCTTCGTGGGGCCCGACCCGAAGGTCGGCGGCAACCCCGCGCCGGTCTGGCTCGATGCCGACGACCTCTCCAGCGCGCAGATGCAGGAATACACGCGGCGCAGCGGGCATGAATCGGTTTTCGTGCTGAAGCCCGCGACGCCCGCTCATGCCCTGCGCATGCGCTACTTCGTACCGAACCACGAAATGGAAATGTGCGGCCACGCCACGGTCGGCGCGCTGTGGCTCTTGCACCAGCGCGATGAATGGAACGGCGCACCGGTCGCCATCGAGACCCTGAGCGGCACCGTGACGGGACGGCGTGTCGATGGCACGGTGCAGATCAGCCAGCCGCGCGCGGTGGTGCAGGAGGTGACGAAGCAAGCACTGGTCGAAGAGATCGCGCAATGCCTGGGCATCGACGCATCGCAGATCGCGGGGCCGGTGCTCAATGCCGCCACCAGCCGCGTGAAGACACTGGTGCGGCTGGCGGACACGGCGCAGCTGCACGGCTTGCACGTGGATTTCTCGCGCGTCGAATCGCTGTGCGAGCGGCTCGGGTCGACGGGGCTGTATCCCTACGCGATGTCACCAGACGCAGCCGACACGGTCAGCGCGCGGCAGTTTCCGAAATCCTCGGGCTATCCGGAAGATGCGGCTACGGGCATCGCCGCAGCCGCGCTCGCGTGGGGCCTGCGCCATCTGGACCTGGTCGGCCGCGGCGCGCTGTCGGTGACGGTGCGCCAGGGCGAGGCCATGGGGTCGCCCTCTGCCATCCACGTCGGACTGCCTTCGGAGGCGATGGCGCAGGAAGGCTGCTGGGTGGGCGGCGACGCCGCAGCGGACCGCCCCTGAAGCAGCACGGCTGGTCCTGCCTTACTGGTACGCCGCCAGCTCCTGCTTGGCAATCGCGTTGCGGTGCACCTCGTCGGGACCGTCGGCCACGCGCAGGTGGCGCTCGTAGGCGTAGAAATGTGTGAGCAGCGTGTCCTGGCTCAGGCCCATGGCGCCGAAGGCCTGCATCGCCCAGTCGATCACCTTCACGCAGTTGTTGGGCGTGAGCACCTTGATCATCGCGATCTCCTTTGCGGCGACTTTGTTGCCCACGGTGTCCATGCGGTAGGCCGCGTTGAGCACCATCCAGCGCGACTGCTCGATGAGCATGCGCGACTCGGCAATGCGCTCGCGCCACACGCCCTGCTCCGACAGCGGCTTGTGGAACGCGACGCGTGACACGAGGCGCTGGCACATCATTTCCAGCGCGGCCTCGGCCATGCCGATGGCACGCATGCAGTGATGGATGCGCCCCGGCCCGAGGCGGCCCTGTGCAATCTCGAAGCCGCGGCCTTCGCCGAGCAGGATGTTCTCGACCGGCACGCGCACGTTGTCGAACACGATCTCGGGGTGGCCGAACGGCGGGTCGTAGACGCCGAGCAGTGCCATGTCGCGCACGATGGTCACGCCGGGCGTGTTCTTCGGCACGAGGATCATCGACTGCTGCTTGTGGCGATCTGCGTTGTCGGGGTCGGTCTTGCCCATCAGCACGAAGATTTCGCAGCGCTCGTTCATCGCGCCGGTGATGTACCACTTACGCCCGTTGATGACGTACTCATTGCCTTCGCGGCGGATGCTGCAGCGGATGTTGGTGGCGTCGCTCGACGCCACCTCGGGCTCGGTCATCGCGAAGGACGAGCGGATCTCGCCGGCCAGCAGCGGTGTGAGCCAGCGCTCCTGCTGGGCCTTGGTGCCGTAGCGCGCCAGCACTTCCATGTTGCCGGTGTCGGGCGCAGAGCAGTTGAAGATTTCGGAACTCCAATAGCGCCGGCCCATGATCTCGCACAGCGGGGCGTATTCGACATTGCTGAGGCCCGGGCCGTGCTCCGACTCCGGCAGGAACAGGTTCCACAGCCCGCGTTCGCGCGCCTTGGCCTTGAGGCCGGCCATCATCGGCAGCTCGGCGTAGGGGCGGCCTGCGCGGGCGTTGGCGGCCAGTTCTTCTTCATGGCGCTTTTCGTTCGGGTAGACGAACTCGTCCATGAACTTGAGCAGTTCCTCGCGCAGCGCGATCACCCTGGGTGTGAATTCGAAATGCATGGTGCGTCCTTCAGCAACAGTCGATGTGCCTTGAAGGTACGTCGCACACCGCATTCCGGACGGTCTTCCGAGCGACAGCCGGGGCCCCTGCTGTCGCCTTCGCAGCAGCCACCGGCGCGACAATGCGTGCATGACAGCCAGCACTCCGGATGCCACGCCACAACCCGCTTCGCCGCCGCGCCCCGTGCGCTCGGCGGCCACCCTCATCGTTCTGCGCGACGCAAGCCACGGCCTCGAAGTGCTGATGCTGCGGCGGGCCGAGAAGGCCAACGATCAGAACAGCGGCGCCAGCGTGTTTCCGGGCGGCGTGATCGATGCGCACGACCGCGGCCTGCACGTGCACTGCGACGGCATGGACGACAGGGCCGCGAGCGAACGCCTCGCGGTGCCTGATGGCGGGCTCGACTACTACGCCGCCGCGATCCGAGAGTGCTTCGAGGAAGCCGGCGTGCTGTTCGCTACCGATGGCGGCACCGAACGGCTGGTGTCGCTGGACAGCCTGCCGCCCGACCAGCTCGCCGCCATGCGCCACGCGGCGGAGCAAGGCACCGATGCGCTGCTCTCGCTGTGCGAGCGGCACGGCTGGCGGCTCGCGGCCGACCGGCTCGCTTATTTCGCTTACTGGCTCACGCCGCCAGGCATGCCGCGCCGCTTCGACACGCGCTTCTTCATCGCGCCGATGCCCGAGGCGCAGCGCGTGCAGCCCGATGGCCGCGAGACGGTCGAGCACATGTGGCTGCGCCCCGCCGAGGCCGTGGACCCGGTGCGCGAGCTCAAGCTGATGAACGTGACGCGCCGCATCCTCGAGCAGCTCGCGCAGTTCACAAGCACGGCCGAGCTCATGGACCATGCGCGCGGCCTGCAGCACATTCCGCGCGTCATGCCCCGGCTGGCGGACGGGCCCGCGGGACGACGGCCGGTGAACATGGACGAGCCGGCATACGAAGAAGTGGCGCATCTCGACCCGGACGGCAAGGGCGGTGGCCGCTATGCGCACGAAGCCGGGCTGGTGGCGCGGCTGTCGGCGCGGGTTCTGCGGGTTACGGGCGAAGCATCGGGCGAACTGGCGCACAGCTACTTCGTGGGAGCTGAGGGCGGCGATTGCGCGTTGATCGATGCGTTGCCCGCTAGCCCCGGGCACATCGCGGCCCTCGTTGCAGCGGCACCCGGGCGCGTGCGATGGATCCTGTCTACGCAGGCGTTATCGGAAGAAGCCATGGGCGCCTTCGACAGCCTGCGCGATATCTGGCCCGATGCCTCCGCTGTGTCGCCCGCGCCGGGCGAACTGATCGACCTGGGCGGCGCCACGCTGCGCGTGCTGCCGGGTACGGACGGGGCGCAATCCCGTCAGTTCCTGCAAGTCGAGGACGAGATGCTGCTCACAGGGGTTGCCCCCGCAGCCGACAACGCCCGAGCCCGGTGGATCGCCCCGCGCCACGGCTTCCTGCGCAGCCGGCCTGCGCCCTAGCCACAAGGCGCCACACGGCCGTGGCATGCATCGTGCAAGATCAGCCCATGCTTCCCCTGTCCCCCGACGCGCTGCGCCAGCGGCTGCGGTCTTTCGCTTCCCGCGCGCAACCCGTTCGCATTCTTCTCACTCTCGGCAGCCTCATGGCGGCCTGCGCCTGGACCGGCCATCCTGATGCGGTGATTCCCCTGTTCCTCGGCGCCATCGCCAGCGCGCTCGCCGAGACCGACGACAGCTGGCGCGGCCGGCTGCGCGCGCAGGTGGTCACGCTGGGCTGCTTCGCGGCCATCGCGTTCGCGGTCGAGGCGGCGTTCGGCCTGCCGCTGCTGTTCATCACCGGGCTTGCGCTCGCGGCCTTCTGCCTCACGATGCTCGGGGCGGTGGGGGCGCGCTACAAGGCGATTGCCTATGCGACGCTGATCCTCGCGATGTACGCCACGCTTGGCATCGAGAACATGGGCGCGCACGGCGTGACGCACCGCGGGCGCGAACCGCTGCTGCTGCTGGCGGGCGCTGCGTGGTACGGCGTGTTCTCGGTGCTGTGGTGCGCGGCCTTTCCGGCGCAGCCGGTGCAGGCGCGGCTCGTGACGCTGTTCGCGGTGCTGGGCAATTTCGTGCGCTTCAAGGCATCGCTGTTCGAGCCGCTGCGCGGCATCGACATCGAACGCAAGCGGCTCGCACTGGCGCAGCTCAATGCCGAAGTGGTGGCGGAGCTCAACGCGGCGAAGGAAAGCATCTTCCTGCGCATCGGCGCGCGCGCGCCGACCGGGCGCCTTTCGCGTTACCGCGGGCTCTACCTGATCGCGCAGGACGTACACGAGCGCGCCAGTTCCTCGCACGACGACTACAACGCGCTGGCCGACGCCTTCTTCCACAGCGATCTGCTCTACCGCTGCCAGCGCCTGCTGGGCCTGCAGGGCCTGGCCTGCCAGCGGCTGGCCGATTCGATCGCTCGGCGCGAGCCCTTCGAGGTGGGAACGGAGACGGTGCAGGCGCTGGCCGACCTGCGCAGCGCCATCGAGCATGAGCGCGCGCGGGCCGATACGCCCGGGCGGCTGGCGCTGCTGGCGTCCGTCGAGGCGCTGGCGCGCAACCTCGCGCTGCTCGACGGGCAGCTCGCCGGGGCCAGCCAGCCGTCGGCACGCGCGGGCCGTACGGAGATGGGCCTGTTCGATCGCTCGCCGCGCTCGTGGCGCGACGCGGTCGAGCGCGTGCGGCGGCAGCTCACCACGCGCTCGCCGCTGTTTCGCCATGCGCTGCGGCTGTCGGTGGCGCTGGTGGTGGGCTATGGCGTGATGCACGCCATTCACCCGGCGCAGGGCTACTGGATCTTGCTGACCACGCTGTTCGTCTGCCAGCAGACCTATGGCGACACCATTTCGCGCATGGGGCAGCGCATTGCCGGCACCGCGCTCGGCGTGGTGGCCGGATGGGCCCTGCTGCAGCTGTTTCCGCAGCCGCTGGTGCAGTCGGTGATCGCGGTGGTGGCGGGCGTGCTGTTCTTCGCGACGCGCACCACGCGCTACCTGCTGGCCACCGCCTCGATGACGCTGCTGGTGCTGATGTGTTTCAACCAGGTCGGCGACAGCGGCGTGCTGCTGGTGCCGCGGCTGGTCGACACCGCCATCGGCAGCGCGATCGCCGGGCTGGCCGTGCTGCTGGTGCTGCCGCACTGGCAGGCGCGGCGCATCAACGAACTGGCGGCCGCCGCCATGCGCGGCCATGCCGGCTACCTGCGGCAGATCGTCGGGCAGTACCGCACCGGCGCGCGCGACCACCTCGACTACCGGCTGGCGCGGCGCAACGACCACAACGCGGATGCAGCGCTGTCCACGGCCGTGTCGGACATGTTCCGCGAGCCGGGCTACGTGCGTCCGCGCGCGGGGGTGGCGCTGCGCTTCCTGATCCGGTCGCACACGCTGCTGAGTTACCTCTCGGCCCTGGGCGCCCACCGTGCGGCGCTGCCAGACTCGGCGCAGATGGCGGTGCTGCGCACGGCGGCCGAAGGTGCGATCGCAGCGCTGGAAGGGCTGGCGGCCGGGCTGGAAAAGGGCGTGATCGAGGCGCCGGGCGATGCAGTTGCGGAATCAACCGCGCGCGCCGCACTGACGCAGGCCGTTGCCGCCAGCGGCGAGAACGGGGACGGCGGCGACCCGCAGGCGCGAACTTTTCATACCGAACTCGGTCTGATCTGGCTGCAGATAGACGCGTTGCGCACCCATGCACGCGAATGGCTGCAGTCCGAAGGCAGCGAAACCACGACCGCGCCAGCCTGAGCGAACATCCATGCGATCCGGTCGGTTGAAAGCACCCGCCGTGAACACCCCACGGCGCGGCAGGTAAGATTACCCCTACATGTCCCGCTGGTTTGTCGCCACTGTCCTGTCCATCATGCTGTCCTGCTACGGCTTTGCCGTGCTTGCCCACAGCGTGATCGGTGGCGGCCATTCGCACGGCGAACAGCAGGAGTCCGCGCTGGTTGTCAGTGCTGACTTCTCCGATGCAGCAACGCCGGCAAGCGATGCCGACAAGGCGTCGGACGATTCCCTTTCCGTCGACGAAGCCGGCTCCGAGCATGCCGAACTGGTCGACGCACGCAACGGCGCCCCCGCGCTGCTGCGCTTTACGGAACAGCCGCCGAAGCTCGGCCTGACCACCTCCGTCGCGCCGTTCCTCGCTCGACCCAAGCGGCCACCCCGCGCCGCTGCCTTCGTCGCCTAGGCCCCTCAAGGCCTTGCGCGACCGGGAGCCGCCATGGCTCCCGCCCTTTCGATCCGGGCTCCCGCCATCCGGCGGCACCCGCATCGCAGCAACGACATCTCTCATTTCCGGCCCTGTGCCCCTTGCGCGCCATTGCGTGCAGCCGGCACCGGTCCAGCTTCAAGGAATCAACACAATGAACAACAGTCCCTCCACCTATCACGACGGCTTCGACCTCCCGCTCGCCTCGCCGCAGGAACGCAACCGCGTGCTGCGCAACACCTACTGGCTGCTCGCGCTGTCGATGGTGCCCACCGTTCTGGGCGCCTGGATCGGCGTTTCCACCGGCTTCTCGCGCGCCATGTCGCCGGGCATCGGCCTGATGGTGTTCCTCGGCGGCGCCTTCGGCTTCATGTACGCCATCGAGAAAACCAAGGAATCGGCCGCCGGCGTGCCGGTGCTGCTGGCCTTCACCTTCTTCATGGGCCTGATGCTCTCGCGCCTGGTGGGCTCCGTGCTCGGCCTGGCCAACGGAGCTAGTCTGGTGATGACGGCGTTCGCCGGCACCGGCGCGATCTTCTTCGGCATGGCCACGCTGTCGTCGGTCATCAAGCGCGACCTGTCGGCCATGGGCAAGTGGCTCTTCATCGGCGCCATCCTGCTGCTGGTGGCTGGCATCGCCAACTTCTTCATCCAGTCGAGCGCGCTGATGATGACGCTGTCGGTCGCGGCCATCGGCATCTTCTCGGCCTTCATCCTGCACGACCTCAAGCGCGTGAAGGACGGCCTGGAGACCAACTACATCTCCGCCACGCTGGGTGTGTATCTCAGCATCTACAACGTCTTCCAGTCGCTGCTGGCCCTGCTGGGCATCGCGGGCGGCCGGGACGAGTAATTCCCCACGAAGGAAGGAAAGGAACATCCCATGCGTCTCACCACCAAGGGCCGCTTCGCGGTCACCGCGATGATCGACATCGCCCTGCACGGCCGGTCGGGCCCCGTCACGCTGGCCTCGATCAGCCTGCGCCAGCGCGTGTCGCTGTCGTACCTGGAGCTGCTGTTCGGCAAGCTGCGGCGCGCCAGCCTGGTCGAATCGACCCGCGGCCCCGGCGGCGGCTATTCGCTCAGCCGCAAGGCGGCGGAGATTTCGGTGGCCGACATCGTTCTCTCGATCGAGGAACACGATGCCGAATCCACCCGCCGGCGCGACGCCGACGCCCCGGGCGAGACCGGCCGCTGCGAAATCGACGAACTCTGGGCCACCGTGAACCTGCGGGCGGTCGAGTTCCTCAAGTCGATCTCGCTGCAAAGCCTGGTCGACGAACAAAAGGCCAAGGGCGTGCAAGCCGCAGTACGGACCGAAACCCGGCGTACGCCGACCGGTCAGCCGGCCACGCGCAAGCCTTTTGTGGTCGACGCGCCGAACTCGGTGTTCGCACTGGGACGGCGTCAGCAGAGCGCCAGCTAGCCTCAGCCGGTCAACGCCATCACGGACCATGCGGTCGCCCGGCGCGGCCGCACGCGACGACGTCCTGACTCAGCGCTCTTCGGTGGCGGGCGAGCGCCTCGGCACGCCGGGCAGGGTCCATCCGAACGTCATGCCCGCCGCGGCTATCAGGATGGCCGCGGCGCCCACCACCTGCAATGCGCCCAGCCGCTGGCCGAAGGCAACGTAGTCGACGCCGATGGCCACCAGCGGATAGATGAACGACAGCGCGCCGGCCACGGGCGTCGACAGCTTCTGCAGCGCCCCGTACAGCAGCACGAAAACCAGGCCCGTGTAGACCACGCCCATGGCCAAATGCACGCCCCACGTGGCCGCATCGGTGGGCAGCGTCTTCAGATGCGCGAACGGCGCGAGCATCACGATGCCCACGCAGACCTGGATCAGCGCGATGAGATGCGGGGCGATGCCGTCGAGCTTCTTCGCAATGATCGCGGCCACCGCGTAGCAGAAGGCCGCGCCCAGTGCCATCAGCACGCCGACGAAATAGGCCGAACCGTCGGCCCCGCCACCAGGCTTGGCCTGCGCCACCAGCACCACGCCGGCGAACGCGATGCACAGCCACACGGCCTTCATCGCGGTCAGCCGCTCCGACAGCAGCAGCGCGCCGAGCGCGACCAGCATGAAGGGCTGCGTGTTGTAGACCGCCGTGGCAATCGAGATCGACGCGCGCGAGAAGGAAGCGAAGATCAGCACCCAGTTGACGACCAGCGCCACGCCGCCCAACGCGGCCAGCGTAAAGCTGCGCAACGTCAGGCCGCGCCGCAGCAGGCCCAGAGCGAGGCACACGATGAGCAGCGTGGCCGCGCCGAACACGCAGCGCCAGAACAGCAGGTCGGGCAGCGGCTGTCCGGATCGCACGACGAACCATCCGATGGTTCCGGAAATCACCATGGCCGCGCTCATTTCCAGCGCACCGCGAAGCTGTGTCTGCATGTCTGTCTCGAATGGCAGAAAGGAAGGAACAAGCGTGCCACGTCCGGCGCGGATTGGATATGCTTTGAATAAGGCAATTACCGCTGATGACCTTTCAAAACAAGCCATCGCGGCCCATTCACCGGAGATCGGCAACATGCTCGACGCAATCGACGAAACCATCGTGCAGGCATTGGCCGGCAACGCGCGGATGTCCCTGAAAGAACTGGCCCACCACGTGGGGCTGTCGTCTCCCAGCGTGTCGGAGCGGCTGCGACGACTTGAAGAGCGCGACGTGATCCGCGGCTACACGCTGGACGTGAACCCGAAGGCGCTGGGCTACCAGTTCCAGGCCATCGTGCGCATCCGCCCATTGCCGGGGCAACTGCAGGCAGTACAGAAGCTGATCGAGGCCACGCCCGAGTTCTGCGAGTGCGACAAGGTCACAGGCGAAGACTGCTTCGTCGCGCGGCTGTTCCTGCAATCGCTCGAACAGCTCGACGGCATTCTCGACCGCATCGCGAGCAAGGCCGAGACCAACACCTCCATCGTGAAGGCGCAGACGATCCGCAGGCGGCTGCCGCCCTTTCCGGCTCAGTGAAGGTCAGGGCCAGAACTGCTTCAGTATTTCCGGCAGCATGCTCGCGACAAAATCGTTCGTGCACGCGCTGCCGGCCTGCTCGCCGAACTTCTCGTCCAGCGCAAGATGCGCAAAGCCGTGCACGACAGACCAGGCGCCGAGCGCGGCGGCCTGCATCGCGCGGTTCGGCGGCTTCTTGCTGCTCCAGCCGTTGTAGTCGCGCACTGCCTGCTCCAGTTCGGCGAATGCCGCATCGCCGGCCGCCTGCAGCCGGAGGTCTTGCGTCAGCCGGTCCTTGCGGAACATGAGCTGAAAGCGCGCCGGGTAGGCCAGCGCGAATCGCACATAACCCATGCCCTGCCCACGCAAGCGACGCGCGGGGTCGGTACCACCCGTTTCCGTGCCGGCACGCAGGCAGCGTGTGAGTTCCTCGAAGCCCAGGATCGCCACCTCGGTCAACAACCCGGCTGCGCTGCCGAAATGATGCATGGGCGCGGCCGCCGACACGCCGGCGCGCCGCGCCGCCTCGCGCAGGGTGAAGCCCTCGATGCCGCGCTCGGCGAGCAGGGCTTCGGTAGCTCCGATCAGCGCCGCGTGCAGATCGCCGTGGTGATAGGGCGCGGGGGCTTCCTCTGTTTTCTTTGCCGCCATGGCTGGTTGCTGCTTTCGGTCTTCAAAGGGGCGACTCTACCTTTTAAAGAATCTGCTGGCGTTTTTATCTAAACAGTGTAAAGATTATGCCATGCCAATCCCGGCATGCCTTTTTTGAACGCGAGGCTCTTCCATGTTCGACTCACTTTTCAGCGCAGGCAGCACCGTCGCCCTTCCTGCCTGGGCCGCGCTCGGCGCAGCCCCGTGGCTCGGGCGTGCCAAGCCGGTGATATGGGCAACGACGGGCATCGTCATTCCCGTTGGCCTGGGACTGGCGTACTGGTGGCTGATGGCGACGTACTGGTCCGCGGCCGGTGGCGGCTACAGCTCGCTGTCGGCGGTGCATGCGCTGTTCCAGCATCCGGGCCTGCTCACCGCCGGATGGTTCCATTACCTCGCCTTCGACCTGTTCGTGGGCACGTGGATCGCACGCGAGGGAGAGCGCGCGGGCATCGCGCCGGTGCTGCTCATTCCTTGCTTCGCTCTCACCTTCCTGTTCGGGCCAGTCGGCCTATTGGCCTTCCTGGCGCTGCGGGTCGCGCCCGCATGCATGGCGCTGGCGCGCGAAGTGCATCGGCGGCAACCGCAGCTGGCCTGGTTCGGCGGCCTGCTGCTCGCGGTGATGGTGCCTGCCCTCGTGGCTGCATGGCTCGATCCGCGCACGCTGAACGGCGTAGGCGTATGGGTCAAGCCGCTGAAGTTCATGGCTTCGGTCAGCCTGTATGCATTGACCACTGCATGGCTGCTCGGCGACCTGCCGCGCGAGCGACGCGGCAGCCGCATCGAACGTGCCATCGTCGCGGTGGTGATCGCCACGGGCGTCTTCGAGGTCGGCTACATCACGCTGCAAGGTGCCCTCGGGCAGGCCTCGCATTTCAATGAAGACTCGACCTTCCACATCGTCATGTACAGCCTGATGGGTGTGGGTGCGCTGTCGCTCAACGCCACGGCATTGCCGCTCGCGTGGCTGTTCGCGCGCCACGGCGACGCGCTGGCGGCGCCTTACCGGCTGGCCGTGGTGCTGGGGCTGGTCCTGACCTTCGTCGCCGGAGCGGGCGCGGGCATCGCGATCAGCCAGCACGGCGGATCGACCATCGGCGCCATCGCTGGCGGTGCAACGCTCCCCCTGTTCGGCTGGTCAGCCACCGGCGGCGATCTGCGCGTGCCGCACTTCCTCGGCGTGCACGCACAACAGTTGCTGCCGCTGGCGGGCGCGCTCATCAGCGTGTCGCTCATGCCATGGGGCCGTGCGGCAGTCTGGCTCCTGACGGGCCTTTACGCGGCGCTGATTCTGCGGATGTTCAGCCTAGCCTATGCGGGCGTGCCGCTGATTGCGCTCGGCGTTCAGGCCGCGGCATAGCGGTAGATCAGGAAGGCGCCAGAACACAGCACGGCGAGCGCCACCACCCTGAGAAACTGCTCACGCGACAGCCGCAGCGTGATGCGCCGCCCGACCGCCGTGCCCACGAGCATGGCCGGGAACAACAGCGCTGCCAGCCACAGGATCGACGTCTGCGCGTACACGCCGGCCAGCAGGAAAAGCAGAGCTCGCGTGAGTGTGCTGAGCCCGATCAGCGTCGATTGGGTCACGCGGATCTGCTCCTTCGCCGCGATGCGCCCCGACAGGTAGATCGCGTAGATGAAGCCGCCGCTGCCGAACATTGCAGAGAAGATGCCGCCCAGGAAGCCGAAGGGCACGGCCGCGCGCGGCGACAGCCTGGAAACAGGCTTGATGCCGCTGAGCGAATACAGCGCATAGGCCACCGCGAAGATGCCCAGCGCCAGCAGCATCACCTGCGGCCGCCCGAGCAGCAGCAACGCCGCGCCGACAAGGCTGCCCAGCGCCATCACCGGCACCAGCCGCCGCAGCTCGCTGGTGTCAGCCGAACGCGCGTCGCGGCTCACGTTGACCACGGCCGCGAAGAAATCGAGCAGCGCCAGCAAGGGCACGACGCTGGCCACCGGAATGAAGTTGGCCAGCACCGGCCCCGCGATCAACGCAGTGCCGAAGCCCGCAATGCCGAAGATGACGTAGGCGGCAACGACACCCGCGCAGACAACGGCGAACTGATGGGGCGTGACCGGCAAGGCGCCGAAGAAGGAATCCATGCCCGCGAATCTAGAGGCTTCGTGCCTTGCGCGCCAATGCCGAATGGGGCGCCCTTCGATCTCGAAATCAGCTGGCTCCGCCGCGCGGTGCCTGCATGGCGGCACACAGCGAACCGACCAGGTCTTGCGCAAGCCGCGTGGCATCGTCGGCGCGCCACAGCACCAGCACGGCGGTGCTGGCATCGTCGCCGTCCAGCGCAAGCAGCTTCACGCCCTCGGGCGCCATGCGTCCCATCGACTCGGGCACGATCCCGATACCGAAGCCCGCCTGCACCAGCGCCAGCTGCGACCATTTGCGCGAACGCACCTGCGCGCTGGTCGGGTGGTAGCCCTGCGCACGGCATAGCTCGGCCACGCGATGGCTCAGGCCGCCGCGTTCGAGATGCGGTGTCGCAACGAAGGGCTCGTGGCGCAGTTCGGCGATGGCCACGTGCTCGCGGCCCGCCAGGGCATGCGCGGCCGGCACGGCAACCACCAGCGGTTCCGAGAAGAGCGGCGCCTGTCGCACGCCTGGGTAGCGGCGCAGCACCGGTTCGCGCGCCAAGCCGACGTCGGCATTGCCTTGCTCGATGTCCTGCGCCTGATGTTCCGATGCGCGCTGCGACACCTCGATGGAAACGCCTGGATGGCGCTGCGCATGGTCCTTCAGGCATTCGAGCAAGCCATGCGTCAGGGGCACCGAGCTCGAATGCAGCAACTGCACAGTGCCCTCGATGCCGCGCTGCGCATGTCGCGCGCCCACGGCCGCGCTCTCGAGGGCGGCAAGGATGCGCCGCGCATCGCCGTACAGCGAACGGCCCGCAGGCGTCATCTCCAGATGCCGCGCGTCGCGCTCCAGCAGCGGCACCTGCAGATGGCGCTCCATCTCCTTGACCTGCCGGCTCAGGGCCGACTGCGCAATGAAGAGGCGCTCGGCTGCGAGGCTGAAGCTGCCCGCGTCGACGATGTCGACGAAATAACGGAGCTGTTTGTGGGTGAGCATGGGAACGTCCTGCTGGCCAGTGCCGCGGCCTGTACGCCGATTCTGCAGTGGTGGGTTCTGTCCTGTTTTTGCGTAGATGCGCACGGTTGCGCGGCGGTTCGCCGTCCCAGAATGAAGCTGCCGTGCGAGGTACGGCGTGCGCCTTTCCTGGCGCTTCTTCGCGTTTCTTCATAAAACCAAGGAGACCCTCATGATCACTTCCCGTCGCGGCCTGCTGGCCGGTTCCGCCGCCATGGCCACGGGCGCCATTGCCGGCTGTGCATTGCCCGCAGGCGCCAGCCGCACGCAGGCAACGCCTTTCGATGTCGCCGCATCGACCATCCCGATCGTGGGCAGCGAGCAGGTCTATCCGGTGCGCCGCATCTACTGCATCGGCCGCAACTACGAGGCCCATGCGCGCGAGATGGGCTCGGACCCGAGCCGCGAGCCGCCCTTCTTCTTCCAGAAGCCGGCCGATGCGATCCAGGTCGTGACGCCCGGCGTGGTGGCCGACCATCCCTATCCCACACTTACGAAGAACTACCACTACGAGGTTGAACTGGTGGTGGCGCTGGCCAAGGGCGGACGCAACATTCCGGCGAGCTCGGCGCTCGACTACGTGTACGGCTATTCGCTCGGTCTCGACATGACGCGCCGCGACCTGCAGCGCGAGATGGGCGACCAGAAGAAGCCATGGGAAATCGGCAAGAGCTTCGATCATTCGGCGCCCATCGGACCGATCCACCCAGTGGCGAAGGTCGGGCACTTTACCGACGGCGCGATCTGGCTCAAGGTGAACGGGCAGACGAAGCAGAGCGCCACGCTCAAGCACATGATCTGGTCGGTGGCCGAGCAGATCAGCCGGCTGTCGCAGGCCTTCGAGCTGAAGCCGGGCGACATCATCTACTCGGGCACGCCGGAGAACGTCGGGCCCGTGGTGCGCGGCGACCTGATCGAGATCCACATCGACCGGCTGCCAGAGCTGTCGGTGCGGATCGTCTGAGAGCGCGGAGGCCGACGCACCATTTTTCCTACCAGATTGGTGCCGATCATCGGGGCTCCTGCATCTCCAGAGCCATCATGTCCCAGCCTCCGCAAGCCACCTACATCGACGACCTGCACGCCCCGCAGGTGTTCGCGGACGAAGTCTCGGGATACTGGGTCAACGCGGGCTGCGTGCACATCACCTTCGATGCCAGCCGCGTCGACCATAGCTCCGACCGGTGCCCGGTCCATCGGGCCGCCGTGCTGCGCGTGACGCTGCCGATACCCATTGCGCAGGTGCTCGCGGTCAGCCTCTATGACTTCCTGAAGCAGCGCGGGCTGGCGCCGGCGCCTGGCAACGGGCACTGACGAGGACAAGCAGCACCCGGCGGCGGGTGGCCTCCAAGATTTCTCCGAGATTCAACTTTAAAATGAGAAGCATTCTTATTTGCGAAGTGAGTCAACGTTGAATCCTGGACGCCAGAACACCGCCGGCACCGTCACGGTCCCCTCCCCGACCTCATTCAGGCGCAGCGCATTCGGCCCGCCCGCGCGCGCCACGCTGTTGGTGCTGTGGGCGGCCGCCCAGATCGGCCGCGCGCATGCACAGGAGGCGCAAAACAAAGAAAACTCCTCGCTGCCGACCGTCACAGTCACAGCCGAATCGCAGGACGACTCGCAGCAGCACCTCGGCGCCAAGGTGAGCAGCGGCGCGCTCGGTGCGCGCTCGCAGCTTGAAACGCCCTTCTCCACCACCGTCGTGACCAGCGAGGACATGGCCGAGCGCCAGGTGTCGAAGCTGGGTGACGTGTTCGCGCTCGACGCGTCGGTGTCCGACAACAGCGGCGCCTACAGCAGCTGGGCCAGCTACATCACGGTGCGCGGCCTGCCGCTGGACTGGCAGAACGCCTACCGCATCAACGGCCAGCCCTTCCTGAGCTACGCCATCACCATGCCCTACGAGCACTTCGAGCAGATCGAGCTGCTCAAGGGTTCGTCGGGCTTCATGTACGGCTTCGGCTCGCCGGGCGGCATCGTCAACTACGTGACGAAGAAGCCGACCGACACGCCGGTGCGCAGCATCGAGGTCGGCTACAAGACCGCCGGCATCTGGAGCGAGCACGTCGACCTGGGCGGGCGCTTCGGCACCGACGACCGCTTCGGCTACCGGCTCAACGCCACGCACGAGGAAGGCAAGACCTACAACGACGGCAACATCCGCCGCGACTCGGTGTCGCTCGGGCTCGACGCGAAGCTCACCGACAAGCTCACCTGGACCTTCGACTCGCTCTACCAGAAGCGCACCTCCACCGGCCAGACGCCATCGATCTACCTGGGCAGCTATACGGGCACGAGCCTGCCGTCCACGATCAGCGCCAACAACGCAAGCCTGGTGGGCCCTGGCCAGCACCTTGCCACCGACTTCAGGCTCTATTCGACCGGCCTGCAATACCAGCTATCGCCCGACTGGACGCTCAGCACCAGCTACAGCCACAGCAGCGCCACGCGAAGCCGCAACGAAGGAATCTCCTACCTGCAGGACGCCAGCGGCAGCTACGACGACTACCGCTCCGACAGCGAAGAAGGCCACCGCTTCAACCAGTGGCAGGCCATGGCCACGGGCAAGCTGCGCACCGGCGACTTCGAGCACCAGGTGACGCTGGGCGCGTCGTGGCAGAAGCAGGTCAACTACTACAGCAGCAACGCTGTCTACCAGCTGGTGGGCACCGGCAGCATCTTCGGACAGAACATCAACAGCTACAACAGCGTGACGAACCTCACGCCCTACCGCAACAGCGACATCACGCAGCGCGCCGTGTTCGCGAGCGACACGATGAAGCTGTCCGAGAAGTGGTCAGTGCTGGCCGGCCTGCGCAGCACCACCTACGAACAGGTCGGCTACGACACCACCGGCCTGCAGAACTCCACCTACCGCAAGAGCGGCGTGATCACGCCCACGCTGGCGCTGATGTACAAGCCCGCGCCCGACACCACGCTGTACACCAGCTATGTCGAATCGCTGGAGCCCGGCAGCACGGTGAGCAACCTCTACGCCAACGACGGCGCGCTGCTCAACCCGCTGAAGAGCCGCCAGTACGAACTGGGCGTGAAAACCGAACGTGAACGCTGGAGCGCCACGGCCGCGCTGTTCCGCATCGAGCGCGGCGCCGAATACGCCAACAGCTCCAACGTGCTGGTGCAGGACGGCCAGTCGATCTACCAGGGCCTGGAGCTCGGCGCTTCCACGCGGCTGGGCTCGCAGTGGCAGATCGGCGGCAACCTGATGCTGCTCGACAGCTCCTACGAGCGCGGCAGCAGCTACGTCGGTAACCGCGTGGCGGGTGCGCCGAAGCTGGTGGCAACGGCGCAGGTGTCGTACGCAGTGGCTCAGGTGCCGGGCCTCAAGCTGTCGGCCGACATGAAGTACACGGGCAACACCATGCTGAACGCGGCGAACCAGCTGACCGTGCCTGGCTACACCATCGCCAACATCGGCGCGAGCTACACGACGCGCATCGGCGGGCGCAACACGACCTTCCGCGCGGCCATCAACAACGTGGCGAACCGGAAGTACTGGGAATACCAGTACGACAACTACATCAAGCCCGGCGACCCGCGCACCTTCAGCCTGAGCGCCAAGCTCGACTTCTAGGCCTTCTCGCAGTCTCTGCTTCCTTGGCCGGCCGCCGTCTTCGACGGCGCGCCGGCTTTTGGATTTCTGCAGCGGCCGATGGCCATCGGGGGAGCCGTCATCCAATTTTTCTCCCCCTTTGAAGTTCACGATACGGGTCATGAACACCACCCCGCATCGCAACCCGCACGGCGCATCGCACGCGCTGCGCTTCACCGGCCTGCCGGCGTTGGCGCATGCGGATCGCCACTCCCCGGGACTCACCATGCAAGCACGCTGGAGCAGAACACAGCCCGCCCTCGTCGCTGCGCCGCGGCTGAAGAAGTCCTTCTGGCTGTCGCTTCTCGCGGGCCTGCTGGCCTTCGGCGCGCTGGCGTTCGGCGTCCTCGTGGCCGCGAGCGACACCGGCTGCGCAGCGCGTGAAGCCGGCGCTTCGGGCAACTACAGCCAATCGACGCTCGCACCGATCACATCGGCCGGCGGCAGTTGCAAGCGCAAGCAGGAGCCCGGCCTCCTAGAGCATCCGAAGACGATGCTCTAGCACGCCCACTTGCGACAGCCCACTTCAGAAGAAAGCACATCCGTGTTCGATACCAAGCTGCCCGGTGGCGCCTCGCGGGTGTTCCGGCCACAGCCTTTCTTCAGTGCGCTTGTAGTGGAAAGCGATCCCGCCGTGGCGAGCCGCCTGAATAGCGTCCTGGGGGTCCTCGCGCCGGGACGGTGCGTGGTGCTAGTGCCCACGCGCGAAGAGGCCGATGCGATGCTGGACACGCTGTCCTTCGACCTGGTGTTCGTCGACATGCAGCTCTATCCGATCGGCGACGGCGCATCGCTGATCGCCGACGTGCGTGCGATGCAGCCACGCGCCCGGATCATTGCCCTGTCGGACACGGACGACCGGGATCTGGCCCTGTCCGCATTCGCCTCCGGGGCGACGGGCTACCTGCTGAGCGAGGCGGAAGACGCCGAGATCGCCTACGCGTTGCGCGCCCTGACGAGCGGCGGCGCCGTGCTGGACCCGCGAGTGGCGCGCCACGTGGTGGCCATGTTCGCCGAGACGCTGGCGGAGCCAATCCGCACCAGCGACTTCCACGCGGGCGGCGCCTTCCGCAAGCTCGAGCTCAGATCCCTGACCCCGGCGATTCCCGAGGGAACACGCCACGGTCTTCCAGGCTGACACCGACACGAAGGCGCTTCCTCTCGCGCGGCAGCTCGTGCTCGACGATGCAACGCCGGGCAAGGAGGAACGCCAGCCGCCGGGCATCCCAGGCCAGGAACATCGCCAGCAACGCGACGTCGCACACGGCCAGCGCGATCAGGGTGCGCCAGTCCCACAGCCAGTCGAACGAAGTCATGAGTCGGTAGAGGTGATGAATGCGAAGCCCCGAGATTGAGGTCTTCGCATTGCCTGCGAATTTCACCGTGTTACGGTGATCGCGGTTCAGGCTTCGCGGGTGCGCGTTACGGCGGGCACGAACATGTAGCCCTCGTTGCGCACGGTGCGGATCAGGTCGGCGCGCGTCTCGCCGGAGGCCAGCTTGCGGCGCAGGCGGCTGATCTGCACGTCGATGGCGCGGTCGTACGAATCGCTCTCGGCGCCGAGCGCGTACTGCACCAGCTGGTCGCGCGTCAGCACCCGCCGCGGGTGCTGCACCAGCGCGCGCAGCAGGCGGAACTCGCCGTCGGAGAGGTCCACCGGGCGGTCTTGCGGGTCATGCAGCAGCCGGGTTTCGAGGTCCATGCGCCAGCCTGCGAAGTACAGCACCTCGGGCTGCTGCGCTTCTTGCGCCGCAGGCGTGCCAGAAGGCGGCGGCACGGATTGTTGCGCCGGTAATCCGACAGCGGCCGCATGCGCAGTGCGCCGCAGCACGGTACGGATGCGCGCCAGCAGTTCGCGCGGATTGCAAGGCTTGGCCAGGTAGTCTTCCGCGCCGATCTCCAGGCCCACGATGCGGTCGATGTCCGTGCCCACGGCTGACAGCATGATGACGGGCGGCCCGCCGATGCGCTGCAGCTCGCGCAGCGCGCTCAGGCCGTCTTCGCCGGGCATCATCACGTCGAGCACGATCAGCGCGTAGTCGGCCTGCGCGAGCCGCTCGCGCATCTCCGCGGGATGGCCGGCCGCATCGACATGGAAGCCGTGCTTCTCCAGAAAGGACGCCACCAGGCTGCGGATGCCGGCGTCGTCGTCGACGATGAGGATTCGGGTAGACAGGTTCACGTTACGGCGGATCGGGTAGCGGATCATAGGCCGGGCGCGGCCTCCGCCCGAAGCCCCGCGAGCCTTGAAATAATTTGCAATGCGCTGAAATCCGGCTGCAACATCCGCTTCACAGACTCGTGCGCTCGAACGTTTGCGCATGCCCCCCCGCCTCGCGCATGCGCGCTGACAGCTGGGAGAAAAAAGATGGGAACGCAAAGATCGAGCCATGCCGGCGTGACATCGCTTCCCGTCCGTGCCAGCATCAACCCATGAACTCCCAAGGTACCGCGCGCCGCTGGTCGGGCCCGCCGCTCGCGTGGCAAATCATGGGCCTGCTGCTGGGCGGGCTGGTGGTGGCGCAAGTCGTGACACTGGCGCTGACCGTGCTTCTCCCGCCGCAACCACAGCGCCAATGGGAGATGGGCGACATCGCGCGCGTGCTGTCTGGCCGGAGCGCCGAAGGCCGCAACGCGAACCTGCTGCAGCGCACGCTGCAGGCGAACGCGCCCCAACCCAAGGGACAAGGCTGGCTGACATCCGAACGCTCGCGGCGCGACCTCGCGCAGCTGCTGACGCGCGACGAAGCCGAGGTGCGGCTGTACTTCTTCACGCCGCTGCCATTCGCGGGCGCCACGGGGCCTGTCGCGGCGACGGAGAACGGGCATGACGCAGCGCAGCCGGTGCCGCGCCGCATCGCCGATACCTTCGCCGGAGCCGGCTTTCTGCGGGTCCAGGCGAGGGGTGGGCCGGGGGGTGGCGGTGGCGGACCGGGAGGACCCGGTGGACCTGGAGGCATGGCGTTTCCGGGTGGGATGAGTCCCTCGGGCGGCGGCTTCGGCACTGACAGGGGCCCGAGAGGGAACACCACAGGCACTCCACCGCCGCCGCCTGGCGGCACGACAACGAATTCCGCGCCGGGCAACGCGCCGGCCACTGCACCGGATGCACCAGTCGGTACATCCGCCCCCACGCCCGCGGCCGGAAACCCTCCAGGCAGCACGGTAGCGGCGCCCCCTGGTAGCGGCGCAGGCCCCGTCGGCACACAACCATCGCCCGGGCCGGCAGCACCGAACACGGCGACTGCGCCGGGCTCAACGACCGCGCCGGGCGCGCCCGGTGCCGCCCCTCCACCGGGCCTCTCGCCCACGGCGCCGCCATCGGGTCCCGCTCAAGGCCAGCCCGGAGCCCCTTCCATACAGTCAGGGCCCTCCATGCGAGCCTTGCCGCCGGTCATCGAAAGCCACCCACGCCGCGAGGCCCCCGCCAGGGCTGAGGCGCCTGTTGCAGCCCCTCCCGCGCAGTCGCCGCGCGCCGAGCCCGCCACGCGGCCGTCCTCGGCCAGCACGCCACCGGCGACTGCGGCCGCACCGCCACGCGTCGTCACCCCCGCCGAACCGCCCCGTGCGTCCAGAGACACCGACACGACGATCACGACGCCCATTGCGACCACCGAGAACGAGCGCCCCGCCGCGCGCGGCCTCTTCGGGCTCGCTCCCGCGCCGTTCGTCGAAGGCGACTTCATCGCCGCGGTCTACACGCCCGAAGGCAGTTGGGTGGTCGTGCAGCCGGTGCCCGAGTCTTTTCCGAACGCGTGGCAGCGCCGCGTGCTGTTGTGGTTCCTGATTGCCGCGGCAATCGTCGCCCCTGCGGGCTGGCTGTTCTCGCGCCGATTGGTGCGGCCGATTGCCGGCTTCGCACGCGCGGCCGACCAGCTGGGCCGCGACCCGGCAGCCCCGGTGCTGGCACTGGAGGGCCCCGCCGAGATCGGCCGCGCAGCACAGGCCTTCAACCGCATGCAGGCGCGGCTGCGCAGCTTCGTCGACGACCGCACGGTGATGATCGGCGCCATCAGCCACGACCTGCGCACGCCCCTCACGCGGCTGCGCTTTCGCATCGAGGACGTGCCCGACGACGTGCGCGCCGGCATGCTCGAAGACGTCCAGGAGATGGAGCTGATGATCGGCTCCGTGCTCAGCTTCATCCGCGATGCCTCGGTGGTGAGCGCGCGAGAGCGCATGGACCTCTCGAGCCTTGTCGAGGACGTGGTCGAGCAGGCCATCTTCGTCGGCAAGAACGTGCAGCTGCGACGCGTCGAGAGCGCGCAGGTGGAGGTTGACCCCATCGGCATGCGCCGCGTGCTCGACAACCTGATCGAGAACGCCGTCAAGTACGGGCACCTGGCACGCGTGCGGCTGTTCACCGATGGGCATGACGCCGTGGTCGAGATCGGCGACCGTGGGCCGGGGCTGCCCGCAAACGAAATCGAGCAGGTGTTCAAGCCGTTCTATCGCACCGCGCAGGCGCGGTCCTCGCGTGCTGCGGGCAGCGGCCTTGGTCTGGCGGTATGCCGCTCCATCGCGCGCGCGCATGGCGGCGATGTCGTGCTGAGATCCGGCTCGCACGGGCTTGTTGCGCAGGTTCGCGTGCCGCTGGCGCTCGAGGCGCAACGGCTGGCGTCTGCGGCGCACTGAGCAACGCCGGCGCATACGCGCGATGACACCACCCTTCAGATGCCATGGCACGCGCCGCCGCGCGTCATAACGAAGCGGCACGAACGGGTCCGCGCCTTTACCTCCTGAAACACCTGTCGAAACACGCATGAACCACCGCAGGACGGGTGGCATGCGGACTGCAGAAAGAAGCTCGTCCCGGTGAGTTTTTCCGGGCGCACTTTTCTCAACAGCAGGAGTTTCACAATGAACCATCGTTCCTTCGCACGCAACGTGCAAAAGGGTTTCACCCTCATCGAGTTGATGATCGTCGTGGCGATCATCGGCATTCTGGCTGCCGTGGCGCTGCCGGCCTATCAGGACTACACGGTGCGTGCGCGTGTGACTGAAGGCCTCGGGCTCGCTCAGGGCGCGAAGACCATGGTGGCTACTGACGGCACCAGCACTACGGAACTGGCCAATGTGCTGACGACGTGGAATGCGCAAAACAGCAACACCGGCGCGAACTCCAAGTTCGTCAACAGCGTGCAGATCGCGGACGGCGGCATCATCACCGTGACGTTCAACGCGACCGCGACCGGTGTCGCGACGGGTGCCAACACGATCATCCTTTCGCCCTATGTGCGCTCGGCCGGCGCAGGCACGGCGGTCACGCTGGCTACGGCTCTGTCCACGGGAGTGAGTGGCGCTATCGACTGGGCCTGCACCAGCGCCACCAACGTCTCCGCAACGAACGCCAACATGTCGGCCACCGCGGGCACGCTGCTCGCCAAGTACGCCCCCGCGACCTGCCGCTGATTCGCGAGCGAATCTTGCATCAGCCACCCTCGGGTGGCTTTTTTGCGTTTGCTTCAGAACGATGAGTCTCTTGCGCACTGGCCTTCAGGTACGCAGCCTCCACCATCGCCTCGCACTTTTCCGCGCCCGCCGTCTCGTAGCAGCTCCGCTGAAAAATCCGGTACACATCGAGCGCCACACGCGCCGCCATTCGCTCGCCGGTCTTCGATGATGGCGCTTCAGCGCATTCATAGAGATCAGGCACTCCCGCTGTATTGCATTTCTGCTGCGCGACGATCACGTAGCGAGCCACGACGCTTGCGCCGAAGTCGGCCTGCTCGTCATCCGGCACATGCGAGCCCCCACAACCTGCCAGCACCACAAGCATGAGAGCGGAACATGCGATCAAACCAGGCAACCGCATGCCTACGGTTCGCCGCATCCCGCCCTCATGCCCTGAATCTGCTGGCAAGCCACCGGATGCCCCAACGACGCCGCCTTGGCGATCCACATGATGGCGAGGCTGTCGTCCTTCGGTACGCCCAGGCCCGATGCATGGCAGTTGCCCAGCCACTGCATTGCGTCGGCATTGCCTTGCGCAGCCGCCAGGTCGAACCAGTAGACGGCCGCATCGAAGTGGCCCGCGACGAAGAACATCCCGCCGACATCGGCCTGCGAGTTCGCATCACCGCTGTCGGCCTTCACGATCATGTGCAGGTCTTCGTCAGACAGCTCAAGCTTGATCAGACCAACGATTTGCGCGAAGGCGAGCATCGCCCGTCCCCGTGCGTCTTCCTTGTGCTTGGCGATGGTGCCGTCGGACACGCGACGCCACAGCGTGCGCTTGCTGATGCCGGTCATCGCGATGGCGGCCTCGAGGCTGATGGCGTCCGACCTCAGCTCCGGGCCGCCCTCGGGCTCGAGGCCGTCGTGCACATGCGGCAACGTCTCGCTCTCAGTCGCCTTCCGGCGTCGGCTGCTGCGAGGCAGCCGCTGCCGTACCGTCATTTCCGGGATGCACTGCCAGGGGGTGGTGGCCTGCCGCCGTCCTGCGCGGGCTTGGTGAAGCCTGCCTTGGTCATGCACGCGGTCATCGCGGTCTCGTCGGGGCCGCCGTTCGAATCCTTGGCCACGCTGGCCGCGCAGGTCTTCAACGCAGCATCAACAGCCGAGTTGCCGCCAGTGCTGCCGGTGCTTGCACTGCTGCTTTCCGTGGTCGTCGACGCAGCCCAAGCCGCGGCCGAACATCCCACCAGACACGCCATCCCAAGGGACAGCAGCAACATCTTCTTTTTCATCGATCACTTCTCCTGAACATCGGTCGATCCGATACAGCAGTGATGCTGGGCAACAAAGTCGGAGAAACGTCGGATTCACTGCACCCACGCGCACACAAACCCCAACGCATCAGCCAGCTTTCTCCCAAATTGCATGTTCGACTCGGCGTCCAGGAAGTTTCTGATTGCTTCCGGTACACGAGGAGAAGAACCACCATGACGCGGCTGCAGAAGAAGCCTCCAGAGCTCCGTGCGCGAGCGCCCGGCTTCACCTTGATCGAGGTGATGGTCACCGTGGCGATCGTGGCGATCCTGGCGTCCCTCGCCCTGCCCTCCTACACGGACTACGTCCGGCGCGGCCGCATCCCGGAGGCGACCTCCAATCTCTCTGCCAGCAACGCAAAGATGGAGCAGTGGTTCCAGGATGCCAAGAGCTACTACGCCACCGGGTCCACCAGTGCATGCGGCGTGAGCATCTCGAATACCAACCTGAAGTACTTCACGCTCACCTGCTCGCCCAGCTCGTCCACGAGCTACACCATCACTGCCACCGGCACGTCCACCATGGCCGGCTTCGTCTACACCATCGACCAGGACGGCACGCGGACTACCACCATCACCGGCGTGTCCGGATGGACCGCAACCTCGTCGAGTTGCTGGATCACAACCAGGGGCGGGAGTTGCTGATGCGCATGCGGCAGCCTTCGTCGGCGGGGTTCAGCTTGATCGAGTTGATGGTGGCTATCACGCTCTTGGCGATCCTGACTTTGCTGGCCACACCCGGGTTCAGTGACTGGACACGCAACAACCGCCTGCGCAGCACGGCCGAGTCGCTGCGCTCCGATCTGCAGACGGCCAGGGCGGAAGCCATCCGCCGCAACACCGGCACGCGATTGCAGTTCGTCAGCTCACTGGACGCCAGTTGCGCGTTGAGTACCAGCGTGGCGATCTGGGTGGTGAACGCCGGCATCTCCCAGACACCGGCCGGCGCCTGCGGCAATGCCCCGAGCGCCACCAGCACGCCCTACCTGATCAGCAAGAGCCCGATCGAATCCAGCAAGAGCTCGGATCTGGTGCTTACCGCAACGCGCAGCACCGTAGGCTTCGATGCATTGGGCCGCCAGTCGGCCACGAGCAACCCGACCACGTCGGTCGCCACGCTGACGGTGCAGCTGACCAGCGCCAGCAGCACCTGCGTCGCCTCCGGCGGCTCGGTGCGCTGCCTGAACGTGATCGTCTCGCCGGGCGGTGATGCCCGCATCTGCGACCCCGCGCGCAGCGGGAGCACCGACCCCATGACCTGCTGACCATGCCGCGCCGCCAAACACCTTCATCCGCCACGGACGGCTTCACCCTCATCGAGGTGATGGCCGCGCTGCTCATTTTCGCGATCGGCCTGCTGGGCATCACCGGCCTCTATGCCAGCGCAGCGCGCACCGCTACCGGTGCCGAATTCCGTACAACCGCCGCCATGCTCGCCAGCGACCTGATCAGCCGCATGTGGATGAGCGACCGCACAGCGGCCACCCTCCAGGCCAACTACGGGAGCACGGCCGCCGGCACGGGCTACACGAGCTGGAAGGCCACCGTCGACAAATCGAACCTGCCGGGCATCAGCAGCCTGCCGCCGACCGTCACTTTCAGCACGGTAGCCGGCGGCGGCAGCTCGGCCGTCAGCAGCAGTCTGGCCACCATCACCATCTACTGGAAGGGCCCAGGCGACAGCAGCGCCCACCAGTACGTGGCCATGGCGCAGATGAAGCCGTGAGAACCTTCATGCCCGTCCCACGCCCCATTCGCAGCCAGCACGGCTTCAGCATCATCGAACTCATGGTCGGCCTGCTGGTCGGCATGCTGGCGGTGCTGATCGTTGTGCAGTTGCTGTACTCCACAAGCACACAGCAGCGACTGACCAGCACCAGCGGCGACGCTGAAATCAACGGCGCCACGGCCACCCACATCCTGACGCGTGAACTGAGCCAGGCCGGCCTGGGCATCAGTGCCTACACGCTGCTGGGCTGCAGTCTCACGTACACCACGACCTCCGACAGCAAGAGCGTCACGCTGTCGTCGCTGGCCCCGGTCACGGTCAATCCCGGCACTTCGCTCGTGCCCGCGGGCGACACCGGCACCGACACGCTGCTGGTCGTCAGCGGCAGTTCAGCCAGCCCCACCGAGGGGGATGCTCTCGCGGGCACCAGCACCGCCACCAGCTACACCGTGACCACCCCGTCGTCCTTCGCCACGGGTGACTGGGTGATGGCCGCCTCGACCACGCGCGACAGCACCTCTTCATGCGCCATGACTCTGGGCAAGGTGACTGCCATTGCGAGCTATGTGCTGACTGTGTCCAGCGGCACCGCAGGCCTGGCGTCAGCGGAGGCCGCCGTCTACAACCTGGGGGCTGCCCCTGTCATCCATGCCTATGCGATCCGCAACGGCAACCTCACCGTGTGCGACTACGCGGCCTACAACTGCGGCAACACCAGCTACACCACCACGCTCAACAGCAGCGTCTGGGTCCCGGTGGCCAGCCACGTCGCCAGCCTGCGGGCCCAGTACGGCCGCGACACCAGCGACCTGAGCACGCCGAAGATGGACGGCGTGGTCGACAGCTACGACCAGACCACCCCCGGCAGCACGAGCGATACCTCGGGCCTGTCCAGCTACTGTGGCTGGCTGCGGGTGGTTGGCCTGCGGCTCGCGGTGGTCGCGCGCAGCCAGCAATACGACAAGGACTCGGTCACCACCACCGCACCCACCTGGTCCGGCAGCAGCGCCAACACCAGCACCACCAGCACGCTGACCACCGTGACGCCCACCGCTCTGGCGATCGACCTCAGCACCAACTCGGACTGGAAGCACTACCGCTACAAAACCATCGAGACCACGGTGCCGCTGCGCGACATCATCTGGAACGGCAACCAGGTCACCTACCAGAGCGGAGACGTCGCATGCTGAGCCCGCAGCGCAGGCAACGCAGGCAGAGTGGCTTCGTCATGATCATCGTCCTGATTGCGCTGGCGATCATGAGCATGGCCGCTATCGGCCTCATGCGCACCGTCTCCAGCTCGGCGAGCATCGCCGGCAACCTGGCCTTCGAACAGGCGGCTGCCACCTCTGCCGACCAGGCGGTGGAGACGGCGGTGACCTGGCTGGAGAACAACAGCGGACAGACCAGCTCCAGCACCGCCAGCACCTGTTCGACAGGAACCTCCGTGCTGGCCTGCGACCAGGCGAGCCATGGCTACGCCGCCACGCGCACCGATCCCGGCAGCACGCAGTCCTGGTCGCAGCTGTGGACCCAATTGGCCAGTGCGGGTTACACCGCCATCCAGCTGAGCCAGGACAGCTCGGGCAATACCGCTGCCTATCTGATCCAGCGCATGTGCGCCAGCACAGGCGATGCGTCATCCACCAACGGTTGTGGCAGTTCACCCCTGACCGTGAACACCGGTGGAAGCAAGAAGTCCGGCAGCACCCAAACGTCCAGTACCCAGGTCTATTACCGCATCACCGTCAAGGTGAGCGGGCCGCGCAACACCGTCTCCTTCACGCAAGCCATGGTCGCCCTATGAATATGTTCCTTCCCGGCCGCAGGTCGATCGCCGGCCGCTGGCGTGCCTGCATGGGCGCCCTGGCGCTGATCCTCGGAGCACCCGCCTTCGGTGCTCTCACCGACCTGGCCACGGCCCCGCTGGAAACATCCTCGGCCACGCTGGTCAAGCCCAACATCATGTTCATTCTGGACAACTCCGGCAGCATGGCGTCTGCCTACCTGCCGGACTGGGCAGACGACTACAGCGCCAGCAGCTATCCGTACCTCTACCGCAACAGCCGCTTCAACGGCATCTACTACGACCCGTCGGTCACCTATTCGCCGCCTGTCAACTACGCCGGCACCAGCTACACCAGCATGACTTCGGCCAACACGTCGGCATGGGCCAAGGTGCCGACCGACGGCTTCGGCATCATCTCCACGGGCACGACCGACCTCACGGGAACAACCACCCCCGCCACGTACTACACCTTCATTCCGGGCGAGTACTGCTCCTCGGCCAACCTGCGCACTTGCAACAAGCAGAGTGCGGCCACCACTGCCTATGCCTACCCGGCCTACCTGCGCTGGTGCACCACGTCCGCATTGAGCACCTGCCAGGCCGCATACATCGACAGCACCTCCGCGCCGGCCACCTACAAGTACCCGCGGTATCCGGGCATAAGCTCCACCGCAACTATCGTCATCAGCGGATCGAGCAGCACGAGCATCAGCGGCATCACTGTCAACGGCGTGCAGATTCTCTCGGCCACGACCACGGCCAGCACGTCGTCCACCACGGTGGCCACCAACATCGTCACGGCCATCAACAACTGCACCAGCAGCAAGACCGGCAACTGCGGCATTGCCGGCTACAGCGCCAGCCGCAGCGGCAGCACCGTGACCATCACCTCGCCCAAGGGCACCGATGCCTATGGCTATTCGCCCTTGGTCACGCAATCCGGCAGCATGACGGCCACCGTCACCGCCTTCAGCGGCGGCACGCCGGGCAGTTGGGTGCAGACCACCATCAGCAGCAGCACGTCGACCTATGCCTACCCCGGCACAAGCGCCCGCTCCACGACGCGCACCGACTGCACCACCAACAGCACCACCTGCACCTATGCGGAGGAGATGACCAACTTCGCCAACTGGTGGGCTTACTACCACACCCGCATGCAAACGATGAAGAGCGCCACGACGCTCGCCTTCAGCGGGCTGACCTCCAGCTACCGGCTGGGCTACATGACCATCAACAAAGTCAGCAGTTCGACGGATTTCCTGAACATCGCCGACAACACCACCACCAGCGGCGGGCAGAAGTCGCTGTGGTACGGCAAGCTCGTGGCCGCCCAGGCCAGCAGCACCACGCCGCTTCGCACTGCACTGTCGAATGCCGGGCGCTACTTCGCCGCCAAGGTTTCCTCCATCAATGGAGTCGCAACCACCGATCCGATGCAGTACGCCTGCCAGCGCAACTACACACTGCTGTCGACCGACGGTTACTGGAACGAGACCGCGACGCCCTACAAGGCCGACGGCTCCACCGCAATCGGCGACCAGGACAGCAGCGAGTCCCGCCCCTATCTCGATGGCAACAAGGTGTCCAACACGCTGGCCGACGTGGCGGAGTACTACTACGTCACCGACCTGCGCTCATCCTCCCTGAGCAACACGACGAATTCGAGCGGCACGGATGTCTCCAGCAACAGCTATTCCAACAAGCGCCAGAACATGGTGACATCCACCATCGGCCTGGGTGCCTCGGGCTACATGCTGTTCGATGCGGACTATGCAAATGCCACGAGCGGCGACTACTACGACGTCGCCAACGGAACCACCACCAGCAGCACGACGCAGACTTCCGGAGTGTGCGGCTGGCAGAGCTCCGGCAGTTGCAACTGGCCCACGCCGGTCAGCGACACGCAAACCGCCATCGACGACCTGTGGCATGCCGCCGTCAACGGCCGGGGCAGCTACTACAGCGCGTCCAACGCGGCCGATATCAAGACCGGCCTGACCAACTTCCTCAATACCGTGGACGCCACGACCAGCAGCTCCGCAGCCGTTGCGCAAAGCGCGCCCGTGCTGACCTCCACCACGGCCGGCTACACCTTCTCGACCACCTATTGTTCCGGCAAGTGGTTTGGTGAATTGGCGCGCTACGCGGTCGATTCCAGCACCGGGGTCACCTCCACCACCGCCGATTGGGCCGAGTCGGGCGCGGGCTCCGACTGCTCGAGCACTTCGGGCAGCCTCACCACCACGGCACTGCTGGACAACGTCGGCTATGCCTCGCGCACCATCTTCACCTACGACCCCAGCACCGCGACGAAGCTCAGTTTTTCCTGGGATGCGCTCACGACGACGATGCAGGGCTACTTCAAGATCGCGTCGATCAGCTCGCTGTCCCAGCTGTGCAGTTCGGGCAGCGCCTGTCTGGCGACGGCATCCCAGGTGAACAGTTCCACCGCTGGCACCACCACCGGCGCGGGCGCGGTGAACCTGGTGAACTACCTGCGTGGCGACCGCAGCAACGAAGGCTCCACCAACACCAAGTACTACCGTTCGCGCACCCACGTCCTGGGCGACGTCGTCAACTCCACGCCGGTGTACATCAAGGCCCCTTCGCGCAGCTACAGCGACTCGGGTTATGCCACCTTCAAGTCCACCTACGCCTCGCGACAGGGCATGGTCTATGTGGGTTCCAACGACGGCATGCTGCATGCCTTCAATGCCGACACGGGCGCCGAGACCTGGGCGTACATCCCTTCGGTTCTGCTGCCCAATCTGTACAAGCTGGCGGACAAGAACTATGCGTCCAACCACGTCTACTTCGTGGACGGCCAGATCACGCAGGCCGACGTCTACTACAACAGTGCCTGGCACACCATCATCGTGGGCGGCCTGGGCGATGGCGGCCGCGCGTACTTCGCACTGGACGTGACAGACCCGGCCTCCCCGACGGTGCTGTGGGAGTTCAGTTCGAGCAGCACGCTCACGCCCAATCTATACGACGTGGACCTGGGCTACACCTATGGCGCCCCGGTGATCACCAAGCTGTCGGACGGGACCTGGGCGGTCATCCTCAGCTCCGGCTACAACAACGTCTCCGACGGCGACGGCGAAGGCCATCTGTGGGTGAGAAACGCCATGACCGGCGCGCTGATCAAGAAGGTAGACAACGGCATGGGCACCACCTCCAGCGGTGGCACGGTGACCGGCTGTTCCGTCGCGCCTTGCCCCAGCGGCCTGGCGAAGATCAGCGGCTGGACCAACAGCTCCACAGACAACACGACCACACAGCTTTACGGCGGCGACCTGTTCGGCAATCTCTGGCGCTTCGACATCAGCGCCCTGGCCTCCAGCAGCGGCAGCGCCACGGTGCAGCTTCTGGCCACGCTGTCGGACAGCTCGGGCAACCGCCAGCCCATCACCACCGCGCCGGAACTGGGGCTGGTGAGCAGCCAGCACGTGGTCTTCGTCGGCACCGGCTCATACCTGGGCGTGACCGACATCACGACGACACAGGTGCAGTCCATGTACGCCATCAAGGATTCGCTGAGCGGCAGCTCCACCACCAGCGCCATCTACAGCAACCCGCGCAGCAATGCGTGCAGCACGGGAACGGTGACCAACTGCTTCGTCAAGCTGACGCTCACCGACACCTCCGGGGTGCGCACGGCTGCCAGTTCAGTGAGCTACACCACCAATTTCAGCACCATGTACGGCTGGTTCGTGGACATGCCCGAGTCGGGCGAACGCGTCGACGAGGACCCGGTGCTTTCTTCCGGCACGCTGGTCTACGTCTCCAACACGCCCAGCACCTCGGGCGCCTGCAGCACCGGCGGCTCCAGCTACATCAACTACGTCAACTACGCCACCGGCCTGGCGGTGTCGGGCGCCAGCAATACGGGCGTTCTGCTGTCGAGCTCGGGCTTGTCGAGTTCGGCTGCGCTCGCGGTGACCAGCAGCGGCAAGACCGTCGCCACCACCAAGGACTCCACCGGTACCGTGACGACGACCACCATTCCGGTTTCCTCTTCAAGCAGCACACGCCGCATCTCGTGGCGGCGGCTGACCGATGGGCAGTGAGGAAGGGCACAAGGGCATTGCCTACCTGACAGTCGGCGTTGGAAAACAACGCCGCTGCACACAAGGCGCTCCCCTCAAGATGTCTCCCACATCGCCGCGCAGACTCGCCGGCATGTGCACTCCCGCAGCTTCGCGCCCATGGATCCGCCTGCGCTGGCGATTGCCGTGCGTGGGCCTGTTCGGGCACCCCGTCGAGGGCCACTGGCTGTGGGAGCCTGACACGCCGTCGGTGCGCGCCGCATTCCAGGCGGCCGTGGAGGCCGGCAACAAGGCACATGGCGCCGGGACGCACTGGATGGAGCAGGAAGAAGCCGAGGCGGCGCCGGACAGGACGGCCATCCGGCAGGCGCCAGGGGCGGATCACATGATCGGGTGATTGCAGCCGGACGGCACTCTTCGAGAATCGCGAGCGGGACGACGGCCTCCATCGCACTTCGAGGAGAACAGCGATGCCACCCTATGTTTGCAGCTGCGGTCTGAAATGCTGGGACCCGCACACTCCCCCGGTCTATTGCACCCAGCGCCCAAGGTGCGGCCCCTTTGTTGACGAAGGCACTCTGCCGGAGGACTTGGCGCCTGACTCTCCTCACCCGCCTCCCGATCTGCCACCGCCCCCAGGCGGCTCGGTGGCCGTTCAGTCTGCCTCCAACACCATCACGATAGTTCCCATCGCACACCAGCCCATGCCGGTCGGCCTGCTGTCGATGCCCGTGGAAATACTCCACCTGATCCTGACCAACATCGGGCCCGGGCTGGTGCCGGTAGTGGGTGCGCTGCACCGAACGAGCAATCGGACGCACCACCTGACCCAGCTGGCCCTGGGGTCCGACATGCATCTGGCGACCGTACCGATCTTCACCAACATGCTCTTCAGATTCCAGACGCAGTGGCAGCCACATGCGGCAGAGATCACACAACAGCTCGCGGTCGGGTTGACAGGGAACCTGGAGGCCCTCAAGGCGCTGGTGAAGAAGCTCACTTTGCTGCGCAAGGAATGCCTGTTCCTCATCACCCAGCTGGAAGGCCTCTTGTCGGGCATAGAAAACGTGTGCCGCCTGATCGATGGAGCCGACACCGTGCGCCGAGCCACCATCACGGCGAATCTCGTCGCGCTCAGGGACCGGGTGAGGGCCCTGAGAGACCAGATTGCAGCACAGGCGACAGCGTTGGGACTGAGACTGCAGGCCGCGAAGAAGGCCGAGAGCCAGAAGCGATCCCTGATGCGCCTGTAGATGCGCCTGTAGCGATCAGGCTCAACGCGCCGCGTTCCGATCCGAAATCATCTTCGGGCTGATGAAGATCAGCATCTCGGTCTTGTTGTTGACCCGGCTGCGGGTGCGGAACAGCGCGCCGACCATCGGCAGTTCGCCCAGCACCGGCACGCGGGACTCCGAGTTGGTGTCCGTCAGCTCGAAGACCCCGCCGATGACGACGGTGCCGCCGTTCTCCACCAGCACTTCGGTCTGGATGTGCTTGGTGTTGATGGCGTAGCCCGCGGTGGTCGATTGGCCCACGGTGTCCTTGTTGACGTCGAGCGCCAGGATGATGTTGCCCTCGGGCGTGATCTGCGGCGTTACCTCGAGCTTGAGGTTGGCCTTGCGGAACGCGATGGACGTGGCGCCGCTCGATGTCGCTACCTGGTAGGGCAGCTCGGTGCCCTGCTCGATCAGCGCCTTGGTCTGGTCGGCCGTCACCACGCGCGGGCTCGAAACCACCTTGCCTTTGCCGTCCGCCTCCAGCGCGGAGATTTCGAGGTTGAGCATCTTCGTCAGGCTCGAATTGAACAGCGACAGCGCGAAGGTGCCGACCGCATCGCCGGTCGTGCTGGTAGCCGGCAGGTTGACGAAGCTGGTGCTCGAGTAAGTGTTGGTGCTGGTGGTGGTGGTCACGCCGCCGGTCGTGGTCGAGCTGACGGAAGGCGTCACGCCTACCGACGAGTTCGAATTGACGGAGCCGCCGCCGAGCTTGACACCCAGCGACTTGCTGAAGGTGTCGGTCGCCTCGACGAAGCGCGCCTCGATCAGAACCTGACGCACCGGCACGTCGAGCTTCTGCAGGAGGTCAGCCACCTGCGACAGCCGCGAGGGAATGTCGGTCACGAAGAGCTGGTTGGTGCGCACCTCGGCCAGCACGCTGCCGCGCGAACTCAGGATGCGGGTGGTCGAGCCCGAGCTGCCACCGCCGCCTCCACTGCTTCCGGTGCCGGTAAGGCCCTGCGCCACGGTAGCGGCCTTCGCATAGTTGAGCTGGAAGGACTGCGTGCGCAGCTGCTCCAGTCCCTGCAGCGTGGCCTGCGCCTCGTACTTGATCTTTTCCTTGGCATTGAGCTCGTCTTCCGGCGCGATGCGCAGCACGCTGCCGCTCTTGCGCATGCCGAGGTTCTTCGCCTCCAGGATGATCTCGAGCGCCTGGTCCCACGGAACGTCCTTGAGGCGCAGCGTGAGCGTGCCGCTGACGGAGTCCGAAGTGACGATGTTGAAGTTGGTGAAGTCCGCAATCACCTGCAGCAGCGAGCGGATCTCGATGTTCTGGAAATTCAGCGACAGCTTCTCGCCGCTGTAGCCCGTGCCTTGCGCGAGCTTGTTGGGGTTTTCCTTGCGCGGACGCACTTCCACCACGAACTGGCTGTTGCTCTGGTAGGCGCTGTGCTCCCATTCGCCGCGCGGGTCGATCACCATGCGCACGCGGTCGCCGGACTGCTGCATGCTCACCGACTGAACCGGCGTGCCGAAGTCGGACACGTCGAGCCGGCGGTTCAGCCCCTCGGGCAGCGACGACTTGGTGAACTCGACCACGAGGCCCTTGCCCTGCTGGCGGATGTCCACGCCCACCTGGTCGTTGGGCAGCGACACGATCACGCGGCCGGCACCCTCGGTGCCCAGGCGGAAATCGACGTCGCGCAATGGCAGCACGTCGCGGTTGCGGTTCTCGGCAAACTCGAAGGGTGTGGAAGCCACCAGCGCGGGGCCCGCCGCGGGTTGCAGCACCACCAGCAGCGACTTGCCGCGCAGCTCGGTCGTATAGGCGGTCGCCTGCTTCAGGTTGAGCACGAGGCGCGAGCGCTCGCCCGCCTGCACCACGTTGACGGAGCGCAGGTTGCCCTGGCTGATATCGATGGCTTCCCGGCCCAGGCGGCTGGTCATGCCAGGAAAGTCGAGCGCGATGCGCGCCGGCGACTGGATGGCGAAGCCGTTGGGCGCTGCGGCCAACGGTTCGGAAAAATCGACACGCAGCACTTCGCTGCCTGCCTGCACGGAGCCCGTGACTGATTCGATTCTGTTCTGTGCCTGTGCCTGCGCCGCTGCGAGCGACCCGAAGGCAACGAGCAAGAAGACGGACGCGCGCAACCAGCGCGCGAGCACGAATGACTGTTTTTTCATTTCACCTGCCTTGAAACTGCGGCTCCATCTCCTCGCTGCCCTGAGGTCCCTCCCGAGCGCAGCGATGCCCCGGCGCCGCGCAGTCCATGCTGCGCAGCGGGGGCGAGCAGCGCGGCCGCTTGCTGGCCGCGCTGCTCCCTTCACGTCCTCACGTCATCAGAACGCGTGGCGGATACCGAAGTCGTAGCCGGTGGAAGAGCGCGGCAGGCCCGTGTAGCTGGTGCCCGTGCTGCCGTAGCCCGTGGTGCTGGCCGACACCAGGCTGCCCGTGTAGTTCACGTCGTTGCGGTTGTTCACGCGCGCCACCGTCGCATACAGCGCCGTGCGCTTGGACAGGTTGTGCACGTAGCCAACTGCGAACTTGCGTGCCATCGGGTCTTCGCCCGTGATGCCGGCCGTGCCTTCGTTGTAGCGCACTTGCGAGTACGCCACGCGGATCAGGCCTGCGCCCACCGGCACGGTCGCGCCGATCAGGTAGCCGTTGTAGGTGTCGTGCGTGTCAGCCGCTGCCGCGTAGTCGAACTTGTTCTTCACGTTCGACAGCTCGCCGAACAGCTTCACAGGACCGAAGTCGTACGAAGCGCCCAGGTTGATGGTCTGCACCCTGCGCTCCAGCGCGGTGGTGTCCACGACGGTGCTCTGGCCCACGGCCAGTGCCACGTCCAGGGGACCGTTGGCATAGCCGAAGCGGCCACCGACGTAGCGCCCAGCCGTGCTGCTGGAAGCTGCCGTGGTGCTGGTGGCGTCGGTGCTGGCGTTCTCGTGCAGGCTGTACTGCACCTGGCCGTAGAAGCCGCCCAGGTTCGGCGGCAGGAAGTAGCCGATCGAGTTGCTGGCACGCACGTAGTTGGCATTGTTGATGGTGGTGTTGCCGCTGACGGTGCTGATGACGTTGGTGCCCGAGCCGTTGGTGCCGAACGGGTCGAACACGGTGTCGTTCCAGAAGGTGGCGGTGTAGTCGCGGCCCAGGCGCAGCTCGCCGAAGCCACCCGACAGGCTCACGGTGGAGCGGCGCGCGAAGGTGGAGATGCCGGTGGCGCCGTCGTCGTTGGTGATGGGCGCTTCGAGCCAGAAGCTCGCTGCCAGCCCGCCGCCGAGGTCTTCGGTGCCGCGGAAGCCGATGCGGCTGGAGTTGTAGGCCGAGTTGCCCAGGCTCGTCTTGCTTTGCTTGACCGACGCGCCGGTGGTCGTGTCGCGCGAGGTGCTCGACTGGTAGGTCAGGCCAGCGTCCACGACGCCGAACAACGTGACGGACGATTGGGCAGAAGCCAGGCCGCAGACGGCCAGGGCAGCGAATGCCGTGAGGGTTTTCTTCATTCAGGGTTCTCCAGTTTCAGGTCTGATGCGGCCGTTCGGTATCGACCGGCTGTACGCATGGTTTCGCCCAAATCAGGAGGAATTTGGTGGTTCCGTTTTCTGCGGCTTCGAGTGTTGTGCGCGTACATCACACACGCGCAGGCCTCATGCGGCAGGGCCATTGCAGCGTCCTTCAAATTTCTCCCAGATCGCCTGAAAAGATCCACGCATGACGAAGCTGGAGACTCACAGGTGAAGCGCTCACGAATCCTGATAGCGGCGATTTGCGGCGCCTTGGCCATCGCATGCGCCAGCACGAGCATCGCAATGGTTCACTCCACCTCCGTGCTTGCGGCGAGCATGTTCGTCGACCACAAGGTGCGCACGCAGGCGCCGGCAAACACGCAGCAGCAACACTGGTGGGCCAGCTTCGAGGACACGGCGATGAACCGGCTGATGGCCGCATCGGGCGGCGCCAACGAATCGGGCGTGGCCGCGACCTACATCGCGCTCAAGGTAAAGACGCTCGAGCTGATCTATCTGGAGAACACGCGTTCTGCCGTCGTGCGGCAAACCATGCTCATCCAGGGCACCGCGCAGCCATACGACGACTTTGCGAAGCAGCTCGCGGCGCGGCACGCCAGCGCGGAAACGACCATCGGCAAGCTGCAGGCGCAACGCGCGAGCTACATCGCCTATCTGGCGAAGCAGTGCCACATGTCGGAAGCCGCATTGAACGAAATGCTCGCCGACGCATTGCAGGACAAGTCGCTGCCCCGCTTCGCAGCCGAGGTGCCGCGCGAGCTCCCGATGGCGGTGCTTTCAAACAGGAACGACGTCAACCTGGCCGCCGCACTCTACGGCGCCGACGCGAGCGCGATGCCCGACGGCGTGATCGAAGCGACGAACGAAGCGACGAACGAAGCACAACAGGACATCGACGTGCCCGGCAATCCCTTCTACGTGCACGCGGTTGCGCAAGCACGAGAGCAGGTTTCAGAGGCACTGCGCCGCCTGCAGGCGCAGAGCGACATCGCGAACACCGCGTACGCGCGCGTCGCGAATGCAAGGGCCGAATTCGAATCGTCGAAGCAGCGCCGCGACCGCGGTGAAATCTCCGAAGTGCAGCTGATGGAGGACTTCCAGGGCCTGCTGCTCGACCTGCACGTGCTGGCCGCAGCCAACGGCGAGCTGGCTCTTGCGTGGGTCGTCTTCATGGGAAGCATCGGAAACAGCCCGTCGATCGACTCGATCGCGGGCCCGCAATCCGCGCAGGCCGAACAAACGGATCAATTGCCGTTTCTGCACAAAGTCTCCCGAAAGTTGCGCAATCCTTGAAGTTCGAAGGAGCCTTACATGACCACTGCCTTGCATAAAGTTCCCACCCGCCCCGTGCTGAAGCTGGCCGGCCACGGACACCCGAAGCCCGACACTGCCGCACCCGTGCGCCGCGCGTGCCCGGCGGAGGGCGAGCAAGCGAACAACACCACGGCGACCACGCTGGCCATCCAGCAACTCGTCAGTGCGTTCCAGCCCGCATTCGATCGGATGCATGTGCTTCGGGATCTCGTCATCCCCATGTACGAAGGCAGCGCCGTGCCTACGGCCCGCTTCGACGTGGCACTGGTGTGCGAGGCCGGCGTGTACCTGTTCGAGGTGAAGGGCTGGCGCAACGCGGTGGTGTATCGCAAGACCGCCGCCCAGGCGCTGCCGCGCTGGTTCCTGCGCCAGAACGGGCATTCGCTGGCGCGCGAGGTGAAAGACCCGGCCTGGCAGTGCGGTCGCAAGACCACGCACCTGCGCAGCCTGCTGCCGCCCGACCTGCGGGTGCAGTACTTCGTGCTGCTGCCGTTCGAGGGCGTGGAACTTCAGGGCGTGATGCCGTCCGTCGTCATCACGCCGCAGGACCTGCCCTACATCGCGCGCGTGGCGCGCAACAACGGGCGCACCGAGCAGGGCTATCCGATGCTCGACGACAACGCCATCGACCGCACGCTGCGGCTGCTGACCGGCCTGCAGGGCAACCTGACGGTCGACGACCACATGAGGAACAGTCGCGAAAAGAGCGCGCAGGCCCCGGTCAGGCCGGCGCATCCGGGCGTCCTGAAGCTGCAATGACGCGATGAGCCGGATCCTGCTGGTGGAGGAAGGGCGCGACGCCGCGTCGGTGCTGCTGGACGAATTGCACCGCGCCGGGCACGAAGTCGACCACATCGACGACGGCGCGGTCGCGCTGCATCGCATCCTGACCTCGCCGCCCGCGCTCACGCTGCTCGACGTTCAGCTGCCGCACGTCAACGGCCTGCAGATCCTGGAGAAGATCCGCGCGCGCAGCGACCACCCGATCATCATGCTGACGGCGCTTGCGCACGAAGCCGACCGGCTGCGCGGCTTCGAGCTCGGCGCGGACGACTACGTGTGCAAGCCCTTTTCTCCGAGGGAAGTCGTGGTGCGCATCCACACGGTGCTGCGGCGCTATGCGCAGCGCCGCATCGTCGCGCGCCCTTCGGTGCCGATCACCTTCGGAGCCGTGCGCGGCTGCGCGATTCTCGACGGGCACTACCTGCCCCTGACGCGCCGCGAGTCGCTGCTGCTGCGCGCGCTTTCGCAGGAGCCCGGACGGGTGCTGACGCGCTCGAAGCTGCTCGAAGCCGCGTTCCCGGAGGCGCTCGACGTCAACGAACGCGTGGTCGACACCCACATCAAGAACCTCAGAAAGAAGCTCGCCACCGTCTCGACCGAGCACGACTGGATCCGCTCGGTCTATGGCGTCGGCTTTGCATGGGAATCGCACGCCAGGCAAGACGCCTGACCCGACGCCGGCTTGCTTCCTGGAAATCCTCTCACATGAAATTACGCTGGCGCGGTTTTCCGCGGCCGCCGATGGTGTTGCTGTCGCTGCTCCTGCTGCGTGCACAGACGGCCCCGGCACAGGAAACATGGACCGAGGCGCCGATGACGCTGCGCCGCACGCCGGAGCTCGCGGAGACCATCGCGCCGACCGAACGCAGCACGCGCCCGAGCCTGGTCGACGGCGACAAGCTCAGCGGTCGGCCCGACCTCGAAGTGGTGGTCGAAGGCAATGCTTCGCTGCGGCGCGGCGACACGCGCATCACGGCTGACCGGCTCGAATACCAGCCGCCGGGCGACCTGGCCACGGCCACAGGCAACGTGCACCTGAACCAGGCCGGCAACGTGTACGAAGGCCCCGAGCTGCACCTGAAGGTCGAGAGCTTCGAGGGCTTCTTCAACCACGTGCGCTACACGCTGCTGGCCAACGGCGGGCATGGCGAGGCCGACCGCATCGACTTCGTCGACCCGAAGGTGTCGATCGCGCGGCACGCCACCTACACCACCTGCCTGCGCGAGAACTATTCGAGCTGGGTGCCTGCGTGGATGCTCACGGCGGTCACGATGACCACCGACACCGACACCAACCTCGCAACCGCCACCGACGCGCAGATCAGCTTCCTCGGCGTGACCACGCCCTCGATACCGTCGGTGAGCTTTCCGCTCAGCAACGCGCGCCAGAGCGGCCTGCTGCCGCCGGTGATCGGCTACGACACCACCAACGGCTTCGAGTACCTGCAGCCCTACTACTGGAACATTGCTCCCAACCGCGACCTCACGCTGTACCCCGAGATCATGACCAGCCGCGGCGTGAACCTGGGCACCGAGTTCCGCTACCTCGAGAAAACCTACAGCGGCCAGATCCGCGTGGACGAGATGCCCAGCGACAGCCTGCGCGGCATCAACCGCTGGGGCCTGTGGGCTCAGCACAACCAGCAGTTGGATCCCAAGCCCTTCGGGCTCGATTCGCTAAGCACCTCGTTCAACATCAACCGCGTGAGCGACGACGACTACTGGCGCGACTTCTCGCACACGCCCACGCTGACCTCGCGCACGCTCACCAACGAGTTCGACCTCAACTGGACCAAGGGCGACTGGAGCGGCCAGGCGCGCACCCTCGCCTACCAGACGCTGCAGTACGCGGCCTCGCCCATCACACCTTCGTACAACCGTGTGCCGCAGATCACGGCCAACTACAACAAGTACGACTGGCACGGCTTCGACGTGTCGGGCACGCTGGACTACACACGCTTCGAGATCGATTCGGCCTACTCGCCCACGCTCAACGGCATCAAGCAGCCCAACGGCGAGCGAATGGTCGGCAACCTGCAGATCAGCCGGCCGTGGGTCACACCAGGCGGCTACGTGATTCCGAAGCTGCTGCTGCACACCGCCGCCTACCAGCTCGATTCGTCGCTGGCCAGCGGCGCGACCTCCATCACCAGCGTGGTGCCGACCGTGAGCCTCGACAGCGGTCTGGTGTTCGAGCGCGACACCAACCTCTTCGGGCGCGCATGGCGTCAGACGCTGGAGCCGCGCGCCTTCTACGTGCACACGCCCTACCGCGACCAGAGCCAGCTGCCCGTGTACGACACGGCCGCCAATGACATCAGCTTTGCCACGCTCTACACCGAGAACGCGTTCTCGGGCAACGACCGCGTCTCGGACACCAACACGCTGACCACGGGCGTGAGCACGCGCCTGATCGACCCGACCACCGGCGCCGAGTCGGCGCGCTTCGGCATCGCGCAGCGCTTTCGCTTCAGCGACCAGAACGTCACGCTGCCCAGCGGCACCGCCGTGACCGACCGCACGGGCGACTTCATCGTCGGCGGGCTGGTGCACTGGAATCCTAAGTGGAGCGTGGACGGCATCGCGCAATACAACATGGATACCGGCAAGAGCTCGCGCGACGCGCTCACCCTGCGCTACACGCCCGCGCCGTACCACACGCTCACCGCGGCCTTCCGCTACCAGGCGGACAGCAGCTCGACCGCGGACGACGGCACGAAGACGGTGGACTTCAACTGGCAGTGGCCGCTGAGCGAGCTGACGAGAGGCCTCTTCGGCAACAAGTCGCCCACGGACCCGGGGCGCTGGTATGCGGTGGGGCGGCTGAGCTACAGCCTGCACGACCACGCGATGTCCGACAGCCTGATCGGCGCGGAATACAACGCCTGCTGCTGGGTGGGCCGCGTCGTGCTCGAGCGCCTCGTGTCGGGCCGGACCACGCCCGACACGCGGCTGATGTTCCAGATCCAGTTCAACGGCTTTGGCAATATCGGCTCGAACCCGACGAGCACGCTGCTGCAGAACATCCAGGGCTATCAGCCGCTGAACCAGTCGACACAGGAGCCGAGCCGGTTCACCAACTACGACTGATGCTCTTCAGATCAGGGCAGCAGTTCGAACTTCAGGTCAGCCAGCGGCGTGACCTTCTCTTCGCGCACCATCTTGTATTCGGTGTTCGGGCCCAGCCACTTGGCCCAGAGGCGGTCGAGCTCGCCCGACTTCTCCAGCGCGTAGAGGGCAGCGTTCACCTTGGACAGCAGCACGGGCTCGTCCTTCTTCATGCCGATGCCGATGGGCTGGAGCACCATCGGGTCCTTGATCATCTTCAGCGCGACGCCTTCGGTCTTCGACTGGTTGACCAGCTTGGTGATGGTCATGGTGTTGGCGACCATGCCGACCGACTTGTTCTGCTGCACCGCCATGAAGGCCGAGCCCGTGTCCTGGAACGTGACCGGTTCCGAGCCGTTCATCTTGATCGACATCTCGGAGGTGGAGCCCTTGGTCGAGCTCAGGCGCTTGCCCTTGAAGTCGGCCTTGGCCGTGCCGGGGTCGGAGGCTTTGACGGCCAGCATTTCCTTGGCCACGTAGTACGGGTCGCTGAACTGGATCTGCTCGCCGCGGCTCTTGGTGTAGGCCAGGTTGGCGATGGTCACGTCGACGCGGCCGAGCTTCACTTCGGGCACGCGCGCCTCCACCGACAGCGGCGTGACCTTGGCGGTGAGGCCGAGCTCCTTGGCGAGCGCATTGCACAGGTCGACGTCGTGGCCCACCATCTCGCGCGTCTTCGGGTCGGGTGCCGCAAAGGGGGGCACGTCGGCGAAGGTGCCGCACTTGAGCTCCTTGCGCTGGCTGATGTCGCTCCACTGGTCGGCGTGCGCGAGCAGCGAGGCCGCGCTGAGACAGGTGCCAAGAATGGCGAGGCGGAAGACGGTCTTGTTCGACATGGTGAGCTCCTGGGAGATTGCGAAAAAGTGAACGACGGGGACTGGACTCAATGCGCGCGCAGGTCCGACAGGAAGCGCTGCGCGCGCGGATGCTGCGGACTGCCGAAGAAGGTCTCGGGGTCGGCCTTCTCCAGGATGCGGCCCGCGTCCATGAACCAGACGCGGTCGGCCACCTCGCGGGCGAAGTTCATTTCGTGGGTGACGCACATCATGGTCATGCCGTCGTTGGCAAGCCCGCGCATCACCGACAGCACCTCGCCCACCATCTCGGGGTCGAGCGCGCTGGTGGGTTCGTCGAACAGCATGGCCGGCGGCTCCATCGCCAGCGCGCGGGCAATCGCCACGCGCTGCTGCTGGCCGCCCGAGAGCTGCGCCGGGTACGCACCCGCCTTGTTCGACAGCCCGACGCGTTCGAGCAGCTGCCCGGCCTTGGCCTTCGCGTCGCCGCGCTTCACGCCGAGCACGCGCATCGGCGACAGCATGATGTTCTCCAGCACCGACAGGTGCGGAAACAGGTTGAAGCTCTGGAACACGAAGCCGATGCGGCTGCGCAGCTTGTTCAGCGCCGCGCTGCCCATGGGCGCATGGATGTCGTGGCCGTCGAACAGCAGCTGCCCCGACTTCACTTCTTCCAGCCGGTTCACGGTGCGGATCAGCGTGGACTTGCCGGAGCCCGAAGGCCCGCAGACCACGACGACCTCGCCCTTCTTCACCTCGGCATTGATGTCGGCCAGCGCCTGGTAGTCGCCGTACCACTTGTTGATGTTCGAGAACAGGATCATGGTGTCGTCCTTGGCGGCAGCGGGCCGCCCTGCGGGGTGTGGAGCGGGCGTTGTCATGGCTGGGTCACCACAGGGGTTGGAAGCGGCACGCCGTCTTCGGCGGCCTTCACCGGCGCGGCGCCGAGCCGCTTGTGCGCGATGCGCCGCTCCAGCCACTGCGCCAGTTGGGTCAGGCTGAAGCAGACCACGTAGTAGGTCATCGCGAGGATGAAGAACACCTGGAACGGCTTGGTCAGCAGCTGGTTGTTGATCTGGTTGGCCGCGAAGGTGAGTTCCTGCACATTGATCACGTAGCCCAGCGTGGTCTCCTTGATGGTGGAGATGAACTGGCTCAGCATGCTCGGCAGCATGTTGTAGAGCGCCTGCGGCAGGATCACGGACCACATGGTGCCCAGGTGGCTGTGGCCGAGCGCGCGCGCCGCCTCGCTCTGGCCCTTGGGCAGCGACTGGATGCCGGCGCGCACCACCTCCGAGAGGTAGGCTCCTTCGTAGATCACCAGCGTGCACAGCATGGTGGTGAAGCCCGACACCTCGCGCCCGATGAGGATGGGCACCAGAAAGTAGACCCACAAAATCACCATGAGCAGCGGCACGCCGCGCACCACGTACACCAGCACGGTGGCGGGCCAGCGCAGCAGGCGCCATGGCGAGAGCCGTGCCAGCGCAAGCAGCACCGACAGCGGAAAGGCCAGCACGATGCCGAGCACCGACAGGATCAGGGTGGCGACGATGCCGCCGAGCGGTCCGGTGGGGTACTGGCCGACCAGCAGCAGCAGCCAGTTGTCGCGAAGAATTTCGTAGACGCTGAACATCGTGGCTCCGGCTTAACGTGCACCGACGATGCGATAGCGCCGCGACAGCCAGCCGCCCACCGCCATGATGAGCAGCGAGCACACCAGGTATAGCACGGTGGCCACGCTGTAGGCCTCGAAGGTGCGAAAGCTCTGGCTCTCGATTTCCTTCACCGCGTGCGTCAGCTCGGCCACGCCGATGGCCATGGCCAGGCTGCTGTTCTTGAAGAGCGAAACGCTGTGGTTCACCAGCGCCGGCACCGCGTTTCGGATGGCCTGCGGCAGCATCACGTGGCGCATCGAGCCGATGTAGCCGTGGCCGAGCGCGCGCGCGGCCTCGGCCTGCCCCGACGGAATGGCGCGCAGGCCCGAACGCATGTCTTCGCTGAAGTAGGCGGCCTGGCACAGGCCGAGCGCGACGATCGACAGCAGCCTCTCGGCGTTGTGCACCGACAGCCAGCCCTGCAGCGCATCGGGCAGCAGGCTGAAGATGCCGAAGTACCAGAACATGAGCTGCACCAGCGTGGGCACGTTGCGGTGGTAGGAGACATAGCCGGCCACGATGCGCTCGGCAATGCGGTTCGGCGTGAGCCGCACCACCAGCAGCACGACGGCCATGGTCATCGCCAGCAGCCAGGAGCCGGCCGCGATCTTCAGCGTCTCCAGCAGGCCATGCAGCAGCATGTCGCCGAACTCCGGCTTCAGCAGGATCGCCAGCAGGTCGAAGTCCTTCATGCGCTGTTCCTTTGCGTGGCGTGCATGGAGCTGGGGCTCAGTCGCGCGGCGTTTCCGGCCGCGTGGTCGAAAGGCCGCCGGGCACCTGCAGCGTGGGCGTGATTTCCATGTGGCCCACGTTCACCGCGATGGGCGCGGCAATGGCGAAGGCGATGGCGTTGGCAATGTCTTCGGCCTGCGGCAGTTCATAGCCTTCGACGAAGCGCTTGTAGGTGTCTTCGGAGTCGCCGTGCACGTGCGCGAAGATGTCGGTGGCCACGCGGCCCGGGCAGATTTCGGTGACGCGCACGCGCTTGCCGAAGCAGTCGATGCGCAGCTGGCGCGACAGCATGCTCACGGCCGCCTTGGTCGCGTGGTAGGTGCTGTTGCCGCCGAAGTTGTAGGCCGCGGCAATGGAGCTGATGTTGACCACATGACCGCGGTCGCGCGCCGCCATGCCGGGCACCACGAGCCGGCACAGGTGCAGCACGGCGCGCAGGTTGACGTCCACCAGCAGGTCGATGCCTTCGGCGTCGGCCTTGAGGATGGAGCCGGGGCGGTCCACGCCGGCGTTGTTGACCAGCACGTCGAACTCGACTTCCTTCGCGAGGCGCGTGACTGCGGCGAGGTCGCTCACGTCGATGGCGTGCGGAATGCAGCCGGTGCGCGCGGCCAGGTCGGCCAGCTTGTCGGCGCTGCGCGCAAGCGCGTGGACCTTGAGGCCTTCCTTGCTCAGGCGTTCGACGACGGCGGCGCCGATGCCTGAAGAGGCTCCGGTCACCAGCGCGGTCTTGTAGTCGGAAAACGGCATATCGGGTTCTTTCGTTAAGGGGCAGATGACTGCCTGGATTTCACTGTAGCCAGCGCCTGCGGGCGGCGCCAAGACGGATTGACTGTGGAGCGATAAGCCCCCCTTATGTCGCCCGGCATCTGTGCATATGAGTAAGGGTAAGCACCATGTTCGTGCCCCGATGCATCAGGTCGATTGTTTTGAGATGGGCACCACGCGCCCCGCCTGCTCGACCACGCCACGCACGGCGCGAGCCAGGTCGACGGCGCCGGGCGTGTCGCCGTGCAGCAGGATCGAATGCACGCGCATCGGGATCTTCTTGCCGGTGCTGCTGGTGACGGTGCCTTCTTCGAGAAGCTGGCGCACGCGCGCCAGCACCGCGTCGCGCTCGTGGATTACCGCGCCGGGCAGCTTGCGCGGCACGAGCAGGCCGTCGTCGCCACAGGCGCGATCGGCCAGGAAGGTGGTGCGCACGCGCAGGCCGCAGCGCTCGGCCGCGCCCTCGATGGCGCGGCTGGCGGAGGTGCTGACGGTGAGCGAGGGATCGAAATCGGCCACGGCGCGCACCAGCGGCTCGGCCAGCGCGGCGTCGGCCGCGGCCATGTTGCCGAGCGCTCCGTGGAAGCTCATGTGCGTCATGCGGTGGCCGGCGGTGCGGGCCATGCCCTCCAGCGCGCTCAGCTGGTAGAGCACGTATGCCACCAGTTCCTTCGTCTCTATCTGCATCGGCCGGCGCCCGAACCCCATGAGGTCGGGAAAGCCCACGTGCGCGCCGACGTCGACGCCGCGCTGGCGCGCCATGCGCACGGTGCGGTCCATGATGACCGGGTCGCCCGCGTGGAAACCGCAGGCCACGTTGGCGGAGGAGACGATGTCGAGCAGGGCTTCATCCTCGCCCATGCGCCAGGGGCCGAAGCCTTCGCCGAGGTCTGCATTCAGATCGATGTCCATCGTGAATCCTTGTCTCGTTCGTCAGAGGGGTTGCAGGTCGAACAGTTGGGCGCCGTAGCCGACTGCGAGGCCGTCGGCTGCGTGGATGCTGTCGACGATGCCGGCTTGCGGTGTTGTCACGGGGAGCAGCAGCGGGCCGATCTTCAGCAGGCCGATGGCCTGGCCGGCTTCAACGCGCTGGCCGGTGCGCACCAGTGGTGTGGTGGCCAGTGGATGGCTTTGCAGGAATACGCCGAGCGAGGGGGCGCGGATTGCCAGGAGTTCGAGCTCGGCTTCTTCATCCGGCAGTTCGATGATGTTGTCGCCCTGTCTGCCCAGGCGCAGGGTTCCGTTTGGCGTGCGCAGTTCGAGCAGGCCGATGTCTGTGTTGGCCAGCCAGGCGGCTAGTTGGGGGGCGCGCAGTGCTGTGTCCTGCATTTTTCAGGCCTTCGCTTTTTGGTGCTCTTGTTCGGGGTGGTGCACAGGCCGCCGGGTACTCCCCTCCGCGAATGTCCCCCGGGCTTCGCCCTCCTCCTTTATTTCGCTGCGGGGAGCACCCGACGCCCTGTGCACGAGGCACGCTGCTGGCGTTCGGCGGATCAACCTGCGCTCAGTCCAACGATCACGTCGATGGGGTGCCTTGCGCAGCGAAATAAAGGAGGAGGCCGCAGGCCGGGGGACATTCGCGGAGCAAGGTACCCCGTCGGCGTGATCGCGCCCCGAACGACAACAACGCTCAAACACGAGGCGCCCCCCGATGAAGAGCCACCACGCGCGCCACCTTGTCGAGCCACGCACGCACTTCGTCGAGCGCGGCCAGCGCCTCGTCCCATGTGGTTTCGATGAAGCGCATGCGGCTGCCGATGGGCGCCTGGCCGAGGCGCCACATGTCGGCCTCGATCACGGTGCCGAACTTGGGGTAGCCGCCCGAAGGCTGGGCGTCGCGCATCTGGATGATGGGCTGCCCGTTGTGCGGCACCTGGATCACGCCGGGCACGATGCCGTGGGAGCGCAGTTCCATCGGTGCAATGGGCCGCAGCGCCTCGCCGTCGAGCCGGTAGCCGTAGCGGTCGCTCTGGGAGGTGATTTTCCATTCGCCGGCCCAGAAGGCTTCGCGCGAGGCCGGCTCGAAGGCCAGGTACTCGGCAGCGGGCAGCACACGTACGGCGACAACGCCATCGCGCTCCAGCGGCAGTGCGAGCGCGGGCGGCACCAGGCCGAACCCGGTGCGGCACGCGTTGCCTGCGTCGGCTGCGCGGAGCACGTCACCCCGGCGCAGTGCGCGCCCTTCATGCCCGCCGAAGGCACCGCGCAGCTGGGTGCTGCGCGAGCCCAGCACCTCGGGCACGTCGATGCCGCCGGCCACGCACAACACTGCGCGGCTGCCACGCTGCGCACCGCCTTGCGGCAGGCCCAGCGTGAGCACCTGGCCGGCGCGTGCCTGATGCACCCACCAGGGCAGCAGGGGTTGCTCGTCGAGCTTGGCTGCGCAATCGGCGCCGGTCAGTGCGAAGGCGCAGTCTTCCTCGAAGCGCACCTTGAACGGAAACACCGGCACCTCGATGGCAGCCGCGCCAAGCGCGTTGCCCAGCAGCAGGTTGCCAGCGGCCAGCGCGAGGTTGTCCATGGCGCCCGAGGTGCCGACGCCCCAGCGCAGGCTGCCGGTGCGGCCCAGGTCCTGCACGGTGGCGAGCGCGGCGGATGAAAGGATTTCGATCATCGGACGATGCCCTCCACGCGAAAACGGATCATGTCGCCCGGCTGCAGCATGGCGGGCGGATCTTGCGCGGGGTCGAAGAACACCATCGAGGTGCTGCCGATGGTGTTCCAGCCGCTGGGGCCGGCCGATGCCGACACGCCCGTCTGCGCGCCGCCGATCGACACCGCGCCGCCCGGGATGCTCAGCACCGGCGTCTTGCGCCGCGGCGTGGCGATGCGCGGGTCCATGCCGCCCAGATAGCAGTAGCCGGGATGGCTGCCGAGCGCATACACCGGGTAGAGCGGCGCGCTGTGCAGCTCGACGATGGTCTCGACGCTCAGGCCGGTGTGCGCCATCACGTCGGCCATGTGCGGGCCGCCCTCGCCGCCGTAGACCACGGGGAGCTCGACCACGCGGCCTTCGCGCGGCACGGCGGTGGCAGCGCTCCAGGCGTTGCACAGGCGCTCGCACAGCGCATCGAGATGGCGCGGCGAACGCGTGAAGGTGAGCATCAGGTTGTTCATGCCCGGCACGGCCTCGCGCACTTCGGGCCAGCTCTCGGCCTCATGCGCCAGCGCCCAGATGCGCTGCTGAGACGGCAGGTTCATGTCGCCGGGCGCTTCGAACAGCAACGCCGTGGTGCCCAGAAGGCTGATGGACGGTTCGGTACGGGATGCCTGTGCGCTCACGCCGCGCTCCTTTGCTGCAGCCAGCGTTCGAGGTGATGGATGTCGACGCCGCCGGCGGCAAAGCCGTCGTCGCGCAGCAGCGCGCGGTGCAGCGGCACGTTGGTGGCAATGCCTTCCACATGCGTCTCGGCCAGCGCCAGGTGCATGCGGTCGAGCGCATCGGCGCGGGTGTCGCCGTGCACGATGAGCTTGGCGATCATCGAGTCGTAGTACGGCGGCACACGGTAGCCGGCGCCCGCGTGCGAATCGACGCGCACGCCGAAGCCGCCAGGCACCTGCCAGCCGGTGATGCGGCCAGGCGCGGGAGCGAAGGTGTCGGGGTTCTCGGCATTGATGCGGCACTCGATGGCATGGCCCTGGCAGCGCACGTCGGCCTGTGCCAGCGACAGGCGCTCGCCGAGCGCCATGCGCAGTTGCTGCTGCACGATGTCGATGCCGGTGGTCATCTCGGTCACCGGGTGCTCCACCTGCAGGCGCGTGTTCATCTCGATGAAATAGAACGCGCCCTTCTCGTAGAGAAACTCGAAGGTGCCTACGCCGCAGTAGCCGATCTGCCGGCACGCGGCCGCGCAGCGCTCGCCCACCTCGGCCATCAATGCGTCGTCGATGCCGGGCGCGGGCGCTTCCTCGATCACCTTCTGGTGGCGGCGCTGCAGCGAACAGTCGCGGCTGCCCAGCCACACGGCGTTGCCGTGGCTGTCGGCCAGCACCTGGATCTCGACATGCCGCGGATGCAGCAGGAACTTCTCGATGTAGACCTCGGGGTTGCCAAAGGCCTGGCGCGCTTCTTCGCGTGTGAGCGCCATGGCATCGAGCAGCGCGGCTTCTTCGTGCACCACGCGCATGCCGCGCCCGCCGCCGCCGCCCGCGGCCTTCACGATCACCGGATAGCCGATGTCGCGCGCCAGGGCCAGCACTGCGGCCGGGTCGTCCGGCAGCGCCTCGTCGGGACCGGGCACGCAGGGCACGCCGGCCTTGCGCATCGCGCGCTTGGCCGAGACCTTGTCGCCCATGGTGCGGATGCAGGCAGCGCTGGGGCCGACGAACACGAGGCCGGCCTGTTCGACACGCGCGGCGAAGCCCGCGTTCTCCGAGAGAAAGCCGTAGCCGGGATGAATGGCCTGTGCGCCGCTCACCTCGGCGGCGAACAGGATGGCGGACTGGTTGAGGTAGCTCAGCCTCGGCGCTGCCGGCCCGATGCACAGCGCCTGGTCGGCCTGCGCGACGTACATCGCGTCGCGGTCGGCCTCGGCGTGCACGACCACCGTTCGCAGGCCGAGGCCCCGGCAGGCGCGCTGGATGCGCAAGGCGATTTCGCCCCGGTTGGCAATGAGCACGGTGTCGAACATCGCGCGTGCCTCCTCATCCGAAGCGGAACAGGGGCTGCCCTGCTTCCACTTCCTGGCCTGAATGCACGAGCACCTGCTGCACGGTGCCTGCACGATCGGCGCGGACTTCGTTGAACATCTTCATCGCCTCGATCACGCACAGCAGCTGGCCGGCTTCCACAGCCTGACCCGGTTGCACGAAGGGCGGCTCGCCAGGCGCGGGCTGCAGGTGCACCACGCCGAACAGCGGTGCAAGGCACTCGGTGCTGGCAACCGCCGTTGTTTCTTCCAAAGCCTGTCGCGGAGCCTTGCGTGCAGCGGACGGGCTTCGCACGGCAGTTGCGACGCCCAGCGCCGACAGCTTCACCAGCCGCAGCGTGCTGCCGTTCTCGCTGTACTCCAGTTCCGCCAGGTCCGATGCGGCCAAAGCGTCGATGAGCGTCTTGATCTGTTCCTGCTTCATGCCGATGGCTGTGATGGCCGACGCATTCCGCGAACGCGTGACGGCATGCATGAAAGGTAACGGGCCGCGGGCCCGAAGCCAAAGACGGATTGGCTGTGCCGGGATAAGGGCGCCTTATGACGGGCGCCTTGCGGCCTTACGACAGAGCGGCGAGCTCGGGTTCAGGCGTCGATGCGACGGTACGGGCCAGGTCGACCACGAGTTCGAGCAGGATGTCTTTCACTGCCTGCGCGGGCTCGGACAGCGGCAGGTGGTCGGACTGGCACAGCGCCAGCGGCGCCTCGATGACCGGGTCGACGATGGGGAATTGCCAGGCCCCGCAGCTCGCGACCACCTCGCGCGCCATCGACGCCGGCAGGATGGTTGCGCCCAGCCCGTCGGCAATGGCCGCAGTGAGGGTAAAGGCCGATTCGATCTCCGCCACCACGCGCGGCACCATGCCCGCGCGCACGAAGGCCGCATCCACCAGCTTGCGCACCACGTTGTACGGGCGCGGCAGAAAGAGTTCGATGTCGCGCAGGTCGGCCAGCTTCACAGGCTGCGAGGGCGCCGGCATCGATGCGGGGCCGACCAGAAACAGCGGCTCCTTGAGCAGCGGCAAGAACGTGAGCCCGTGAATCGCCTTGTCGCCATAGAGCACGGCCAAGTCCATGCGGCCGTTCATGATGAGCTCGCTCAGCGTAGTGCCGTAGTTCTCGTTCAGGTAGAGCAGGATGCCCGGGTGGCGCGCACGCACGGTGCGCAGCAGCGGCAAAGAGAGTGCCGAGGCCGCCGTGCCGGGCGCGAGCCCCACGGAAACCTGACCGGAGAGCCCTTCGCCCGCAGCCTCCATGTCGACGCGGGCCTGCTCGCACTGGCGCAGGATGATCTGCGCATGGCGGTACAGCACCTTGCCGGCTTCGGTGGGCGTCACGCCGCGCTTGGTGCGCACCAGCAGTTGCTGGCGCACTTCGCCCTCGAGCGTGGCCAGTTGCTGGCTCAGCGCAGGCTGGGCGATGAAAAGGACCTCGGCGGCCTGGGTCAGGCTGCCGATGTCCACGATCTTCACGAAATATTTGAGGCGTCGCAGGTTCACGCCTTGTCCCCAAGCAAAAGCCAAGCCTAGCACCGGCCCTGCACAGCCGGTATCAGGGCTCACCATAAGCTGCGCCTATACAACCAGTGAAAAGTCGTCTTGGCCTCGGCTGTTCGATGTGCGTACCGTTCGGTCCATGCAAGCCTCTGCACAGCAAGAACAGGAAGTCATGTGACCACGTCCCGCATTGCCGCCCGCGTGCGGCGCATCAAGCCCTCGCCCAGCACCTCGGCCGCCGACCGCGCCAACGAACTGCGCAGGCAGGGCAAGTCGATCGTGAATCTCGTAGTGGGCGAGCCCGACTTCGACACACCGCCCCACATCCGCCAGGCCGCGGCCGCCGCCATCGAGCGCGGCGCCACGCGCTACACGCTGATGGCGGGCACGGTGGAGCTGCGCGAAGCCATCGTCGCCAAGCTCGAACGCGAGAACGGCCTGCGCTATGCGATGAACGAGATCATTGCCACCAGCGGCGCGAAGAGCGCGATCTACAACGCCTTCGCGATCACGCTGGAGCCGGGCGACGAGGTGATCATTCCCGCACCCTACTGGGTGTCGTACCCCGACATGGTGCTCGCCTGCGAAGGCACGCCCGTTACCGTGGCCTGTCCCGAATCCCAGGGCTTCAAGCTCGCGCCCGCGCAGCTCGAGGCCGCCATCACGCCGCGCACGCGCTGGCTGCTGATCAATTCGCCGAGCAACCCGACCGGTGCGAGCTACACGGCCGCCGAATACCGCGCGCTGGCCGAAGTGCTGGAACGCCATCCGCACGTGATGGTAATGACCGACGAGATCTACGAGCACATCCGCTTCGACGGTGAGGCGACGCCGCACCTCCTCGTGGAGGCGCCCGCGCTGCGCGATCGCACGCTGATAGTGAACGGCGTCTCCAAGACCTATGCGATGACCGGCTGGCGCATCGGCTATGCGGCCGGCCCGGTGGACCTGATCAAGGCGCTGGACACGCTGCTGTCGCAGTCCACCGGCAACTGCTGCTCGGTGAGCCAGGCGGCCGCGGCTGCTGCATTGAATGGCGACCAGGGCTTCGTGGCCGAGAGCGTGGCCGTGTACAAGCAGCGGCGCGATCGCACGCTGGCGCTCATCAACGACATTCCCGGCCTGAGCTGCGCGACGCCGCCCGGTGCCTTCTACCTGTACATCAACTGCGGCGGCCTCATCGGCAAGACCACGCCCGAGGGCAAGCGCCTGAACGAGGACGGCGACGTGGTGATGTACCTGCTCGAAAGCGAAGGCGTTGCCGTGGTCGCGGGCACCGCGTACGGCCTGTCGCCCTACTTCCGTCTTTCCATTGCCACGTCGATCGAGACGCTGGAAGAAGGCTGCACGCGCATCGCCCGTGCAGTGGCCGCACTGCGCTGACGCGCGCCGAAGAACTCACAAGGACCAGTCATGCCCTACAAAGCCATCCGCAAGAACCCGTCGGCCCCGCAAGTGGCGCCGGCCATCATCGCCGCGCTGCAGGACATTCCGGTGGCCGCGCTCAGCGACAACCTGCACCGCAACATCGGTAGCGTCGGCCTGCAGCCCTACCACCGCCCCGGACACAAGACCATGGCGGGCACGGCAGTCACCGTGAAGACGCGCGGCGGCGACAACCTCACGCCGATGCGCGCCTTCGAGTTCTGCCGGCCCGGCGACGTGCTGGTGATCGATGCGGGCGGCGACATCACCAACGCCGTGATCGGCGGCATCCTGTCCTTCTATACCGCGACCATCGGCACCGCGGGCCTGGTGCTCGACGGCGCCATCCGCGACGTGGCCGAGATCCGCGAGCGCGACTACCCGGTGTATGCGCGCGGCGTGAACCATCGCGGCCCCTACAAGGACGGCCCCGGCGAGATCAACGTGCCGGTGTCGGTCGGCGGCATGATCGTGAACCCGGGCGACATCGTGGTGGGCGACCAGGACGGGCTGCTCGCCTTCTCGCCCGACGAGGCCGAATTGCTGATCGAGAAGGCCCTCGCGCACCTGGAGACGGAAGCGCGCACGATCCAGGCGATGAAGGAAGGTCGCTGGGACCGCTCGTTCCTCGATGCTCTCGAGGCACGCTGCGCCAATTGAAGCGGTCAGGCGCCTGAGGCGCCGCCGCTGACCAGCGCCCACAGCGCTTCCGCCACCGGCGCCATGTGCGCCTGCTGGCGGTACAGCCGGATGTCCACCGGCACGCGCCAGCCACCCGCGCCGGCATCGACCAGCGTGCCGCTGCGCAGGTCTTCAGCCACCAGGCTCATCGGCAGCCACGCAAGGCCGCGGCCTTCGAGCGCCATGGTGCGCAGCAGCGCGGCATGGTGGGCCGTGAAGACGATCGACAGCGATGCGGCGAAGTCCTTGCCGAATTCGCTGTCCTGCATGGCCCGCATGATCCGGCCCAGTCCCGAGGCATCGCTGTAGGCCAGCACGGAAGGCGACTGGCCTGCGCCCAGCGCATGCAGCGGAGCGCCGTTTGCATCGGGCGCGCTCACGGGCACCAGCACGTCTTCGCTCAATCGCTGAACGGGGTAGCCGGTGTCGTCGAGCCGCCCCGGCGCGCCTGCGTGTCCGTGGCACAGCACGAACTGCACGCGGCGCTGCAGCATCAGGTCTTCGCAGGCGTACGAGCTGTCGGAAACGGTCTGGATCGGGCCCATGCTCAGGCGCGATTCCACGCTGCCCAGCCAGCGCGGGAAGAAGGTGAGCGACAGCACGTGCGTGGCGGCGAAGCTCAGGCTGGCGGCGTCCAAGTCGTGCGCGGCGCGGGCCTTGATGCGGGCGGCCTCGAGGCCGGCGAGCACTTCCTGCAGCAGGGGCTGAAAGCGCTTGCCCGCCGCCGTGAGCGCGGTCGGGTGCCCGCTGCGGTCGAACAGGTCGACGCCCACCCACTCCTCCAGCGAGCGGATGTGGCGGCTGAAGGCGGGCTGCGCAATGGAGCGCGCCTGCGCGGCACGCGAGAAATTGCCGGACTCGGCCAGGGCCAGGAAATCTTCCAGCCATTCGAGGTCGAGGGGTCGGTTGCCGGGGCCCATGCGCAGCGCAGTTGAATAGTTGTATGCGATTCGAGTATTGGACGGCTCGCGCCCCGCCGGCAAAAGATGCACCCATTCCTGCACCTTGAACCACAACGGAGACACAGCATGCCTTCCATCGCGAATTATCGCGGGATCATCCCCGCCATTTCCTGCCCCTTCACGGCCGACCACCGCATCGACGAGCCGGCGCTGCGCAAACTGGCCTCATGGCTGGCCGGCCATGATGGCGTGGTGGCGATCATGACCAATGGCCACACCGGCGAAGTGTTTTCGCTGACGCCTTCGGAGCGCGCCGAAGTGACGCGCATCGTCGCCGACGAACTGCGCGGCCGCATGCCGGTGATTTCGTCGATCGTGTGCGAAGGCCTGGCCGAGGCTGCCGAGCATGCACGCGCAGCGCAGGCTGCCGGCGCGGTGGCGCTCGACGTGATGCCGCCGCACCACTGGCTGCGCTTCGGTTTCACGCCCGGCCATGCGCTGCAGTACTTCGAGGCCATCCACCGCGCCGCGCCGGAACTGGACCTGGTCTGCCACGTGTATCCGGCCTGGACGCGCGCCTCTTACTCGTCGCAGCTGCTGGCCGAGCTGGCGCGCCTGCCCTATCTGCAGGCCTTCAAGGTGGGCCAGCGCGACATGAACAAGTACGCCCGCGACATCCAGGCGATCCGCGAGGCCGATGCATCGAAGGCCATCCTGACCTGCCACGACGAGTACCTGCTCGCCTCGATGGTGCAGGGCGTGGACGGCGCGCTGGTCGGCTTCGCGACCTTCATTCCGCAACTGATCATCGACCTGTGGAACGCGGTGAAGGCCGGCGATCTGAAGAAGGCGATGGCGGTGCAGGCGCTCATCACGCCGCTGAAAGATGCGGTGTACGGCGGCGGCGAGCCGACCGGCGAGGCGCACGCGCGCATGAAGGGCGGCATGTTCCTGGCCGGCGTGCTCGACAACGCCACCGTGCGCCCGCCGACGGAAGCGCCGAATGCGCGCGAGATGGATGCGCTGCACGCCGCCGTGCAGCAGGCCGGTCTGTCGAAGCGCTGAGCCCACGGGGCCGCGACACCCGCGATGCCCCGATGAAAAACCACAAGGAGACAAGAGACATGCAACGCAACCATTTCCTGCGGGCCACGCTGGCCGCCCTTGCACTGGCCGCGGCGTCCACCGCCGGCTTCGCCCAGACCTGGCCCAGCCGCCCGGTGCGCATGGTGATTCCGTTTCCGCCGGGCGGCACGCTCGACACCATCGGCCGCCTGCTGGCGCAGAAGCTCGGCGAGCAGACGGGCCAGAGCTTCATCGTGGAGAACCGCGCGGGCGGCAACGGCGTCATCGGTGCCGACGTGGTGTCGAAGGCGCCAGCCGACGGCTACACGCTGCTGTTCAACGCCTCGACCTTCACGACGGCGCCGATGACCATGAAGGCCGTGCCCTACGAAGTGGTGAAGGACTTCACCCCCGTGGCCCTGGTGGCCAAGGCGCCGCTGTCGGTGGCCGTCAACAAGAACCTGCCGGTGACGGACGTGAAGTCGCTCATTGCGTACGCCAAGGCGCACCCGGGCAAGATGACCTTCGCGGTGGGCTCCATCGGATCGGCCGGCCATCTGTCGACCGAACTGCTCAAGCGCGCGGGCGGCGGGCTCGACTACCTGATCGTGCCGTACAAGGGCACGGCGCCCGCGTTCCAGGACCTGATCGGCGGGCAGATCGACGGTTTCATCGACCCCATCCTCGGCTCGCTGCAGTACCACAAGAGCGGCATGCTGAAGGTGATTGCCGTGACCTCGGCCACGCGCGCCTCCAGCCTGCCTAACGTGCCCACGGTGGGCGAAAGCATTCCGGGCTACGAGTTCTACAGCTGGTATGGCCTGTGGGGGCCCGCGAAGCTGCCGGCCGCCGTCACGCAGCGGCTGAATGCAGAGGTCAACAAGGCGCTGGGCACCGACATGCGCGAGACGCTGGGTGCGCAGGGCCTGCTGCTGACACCGGGCAGTGTCGAAGACTTCGTGAAGTTCCAGGCCGACGACATGGCGCGCTCGAAGAAGATCATCGTGGAGGGCAACATCCATGTCGAATGAAGCTGCCCCGCATGCAGTGGTGACGGGCAGCAGCGGAGGCATCGGCCGCGCCATTGCGTCGCAGTTGCTCGAAGCGGGCTGGCGCGTGAGCGGGCTCGACCTGGCCGCACCCACGTTGTCTCACGCGGGCTTCGTGCACGTAGCCGTCGACCTGTGCGATGCCGACGCCATCGCGCGCACGGCCTCCGCGCTTCAGGACGCCGATGCACTGGTGCATGCGGCCGGCGTGCTGCGCGTCGGCCCGCTGGGCGCGCTCGACCACGCGGGCGGCGAACTCATGTGGCGCCTGCACGTCGACGCCGCCACGCGGCTGGCCGATGCGCTCGTGCCCGCGATGGCTGCGCGCGGACACGGCCGCGTCGTGTTCGTCGGCAGCCGCGTCGCACAGGGCCTGCCCGGTCGCGGCCAGTACGCAGCGACCAAGGCCGCGCTGATCGCGCTCGCGCGCAGCTGGGCGGCGGAGGTCGCGGCCCAGGGCGTGACCGTCAACGTGGTGTCGCCCGGCGCCACGCAGACCTCGATGCTGCAGGACCCGGCCCGCGCGGGCAGCGCGCCGCGCATGCCGCCCATCGGCCGGCTGATACAGCCCGAGGAAATCGCTGCGCTCGTGGGCTTTCTTCTGTCGCCGCCGGCGGCGGCCATCACGGGGCAGGACGTCGCCATCTGCGGCGGCTCGTCGCTGCACCGCTGAACGTCTTTTGCTTTCTCCATCCCCCGAACCCGACCATGAAAATCGTCAACATCCTCGAATCCACCCGGCCCATCAAGTCGGACATCCGCAACGCCTACATCGACTTCTCGAAGATGACCCTGAGCCTCGTGGCCGTGGTCACCGACGTGATCCGCGATGGCAAGCCCGTCATCGGCTATGGCTTCAACTCCAACGGCCGCTATGGCCAGGGCGGGCTGATCCGCGAGCGCTTCCTGCCGCGCCTGCTCGAAGCCGAGCCCGCGTCGCTGCTCGACGAAACCGGCGACAACCTCGATCCACACAAGATCTGGGCCCGCATGATGATCAACGAGAAGCCCGGCGGCCACGGCGAGCGCTCGGTAGCCGTGGGCACCATCGACATGGCCGTGTGGGACGCCACCGCCAAGATCGCGGGCAAGCCGCTCTACCAGTTGCTGGCCGAGCGCTACGGCAACGGCACGCCGAACCCGCGCGTGTTCGTCTACGCAGCGGGCGGCTACTACTACCCCGGCAAGGGCGTGGAAGGCCTGCAGCGCGAGATGACCAGCTACCTTGAGCGCGGCTACTCGGTGGTGAAGATGAAGATCGGCGGCGCCACGCTCGCTGAAGACTGCGAGCGCATCGAGTCGGTGCTGAAGATCCTCGGCCCCGGCCAGCAACTGGCGGTGGATGCCAATGGCCGCTTCGACCTGAAGACCGCCGTCGACTACGGCCGCGCGCTGTCGCAGTACCCGCTGTTCTGGTACGAGGAAGCCGGCGATCCGCTCGACTACGAGCTGCAGGCGAAGCTCGGCGAGGTGTACGCCGGCCCCATGGCCACGGGCGAGAACCTGTTCTCGATGCAGGACGCGCGCAACCTCATCCGCCACGGCGGCATGCGGCCCGACCGCGACTGGCTGCAGTTCGACTGCGCGCTGAGCTACGGGCTGGTGGAGTACCTGCGCACGCTCGACATGCTGAAGGAGAACGGCTGGTCACCCTCGCGCTGCATTCCGCACGGCGGCCACCAGATGTCGCTCGCCATTGCGGCCGGCCTCGGGCTCGGCGGCAACGAGAGCTACCCCGACCTGTTCCAGCCCTATGGTGGCTTCCCCGATGGCGTGAAGGTGGACAACGGCTACGTCACGCTGCCGCCGCTGCCGGGCATCGGTTTCGAGGGCAAGGCCGATCTCATTGCGGAGATGCGGGCGCTTGCGAACTGACGAAGGAAAGTCTCAGGGCTGGAAGCCGGAGCGCCGAACCACTGGCTCCCACTGCGCGCGAAAGGCCTTCAGCATCTGCGCGGTCTCGGCCGCATTGCTGATCACGGGCGTGATGTATAGCGCGTCGGCCGCCTTCTGCAGGCCCGGGTCTTTCATGACGTCGCGGATCGCGTTGGCCAGCAGTTGCACCTTGGCGTTCGGCATGGTGCTGGGCGCGAAGAAGGTGTTCCAGCCGTCGGCATCGATCTTCATGCCGGCCTCGCGGAAGATGGGAATGTTGGGCGCGAAGCTCGCGCGCTTCTTGCCCGAGGTGGCCAGGATGCGGATCTTGCCGGCCACGTGCTGGGGATAGAGCGAATCGAGCGTGTCGATGGCAATGGGCAGGCTGCCGCCGCTCAGGTCGGCCGCCAGCGGCGCCGAGCCGCCGTAGCCCTTGATCTGCGGCTGCACGCTCAGCGCATCGCCCACCATCAGGCCGAAGAAGTGAGGCAGGCTGCCAGTGGCAGGCACGCCGAAAATCGCCTCTTCCGGATGCGCCCACAGCCGGCTGACGAGGAACATCGCGCGGTCTAGCTGGAGCTTGTTGCCGACCGCGAGCGCAAAGTCGTAGCTGCTGACTTGCGACACGGGCACGAAGTCCTTGTCGGGGTCATAGCCCGCGTCCTTGAAGACCAGCGGCGCGACCACCATCACGGCGGGGTTGCCGAGCATCAGCACGTTCTGCCCGGCGGGGGCGCGCTTTACTTCCTTGGCCGCGAGCCGGCCGCCCTCGCCCGGACGATTTTCCACGCTCACCTGAACGCCGAGCTTGGGCGTCAGCCGTTCGGCGATCAGGCGCGCGATGCGGTCGGTGCTGCCGCCCGGCGCATAGCCGACCACGAGGGTGAGCGGCCCGCCGTCCAGCGCCTGGGCGTGGACCATGGGAGCGCAAGCGGCCAGGGCAATGCCCCACGCCATGATGAGCTTGCGCCTGGAAAGGAATGCGGGCATCGGATCTCCTGCGAGCGGTTGTCGTGAACGGGGGCGCGCGAGTTTTCACGGCGAAAATCGCGCGCCAAGACTGTTTCCGTTCGTTCAAATTTGTTACCGGTTTATACGTATGGGCAAACAGTTGATCTAATCAACTACCAGTGCTCCGAGGCGGGCGAACCACACTCCCCATCCCATTTTTCATACGTATGCAACAAGCTTTTCCCGATGCAGCAGCGTTGCGCGCGCCCCGTTCCCTGAACGACCTGCTGCTGTACCGCCTGGCACGAGCCATGCGCTCGGGCAACGGCATGGCGACCCGCCTGGTCGAAGGAGGCTTCGGCATCACGCGCCGCGAGTGGGGAATGATCGCCACGCTCGCGCAGGAGGGCGAGATGACTGCGTCGACGCTGGCCACGCACCTCCACCTGGACCGCGTGCGCACCTCGCGCGGACTGCGCAGCCTGGTCGAGAAGAAGCTGGTGGTGCGGCGGCAGGACGCTCAGGACCGCCGCGAAGTGCACGTGCGGCTGAGCGCTTCGGGCCAGCAGTTGTTCGGCAGGCTGTTTCCCCGGATCGCGGAGCTGAACACCGAATTGCTCGAAGGCATCGAGCCTGCGGATCTCGATGTCTTTCTTCGCTGCCTGCAGCACCTGGAGCAACGCGGAGAGCAGTTGCTCGTGCAGGGCGTTGTCATGGAGAAGGCGGACCGGCGCTCGGGGGGCACGCGGCACCGGTGGCCGGAACGCGGAGGTTGAGTCAGGCCTTCACGTCCAGCATGCTGCCGATCGAAGTGCTACCAGCGTTGGCGCGCTGCGATGTGCTGCTGCTGCCGCTGCTGCTCTCTTCCATTGAAGCCATCGCGCTCTTTTGAACGCTGGCCGTGCGCAGCGCGTTCATCTGCTGCTGCAGCATGGCAAGCCGGGCCGCCAGCGCTTCGAGCTGCAGCCGGATCGCATCGCGCGCGTCGCCCTCGGGCGTGCCGAGCAGTTGGCCCTGCGTTTCCGCGATCTGCTTCTGAGTCGTCGTGATCTGGCGCTGGATCTTCGCGATTTCGGCGTTGACGTCGCCTCCGCTTCTGGCGCTGCCGGTCGCACTGATGGCATTCAGCATCTGGGTCCTCTGTTGTGTCCTCAGGAGGGTTATCGGCAACCGAGGCGAAAATTGAAGGGCCTTGCATGACCGCGATCGCGAACTAGACTGAACATGAGGGCACCCGCGGTGCCGGGGGCCAAGGAGCCTGCCATGTACAAGCGTGTTCTTGTCGCAACCGACGGCTCCGCGCTGTCGGAGCAAGCAGTCAACGCCGCCATCGACCTGGCCCTGTTGACCAACGCGGAACTGGTGAGCGTCACCGTCGCGCACATCGAGCCGGTCGGCTACTTCGAAGGCTCGATGATGCTGAGCCAGCGGGACATCCAGGCCTCCCAGGAGCATACGGACCGCGCCGCGCAGCAACTGGTCGACAAGGTCGTGGCCACTGCGGTCGCCAAGGGCGTCCGCAATCCGCAGGCCATCGTCATGAAGTCGAACCAGGTGGCCGAGGCCATCATCACGACCGCGAAGAACCAGCAGTGCGACCTGATCGTGATGGCCTCGCACGGACGGCGCAGCCTGGCGCGCCTGCTGATGGGCAGCGAGACGCTGCACGTGCTGACGCACTCGCACATTCCGGTGCTGGTGCTGCGCTAACGCGGCGGCGTGCGGCTTCCCGCACTCGGCGCGAACTACTTTGCGCCAACCGTACTCGTTGTGCGCGCAACGCCTGTCTGGAGTCGTCGACAGGAACCAGAACTTTCAGCATCTTGAAACCTCGCGAGTGCATGAATTTCATGAAGACGCTCTCGGCCAGAGCGCATCTACCGCAGTTCGTCCAGACGCAGCACGTAGCGGTGCGACCCGAGGTAGCGCAGTTGCGGTGAACGGTGCACCAGCCCTCGATCACCGCCTTGCGCATCCACGCCACGCCCCTGAAGGAGCGCGACGGCCTGGAGCGGCATGCGCTCGAAAGGTCCCGTAAAGCACTTCGGCATCCGCAGTGCCGTGTCTGCGTGCGGAGATGCCACCCACTCCGTGCCCAGGCCGCTGTAGCTGCACAGCAGATGCACCCCGGCATGGTCAAGGTGCCAGTTTTCATCGATGTCACAGCCGCGAACCTGCAGCGTAAGGGTCATCCGGGGGCTGCCAGTGATCAGCGCGAAGCGTGTGGCGAGCATGTCGATGTCTGCCAGCAGAGCGTCTCGCCCGGGTCCACGCGGCGTGCGCGAGGTCTTGCACGCTGCCTGCAACGCAGCCGCTACATCGGCCGCGCGCAATTGCAGTTGCGCCGTGGGATGCCTGGCCGGAGGCAAGGCATCCAGCCATGCAGCAATCGGAGCCTGCGATTCGCGCCGCCACAGCGCCAGGTCGATGCCCGGTTCGAGAATGCGTTCGAGCACGTCGATGTCCTGGCCGAGCAGGATCTCCGGCGGGAGCCGCAAGGGCGCTGGCCGACTCAGGCAATCGTGGACGAAGGTCTTGCCGGAATCGACCGTCGCATCGGCGACCACGCTCTCCAGGTCAGCCGCCATTGGCCAGGCCACAACGCTGGAGATGCTCGCGCCAGCTTGTGAGGTGGCCGATCTCGCCATCGGGCGCGCATTCGAGCAGACAGTGCACCACGGAGGCATAGCTCTCCAGGGGCAGACGAATCATGAGGCGGGCGCGCGGAGCGCCATTTGCGCACGCTGCATTCACACGCATCAGGGGCTCGCAGCGCAGCACGCCGGCACCCTTGCATGCGGCGATGCCGCGCCGCACGCGGCACGCGTCAACCGACGGCACCGTGACGTCGAGCACCTTGAAAACCGTCTCGCTCTTGGCACGCACAGTGCCTGCGTATTCCCGATAAGCGGCGTAAGCCATGAAACTCCTGCAATGGAAAAGAACACGGTGTCAGTATCGGCAGGCGCGTGTGAAAACGGTGTAAACAATGCACCCTGCGGTGGAAATGCCGCGTAAATATGCTGGCTTCAGCGCTGGCCCGAACTGGAACCGGCCGTGGACGAGCAAGAGATTTCCCAGTAACCCGGGCAGCCCTCTTGCGGAACAACGCTCAACCAGCGCGCTCCGCAATGACCGCAGGAAGCCAGGAGAACTTCGGCGCCGTCCTGGCTTTCCAGGCTCTCCTGCGCGGGATCGAGCATGGGCGTGCCGCAGCAGGACCAATGCAGGCTCATGTCAGGCAAGGCGCGAGCAGCCCGAACCCACGCAGCAGCGCGGGACCAGAGCGTTTCTTCTGGAGGCATGGTGTGCACGAAGGCGGGCCGCGGCCCGCCTGTCGCCTTGAGGATCAGAGCGTCTTCGTCAGCGTGAGGATGAAGCGCGCCTTGTTCGGCGAGTAGGTCGTCTGGCCGAAGGTGCCGAAGCCGAGGTCGACGCCCGGGTTGGCCACTGCCAGGTACGAGCTCTTCTTGTTGGCGCCCTGCACCGAGCCGGTCAGCGACAGGCCGTTGCCGAAGTCGTAGCTCGCGCCGACGTTGTAGTCGACATAGCTCTTGTAGCCCAGGCTGCGGATGTCGCTGG
>NZ_JBVASX010000008.1:0-268691 GCF_057814215.1 Variovorax sp. F042
GCGCCGACGTGGACCTGGTCACCTTCACGGGGGGCGTGGCCATCGGCAAGTACATCGCGGGCAAGGCGGTGTACAAGCGCCAGATCCTGGAGCTGGGGGGCAATGACCCGATCATCGTGATGGAGGATGCGGACGTCGAGGAGGCGGCCACGCTGGCGGCCAGCGGCTCGTACAAGAACTCGGGCCAGCGCTGCACGGCGATCAAGCGCATGCTGGTGCACGAGGCGGTGGCGGACCGGTTCGTGGAGTTGCTGCTGGCCAAGACAAAGGCGCTGAAGTACGGCGACCCGATGGACCCGGCCACGGACATGGGCACGGTGATCGACGAGGCGGCTGCGATCCAGTTCGAGGCGGTGGTCAACGAGGCAATCAAGGCGGGTGCGAAGCTGCTGTACGGCAATGAGCGCAGCGGTGCGCTGTATTCGCCGACGGTGCTCGACCATGTGGACCCCGGGATGACGGTGGCCAGGCACGAGACCTTCGGGCCGGTGTCGCCGGTGATCCGCTTCAGGACGATCGAGGAGGCGATCCGCATCTCCAACGGCACGGCCTACGGGCTGTCGTCTGCGGTGTGCACGAACCGCATGGACTACATCACGCGCTTCATCCGCGAGCTGAACGTGGGCAGCGTCAACGTGCGCGAGGTGCCGGGCTATCGCCTGGAGCTCACGCCCTTCGGGGGCATCAAGGACTCGGGCCTCGGATACAAGGAAGGCGTGCTCGAGGCCATGAAGAGCTTTACCAATACCAAGACTTATTCGTTGCCGTGGTAGTCGCCGCATCGCTCGCTGTACCGTTGGACGTGGAAGGCATCGTCGCCCTGTTCGAGGCCAAGGGCCACGCGCAGTACGACGGTGAACCCGTCACGCAGCTCCAGCACGCGCTGCAGTCCGCGCACCTGGCCGAGCAGGCCGGTGCCTCCAGCGAACTCATCACCGCAAGCCTGCTGCACGACCTGGGGCACCTGCTGCACGACATGGATGGCACGCCCACGCAGCAGGGCCTGGACGACCTGCACCAGTACCGCAGCCGCGCCTTCCTGAAGCACCTGTTCGGCCCGGCCACGCTCGATCCGATCCGGCTGCACGTGGACGCCAAGCGCTTCCTGTGCGCGCGTGAACCGGGGTATTTCGAAGCGCTGTCGGCCGATTCGCAGCGCAGCCTGGTGCTGCAGGGCGGCGTGTTCGACGAAGCACAGGCAAGGCAGTTCGAAGCGCTACCGCATGCGCTCGACGCGGTGCGCCTGCGCCGCTGGGACGACAGCGCCAAGTGTGCCGATGCGAAGACGCCCGACCTGATGCACTACGCGCGGCACATGGTGCTCGCGTCGAGGCAGGCTGCCACGCCGCAGCCATAACCTGAAACCGAGAGCCTTCCGACATGCGCCCCTTCTGGATCGAACAGGCCCTCTTCAACGACGGCGACCTCGCACCTGCACTGCAGGGCGCACAGCGCGCCGACGTCTGCATCGTTGGTGGCGGCTTCACCGGGCTGTGGACCGCCATCCAGGCGAAGCAACGCAACCCGGCGCTCGACATCGCCATCGTCGAGAGCGATCTCTGCGGCTCCGGTGCGAGTGGGCGCAACGGCGGCTGCCTGCTGACGTGGTCGACCAAGTTCTTCACGCTGCGCCGACTGTTCGGCGAAGCCGAGGCCATCCGCCTCGTCAGGGCCTCGGAAGATGCGGTGCAGCACATCGCCGACTTCTGCCGCGCGCAGGGTATCGATGCCGAGCTGCGGCAGGACGGCACGCTCTACACCGCAACCTCGCAGGCCCAGGTCGGCGCGCTCGACCCCGTGATGAAGGGGCTGGAGGACTGCGGCATTCATTCTTACCGCACGCTGCCGCCCGAAGAAGTCGCGCGCCGCTCGGGTTCCGCGCGCAACCTGGCAGGCGTGTATTCGCCCATCGCCGCGACCGTGCATCCGGGCAAGCTGGTGCGCGGGCTGAGGCGCGTGGCGCTGGGCATGGGCATTCGCATCTACGAGCGCAGCCCGATGATCGACTTCACGCAAGGCCATCCGGTCACAGTGCGTACGCCGGCCGGCAGCATCGAGGCGCCGAAGCTGGTGCTGGCGATGAATGCGTGGATGGCCAGTGCCTTGCCTCAGTTCGAGCGCACGATCGCCATCGTGTCGAGCGACATGGTCATCACGGAAAAATGCCCCGAGCTGCTGCGCGCGACGGGATTGGTCGATGGCGTCTCGGTGCTCGATTCGCGCACCTTCGTCTATTACTACCGCACCACCGTGGACGGCCGCCTGATGCTGGGCAAGGGCGGCAACACCTTCACCTGGGGCGGGCGCATCGCGCCGGTGTTCGACCAGCGCTCACCTTATGAGGCCGAGCTCACGCGCGCGCTGCATGGCTTCTTTCCTTCGCTGCGCGACGTGCCGGTGACCGCGAGCTGGAACGGGCCGTCGGACCGCTCCGTCACCGGCTTCCCGTTCTTCGGCAAGCTCAACGGCGCGCCGCACATCTACTACGGTTTCGGCTACTCGGGCAACGGCGTGGGGCCGACCTACATGGGTGGGCAGATCCTCTCTTCGCTGCTGCTGGACGAGGACAACGCCTGGACGCGCAGCCCGCTCATCCAGGGGCCGCTGGGGCAGTTTCCGCCCGAGCCGATCCGCTACATCGGCTCCATCGTCGTGCGCGACGCGATCCGCCGCAAGGAAGCGGCCGAGGATCGCGACAGCCGGCCGTGGATGGTCGACCGGCTGCTGAGCAAGTTCGCCGACGCGGCAGGCAAGTCGGACAAGGGCTGAGCGCGTTCAGGCCAGCCGGTCGAGCAGGCTGTACCAGGCCACGCCGCCCGCCACGTAGAAGCGCTGCAATCCGTGCAGTGGAATCGGCTGGATCGGCGTTACCGGGTACGGAAAATCGGCGCCCGCATCGACCAGTCGCGCCGCCACGTGCTTGCCCATGCTCGTGGCCAGCGCGATGCCGCGTCCGTTGTAGCCCAGCGCCACCGTCACGCCCGGCGCGGGCGTGTGCACGTGCGGCATGAAGTCGCGCGTGACCGCGATGCGGCCGGCCCAGCGGTACTCGTAGCGCAGCGGCCCCAGTTGGGGAAACAGCAGTTCGAGCGAACGTTCGAGGTGCGCGAAATCCGTGGGCCCGGCCGGATCGGCAAAGTGGCCGCGCCCGCCCATCAGCAGGCGGCCCTGCGCGTCCTTGCGAAAGTAGAGCAGCAAGCGCTGCGAGGTCGAGGCGGTTTCGCCGCCCGGAAGAATGGCGTCGGCCGCTGCGCCTTTGAGCGGTTCGGTCGCGACGATGAAGCTGTTGGCGGCCAGCACGGTGCTCGACAGCTTCGGCCACAGCGCGCCGGTGTAGCCGTTGGTCGCGATGAGGACCTGCTCGGCGGTGACGCTCGCGCCAGTCGATGTGCTCGCATGCCAGTGCGTGCCGCGGCGCTCCAGCGCCGTGACTTCGGTGCCGCCGTGCACGGCAGCGCCCGCGGCCTGCGCGGCGCGCACCAGCCCGCGCGTGTAGGCCAACGGCTGGATGCTGCCAGCGCGGCCGTCGAGCCAGCCGCCGGCAAAGGCTTCGGTGCCGAGTCGCGCGCTGACGGCGGCGCGGTCGAGCTGCAGTGTCGTCACGCCACGCTTCGCCCACTGCTCGGCGCGCGCATGCAGCGCGGCCACGTCCTTCTGTGCGTATGCGGCCTGGATCCAGCCTTTGCGCACCGGCTGGCAGTCGATGCCGTGGCGGGCGATCAGGTCGAACACCAGGTCGGCCGAGCGCGAGACTGCATCGATCAAGGGCTCTGCACGCGCATGGCCATAGAGCTGGACCAGCTCATCGGGGTCGTGCTTGAGCGAAGGATTCACCTGCCCGCCGTTGCGCCCCGACGCGCCCCAGCCCGGTTCGTGCGCCTCGAGCACGCAGGCCTGCACGCCGGCCTCGGCCAGGTGCAGCGCAGCCGAGAGGCCGGTGAAGCCGCCGCCGACGATCAGCACGTCGGCCTTGCGCGATTCGGTCAGCGGCGGTGTCGGTGGAGCGGGTGGCGCGGTGTCGGCCCAGAGCGAAGGAGGCAACGCGCGAACGCTCATGCGCGCACCTCCGCGGACGCCACGGCACCGGAGGGGTGCAGCACGCGCCGCAGAAAGTCTTGCGTACGCGCCTGGCGCGGCGCGCCCAGCACCTGCGCGGAAGGGCCTTCCTCGACGATGCTGCCGCTGTGCAGGAAGCACACGCGGTCGGCCACTTCGCGCGCAAAGCCCATCTCGTGCGTGACCACGATCATCGTCATGCCCTCGTCGGCCAGTGCGCGCATCACGCCGAGCACGTCGCCGACCAGCTCGGGGTCGAGCGCCGATGTGGGCTCGTCGAACAGCATGGCCTCGGGCTTCATCGCGAGCGCGCGGGCGATTGCCACGCGCTGCTGCTGCCCACCCGAGAGCTGGGCCGGATACGCCTGTGCCTTCTCGGCCAGCCCCACCTTGGCCAGCAGCGCCAGCGCTTCTTCGCGCGCCTGCGCCGCGTTCTGGCGCAGCACGTAGACCGGGCCTTCCATCACGTTCTCCAGCACGGTGCGGTGCGGGAACAGGTTGAAGCGCTGGAACACCATGCCCATGCGGCTGCGCAGCCGGTGGATGTTGGGCGCGTTGCGGTCCACCCGCTCGCCGAAGGCGCGCACTTCGCCGCCTTCGTACGACTCCAGCCCGTTGATGCAGCGAAGCACCGTCGACTTGCCCGAGCCCGAAGGGCCGATCAGGCACACGACCTCGCCCTTGTCCACGTTCAGGCTCACACCCTGCAGCACGCGGTGCGTGCCGAAGCGCTTTTCCAGTCCTTCGACGTGGATCATGGTTGTTTTCTCCCGGCGGCAAAGCGCTTCTCTAGCCGACGCAGGCCGTAGACCAGCGGCAGGCTCATCAACAGGTAGAGCAGCGCGACCAGCGTGTAGACCGTCATGTTCTGGAAGGTCGACGAGGCGATGAGCTGGCCGGCGCGCGTCATTTCGGCCACGGTGATGGTCGAGACCAGCGAGGAGTCCTTCAGCATCATCACCAGCGTGTTGCCGTAGGGCGGCAGCGCGATGCGAAAGGCTTGCGGCAATATCACGCGCCGCATGATCAGCGCCGAGCGCATGCCCATGGCCTGCGCGGCCTCGCGCTGGCCCGGATCGACCGCCTCGATGCCGGCGCGGAAGTTCTCGGCCTGGTACGCCGAGTAGGCAATGCCCAGCCCGATCACGCCGGCCTGGAAGGCCGTGAGCTGCACGCCGAACTCCGGCAGCACGAAGTAGATATAGAAGAGCTGCACGATGATCGGCAGCCCGCGAATCACGTTGATGGCCACCGTGGCGGCCCACGAGAGGGCGCGCACGGGCGACAGCTTCATCAGCGCGAGCGCCAGGCCGAGCGCGCTGCTCAGCAGAAAGGCGAGCACCGTAACCTGTACGGTGACCACCGCGCCCTGCAGGAGGATCGGCAGGAAGTCCTGCGCGTTCTGTAGAAAGGTGGGAGCAGCCATCTGCATCAGCCTCGTCGCTTGATGCGCGGCACATCGAACTGGTCGGCCGACGCAGTCAGGCCCATTCGGGGAACACCGCGGAACCGGCTTTGCCGGGCGGCAGGTGTTGCCCCCTGCAAGGGGGTTGGCGAAGCGACACGAAGTGCGCGAAGCCTGGGGGTGTGCATCAGATCCCCCATTTCTGGACGATCTTGGCGAGCGTGCCGTCAGCCTTCACGGCGGCAATGGCCTTGTTGATGCGGGCCATCGTCTCGGTGTCGCCCTTGCGCACCACCAGGCACACATCGCCCACGTTCACGGCCTTGTAGCTGTCGACCAGCTTCACGCCGGGGAAGGTGTTCTGGCGGATCTGGTAGGCCATGATGGGTTGGTCGCCCAGCCCTGCCTTGATGCGTCCGAGCGAAAGGTCGCGCGTCATGTCGGCCACCGAGTCGTAGCTGCGCACTTCCTTGAAGATGCCTTTCTTGTTCAGCATGTCGAGGAACACGGTGCCGACCTGCGCGCCCACCACTTCGCCCTTGAGCTCGTCGAGCGAGACATACGCGCGGGTGTCGTCGGCCTTGACGATCAGGCCCTCGCCGTACGAATACACCGGGTCGCTGAAGTCGACCACTTCCTGGCGCGCCGCTGTCTTGAGCATGGCCGCCGAGACGATGTCGATCTTGCGGGCCGTGAGCGAGGGAATCAGCGCCGAGAACACCGTCTGCTGCACGTTGACGTTGAAGCCGCCCGCCTTGCCTACGGCAGTGACGGTGTCGACCATCATTCCCTGGATGGTGTTGGTCTTCACGTCGAGGAAGGTGAAGGGCACGCCGGTGGCGGTGGCGCCCACGTTGTAGGTCGGGGTGGCGCCTTGTGCCATGGCCAGCGAGGCGGTCCCGGCGATGCAAAGACCCAGGGCCAGGCGGTGAAGGCGGCGAACGATGCGATTCATGGAAGCACTCCTCGGAGGAAAAGGACGTTGAAAAGTGGAAATGAACGGAAAGGGAACGGAAAAAGGTGATGCACCCCGCGATGCAACATGCATGCCAATAGTCGATTCTTTTGAATCTCTAATCAATAAATAGAAACCACTAGTCGGGTTTTAAGAATCGATATTCGATATTTCAAGAGACTGTAGCTATACTCCAGCGCCATGGACGCCACACCCGACACAGCCCCCGAAGACAGCCAGAGCCTGCTTTTCAACCAGTCGCTGGAGAAGGGCCTGGCCGTGCTGCGCGCCTTCAGCGCACGGCGGCGCACCATGACGCTGGCCGACGTGGCCGAGGCCACCGACATCACCAAGAGCTCGGCCCAGCGCATGGTCTTCACGCTCGAAAAACTGGGCTACGTGCGCAAGCACCCGAAGACGCGGCGCTACCAGCTCACGCCGCGCGTGATGGAAATCGGCTTCAACTACCTGGCGGCCCATTCGCTGATCGACATGGCCAACCCCTTCCTGTCGGAGCTGACCAAGGTGACGACGGAAACCTCCTGCCTCACCGAGCCCGACGGGCTCGACATGGTCTACGTGGCGCGTTTCGTCAGCGCGCAGTTCGTGCCGGTGCACATGCCCATCGGCAGCCGCATTCCCATGTACTGCACGGCTTCGGGGCGCGCTTTTTTGAGTGCGCTGCCCGAGGAAGAGGCGCGCTCGCTCATCGAGGCCTCCGACCGCGTGGCGCACACCATGCACACGTGCACCGATGTGGACGCAATCCTCGAAACGCTGCGCCAGGCGCGGCTGCAGGGCTTTGCCACCAATGCCGAGGAGCTGTTCCTCGGCGACATGACCATCGCGGCGCCCGTGCTGGGCAGCCAGGGGCGGCCGGTGGCCTCTGTGCACATCGTGGCGCCGACCAGCCGCTGGACGATCGACGAAGCCGTGCGCAAGCTGGCGCCCACGCTGCTGCTGTGCGCGCGCTCGCTGACCAGTTCGGCGCGCAGCATCGACTGACTGACGCCTATACGGTTTCCGGCATCGCGCCGGCCATGGCTGGCTTTATGCTGTGCGGGATCACAACGCAGCAGCAGAGTCCCCCACCATGACCGATTTCCGCCCCGCCTACGACAAGAGCTTCGACCGCATCGCAGCCGACCGCCTGCCCGAGTTGCTGCGCGCCATGCCCAAGGCCGAACTGCACATGCATATCGAGGGTTCGCTCGAACCCGAGCTCATCTTCGCGCTCGCGCAGCGCAATGGCGTGTCCATTCCCTACGCCAGCGTCGAAGAATTGCGCAAGGCCTACGCCTTCACCAACCTGCAGAGCTTTCTCGATATCTACTACGCCGGCGCCAGCGTGCTGCTGAAGGAACAGGATTTCTACGACATGGCCTGGGCCTACCTGGAGCGCGCCGCGGCCGACAACGTGGTGCACACCGAGATGTTCTTCGACCCGCAGACGCACACGGCGCGCGGCGTGTCGATGGAAACGGTAATCAACGGACTGCACCGCGCCTGCGTCGATGCGCAACCGAAGCTGGGCGTGAGCGCCACGCTCATCCTGTGCTTTCTGCGGCACCTGAGCGAGGAAGAAGCCTTCGAGACGCTGGAGCAGGCGCTGCCATTCCGCGACAAGTTCATCGGCGTGGGGCTCGATTCGAGCGAAGTCGGCCATCCGCCAGAGAAGTTCGCGCGCGTGTTCGCACGCTGCCGCGAGCTGGGCTTTCACCTTGTCGCGCATGCGGGCGAAGAGGGCCCGCCGGCCTATGTGTGGAGCGCGCTCGACGTGCTCAAGGTCGAGCGTGTCGACCACGGCGTGCAAAGCACCAAGGACCCTGCGCTGATGAAGCGGCTCGCGCAAGACCGCATTCCGCTCACCGTGTGCCCGCTGTCGAACCTCAAGCTCTGCGTGTTCCCGGACCTGTCGCAGCACAACCTTGGCGCGCTGCTGGGCGCGGGCCTGGTCGCCACCGTCAACTCGGACGACCCGGCTTACTTCGGCGGCTACATGAACCAGAACTTCACGCAGACCTTCGCGGCCACCGGGCTCAATGTGCAACAGGCCTGGCAGCTCGCGGCGAACAGCTTCGAAGGCAGCTTCATCGACGCGGCGGCCAAGCGCGCCTATGTCGACCGGCTCAACGCGGCCTTCGCGACTTTTTGATCCGCAACGGCGGGCCGCGGCACCAGCAGCGGCATCGCCACCAGCGCGCAGGCGCTGGCCGCCAGCCACACCATCGGCCAGCCCTGCAGCGCCAGCAGGTGCGGAATGGAAAACGGCGTGACGAAGCACACCAGGAACACACTGGTGTTGGCCATGCCCAATGCCGTGCCGGCGCGGGCTGCACCGGCCAGCGTGGCGAGTTCGGTGTAGGCCACGCCGTGCCAGGCCGACACGCACACGCCGCTCACGCCCAGCAGAACGACCAGCGCGATGCGCAGCGCAACTGAATCGGCGGCATGCGTGCCCGAGACCATCACCAGCACCGCGAGGCCCGCGAACAACAGCACGCTGAGCGCACTGCAAGCCCGCAGGTAGGCCGGCCGGTTGCGCCGCCGGTCGGTCCAGCGGCCGCTCCACACGCGCATGACCATCGCGCCGACCTGCGTGAACACCATCGTCGCGGTGATCGTCGCGAAGCCCGCATGGCCGAAGTCGTGCAGGAACACGGTGCCGAAGGACAGCACCGCGAACTGCGGCGCGCAGAGGATGCCGATGCCGGCCACGATGCGCCACACGCGCACGTCGCGCAGTGGACCACTCTTGGGTGCGGCCGCTTCCACGGTCTTGTTGCCGCGCGGCGCAATGGGTGGCTCGTGCACCCACGCCCAGCTCATCGCCGCGCTCAGCGCGCACAACAGCGCGAGCAGGCCGTACAGCGCGGCAAAGCCGAAGTGCAGGGCGACGAAAGGCAGCACCAGCGCGCCGATGCCACCGCCCAGTGGCACGGCCGTCTGCCGGATGCTCATCGCGAGGCCGCGCTCGCTGGCGTCGAACCATGTCATCACCGCGCGGCCACTGGCACCGTTGACGCTGCCGCCAAGCAGGCCGACCAGCAGCAGCCCGGCGCCGAGCCAGCCCAGGCCGGGAATGTGCCCCGCCGCGGGTGCGGCCCACAGCGCCATAGCCACGAGCGCGATGGCCGTGCTGCCCAGGCCCATCAGCAGCACCGGCCGGTCGCCCCAGCGGTCGGTCAGCAGGCCCCATGGCAACTCGCTCACCGCGATGCCTAGCCCCATGAGGCCGAGCACCAGCCCGAGCGTGGCGTTGTCGAGCTGGTAGCCGGTGCGCATGAGCACGGCGGTCATCGGGATGCCGCTGAAGGCCACGGAGAACGCCGCGTTGGCGGCCACGCCGGCAGTCAGCACCTTCCAGCGGTGGCGCGGCGAGAACGTAGAGGAGGAAGAGGGAGATTGCGTCATGTTGGGCGCAGTGTCCACCGCCGCCAAGGTTTTGAAAATCAGAAAATAATGCGCCAATCATCCTGAAAAACAGGACGGTCAAGAAGGAGCCCCGACATGAGCCAGGTGATGTTCGATCTCGACGTGCTGCGCACTTTCTCCACCGGCATCGCGCTCGGCAGCTATGCGCGTGCCGCCGACAAGCTGGGCCGCTCGACTTCAGCAGTGAGCGCGCAGCTCAAGAAGCTGGAATCGCAGGCCGGCACCGTGCTGTTCCGCAAGGCCGGCCGCGGGTTGGAGCTAACCGACGCCGGCGAAACGCTGCTGGCCTATGCGCACCGCATGCTCGAACTGAATGAAGAAGCCAGCGCCGCCATGCGCGGCGCCGACCTGCAGGGCTGGGTGCGCCTCGGCCTGCAGGAAGACTTCGGCGAGACGCTGCTGCCTGCCGTGCTCGGCCGCTTCGCGCGCGCGCATCCCAAGGTGCGCATCGAGGCCTGCGTGGCGCGCAGCGGCGAGCTGCGGGAGCGGCTCGAACTCGGCCAGCTCGACCTGGCGCTGGCATGGGACGCGGGCGACCAGCCCCTGTCGCCGTATGCCGAGCGCGTGGCGCGCTTGCCCCTGCTGTGGATCGGCCCCAAGGCGCCCGACCGGGTCGAGGCCGACTGGTGGACGCAGCGCGAGTACCGCGGCACCGGCACGCGCCAGGCCAAGAGCAAGGAGCCGTTGCCGCTCATCATGCTCGACGCCCCGTGCCCGCTGCGCGAGATCGTCATCACTGCGCTCGACCGTGCCGGCGTGCCATGGCGCCGGGCCTTCGGCAGCGCCAGTCTGGCCGCGCTGTGGGCCGCTGCCTCGGCCGGCCTGGGCCTCACGGTGCGCACGCCTTTCGGGCTGCCATCGCACGTGCGCATCATCGATCGCACGATGCTGTCCCTGCCGGCACTGCCGCAGATATCGCTCGTGCTCTATCGCGCGCAGGCCCACTCCGAGGCCCCGGTGGGCCGGCTGGCCACGCTGCTGCTGGAGGCGGTGCGCCAGCATGTGCAGCCCATGGCTGTTCCGATGCGGGAGAATCCGCCGCTGGAGACAAAAACAAAAGTGATACGGCATGGCAACGCAAAACTTCCTGCACCTGTGGGATGACCGGTTCCTCTACATCACGCCGGCGATCCAGTCGGGCCTGACGGCCCGCTCGTCGGCCACGCTGCTGGCGTCGATCAGCGGGCATCCCTTCGCGCTGGAGGCGGTCGATGGCACACGCGTGCACTGCACCGCGGCGCTGGTCGCTCCGCACGTGTCGCGCCGGCTCGACGTCGATGGCTGCGGGCTGCTGTCGCTCAATCTCGATCCGGCGTCGAGCGCCTACCGCATGCTTGCAAAGCGCATGGGCGGCCACGGCATCCTGCCGATCGATGCGCGCCGCTTCGGCCGGCTGCGCGACGATTTCGATCCGGCGCAGCACGGCGCGCTTTGCAGCCGCGGGCTGCGGGTGCTCAGCGTGAAGCTGGTCGAGGCCATCAACGAATTCCCCGAGAGCGAAGCGGCCATCGACCCGCGCATCGAACGCGTGCTGCAGGCCATCCGCGCGCATGCGGGGCAGATTCCGCTGCGCGACCTGTCGGCGGTGGCCTGCCTCTCGCCCGACCGGCTCACGCACCTGTTCGCCCGGCAGGTGGGGGCGTCGGTCAAGCGCTATGCGCTGTGGACCAAGGTGCGGCGCACGGTGCAGCAGTTCACCGTGCGGCGCCCACTTACCGACGTGGCGCTGGTCAGCGGCTTCACCGACGCGGCGCACATGAGCCGCACCTTCCAGCGCTACTTCGGCCTGTCGCCGTCCTTCCTGGCGAGCCAGGTGCGCGTGACCGCCGACGACGGCGCCTCGCACGTCTGGGGTCATCAGCAGGGGCTGGCGTCAATGTAAAGAAGGGCGCGCGTGCGAGGCGTTCGCGTCGCCCGTCTTAAGATTGCCGCCGAACGCGCCACGCACGCTCATTGCCCACGCAGCTGCGTTCCTCATACACAACAGGAACACTGCATGCGCTCGAAATTCAAGTGCGGCCTCGGGTCGCTTTTTCTCGTGTCGGTTGCCATGGCCCTCGTGGCCTGCACCGGCATTACCGACCGTTCAACGCCCCCGCACGGCAGCTACAAGGCCGAGATCCGCCGCACCGCCATGGGCGTGCCGCACATCAAGGCCGACGACTGGGCCGGTGCCGGCTATGGCTACGGCTATGCGCAGGCGCAGGACGATCTCTGCACCATGGCCGACAGCTTTCTCACCTACCGCGGCGAGCGTTCGCAGTTCTTCGGCGCCGAGGCGCTGTTGACGGCCAAGAGCACCATCGGCCAGCCCAGGAACATCGACTCCGACTTCTTCCACAAGCACGTGATCACGGCCGACGTGGTGGGGGCCATGGCCCGCGCGCAGCCGGCCAGCATCCGCGGCATGGTCGAAGGCTTTGCCGCTGGCTACAACCGCTACGTGCGCGAGCTGAAGGCTGGTGCCGGTGCAGGCAACGCACATGCGGCCTGCCGCAACGAGGCGTGGGTGCGGCCGGTGAGCGCCGACGACATCTACCGCCGCATGTACGCCACCAATCTGGCGGCGGGCTACAGCAACTTCCTCTCGAACATCGCGAATGCGGCGCCGCCTGCCGCCAAGGTGTCGTCGCGCGAGGAGCACGGCGCGCAGCCGCTGGCGTTGCAGGTCGGCGGCGAGGCGGGCGTGGGCAGCAACATGATCGGCTTCGGCACGGCCGCCACCGGCGACGCGAGCCCGCTGCTGTTCGGCAACCCGCACTGGTACTGGCGCGGGCCTGATCGCTTCTATCAGGCGCAGCTCACCATTCCGGGGCAACTCGACGTCAGCGGCACTTCCTTCCTCGGCGTGCCGGTGATCCTGATCGGCTTCAACGACAACATCGCGTGGAGCCACACGGTGTCGGCGGCGCGGCGCTTCGGTCTCTTTCAATTGCAGCTCGCTCCGGGTGACGCAACGAGCTACCTGCGCGACGGTCGCGTGGTGAAGATGCAGGCCAGCACCGTCACCGTGAACGTGAAGCAGGCCTCTGGCAAGGTCGAGCCGGTGACGCGCACGCTCTACACCTCCGAATACGGCCCGCTGGTGAACCTGGGCGCGATCAACCCGGCGCTGGCCTGGAGCCAGAGCATGGCCTTCGCCATCCGCGACATCAACGCCGACAACTACCGCACCTTCCGCACCTGGCTGCGCTGGGCGCAGGCGAAATCGCTCGACGAGCTCATCGCCATCCAGCGCGAAGAGGCCGCTATTCCCTGGGTCAACACCGTGGCCGTGGGCCGTGGCAGCGCCAAGGCCTGGTATGCGGACATCGGCGCGGTGCCCAACGTGTCGCCCGAGCAGATGGCTGGCTGCACCACGCCCGCCGGTAAGGCGATGGCGGCCGCGCTGCCGCGCGTGCCGGTGTTCGACGGCTCGCGCAGTGCCTGCGACTGGCAGAGCGACGCCGACTCGGTGCAGAAGGGGGCAGTCGGCCCTTCGCGCATGCCGAGCCTGCTGCGCGACGACTACGTCGCCAACATGAACGACAGCTACTGGCTCGCCAACCCGAAGGCGCCGCTCACGGGGTACCCGGCCATCTTCGGCCCGACGGGCAGCAACGCGCAGACATTCCGCACGCGGCTCGGCCATCTCATTGCGAAAGACACGAGCAAGGGCGCAACGGTCGATGCCGTCGAGCGTGCGACGCTCGGCAGCCGCGCCTACACAGCAGAACTGTTCAAGGCCCGTGCGCTGGAACTGGTGTGCGGCGTGCCGCGCATTGCCGTGACGGGCGATGCGCAGACCGGTGAGGTGTTCTCGCCGCCGCGCAGCGTCGACACCGGACCCGCATGCGCGGTGCTGAAGGCGTGGAACAACACCGGCCTGGCCTCGGCGCGCGGCGCCCATGTGTGGGACGAGTTCTGGGCGCGTGCCTCGCGGCTGCCCGCGGACAGGCTCTATGAAGTGCCTTTCAGCGCGAGCGATCCGATCAACACACCGAGCGGCCTGAAGACTTCGGCTGCCGAGGACCTGCGGCAGGCCTTCGGCGCGGCGGTGCTGCGCGTGCAGGCCAGCGGCTACGCGCTCGACGCGCCGCGCGGCGACACGCTGTTCGTGACGCGCAACGGCCAGAAGATCCCGCTGTCGGGCGGCTGCGACGGCCAGGGCTACTTCACGATCCTTTGCTCGGAGAACCGGCTCGACAAGGGCGGCTACACCATGGACGCGAACCCCAACGGCAACAGCTACATGCAGATCGTGCGTTTCCCCGCAGGAGGCGTCGAGGCTCACACCTTCCTCACCTTCTCGCTGTCGGACGATCCGGCATCGCCGCACAACGCCGACTACACACGCGCCTACAGCGCCGGGCAGTGGCTGCGCCTGCCGTTCTCCGAATCGGAGATCAAGGCCGACGCCGCCTACAGCAGCGTGACCATCAGCGAGTAGGGAGGAGGGCGCAGCGGTGCTTCTTCAGCGCCGCTTCGCCAGCCAGTTCCACCCGGCGCCCGCGGCCATCAGCACGCAGGTGCCGAGGAACACGGCGCGCATGCCGATGTGCCCGCCCACGAAGCCGCCGAGCAGCGGCCCCGCGACCTGGCCCGTGTACTGCGCAGAAGTCGAGTAGCCGAGCATGTTGCCCGCCACGCGTTCGGGCACGTTGTGGCGGATCACGCTCGCGATGCAGGGCAGCAGCCCGCCGAGCGACAGCCCCATCAGAAAGCGCAGCACCACCAGCTGCCAGCCCGAGCTGACGAAAGCCTGCGGCACCAGCAGCAGTGCCGACACCGCAAGGCAGCCGACGATCACGTTCCAGTGACCCACGCGGTCGGCCAGCTTGCCCAGCCACGAGGCCGAGAGGATGCTACCGAGCGCCGCTGCCGACATCACGAGGCCGGCCATCATCGTCACGCGGTTCGGGTCTTCGACCAGCGTGGCAACGTAGACGGTGATGATCGGCTCGATCGACATGTTCGCGAGCATCAGCAGCATGCCGGTGAAGAGCATCGCGACCAGCGGTCGCTTGTCGGGCACGGCGGCCCAGCCGGTGTCGTCGGAGGCGCCGCGTTGCTTCGATGCGGAAGGCGCCTTCTTCTCTTCGCGGATGAGGAAGGCCGTTGCGAGAAAGGCCACGAAGATCATCGCGCCCGCCGCGAAGAAGGTGTTGCGAATGCCGACCAGCGGCGGCAGCGCGCCACCCACCAGCGGCCCCACGAGGTTGCCCGCCATGATGGCCGACGACATCGTGCCCAGCGCCCAGCCGGTGCGGTCCTTGGGCGTCTGCGTTGCGACCAGCACCATCGAGCCCGAGGCATAGCCGCCGAGCAGCCCCGCCAGCAGCCGCAGCCCCACGAGCTGCCACACGTTGCCCGCAAGGCCGATCAGCGCCATCGCCACCGCCATGCCGAGGCTCGCGCGGATCAGCATCGGCTTGCGCCCGTAGCGGTCGGCCAGCCGGCCCCACAGCGGCGCGACCAGCGCGGCGCTGAAGAAGGTGGCACCGTAAGCCGCGCCCGACCACTGCACGATGGCCGCATGGTCCTTCACGCCGAGCTGCTCGACGTACAGCGGCAGGAAGGGCAGCAGCAGCGTCATCGCGATGATGGTGGTGAAGGAGCCGAACATGCAGACGGCGAGGTTGCGCTGCCAGTGGGTGTGGGCGCCCGACTCGGCTGGCGGGGCGTTTGTTGCGTTCGTTGTTGTCGGGTGCGTCATGGGGAGCACCCATTGTGGGACGACGCGGCCGGGTTGGCGCTTGCTGATTGGTGGCGGCACCCATCGCCGCGCGGGAAGGCCGTGCTGCGTATCCCTCACTCCAACGCGGTCAGCGCAGGTCGTCTAGCCTCGCGTCTGTCATTCAGTGCAACCCTCTTTTCAGGACATGGCCATGAAACGCATCGGCGTGCTCGTCTTCCCCGGCTTCCAGATCCTCGACCTCGCGGCGATCGCGGCGTTCGAGCTTGCCAACATCCATGCCGGCAAGGCGGTCTACAAGGTCGAGCTGCTGTCGGAAGAGGGCGGCCTCGTGACCAGCTCGTCGGGCGTGGCCACCGACAGCAAGCGCTTCGGCACGGCGAAGTTCGACACGCTGGTGATGAGCGGCGCGCTCTTCATCGCGCCCACGTCCGAGAAGATGCGCCGCTTTCTGCGTGCGGGGCTGCGCAATGCGCGCCGTGTGGCCAGCATCTGCACCGGCGCCTTCGGGCTGGCAGATGCAGGCCTGCTCGACGGACGCCGGGCGACCACGCACTGGTCCTTTGCGGGCGAGCTGCAGAAGCGCCATCCCGCCATCAGGGTGCAGCCCGACCGCATCTTCATCAACGACGGGCCGGTGTGGACCTCGGCCGGCATGACGGCCGGCATCGATCTCGTGCTGGCACTGGTGGAGGACGACCTCGGCGTGGAGGCTGCCCGGTTCGCGGCGAGGAAGCTGGTCGTGTATCACCGCCGCGCGGGCGGGCAGTCGCAGTACTCCGCGCTGCTCGAGCTGGAACCCAAGTCCGATCGCATCCAGAAGGCGCTGGTGCATGCGCGCGCCAACCTGCGCGAGACGCTTTCGGTGGAGGAACTGGCCGAGGTCGCGCACCTGAGCCCGCGCCAGTTCAGCCGCGCCTTCAAGGCAGAGACCGGGCATTCGCCCGCGCATGCGGTCGAGAACCTGCGCGTGGAGGCGGCGCGCGCGCTGATCGACGAGGGCAGCCTTGCGCTAGGCGTGGTCGCGCGCGAAACGGGCTTCGGCGACCCCGAGCGCATGCGCCGCGCCTTCCTGCGCACGCTGGGGCAACCGCCGCAGAGCGTGCGCCGAGTGGCCCGGAAAGAGGCCGCCACGGCCTGAAGCGCCGGATGTCCTGAAAGGTGGCTTATATGACATTTACGCCATAGCCTTGCAGGAGGAGACTTCCCCTCATGGCCACAACCCCGTGGCGATCAAAGGAAACTCCATGACTGCAACTTCAAATCCCGGCAAGGGCACAGCCCTCATCACCGGCGCCTCGTCGGGCATCGGCGCCGTGTACGCGGACCGCCTTGCGCGGCGCGGCTTCGACCTGATCCTGGTGGCGCGCAACCGCGAGCGCCTCGCCGCACTGGCCGCGAAGCTCGCGGACGAGACCGGCCGAAAGGTCGAGGTCCTTTCAGCCGACCTGTCCGATCGGAAGGACATCGCGTCCGTGGAAGCCGTGCTGCGCACTCGCGGCGACATCACCGTGCTGGTGAACAACGCCGGCTTCGGCGCCGCCGCACCGCTGCTCGGCTCGGACATCGACAGGATGGAGGAAATGATCGAGCTCAACGTGAGCGCGCTCACGCGGCTCACCTATGCGGCCGTGCCCGGTTTCGTCGAGCGCGGCGCCGGCACGCTGGTGAACATCGCCTCCATCGTGGCGATCTCGCCCGAGACGCTCAACGGCGTGTACGGTGGCACCAAGGCCTTCGTGCTGGCGCTGAGCCAGTCGCTGCAGCACGAGCTGAAGGACAAGGGCGTGCGCGTGCAGGCGGTGCTGCCCGGTGCGACGGCCACCGAGTTCTGGGGCGTCGCGGGCGTGCCGATCGAGCACCTGCCCAGCGAGATCGTGATGACCGCGCAAGACATGGTCGACGCGGCCCTCGCAGGGCTCGACCAGGGCGAGCAGGTCACGATTCCCGCGCTGCCCGACCTTGCCGAGTGGGATGCCTTCGATGCGGCGCGGCGTGCGATGTCGGGGCGGTTGTCCAGCACCGTGCCCGCGGTGCGCTACCGCGCCGCCTAGACGGCTCGGGGCATAAAATCCCCACCCCGCAGCAGGGCGTCCCGGCCTGCTGCGGGGTTTTGCTTTTCCGGGGCCATGTAGAGGAACACCATGTACAAAAACCTCGCGGGCCGCGCCGTTCTGGCGCTGGCCGCCGCGTGCTTTTTATCTCCCGCCTTCTCGCAAACGCAGCCGCCGAAAGTGCCGCTGAAGATCGGCTTCGTCTACGTCACGCCCGTCACCGATGCCGGCTGGGTGCGCCAGCATGAAGAGGGCCGCAAGGCCGTCGATGCGGCGCTGGGCGACAAGGTCAAGACCACCTATGTCGAGAACGTGGCCGAGGGTGCCGACGCCGAGCGCGTGATCCGCGACCTCGCGCAGCAGGGCAATACGCTCATCTTCACGCCGAGCTTCGGCTACATGGAGCCGACGCTGAAGGTGGCGAAGGACTTCCCCGAGGTGAAGTTCGAATCGATCACCGGCTACAAGACCGCGCCCAACGTGGCGACCGCCAATGCGCGCTACTACGAGGGCCGTTATCTCGCGGGCATCGCGGCCGGCCGCATGACGAAGACCAATATTGCGGGCTACGTTGCGGGCTTTCCGATTCCCGAGGTGCTGCAGGGCATCAACGCCTTCACGCTCGGCATGCGTTCGGTGAACCCGGCCGCGAAGGTGCACGTGGTGTGGCTCAACGAGTGGTTCGATCCGCCGAAGGAGCGCGACGCGGCCATGGCGCTGTTCAACCAGAACGCCGACGTGATCGCCTTCCACACAGGTTCCACCGCCGTGATGGCTGCGGCGCAGGAGCGCGGCAGGATGGCCATTGCCTACCACTCCGACATGCGCAAGATCGCGCCCGACGCGCAGATCGTCGCGGTCACGCACCAGTGGGGCGGCTACTACACGCAGCGCGCGAAGGCTGTGCTCGACGGCAGCTGGAAAAGCGGCAACCTCTGGGGCGGCGTGAAGGAAGGAATGATCCGCGTCGGCGACTTCGGCACGAAGGTGCCCAAGGCCGTGCAGGACGAGGTGCTGGCGCGGCAGAAGGACATTGCGGCAGGCAAGCTGCAGCCGTTTCGCGCAACTGCCGGTGACGTGCGTGACAACGAAGGTCACGTCGTGATCGCCAAGGGCGCGCAACTGAGCGACGAGCAGATGCTGAAGATGAACTGGCTGGTCGAAGGCGTGCAGGGGCGGGTGGCGCGCTAGCTCTATTGACCTGCGCGCGCAGCACGAGGCAACAGAGCCTTGATGCGCTGGCGAAGCAGCGCGGGCGTCACGGTCGGAGTCATTTGCAGCACGGCCATGCAACGGTCCATTCGACCCGGCCGCGCAAGCAGCGCCAAGACGGCCTTGGTGAGATCGGTGTCGATGCTGTTGCCGTAGGCGCGGCTGGCTTTGCTCGTTGCTCGACGCAACAGTGCCGCCCCGGGTTTCATCATGGCCAGGTCGATGATGTCGCGGCTGAAGACGCTGTCGTCGGCCCAACGGTCCGAGTTTGCGAGCAACTTGCTCGTTGCCATGTCGAGCGGCGTAAGGGTCGCGATGTCGCCGACTCGGTCCTCTGCTCCCGGCAATTCAAGTTCGATGCGCGCTTCGAGAACGATTTCAAACTTGATCTCGGTGTTGTCTACGCGAACCGACGATCGAATGCCGTATTGATCGGTGCGAAAGTTCAGCCGATTGCTGAATCTCGGAGCCTTGGCGTGCGAGTGCGCCGAGGCCTTGATTCCTCGTCAGCAGTTGGCGCAGTTGGCGATAGCCATCGATGTCGGATACGAGGAAGTCGATGTCCACGGACTCGCGGTACTCGCCGTAGCGAAGCGCGATAGCCGTGCCTCCGCCGAAGAAGCAATGGCTTTGGGCGAGCAGGTTTGCGTCGAGTGAGGCCAGCACCTGAGCGACGCGTTGATGGTGTGGCCGTTCAAACATGCAATGGCTTCCTGCCAAGGGTGCGCGCCAGGTCTTCCAACAAGTCGCGCTCTTTGGCGTCCAGTGCGGATGTGTCGACATGGCGCCAGTTGCGCTCGTAGGTTCCCCATGCTTCTTCGGGCGTGAGTTCGGTGGTCGGGGCCAATTGCCAGGCAAGTCGGCGCAACTGGGGGTAATCGGCAATTCGAATGCCCCCTGGGAGCGGCGCAAGGGCTGGCGGCTCAGTGGACATCACCACATCGACGTCGAGACCCAATGCTCCCAGCGCATTCATATAGGCGCCCATCGTGACCGAAGGTTCTCCGCGCTCGATCCTGTGCAGCGTCATGCGAGACACGCCCGCTGCCTCTGCGGCGGTGGTGGCGCTGACCTTCAACGCCTTGCGGTGTGCATGAATGCGGCTGCCGAGCGTTGCGAGGCGCCGGTCTGCTGTGGCTGTGGTGGGCGGGGAAGTGGAGGGCATTATGTCTCCCATGTTAGACAAATTTGAAAATTTGTCCAGAATGAGTGACATCAAGAGCTATCTTTCAGCCCAGCCGCTCGACCACGAAGTCCACAAAGGTCCGCAGCTTCGCACTCGGCCGCGCTTCCGGCAGCCGCATGATGTGCACCTGCCGCGTGGGCAGTTCCCACTCGGGCAACAGCTGCACCACCTGGCCCGATGCGAGTGCAGGTCCGAGCAGCGCATCGGCCTGCACGATCACACCTACGCCGGCCATGGCCGCGGCCAGCAGTGCCTGGCCGTTGTTGGTGGTGAGCGGGCCGCGCACCGGCACGTGCACCGTCTCGCCCTTGCGCGTGAAGCGCCACGAATGGTTCGGCCCCCAGGTCGCGAAGCCCAGCAGCGGAAAAGCCTCCAGGTCGGACGGGTGCTTCGGCTGACCGTGGCGCGCGACCCACGCGGGGCTGGCGACGGCATACATGCGCGCCAGCGCGAGCGGTCTTGCAATGAGCCGCTCGTCGACCGCGGCGCCCGAGCGGATGCCGCAGTCGAAGCCCTCCTCCGCGAGATCGACCACGCGGTCGTTGAGGCTTAAGTCGACCTTCACCTGCGGGTAGGCGGCGATGTAGTCGCCGATCACCGGCGTGAGCCGGTGCGCGCCGTAGGCCACGGGCGCGGTGACGCGCAGCACGCCCTGGGGCATGGCGCGCAGCGACTCGGCCACGCCGTCGGCGGTGTGCACGCTGGCCAGCACGTCGCGGCAGCGCTCGAGGTAGGCGGCGCCGATCTCGGTGAGCGAGTGGCGGCGCGTGGTGCGCTCCAGCAGGCGGGCGCCAAGCTGCTCTTCGAGCGCGCGGATGTGCTTGCCGACCATTACTGCCGACAGGTCGAGCGCCTCGGCGGCAGCGGCGAAGCTGCCTGCATCCACCGTGGCCACGAAGACTTCCATGGCGCGGAGCTTGTCCATATTGAGAATCCAGAGTTTCGAATGACCGAACCAGACGGCAATTTATCAAATCAATGGTTCGTAAAACAATAGCCGCTTGTTGATTCACTTTTGGCGAGGTTCTCCATGAAGGTTCTTGTTGTGGGCGCGACGGGCGCAATTGGCAGTGCGGTGGCTCAGACGCTGGCTGAGCGCGGTCACGAGGTGATTCGCGCAGGCCGCACGCGCGGCGATCTCCAGGTCGACATCACGAGCGATGCGAGCGTCGAGGCGCTGTATGCGGCGGTGGGACGCGTCGATGCCATCGTGTCGGCGGCGGGCGGGCTGTTCTTCGGTCCGCTGAATGAAATGCGGCCGGCCGACTTCAACGTCGGCCTGCAGGACAAGCTGCTCGGCCAGGTGCGGCTCGCGTTGCTGGGCCAGCATGTGCTGACCGATGGCGGCTCGATCACGCTGACCACGGGCATCGTGGCGGACGAGCCGATCCGCCAGGGCGCGAATGCCACGGCCGTCAATGCAGCGGTCGAGGGTTTCGTGCGCGGCGCGGCGATCGAACTGCCGCGCGGCATCCGCATCAACGTGGTGAGCCCGACGGTGCTGACCGAGTCGCTGCCGTTGTACGGGTCGTTCTTTCCCGGATTCGAGTCGGTGTCGGCGGCGAAGGCTGCGCAGGCCTATGTTCGCAGCGTCGAAGGGCCGCAGACGGGGCGCGTGTATCGCGTGTGGCAATGAGAGTGCGTGCGTTGCTCGGGGGCGTGTCGCTCGCGTTCGTGGCGGCGACGGCTTCGGCTGCGCCGGCCGGGGTGCAGGCCTTGCCGGACGACTGGTATCCGGAAAGCGTCGCCATCGGCCCGGACGGCTCGTTCTACGTCGGCAGCTGGCGCGAGGGCGCGGTCGCGCGCCTGAAGCCGGGTGTCGCGCCGAAGGCCGAGGTGCTCGTGAAGCCAGGCGCCAATGGTCTGGCGAACGGGCAGGGCGTGCTGGTCGATGCGAATCGTCGGGCGCTGTGGGTCTGCTCGGGCAGCAGCGGCTTCACCACCGTGCCGCAGACGCCGAGCGCACTCAAGCGCTACGACCTGGCCACGGGCGCGCCGCGCGCGAGCTATGCAATGCCCGACAGCGGCTACTGCAACGACCTCGCGCAGGACGCACGCGGCAATCTCTACGTGACCGACTCCTACCACCCGCGCGTGCTGAAGCTCGCACCGGGCGCTGCCGCGCTCACGGTGTGGAAGGAAGACCCGGCGCTGGCCGGACCGGGCCCCTACAAGGGCCTGAACGGCATCGCCATCGATGGTGGGCGCGATGTCTATGTGAGCCTCGTGGCGGCGGCTCCTTACGTGCTGCGCATCGGCCTGGGCACCGGCGGCAACGCCGGCGAGGTCACGCGCATCGAGGCGCCGCGCGTGCTGAAGAACGTCGACGCAATCCGCGCCTGGAAGCCCGGCCGGCTCGTGCTGTTCGAGAGCAATGCCTTCGGCGAAGGCCCCTACGGTGGCCAGATCACGGTGGCGCGTGTCGACGGCACGAAGCTCGGCCTGCAGACGGTAGTGACAGGGCTCAACGACCCCTCGTCGGGCGCGGTGCGGGGCGATCGCGTCTACTTCATCGAATCGAAGTACGCGCTGCTGACCAAGCGCAAGGAGGGCGACGGGCCCGTGCCGACCGGCGTGCCCTTCGACATCCAGTCGCGTGCGCTGCCGCCGCGGTGAGTGCGTTCCGCATATAGCACTCATATGCGCATGGAAATTGCGGTGCGGTGGGGCTGGATTACCCTCCGCACCCACGATGAAAAAAGCCTACCGCGCCTCCCTCCTGCGATTCGACGCCGCCGGCCAGCCCGTTTTCGATGAAGACGGCCTGCTGGTCGTGGCCCCCGACAGCACCGGCCGCCAGCGCGTGCTCGATGCCGGCAGCCACGCCGCCGTCGCGCCGCGCCACCCCGGCGCCCACGTGACCCATCTGCCGGGGCGCATCCTCGCGCCGGGCTTCGTGGACATGCACATCCACTATCCGCAGACCGACATCATCGGTTCGCCCTCGCCCGGCTTGCTGCCCTGGCTCGAGAACTACACCTTCCCTGCCGAAAGCAAGTTCGCAGACCCCGCGCATTCGAACGAAGTGGCCGACGTGTTCTTCGGTGAACTGCTGCGCAACGGCGTGACCACCTCGCTGACCTTCGCGACTTCGCATGTGGCCTCGGTCGATGCCTTCTTCGAAGGCGCGCAGCGCCGCGGCCTGCGCATGATGACCGGCAAGGTGCTGCAGGACCGCAATTCGCCCGACGGCGTGCGCGACGAAACCGAGCAGAGCCTGATCGACTCCGAAGCGCTGATCCGCAAGTGGCACAACGTCGACCGGCTGGGCTATGCCATCACGCCGCGCTTTGCACCCGCGAGCACCGATGCCCAGATGCGCGGCGCGAGCGAGCTTGCCGCGAAATACGCCGACACCTGGATCCAGTCGCACGTGGCGGAGAACCGCGACGAAGTGAGCTGGGTGCGCGAGCTGTACCCCAAGGCGCGCTCGTATCTCGACGTGTACGCCGGCTTCGGCCTGATGCGCGAGCGCGCCGTGTACGCCCACTGCATCTACCTCGACGACGCCGACCGCGCCCTGCTGCGCGAGACGAAGACGGCGGCGGCCGTGAGCCCGACGAGCAACCTGTTCCTCGGCAGCGGCTTCTTCGACTTCGGCGCGGCCGACCGCGTGGGCTATCCGTACGGCCTCGCCAGCGACGTGGGCGGCGGCACCAGCTTCAGTCCCTTCCACACCATGATGGCCGCCTACTACGTCGGCCGTGAAGGCCAGACCAAGACCGGCCTGAGCATCGCGCCCTCCGAGCTCTGGTGGCGCCACACCGGCGGCGCGGCGCGCGCGCTGGGGCTCGACGGCGTGGTGGGCAACCTGCAGCCGGGCTGCGAGGCCGACTTCCTGGTGCTCAACCCGGCGGCCACGCCTCTGCTGGCGCGCAAGACAAAACTGGCGAGCACGCTGGAAGAAATGCTCTTCGCGATGATCGTGCTGGGCGACGACCGCCTGGTCGAGCGCACCGTGATTTCGCAGGCGCTGTAGCACCCGGGGCGGCGGGGAGGGCAGTGGCGCATGCCACAATTCGCGCCATCTCCCCCCGCAGCAGCAGTAGCGACCGCATATGAGCATCAAGAGCGACAAATGGATCCGGCGCATGGCCGAGCAGAACGGCATGATCGAGCCCTTCGAGCCCGGTCAGGTGCGCGAGAGCGACGGCCACAAGATCATCAGCTACGGCACCTCCAGCTATGGCTACGACATCCGGTGCGCGCCTGAATTCAAGGTTTTCACCAACATCCACAGCACCGTGGTCGACCCGAAGAATTTCGACGAGAAGAGCTTCGTCGACATGCACGGCGACTACTGCATCATTCCGCCCAACAGCTTCGCGCTGGCGCGCACCGTCGAATATTTCCGCATCCCGCGCAACGTGCTCACCATCTGCCTCGGCAAGAGCACCTATGCGCGCTGCGGCATCATCGTCAACGTCACGCCCTTCGAGCCCGAGTGGGAAGGCTACGTGACACTCGAATTCAGCAACACCACGCCTCTGCCCGCCAAGATCTACGCGGGCGAAGGCTGCGCGCAGGTGCTGTTCTTCGAGAGCGACGAGGTCTGCGAGACCAGCTACAAGGACCGCGGCGGCAAGTACCAGGGCCAACGCGGCGTCACCCTGCCAAAAACCTGACGAAACACCAGGCCGTCTGCTGACGGCCGGTTACCCCGGAGGGCGCCGGGGCAAGTACCATCCTGCGACCGCCGGCAAATCCTCCTGCAATGGCCGGCAAGGAGACTGCGATGAGATGGGAAGGCAACGAACAATCGGACAACGTCGAAGACCGCCGCGGTGAAGGTGAAGGTGGCGGTGGTGGCGGGGGCGGCGGCTTCATCGGCGGTCGCGGCATCGGCATCGGCACCATCGCGGTCGCGCTGATCGCGGGCTGGGTCTTCGGCATCAACCCGCTCACGGTGCTGAGCCTGCTCAGCGGTGGCGGCGGTCCAGCCCCGGTGCAGCAACAGCAACAGGGGCCCGCACCCAAGCCACCGTCCGGCGACCGCGAGGCGGCTTTCGTCTCCACTGTGCTCAAGAACACCGAAGTGGTCTGGACGGGCATCTTCAAGCAGAACGGCGGCACGTACCACGCACCCCGGCTCGTGCTGTTCCGCAATGCCACGCCCACGGCCTGCGGCACGGGGCAATCGGCCATGGGCCCGTTCTACTGCCCTGGCGACCAGAAGGTCTACATCGATCTCGGCTTCTACGACACGCTGAAGAACCAGCTCGGCGCGCCGGGCGAGTTTGCGCAGGCGTACGTCATCGCGCACGAGGTCGGCCATCACGTGCAGGACGAACTCGGCATCACCGCCAAGGTCGACGGCATGCGCAACCGCCTGAGCCAGACGCAGAACAACGCGATGAGCGTGCGCGTCGAACTGCAGGCCGACTGCTTCGCGGGCGTTTGGGCCCACCATTCGCAAGAGTCGAAGAAGTGGCTCGACCCGGGCGACATCGAGGCCGCCATGAACGCCGCGCAGAAGATCGGCGACGACGCCCTGCAGCGTTCCGCAGGCCGTGCAGTGGTGCCCGACAGCTTCACCCACGGCTCGAGCGCGCAGCGCCAACGGTGGTTCGGCGCGGGTTATCAAAGCGGCGATATCAAGTCCTGCGACACCTTCAATGCGCGTAGCCTCTGAGCTGCATCGTCTTGAAGGGCCTGCCAGTGCTGAATTGGTTGCTATCTAATAAATAGCAATTCCGCTGGCGCGGGCGTTGTCATGCCGCCGTCACTGCCGTTTTTTGCGGCAATGCGACAATAGCGGGCTCAATGACAAGCTCCTTCTCCAATCTATCGCTGGCGGAACCGCTGGCGCGCGCCGTAGCCGAAATGGGCTACGAGACCATGACACCGATCCAGGAGCAGGCCATTCCGGTCGTGCTCGCGGGCCAGGATGTGATGGGCGCCGCCCAGACCGGCACCGGCAAGACGGCGGCGTTTTCGCTCCCGCTGCTGCAGCGCATGCTCAAGCATGAAAACGCCTCGACCTCGCCCGCGCGGCATCCGGTCCGGGCTCTCGTGCTGCTGCCCACGCGTGAACTGGCCGACCAGGTCGCGCAGCAGGTCAAGCTGTACGCCAAGTACACCAACCTGCGCAGCACGGTGGTGTTCGGCGGCATCGACATGAAGCCGCAGACGCTGGAACTGAAGAAGGGCGTCGAAGTGCTGGTCGCCACGCCGGGCCGGCTGCTCGATCACATCGAAGCCAAGAACGCGGTGCTCAACCAGGTCGAATACGTCGTGCTCGACGAAGCCGACCGCATGCTCGACATCGGCTTCCTGCCCGACCTGCAGCGCATCCTGAGCTACCTGCCCAAGCAGCGCACTACGCTGCTGTTCTCGGCCACGTTCTCGCCCGAAATCAAGCGACTGGCCGGCAGCTACCTGCAGAACCCCGTCACCATCGAAGTGGCGCGGCCGAACGAAACGGCTTCCACCGTCGAGCAGCATTTCTACAGCGTGGCCGACGACGACAAGCGCCGCGCGCTCAAGCAGATCGTGCAGCAGCGCGGCATCACGCAGGCTTTCGTGTTCGTCAACAGCAAGCTCGGCTGCGCGCGCCTCGCACGCTCGCTGGAGCGCGATGGCCTGCGTACCACCGCACTGCATGGCGACAAGAGCCAGGACGAACGCCTGAAGGCGCTCGCCTCGTTCAAGGCCGGCGAAGTTGACCTGCTCGTGTGCACCGACGTCGCGGCCCGTGGTCTCGACATCAAGGACGTGCCCGCGGTCTTCAACTTCGACATTCCGTTCAACGCCGAAGACTACGTGCACCGCATCGGCCGTACGGGCCGTGCTGGCGCCTCGGGCCTGGCCGTGAGCTTTGCCAGCGGCGGCAACGATGCGCGCCTGGTGGCCGACATCGAGAAGCTGATCAAGAAGAAGATCGAGCTCGAACCCGTCGAGTTCGAAGAAGACCGCCCGCGCGGCCGCATCAATGACGGACGCCGCCACTGGCGCGAAGAAGGCGAAGCCGGCGACGCACGCGACGTGCTCGACCAGCCGCGCGAACGCCGCGAGGCCGAAGCCCGCCGCGGCGGTGGACGTCCGCACCGCGCACCGTCGGCACCGCGCGATCCGTTCTTCGACAAGCCTTACGAAGCCGGCGAGCCCGATGCCACACCGGCATGGGAAGCCGCCGCCAAGGCTGCAACGCCCGCACGCGGCATCTCCAGCAACATCAAGACCAAGCGCAAGGTCGCCGCTCTGTTCAAGAGCGCCGAGCCGAGCTGATCCAGGCGTGTAGAGGCGGCATCAGCCGCCTCGGTTCAGCGCCAGCCGCGGTGCCATCCGTATTGCGGGTGGTGCCAGCCCCAGCCGTAGCGCGGGTGGTAGGCCCACACGAAGCCGACACCGGGCGACACATACGTGGGTGCCACATAGGCCACACCCGGAGGTGCTGAGTACACGGGGGCTGCCGGTGCGACCACGCAGCCGGTCAGGACTGCTGCCAGCGCGGCGGCGGACAAGGCAAGAACAGGGAATCTCATGGCAAAGCTCCTGGGACGAGTTGTTGTCGGTATGAACAACCAACGTCCCGTGGCATCGCCGGATGACGGCCTTTACCCAGGCTACACAGTGTCACCGCCGTGTTGTCATCCTTTCAAAACGCTTGCATCTAGATCACGTTGAAATGATGCGTGCCGTCGCGCCCTAGCTGCGCCACCAGGCCGTACTCCCAATCGAGATAGGCCTGCATCGCTTCGGCCGGCGCGTCGGTGCCTTCGTAGGGCCGGCGATAGCGATCAGTGCGCGCGGTTGCAAGGCGCGTCTCGCCAGTCTCCGCGTCGAGGCCTGCGGCGAACCATGCTGCGTTGCCGCCGGTCAGCACCAGCACCTCGATATCGCCCTTGCCGCGCGCATCGAGCAGCGCGCGCAGGTCGGCCGCGGCATATCGGGCGAGCAGGCTGCTGCCGCAGGTCAGCACGTAGCGCTGCGCCGGTGGAATGACCGCATCGAGGGCCTGCGCAAGTTGCGCGCGAATCGCATACCAAGCGCCGGGAATGTGGCGCTTCACGTAGTTCGCGCTCGTCGTCACGTCGATCACCGCGGTGCCGGGTTGCTCCAGCAACGCCGCCAGTTCCTTCGGCGCGAGCTCGCCCACAGCGGCCGCAACCGGCGGGTATGAGCTCGGCGGCGCCGAGGTCTCGATGAAGTCCGCAGCCGTTGGCACGACCTCCGGCACGTAGACCTCCCACCCCATCTGCGCAAGCCACGACGCGCTCATCGAAGCCCGCACGCCATCGTCGTCCGCCAGCACGATGCGCGCGCCGCGCACGGGCACCTGGTGATCGGTTTCCTGCACAAGTTGCCCGCCGGGCGCACTGGCAAAGCCGGGCAGGTGGCCCGCCGCATATTCCTCGGGCGTGCGCACGTCGAAGCGGTACACGGTGCGTCCCGGCGCTTCGAGCGTCTGCAATGCGTCGAGCGCGATGCGGCGCACGCCAGCCAGATCGGCCACGCGTTTTGCATCGGCCTGCGCCTGTGAGCGATGCGTTTGCGACACCACGGCAGGCGCCTGCCGGTCGGCACCATGGTCCAGCACCTGCCCCGCAAGCTTCCAACCGATCGTGCCGTTGCGCAGCGCAGCCACCGGGTTCGGAATGCCCGCGTTCACCAGCGACTGCGTACCGATGATGCTGCGTGTGCGTCCTGCGCAATTGACGATCACCTGCGTCGAAGGATCAGGCGCCAGCTCGCGCACCCGCAGCACCAGCTCCGCGCCCGGCACGCTGGTGGCCGAGGGAATGCTCATCGTCTGGTATTCGTCGAAGCGGCGCGCATCGAGCACCACCACGTTGGCCTTCGCATCGACCAGCGCCTTCACCTCGGGCGCGGACAGCGAAGGCGTGTGCCGTTCGTGCTCGACCAGTTCGCCGAAGGACTTGCTCGGCACGTTCACGTCACGGAACAACTCGCCGCCCGCGCGCCGCCAGCCTTCAAGGCCGCCTTCGAGCAGATGCAAGTTCGTGTAGCCCAGCGCAGCCAATGTCTTCGCGGCCAGCGGCGCAAGGTCGACACCGCCGTGCTCGCCGTACAGCACGATCAGCGTGTCGCGCCGCGGAATGCGCCGCCACGCTTCGATCTCGATGCGCGACAGCGGCAGGTTCGCAGCCCACAGCGGATGCTCCTGTGCGAACGGATCTTCCTCGCGCACGTCGAGCAGGGCGGTTTCGTCGCGGGCGATGAGCCGTTCGCGCACGGCGGCGAATGAAAGAACGGGAGAGGAGGCAGTCGTCATACGGTGTTCGAGGATGCGAGTTCAGCGGAGCGGTCCCACAGGTTGGGCAGCAGCGCGTTGGAGTATCCGGAGACAAAGGGCTTGCGGCCGCCCTCCGTCGGGTAAGTATGCCGCCGCACGGCGCCGATGTTCGCGCCGTACACGTGGATGCTGATCGACACGCGGTCAGCATGCGCGTTGTGCACGCGATGCAGGTCGCCGACGGTGGGCGACACGGCTTCCACGTCGCCAACATCAAGCCGCACCGCCTCGCCCTGCGGCTGCGCACGGCCCTGCGCATCGAGCACATAGCCCTGGCTGTACTCCGCGCCGCGCAGCATGCCGATCAACCCCCACACCGTGTGGTCGTGCACCGGCGTGGCCTGTCCCGGCCCCCACACGAAGCTCACGACCGAAAAGCGCTCGGTGCTGTCCGCGTGCAGCAGAAATTGCCGATAGCGCACAGGGTCGGGCTGGGCAAAGGCCTCGGGCAGCCAGTCGTCGCGCGCAACCAGCGTGCGCAGCAACGCGCCGCCTTCAGAAAGAATGCGGGGCTCGTCAGGCGCGCTGTCGAGCAGCCGGCCGAAAGCGCCGACGAATTCGCGCAGGGGCGCGATCACGCCGGGCGCTTCCAGACGTTGGTGTCGGTAATCGCGCGCACATCCACCCGCACCGGCAGGATGCCGTCGCGCGCCGAGCGGTCGGCCACGGCCTGCAGCGCGACGATGTCGGCTTCGCTCACCGGCCGGCCTGCCACCGAAGCCCGCGCGGTGATGATGCGCGACGACTCGATCGGCAGCCGCGTGAGCTGGCTGTAGGCCTGTGCGTAGGCTTCGGGGTTGGCCAGCGCCCAGTCGCCCGCGCGGCCCAGCCGGTCGAGAAACTGCACGATGGCCGCGCGCCTGGCCGGGTCCGCCAGCGAATGCTCGCTCGCGGTGATGAAGCCCAGGGCAGTGTTGATTCCGCGCCCGTCGCGCAGGATGCGTCCGCCTTGCTGCACGGCGATGGTGTAGTACGGATCGAAGATGGCCCAAGCGTCGATCTGCTTCGAGGCGAAGGCGGCGGCTGCGTCGGTCGGCAGCACGAACTTCACCGTTACCTCTTCGCGCCGCACGCCGGCTTCTTCGAGTGCGCCGTACAGCTGGTACTGCGAGATGCTGCCGCGCGCCGACGACACGATCACCGTCTTGCCGCGCAGGTCCGCAACGCTGCGCAGTGGCGAATCGGGCTGCACGACGATGCCCAGCGAGTCGGCCTTTCCGACGCGCGTGGCGACGATCTTCAGCGGCGTCTTGCCCACGGCCGCGGCCAGCACGGGCAGGTCGCCGGCCATGGCTGTGTCGACTGCCGCGCTGCGCTGCGCCTCGAACAACGGTGCCGCCCCCTGGAAGTTGGCCCAGCGGTAAGCGAACGGCGCGCCTTCGAGCGTGCGCGAGGCCTCGAAGAGCGAGCGCAGGCCACCGGCCTGGTCGCCAAGCACCAACGTCGTCTGTTGCGGCTGCGCCCACACGCGCAGCGAGCCAGCGGCGGCCAGCGAGAGCGCGGTGCCTTGCTTCAGCCAGCTGCGGCGGGAAGCCCTGGAAAACAGCAGGTCGGTCATGCAGCGGCTCCCGTCGAGAGCAAAGCGCGCCTGCCCGCAGCCACCAGGATCGCATCGTTCTGCGGCGTGTGGATGCGGCTGCACAGCACGTCGCGGTAGTGCCGCTCCAGCGGGTTCTGCCGCGTGAGGCCGTGGTTGCCGCTGAGCTGCAGCGCCAGCTCCACCGCGCGGATCGCGTTGCCTGTCACCGTGTACTTGAGCAGGCCGCTGTCGGCGGAGGGTTGTGCATGACCGCGATCGACGGCGGCGGTTGCGTCGTCGAGCAGCACCCGGTTGGTTCGCAGCAGCGCCTCGATCTCGCCCACATGCTCCTGCACGCGCGGCAGGCTGGCCAGCGGCGCGCCGAGGCTGCCAGGCGCTCGCTGATTCAGGAAGCCGACCAGCCAGTCGCGTGCGGCCGTGGCCACGGCGTCGTACAGGCTGCCGAGCAGCACCGTCATCCACGCCTGCTGCGTGGCATGGGCGTCGATGTCGGTCTGGCTGCCCGCGTCGGGCGCCCAGTCGGCCGGCGCGCGAAGGTCCACCGCGTGGTCGAGGTCGATGGCGACGTCTTCGAACACCACCTCGTGGCTGCCCGAGGCGCGCAGGCCCAGATGGTCCCAGCTCGCGATCACGCGCACGCCGGGCGCGTTGCGCGGCACCAGGAACACGCCGGTGCGCGGGGCGGCTTCATCACCCTCATCGGTACGAGCCCACACGGCGAGCCAGCTCAGGCCCTCGATGCCGGTGGTGTAGAGCTTGTGGCCGTCGATCTTCCAGCCGTTGCCGTCGCGCCGCGCGACCGTGCCGGGCAGGCCGCCGCGGGCCGGCGAGCCGAGCGCGGGCTCCACGCGCAGCGCGTTGATCAGCGCGCCGTTTGCGACTGCATCCCGCGCCACGCGTTCGCGCAGATGCGGTGGCCAGCGGCTGTCGGTGCGCGTCAATGCGTGGTGTTGCAGATAGGTCATCGTGAGAATCAGCGCCGTGGCCGGCTCGCCCCGCGCCACGGCCGAGATCACGCGCCGTGCCGTCGCCAGCGTGGCACCGCCGCCGCCGTGCTCGGCGGGCGCGACCAGCCCGATGAGTCCATGCGCCTGCAGTGCCGCGAAGTTCTCGCGCGGAAAGGCGCCGCTGCGGTCGTGGTCGGCCGCGGTGGCGGCGAACTGGGCCGACAGGCGCGCCAGCACGGAGGCATCGACGGTGGAAGGCGGGGAGGGGTGTTCAGGCGTGGCCGGTGTGCGGCGCAAGGGGAGTGCACTCATGGTTCCCGCACGGTACCGGGCCGACCGGCGCGGGAAAACGACGCATCCCGCATATGCAAACTCGTTTTTCTGCGTTCGCTTCCGTGGGGCGTCTGGTTACGGTTCGGTGCATGAAACCAGACTTTCCTTTGGACAGGCGTCGCCTGCTGCAAGCCGCCGCAGCGTTGGCCGCGACAGGCACAGCAGGCTGGACGCAGGCGGCCACGCCCTCGCGCGACCTGTCCGGCGTCACGCTGCGCGTGGGCACCTACAAGGGCCTCTGGCGCCCGCTGCTCGCCGCCTCTGGCCAGGCGAACACACCCTACAAGATCGACTGGCGCGAGCTCAACAACGGCGTGCTGCACATCGAGGCCATCAACGGCGATGCGCTCGACCTGGGTTCGGGCAGCGAGATTCCGCCGGTGTTCGCGGCGCGACAGAAGTCCAGCGTGAAGCTGGTGGCCGTCACGCATGAAGACCTGAACAACCAGGCCACGCTGGCGCGCAAGGACGCGCCGATCCGCACCATCGCCGACTTCAAGGGCAAGCGCGTGGGCTACGTGCGCGCCACCACCTCGCACTACTACCTGGCCAAGCAGCTGGCCGAAGCGGGCCTGTCGTTCAGCGACATCCAGGCCGTGAGCCTCAGCCCGTCGGACGGCCTCTCGGCCTTCGCGCGCGGCGACCTCGATGCCTGGGCCATCTACGGCTACAACGGCCAGCTGGCGCGCACGCAGTACGGCGCCCGCGTCATCAAGACCGGCGTGGGGTATCTCTCGGGCAATTTTCCGATCTACGCCAACCCGCGCGCGCTCGACGACGCGTTGCGGCGCGCCGCACTGAGCGACCTGCTGCAGCGCCTGCAACGTTCGTTCGCGTGGATCAACGGCAACTTTTTGGCCTATGCCCGCGCGCAGTCGGCCGAAACGCGCGTGCCCGTCGGCGACATCGTCGAGCTCTTCAACGGCCGCAGCGGCGACTACAGCCTCGGCCCCGTCAGCGATGCCGTGGTGCGCAGCCACCAGGACGTGGCCGACACCTTCCTGAAGATCGGCGTGCTCGACGGTCCGGCCGACGTCAAGCCGCTGTGGGACCGCAGCTTCGAGAACGCGCTGCGCCTGCCCGCTGCCTGACATCCACCCCCCATTCATATTCAAACAAGGACAACACCATGAGCCAGCAATACCAAGACGGCGTCGAATTCATCGGCATGATCCAGGGCCAGAAGGTCTCGGAGATCCACGCGGCCAAGGGGCCCTCGCTCGACCGCGACTACGTGCGCGCCTTCGCGCAGGCCCACGAAACGGCCGGCTTCGACCGCGTGCTGGTGCCGCACCACTCGACCAGCCCCGACGCCACGCTCACGGTGGCCTACGCGGCCTCGGTGACGCAGCGCATCCACTTCATGCTCGCGCACCGCCCCGGCTTCGTGGCGCCCACGCTGGCGGCGCGGCAGTTCGCCTCGCTCGACCAGTTCAGCGGCGGCCGGCTCGGCGTGCACTACATCTCGGGCGGCTCCGACGAAGAGCAGCGCCGCGACGGCGACTGGCTCGACCACGACCAGCGCTACGCCCGCACCGACGAATATCTCGAAGTGCTGCACAAGGTATGGACGGCCGAGAAGCCCTTCGACCACGAAGGCGCGCACTACCGCTTCCAGAACGCGTTCTCCGAAGTGAAGCCGCTGCAGACGCGCAACGGCAAGCCGCACGTGCCGGTGTACTTCGGCGGCGCTTCCGAGGCTGCGATTCCGGTCGCCGGCAAGTACGCCGACGTGTACGCGCTGTGGGGCGAATCGCTCGACCAGGCGCGCGAGCTGACCACGCGCGTGCGCGCTGAAGCGGCCAGGCACGGGCGCAGCGTGCGCTTCTCGGTGTCGTTCCGTCCGATCCTGGCGGAGACCGAAGAAGCCGCATGGGCGCGCGCCGAGAACATCCTGGCAGAGACCAAGCGCCTGCGCGTGGTGCAGGGCTACAACCGCGGCGGTCCGCAGCAGAGCGAAGGCGCCAAGCGCCTGCTGGCCGCGGCTGAGAAAGGCTCGCGGCTCGACAAGCGGCTGTGGACCGCGGTCGCGCAGGAAATCGGCGGCCGCTCGAACAGCACCGCGCTGGTCGGCACGCCGGAGCAGGTGGCCGATGCACTGCTCGACTACTACGACCTGGGCGTGACCACTTTCCTGATCCGCGGCTTCGACCCGCTGGAAGACGCTCTGGACTACGGGCGCGAGCTGATTCCGCGTACGCGCGAACTGGTGGCGCAACGTGCGCAGGCACAACGCAAGGCGGCCTGAGTCATGAGCGCTGTTCTCTCCATCGACCGCAACGCCCCCCAGCCGCTGAAGCTCAACCCGAACCCGCAGCAGAAGTACTGGTTCGACCCCATCCCGCCGCGCACCACCGTGCAGGCCGAGCGCCGCCATCGGCAGGAGCGCCTGGCCGGCGCCTTCCGCCTGTTCGCGCGCTTCGGCTTCGCGCAGGGCCTGGCCGGCCACATCACGGCGCGCGACCCTGAGCTGAGCGACCACTTCTGGGTCAACCCGCTGGGCATTCATTTCTCGCGCATCAAGGTATCCGACCTGTTGCTCGTCAACTCGAAGGGCGAGACCGTCATTGGCGACAGGCCGCTCAACAAGGCCGCCTTCGCCATTCACGCTGCCATCCACGAGCACAACCCGAAGATCATTGCCGCCGCCCACACGCATTCGACCTACGGCAAGGCCTGGTCCACGCTGGGCCGCAAGCTCGATACGCTCACGCAAGACAGCTGCGTGTTCCACGAAGACGTGGCGCTGTTCGACGACTTCACCGGCATGGTGGTCGACACCAGCGAGGGCGACCGCATCGCCCACGCGCTGGGCGACAAGAAGGGCGCCATCCTCAAGAACCACGGCATCCTGACCGCAGGCCCCACGGTGGAGGCCGCCGCGTGGTGGTACATCGCGCTCGACAACGCCTGCCACACACAACTGCTGGCCGAAGCCGCCGGCAAACCGCAGCCCATCGACGAGGCCACCGCGCGCCACACGCACAGCCAGATCGGCGGGCCCGAAGGCGCCATCCATTCTTTCGACAGCCTTTATGAAGGTCTGGTCGAAGCCGAGCCCGAGCTGCTGCTGTAACGCGACGACGATGACCCCAACTCTTTCCCGCCGCAGCGTGCTGCGCGCCGGCGGTGCTGCCGCCGTGGTCGCCTCGGGTGGCCTGATCGCCTCGCAGGCCTTCTCGCAACAGGCTCGCAAGCTCACCTTCGCCTGGAACGCCGCAGCCTTCTGCCTCTCGCCCGTGGTGGTGGCGCAGGAGCGCGGCTACTTCGAGCGCAACGGCCTGCAGGTCGACCTCATCAACTACACCGGTTCCACCGACCAGTTGCTGGAGTCGCTGGCCACCGCCAAGGCCGATGCGGCCGTGGGCATGATCCACCGCTGGCTCAAGCCGCTCGAATCGGGCTTCGACGTGAAGATCGTCGGCAGCTCGCACGGTGGTTGCGTGCGGCTGGTGGGCGCGAAGAGCGCGGGCGTTACCAACCTGGCGAGCCTCAAGGGCAAGACCATCGGCGTGTCCGACATCGCGAGCCCGGGCAAGAACTTCTTCTCGATCCTGCTCACGAAGAACGGCATCGACGCCGACAAGGACGTCACCTGGCGCCAGTACCCGGCCGACCTGCTCGACATCGCGGTGAAGAAGGGCGAGATCCAGGCCATTGCCGACGGCGACCCCAACATCTACCTGATCGAGAAGCGCAACCAGGGCGCCTACGTGGAGGTGGCGAGCAACCTCTCGGGCGAATACAAGGACAAGGTCTGCTGCATCGTCGGCGCACGTGGCGAGCTCGTGCGCAAGGACAAGGCCACCGTTGCCTCGCTGGTGCGCGCCATCGCGCAGGCCTCCGACTACGTGGCAGAGAACCCGAACGAGTCGGCCAAGCTCTTCGCCAAGTATTCGCCCAACGTCGCGGTGGAAGACCTGCGCGCCTTGCTCGGCACGCTCACGCACAACCACCATCCGCTGGGCCGCAACCTGCGCGACGAAGTCGAGTTCTATGCGCGCGATTTCCGAGGCGTGGGCGTGCTCAAGAAGAGCACGGACCCGGTGCGCTTCGCCGAGCATGTTTCTTTCGATCCGCTGGCATGAAGCCCGGCATCAACAAATCCATGACCCACAGTTCACGTCGCCAGTTTCTCGTTCAAGGCACCACCGCAGCCGCCGCCATCGCATTGCCCGGCTGGGCCTCCGCACAGGGCCGCCCGGTGCTCAAGGCCGGCGACCAGAAGGGGGGCCTGCGCGCGCTGCTCGAAGCAGCGGGCGGACTCGAAGGCCTGGGCTACGACATCCAGTGGTCGGAGTTCCCGGCCGCTGCGCCGTTGGCCGAGGCTCTCAATGCCGCTGCGGTCGATTCCGGCCCCATCGGCGATGCGCCGCTGATCTTCGCGCTGGCCGCGGGCACGCGCGTGAAAGCCATCGGCGCGAACCGCTCCGACTCCTACGGCACGGCAGTGCTCGTGCGGCCCGATTCACCGCTGAAGACCGCTGCCGACCTCAAGGGGAAAAGCGTCGCGACCAATCGCGGCTCCATCGGCCACTACATCACGCTCAAGGCCATCACTGCGGCCGGCCTCAAGCCCGAAGACGTGAACCTGCGCTTCCTCGCGCCGGCGGATGCCAAGCTCGCGCTCACGCAGGGCTCGGTCGATGCCTGGGCCACGTGGGAGCCCTACACCGCACTGGCCGAGGTCAGCCACCATGCACGCGTGCTGGTCAGTGGGCGAGGGCTGCTGCCGGGCCTGAGCTACCTCGCGGCGACCGACAGCGCCATCGCGGCCAAGCGGCCGGTGCTGCAAGACTTCCTGCAGCGCGTGGTGAAGGCCCAGATCTGGTCATACCGCAACGTCGACGCCTACTCGGCTGCGCTGGCTCGCATCATCGGCATTCCACCCGAAGCGGCGAAGCTGCAGTTCGAACGCCGCCAGCAGAAGTGGGTGCCCATCGACGCGCAGGTCATCGCCGATCAGCAGGGCACCGCAGACTTCTACCGGCAGGTCGGACTCATCAAGCAGCCGCTTGATGTGAAGGGCACTTTCGACACGGGCTTCGGGGTAGTGGCTGGCTAGTGATGCCCGGCTGCAGATGCGCCGGCTTTCACCGAGTGCTCTGCCGCGGAGGCCGTAACGGCCGCGGTGCCCGTTTCGAGCGAACACCATGCTGCCGAAGGTTTACCCGCCTCCAGCGAACACCATGCTGCTGCGGGTTTGCCTGCCTCGAGCGAGCACCACGCTGCTGAAGCCTTGCCCGTCTCGAGCGAACACCATGCTGCCGAAGGGTTGCCGGCCTCCGCCGAACACCACGCTGCTGCAGGCTTGCCCGCCTCAAGCGAGCACCATGCGGCCACATCCTTGGCCGCCGCATGTCGGGGCGCTGGCGCAGGCTCGCCGAATTCCTCGACGGTCAGGCGCTGCATCTCCAGGAAGGCTGCTTGCAGCGCCTGGGCATCTTCCTCGCCGCGCAGGCCGAGGTACGGAAAGTGGTGCAGGAAATAGCCGAAAGTGGTTTCGCAATCGGCTGCGTACTTTCTCGTGTCGAGGATGTGCATGTGCCAGAAGCGGTCGACGTCCTGCTCTGGAGCGAGCGTCAGGTCGGGGTGCTTGGCGTGCAGTATCAGGTAGCGCTTGTAGGCCACCTCCATCTGATCCGCGTAGGCTGCCGACCAGCCGTAGCCGTCCTCCTTGCGGCAGGCCTTGAACTTGATCGGTGTGAGGTCGAGCGCATTGATCGCGGTGATCGTCTGCTCCAGTGTCTTGCCTTGAGTGGAATGAACCATGAATGCTCCTGTTGAGTTGCTGGAAGGTCCGAGCGAACGTGCCCGGTGAAGATTGCTCCGAAGGTTCGGCCGTCAGACCACTACCGATGGGGCAAATTGGTTGCGCAGGTGATGCGCCATGAAATCGCGCGCCTCGTCGGCGGGTACGGGCTTGCACAGCCAATAGCCCTGGGCCTCGTCGCATCCGTGGCTGCGCAGGTAGTCGAGCTGGGCTGTGGTCTCGATGCCCTCGGCCACCACCTTCATCCGCAGCCCGTGGGCCAGGGTGATGATTCCGTCGATGAGCGCTCGTGCGTCGGGGTCTTGCGAAAGGTCGTTGATAAAGGAGCGGTCGATCTTGACCGTCGACAGCGGGAAGTGCTTCAAGTAAGAGAGCGAGGAATAGCCCGTTCCGAAATCGTCGATGGCGAGCCTGACGCCCATGTCCCGAATCGTCCGGAGCAATTTCGCCGCATGCTCGGGGTTCGCCATCACCGCGCCTTCGGTGATTTCCAGCTCCAGCAGCGACGGCTCCAGGCCCGAGGTTTCCAGGACGGCCCGTATGTCGGCGATGAGCGTGCGGCTTTCGAATTGGCGCGGCGACAGATTGACGCTCACCAGCACCGCGGGCAAACCGTATTTCTGCCACGAACGCGAATCGGCGCAGGCCCTCTCCAGCGCCCACTTGCCCATGGACACAATCAAGCCGATCTCTTCGGCGATCGGAATGAACTGCATCGGCGGAATCATGCCTAGAACCGGATGGTGCCAGCGCATCAGCGCCTCGACGCCGACGATGCGCTGGGTCTGCAGATCCATCTTCGGCTGGTAATACATTTCCAGCTCGCCACGTTCCAGGGCATGGCGCAGCGCGCTTTCCAGCATCAGCTGCTCGGTACTCTGCGCATTCATCTTCGCTGCGTAGAACCGGTAGGTGTTGCGGCCTTTTTCCTTGGCGCGGTACATCGCCGTGTCGGCATTTTTCAGGAGCGCTTCGGCATCGGCGCCGTTCTCCGGATAGATGCTCACGCCGACGCTTGCGCTGACGTGCAGTTCGCGCCCCTCGATCACGAAAGGCTCGGCGCAGCAGGCCAGCACCTTTTCGGCGAGCACCTCGGCATCTTTCGGGCCGGACAGGTTCTCCAGCACCAGCACGAACTCATCGCCGCCAAAACGCGCCACGACATCGGTATCGCGCAGCAGCGCCGTGAAGCGCTCGCCGCAGATCTTGATCATCTCGTCGCCCACACCGTGGCCCAGCGTGTCGTTGATGTGCTTGAAGCGATCCAGGTCGACGAACATCACCGCGAACTGTCTCTGATGGCGGTTGCTGCGCCTGATGGCACGGGCAAGCTCGTGCTGCAGCGCGGCGCGATTGAGCAACCCGGTCAGTTCGTCGTGGCTGGCAATGAAGCGAAGGCTCCGCTCGGCCCGCTTGCGTTGCTTGTACTGGGCGATCTGCAAGGCGATCACACGCAGCGACTCCAGCGTCTCTGCGTCGGCAACGTACGGATCGGAGCCAAAGAGTTCCAGTGCAGTGGTCGCATCGGAGGCGACCATCGGCACGATGAGGCCGACGGTCAGCCCGGCCTGGCGGGCCATCGTATCGCGCGTGAAATGGCTCGGAGCCGCCAGCGTGTCGATTCGCACGACACCGCCGATCCCCCAGGCGCGGCCCAGCGAACCTTCGCTGGGCCGATAGGTGAGCGACCGGCTGGCGCTGACGAATCGCTGCACCGCCGGGTCGTTGTCGGCATGCCAGGCCGCGGCACAGCGAGCCAGGCCGTCGTCGCCAACGCTCCACAACGCGCCGCAGTCCCAGCGCAGGTCGGTGCATACCGCCTCCAGCGCCAGCGCGATCACCGTCTCGGTCCTGCCGTCACCGGCAAGCAGCCGGGCGATCTTGTATTCGAGCTTCTGGCGCAACGCATCCTTGCGCGGCTGCGTGGCGTCGCGCACGGTGCCGCGCACCAATCTCTTGCCTTCATCTTCGGCCGATTGCGCGATGACGTGGAGCCAGCGTTCGGTGCCATCGGGCAGGCACAGACGATGCTCGAATTCGCTGCGTTCCGTGGACCGGGATGCCATTGCGATGCGCTGTTCGACCGCGAAACGCTCTGCGGGCGGAATGCGCAAGAGCAGCGTGGGCAGGTCCGGCGGCAAGGGGCCCGCCTCGAAGCCCAGGATGCGCCGGGCTTCTTCGGAGCATTGCAGGGCTCCGGTCTCGGGATCGAGGATCCAGCTGCCCAGGCTTGCCAGGTGCTGGGCCTCCTCCAGCTGCCGTTCGCTCCTGCGCAGGTGGCTGGTCATCCGGTTCGCCAGGACCTGGGCCCGGCTGCGTGCGGTGGTCAACGAAAAGACGATGCCGGCAAGCAGCATGCTGGTGGCCAGGCCGCCAAGGACGATGAGCCACGGGATGGTCTTGTCGAGCGGGCCGAAGACCTGGTTTTCGTCCTGGCCGACTTCCACCAGCCAGGAGTGCCCGCCCAACTCGAAGCCGAGCACGCGCTCGAGGCTGTGCGCCGGTGCGGCAGCGGGTTTCGCCAGGGACGCGCTGTCGAACAGCAATTGCCGCTCGCCGAATGGGGTTGGCGTTACAAACCTGGTCTCCACGCGCGTCCCGATCGCCCCCTTACCCGGCCCGGCATCGATCAGGCGCAACCGGAACGTCCTCGCGGCATCGGTACCGACCACGTCGCTCAGCATCCCTGCGATGCTGAAGCCCGCGCCAACCGAACCGATGTAGGCACTGCGCCGCTGCTCGAGCGTATCGAGCGGTTGTCTCGGGCGATAGACCGGCAGCCGCATCGCCAATCCAATGTCGGACTCGCGACCCGGGAGGCGGACCTTGCGGCCGGACATGACGAGCCCGCCGGTGTCGCGCCCCTGCTCGAGCGCGTTTCCTCTGTCGGGCATCGCGCCCAGATCATTGCCGAGCAGCTTCTCGTTGCCGCCCTGCGGTTCGACGTAGATCAGCGGGTAGTACGTGTCCCGCCCACCGGGCGGCTTGATGGCGAAGCCGGAGGCAACGCCGGCGTCGAGGCCGGCATCACCGCGGACTCGTTCCTCGAAGGCCTGCTTGTCGTTGGCCGCGACGCGGGGCGCATAGTTGACAGCCTGGAAACCGGGGTAGGCGCTCGCCAGGTTCAGCCCCGCGACGTAGTCCCTGAAGTCGCTCCGCGTCACGGCATCGGAGGTGTTGAATCGCGCACGCAGGCCGATCAGGACGGCGATGTAGTCGTCGAAGCGGGCCTCGACCTTGCGCGCCAGATCGAAGGCTGCTGCGTCGAAGCGCGTCTGGGCACTACGCCCGATCTCCTGGTGGGCGGAGACACCGAGGGCGATCGACAGCGCCGTGCCGGCCACGAAAATTACCAGCGGCAAGCGAATCCTGACCCAGACGGACACTGACATCGGATTTGATCCTGTCGTTGGTACAGGCCGGTTAGCTCTGTGTGCAGTGGTGCGGCACGGCAGAGAACGCAGCAGGTTGCTTCGTTGCCGCAATATATATGGCTGGCGAGAGGGCGTCACGCAATTCGTTACAACAATAACAGCACATGCATGGGCGGCTCATTCCGAGTTTGAATGCTTAAGTTTCAACTCTGGCAAGGCGGAACCTGGCATTCGGATCAACCTGCCGATTCGGGGAACGGCGGTTGATCGCCCGGCGTAGCGACGGCGCTCCTGTGCACGCGCCCCGAAAAGAGACGTCAAAACGAAAACGTAGCCAAGTCCAAGACTCGCGTAGATGCGTCCCCCGTAAGCGGGGCACCGCTGGCTAGAGTTGTTACATGATTTCTGCCACCGACACCCTCTACGCCATCGCACCCGCGCCCGTTCACTCGCTGCCCATCCAGGGCGAACGCGCACGCTTCCCGGTCAACCGCATCTTCTGCGTGGGCCGCAACTATTCAGAACACGCCCGCGAGATGGGCCACAACCCCGATCGCGAGCCGCCGTTCTTCTTCATGAAGCCGGCCAGCGCCATCGTGGCCGACGGCGGGGAGTTCGCGTACCCGACGCTCTCGAACGATGTGCACCACGAGATCGAACTGGTGGTCGCGCTCAAGACCGGCGGATCGAACATCGCCGCCGCCGATGCGCTCAGCCACGTGTACGGCTATGCCGTCGGCCTCGACATGACCCGCCGCGACCTGCAGGGCGAGGCCAAGAAGATGGGCCGCCCCTGGGACACCGGCAAGGCCTTCGACGGCTCAGCACCCTGCAGCGAGCTGGTGCCCGTGACCAAGGCCGGCCATCCGGCGGTCGGCGAGATCCGCCTCGAAGTGAATGGCGCGCAACGCCAGGTCGGCGACCTCGCCGACATGATCTGGAACGTGCCCGACACCATCGCCTACCTGTCGACTCTGTTCACGCTGCAGCCTGGCGACCTGATCTTCACGGGCACACCGGCCGGCGTGGCGGCCGTGCAGCGCGGCGACCGCATGCGTGGCACGGTGGCGGGCGTGGGCGCGCTGGAAGTCGTGGTCGTCTGAGCCTGAGGACGGTCCGCGCATCGGGCATCGGACCTGCCGGGCCTGGCCGCCTCGCACGCCGCAAGTTGGCGTACCCTCGCGGGCAGACGCCTGCCGCCACGCCTGTTCCGATGCGCCCCTCTCCCTCCACGTCCGTCCGCACCTACGGCATGCACGAGCGTGCCGACCACCTCGACTTCGACATCCGCTTTCAGGGTGCGCGCAACGAGCTCACGCTGCCGCACCGGCATGCGTACTTCCAGATCCAGATCGGCATCGAGGGCAGCTCGCAGCAGGCCATCGGCGGCGAGGTGCGCCCCTTCGGGCCGCGTCACCTGAGTTTCGTGCTGCCGTACCGGGTGCACGTGATTCCGCATCCGCCCGAGGCGCTGTACTGCATCGTCAACTTCGACCAGCGCTTTTTGTGGCCCGAACTCGAGGTCGACGCGCTCGACCTCGACGACGTGTCGCTCGCGCGCTACCCCGACCTCGCTCCCTTCCTGTTCCAGGAGTACGTCGACTTCGCCTTCGACGATGCCGACTTCGCCCGCATCCGCGGCTGGCTCGACGAGCTGCATGCACTGAACGCGGGCCGCAACTTCGGCGCCAAGATCGCGATGCGTGGCATCGTGCAGCAGATCATCGGGCTGGCCTGCATGCGGCAGGAGCAGGCGCTGATGCGCCTTTCGCTCCAGCACAACGGCAAGACCTCGCAGCGAGACGCGTTGCAGCGCGTGGTGCGCTACGTGCGCGACAACCTCGACAAGCCGCTGTCGCTGACCGATGCAGCGGCCGCTGCATTCCTCTCGCCCAACTACCTCGCCAACCTGCTGCGCAAGGAAACCGACCGCACCTTCACCGACCTCGTGACCGAGCGGCGTATCGAGCGGGCGAAGGAGCTGTTGTCGTCCACCTCGCTGCTGGTGCGGGAGATTGCGCACCAGTGCGGTTTTACCGACGAGGCGTATTTCAACCGGCGCTTTCGGCAGTGGGTGGGTAGCACGCCGCGCAACTTCCGGCGCGACCACGTGGTGAATACGCGAGGTTGATTTCCCTCGGATCAAGTCCTCGACTGATCAGGCCTGGGTCACGCCGTCGATGGGACTTACGTCGCCTACGAGCTGCAGGAGGTCCACCATCGTAAAAGTCCCAGGCGTGCGCGAGGGAAGAGTCGGCGTCCAGTCCGGGCCTTTCTTCCAAAGGTAGGACTCATGATCGCCGTGGACCAATCCGATGAAGACTTCCGCCACGATACGCGCGCCCACAGGCCCCAATCGCTCGCCGCCCTCTCTGACCGACGCTTCCTTGAGGATGTAGTACCACAAGGGCGTCTGCTCATGCAGTCCCTGCGCCTTGGCCACCGCGCCGTCCGTGCCGGACGAGATCTCGGCGCTTGTCAAAGGGTTGGGCACTTCCATTGACTGCGCAACCGATTGGCCTGAAGGCAGTCCGAGCATCACGCCCCGCTTCAGGTTCAGGAACGGCAGGCTGGCACCGCCAGGCAGCGTATGCAGCGTCTTGACGACGAAAGGATCGATGCGCCGCGCATGATTGAGCGTGACCCCTGGTGGGTTGTTGCCGAAATCGTAGAAGCGCCGCCAGTCGATGATCCAGTTGCTGGCGAGCTTGCTTATCGGAGTCGGAGCGGTGAGCGGATTGGGCGCCAGGTCACCCACGATGCCACCTGAGAGGCCGGAGAACGCGAAGAGAAGTCCCAGCGAGGCGGGTGCGAGCCCGCCCGGGGTGAAGACTCTGTTATGGCTGTAGACCTCCCGAACCATGCTGTGTCCGAGCCGGTAGGCCGCACCGGAGAACTCCACGGGCATGTAGGGCGTCTTCTTGAACCGGTAGAACTGGCGGCCCTCGTTGAGAACGCGAGCCACGATGCCGTCTTCGGTGAGCCGTTCCACGAAGTCGTGCAGCACGAGCCATTGATAGTGCCAAGTCACCTCGCGCCGGGCTTGAAAGAAGAGCTCGGCGGGCGTGGGAGCCGTTGGCGAAGCCATCAGCAGGTCCACCACCTTGTTGTGGAACTTCATGAAGGCCAGATGAGTTTGTGCGACCAGCAGGTTCTCGTCATTGCGATGGTCGCCGATCAAGGCCTGGCCCTCGGGGCTTCTCGGAAGGTCGTTGGGAAACACGCCAGGTATGTCGGCCGCATTCTGTTGAAAGCCCAGGGTGGTCTTGCCGATCAGCAGCTTCGCGCTCGGCGCATTGTTGGGGCCGCGGGCGTAGAGGTGCGGGCTGCCGTCCGGACCTCGCCCATAGATCGAGTCCAGGTCCAGCGCCGGCGTCCTGAAGTTCTCGACCCCGGTCGGGTCCTCCAGCTTGTCGCCGATGGAGGTCAGATCCAGCGTGATGTCGTGGTCGACGAACTGGCCCAGATAGGTGAACCCCGCCGGCACTCGTGCGTTGTCTGCACTGCTGTTGTCGTCCAGCATTGCAGCGGCGAGCGCCTTCAACTTGTCGTCGGAAACAGAAAGAGGCGCCAGGTGAGGGAACATCCGGCCAAACATGCCCGGATCGCCATGTCCCGAGAGCGCATCCAGCGATCCTTTGGTGGGATGGCGGCCGGCCCGGCCGTGCTTGGGATTGACACCGATTTCTTCGGACATGAGGGTTTCCTTGCTTCGTATGTGAGGCTTCGAGCAACATGTTCAAAGCGGACTTGCATCCTACGAAGCGGCCGAAGAATTCATATACGCTGCACGCGGTAGGCCGGTTGCGCTAGCGAAGCTTTGCGACGAAGAGCTCACTGAATAGCCAGACTCTTTCTCCGGCCGTTCTAAATTTCTACCGCACGCGCCAATTGCGACAACCTCTTCACCAGTGGTTCGAAGAGCTCGGCCGGTGTATTGCCGTAGCCCAGTACCAGCCCGTTGTCCAAGGGCATGGGCTGCAGCGCAAAGCCCGACAGCGGCGTGGGCGCAATGCGATGGCGCAGCGCCTCGGTTGCGATGCGGCGGTCGTCGTAGCGCTCGGGCAACCGCACCGTGAGGTGCAGGCCGCAGTAGCCGCCTTCGATTTCATGCGGCACCTTGAAATGCTTGTTCAGCGCGAGCCGCAGCGCCTGCTGTCGGTCGCGGTACAGCCGGCGCATGCGGCCCAGGTGCCGGCTGAATTGGCCGCTCTCGATGAAGTCGGCCATGGCCAGCTGCTCGTGGCGGTGCCCACCGCGCAGCATCTCTTCCAGCGGCGCCTGCACGGCGGACATTAACTGGGCAGGCAGCACAAGAAAGCCCAGCCGCAGCGAGGGAAACATCGTCTTGCTGAAGGTGCCGACGTAGAGCACGGGCGCGTCGTCCACCAGCCCCTGCATCGCACCGATGGGCTCGCCCGTGTGGCGAAATTCGCTGTCGTAGTCGTCCTCGATGATCCACGCGCCATGCAGGCGGGCCTGCGCGATCAGGTCGAGGCGGCGCGCGATGCTCAGCACGGAACCCACCGGGTACTGGTGCGAGGGCGTGGTGTAGATCAGCCGGGGCGGATGTTTCTGCCAGTCGCGTTCGCTCACGCACAGGCCTTCGGCATCGACCCGCACGGGCACGATGCGCATGTCGCCCGCATGCATGGCAGCCTTCACGCCGCGGTAGCCCGGGTCTTCGACCCAGCCGATGTCGCCTGGGTTGGACAGCAGCCGCACGCACAGCGAGATGGCTTCCTGTGCGCCTTCGGCAATGACGACCTGGTGCGGCTCACAGCGTACGCCGCGTGCCACCGACAGATGCCGCGCGATGGCCGCGCGCAGCGGCGGCTCGCCCAGCGGGTCGCCGTAGCCCAGCGCGGCAGAGCCGGCACCGCGAATCGCCCGGTCAAGCGCGCGCCGCCATGCGGCCGACGGAAAGTGCGATAGCGCGGGCACGCCGGGGCGCAGTGCCATGTCTGTCTCGGCGCGCGACACGCTGGGCTTGATGTTCGCGAGGCGCAGCGCGGTGGTGGGCGTGCCGGCTGGCTTGCCTGCGCGCTTCGGCGGAAGGGCGGGCGACGAGAGTTCGGTCACGCGGGTTCCCTGCCGGTCGGGCCGCACATAGCCCTCGGCCGCCAGATGCTCGTAGGTTGCGGTGACGGTGTTGCGCGAGATGGCGAGCGCCTCGGCGAGTGCACGCGAACCCGGCAGGCGGCTGCCCGGCGCAAGGCTGCCGTCTAGGATGGCGCGCTTGAGCCGGTCGTGCAGCTGGCGCTGCATCGAACCAGCGTCGCGCTCCTTCACGAGGGGAGATTCGAGCAGGGCGGTGGGGGAAGGGAGTGGGCGTGGCACCATCGAATAAGGTATTCGTGGCACTTTCATTGGAGCCACGATGCGGGTACTTTACGTCCTCCGACCTTGCCGCTCCAGCTTTTCAGAAAGACACCCGCATGCCAGTCCGCCACAACGAATTCGGCCAGTCCATCGGCCCCGGCCTGCCCGAATGGACTCCGCGTTCCCTGCCGCCGCGCCGCTCCCTCGAGGGCCGTTTCTGCACCCTCGAGCCGCTCGATGCAGCAAAGCACACCGACGACCTGTACGCCGCCTACGCGCAGGCCCCGGACGGCCGCGACTGGACCTACCTGGGCATCGAGCGACCCGCTGACATCGACATCACCCGGGCCTACGCCGAGCGCATCGCGAAGAGCACCGACCCGATGCACTTCGCCGTCATCGACAGGCAAAGCGGCCGCGCCATTGGCTCGTTGGCGTTGATGCGCATCGACCCCGCCAATGGAGTCATCGAAGTCGGCACCGTCAATTTCTCGCCGCTGCTCAAGCACACGCCGATGTCCACCGAGGCGCAATACCTGCTGATGAAGCTCGTCTTCGACGAACTCGGCTACCGCCGCCACGAATGGAAGTGCGACAACTTCAACGAACCTTCGAAGCGTGCGGCCCTGCGGCTGGGCTTCCAGTACGAAGGGCTCTTTCGCCAGGCCGTGATCTACAAGGGACGCGGCCGCGACACGGCGTGGTTCTCGATCATCGACAGCGAATGGCCGGCGTTGCGCACCGCCTTCGAGCGTTGGCTCTCGCCCGAGAACTTCGACGCGCAAGGCAAGCAGCGCATGTCGCTCGACAAGTTCCGCCTGCCTTCCTGAGCCTGCATCGTCACTGCGTACCGGGCGCAGGCAGCGCCTTGCACAGGAAGTCGAGAAAGGCACGCACCACCTCGGGCAGCGTGCGCCCGGCCAAGGTCTGCAGCTCGACCGAGCGCGCCCGCATGCCGCGCTCGCGAATCTCCGCGGCATGCAACTCGCCGCGCCGCACGCGTTCGCGCACCGTGATCTCCCCGGCAATCGCAAGGCCGCCGCCGTGCAGCACGAAGCTGGCGAGCGCCTCGAAACGGTTGCTCACCAGCGCGGGCTCGAACACCACTGCGCGGTTGCTGCAGGCCACGTCGAACAGCTGGCGCACGGTGGTGTCCGGCCCTGACAGCCCGATGGGAAACGGCAGCATCTGCGCCAGCGTCACGCTGCGCTGCTTCGCCAACGGATGGTCGGGCCGCATCAGTGCGAACACTGAGGCCGCCTGGCGATGCGACACCCGAACGCCCTGTACCGCGGCGCGGCTGTAGGTGAGGCCGATGTCGGCATCGCCGAGCAGCACGGCTTCGGTCACGTCGGCGGGGTCGCAGGCCTCCAGCTCGAACTGGATGCCGGGGTGCAGCGCGCGGAACGCGACGATGGCCTGCGGCAGGAACTCGTTCGCGAAGCCCGACGAGCAGGCGATGCGTACATGCCCGCGCTGCAGGCCTTGCAGTCCCTGGATGTCGGACACAACGCGCTCGGCTTCCAGCGCACCGCGTCGCGCGTGCGCCGCCAGCAGCTCCCCGGCTGCGCTGGGCGCCATGCCGCGCGGGCGGCGCTCGAACAGCGGCACGCCCAGCAACTCCTCGAGCATGGCCACCTGCCGGCTGATGGCCGATGCACTGACGTTGAGGCGCGTGGCCGCTTCGGTCAGCGAGCCGCCGCGGACCACCTCGAGAAAGTAGCGAAGCGAGGTTTCCTGCAGGCGATGGGAGGACATGGCGGCGGACGCGGGTTGGCTGCGTTGCAAAAAAAGCAAAGATATCCCGAAAAATCGGCAATTGTTCAAAAGCACGCGTTTGCCTAGACTGCCTCGCAACTGTCACAAAGCGGATCCCGCCATGCCCTTACAGCGCAGAACCTCGCGCAGCCCGCTCGCGCTGCTCCCACTGGCCTTGCTCGCAGGCGCCTGCATGACCTCCATGGCCGCAGCCGCAGAACTTTCCCCGGCCGATGCCGAGCGCCATGCGCAGGCCACCTATCGCGAGTACTTCGAGCTTCTGTCCTTGCCCAACGATGCGATCTCGCCGGAGGACATCCGCAAGAACGTCGAATGGCTGGAGCAGGCCTTCCGCAAGCGCGGCTTCACCACGCGGCAGTTGCCCAACGACGGCAAGCCGATGCTCTATGCCGAGTACCCGGGCAGCGACCCCGCGCGCAAGACGGTGCTGTTCTACATGCACCTCGATGGCCAGCCCGTCATTCCCGCGCAATGGGCGCAAAAGAGCCCGTGGACGCCCGTGCTCAAGCGCAAGGCGGCCAACGGCGGATGGGAAGAGATCGATTCGGCGCCGCTCTTCAGCGGACCGCTCGACCCCGAGTGGCGCGTGTTCGGCCGCGCGTCGGCCGACGACAAGGGGCCGATCATGATGATGCTCGCGGCCATCGACGCCCTGAAGGCCGGCGGCGGGCAGCCGGCGGTCAACGTCAAGGTGATCCTCGACAGCGAGGAGGAAAAAGGCTCGCCGTCGATCAGCAAGGTGATGCAGGCGCACCGCGACCTGCTGCGCTGCGACGCGATCGTGATCCACGACGGCCCCATGCACGCCACTAACCGGCCCACGCTGGTGTTCGGCAACCGCGGCGCGGCCAGAGCCCAGCTCACGGTGTACGGTGCCAAGGTGCCGCTGCACAGCGGGCACTATGGCAACTACGCGCCCAATCCGGCGCAGCGGCTGGCCAGCCTGCTGGCCTCGATGAAGAACGATCAGGGCCGCGTGACGGTGGCCGGCTACTACGACCACGTGAAGATCGGCGAGGCCGACCGCAAGATCATGGCCGCCGTGCCCGACGACGAGGCCGCACTCAAGCGTCGCCTGGGTATTGCCCAGACCGACAAGGTCGGCGCCAACTACCAGGAGGCGATGCAGTACCCCTCGCTGAACGTGCGCGGCATGGCCGCGGCAGCGGTGGGCGACAAGGTGGCCAATATCGTGCCCGACAAGGCCGTGGCCGAGATGGACCTTCGCACCACGCCCGACTCCGATCCGGCCTACCTCGGCCAGCTTATCCAGAAACACATCGAGCGCCAGGGCTACCACCTGGTCAAGGGCGAACCGACCGACGAGGAGCGCAGCCGCTACGACAAGCTCGCGAGCTTCTCCTACCAGAGCGAGGGCGGCGAAGCAGCGGGCTCGCAGATCGACTCGCCCGTGGGGCAGTGGGCCTACAGGGCGCTGAGCGACACCTTCGGCGCCAAGCCCGAGCCGGTGCGCATCCGGATGATGGGCGGCACGGTTCCCACCGCCGAGATCGTGCGTGTGCTGCCGGTGCCCTTCGCGATCATTCCGCTGGTGAACGCCGACAACAACCAGCATGCAGCCAACGAGAACCTGCGCATGGGCAACTACGTGAGTGGCGTGCGCACCGTGTACGGGCTGATGACGCAGGCGTTCTGAGGTCCTTCAGCCGAGCTTCAGCCCGGCTTCTGCGCCTGCTCGCACTCGACCTGGATCAGCTCGCGCTCGTCCAGCGTCGCGCCGATGCGCACCGCACTCAGGCAGCCGCCCCACACACAGCCCGTGTCGGTCGAGAGCAGGTCGGGCCGCGAGAGCCAGCCCAGCGTCGACCAGTGGCCGAAGGCGACGGTGGCGTTGGCCGTCTTGCGCCCGGGCACGTCGAACCAGGGCATGAAGCCTTCGGGCGCGGTGGCCGCGCTGTCCTTGGCTTCGAACTCCATCACGCCGTCGGTCGTGCAGAAACGCAGCCGCGTCAGTGCATTGACGATGGCGCGCAGCCGGGCGCTGCCCGTGAGCGTGTAGCTCCACTGCGCCGGCTCGTTGCCGTACATCGACATCAGGAACTCGCCGAGCGCAGGCCCACGCAGCACCGATTCGACCTCTGACGCCAGCACCAGCGTGTCGCCCACCGTCCACTGCGGCAGCACGCCGGCGTGCACCATCAGCAGATCGCCGTTGCCGATGCGCATGTGCAGCGCCATGTGCTGCTGGCGCACCCATTCGAGCAGCGCCTCGATGTCGGGCGCGGCCAGCAGCTCGGCCAGGGTGTCTTTGCGGCCGGCCTTGCGCGCGCCGTGCGCCACGCCCAGCAGGTGCAGGTCGTGGTTGCCCAGCAGGCTCAGCGCCGAGGCGCCGTAGCCCTGCACACGGCGCAACACCGCGAGCGAATCGGGGCCCCGGTTCACCAGGTCGCCCAGCAGCACGATGGTGTCGCGGCTGGGGGAGAAATCGATCTTTTGCAGCAGCCGCCCGAGGGGGGCGTCGCAGCCCTGCAGGTCGCCAATCAAGTAAAGTGACATTCCCTCATTCTCTCCCTCAGTTCATGGATGTCTTCCTCCTGGCCTTGTTGACCACGCTCAACGCGTTGTTCGCAATGTCCGAAATGGCCCTTTCCACCAGCCGGCGCGCACGTCTCGCGGCATTGGCCGAAACGGGAGACACCGGCGCGGTGGCCGCGCTGAAGCTGATGGAGTCGCCCACGCAGTTCCTCTCGACGGTGCAGATCGGCATCACCTCCATCGGCATGCTCAGCGGTATCGTCGGCGAGGCCGCCTTTGCAGAGCCGCTCTCGGTGTGGATGGAAAGCGTCGGCATGGGCCGTGGCACCGCCAGCATCGCGTCTACCGCGGTGGTGGTTACCTGCATCACCTTCTTCACCATCATCTTCGGCGAGCTGGTGCCCAAGCGCATCGGGCAGCTCTATCCCGAGCCCGTGGCGCGCTGGGTGTCTCGCCCCATGCGCGGACTGGCCAAGGCCGCCAAGCCCTTCGTGTGGATGCTGGCGGGTGCCACCGCCACCATGCTGAAGGTGCTGCGCATCGACGCCAACGCGGCCCGCTCCGTCACCGAAGAAGAGATTTCGGCCAGCCTCGAAGAAGGCGTGGACGCCGGCGTCATCGAGCAGCATGAGCACCAGATGGTGCGCAATGTGTTTCACCTCGACGACAGGCGCCTGTCGTCGCTGATGATCCCGCGTGCCGACATCGAATGGCTCGACGCCTCCTTCAGCGTGCAGCAGGCGCTGCAGAAGGTGGCCGAGGCGGGCGCGCTCAATCTCGTGCATTCCTGGTACCCCGTGTGCCGCAACTCGCTCGACGACGTGGTCGGCGTGATCAGCGTGGCGCACCTGCTGCGCCTGGGCGCCGCACACCCCGGCGTGCTCGGCCAGGAGGCCACGCCCGCCGTGTTCGTGCCCGAGACCCTCACCGGCATGGAGCTGCTGGAACAGTTCCGCGCCCGCGCCGGCCGTCTCGTGTTCGTGGTCGACGAATACGGCGTGGTGCAGGGCCTCATGACTCCGCGCGACCTGCTCGAAGCCATCACCGGCGAGCTGCAGCCCGGCATGCAGACCGACGCCTGGGCGCGCGAGCGGCCCGACGGCGTGTGGGAGCTCGATGGCCTCATGCCCGTGTCGGAGTTGCGCGCGCGCCTGGGCATCCGCGAGCTGCCTGACGAAGAGCGCAACCGGTACAACACCGTGGCAGGCCTGCTGATGGCTGTGTCCGGCCACTTGCCCGAGGTGGGCGAGCACATCGATTGCGCCGGCTGGTGCTTCGAGATCGTCGCGCTGGAAGGCCGCCGCATCGATCGCGTGCTGGCATCGCCCGACCCGGCGGCGCCCCCCAAGGAAGACTGAGGCGCGGGCCATGCTGTCGCTGCTTGCTCTCAGCTGCCCGCAATGTTCCGCGCCGCTGCCGCGCGCCGCCCGTTGGCGCACGGTGAACTGCAGTTACTGCGGTGCCACTGTCGTGCGCAGCGAGGAAACCGTCGAGCGCGAGAGCTTCCGCGCCGCGCTGCGCCGGGCCAATGCCGACGTGGCCGGCGGACGCATCCTCGCATGGCGCGGTGCGCGCTACCGCGTGCTGGCGCCGCTGGCTACCGGCGAGCACAGCGAAGTGCTGCTGGCCGAACGCCTCGGCGCATTGCCCGAGCGCGTCACCTTCAAGCTCGCGCGAGACAGCGCGGCCAACGACGTGCTTGTGCGCGAAGGCGCGGTGCTGCAGGCCCTGCAAGACTTGTCGGTGCCCGGTGCTGCCTACTTCACCCGCCGCCTGCCGCAGCCCTTGGGTGTGGGCGTGGCCGAGGGGCTGGGCGACGGCGCTCGCCAGGCGCTGGTGCTGCGCCATCCGCCCGGCTTCTGGGGCAGCCTGCAAGACGTGCAGCAGGCCAACCCGCAAGGCATCGACCCGCGCCATGCCGTGTGGATCTGGCGCCGCATGCTCGAAGTGCTGGCTTTCGTGCATGGCGCTGGCTGGACGCATCGTGACCTGTCGCCTGCGCACGCGCTCGTGCATCCGCGTGACCATGGCGTGCTGCTCATCGGCTGGTCGCGCGCTCAGCATGCGACCGGCGCGGCCCAAGGCTCCGCTGTTGCTCGCGACCTCATGCAAGCCGCCTGGACCGTGCGCGCCGTGTTGCATGGCGGCGCGGCCGGTGAGCCCGGCTTCGGCTCTCACACCCCCGCACCGCTCGTCGCCTTGCTGCGCCAGTGCAGCGAAGACGCCGCCACCTGCCGGCGCCTCGGCGCGCAGGGCATCGAGCAAGAACTCTCCGCCGCATCGCGAGAAGCCTTCGGCGCATCGAAGTTCGTTCACTTCGACCCCGCGCCGCGCGCCGGCGCCTGAACCGCAGTCATCAAGGAAGAAAAGCTCATGGGATACGGAAACTACTCGCACGCCGCCCACACGGCGCTCATTGCCGATCGCGCCGCCAAGCCTGGCGCCGAGGTTTTCACGCAGCGCTCCACCCACCCGCTGATGAACCCGAAGGGCCTGAAGGTGCGTGAGTCGCGCGACAACGCCGACCACCCCAACTCGCTGGGCATCGTCTTCGCGCTCGACGTCACCGGCTCCATGGGCGACATCCCCCAGACCTTGGCGCGCCGCGAGCTGCCCACCTTCATGAAGCTGCTGACCGACTGCGGCGTGGCAGACCCGCAGCTCATGTTCATGGCTATCGGCGACGCCACCTCCGACCACGCGCCGCTGCAGGTCGGCCAGTTCGAGTCGACCGCAAACCTCATGGACCAGTGGCTCACCTGGAGCTATCTCGAAGGTGGTGGCGGCGGCACCGGCGAAGAGAGCTACGAGCTGGCCTTCTACGTCATGGCGCAGCACACCGACATGGACTGCTGGGTCAAGCGCAAGAAGCGCGGCTACCTGTTCGTTACCGGCGACGAGCTGCCGTACCCGGCAGTCTCGCGCCACCAGGTCGAAGGCCTCGTCGGCGAGAAGCTCGACGAGGACATTCCCATCGAAGAAGTCATCGCCGCCGCGGCCGAGACCACCAACCTGTTCTTCCTGATTCCCGATGCCCAGCGCCGCCGCCGTTGCGAACCGCGCTGGCGCGAACTGCTGGGCGATCACGTCATCTGCATGGATTCGCCCGACGACGCCTGCGCCGTGGCGGCCGGCATCGTCGCCCTTACCGAGAAGGCCGTGCCCAGCCTCGAAGCGCTGGCCGGCGTGATGAGCGGCACAGGCATGGCCAAGGAACGTGTCGGCGGCGTGCTGCATGCGCTCGACGGCTATGCCGCGCTGCTCGACCCGAGCGCATCGCGCCGCGCACCGCCGGCTGTGGCCACCGCGGCCGCGGGCCCGCGTTCGTCGTGGTGGAAGCGGCTTTTCGGCTGATGGCCGTGTGACTGCCGCCACGCGCTACGTCTCGCTGCTGGGCCTTGGATTTGGAGACTGCGGCAAGGGGCTCTTTACCGATCACCTTTGCGGCACGCTGCAAGCCCACACCGTCGTGCGCTTCAACGGCGGCGCGCAGGCCGGGCACAACGTGGTGCTGGCCGACGGGCGGCACCATACCTTCTCGCAATTCGGTGCTGGCAGTTTTCATGCGGGCGTGGGCACTGTGCTCGCGAGCCCGGTGGTGGTGCACCCGACGGCACTGCGCGTAGAGGAAGCGGCATTGCGCCGCGTGGGTGTGGAAGACGCCTTCTCGCGTTTGCTGATCGACGCACGCTGCCGCGTGACCACGCCTTTCCACCAGGCTGCGGGGCGGTTGCGCGAATGGGTGCGAGGGGAGGGCGCGCATGGCAGTTGTGGCGTGGGTGTTGGCGAGACCGTGCGGCACGCGCTTGCTTCACCTAACGAAGCCCTGCACTACGGCGACTTGCTGCAGCCCGCACGCGCGCTTGAAAAACTGGAAGCCTCGCGCACCACGTTGCTGCGCGAGTTCGCAACCAACGCAGTTCCCTCGCATGCAGATGCCGCGCAGGAACTCGCCATGCTCCACGACGACACGCTCGCACGGCGCTGGCTCGATGCCGTGGCGCCGTGCCTTAAGCAGTCGCCGCCTGCGAGTACGGACCGCATCGCTGAACGCCTCGCGCAGCCCGGCACCGTGATTTTCGAAGGAGCTCAGGGCGTGCTGCTCGACGAGTGGCGCGGGTTTCATCCGCACACCACGTGGAGCACCATCTCGACCACAGCGGTCGAAGCCGAGCTGCGAGACGTGGGCATCGATGCGCCCGTGCAGCACCTCGGCGTGCTGCGCACCTACCTCACGCGCCACGGCTCAGGCCCGCTTCCCACGCACGACCACGCACTCGACGCGCGGCTGGCCGAGCCGCACAACGCCGATGACGGCTGGCAAGGGGCGTTTCGGCGAGGGCACCCGGACGCGGTGCTGCTGCGGTATGCACTCGATGCGGTCGGCAAGCTCGATGGGTTGGTGGCGAGCCATCTCGACGGCATCGAAGGATCGAACCTGCGCTGGTGCTCGGGCTATCGCAGCGCAGATGGTTCGAGGCTCGACTCGCTGCCTTGCAGCGAGACGCCAAACCTCGATCACCAGCACACCCTGACGCAACAGCTACAAGGCGTGCAGCCACTGTACGAGCCCGGCGCCATCGCCACGCCGCAGGAGTGGGTCGAGCGCGTCGAGACCCTGAGCGGCCTTGCCGTGCGCTACGGTGCCTTCGGTCCGACGCGTGACATGGTGCGCGCGCTGCAGCCCGTCAATCGTCTTTGAAAGACGTCATGCCCTACAACATTCCCTTGATCGTCGGCGCCGCACTCAGCGCCATCGCCGCACTGCTGCATATCTGCGTGATCTTTGGTGGGCCCGCGTGGTATCGCTTCTTTGGCGCGGGCGAGCGCATGGCCGCAGGTGCGGCGGCCGGGCACCTGTATCCACCCATCGTCACGTTGCTGATCGCGTGCGTGCTGGGGGTGTGGGCGGCGTATGCACTCTCGGGGGCCGGAGTGCTGCAACCACTGCCGCTGCTGGCGTTCGTGTTGCCCGTGATCACCGCGGTGTACCTGCTGCGCGGACTCGTCGCATTGGCGCTGTTCGTCTTCGACCGGCAGCGGTTGACGGCCTTCTGGGTGTGGAGTTCGGCGATCTGCCTCGTGTTCGGCATCGTCCATCTGGTTGGGTTGGGCCAGGTGTGGGATAGGCTTTGAATTTGTCGAATGCGCGTCCGAGCGGTTCGTACGCATCTGCGCATTGGTAAAAAAACTAGATGAAACAAGGGATCAAGACATGAAGAAATTCGCGGTTTCCGATGTGGCCCGTGGCGGGCCATGCGAGACGCTCGATGCGCAGGAAAGCATCCGCAGCCTGCTCGCCAAGCCTGTCGAAGACCTGTACTGCGCGGCCTCTCGTCTCGTCTCATGCGATACACAGCATGCCTTGGTGAAGGCAGCGCACGACGCTTTCTACGATCACCATCCCCTGGTCATCCGAGCAGACGACATCTGGTTCTGCATTGCCCAGGGTTTTGCGACGCATGTGGGGCAGAACGTTGAAGCGCTCCGGTCACGATTCGTCGCGCATGAAGGCAAGAAAACACTCGTTGTTGAAAGAGCAGACTTCGTTCTCGGCCAGCCGAACCCATGGCCCGAAGTCTTCGATGCTTTCTCCGCTCAGATCGGTGAACATGTGGGCGAACTGAAGGGCGTTGTCAGTGCCCGCTTCTCGACCACCACACCTACCGAGGCAGCCGCGTTCGACGTGTGCCTGATGGAAACTTTCGAGGGGTACTTCGACTATGAGGTGCGCTGCGGTTGCGGCATTCCTGAGATCACGCTGCTCGGCACACCGGAAGACTGGGCTTCGATGATCCCGCGTGTGAAGGAGCTCGCGACCTACGGGCTCGAGGAGTGGGGTGAAACGCTCTGCGGTGTTCTGGACAAGATTCAGCGCGCTGCAGCGGGCGAGGTCGACATCGATTTCTGGCGCTCTTTCTTTCGCTACCAGAGCGGTTCGGGTCCCTCTGAGCTGACCGGCTGGATCGTTACCTTGTTCCCCTACCTGATCGTCGATTGGAGAACCAAGGCGCTTGGGCCAAACAAGTACCTGGGCAACTGGAAGGCGCACTTCGACGCTGCGAATGCGCGCACGGGATGGCTGCGTTACGACGTGCCATCAGAAGGCCCTGGCATCCATGCGGTGCCGCAGGCGCTGGCTAGCGCGCCCGTGCGCTGCATCGATCTGCTGAACGGCTCGAAGAAAGAGCTGCGATTTGTGGCGGGTATGTTCGGCGTCTCGCAGGATGGTGACACGGGTGCGCTGTCAGCGAGCTTTGGATGGGCGGTGGTTCATGAACCGGCGGTTGATGCGGCCGCCGCCAGCCCGCTTTCCGAGCCAGTGCCTGTTCTCGATGAAGTCACGGGGAAGTGGATCGCCGAATAGGTACAGAGGTACAGGTCGTTCCGTTGAGCAGATCGACGCTGCCACTAAGATCCGTCGGCGACCGCGGTTGACAGTCTGGCTTCCACTAAAACCATCATCAAGGAACGCGACATGGAGACAAGAGGGATTCTTCGCAGGCTCATGTTCACGGCAGGTTGTGCCCTGCTGCTGGAGCTTTCAGGCTGCGGCGGAGGAGGCGGAGGGGGCGGCGCAGCGGTATTGCCCGTAGCTCCTGCAGTCACCACACCGCCGCCCGCGAACACCTCGAGCGGCCGGGTGGTCAGCATCTCGATGAAGTCGGATGCCACGGGCGCGACCTATCCCATCCAGTTCTATCTGCCGGCCGGATACGACAGCGCAACGTCGTCCTATCCCGCGATCTACATCACCGATGGCGACGCTGTCTACAACAACAGCGTGACGCGCTTCAAGAACTTCACGGACATCCTCGAGGCGGCGGGCAAGAAGGCGATCGTCGTTGGCATCGGCGGCACCGCGCGCCGCAACACCGACTATCTGATGCCGGGTGCCAAGGCGTACCACGACTTCCTCACCGGCCAGCTGGTGCCGTACGTCGAGTCGAACTACCGTGCCAACCCGGCCAAGCGCATGCTCTCGGGCTTGTCGAACGGCGGCATCTTTGTCGCATGCGCCTTCTTCATGGAAGGTGCGAGCCAATTCACCTTCCAGTATTTCTTCTCTTCCGAGGCGCCCTTCAACGGCGCACACGACCAGATCGATCCGCTCGAAAGCCAGATGTACGCGAGCAGCAGCGGGCGGGACATCCCCGTGACCTTGCTGCTCGGATATGGCATCGGCAACGTCGGAGGAACGGTGATCACCGCGATGTACGACCAGATCGCCAGTCGCAACTACAAGGGCCTGCAGCTGAGCGTGAAGGGCTATCCGGGCGGCCACACACCGATGGACCTGCCGTCATTCGAGGACATCGTTGCAAGGTTCATCGATTAGCAGCGCAAGCCGGTCCCCCTTCTTCCATCGATCAGTCCCGCCGGGTGCCCTTGGGCAGCAGAGCCGCCACCACGCCCAGCAGGGGCAGGTAGGCGATGGTCTGGTAGACGAAGGCGATGCTGGTGTGGTCCGCGAAGATGCCCAGCACTGCGGCGCCCAACCCGCCCATTCCGAACGCGAAGCCGAAGAACAGCCCCGACACCATGCCCACCTTGCCCGGCATCAGTTCCTGCGCATAGACCAGGATTGCAGAGAAGGCCGAGGACAGCACGAGTCCGATCACGACGGTCAGCGCCGTAGTCCAGAAAAGATCGGCGTGCGGCAGCAGGAGCGCGAACGGCGCCACGCCAAGAATGGATACCCAGATCACCGGTTTGCGGCCGATGCGATCGCCAACGGGTCCACCAAGCAGCGTGCCCAGCGCCGAGGCGAAGAGGAAGAAGAACAGGTGCAGTTGCGCGTTCTGCACCGTCAGGCCGAAGCGCTCCATCAGGTAGAACGTATAGAAGCTGCTGATGCCCGCCACGTAGAAGTACTTGGAGAAGATCAGCACCAGCAGCACCGCGATGGCGCCCATCACCACCTTGGGCGGATACGGCGCCGCGGCGGCCGGCTTCTTGCGGCCGGCCGTGGCGACATGGTGCGCGGCATACCAGCGGCTCACCTGCAGCAGCAGGACGATGCCCAGCAATGCCGCCAGCCCGAACCAGGCCACGCTGCGCTGGCCGAAGGGCACGATGACGGCAGCAGCCAGCAGCGGCCCGATGGCCGTGCCCGTATTGCCGCCCACCTGGAACACCGATTGCGCGAAGCCGTGCTGCCCTCCCGAGGCCAGCCGCGCGATGCGCGACGACTCCGGATGGAAGATGGACGAGCCGATGCCCACGAATGCCGCGGCCAGCAGCACGAAGCCGAAGCTGGGCGCGAAGGCCAGCAGCATCAGGCCAATCAGCGTGGACATCATTCCGAAGGGCAGCGAATACGGTTGCGGCCGGCGGTCGGTGAACAGGCCCACCAGCGGCTGCAGCAGCGATGCGGTCAGCTGATAGGTCAGCGTGATCAGCCCGATCTGGGTAAAGCTCAACGAGAACTCGCCCTTCAGGATGGGATACATCGCCAGGATCAGCGACTGCATCATGTCGTTGATCATGTGCGAGCTGCTGATGCCGGCGAGGATGCCGAAGGCCGGCTTGGATTTTTGAGAAAGAGAGGCCGGATCGCTGGCCGCGCCGGTCGGCGTGGCGCTGGCGTCCAAGGATGCTGCTGCGGAGGTTGTCATGGGAGAATTATCGAAAGCACCGCTGCGCCTGTCTCGCGCCAATCCACCAGAAACCCTCGCGAAAAGGACATGGACTCATCTCGCAAGCCCAAGGCCCTGCCTCAGGTGCTCAAGGAGATCGACGACGCGCCGACGCCCGTCACCGGCCGGGCCACGGACTACCCAAGCGGCTGGTACATCGAACCGCATGCGCACACCAAGCACCAGTTGATCTATGCCGTGCGCGGCGTAATGGTGGTGCAGGCCCGGGCGGGCCGCTGGGTGGTGCCACCCACTCGCGCCATCTGGATGCTGGCCGGCATGACCCACGAGATCCGCTGCATCGGAGAAGTGCACATGCGCAGCCTGCAGGTGGCGACCGATGCTGCCCCCAAACTGCTGGGCGAGACCCGGGCCGTGGGCATATCGCCCCTGCTGCGCGAACTCATCCGAGCCGCCATGGAGGTGCAGCAGCCTTACGTGCCCGGCACCCGCGACGGTCGCGTCATGCGCTTGATTCTGGATGAGCTGCGTGCCTTGCCGGTGCTGCCGCTGCACCTGCACATGCCGTCCGACCCGCGGCTGCTGCAGATCTGCGAACTGCTGCAGCAACGACTGGACGACTCCTCCACCATGGCTGATTGGGCGCGGCGCCTTGCGGTGAACGTGAAGACCATCCAGCGCCTGTTCGTGAACGAGACCGGCATGACCTTCGGTCAATGGCGGCAGCAAGCTCGGCTGCTGCGAGCGCTGGAGCTGCTGGCGGCCGGCGAGAAAGTCATCGACGTTGCCCTTGCGCTGGGTTACGAAAGCCCCAGTGCCTTTGCCACAATGTTCCGCAAGCAATTCGACCAGACGCCCAGCCAGTTCTTTGCCGAAGGCTGAGTCCTCGCGGTAATCATCGGAACGAGCCATGAAGATCGACGCATTCGACGAAGGCCTTGAGCACCGGAATATCGTCCCGTATGACCTTGCATACGCCCGAGTCTTCGCCGGGGTGAAGGAGTACGTGTGCATGCATTTGGCCAGCGTGGAACTCGTGCACATCGGGAGCACGGCGGTGGTCGGACTGCGTGGCAAGCCGATGATCGACATCACGGCGATCACCTCCCGCGATGACCTTCGGGAAGAGCAGAGGGCGTTCGAGCGCATCGGCTTCCACCGTCGGCCGGTCTGGGTCGACAGGGATGAGAAGCCGTATGTCTGCGCCTCCGTCTTACATGAAGGGCGGCGCTTCAACGTCAACATCCACATCTGCCATCGCGGCGATCCTGTTCACAAGGATTCGCTGGCCTTCATCGACATACTCAGCCGCCGCCCGGATCTGCGCAGAAGGTACGAAGAAGCGAAGGATCGCGCCCATGCGGTAGACCCGGCCAACCCCCAGGTCTACAACCGGGAGAAAGAGGCCGTGATCAAGGAGATAGAGGCGCAGATTCCAAAGGCCTCGACAAAGGAAGGATGCATGGAAGTTCATCAAATTGGTGCTTCAGAACTCAAGGACCTTCTGGCCTTGTACAAGTATCTTCACGACGCCGATGACCCCTTGCCCGACGCCGCAACTGTCGAGGCCGTCTGGCAGGAACTGCTGGGCAACCCTCGCTACAAATACTTCGGCGGTTATGTGGGCGGCAAGCTCATCGCAAGCTGCGCCCTCACCGTCGTCCCGAATCTCACCCGCGGCTGCAGGCCCTATGGCGTGATCGAGAACGTCGTGACCCACGCCGACCATCGCAAGCAGGGACATGGCAAGGCGGTGCTTGCAGAGGCCTTGTCCTTTGCGTGGTCGCAAGGCTGCTACAAGGTCATGCTGATGACCGGCAGGAAGGATGAAGCGACCTTCCAGTTCTACGAGTCGGCCGGATTCAACCGCAACGACAAGCAGGCGTTCATTGCAAAGACGCCTGCCGACCAGGGCCGTTCCTTTCCGTGAGCCTCGAAACAAGGCTCATCCTCTTCACTTCAGGAGAACACAATCATGGCTACCAACACTGTCCGTCTGCACCGCGTGCTGCGCACTCCGCCGGACCGGCTCTACCGTGCCTTCGTGGAGCCCGGTGCTTTCGAGCGCTGGCTGCCACCATTCGGATTCACCGGAAAAGTCCACAGCATGGAGCCCGTGGTCGGGGGCGCCTGGCGCATGTCGTTCACCGCCTTTGGTACGGGCCACAGCCACTCGTTCGGCGGGAAGTATCTGGAGCTCGTCCCCGGCCAGCGCATTGCATACGACGCCACTTTCGACGACCCCAATCTGCCTGGCACCATGAAGACCACCGTGACGCTGACTCCAGTGTCGTGCGGCACTGAAATGTCCGTTGCGCAGGAGGGCATCCCCGACGTGATTCCTGTCGAGATGTGCTACCTGGGCTGGCAGGAGTCGCTTGTGGCACTGGCCCAGTTGGTCGAGCCGAATATTCCGGGTTGAGGAGGCCGCTTTGAGCTTGTGGTGCCACCTCTGGAGAAGGGCGTTGCGACCTGGCCAGAATTTGCTAGTCAAAACTTCAGGGGAAAGGGTAATTCAATGCACCCTGTGATCCGTCTTCTCGCAACCCTCATCGTGTTATTGAGCAGCGTGGCACACGCAGGACAGGGGCGCGAGTACGTCAACTCCTATTTCGAACTCTGGCTCAAGGCCCACAACTTCACGAAATTCGAGAAGAAGCCGAATGGGCTTTTCTTCCCCGCGCAAGGGGTACTTCTCGACGGTGAGATCCATGAGGCAAAGGAGTTTTCCTCCAGCAAGTTGTACTCGGTCGAATCCCGGGTTTCCATCACGTTCAAGGATGGACGTCGGCTCGATGATTTCGTCGCAGGCATAGGGAGCAGCGCCGAGGACGCGTTCAAAGACTCGCTGCAGAACTTCTGTCTTACGACGTTGCACCCGATCTACGCGGAGCTCTTCGATCATTCCGACTCCCATGTCAGAAAGGATGCATGGGAGATCAATGGCACTCGGCGCCGGATTTTCTTGTCCGAGTGGGGGCAGCGGGGTGTGTCGATCAATGAGGCCACCCAGAAGCAGATCGAGCAGTTGATCGCGGCGGAGTTGCGGAACACCTCCCCGACAAAGGAACTGCAATGGGCGAAGCTGGTTGTCCTGATCGTCAAGGGGAAGGTGGAGCAGGTGGCGTTCACGGTCAACGGCATGCAGGACGAGCGTATTACGCGACGGCTCTCCGCCTTCAAGTGGCCAGTCTCCGGCGAATTTACGATGGCGAAATTGTTCTTTGTGATCGGCGGGGTGTAACTACCGGAGTGGCGGTCAAAGGCCGGCACTGATGAAGCATTGACGACAGCGCAGCGCCACGCTTATAGTCGCCCCCGCAGTCGCCTCCACGGCACTGTCGTAGGCGTTACCGTCATCCAACGCGTCCTTTGTCGAGAGGATCCCAGCAGGGAGTGTCTCGACGCAGTAAAGGAGCCTTTGGCATGACATCACTTCCCTCATCCTGACCCCGTTGCCACGCTTGTCGCACTGATCCTCGGTCGACTGGCGCTGGACTCGTCCATCTTTTCCTTTCACAAGCCGCATCGCCGATCCTTTCAAGGACGAGGCGAATGCGCTGTCACGTCACCTGCATACGACCTCAACACAACAAGGAGTAGCGAATCATGAAAATGACCGGCAACACGATCCTCATCACCGGCGGAACCAGCGGCATCGGCCGTGCGCTCGCCGAAGCTTTTTACGACCGCGGCAATCGCGTCATCGTCTCGGGGCGACGGCAGGCCCTGCTCGATGAAATAACGGCGGGCCGGCCGGGCATGGTCGGGATGCCGCTCGATCTCGATGACCCGGCCTCGTTGCCTCGTCTCGCCGAAGACGTTCGTGCGCGCTTTTCCGAACTCAATGTGCTCGTCGCCAACGCCGGCATCTCGCGGGCGGAGAACATGGCCGCAGACGGCTGGGATGTTTCTGCTGCCCAGGCTATCGTGGAGACGAACATCATGGGCGTGCTGCGGGTGACGGCGGCGCTCCTGCCGCTGCTGAAAAGGCAGCCAGACGCGGCAATCATGGCGACCAGCTCCAACCTTGCCTTCGTGCCCCGGGCCGATTTTCCGACCTATTGCGCCAGCAAGGCGTTCGTGCACTCCTGGCTTCAATCGCTGCGCCATCAGCTGCGCAATGTTCCGGTCGAAGTGCTTGAACTGGCGCCGCCCTATGTGCAGACGGAACTCACGGGCGACAGCCAGGCATCCGACCCGCGCGCCATGCCGCTTGCCGCGTACGTGGCGGAGGTCATGCAGCTGCTGGAGTCGCAGGACCACCTCCGGGGCGAAGTGCTGGTCGAGCGCGACAGGGCACGGCGTTGGGCCGAGCGGGATGGCCGCTACGACGCTACCTTTGCCGCCATGAACCCGACTGCGGCGTAGTTTTAGAGAAGAGCGGCGCGGTGCGGAAAAGCAAATGCGCTAGGAAGTCTCGATTTGCGGGAATAACTTTTCTTCAGCCCACAATGGCGGCTTGAGTACAACGAAGTCGCGGCGTCGGGCTTCTTTTCCACTGAACGAGCAAGGGAGCTTCTATGGATTTCGAATCGCTGCTGGGGCGGCAGCTGAAGGATGACGAGGTTGTCGAGGTGTTGGAAGTGCAGGACATGCAAGTCGTCTACGACTTCGACCGGACACACGAGAATCTTGAGGATGTTTATTGGGCTGCAGCACAAGCGTCCGGTTTTCAGTTCCGCTTCGACCAAGACCAGAAGCTGGACGTTGTGTTTCTCTATATCGCGGCCAGCGAGGGTTTCAGGCCTATCGCGCGTGACGAAGTGGGCATCCCCTTGTATGAGAGCTTCGATGAGGCGAAGCAGGGCTTCATGCGGGAGGGAATTTCTTTCAGAGAAAGCCCTGGGGAGAAATGGTGGATCAAAGGCGATTTTGGGTCCAACACACGGCACTACGAGTTTCAGGACGACGCGCTGTTTCGTGTCACGCTGAGCATGAAAGCGGCATAGGCTGTGCCGACGGCAATGTCTCGATTGGCGTCTGCCAGGGTGCGCATCGCAACTACCGGCTACAAGCCGGTATCGATGTCGATTGCTTCACTAACTTTCTTCGTATCTATCCGATCGGTGTCCGTCTAATGTCCGCACCACCATTCTTCAAATAGACGTGACTTCGCTAGAGCGACAGGATGCTCAGGCAAGCCAAATTCATACTTTGTTATGAACGCAGGCAAGAACTCTTGCAGCCTCACCTCGCTATTCACCGCGCCAGATTAGTACTTCGGTGAGCTCGATCGCGCATCGCTTTTGCGCAAAACCAACCGCAGGGGCAGCATATCGATCCGCGCCCGTAACAACGCTTGAAATTGTCATCGGTTCGGGCCCACACTCCGAACGCCTGTCACTCTGGATAGATCGCGATGTCCTTTTCGTTCGGTGCCGTTGTCGTCACCTATTTCCCCACCGACGGGCAACTGACGAACCTCCATTCACTCGCGCAGTCGTGCCCGTGCCTTTGTGTGGTCGACAACACGCCAGAAGTGGGCGACTGGCATCGCGCGCTCATCGACGCGGAGATCCCCGTGCTGCACAACGGCAACCGTGGCGGCATCGCGGGTGCCTTCAACTGCGGCATTGTCGAACTCGAAGCGCGGGGCGTTGAACTCTTCTTTCTGCTCGACCAGGATTCAGAACTGCCGCCCGGCTACTTCAACGCCATGTGCCAGGCCGCAGTGGCAGCACGAGACAGGAAACACGATCGCGGCACAGGCGATGCCGGCGAGAGCGAAGAGGGCGCTGCCTTCCTGATCGGCCCGCTCGTCCACGACACGAACCTGGACGCGCTGATCCCGCAATTCGGCCTCGAGGGCAAGCGTGTCTATCAGTTCGACCTGCGAAAGCCTTTCACCGAACCGCTGGTTCGCTGCGCCTTCCTGATCTCTTCTGGTTCTTTGATTTCGCGCGCGGCCTGGGCCAGGATAGGTCGCTTCGACGAGCGCTACGTGATCGACCACGTCGACACCGACTACTGCATGCGCGCACTGCACTGCGACGTACCGATCTATCTGAATCCGCACGTCGTGCTTCAGCATCAGATCGGCGATCTCCAGGCGAAGTCGCTGTTCGGCTGGAAGATCTACGTCATCAACTATTCGGCCGTGCGCCGCTATTACATTGCGCGCAATGCCCTCGACCTCTCGCTGGCGCATGTGCGCGCCTTTCCCGCGATTCTGTTCATCAACGTCTACACGCTGAAGCAGATCCTGCCCATGCTGATCTTCGAGCGCGATCGTTTGAGAAAGTGCATTGCACTGATGGTCGGCTTATTCGATGGCCTGCTCGGCCGGCTTGGCGGCATCCGCGAGGCGCGCCCCCGGATGAGCAAGTACCTGAGCCGCAGCGGTTGAACTCGCGATGAGCTCGACCCTTCAAGCGCCCCGCGCCCGCCGCGCCGCGCTCGCTTTCATATTCGTGACCGTGCTGATCGACTTCCTGGCGTTCGGGTTGATTCTTCCCGGTCTGCCGCATCTGGTGGAGCGCCTCGCTGGCGGCAGTACTGCAACAGCGGCGTACTGGATCGCAGTGTTCGGCACGGCGTTTGCGGCTATTCAGTTCATCTGCTCGCCGATTCAGGGCGCCTTGTCCGATCGCTTTGGGCGGCGACCTGTGATCTTGCTGTCGTGCCTGGGGCTGGCCGTGGACTTTGTGTTCATGGCCCTGGCCAACAGCTTGCTGTGGCTGTTCATCGGCCGGGTGGTGTCCGGTGTGTTCTCGGCCAGCCTTACTGCAGCCAATGCCTACATCGCCGATGTGACGTCGCCGGAGGAGCGCGCCAAGAGCTACGGCATAGTGGGCGCGGCGTTCGGTGTGGGCCTGGTGCTCGGGCCGGTGCTCGGCGGGCAACTGAGCCACATCGATTCACGCTTGCCGTTCTGGTTCGCGGCCGGCCTGACCATGCTCAACTTCTGCTACGGATGGTTCGTGTTGCCGGAGTCGCTGCCCTCGGAACGGCGCAGCCGGAAGTTTGACTGGTCGCACGCCAATCCGATCGGATCGCTGGTGCTGCTGAAGCGCTACCCGCAGGTGTTCGGGCTGGCGGTGGTGATCTTCCTTGTCAACCTCGCGCAGTATGTCTATCCCAGCGTGTTCGTGCTGTTCGCCGACTACCAATACCGCTGGAAGGAAGACGCGGTGGGTTGGGTGCTCGGACTGGTAGGCGTGCTCAGTGTGCTGGTCAACGTGCTGTTGATCGGGCCGGGCGTGAAGCGCTTCGGCGAGCACCGCACCCTGTTGTTCGGACTGGGTTGCGGCGTGCTCGGCTTCGTCATCTACGGCTTCGCCGATGTCGGCTGGGTCCTTGTGGCTGCGCTGCCTTTCGGCACGTTGTTGACGGTCGCCGGACCGGCGGCACAGACGCTGCTCACCAGGCAGGTCGACGCTAGTGAGCAGGGTCGCGTTCAGGGCGCGTTGACGAGCCTGGTGTCAGTGGCAGGTATCGTCGGACCAGCGACGTTCGCCGGCAGCTTCGGTTATTTCATCGGGGCGGACGCACCGGTGCATTTGCCAGGCGCGCCATTTTTCATTGCCGCGGTGTTCCTGGGCATCGGCGCGCTGATCGCGTGGCGCTACGCACGACCGACGGTGTCGGTGGATGCAACGACAGCGGTGATCGAGCCGACCTAGCACGGCCTTCTCGGCCGTGCCTCGGCAAGGTCATGGACAGCGGAAGCTATATTGTTCATTCAGCAACAAGAGAGAAGTCACCATGGCAAAAGCCTATTGGGTCAGTGCGTACCGTGCCATCAAGGACGCCGACAAACTTGCGGCCTACGCAAAACTGGCCGGCCCGGCGATCACTGCTGGCGGTGGGCGCTTTCTGGCGCGTGGCCTGCCCGCCAAGGTCTACGAGTTCGGTCTGTCCGAACGCACCGTGTTGATCGAGTTCGACAGCCTCGAGCAAGCTACATCCGCACATGACAGCCCTGACTACCAAGCCGCGCTTGCCGCGTTGGGCGACGGCGCCGAACGGGATCTACGGATCATCGAAGGAGTCTGAGCAACCGCGGGCCAGGGCCCGGTGCCGACTCAAGCAGCCGAATCCTTCTCTGGCAGCAACGCCTCCAGGACGAAACGTGTCGGTCCGCTGGCACCCCGGTCGCTGACCGCTAGACCGAGCTGCCGCCATAGAGCCGGGCTGAGCGGGCGAACGGCGATGCGAGGATCGCGCGCGGGCTCGTGCGATTCCTCCGGCAGCAAGGCCGCTCCGTAGCCGGCGGCGACCAGTGTCCTGATCGCATCGTTGTAGTTGAGCTCGATGCGCGGCCGGCAATGGACGCCAGCCGCAGAGAACCATTCCGCGGTCAGCCGGTAGAGACGTGTGGAAGAGTCGTTCATGATCAGCGGTCGCTGGGCCAGCCACTGCGGGGTAAGCCGCTTGGGTGCTTTCCAGTCCACCGGCAGAAAGGCGACGACAGACTCGCGCCGCAGCGGAGTGACATGAACACCGCGCACAGGCGCCTGCGGCAGCGCCACGACCGCCAGGTCGAGGCTGCCTGCGGCGAGCCGGGCCATGCTGTCGTTGGAGGTCAGCACCTGCACGTTCACGTCGATGCCGGGATGGTTCCGGGCAAGACGTTCGAGCGCGGGCGGCAGCAGGTGCGCAATGGCGCCTGTCGAGGCTCCCACCCGCACGCGGCCCGTTTGGCCGGCGAGCTGACGTCGAACGTCCTCCACTGCGTCGTCCGCGTCTGCCAGCAGCCTGCGGGCACGCGCGATGAAGCGCTCTCCCAAGGCGGTCGCTTGCGCGGGCCCCCGCCCGCGAACGAGCAACTGGCCACCTAGGCGCGACTCCAGTTCCGCGATCTGGACGGTGACGGTGGGTGCCGCCAGGTGAAGGGCGCGCGCAGCATTGGCCAGGGACCCGAGGTCGGCGATGGCGACCAGGGTGCGCAGATGGTCAAGGCTCAGTTCCCGCATATGGCTAATTTAACTTTTCTTAATCTGGGGTTCCATATATTTAGCTGGAGCCATTGAGGTCGTATCCCTACGATTGCGCTCCATGGACCTCAATATCTTCATCGACGGCGACCAGGGCACCACCGGCCTTGACCTGCAGAACCGCCTGCGGGGCGGGGAATTTCGCATCCGCACATTGCCGACAAGCCTGCGCAAGGATGCGGCTGCCCGCCGGGCCGCTCTCAACGAGTGCGACATCGCGATCCTTTGCCTGCCCGATGCCGCGGCGCGCGACGCGGTGGCGATGATCGAGAACCCTGCCGTGCGTGTCATCGACGCCAGCTCGGCCCACCGCACCAGCCCGGGTTGGGTCTACGGCCTGCCGGAGCTCGATGCGCAGCAAGGCGAACGTATCGCCTCGGCACCGCGGGTCACGAATCCGGGCTGCTATCCCACCGCCGCGGTCGCCCTGCTGCGACCGTTGACGGATGCGGGCCTGTTGCCCACCGACTATCCGCTGGTCATCCATGCCGTCTCAGGCTATTCTGGTCAGGGCAGGGCGGGGGCGGAAGCGCACGAGGCCGCAGCTGGCGGCGCAGGGGCGCATTCGCTGAAGGTCTATGGCCTTGCACTCGAGCACAAGCACGTCGCGGAAATCGAGGCCTATGGCGGCTTGGCGCAGCGGCCCATCTTCGTGCCGGCCTATGGCAGCTACCGGCAGGGCATCGTGCTGACCATCGGATTGCACGCGCGGATGCTTCCCTCTGATGCTTCGGGCGTGCGCATCCACGAATGCCTTGCGGAACGATACCGCGATGCGGCGCATGTGCGCGTGCTGCCGATGTCGTCTGCTGTGCCGATGACCGAACTGGACCCGCAAGTCCACAACGGCTCGAACGACATGAGTCTGGCCGTTGCATTCAATGAACGCACAGGTCAGATCGTCTTGAGCGCGGTTCTCGACAATCTGGGCAAAGGTGCCGCAGGCGCGGCCGTGCAGAATCTGCGATTGATGGCGAGCTCTTCGTAGCCCACTTTGTGAATTCGAAAGGGATATGGCTCACGCAGCCGGATTGTTGTGGGTCCTTCTTTCCACACCTCTCACCACGCATACCCCGCCTGCACCCGAGCCGCAACCCTGTTATTGCTCCCACTGCTCGTAGCAGTCGAAACCCCCACCCCCAGATTCAGGTTGTCATTGACCTGATACCCAAACGCGAAGCCGACAGCCGATGCACCCGCATAGTTGCCAACCGCAGCGCCCATCCATTTCTTGCCCACCGGCAGCGTTGGCATCGACGGCATGGCCAACGCCGCGGCCACGCCCTGCGCAGCAAATGCATTGGCCTGGCTGGTCGCGTTGCTCACCGCCTGCTGCAGCTGATTGACGTTGACTGCGTCAGTGCCCAGCACCCCCGGCGCGACATTCGTGATGCCGCGCAACTGACCGGTGGCGGCGTTGCCCACCGACACGGTGTTGTCGCGCTCCGCCACGGAGCCCTGGCCCAGTGCGACCGCGTTGCTGCCCGAGGCCAATGTGTTGGCGCCCAGCGCCACGGCGTTGTTGCCGGTGGCGATGGCGTTGTTGCCTACTGCGGTGGTTGGGTCGGCCAGCGCCCTGGCGCCGGCACCGATGGCGACCGAGCCCGCATTGCTGGCTTGCGCCCCGTTGCCGATGGCCACGGTGTTCTCGCCGTTGGCCTGTGCGTTGGTGCCCATCGATGTGCTGCCCGCGCCGCTGGAACTGGCGCCGGGGCCGCAGGCCACGGCACCGCCAGCGCCCACAGCGCAGACGCCGCTGGCCAGGGCCTGGTTCATCAGCGTCTGCAGCGCCGTCACCTGCTGCACGGTGAAGTTGTTGGCCGTGGTGATGGCGGTCTGTTGTGCCTGCTGCACCTGGCCGACGTTGGCTGCATCGGTGGTCGCCTGACCCGCGCTCACGTTGCTGATGGTGGTGCCGGCGCCGCCGTTGGCGTTGAGTTGCAGCGATGTGCCGCCCGCGCCGTACTGCGCCGAGTTCTGCGCGAGGGACTGCGCAGTCGAGGCGGTCTGCTGCACGGTGTAGAGCTGGCTGCCATTGACGGCATCGGTGCTCGTGGCGTTCACCGCGCCGGCGTTGACGTTGACGAGGGTGCGCGTCTGGCCCGCCGAGCCGAATGAAACGGTGTTTGCCGCGGTGGCGACCGAGTTGGCGCCGATGGCTGCGCTATTGGTCGCGCCACTGGCAACCTGGCTGCCCGTGCCGACGGCCACGCTGCCGGTGGCCAGCGCCGACGCACCGGATGACCCGTTGTAGGCGCCGCCAATGGCGGTGCTGCCGTTGCCCGATGCCACGGCGCCCTGGCTGGCGCCCGAGGCACTGCCGATGGCGACCGCCGAGACGCCCGATGCCTGCGCGCCGCCGCCGCCCGCCTGGCCGCTGAAGCCGCAGCAGCCGTCCGTGCCCTGGCCTCCCGACCCGACGGCGATGGCGCCGCTGGCAGAAGCTTGTGCACCGCTGCCGCCGTTGCCGCCCGTGCCGCCCGCGAACCCCTGCCCGGCGGTGCCGCCGCCGCCAATGGCCGTCGCGCCGTTCGCGTTTGCGCTGGCGCCTGCTCCACCTGTGCCGCCGGTTCCGCCGGCGGTTCCGTTGCTGCCGTCGCCGCCCGCTCCGATCGCGGTGGCGCCATCTCCGGAGACCGTGGCTGCGCCACCGCCGCTGCTGCTCGTCCAGCCCGGCTGGTTGGGGCCGGGGTTGCCGGCGTCACCGGCCACGTAGCCCGCTGCGTGAGCGCTTCCCATGGTGAGCAGGGCCACGGCCGGCAAGTACCGGCGCGAGAGCTGGAGTCGAGTGAGCATGGTTCTTCCCTTGCAAAAACGAATAAGACAAAACGCGGGCGAGTGTGTCTTTTTGTTTGCAGAAGAGCCATACCCGAGAACTGGTAGATCCGGCTCCGGCAAGGCTCGGCGTCAGGTTGAGCGCGTCATACTCCCAGCCGGATCATTCGCACGGGATGTGATGTGCCAACCGAGCCGGGAGTAGAAAAAATGATCACTGCATGCTGGCGTGCGCTGCCTGCCGCACTGGCGCTTGCCCTCTCGATGCTGATGAGCGCGTGCTCCAGCCTGCCGCCCCGGGTGCCTGAACAGCCTGTCAGTGCCATCGCAGATTTCTCGGCCACGCCGTTGAGCGCGATCACGCAGAAGGTGCTGCCCCCAGATACCCGCTCGGGCTTCCAGCTCCTGCCCTACGGCCCCACATCTTTCGCCACCCGCATCGCAATGGCGAAGCTCGCCACGCGCAGCCTCGACGTGCAGTACTACCTGCTGGCCGCGGACAACACGGGCCGCGCCCTGATGCGCGAGCTACGCGACGCCGCGCTGCGCGGAGTGCGCGTTCGGCTGCTGGTCGACGACCTCTACACCACTGGCGAAGACGATCTGCTGCTGGCGCTCGCCAGCTATCCGAACGTGCAGGTGCGCCTGTTCAACCCGTTTCCGGGCGGGCGCGGCAGCGACGTGACGCGCTTCATCAGCTCGGGCCTGGACTTCGACCGCATCAACCGGCGCATGCACAACAAGCTGTTCGTGGCCGACAACGCCGCGGCAGTGGCGGGCGGTCGCAACATGGCAGACGAATACGTGATGAATGCCGCCGGCAGCAACTTCGTCGACATGGACGTCTTCGCGGCCGGCCCGGTGGTGCGCGAACTGTCGAACGAGTTCGACCACTACTGGAACAGCGAGGTCGTCTACCCCGTGGGCCAGATCGCCCGCGGCAGGCTCACACCCGCGCAACTGCAGCAGAACTTCGAAGCGCTCACCGCCACGGCAAAGCCGCCCGAGGCGTTCCGAATCCCGCTGGACGGCAAGATCCTCAACGCCAGCGCAAACGAGCCTTCCGTCGTGCCGCTCGACATGGTGCCCATGCTGAACCTGCCTTTCGAGCTGGCCGAGCACCAGTTGAGCCCGCTGCTGTGGGCCAATGCGCGCGTGCTGTTCGATCCGCTCACCAAGACCGAGGGCCTGAACGAGCGCGAGAACTCCATCAAGGGCACGGTGACCGAAGGCGTCATCCGCTGGTTCGAGACTTCGCGCTCCAGCATCAAGATGGTGTCGCCGTATTTCGTTCCGTCCGATGCGGCCGTGGCCAACCTGGCGCGGGCGCAGGCCGAGGGTATCAGCGTGTCGCTGGTCACCAACTCGCTTGCGTCCACCGACGAGCCATGGGTGTACGTGGGCTACTGGCCGCACATCCACGAACTGCTCAAGTCCGGCGTGACCATCTACGAACTGAGCCCCACGCTGAGCGTGAAGCGCGGCAAGTACGGCATCTTCGGCCACCGCACGGGCGCGTTGCACATGAAGAACGGCATCGTCGACCAGAAGCAGGTGTTCCTCGGCTCGATGAACCTCGACCCCCGCTCAGCCCGGCTCAACACCGAACTGGGCGTGATCATCGACAGCCCCGAGATGGCGCGACAGCTGCTGAGCTTCGCGGATGCGGGCAGCTCCTACCGCTTGCGGCTCGACGCCACCGGCCGGAACGTTGAGTGGGTCGAAGAAGACGAGGACGGCAAGGAAACGGCCTACGACGTGCCGCCCGAAACCTCGGCGTGGCAGCGCTTCAAGCTGCGGTTGATCGCGCCGTTCATTCCGCAGAGCCAGCTGTAGCGGCTCTGCGTTCGCGGGCTCGCCCTTACCGCTCTTACACGTTGCTGGTGGCGCGCACTTCCTCGATGGTGGTCTGCCCGGCCAGCACCTTCTCGATGCCGTCCTGCCGCAGCGTGCGCATGCCTTCCTGCAGGGCAGCCTGCTGGAGCTCTTCCGCGCGTGCGCCGGTCTGCACGAGGCGGCGCAGCGTCTTCGACATGGTCATCAGCTCGTGGATACCCACGCGCCCCTTGAAGCCGGTGTCGCCGCAATGCTTGCAGCCGGTGCTGGTGTAGGTGTGCAGGTGCCCGTCGCGGCCGTATCGCTGCACCCAGTCGCTTCGCACCGCCTGGCGCTGGGCCGCATCGTGCTGGTGCGCGCCGAAGGCGTGCATGTAGTCGTCGAGCAGTTCGTCGACGGTCTCGGGGCTTGCGGGCTTGCTGCTGGTGCATTGCTTGCACAGGCGGCGTACCAGCCGTTGCGCGAGCACGGCCAGCAGAGAGTCTGCAAAGTTGAAGGGGTCCATGCCCATGTCGAGCAGTCGGGTCACGGTTTCAGGCGCGCTGTTGGTGTGCAGGGTCGACAGCACGAGGTGGCCGGTCAGTGAGGCCTCGATGGCGGTCTTCGCGGTTTCCTCATCGCGGATTTCGCCGACCATGATCACGTCCGGGTCGGCGCGCACGAAGGCTCGCAGCGCCTTGGCAAAGGTCCAGTCGATGCGCGGATTGATCTGCACCTGCCGCAGCCCGGCCTGCGTGATTTCGACGGGGTCTTCCGCCGTCCAGATCTTTCGCTCCGGCGTGTTGATGTGCATCAGCGCCGAGTGCAGCGTCGTCGTCTTGCCCGAGCCCGTGGGGCCCACGCACAGCACCATGCCGTAGGGACGCTCGACGGCCTTGGTCAGCTGCGCGAGGTTGTTCGGCGACAGGCCCAGCTCGCTCATGGGAATAGGCTTGGCCGATGCCAGGATGCGCATCACCACGTCTTCGAGCCCGTTGTTGGTGGGAATGGTTGCCACGCGCAGTTCGATGCGGTGCTGCGGCGAGTACTTCGCGAAGTTGATCTTGCCGTCCTGCGGGTTGCGCTTTTCGCTGATGTCCAGGTCGCACATGATCTTCACGCGAGCGACGATGGCGTTACGGTAGCTCGGCGGAAGCTCCAGGTAGGTGTAGAGCAGGCCGTCGCGGCGAAAGCGGATGCGGGTTTTTTCCTGGCCGGGGTAGCTTTCGATGTGGATGTCCGACGCGCCCTCGCGATGCGCCTCGAGGATCATGCTGTTGATCATGCGCACAAGGGAGTTGTCAGACTGCTCGATAGGCGCGTCGGAAATGGGCGCGGCGGGGCCTTCTTTCTCCAGCGTCTGCAGCAGTTCGCTGGTGCCGGCCATGTCGAAATCGAGCGGCTGGCTGGGATCGAGGCTGGACGAGAAGACGCCGGGAGCGGAGGCCGTGTGCTCGCCGATCTTTTCGTACACCGCTCGCAGCACGCCGTCGAGGTCGAGGCATTGCCCCACGACCGGCGTGACCTTCATCTGGGCGATGAACTCCACTTCGTCGAGTGCCGAATGCCGGCTGGTCGGGTCGTCGATCGCTACGACGAGGCGCCCTTCGTGCAGCATCAGCGGCATCACCTGCAGGCGGCGCGACACTGCATACGGGAGCTTGCGCAACGCCTCGGCAGCAGCGGGAAACAGATGCAGGTTGACGAGAGGGTAGCCCATCTTGCGCACCAGCGCGGTCTGCAGCTGGCCGCGGCTCACTACGCCCATGCGCACCAGCGTCTCGCCCAACGGCACGGTGGGCTCCAGCTTTTGCTGCGCCAGCCCCGCGCGAAGCTGCTCGTCGGTGATCATGCCCAGCGATGTCAGCGCTTCGCCGATGCGTGCGATCGGCGTGCGGCTCTGGGCTTCGAGCGCGCTCTGCAGCTGCTCGGGCATGACGACTTCGGTGGGGGGCATGGGGCGATCTCCTGTCTGGATTGCGGACAGGCAATCGTAGAGCGTGATCGATGCACTTTCCACCAGCTTGACCCTTGAGTACACAAGTTCTCAATACTGCAATGAAATGCCCCCAAGGCTTCGCGCACTTCGTGTCGCTTCGCCTGCCCTCGCCGGGGGCGACACCTTCTCGGCCGTGGTTCGCACCCCGAATCTCCTTTAGTCCTACGCGGATTGCCCGTCATCTGCCCAAACATGGCCGCGATGCGTCAATTGATCCTTGCAACGACCCTGGGGCTGAGCGCGCTCGGCGCTTCCACGCAGGCCGAGCCCGTCAAGGTGCCCGTCGACAGCGACGAGAAGGGCTCCGTCTACGTCGCGCCCAACGTCAACCCGACCGAGACATCGGCCACCGTCAAGGGGGGCACGGTCGGCGTGCTGCGGCCCGATGGCAGCGGCACCTACATCGGTACCGACACCTCCATGCCACGGCCTACTTACTCGCTGGGCGGAAGCACCGGCGGCAATCTGTCGCTCTCGGGCGGGTTGTCGTCGGACGGCAAGAACAACAACGGCGTGAAGGCCGGCGTCACCATCAAGTACTGAGTCGGGTACCGAAGGCCCCACGGGCTCAGACCAGCGTGCCGTACACGATGAACCCATCGTGCGTCGCGACCTTGTCGTAGAGCGTGCGGCCGGCTGTGTTGGTCGCGTGCGTCTGCCAGTACACGCGATGCACGCCTGCATCCTTTGCGCGCTCGTACACACCCTGGATGAGCTGGCGGCCAACGCCACGCCCACGCTCCGACGGCAGCGTGAACAGATCCTGCAGATAGCAGGTCGGCTCCAGGCGCGTCGTGCTGCGGTGAAAGAGGTAGTGCGTGAGCCCGACCAGTTGGCCATCTCGCTCGGCGACCAGCGCGTGCACCGGCTCGTAGGCATCGAAGAAGCGCTGCCAGGTGGCCTGCGTGATTTCATCGGCGAGCGCGGTCGCACCCTCGCGTCCGTAGAAAGCGTTGTAGCCGTCCCAGAGCGGCTTCCATGCCGCGTAGTCTTGCGGCGTCGGCGGGCGAATCAGGAGGGAGGAGGTCATGGCGTCGGTGGTCTGCACGTTGAAAGACATGCGATTGCAACATGACCCGGCTCAGGGCGCGAAGAACTCCTTCAGCGCTTCTTCAGGCAACTGCCCGCGCAGGCCGATGGCGACAACGCCGGGGCGCGTGTCATCGGCGGGCGGCGCGGCCTTGCGCAAGCTGCCATGGCGGCCGGCGAACTGCACCTCCGACCATTCACCGTCGCCAGTGCGCAGCAAGCCCTTGAGCCGCAAGACACCCGGCGGCACCTCGCGCAGCCAGGCGCGCAGCGTGGCGGCGGGAATCGCGGCTTGGGGCTGCGCGCTCCACGTCTGAAACAACGATCCGTGATCGGGGTTGTCATGGCCGTGGTGATCGTGACAGTCATGACCGCAGACATGCGGAGCCACATCCACGTGCGACAGCCCCGACAGCAGCGCCAGCGGCACCGCAGATTCAGTCGTCTCGATGCATGGCGTGCCCGGCGCCGTCGCACCGACCCACGCTCTGGCCGCAGCGAGCGCCTCGGCGGACGCAAGGTCGGCCTTGTTCACCACCACGAGGTCGGCCGACTTCAGCTGCCGCACCAGCGTGTCGGCCAGCAGCGGGTCTGCCGACTGCTGCGCCACCGCACTCGCATCCACCAGCACGATCACGCCTTCGAGGCTCAGCTCCGGCGCGGCCATGCCGATCTGCGCGATGCGCCACGGGTCCGACACGCCGCTAGCCTCGATCACCACCGCGTCGAAGGGCGTCTTCGCCTCGATCACGTCCACCAGCGCCCGCCCCAGGTCGTCGCCGATCTGGCAGCACACGCAGCCGTTGGTCAGCGCGGTGGTGTCGCCGTGCGTGGCTGCGATGAGTCCGGCGTCGATGTTGAGGGCGCCGAAGTCGTTCACCAGCACCGCCATGCGCAGGCCGTTCGCCTCGCGCAGCCAGCGGTTGAGCAGCGTGGTCTTGCCCGCGCCCAGGAAGCCGCCGATGACGGTGAGCGGCAGGCGCTTCTTCTTCGGCGTCATGTGGCCTTCAAGCCCTTTGCGCCTCGAACACGCGGCCCGACAGCACCGTGCCCCACACGCGCGCGTCCTTCAGCGCCATCGGATCCATCTCCAGCGGATCGTCTTCCAGCACGCAGAAGTCGGCGCGCTTGCCGCATTCGATGCTGCCGATCTCGCCGTCGAGCTTCAGCGTCCACGCCGCACCGAGCGTGATGGCGCGCAGTGCCTGCGGCACGCTGATGCGCTCGGCCTCGCCCAGCAGCCGGCCCTTGGGCGTGATGCGGTTCACGGCGCACCATGCGGTGAAGAGCGGACCGAGCGGCGTGACGGGCGCATCGGAGTGGATGGCCAGCGGCACGCCCGCCGCCAGCGCGCTGCCGCAGGCGTCGAGCCGGTTCGCGCGGTCGGGGCCCATGGTCATTTCGTAGTGCTGGTCACCCCAGTACCAGATGTGGTTGGCGAAGAGGTTGGCGCACAGGCCCAGCGATGCCATGCGGCGGAACAGCGGCGCGTCGATCATCTGGCCATGCTGCAGCGTGTGGCGGTGGTCGGGGCGCGGGGCGCGCGCGAGCACGCGGCCGATGGCGTCGATGGCCACCTCGCTGGCCTCGTCGCCGTTGGTGTGAGTGTGGATGGTGAGGCCGGCCCGGTGATAGGTCTCGAAGTCGGCCTCGTACTGTGCGGGAGCGGTCACCCAGATGCCGTTGGGTGCGCCGTTGAAATGCCCCGGCCAGCGCAGCCGCGCCGAGAAGCCCTGGATCGATCCGTCGAGCATCATCTTCACGAGACCGTAGCGCAGGCGGTCGGTGTTGCGCGGCACCAGCGCCTTCACGTGCTCCGCGCCCTGCGCGGCGCCATGCGTGCCGTGGAAGGCCTGGAACGCGGGCAATATGCGCACGCCGAAGCCGTCGTCCTGCGTCACCGTCTCCAGCACGCCGCAGTCTTCGGGCGTGAGCTTGTTGACGAGGTCGGTCGCGGTGGTCACGCCCTGCAGGCAGGCCAGCCGCGCGAAGGAGCGCACGCCCGCTTCGGTCATCGGCGCGAGCAGGCCGGCGTTGCCGATCTTGCGCAGCACCAGGAACATGGCAGCCGGCTCCTGCAGCTCGCCGGTGGGCTCGCCTTCGCTGGCTCCGTCCGCGAACTTGACCACGCCTTCGACCTCGTTGTCGCGCGTGATCTCGGCGATGTTCAACATCGCGCTGTTGACGTTCATCAGGTGCCCGTTGGCGTGGCCGATGACGATGGGCCGCGTGCCGCTCGCGCGGTCGACGTGTTGCACCGTCATGCGCTCGCCGCCGAAGTAGATGGGATCGAACCCCCAGGCAATGAGCGGCTCGGTGTCGGGTACGCCGTCGGCCGTCATCTTCGCGGCCACTTCGCTCAGGCGCGATACCACTTCGCCCATCGAGCGCAGGCCACTCCACACCTTGCCTTCGGGGTCACGGCGGTCGAACCAGCCGAGGTACGTCCAGTCCCACATGCTGCCTTCCTTCAGGTGGCAGTGGCCTTCGACGAGGCCGGGCATCAGCACCTTGCCGGCAAAGCGCTCGTCGAGCGTGAAGGGGCCCCAGCCCTGAATGTCCGCCAGCGCGCCGACGGCCAGCACACGGCCGTCGCGCACCGCCACGTGAGTGGCGTGCGGCTGCATCGGGTTCATGGTGATGATCTTGCGGGCGGGGTAGACGGTGGTGTTGCTGGTGCTCATGGCGATATGGGAATCGAAAGAGGAGGGCGCGGCAAGCCGTCGACGACATCGACGCGCCTGCAGCGTACCCAATGATCGGGCGCGACTTCGCGCAGCGGCGGCAGTTCGACCGCGCAGGCCGGCTCCGCCACGGGGCAGCGGCCGGCAAAGCGGCAGCCCTGCGGCGGGTTGATGGGGCTCGGCGGATCGCCGCTGAGCTTGATGCGGTTTGCCGCGCGCCGCCGCCCGCCGCTCACCGTGGGCACGGCCGACATCAGCGCCACGCTGTACGGGTGCAGCGGCCGCGCAAAGAAACTGCGCCGCGGCGCGCGCTCGACGATCTGGCCGAGGTACATCACCGCGATGTCGTCGCAGATGTGCTCCACCACCGCCATGTCGTGCGAGATGAAGAGATAGGTCAGGCCCAGCTCGCGTTGCAGTCGTGCGAGCAGGTTCAGTATTTGCGCGCGAATGGCGATGTCGAGTGCCGACACAGGTTCGTCGCACACCACCAGCTCCGGGTTGGTGGCCAGCGCCCGCGCGATGTTGATGCGTTGGCGCTGCCCGCCCGAGAACTGGTGCGGAAACAGATGCTGCTGCTCAGGCCGCAGGCCCACCGCCTCGAACAGCTCTGCCACGCGGCGCGTGCGTTCTTCCGGCGTGCCCACCCGCATCAGGTCGAGCGGCGCGCGCACCGCTGCGCCAGCCCTCTCGCGCGGATTGAGCGAGGAGAACGGGTCCTGAAAAATGATCTGCATGCGCGTGCGCGCCTGCCGCAATGCTTCGCCCTGCAGCGCGCCCAGGTCGGTGTCGCCAAGCCGCATGCGGCCCGAGGTAACGGGCGACAGCCGCATCACTGCGAGCGCGGTCGTGGTCTTGCCCGAGCCCGATTCGCCGACCACCGCGAGCGTGCTGCCGCGGCGCACCTCGAAAGAGACGCCATCCACCGCCTTCACCACCTCGGGCGTGCGGCCCCAGCCGGCCTTGCCGCGCGGAAAGTGCACCTTCAGGTCATCGACCGAAAGCAGCGTGTCGGTCTTGCCGATGAATGTCATGCGGCCTCTCTTTCGCGTTGGTCGAGAGCTTCGGCATGCAGCCAGCAGGCCGCGCCGTGCGGCACGCCAGCGGCCACATTGCCGTGCAGCGCGAACATCGGCGGCACTTCGGAGGCGCAGCGTGCCATCGCGCGCGGGCAGCGTTCTCGAAAGGCGCAGCCCGTGCCCAGCTCCCAGATCGAAGGCACCACGCCTGCGATCTCGGCCAGGTCTTCACGCGCATCGTCGTCGTACGCTGCGCTGCTGCCGAGCTCGGGCAGGCAATCGATCAGCCCGCGCGTGTAGGGGTGGCCGGGCTCCGACAGCACCTGCTCGGTTGTGCCCTGTTCGATGACGCGGCCTGCGTACATCACCATCACGCGGTCGGCCATCTCGGCGACCGCGCCCATGTCGTGCGTGATGAGCATGATGGCCGTGCCCTTCTCGCGCTGCAACTCGCGCAGCAGGTCGAAGATCTGCGCCTGCACTGTCACGTCGAGCGCAGTGGTGGGTTCGTCGGCAATGAGGATGTCGGGGCGACAGGCCAGCGCCATCGCGATCATCACGCGCTGGCGCATGCCGCCGGAGAGCTGGTGCGGGTACTCGTCCACGCGCCGCTCGGGCGCAGGAATGCCCACCTGCTGCAGCATCTCGATGGCGCGCTGCCTCGCTGCGCGTGCGTTCATGCCGGCATGCAGCTGCAGCGATTCGCCGATCTGGTCGCCCACGGTGAACACCGGATTCAGCGAAGTCATCGGCTCCTGGAAGATCATCGAGATGCGGTTGCCGCGCACCTCGCGCATGCGTGCATCGGTGGCCTGCACCAGGTCTTCACCCTGGAACAGCACCCGGCCGTCGCGGATGCGGCCCGGCGGCGAGGGTATGAGCCGCAGCAGCGCCAGTGCCGTCATGCTCTTTCCGCAGCCCGACTCGCCGACCACGCACAGTGTTTCGCCGGCGCGGATCTCGAAGTCGACCCCGTTGAGCACCAGCGCCTGGCCTCGGCGGGTTTTGAACTCGACATGCAGGTTCTGCACGCGCAGCAATGCGTCGTCGTTCGTCATCAGCGTTCCCTCAGTTTCGGGTTGAGGGCATCGTTCAGGCCGTCGCCGATCAGGCTCACGGCCAGCACGGTGATAAAGATCGCCGCACCGGGAAAGGCCACGGCCCACCAGCACGAGAGCACGTACTGCCGGCTGGAGCCGATCATCAGCCCCCAGCTCATCTGGTTCGGATCACCCAGCCCGAGGAAGGACAGGCCCGCCTCGAACAGAATCGCAGCGCCGATGGCCAGCGTGGCCGACACCACCAGAGGCGGCAGCGCGTTGGGCAAGATCACCTTCCAGATGATGCGAGCGTCGCGTGCGCCGATGGCACGCTCGGCCCGCACGAACTCCAGCCCGCGAAATTTCATGAACTCGGCGCGCGTGAGCCGCGCGGTGCCGGTCCAGCTCACGATGCCGATGGCCAGCGTCACCGTTACCAGCGTGGGCGAGAACAGCGTTACCACCACCATCGCGAACAGCAGCGCGGGCAGCACCTGGAAGAACTCGGTCAGCTTCATCAGCGCGGCATCGACTTTGCCGCCGTAGTAGCCCGCGAAGGCGCCGAGCGTAATGCCGATCAGCACCGAGAGCAACGCGGCCACCGCGCCCACCAGCAGCGTGGCGCGCCCGCCGTAGATCAGCGCGGTGAGCACGTCGCGGCCGAGATAGTCGCTGCCGAGCCAGGCGTCTTCGCTGAAGGGCGGCGTGAGCGGCGCGGCCTTGATCTCGAACGGATCGGCCGGGTAGACCCATGGCCCGGCAATGGCCACGAGCAGCACGACCAGCAGCATCGCCATGCCGGCGATGGCCGCGGGGTTGCGCAGGAACATGCGCATCGCTTCGACACCCGGGTGTTCGACGCGCACGGCGGGTTTTGCCTGGGCCTTGGAAGATGCGGCAGCAGCAGCGGTAGGCATCGTGATCACCTTGCTCATGAGGCCTTGATCCGTGGATCGATGAAGCGGTAGCACAGGTCGGTGAGCTGGTTCATCACCACCACCACGATGGAAGAGAACAGCAGCACGCCGAGAATCGTCGGATAGTCGCGCCGCAGCACAGACTCGAAGGCCAGCCGGCCGAGGCCCGGCCAGTTGAACACCGTCTCCACCAGAATGGCGCCGGCCAGCACGTTGCCGAACTGCAGCCCCAGTACCGTGACCACCGGCAGCAGCGCGTTGCGCAGCGCATGCTTGTAGAGCACCACGCGGTCGGCCAGCCCTTTTGCGCGTGCGGTGCGGATGAAGTCGGAGCCCAGCACGTCGAGCATCGACGAGCGCGCAAGCCGGCTGTACTGCGCGAGATACACCAGGCTCAGCGTGAGCGTGGGCAGCACCAGGTGCTGTGCCACGTCGAGCATGTCCGCGAAGCCGCCGGTGCCCGTCGAGTCGATGGAGCGCATGCCCGCGACAGGAAGAATCGGAAACACCGATGCCAGCAGGATCACCAGCATGATCCCCAGCCAGAACACCGGCGCCGCGAAGCCCACCAGCGACAGCACGGTGATGAACTGCGACAGCAACCCGTTCGGCCTGCGCGAAGACAGCACGCCCAGCGCAGTGCCCACGAAGAAGGCCAGCAGCACCGAGCTGAGCACCAGCAGCAACGTGGCCGGCACGCGCTCGGCGATCATGCTCGTCACCGGCAGGTTGAAGAAGTACGAATAGCCCAGGTCGCCCTGCGCCACCTTGCCCAGGTACACGCCCAGTTGCACCGGCAGCGACTTGTCGAGCCCGTACTGCGTGCGCAGCTGCGCCATCAGTTCGGGCGACATGCCGCCGCTGGCGCCGGCAATGGTTTCCACCGGGTCGCCCGGCGCCGCGTGCACCAGCACGAAATTGAGCACCACCACCGCGAACACCAGGCCCAGGGCCTGGAGCAGTCGCGAGGCGGTGTAGCGAAGCGTGCCCATGTCGTGCCCGCCTTACTTGATGTACACCTCGTCGAGCGGCGACAGCGGCCCCCAGATGGTGGTCGGCACGTTGCCCACCTTCTTGCTGGTGATGGTGTGGTACGGCACCTGGTTGATGAACTCGATGGGCAGCTCGTCGGTCACGATCTTCTGGAAGGTTGCGTAGTAGGCCTTGCGCTGCGTCGGGTCGATCAGGCCGCCTGCGGTGTTGAGCAGTTCGTCGACCTTCGGGTTGGCGTACGACTGCGTGTTGGTCCACACAATGGGCTTGATGTTGGTCGACAGGTAGGTGCGGTGCACGCCGATGATCGGGTCGCCCCAGTTGAACACCGCGTCCATCGACATGTCGAAGTCGTGCGAGGCCAGGCGCTTGGCCCAGGCCGGGAAGTCGGCCGAGGCGCGCACCTCCACCGTGATGCCCACTTTCTTGAGCTGGCCGCGGATGTACTCGGCCACGTTCTTCTGCTGGTCGTCGCCGCCGGGCAGGTAGTCGATGGTGAGCTTGAAGCGCTCGCCGCCTGCGCCTGCCTTGTAGCCCGCGGCGTCGAGCATTTCGCCGGCCTTCTTCAGGTCGAGCGGGTAGCGCACGAGGTCGGGCACGGCAAAGGGGCTGCTGGCCACCAGCGGGCCGTCGGACACGGTGGCAAAGCCGCCCATCAGCGCCTTGGTGATGAAGTTCTTGTCGATGGACGTGGCGATGGCCTTGCGCACCTGCACGTCCGACAGCGGCTTCTTCGCAGTGTTGAAGGCCAGCCAGTTGAGCGGGCCGATGCCGTCGTAGCCCTTGGGCGTGAGCGACACCCTGGGGTCGTTCGCGAAGCGCTTCAGGTCGGTGGGCAGCGTGGCGAAGGGCAGCATCTGGATGTCGCCGCGCTCCAGCCCGAGCACCAGGCTCGCCATGTCGGGCGTGACGTTGACGATGATCTTGTCGAGGTAAGGCTTGCCGGGCAGGAAGAACTTGTCGAAGCGCTCCAGCACGATGCGCTGCGCGGGCTTGAACTCGGTCACGCGGAAGGGGCCCGAGCCGATCACGTCGGTGGTGTTGCGCGGGTGGTTCTTCAGGTCTTGCCCGTCGCCGTAGATGTGCTTGGGAAGAATGGGGCACAGCGCCGGCGACATTGCCAGCACGATGGCCGGGTGCGGCACGCTCATGCGGATGATGGCCGTGTACGCATCGGGCGTTTCCACCTTCTCGACCGGGCCGAGCATGGTGGTGAACGGATGGTTGGCCTTGATGGCCATGATGGAGAAGGCCACGTCGGCCGAGGTGACGGGCTTGCCGTCATGGAACACGGCATCTTTGCGCAGCTTGAGCGTGAGCGACTTACCGTCGTCGGCCAGCTTCCACGACTCGGCCAGGTAGGGCTGCGGATTCCACTTGTCGTCGAAGCGCAGCGGGCTCGCGAAGATCTGCGTCGAGGGCAGGGCGGTGGCAATGCCCGACTGCACCGCGCCGTTCAGGTGCCGGGGCGTCTGCGTGCTGCCGATGACCAGCGTGCCGCCGCGCTTGGGCTCGTCGGCCGCGGAGGCGGGCAGCGGAAGCAGGGTGCTCGCGGCCAGGAGCGCGGCGGAAAGCAGTGTGGTACGGCGCGTGAAAAGAGAAAGCGGGAGCTGCATGACAAGACCTCGGAGAGTTCGACACAGGCAATCGGATTCGGCCAACGCCAACGCGAAGACCTTGTGTCGAAGATAGGCGCTTGGTACACACCGGCGAAGAGCCAACGCGGCACGACTCACAGGGCCAGAAGGGGCGGGTTTGCCCCGTTGTGCAGCAGGGCGTGCGCCACTTCGGTGAATGCGCGCAGGCGGTGCGCCTACTTCTCGTCGCGCAGCCAGTACCACTTGTAGAGCATGCGCTGGCCGATGCGCCGGAACGGCGCGAACGCGCGCGACTCGACCACCCCCAGCACGTTGGGAAAGGGCAGCGGCGAGCGGTAGATGGGCAGCTCGAACACGTCCTTGCCCGAGTCCTTGCCCGCCACGCGCTCGGCCAGCCGCTTGCCCGCCCAGGTCGAGAACGACACGCCGTTGCCGCCGTAGCCCACCGCGTACCAGATCTTCTTGCCGGCATCGGGCTGCGTGATGCGCGGCATCATGTCGTGGCTCATGTCGACCCAGCCCCACCACGAGTAGTCGATGCGGATGCCCGCCAGCGGCGGGAACTTGCGCGCGATGGCGTCGGTGAGCAGCTTCAGGTGCACCGGGCCTTCGGCGTCGGCGCCGCTCACGGCGCTGCGGCTGCCGATCTGCAGCCGGTTGCCCTTGAGCAGCCGGTAGTAGAAGCGCAGCGTGCGCGTGTCGGTCAGGAAGGTCTGCGACTTGAAGTTGGTGGCTTGCAACTCGGCATCGGTGAGCGGGCGCGTGACCACCGAGTTCGACAGGATCGGCATGATCCGGTTCTTCAGCAGCGGGTTGAGCGCCTGCCCCGTGTAGCCGCCGGTGCACACCGCCACGCGGCGCGCGCGCACCACGCCGGCGGGCGTCTGCAGGTGGTGCACGCCGTCGATGGTCTGCCAGCCTTGCACGGGGCTGGATGTGTGCACCGTCACGCCCAGCGCGCGGGCGCGCCGCATCAGGCCGAAGGTGAACTTCAGCGGGTGGATGCCCACGCCCTCGGCCTCGTACATCGCGCCGACGGTCTCGCGCTCGTCGCAGTAGTCGTGGCGCACTTCCTCGGCGCTCATCATGCGGGTGGCGTAGCCGAACTTCTCGCGCATGAGCCGTGCCTCGGCGTCGAGGCCGGCGAGCTTTTCGGGGCGGTGTGCGAGGTAGAGGTGGCCGCCGTCGTAGGCGTCGCAGTCGATCTGCGTGGTGAGGTGGCGAAAGTTCTCGAAGCCGCTGCGGATCTCGGCGTCGAGCCGCTTGGCGGTGTCGAGGCCCCAGCGTTCGATCCACTGCGAACGCTTGAGCCGGCCGCTCGCGTTCTGGCCCTGGCCGCCGCTGCGACTGGAGCAACCCCATGCGGCCTGGTTGGCTTCGAGCACGGTGGCGCGGATGCCGTGCTCCTGCGCGAGGTAGAGCGCGGTCGACATGCCGGTGGCGCCCGAGCCGATGATGGCCACGTCTACATCGATGTCGCGCAGCAGCGGGCCGTCGTCTTCCGGCGGCTCGCCGGCGCTGGCCACCCACCAGGTGGGTGCGTAGGCGCGGCCGGCGCCGGGGTCGGGTGCGCGCAGCGGGTCGTATTGCGGGTCGTAGGGGCGGAAGGGGGCCTGCGGCGGCTGCTGCTCGAACGCGGCGGCGTCGATGGCCGCGCTGGCGGTGGCCGTGGCGGAGGCGAACTGCACGGTGCCTGTCATGGTCATGAAGGGCTCCAGGAGAAGAGGAGAGAAGAGGGCCGGAAAGAAGTGGGCCGAGGCGTGCTTGCCTACTTCGCGGCGGGCAGGTTCGGGCGTGCCTTGCGGAACACGTTCTTCAGGTGGATCTTTCCGCCCTTGAAGGTGAAGACGTCGATGCCGTCGGTCTCGATGCGGCTGCCGTCGGCGGCGGTGCCGGTGAAGGTCCATTGCGAGGTGCCGAAGTCTCCGTGCACGAAGTGCTGGCCGTTGATCCATTGCGCGTCGGGCACGGCCTGCCATGCTGCGGCAAAGGCCTTGCGCACCGCCTCGGTGCCAACGTGGCGGGTGCCGCAGGCGTCGGGGCCGGCGGCGGTCTGGAAGATGCAGTCGGCCGTCATGAAGCTCATGAGGGCGTCGATGTCGTGGCGGTTCCAGGCGTCGCTGAAGGCGGCAAGGGTGTCGGTGGTCACGGAAGTGGAAGGCATTGCGGTCACGCGGGAACTCCGGAAATTGATGCGGCAAGAGTAGGCAGCCGCCTGCCGGCGCGATAGGGCCAGTTGGGAGGATTCGACCGAGCCAGAGCACCACGAACCGTGTGCGCTGCCCTAAACTGCGGCGCACCATGCCCCCGAATCCGCGAGCCACCCAGTGGGCGCAGCTCTTCGCGCTGCCCGATCAACCGGCGCTGCCGCTGCAGGCTCGTTTGCGCGCCGCCGTGGTGCAGGCCATTCTTGAAGAGCACCTGGCGCCCGGTGCGCCGTTGCCCTCGTCGCGCGAGCTTGCGGCGCTGCTGGGGCTGAGCCGCAATACCGTTACCTCGGCGTACCTGCAGCTCATTGACGAAGGCTTTCTGGAAGCGCGTCCGCGCAGCGGGGTGTTCGTGGCGCACGATGCCCGTCCGCTTTCAGCCGTTCATGCGGAGCCGCTGGTCGGGCGCAGCGGGCAGGCGAGCCAGCCGCCCGACTGGTCGGGTCGCGTGCTGCGTTCGCTGGTCGACAAGCCCACGCTGTCGAAACCCGACCGGTGGCGCGACTATCCGTACCCTTTTGTCTACGGCAACTACGACCCGCAGCTCTTTCCCACTGAAGACTTCCGCGAGTGCTGCGCGCGCAGCCTGGCGCGCTCGCAGCTGCCGCACTGGACGCCCGACTTCGAAACCGACGACGTGCCCGACCTGATCGAGCAGATCCGCACGCGCCTCTTGCCCAAGCGCGGCGTGTTCGCGCTCAAGGAAGAAATCCTCGTGACCATGGGCGCGCAGCATGCCTACTACCTGCTGGCCGAGGCGCTGTTCGACGAGCAGACGCGCGTGGGGCTGGAGGAGCCGGGGCATCCGCATGCACGCAACAGCTTCTCGCTGCGGCAGCCCAAGTGGGTGGAGGTGGATGTCGACGAAGACGGGCTGGTGGTCGATGCGCTACCGGCGGCGGACTACCTGTTCGTTACGCCCTCGCACCAGAGCCCCACGACCGCAACGCTGAGCCTCGAACGGCGCCAGTGGCTGCTGCGCAAGGCCGAGCTGCAGGACTTCGTGATCATCGAGGACGACTACGAAGCGGAGAACCTGTACGAAGGCACGCCCATGCCCGCGCTCAAGAGCCTGGACAAGACGGGGCGGGTGATCTACGTGGGGTCGGTGTCGAAGAGCCTGTCGCCTGCCTTGCGGCTGGGCTTTATCGTGGCGCCGCGTGCGCTCATCAAGGAGCTGCGCGTGATCCGGCATGCGATGGTGCGGCACCCGAGTGCCTTCCTGCAGCATGCGTATGCGCTGTTTCTCTCGCTGGGGCACCACGAGTCGCATGCGCGGCGGGTGAACCACGCGATGCAGGAGCGGCTTGCGCTGGCTGCCCAGGCGCTGCGGGACCATCTGCCCGATTTCGAGTTCCGACTGCCTTCTGGCGGGGCTTCGATCTGGGTGCAGGCGCCGACGTGGGTAGATGCCACGGAGCTGTCGCTGATGGCGCGCAACCATGGGGTGCTGATCGAGGCGGGCGATGTGTTCTTTGCCAAGCCGCCTTACCCGTGTCCCTTCTTCCGGCTGCGCCTGTCTTCGATTGCGGCTTCGCAGATTCCGGCGGGGATCCGGGCCCTGGGAATAGCGGTGGAAGAACTGGCTTTGGCGCGCGGTGAGAAGCGGCCGGCGGGCGGCCGGACCCACTGACCGGCTGGAGAGTTCGGGGGGAGACAACGCCCCGTCTGAGTGCCATGTGCACCAGAACAAGGGTATTCACCCATCGGCTGGCTCCATGCCCGCCCCGGTGCTGGTACTTCCTGGCTGGAGGCGATGCGTGCAAAGTCGCTGCGAGATTCACCTACTGGAGAAACCCGATGACCATGTCCCGCCGTCTCCCCCTGCAACTCGCCGTGCTGGCCACCACGCTGGCAGCCTTGTGCGGCACCGCTTCCGCACAGCAGGCCAAGGAACTCACCTTCGCCCACCAGGACATGCTGGTTCCACTGCGCCTCGTCATGGAGTCCGGTGAGGTCGAGAAGGCCACGGGCTACAAGATCAACTGGCGCATGTTCGCGGGCGGCGGCGACGTGATCCGCGCGATGGCTTCAGGCGACGTGCAGATGGGTGAAACCGGCTCAAGCCCGCTGACGGCCGCGGCCAGCCAGGGGCAGGACATCAAGCTGTTCTGGATCTCCGCCGACATCGCGAATGCGGAAGCGCTCATCGCGCGCAATGCATCGGGCATCAACAGCATGAAGGACCTGGCCGGCAAGAAAGTGGCCACGCCCTTCGTGTCGACCGCGCACTACCAGCTCATGGCCGGCATGAAGATGGACGGCGTCGACCCCAAGAGCGTGAACGTGATGAACATGCGCCCGCCGGAGATCGCGGCCGCATGGGAGCGCGGCGACATCGACGCCACTTTCATCTGGGACCCGGTGCTCTCGAAGATCAAGGCCAGCGGCAAGACCATCGCCACCTCGGGCAGCATCGGCAAGCGCGGCGCTCCCACCTTCGAGGGCATCGTGGTCAACGCCAAGTGGGCGGCCGCCAACGAGCCCTTCATGATCGCCTTTGTGAAGGCACTCAACCGCGCGAACGAGGAATACAAGGCAACGGGCAAGAGCTGGACGCCCGACTCGCCGCAGACCAAGGCCATGGCCAAGTGGACCAAGGCCGATCCGAAGGACGTTGGTGCGGCCATGGCGCTGTACACCTTCCCGACCATGGCAGAGCAGGTTTCGCCGACGTGGCTGGGCGGTGGTGCTGCCAAGGCGATGGCTAACACGGCGGCTTTCCTGAAAGAGCAGGGGCGGGTGCAGGAGGTGAAGCCTGACTACGGCGCGTTCGTGACCACTACTTATGTCGAGAAGGCAATGGGCAAGTAGCAACGAACGGAAAGCGGAGATCTGAAATGCCCACGCTAGACATCCGAGACCTGACGGTCAACTACGCGGTAAAGGGCGGCACGCTGCAGGCGCTGGCCCCCGTCAACCTGACGATGCATGACGGCGACTTCGTCGTAGCGCTAGGTGCCTCGGGCTGCGGCAAGACCACGCTGCTCAACAGCATCGCCGGCTTCCTGCCGCCATCGACCGGCGAGATCCTGCTGGACGGAAAGCCGGTAGTCGGCCCCGGCGCTGATCGCGGCGTGGTGTTCCAGAAGCACGCGCTGATGCCCTGGCTCAACGTGCGCGACAACGTGGCGCTGGGCCTGCGACTGGCCGGCGTGGGCAAGGCCGAGCGCGACCGCATCGCTGAAGAAAAGCTGGGCCTCGTCGGCCTGCAGAAATACGCCGATCGTGCGGTGTACGAACTGTCGGGCGGCATGCAGCAGCGCGTTGGCATTGCGCGCGCACTCGCGAGCGACCCGGCCGTGCTGCTCATGGACGAACCCATGGGCGCGCTCGATGCTTTCACGCGCGAACAGGTGCAAGAGATTCTTCTGCAAGCCTGGTCCAAGTCGAACAAGATGGTGTTCTTCATCACCCACTCGGTGGAAGAGGCGCTGTTCCTCGCCACCCGGCTGATCGTGATGAGCCCGAGCCCCGGGCGCATATCGCACGTCTACGACGACGTGCCTTTCTCTCGCCAGTACCTGTCGCACGGCGACTCGCGCAAGGTGAAGTCGGAGCCCGAATTCATCCGCATGCGTGAAGAAGTGCTGTCGATCATTCATCATCGCGAGGTTGCCCATGTCTGAGGTGTCGATCGCATCCCCCGTCGCCATGACGCCACCGCCTTCCAAGCCCGCCACCCCGCCAGTACTGCCTGCACCCGCAGCAGGCGCCAAGCTCAAGACCAGCGCCTTCAAGGTGCCGGGCGAAGGCTCGAGCGTGACCATCAGCATCGTCACCGTTGTGGCGTTGGTGGCGCTGTGGTTCATCGTCACCAACATGGGCTGGGTCAAGCCTCTGTTCCTGCCCACGCCGCAGGCGGTGTTCCAGCAGTTCTACGAATACCTCACCGGCCAGGCCAACGACAAGCCGCTGTGGCAGCACTTCCTGGCCAGCATGTTCCGCGTGTTCTCGGCCTTCTTCCTGGCCTGCGTCACCGCCATTCCTGTGGGCATCGCGATGGGCATGAGCCGCTTCTGGCGCGGCATCTTCGATCCGCCGCTGGAGTTCTACCGGCCGCTGCCTCCGCTGGCATACCTGCCACTCATCATCATCTGGTTTGGCATTGACGAGCTGCCGAAGGTGCTGCTGATCTTTTTGAGTTGCTTCGCGCCGCTGGCGCTGGCTGCGCGCTCGGGCATGCGCAGTGCATCACAAGAGCAGATCAACGCCGCGTACTCGATGGGCGCGAGCTACATGCAGGTGATCCGTCACGTGATATTGCCGTCGGCACTGCCCGACATCCTTGTGGGCATGCGCATCGCCATCGGCTTCGGCTGGACAACGCTGGTGGCCGCCGAGATGGTGGCGGCCAACATGGGGCTGGGTCAGATGGTGCTGAACGCGTCGAACTTCCTGCGCACCGACATCGTCATCATGGGCATCATCGTCATCGGGGTGGTTGCTTATCTGTTCGACCTGCTGATGCGGTGGCTCGAGCGACGTCTGGTGCCCTGGAAAGGGCGCATGTAGTCGGTGCCATGTGCACGGGCTGCTGTGGCGGCAGCGCCGGGCCTTCGGCCAGCGCGCCCATCGATTGCTCCAGGAAGTCGAGCATCGCGCGCATCGCGGCGCTGTTGTGGCGGCGCTGCGAATACGCGGCATACAGCCAGTGCTCGCGCGGCATGTGCTCGCGCAGCACCGGCACCAGCGCCCCGCGCTCCAGGTGCGACTGCGCCAGCGGCTCGGGCACATAGGCCACGCCCACGCCACGCAGAGCCAGCTCGATCAGCGCCACGGCGTCGTTGGCTTCCATGCGGCTGTGCACCGGCACGTCGTACGGCTTGCCGCCGGTCTCGAAGGGCAAGTGGGTGGTCGGCTTCGCCGAGAAGCTCAGCACATCGTGCCGGCCCAGGTCTTCGGGCGTCTGCGGCATGCCGCGCTGGGCCCAGTAGGCCGGCGTGGCGCAGACCACCATGTCGAACTGCACCAGCCGGCGCACGATCAGGTTCATGTCGTCGATGCGCCCGCCCGTCAGGTGGATGTCGATGCCTTCCTCGATCAGGTCGAGGTTGTCGTTGGTGAACACCAGGCTCACGTACACATCGGGATAGAGCTTGATGAACCCGGCGATCACGTCCGAGAGCCAGCCGGCGATAAGCCCGTGCGGCGCGCTCATGCGTAGCCGACCGCGCGGATGCGAGCCGTGGGCCTGCAGGTCGTTCAGGGTGTTCTCGGCCATCGTCACCAGTTGCGTGCTGCGGTCGAGCAGCACCTGGCCGGCATCGGTCAGGCTCAGGGAGCGGGTGGAGCGGTTCAGCAGGCGCACGCCGCTGCGGGTTTCGAGCTCTGCCACATAGCGGCTCACCGTGGCTTTCGACATGCCCAGCGAAATCGCCGCGCGGGAGAAGCTGCGCCGGAACGCGACTTCACGGAATGTTTTGATGAGATCGAGGCCGTCCATGGTGGAGGCATTGTTCCAGCATCGAGGATGAGGCCGTGGGGTGTAGGGGCATACCCAGGCCTGGATCGGACTTCACGCGAGACGGCTTCCGTGACGATCGACACGAGTAGACTCCGCGGCTTTTCCTTTCTGCAGAGGAGCGAGCTGCATGGCTATCTTGGACGCCGGCCCCTACTTCCACGGTACGCGGGCGGACCTTCAGGTGGGCGATCTGCTCACGGCCGGCTTTCGGTCAAACTACGACGGCCGCGTCGTCATGAACCACATCTACTTCACCGCCTGGCCCAAGGGCGCCGGGCTGGCTGCCGAAATGGCTAGGGGCGACGGCCGTGGCCGCGTCTACATCGTCGAGCCCACGGGCGCCTACGAGGACGACCCCAACGTCACCGACAAGAAGTTTCCGGGCAATCCCACACGCTCGTACCGCAGCCGGGAGCCGCTTCGGATCGTCGGCGAACTGGAGACCTGGGAACCCTTCGATCCGGAGTACATCCGGCAGCTCAGGGAGCGCGTACGCGTTGGCATGGGAGAGATCATCAACTGAATCCCGCCTGCCGTGCCGCGCCGGGTAGCGAACGGAGATGGACCGGGTTGTTGACCGTCTTGGGCCTCTCGGCGCCACTGCTGTGCGGCGGAATTCGGCCAGAAGCGTTCCCCCGCGGCCGACGTTCGAAGCTGAGGCAGGCAGCCGCAACGAGTTCAACCCACAGGTCTACGGCAGTTGGTCATTTTGGATCGATGACATCAAACTCGAACTTCACCGGAGCGGAGTCTTCGACGTAGGCGCTGATCAGGTAGTGGCCGGCAGGATCGCCATCGGCCACGTCCCAAGACTTCGAAATGGTGCCGTCGTAGATGGTCAGGGTCACGTCCAGCGAAATGGTCTTGCGATCCGCCGACGTACCGTAAGGCTGGCCACCGCTGCCCCACGTCTTCGGGGTTTCCGGCAATGTCACGCGTTCGAGAACGCGGACCTTGCCAGATTTCCGGTTGAGTTTCAGGATCCAACCGTAGTTTTGGTTGATCGCCCGTGGCACGGTGTTCGAAACCTTGAAGTCCAGCACGTCGTTGTTGGGCGCGAGCTTGAAGAGCCCAAAGACCGCATCGAGCGGGCACGCTCCATTCGCTGTCGGGGCGACGGCGCAAGCTTTGAACACGGTGGCATTGGATTCAGCAATGGATCCATGCGATGCGGCGCCCGTTGTTTGAGCGCCAATGTGGGTGCATGCGACCGCGGCGAAAAGAACAGGAAGGTGGCGTGAATATTTCATGGCAGATGAGGCTTGGCAAGCGACTGTCAAACGATCAAACCTTGCATGTCTTGTGGCATAGGTTGAGCCAGGAGCGAGCTCGACCTTCGATGCGAGATGCGCCCGCCATGCTCTCCCGGCGAAACGCAGCAGCAGGATTGCCAGCGAGGCCTACTTGAATGTAAGGCTCAAGGGTCGGCTCCCGTCAAACAGGCGTACCCGGCGGAATCCTAAGCGTCCGCTTTCGAGAACGTCGCTGGGCCCTTTGCGCAGACTTCCCGTGCGGCCAGAACCGGACGCTCTTCGATGGCTGCTTTGCCGCCGTATCGATTGGGAGATAGCCCTGCGAAGGTCTTGCTTGTGAACGCTGGTGCTCACAGATTGGGCTGTCGTTTTCCATCGATTGCACTGTCTTGGCTTGATATGCCGAACCAGCACAGTACGAAACCAGCCAGCAGCAAGGCTGCTGCCATGGCAATTGCACGGTGCATACCTTGCATGAAGACGGCAGGCTCGGTGCCCCGGACCAAAAAGCCGCAGACAGCCACACCGAGCATGCCGCCCACCTGGCGTGCGGCATTGAGCACACCCGAGGCAATACCGGTCTGCGCCGGAGCGACCGATGACAAGGTCAGATTGGTCAAGGTCGGGACCATCGTCGCGATGCCACTGGAGGCAATCAGCATGGGCGCGATCAGCCAGCCATAGGCACCCTCGATGCTGACGGGCCATAGCAAGGCGTAACCGAGAGCTGCCCAGGACATGCCGAAGAGAAGCAGCCCCCTTGCACCCATTCGGCCATTCAGCCGACCGACGAAGATGCTCACCGCCATCAGCACCGCCGTCATGGGCAGAAAGGCCAAGCCGGTCTGCAACGGCGAGAGATGCTGTTCGATCTGGAAGAACAGGCTGAAAACAAAGATCAGGCCGTAGTACGCGAAGTTGATGATGGCACCGCACACCGAGGCCAGCGTGAAGCGTTGCAGCCGGAACAGCGTCAGCGGCAGCATCGGTGCGGCGCTGCGGGACTCGATGGCGATGAAGCTGGCCGCCGATGCCAAGGATAGCAGCAGGCCGCCATAGACCCAGGGGTGTTCCCAGCCCAGGCTGCCCGCCGCGCTCAGGGCATAGGTCAGGGCCGCCAGGGCAAGGCAGGCGGTCGCCTGGCCGGGAAGATCGAGCCCGCGTTTGGGGCTTGCTGAGCTGCGTTGGCCGGACTCGGCATGGCACCAGCTCAGATACAGGCCGAGCAAGCCGATAGGAAGATTGACCAAAAAAATGCTGCGCCAGCCGGCATGGCTCACCAGCACCCCGCCCAACACCGGCCCTGCCGCAAGGGCGATGCCGCCTGCTGCGCCCCACCAGCCCACAGCCCGGCTGCGCTGCGCGGGGTCTGGAAAGGCCTGCTGCAGCATGGACAAGGAATTGGGCACCAGCATCGCCGCGCCAAGCCCCTGCGCGATGCGCGCGAGGATCAACGCCGCCAGGCTGGGGGCCAGGCCGCAGCCCGCCGAGGCCAGGGTAAAGAGCGCGAAGCCCAGCATGAAGACGCGCTTGGCGCCCAAGCGGTCGCCCAAGGCGCCGGCCGACAGCAGCAAGGCGGCGAAGACCAGGGTGTAGGCATTGACCACCCATTGCAGCCCGGCAATGTCGGTGTCGAAGCTCTGGCGCAGTGCGTCCAGCGCCACGTTGACAACACTGACATCGAGTAGGACGACCACAAAGCCGATGGCAGCGGCCGCCAGCGTACCGCGTGAACGCGCACGGGATATGGAAAACATGGCAGGCATTCGAGAGAGCTGGAAGGCCTCGATGCTGGGCTTGATGGAGCTTTGCGTAAATTCCCTAAAATCGCACATATCCTGGAGAAAACGCACTGATGATGGACTGGGAAAGTTTGCGCCACTTCCTGGCGATCGCGCGCATTGGCACACTCTCCGGCGCTGCCCGCGCCCTGCAGGTGGACCATGCCACGGTCAGCCGCAGATTGGCCTCGTTGGAGTACGAGCTGCAAGCCGCCTTGGTTGACCGCCTGCCCCGTTCCTGCCGGTTGACGCCGCTGGGTCATCGGGTGTTCGAACAGGTGCAAGCCATGGAAGATGGGGCCTATGCCATCGAGCGGCTGCTGCATGCAGCGCGTGCGCCGCTCGATGGCAAGGTCTCACTCAGTGCGCCCCCTGTCCTGGTCACGCAGCTGCTAGCAAGCCACATGGCCGAGTTCAGGCGTCGTCATCCGGGGCTCCAGCTTGCGGTCTCGGCCCAGGGCCAGCAGGTGTCGTTGATCCGGCGCGAAGCCGATGTGGCGCTGCGTCTCGTGCGGCCCAAGGACGCCAGCTATGTCGTGCGGCGGATCGGCCGGATGCACTTCGGGCTGTATGCCAGCAATGACTATGTCCATCTTCAGCGCCCGGCCGAATGGGAGTTCGTCGCCTTTGACGCGCAGTTCGACGAGATGCCGCAGCAGCAGTGGCTGCTGGGACTGGCCGACGGCCGCCGGGTAGCCTGCACACTGAACGACATTTCCAGTCACTTGGCGGTTGCGCGGGCCGGCGCTGGCGTGGCCGGATTGCCGCGCTTTCTCGGCGATGTCGATCCGGGTCTACAGCGGCTGGAGCCGGACGGCAAGCCCTTCTTCCGCGACATCTGGCTGCTTGTGCATCGGGATCTACGGCGTAGCGCATCTGTGCGTGCCGTGATGGACTTCATCGCACAGATCGTGACTGAGCAGCCAGCACTACGGCTAGCCATATAGAGCGGCCGTGCCCCTGCGGAGCGCCTGCTCCAGATCAGTTGCGCGAATTCGCGAGTTCAGGTCGACCGGTCGCGCTGCAGTGCTGCCGACCAAATGGCTCGACCAAGAATGGCCGCGACTGTGGTCAGCTTAGTCGGGTTTCCGGCGACCGGTTGGACATACCGTCAGACGATCTTGGGTCGAAACCTGAAGTCCACTTCTCGACGCCACGAAAGTCAGGTATCCGGCGAGCCACGTGCCGCGGCCTATGTCGCCCAAGCGGATGTAGCGAGTGCAACGTGGGCCATCGCCAAGCGGCCAGTCACCGTAATAGGCGTTTCGCGAAGATCGCCCGGTGTTTCGCGGTTCAATTAAGCGCTGACAGCATGGACGCCAGTCACGGTATCCGAGTCACAGGGACGGTGAGATAGCCTGCAGCACATCGTTGAACACGCCGTACTGCAACTTGAATGCCTGCGGGCTGTAGTCCTGGTAGTAGCCTGCCGTCACGGCAACGACGAGATCGAGCTCGGGCACGATTCGGATCGATTGCCCGCCTCGACCGAGCGCACCAATCCAGCGGACTATTCGTCGGTGCGCTCTGGCATGGCCGCTCCACCAAAGGTAGCCGTAGTCCTGGTCGTCCGTTGCCTTGATGAGCGACGCGGTGGAAGCTTCGATCCAGCCCTTCGACACGATCTGGCGTCCATCCCAGCGACCGCCCGCCAGCACGAGCTGTCCGATCTTCGCCATATCCCGTGGACGCATGCGAAGGCCTCCGCCGGCGTCGCTGTCTCTGCCCATTCGGCTCCATTCTTCGCCGGAGATGCCCAGGGGCTCCAGCAGGCTCGTTCGCGCGAACTCGTCGAGCGGTCTGCCGGTGGCCCGATGCAGGATCGCCGATATAAGCGCCAGCGCGCCGGTACTGTAGAAGAACTGCTGCCCAGCCGCCGCCACAGTTCGGCGCGTGAGCACGTAGCGACACGGATCTCCCGAAAAATACATGCGCGTTTCGTCGTTCGCGAGATCGCCGGTCGCGGGCGTTGACTCGATCCATTCGAGGCCGAGCGTCATGCCGAGCGCGTGCCGCAGCAACAGGCGATCCGATTCTGGCGTTCGCAGGTCTGCGAGTTCGGGGAAGAAGCCAAGGATCGGCTCGTCGACGCCATGGATCAGCCCCCGGTCGATCGCGATGCCGACGGCGAGCGACGCGACGCTCTTCGTCGCTGACTTCATTGCATGGCGCATGCCGGCGTTGAAGACGACGTTCTCCACACGGCTGCCGAAAAAGCTGGTCGGCACCTGATCGCTGCCTTGGAGGTAGCGCTCGAAAACGAGCCTGCCGCGATGCACGACAAGAACCGAGTGAATGTTCGAGCCCGAAGCCGCAAGCCGATCGGCCATCTTGCTGAGTGCGGTGGTGTCAACGAGCTTGTCGTCGTCGCCCGCGGCGATGTTCCAGCCATCTTCTCGCGACGTTTTTGCGGCGAAGCCTCCGATCGAATGGGTGCACGCTGACACGCCGAGTGAGGCGAGCGCAGTGCCAACAAGAACGAACTCACGGCGTTTCATGGCACGTCGACGGTGGAAGGTGCATTGATGTTAAGCAGCGAAGGCTGCGCGCGTCAATCGCTTGCTCCTCCGAGTTAACGATCCCACACCTTTTTAATGAGGATAGAGCATCGCCGAAGCAGCCATTCGCGATTGGCCGCTTATGGCCGATAGTACTCACCCGCGCTTTGCCGCCGAATGCCAGCAACCGCTGCGCACAGAACGGACATCAGATCCCCAGAGCGCAGCGTGTGATGCAGTCCCAGCCGACATACGCGAAGCACGCAGCCTACGACGCGGCAACAGCCTCCTTGACGAAGTCGGTGTACTTGCGCAGAGGACGCCCGAGGATGGCCTGCAGGCGATCCGCGGCGCCGTCCGCGCCATGCATGCCGAACTTCTGGATCCCGGCCATCATCAGGCGCATGTCGTAGGCAAGCCAGGACGGCCCCGATGTGGCCATCTGCGCTTCGAAGGTCGCCACGTCGTCTCCGCCGTAAGCCACTTCACGACCGAGCGCAGCACTCCAGATTTTGGCCACCGACTCTCCGGTCAACAGCTCGGGCCCGACCAGCTCCAGCGTCACGCGTGGTGACGGCGCGGTCGCGCGATCGCGGCGCAGCAGTTCGGCGACGGCGGCGTCCGCGATGTCTCGTGCATCGATCATCGCGACGCCCGTGGAGCCGATCGGCATCGGGTAGACGCCGTAGCCCTGGATCACCTGCTGGACCATGCGCTCGTTCTGCATGAAGTAGGCCGGCCGAAGGATGGTTGCCGGAATGTCGAGGCTCTCGATCATTCGCTCGACCGTGTGCTTGCCGGTGAAGTGCGGCACATCGGTGAACTTGTCCGCATGGATGACCGAGAGGTAGACGATGCGCTCGATGCCAGCTTCGCGCGCCAGGTTCAGCGCGACGAGGGCCTGGGTCACTTCGTCGGGCGTGACGGCGTTCAGCAGGAACAGCGTGCGCACCGACGACAGTGCCGCGCGCAATGAGGGCACGTCGGTCAGGTCGCCGACGACCTCCTTGACGCCGGTCGGAAAGCTCTGCTTTCCGGGTGTGCGAACGAAGGCACTGACTTCGGCGCCGGCACTGGCCAGGCCTTGGACGACGAGGGAACCGATGGTGCCGGTGGCACCGGTGACGAGAATGCTCATGGAAATCTCCTGGGAGGTTGGTGGGGGGATGAAAAGATCGATCAGCGCGAGAAGTCCGCAACGACCTTGCCGATGCGCGGGTCGGTGCGATTGCGTTCGATGGCCATGGGGATGTCGCCGAAGCCCACGACTTCGTCGAGCTTCGAAATCAGCGTGCCTCCGGCGATCTCTGCCGCCAGCCGTTCCAGGAGCGCCGCGTCAGGCTTGCTCATGAACCACAGTCCGCGGCGGCCGGGGGGCGTGCGTGCCAGGATGTCGGGCGAGGACGTGCCGACGATCGCGCCGTCCTTTGTCAGCACCTGCCACGAGCGATCGAGCACTTCGCCGCCGACGTAGTCGAGCACAAGGTCGATGTCGCGCGCGACCGACTCGAAGCGTTCGGTGCGGTAGTCGATGACGTGGTCTGCGCCCAGGCTGCGCACGTACTCGACGTGGGCGGTAGACGCCGTCGCGAAGACTTCGGCGCCTGCCTGCTTGGCGTACTGCACGGCATAGCCGCCCAGCCCTCCGGCTGCACCATGGATGAGGATTCGCTGGCCTGCGGCGATCGGACCTGCGTGGTGCAGGCTTTGCCAGGCGGCCACGGCCGCGACGGGGACGGCGGCCGCATGAACGTCGTCCAGGCCTTGCGGCGTGCGCACGAGCTTCGCCTCGTCGACTGCCACGAACTCGGCATAGGCACCCAGGCCGCCCAGCGGGCCCATGACGCGATCGCCCACGCGAAAACGCGAGGCGCCGGAGCCAAGCGCTTCGACGACACCCGCAAGCTCGATACCCAGCACGGCGGGCAGTTGAAGCGGGAATGCGTCCCGAACGAAGCCTTCACGAATCTTCCAGTCGATGCCGTTCACGCCGGCCGCCCGGACGCGCACCAGGACCTGGCCCTGTCCGGCCGTGGGCCTCGCGGTCTCGGCGACCTCGGCGGCGGCAGCACCGCCATAGGCCCGGATAAGCACGGCACGTTGAGTGATGGTGGTGGTCATTTCAGTTTTCTCCTGTTGAAGTTGCGGTAAGGAGAAGATAGGCCGTTGCATTGTTAAAACGAAGGCCAGAAAATGAAGACACCTTGTTTCAATTACGGAACACCATGGATCTGAATGCACTGAGCGACTTCGCGCTCGTCGCAATGAACGGTGGCCTCGGAAAAGCAAGCCGCGCGAGCGGTAGATCGAAGGCGACCTTGTCCCGGCGTATCGCCGATCTGGAAGAGCAACTCGGCGTGCGGCTCATCGAGCGCAGCGCCCGCGGGCTCAAGCTCACAGAAGCCGGGCAGATGCTGATGGACCGCACCGAAGGGCCGATGCACGAGGTGGCCGACGCCATGACTTCCGCGCGCGAGGGCTTGTCGGTGCCCCGCGGACGCCTGCGCATCGCTTCGCCGGTGCTGTTCTCGCAGTTGGCGATGGGCCGCATCTCCGCCGAGTTCTGCACGGCCTACCCCGAGGTCAGCTGCGAGGTGGTGGCGGACGATCGCCTGGTGGACCTCGTCGAGGAGCAGTTCGACGCCGCGATCCGGATCAATCCAAGCCCGGACAGCAGCCTCGTCGGCCGGTGTTTTGCCAAAGACCGGCTGGTGGTCGTGGCGGCGCCCTCCGTGCCCGTGCCTGCGCCAGGCAAGGTCAGCCCGGTCCCAGGCATCGTCTCGACAAGCTTTCAACCCACGAACTGGACGCTCGACGACGGACGCCTTGTCCTGGAGCCGATTCCGAGGCTCAGACTTTCCTCGTTCCTGATGATTCGCGACGCTGCGATCGCCGGCGCTGGCGTCGCCCTGATGCCGCAGTCGATCGCATGGAACCAGCTGACGCGCGGAGAACTGGTTCAGTGGGGCATGGTTTCAGGCGTGGAGGTCGCGCTCTGGGTCCTGCATACGTCGAGGCGACTCCCTGCACCGAAGGTTCGGGCGTTCGTCGATTTCATGTGCGCGCAGTATCCGCAGGGGTCTCTCGTACTGAACGGCTAGGTCAGCTGTTTTCTTTCTGGGGAAAATGGACTCACCCGAAACCGAGCATGAGGGGATCAAGATGTCAGCCGACGACTGGTGGAAGTGCGGAATCGTCTATCAGGTCTACCCGCGTTCGTTCCAGGACAGCAACGGCGATGGCATCGGCGACCTGGGCGGAATCCGCGCCCGGCTGGATCATCTGGTCTCGCTCGGCGTCGATGCCATCTGGATCTCGCCGATCTATCCGTCGCCGATGGCCGACTTCGGGTACGACATCTCCGATTTTTGCGACGTCGATCCGCGCTTCGGCACGCTGGACGGCTTCGATGCGCTGGTGCAGGAGGCCCACGCGAGAGAGCTCAAGCTCATCCTGGACTTCGTGCCCAACCACACGTCGGACCGTCATCCGTGGTTCGTGCAGAGCCGCAGCGCACGCAGCGATCCGCGACGCGACTGGTACATCTGGCGCGACCCGGCGCCGGGCGGCGGGCCGCCCAACAACTGGATCAGCAATTTCGGCGGCCCGGCCTGGGCCTTCGATGCGACCACCGGCCAGTACTACTGCCATTCGTTCCTGAAGGAGCAGCCCGACCTCAACTGGCGCAACCCCGAAGTGCGAGCCGCGATGTACGAGGTGCTGCGCTTCTGGCTTCGGCGCGGCGTCGACGGATTCCGTGTCGACGTGCTCTCTCAAATCATCAAGGACGCGCAGTTCCGCGACAACCCGCCGAACCCGGACTTCGCCCCGGGCCAGGACCCATTTTTTCGCTGGCTGATGCTCTACAACACCGACCTGCCGGAGGTACAGCCGATCGTGGCCGAGATGCGCCGCGTGGTCGACGCGTTCAGCGACGCACGCTCGTCGCGCGTGCTGATCGGCGAGCTCTACCTGCCGCTCCCGCGCCTGGTCGCCTACTACGGACTCAACGCCGAAGGTGTGCTCGAAGGCGTGCAGCTGCCCTTCAACTTCCAGCTGATCTCAACCGAGTGGCGGGCGGCGCGCGTCGACCGCTTCGTGCGCGACTACGAAGCCGCCTTGCCCGCCGGCGCCCAGCCGAACTGGGTGCTGGGCAACCACGACAGACCTCGCATTGCGAGCCGCGTCGGGCCACAGATGGCGCGGCTCGCGGCCATGCTGCTGCTCACGCTGCGCGGCACGCCGACGCTCTACTACGGCGACGAGATCGGCATGACGGACGTCCCCATTCCCGCCGATGAAGTGCAGGACCCGTTCGAGAAGAACAAGCCCGGCATGGGCCTGGGGCGCGACCCGGAGCGAACACCCATGCAGTGGAGCGCCGCAGAGCATGCGGGCTTCACGACCGGCACGCCGTGGCTGCGCCTGGCAGCCGACTGGCCCACGAACAATGTGGAGGCGCAATCGCACGACGCTGGGTCGATGCTGGCGCTCTACCGGCGCCTCATCGCGTTGCGCCGCGCGCAGCCCGCGCTGAACCGGGGCAACTATGAAGCGCTTGAAACCGGGGGCGAGGTGCTCGCCTATGCGCGCAACGACGAAGGGCAGCGGCTGGTAGTGCTCTTGAACTTCGGCACCACCCCGGCGCCGATTTCGCCGGCGTTGATGCCGCACCAACCGATCGTGCTCGCATCGACCGATCCTGCGCGCGCCGAGTTCATCAAGGGGCCCCTGGTGCTGGCGCCTTGCGAAGGCGTCGTCATCGGCGCCGTGGACGACAAGGGTCCGACGACACGATGAGCGATCAAGACTTGCCGGTCTGGATCTCGACGTAGCTGCGCGCGTGCCAGCGCACTCGAATGGGCCATTTCGCGTCGGCAATGGTTTCCGAATTCACGTCCTTGCCGCTGCCGTAGTTGATCTGCCGGTCGGGGCGCCTGTTGAGGCCGATCAGCAGCACGATGCGGCTGCCCGCCGCGAGCTTGCAGGCCGTCACGCGTTCGGCGGTGAACGCAAGCAGCTGACGCTCGCCGGCCCGCAGAAGCCGGCGACGCATGCGATGGCCTGCGTAGCTGGCGCGAAAGTCGTAGGGATCGAACAGCAGCTGGTATTCGCCGCTTGCCGTCTGCTCGTACAGCGAGATGTTGAAGTCCACGTCCTGCCGCGAGGGCGTGATGTCGAACACGCCGCGCAAGCTGCCGATGAGCTCGGTGCCCTCCGGGAGCGGATCACTGACAAAGCTGATGCTGTTGCGCGCCGGCAGTTGCTTCACGCGCAGCGCGTCCGGCCACGGGATGCGCACGTCGCGTCGATCGGCGAGATCGACCGAGAGCCGCACGTTGCCACCGCCTTCGGATGGCGACGGCAACAGGCGGTGCGGGTCGTCGCGCTCGCGGGTATCGAGGTGAAGGCGCAGCGGGGCGCGCTGCGGCGCGTCCAGCGTTGGCGCATGGCGCCACTGGTCCGCGCCCATCACCTGGTAGTTGACGCGATCCATCAGCAGGGAAGGCTTGTTCGCGCCCTTCAGGATGTGGTCGAGCCATTGGTAGCGCAGATCGGGCAGGTCGATGCGTGCGACGGGGTCGAGCGTGTAGCCGCGCAGCGTCGGCGCCGTGCCGCGCCGGATCGAGGCCGCGTCGTAGGGGCCGAGCAGCAGCGTCGTGTCGGCCTGCGGCCGGTTGCGACGATGCTCGTGGTGGTAGTAGAGCGCGCCGGCATCGGCACCGTAGTAGCCGGCAAAGCTGAGCACCGGAATGTCGATTCGCGCAAACTGCTCCGCCGACGGCAAGAACTTCTGCCAGTAGCGATCGTGACTCGGGTGCGTCAGCCAGGTTCGGATCAACCTGTTGCGCTTGCCCAGCAAGACGCGGTCTATGTCCCAGTAGGGGCGATTGCCACGGTGCCAGCGTGCGTCGAGTGCCTGCCACATCGTGTCCGGGTCCGCGTCGGCGTCGACGCCGGCTCGCAGGGGCTCGGCAGTCGCGTGCTCCTGCGCCCAGCGGACCATGGCGTTGCGGAAGATCTGTCCGGCCATCGGGAAGTCGATGCCCGGCGCCATCGGCGCGATCGTGGCGATGGCTTTGAGTGCCGTTGGTCTCCTGCGGGCGGCGGCCCAGGCGGCGTAGCCGGAGTAGCCGTCGCCGAGCATGGCGACGCGGCCGTCGCTCCACGCCTGCCGGGCAATCCAGTCGATGACGGCGGCGGCGTCTTCGCCGTCGCGAACGAACGGCCACACGGCGCCCTTGCCGTCAGGGGTGCGTCCGCGCACGTACGCCGTGACGCCGACGTAGCCTTTGGCGGCGCTGTGCTGTGCGTCGTCCTCGGCGGGATCGAGCGTGAAGCGCAGCAGCGTCGGCAGAGTTCCAGTCGCGCGGCCGGGCCGAACCAGGTTCGCATGAATGACACCCCCGCGCACGGGAATCCTGACGTCAGCCTCCGCCACGTAGCGGTTGCGGTTTTCCGCCGCGAACAATTCGGGCAGCAGCGCATTGAAGCTGCGACGCGACTGGTACGAAAGCCAGGTTCGCACGAGCGCCAGCGCATCGGCCTGCGGGAGGCTGCCCTTCGCGCGCCAGAGATCGAAAGCCTGGCGCAGCGGCTCTCTGTACACCGCCGGCGGGATTTCGAGCCGCGCCATGATGGCCTGGGCTTGCGCGTTGTCGAGCGGCGACACCAGTTCCTGGAACGAGCGCGCGTAGGCTTCGGCGAAGCCGAGGCGCCCGTCCGCTTCGAGCATGCGCGCACGCGCATAGATACCGTCGAGGATCGCCCGCTGGACCAGGTCGTCGAACGGCTTGCCCTGGCGGCGGCTGCGCAGCGAGCCGCTGCTGTCGTAGGCTGCACGGTAGGCGCCGCTGACGATCTGCAGGGCGGTCAGGTTGGCCAGGAAGACATCGGTGTCCGCCTCCTGGTACACCGGCAAGATGCGCTCGGCCAGATCCCGCATCAGGTCCGCCGCGGTGGCATCGTCAGGATCGCGCGGTGGCCGGAAGCCGAAATCGGCCGCCCAGGCCCAGGTCGGCCACGCGGGCAGCGCAAGAATCAGCCGCATGAGGGCGCGACGCGCACGACTGACGGTTGACCCGGGGTGTCTCATGGTCGCTGCTCCTCGGGCACGGCGTTCGGCGCCTTGACCAGATGCACCACCCGCGTGAACAGCCGATCGTGCGCTCCTCCGGCCGAGCCTATATGAACAATGCCCGTGTGCGTGAGCTTGCCCAGCGCGTCGATGATGAGTTCGAGCGTGTCGTCGTCGAACGCGCTGAAGGCTTCGTCCATCACCAGCCAGGGCGGCGCCTGCAGCACGACGCGGGCGAAGCCCAGCCGCAACTGCTCGTCCATGCTGAGCTCGCTCTCCCAGCGACCCGTCTTGTTCAGCAACTGTTCCAGGCGCTGGAGGCCCACACTCGCCAGCGCGGCCACCATGGCTTCTCTCGGGTAGGTCGATGGCTCCATCGCATACGACAGCACTTCGGCCAGCGTGCCGCGGGGAATGTAGGGCGTGCCGCGCGGCATGTAGTGGATCGTCTCGCCGACGGGCCGGCGCACGGTGCCGCAGCCCCAGGGCCAGAGGCCCGCGAGCGCCCGGAACAGCAAGGTCTTCTCCGTGCCCGGTGTGCCGAGGATCAGGACGCACTGGCCGCGGTGCACGACGAGACTGGGGTCGTCCAGCTGATCGTGGCCGCTCCAGGAGCGAACCTCGAGCGCTTCGATCGCGAGCGTCCCGGCTTCGCTCTCTTCGTAGGCGATGCGGCTGCCACCTGCCTGTGTCTCCAGATCGGAGGCCAGCATCCGGCGCAGGTCGGTGACACGCAGCAGCGTGGCGCGCCAGTCGGCAATGATGCTGAAGTTGTCGACGAACCAGCGCAGCGACGACTGTGCCTGGGTGAAGGCCGCGGCAGCCATCATCAGGCCACCGAACGAAACCTTCCCCGAGAAGTAGAGGGGGGCGGCCACCAGCGTCGGCGCGATGATGGTGACCCAGCCGAAGCCCGCGGTGACCCAGGTCAGGTTGGTCAGCCCGAGCACCACGCGCGACGTGGCGCGCAAGACGTCGCCGAAATGCATGGCGACGCGACGCTTCTCGTCGGCCTCGCCACCAGCCAGGGAGATGCCGTCCAGATGCTCGTTGATGCGCGTCAGCGAGAAGCGCAATTCGCCTTCACGCGCGTAGCGCTCGGCGTTGCGCGAGATCAGGCCGTTGCCGACCCAGTAGGTGAGCAGCGAGCCGGCGATCGCATAGGCAATTGCCGCCCACAACATGAAGCCCGGCAACACGTGGTCCTCGCCGTTGAAGAAGAGGCTGAAGTCCTTGGAGATGACCCACAGCACGCTCGCAAAGCTGCCGAACAGCATCGCTGCCTGCAACAGACCCACGCCGAGGGTGACCGACAGATCGCACAGCTTCAGCGTGTCGTCGTGCATGCGCTGATCCGGGTGGGCCCCCATCGGGCCGCTGGCCTGGAGCCAGAACGCCCGGCGCGGCTGCAGCCACAGCCCCACGAGGTCATTGACCACGGCCTCGCGCAGCTTCAGCTGCAAGGTTTCGCCCAGCCACCTCTGCGCGACGTTCAAGACCAGCAGCACGCCCGCAATGATGGCGAAGACGCCTACCTGCACGACGAATTCGCTCAGGTCGCGACGCGAAATTGCATCGTAGAACGGCTTGTTCCAGCTATTGAGCTCGATCTGCCCATACGCCGTGAGCGCGACGACCACGACGATCGCACCCATCAGCACGACAAGCGTTTTCGCGACCGGGGACACTCGCAAGGCGCCGAGCAACTCGCGGACCTGACGGAAGACACCGGCTCTTGCAGCCGGCTCGACACGGTTCTCAGGCCTCGCGCTCATCGCTACCGCGGCACCTGACAAGCGGCGGCCGCGATGCGGCGCGCCGAGACGCACGAAATGAACGCGGCGTGGCTCCATGCCAGTTGCTTCGCCGAGGTCTGCGCGCCGCTGCGCTGGTCGAACTGTTCCGACAGTTCACCACCGGCCGGCGTGTACGCGCGTACGGTGGCGAGGTAGGCGTCGCCGCGCCCCATCCATTGGTTCCAATGGCGTGCATCGCCGCCCATCGCCGCGGCGCGGAAACAGAACTCGGCGGCGCCGAGTGTCGAGAAAAAGTACGCACCGCCCGAGTAGTACACGTCGCCGGCGTACCGCCCCATCGCCGCGCCACGGCCTGTGGCACGGCCGTGGTTGATCGGATAGGCCGCATCGAACAGCGCATCGAGTCGCTCCAGCGTGGCCTGCATGCGCGGATCGGCCGGTCCATGCGCAGCCTCGGTGCCGAGGCTATGGATTGCCGACAGGATCACCGCGATGTCCAGCGCCTTCGCACTGGGCCGGCCGTCCGTCAGCACGCGTGAACGGTAGTAGCCGCGCGTCGAGTCGCGTTCGTCTCGCTCGTCTACCCAGTAGTCGTCGAGCAGGCGCTGCACGGCCCGCGACTCCTCCCGGCAGCGCTGCGCCAGCGCCGCGTCGCCCAGGCCCTCCAGCCATGCCGCGCCTTCGGCCAGCGCGGCCCCTGCGACGCGCAGTGTGTAGTAGTGGTGGCCGAGCTCTTCCTCCCAGATGTCGTATGACGGCTCGCGCCAGTGACGCAGCGTGAAGTCGATGTCGAAGCGAATCAGCGGCGTGACCTCCGCCAGCAGGGCCGCGTCGAGGTGCCCGCCGTCCGCCCAGCGCAGCAGCGCCAGCGCGCGCAATGGCGGCCCGTCGTGCTGGGGGCGCGCCCAGCGGAGGACATCGAGCGTGCCGTCGGGGTTCACCCGCGTCTCGGCGACGACCGCATCGCCGTGGACGCTCGCGAGGTCATGGTCTTCGCGCAGGTACTGCAGGAGTTCGGGGGCCACGCGCGCTCTGCGGCCTTGCTCCGCGGCAACCGCGCGACCGTCGAGCCCGTTCACGGCAAGGCTGAAGCGGGTGAAATCGCGCAGATGCTGAAGGGCTTCGTCGCCGATGCGTCCGTCGACGTAGAGCAGGCGCAGTGCATCGATAACGACAGCAGAGTCCCGGAACCAATGAAAGAAGTAGTCCGGGTCCGGGTCGTAGTTGCCGAGTACGGGCGAGGCAATGATGGCGCCGGCGACCGGCCGTATGGTCTGACCGAAGCCGGGGCGATGCTTGACGATCGACACCGGCGAGATGCAGGGCAGCATCGCGCTCGCCGAATGGGACAGCTGTCTTTCGAGCCATGACTCGAAAGCCGGGTCTTGCTGGCTCGCCACGCTGAAGGTCACGGTGCAGGCGACTCGAGGTGCGGGCTGCTGAAGTCCAGGGCGCGCAGCCCGGCCTGCACTTCGGGCACGCTCATGAACAGTTTCCACAGAAGGCCCGTGCGATGGTTCTCCATCATCACGACGATCGGGCCCTGGTCGATGGCGAGATATGTCTCTGCGAACCAACCGCGCCGTTCGCAGAACGCATCGATGAAGCCGTAGTCCTTCCACAAGCGCGTGCCATGCACGGTGAGGAAATGCCGCAGAACCTGCATCACCTCGGTGGGCGCATACGGCAGGCTGGCCAGCGCGGCCGTCGGCGAAATGGTGCCGTTGTCGATGTCCGGGGCGTGCGCGAGGTAGCCGTCGGGGTCGTCGCTGGCGGTCAGGCCCCAGCACGATTCACCGTAGCCCGGGTGGCCATGAGGATTGGCGATGCAGTGCGCACGGTTGATCTGCAGGTGGCGGCAGTTGAGATCCCAGTAGTCGGCGTAGCGATCCTTCAGGCCGTGCGGATCGAGGCCGCAGAACGAGTAGTGCGTGAAGAACAGCGGGCCGCCGTATGGCATGCCCAGCGGTATCTCGATGCCGTAGTACGACCGGCCGTTGAGGAAACCGGCCCCCGCCGCAAAGCCGCGGTGGTACACCCGCGGATCGATCGCATGGCGCGGCGCGGCCGCCGCCAGCAGGTAGGTGATGAGGCACTCGTTCCAGCCGCGCACTTCGTGGTTCATCGCCCAGCCGTGGTTCGGGCTCCAGTGCCAATACAACACGTCCCGTCCGCCCTGGGTGAACCAGTTCCATTCGACCTCGTGCCACAGCGTGTCGATGTCGCTGCGCAACCGGCGTGCCGCGGCCGTGTTCTCGCTGAAATACTGGCGTGCACAGAGCAGGCCCATGCAGAGGAACGAGGTCTCGACCAGATCGCCCGCGTCGTCCTTGGGGCTCATCGGGATCGTCTCGCCGCTCGCTGCGTCCATGAAGTGCGGGAAGGCGCCGTGGTAGCGCCTGGCGCGAAAGAGGGCGTCCCGCATGCGCCCCAGGCGCTCCAGCGCTGCGTCTCGTGTGACCCAGCCGCGCTCCACCGCGACGATCATGGCCATGATGCCGAAGCCCGTGCCGCCGATCGCGACCCTGTCGTCGGCCAGGTCCTCGCCCGTTGCGCCGACGAGCGTACGGCGGTCGAGCGCCAGGCCGCTGTCGGCATCCGCACCGTCCCAGAAATAGCGGAAGGTCTGCCGCTGCACGGCGTCGATCAAGGCTTCATCGGGCAGGGCTGCCAGTGCCCTCGGGTTCCTGTCATCCATCAACACGAACGGTTCCTTTCGTTGTTGTCCCGGGTGTCACGTTTGGTTTCACCGAATCATCGGCGGCGCCACGCGGCTGAGGGCTCTTCGCCCGCAGCATGCCATCATTAGGCCCCCTGGGTTCTATTCGAAATCCCTGATGAGTCGCATCGATACTCTCATGGCCCGGATGACGCTAGCCGAAAAGCTGGGTCAACTGACGATGACTGCCTCCGGCTACACGGTCACCGGGCCGGTGCTCGCGGGAGACTCCACGCAGTCGATCATCGACGGCACCGTCGGCAATCTGCTGAACATGGTCGGCGCCGGCCACACGCACGAGATGCAGCGACTGGCCGTCGAGAAGTCGCGGCTCGGCATTCCGCTGCTGATCGGCCTGGACATCATTCATGGCCATCGCACGCTCTTTCCGATCCCGCTTGCGGAGGCCGGCACCTTCGACGAAGACCTTTGGGAGCGCACGGCGCGGGAGGCCGCGCGCGAAGGCGCTGCCGACGGCCTGGCGATGACTTTCGCGCCGATGCTCGATGTATCGCGCGATCCCCGCTGGGGCCGTACCGCGGAAGGACCCGGCGAAGACCCTTGGCTGAACGCACGCATTGCGCAGGCCAAGGTGCGCGGCTTCCAGGGGGCAGACCTGTCATCGGCCGATTCGCTGGCCGCCTGCGCGAAGCATTTCGTCGCATACGGCGCAGTCACCGCAGGGCGGGAGTACGCCGCCGTGGACATCTCCGAGCGCACCTTGCACGAGGTGCATCTGCCGGGCTTCGCAGCAGCGGTGCGCGCCGGCGTTGCAACGCTGATGCCCGCCTTCACCGATCTCAACGGCGTGCCGATGACTGCGCACATCCCCTTGCTGCGCGACTGGCTGCGCGGCGAGATGGGCTGGAGCGGCGTCATCGTCAGCGACTACAACGCAATCGCGGAATTGATCAAGCACGGCGTCGCGGCCGATCTCGTCGATGCCGCAGTACTGGCGCTGAAGGCCGGCGTCGACATCGACATGATGGCCGACGCGTATCGCAAGGGCCTGCCCATCGCGCTCGCGCAGGGACGGGTGACGATCGAAGAGATAGACGCGAGCGTGCGCCGCGTGCTGCAACTCAAGGAGCAGCTCGGCCTGTTCGACGACCCTTACCGCCGCGGCGCGACACCCGAACTCGCGGCGGTTGTCGCCGAGCGGCACGCGGTGGCGCGCGACGCCGCGCGCAAGGCCATCGTCATGCTGAAGAACGAGCGGGACACCCTGCCTTTGCCTGCTGCGGCGAAGGCACTGTGTGTCATCGGCCCGCTGGCCGACGCAAGCACCGAGATGAAAGGCCCGTGGTGGGGGGCCGGCGAACACGAGCCGGCCGTCAGCGTGCTTGCCGGCTTGCGCGCCGCGCTGCCGCAGACCGACATACGCCATGCACCCGGCGTTGCCATCGAGAGTGATGACGACAGCGGCATCGAAGCTGCTGTTGCGCTGTGCGACGGCGCCGACGCCGTCCTGCTGTGCCTGGGCGAGCGTGCCACCATGAGTGGCGAGGCCGCGAGCCGCGCCACGCCCGCGCTGCCCGGGCTACAACAGGCTCTGGCCGAAGCGGTGACGGCACGTGCACACGCGCTCGGCATCCCCGTCGTCGCAATCTTGTTCTCGGGCCGTCCGCTCGTCGTTCCCTGGCTGGCCGAACATGCCGATGCGCTGCTGGCTGCGTGGTTCCTCGGCATCGAAGCCGGCCATGCGATCGGCGACGTAGTCACGGGCCAGGTAACGCCAAGTGGCCGCACTCCGATGAGCTGGCCGCGCGCCGTCGGGCAGCTGCCGATCTACTTCGGCCAGCGTCCCACCGGCCGGCCGATGAATCCCGCCGACTACTTCACGAGCAGGTACCAGGACGTCGAAAATTCGCCGCTGTATGCCTTCGGCCACGGCTTGACCTTCGGCCGGTTTGTCTACGACGAGCTTCAGGTAGAGCCGCGACGCGTGCGCGAGCAGGACGCGCTGAAGATCAGCGTCAGGCTGCGCAACGTTGGCGCGCGCGAGGCTGAAGAAACTGTCTTCTTGTTCGTTCGCGGCAAGCTAGGCCGTGTCACCCGGCCGTTGCTGGAACTCAAGGGCTACGCGAAGCTGCGATTGATGCCGGGCGAAGCCGGCTTGGTGAACCTGGAACTGCCGGCGGCCGAGTTGCGCTACCTCGGGCCGGACCTGCAGCCCTTGTTCGAGGCGGGCGAAGTCGAAATCTTCGTCGGGCCGAGTGCTGAGCAAACAGGGTTGTTGCGGCAGACCATTGAATTGTGTTGAAGCCCTAGGGCGTAGGGGCATGCCGTTACCCGTGGCTATACTGCACCGGTCACGTCAGAAAAAGGCGTGATCGGGCTTGGACTCCCGAATCACCTCTGCGACGCAAGCCGCAGTCACCCCCGCAGGGTCTGCGGCTTTGCTATTCGTGCCTCCAGTTTTTGGCGGCTCGACGGGCGGGCGCAAGCCCGGCCGGTTCTCGCAAGAGGTGCCCGGTAGTCCAACCCGTCGAGTCGCCGCCCTCGCTTGGACTCGAGAGCGGTGGTTTCAGCAAACCGCACCTCTTGGAGGCCATTCATGGCTGCATCCGCTCGCGCTTCTGCGCACGTCTCTTCATTTCCCGAATCTTCTGAAACTGCCAGCGTTGAATCGCTTGCCCTTCAGGCATGCGATGACATCGACAGCCTTCATGCTGTGCATCGTGCCTATGCGTGTCTTGAAAAACTCATCGTTCCACAGGGGGTGAACGATACGGAAGAGGTCTATCCGATGCGCGCCGAACTCGGCGCTCTGGTGCGGCTGGTCAATGAAGAACTGCAGCGGCGTATTGAAGCGGCCGAGGCCACGATTCAGTCGTTGCGTGTTGCCGCAGGCGAGGGCGGTGCGAAATGAAGAGCCTGCAATGACTCATTGGCCGTGCCGGGAGCGGCAGTCGGGCCCCTAGAAGGTCCTTCAAGGGCCGCACCACGAACACCCGGTTGCAGTGTTACCCGCCGTTCGCGGGCGATTGATGTCGGGCGGGTGTCGGCCACAGGCGCGGGCGATCGTAGGTGCCGGCTTTGAAGACACCCGCAATCCCCGCCGGCGACGGGCGCGAAGCGTGGGCGTCGGCGATGTAGGTGGACGCAGAACTATTCATCCTTGATCAAGCTCGGCCACCCTGGCTGCGACCCAGGGGATCTCTGTGCGCTTGCGCACATTGAAGCCGTATCCGCTAGTCGTGAACATGCCCTCCGGCACCGCGATGATCCTTCCCCATGTGGTGTGGTCTCCGCCGGCATTGTTCTGTTCTTTCGTGATTACCACCGTGGTGTCGTGATCGAAGAAGAACTTGATGAGAGCATCCCGGTCCATGGTCGGTGCCGCTGCGCCGAACAAGGCTTCATAGCGCTGGTCTCGCGCGAACCAGTGGCCGCGCTGCAGGTCGGTGCGTTTGCCGGTCGCGGCGATCTTGCGGAGGGCATTCTCACTGATGCCTACGACTCGCCATGACGCCGCGCAGGCCGCAATGTTCTCGAAAGCGCCTTGTCGTGCCCACTTGCTGAAGGTGGGCGGAGCATTCTTCAGCAGCATGTAGGCCTTGAAGATGAAATCAGCGGTGGTTTCGTCGGGTGCGTGCGGGCGATTGATCGCGCGCATAGTTTGAAAGCTCTCTGTATCCATTCAACGATTTTGTCTGGGTCAATCGCAACCATCTATTTCAGTCTGAAGCAGCGATCGCCGAAAGCGATCTCAGATTCGCTCATTTCGGCTTTGGCATCAGAAGCAGACCCTCGAGGCATGGTTCTTCCTCCCACAAATGGGGTATCCCAAGGGGCTCGCCAGCGTGCGGGCAACGTGAGAGCATGTGCATCAGCCGCCCATCAAGTACGAGGAAGCCGGGCGCCCGACCTAACTCGGCACGAGGAGACCAAAACTATGAAGACCGAATTGCTCTTCATCCTGCTTGCCGCCGCCTCTGGCGGCTCCAACGCAGGTTCCCTAGCCACCGCGGGCAGCCTGGGATTCAACCCGATCGGCGCTTCGTCGGCGCCGATTTTTGAGGCGGCGAATCGATCCGGTAGTCGCCGCGTCGGCGGGAGTGGCCGCAGCGGCAAGGGCAGCCACTACGTGGGCGGTCGCCGCAGGTAGGCCTTGTGACTATTTCTATCCGTGACGTGGAAGGCGTGCTGCAGGCTCGCTCACTCGCAAATCCATCGCTTGACGCGCTGAACCCAAGCGACCAGTCGTATCGCGCGCTCTTGCTCCAACCTGCGGGCCCGATCCTGGCCGACGACACGCGGATCGGTCCACTGGACCTAGCCTTCGCCGACAAGCAGGCGACAAAGTTCCTTGAACTGGCTACAACGAAGGGACACCATCTCGTTGTCACGCCGGAATACTATTTACCCGTAGAGACTCTCCTGAAGTGCGTTCAGGGAACCACGTTCCCCGCTGTTGGAGCCCTGTGGGTACTGGGCTGCGAAAGCATGACGCCGGCACAGCTCGAAAAGTTCGAGGTGGACTGCGCTGGGTATTGCGACCTCATCTTCGACAAAGACACGGCGGCCGCCGTACAAGGAATCTACTTCGACCCGGTGGCGTATTGCTTCGTCACCAAGGACAACGGAGGCAGCGACCGTCGAGTCGTCCTTCTGCAGTTCAAGACGATTTCGTCGCGCGACCAGCACTTCTTTGAGAACAAGAACCTTCGCTGCGGAAATCTCATCTACCAGTTTAGAGGCGCAGGCGAAGAACTCGCTCTCTCGACCATCATCTGCTCTGACGCCTTCAACGTGGCGGCTGACGAGAAGGTCCGCAGTAAATTAGCTCGCTTCGCAACGCTCATTCACATCCAGCTAAATCCGAAGCCGAGGCACTCCGACTACCTGCGATACCGTATTGACACCTTCAGCAAGAACAAGGATCTGAACAACTGCGATATCGTCTGTCTGAACTGGGCAGAGGATATGGTTCAGTACGATGCACCTGACGGGAAGCACGAAGCTTGGAAGAACGAGAGCGGCTCGGCCTGGTACATCTCTGACCATCGCTGCTCATCCAGTGACGACGAGGTCGAGAACAATGAGCGACTGGGCCTTTACTACTCAAGGCATATCAAGCATCGTCACGTGCTCCATTTCCATTTCAATGCTGCGGCATTCGAACTAACGGTCGCGAAGGTCGCCCAGGTTGGCTCATATCTGCACGACAACTATCTGGGACCAAAGGTAGATGCCAGGTACACCTGGGACGAGGAGCATCAGGACTGGACGTCCAATGGGGAATGTCCGGACCCAGGACTCTCTAAACTCCTAGCGCTCACTCCCCATGTGGAAGCAGCCTTCGCTAGCCTGAAAACTGTGGAGAGCCGACTGCAAGTGGAGCGAGCTATCGCGCTGTCCTGCGGCCTCGCAAAGAGCAAGGTGAACTGGTTCAAGGCTAGTGAACTCGATGCGTGCAAATTGGGTGAAGATGAAATCGTGCGACGTGCAACCCTCTGCCTCGACCGTGATGTCCTGGCGCGAGACGCGCGAGAACTTCGAGTGAAGAGGGTTGCAGCGCTCAATACCATCCTCAGCACGCAGGAGCTGCCACGTCAGATTCGCGACCTCGCCGGCGGTGACGCGCGAGTCATGTGGCAGGCCAACTCTCCCCACACCAACGTGTGCAAGGACAACTCGCAGCCTGCGCTGGTTGCCTACCTTGGGATGGACCCGAGTCCCGACACAGTGCGCAATGTGAGTGATGCAGCGTTCGAGCTGCTTCGTCTCGAGAACAACGACAACCACAAACACCGTATCGCGGTTTGCTATCACACGATCGACGGCCAGCCTGAGTTCGCGAGCATTCCACAGCTCACCGACATCACGCACGGCGGTGGCAGCGCCACATCCATCACCGAGGGGCTCTAGATGGAAGAACTTCAATCGGCCCGCCAGAAGGTCATCGACCTGCTTGGCGAGGTGAAGGAAGTGGAAGTGGCGGTGGTGCGCGCTGAGCGCCGTCATGAGGGTAAGTGCTACGCCATCGCATATGTCGACCTCGCTGACGATGTGGTCGGTCGCGCTGACCAACTTCACGACTTCCAGGAGCGCATCCTCGGCGACGACTTCTTCGGCACTCCCGGCGATCTGCGATGGAACAAATACCTTTACATCGTTGCCGGCCCAAAGTCGCTCAGCCATGATGGCTTCGAGAAGGCGAAGGCAGCGATTGAATCGGACAAGGAGTACGCTCGCAAGCGAGTTGTCTCCGAAGAGGAGCTCGAAGCTCTGTTGGGTGCCGTCCAACATTTCAATCCAAGTACAACCGGCAGGGACTTCAACGTCGTCGGCGAATGGGAGAAGCGTCTCGCCGCCGCCGACCTTGATGAACTACTCGACCGTCCCACGCGGAAAGACGTTGTGGAACGCATAGGTACTCGGTCAGCCAAGCGCATACCCGTTGCCGACAAGGCGTTGACTCTCAATCCAGCCGACATCCCGCTCGCTCAGAAGTGGCTTGCGTCCATTTCGATTGATAAATTCCGCCCTATCCATAACGAAAAATCGTACACCTTTGGTCAAGTCACACTTATCGTTGGACCCAACGGCACCGGAAAGACATCGCTACTCGAGGCCATCGAGTATTTCTACTGCGGTTGCAATCGCAGGCAAGGGAATCCAGGCACTCCAAAGATCTCCGGCGCACTGGTCGGGAACATTGTTCCGCTGGCCGCTTCCGCGGAGTCCGGACGAATAAGAGCGCGCTGCTTCAGTTGGTACAACCGGGATGAACGATTCGCGAAGTCGATTCTGGGTGCATTCACCCGCTACAACTTCCTCGATACAGATGCCGCGTTTCGACTATCGACGGAACTTGAACCGTCGGAGATTCCGGATGACTTAAGTCGGTTGCTTGTCGGTCCAGATGCCTCAACGATTTGGGACTATCTAATCAAAATTTCACCCGAGGTCGAAACTGCCCATGAGCGAGCAATCATGAAGGTCGACGAGGGCCGACAGAAGCTTGAGATGGCACAGAAGGAACTCAAGGACTTGCAGGGACGGCCCTCCAACGGTAAGACTCTCACAGAGGCGTTCCGCTCCGCCTTGGACGCGCTTCGGTGGAAGGCGTCCCGAGCGATAACGCCTCTCACGACTGCGGACGAAGCAAAGCCCCTCCAGGAAGCACTCAGGCATCTTCAAGCGGTGCTGACGGCCGGTCCGGCCGCAGTGTCGTTGGAAGCGATTTCGGCGCGCGGCCGAGAACTTGACTTGGCACTGGGTCGAGCTCGTCCGCTCGACGGCAATCGAATGCGGTATGCGCAGGAGGCAAAAAAGCTTGCTGAGCAGGCGTTGGCCAGCGAACGCGGATCTCAAACCTTGGACCGTTGGCTTGCCTACGTGAACAGCGGATTCTCCGTCGCCCACGCTCGTCTCAAGAAAGGCAAAGCAGCGGCCGATACAGCACTGGGCCGGCTCGGGGTGTATGCAAATGGCGATATCCCTGAGGTGCCTGACGAATATGCATTCATATCACTGAATTCCGCTGCTCGGGATGCAAACCTCGATGTTCGGAACGCCAATACCCAAGTAAGCAACTTGGAGAAGCTGTCCGCCAACTTTGGCAGAGCGGCGTCTGCGCGCGCCCAAGCGGCGCGTCAACTGCAAGTGGCTGCGCAAGCCTCGTTCGAAGCTGGTCATCCGAGGGATGATTGCCCCATCTGCCGGGTGAAGTATTCACCTCAGGACTTGGCGGCCCTCGTCAACCAAATCACGAGTTCGCTTGAACATTCAAGCGAACTCACGGAGATTACTGCCCAACTTGGTGAGGCGCGGGAGAATCTTGAGTATTTGCAAGGCTGGGTCAGGTTTTTCCAGTTCCTGCAGCGAATTGCAGAAGTCATCAACCTGGCGCCAGACGTGGCTTGCGCGACCATTCCAGCTCGACTGGAAGAACTGAGAGCGGAGTTGGCCCAGGCCAACTCAGAACTCTCCGCGGCAAGCAGGGACTGGGAGCAACTCGCTAATTCCGGCTTAAACACGAACGAGCACGACCTCCTCAGGAACGCGATATCCACGATTCTTCGCACACAAGAAGCAGAGTTTGATGCTATTGCTATCGAGGAAGCACGCATCAAGCTTCTTGAAGTAGCGGATGAAAGTCGAAAACTCGAGGCAGAAAATCTCGATCTTTTCAAGCGTGTTTCAGAGCAACTTGCAGAAATCAGCGCCGCGGTTACCGTCGAAGGTTGGTCCACGCGAGCGCAAGAAGACGGTGGCATGCAGTCCTTGGTCATCATGCAAAGTGAAATCACCTCCATTCAGAGTCGAGCGAGTGCTTTGCAAGGCCTTATGGATATTGGCGGCAGCACATCACTTGCTGAATTGAGCGTGGGGATGATTGGCGCCGCACGAATCCACTCGGAGGCGATGCAAGCGGTCAACATTGAAAGTACCGCGTCAGAGAGCATTTCGATGCTTACTCAGCGCGTTGAGCAACTGACGGGGCAGTTGAAACGAGCGACTGACCAGGCGAAGAACTATCGGGCGGCCAAAGAGACTTTAGAACTGCTACGTACCGAATACTCTCTCGAGCGCGCAACGCAAGAGTCGTTGAATATCATCGGCTCTCAGATCAATGAGATCTTCAGTCGCATCCATGCACCGAACGAGTACGAATATGTTGGGCAGGGAGAGGTGATCCTCCAAACATCCGCCTCGCACGAGAAACGTACGCTTGAGCAGGTGAGCACCGGTCAGCGTGCAGCTTTTGCGCTGTCCGTATTCCTAGCGATGAACCGCAACGCGACCATGGCACCACCGGTAATTTTAATTGACGATCCCATTGCGCATATCGACGATTTGAATGCACTGTCGTTCCTCGACTATCTGCGCGATTTGACCGTGAACTCTAGTCGGCAGATTTTCTTTGCGACGGCAGACACTCGGATTGCTTCGCTCTTCGCACGAAAATTTAGCTTCCTAGGAGAATCGTTCCAGACCATCCGACTGGTGCGAGAGTCGGCTGCAGGTACGGTCGTCAACTAGTCAACGCGATCGCGCGAAAATTGAACGAGAGGCCGCGTAAGACGCTCGGCTTCCAGACGCCCGCTGAGATGTTCAGCGAATCTATTGCATCGACCGGTTGAATCCGCCGTCTCTAGTGGGCATGCGGGCCTACCACGCCAAACGGCCACGACCAGTCTGATAGTTCTGTTGCTCCATCGTGGAACGCTTGAATTCCGCCATTCACGGCTGACCCCGAAACCGGGTACTGACGTCCACAATGCCGGAAGCCTCATCCAAAACCCATCCCGCCGCGTACAGATGTCTACGGCACGCACACCGACGTGCCCCCAACGAGGAACCCGCACATGCCGCAGGACATCGCATTCGCCATCCGCTGGGTCGAAAAGGGCCTGGTGCCTGACACCGTCGTCCGCCAGGGCATCCGCCGCCTGCTGAAAGACCGGCTCGCCGAACTGCACGCCGGTAACGCCCTGGCCGTGGCCGATCTGACGCAAGACTTCGTCGCCCGCATGGCCGCTGAAAACCTGGCACCCCTGCCCGAGAAAGCCAACGAGCAGCACTACGAAGTGCCCGCCGCCTTCTTCGCCGAGGTGCTGGGCAATCACCGCAAGTACAGCAGCTGCTACTGGCCCGAGGGCACCCGCACGCTGGAAGATGCCGAGTCCGCCGCGCTGGCTGCCACCTGCGAGCGCGCCGGCCTGGGCAATGGGCAAGACGTGCTGGAGCTGGGCTGTGGCTGGGGTTCGCTCACGCTGTGGATGGCCGAGCGCTATCCGGGCAGCCGGATCACGGCGCTGTCTAACTCGAATTCGCAGCGCGAGTACATCGAGACGCAGGCGGCGCAGCGGGGGCTGGGCAACGTGCGCGTGCTGACGCGCGACATCAACGTCTTCGACACCGACGAGCGCTACGACCGCGTGGTGTCCGTCGAGATGTTCGAGCACCTGCGCAACTGGCCGCAGGCTTTTGCCAATGTGGCGCGCTGGCTCAAGCCCGAGGGGCGCTTCTTCATGCATGTGTTTGCCCATCGCGAGGCGCCGTACCCTTTCGAGGTGCGCGACCCGAGCGACTGGATGAGCAAGTATTTTTTCTCCGGCGGCATGATGCCCAGCGACGATCTGGCACTGCACTGCCAGGACGACTTGCGGCTGCTGCGCCGCTGGCGCTGGGAAGGCAGTCATTACCAGCGCACGGCCGAGGCCTGGCTGCGCAACATGGACGAGCGGCGTGATGCGTTGCGGCCGCTGTTCCAGGCCACGTACGGTGTCGAGGCCAATGTGTGGTGGACGCGCTGGCGGCTGTTCTTCATGTCGGTGGCGGAGCTGTTCGGCTTCGACCATGGGCAGCGTTGGTGGGTGAGCCACTATCTGTTCGAGCGCAGGGCATGAGCGGCGTGGCAGAGGTAGCGCTGGCGGGCCTGGCATGGACCGCATCGCTGGCGCTGCTGACATGGGTGGCGAGCCTCGTGCGCCACGACGCCAGCCTTGTCGATCGCATGTGGCCGGTCTTCATCGTGGGCGCGGGCCTCGTGTATTTCGCGCTGCTGCCGGTGCAGACGGCGCGCGGGTTGTGGATGGCCGTGCTCGGCGCGGCGTGGGCGGTGCGGCTGTGTCTGTACATCACCTGGCGCAACTGGGGTCATGGCGAGGACCGGCGCTATCAGGCGATTCGCGCGCGCAACCAGCCGAACTTCGGCTTCAGGAGCCTGTATCTCGTGTTCGCCTTGCAGGCGGTGCTGGCGTGGATCGTCTCCGCGCCTTTTCTGCCGGGCATGTTGGCGGCACGATCGCTGGGCGTGCTCGATGTGTTGGGCGTGGCACTGGCGCTGTTCGGCATCTTCTTCGAGGCCATTGGCGATGCGCAGATGGCGCGTTTCAGGTCCGACCCGAAGAATGCGGGCCAGGTGATGGACCGCGGCCTGTGGCGCTACACACGGCACCCTAACTACTTCGGTGAGGCCTGCGTCTGGTGGGGCATTTGGCTCATGGCTGTGGGCGGGGCAGGGTGGAGCGGCGCGTGGAGCGTGGTGTCGCCGCTGCTCATGACGTGGCTGCTGCTCAAGGTCTCGGGCGTGCGCATGCTCGAGGCCGACATCGACGAGCGTCGCCCCGCATACCGCGAGTACATCGCGCGCACCAATGCCTTTGTTCCGGGGCCGGTGCGGCGGTGGCACTATCCGGACCAGTGAAGCCCTCGTTCAAAAGTCTGCTGATGCGCATCGTCCTCTGGAGCACGGCAATCGTCGCGCTGGTCGTCCTCGTGGGTGTCGTGTACGAGCAGGTCGGCCGCTACCGCGCGGCGCGCGACTTTCCCGCGCCGGGGAAGATGGTCGACATCGGCGGGCGAAAAATCCACCTGGATTGCCGCGGCTCGGGCTCGCCCACCGTCGTGTTCGAGGCGGGGCTGAGCGTCGACGGTTCGTTGAGCTGGTCGGCCGTGCAGTCGAAGGTCGCGGCACACACGCGTGCGTGCTCGTACAGCCGCGCGGGCTTGATGTGGAGCGACGCTTCGGATGCACCCTATAGCGCCAGGCAGGTGGCGCAAGACCTTCACGAGGCCCTGACCCGTGCGGGCGAGCACGGCCCCTTCGTGCTGGTCGGCCAGTCGCTGGGCGGTCTTTATGCGACGAGCTTCACGAAGTACTTCGGCGCCGAGGTGGCGGGGCTGGTTCTTGTCGACCCATCGCATCCGGACCAGGTCGCGCGTGTCGCGGCTTTCATGACGGAGACGCGGTCGCTGCGCTCTCGCATCGCCGTGTGGCTTGCGTGGTCCGGCCTGTTGCGCGCGGCGGCTCCCTCGCTGCTGCCGCAGGCACCGAACCAGACGGCGCGCGATGCGCAGGCGGTTCACGCATTTGCGCCGAAGTCGATGGTCACGCAACTGGCGGAGAGCGATGCGACCGATGCGTCGCTCGCCGAGGCCGGTGCCTTTCGGAACTTGGGCAACCGGCCGCTGGTGGTGCTCACCGCGATGGCGCCTTACACCGAGGCTGAACTCCGGGGAATGAAGATCACGCCCGAGCAGGGCAAGCAGGTGCAGGCCATCTGGGAGAAGCTGCACGAGGACATGGCGACATGGTCCTCGCGCAGCACGCACCGGCTGTTGCCGAACGCCGGGCACGACATCCAGTTCGACGACCCGGCTGCGGTGATCGATGCGGTGATGTCAGTCGTCGAAACGGTCCGCGCGGACCGCGACAACGGGTCGCACTGACGCTGCGCCTCACCAGCGGATCTTCACGCCCACGCTGCCGTTGACTCCGCTCTTCGTGCGCGTCGCGCCGCCCGAGTCCCACAGCTTGCCGAGTTCCGCATACACGCTGGTGCTTGGCGTCAGCTGCAGCGTGGCGCCCACCGCTAGCTCGGTGCTCGTGCCGCCTGTGCGGGTGGCGATGTCGGTGTACGCGGCCGGGCCGATGAAGCGGCTGACGTCGGTGCCGCTGCTGCTGCGGTAGACATTGGCCCGCACATAGGGCTGCAGCAGGCCGGCGGATGTAGCGATCTCGCCCTTGACCCGCACGCCCGCGCGCGCCAGCCAGCCGTTGTGGCTGTCTTGTTGCACCAGGGCGCCCGTGATGCTGCCGTCGTCGAGGTTCACGCGCTGATGCACCAGCTGCAACTGGGGCTCGATGGTCCAGCCCGGGGCGATGTTGAAGGCCTGGCCCACCTCGATGGAGGCCAGCAGGCTGCTGCCCTTGCCGGAGCTGCCGAAGCCCAGCGTGGGCGACACGGTGTAGCGGTGGCGCCCGGCCTGCAGCACGCCGTCGACGTACAGGCCGCTGTCGTTCTTCCAGGTGGCGTAGGCGCCCAGGTACTGGCTGCGCAGGTCGTTGGAGCCGGCTGCGTAGTTCACGATGCCGCGCGCGAAGCCGGTCACGCTCATGTCGCCGTCGAGCTGGCCGACGTAGACGCCGGCGCGCCAGTTGGCATCGGCCCACAGGTCGGTGCCGGCCTGGAAGCCCGTGAGGCGCCCCTTGCTGGTGGGGCTGACGGTGCCGCTCTGGCTGATGGTGCGGTCGGTGCTGATGATGCGGGCCCAAGCCTGGCGGTAGCCCTGGTCTGGCGTGGCGGTGTTGGCGCCGGTCGGGCCGTCGTCGCCTACGCGCTGATGCATGTTGCCGAGCATCGCCAGGTTGGACTGGCGGAACTGCTCGGGCAGCGCGGCGTAGAGCGGCACTTCGGTGCGGTAGGTGGGCACGGTCACGCCGCCGCCGCTTCCGCCACCGCTGGCCGGTGGAACGACGGTGGCAGTGGAGCGCAAGTACCAGTTCTCGCCCGCGCCACTTGCGTCGGCGGCGTACAGCCGGTACTCGTAGGCGCCGGCATCGACGTGGCCGCCTGCCAGGGCGAAGGCGCTCTTCGTGGTCTGTGCGGTGGTCGTCGCCCCGTTCAGCGCGCTCACGACTTCGATGCCGCTGCCGCTGGTCAGCGCGCCCAGGCCTCCGAGGTTGGTGATCTGCACGTTGGTCGTGCCGCTGGCAATGGCGGTGCTGCCGCTGAGGATCAGCCGGTCGCTTGCGCTGCTGCTGTCGCCCAGCGCCGTGCCAAGGCGCAGCGTGCCGCCGCTGCCCACCCACGGGCCGGTCACCGTGAGGGTGGTGCCGGGCGCGGTACCCACCAGCGAGACGGTGCCGCCGTTGGCCATCGACGCGATGGTCTGGCTCCGGCCGGCCAGGTCGAGCGTGGCGCCCGATGCGACCGTGAAGGCGCTGGCGCTGCTGAGTGCGTTGGCCGCACCGGCGCGCAAGGTGCCGGCGGCGACGTTGGTGGCGCCGGTGTAGATGTTGGCGCCGGCCAGGGTCAGGGTGCCTGCGCCACTCTTCACCAGGTCGCCGGCGCCCGAGATCGGGCCCGACCAGCCCATGTCGTGGCCATTGGTGTTGATGGTGCCCGTGCCGCCCAGAAGCAGGGCATTGCTCATGCTCAGGCCGTCGGCGCCGGCAATCACGCTGGCGGTGGCGCCACTGTCGATGGCAACGGCGCCCGTCAGCGCCGCGCCGGCGTTCAGGGTCAGGCTGTTGCTGCCGCCGGTGAATTCCACGGCCGACGCACGGGTGAGGCCGTCGCCGGCCAGCCCGCCCGAGATGGCGCCGCTGTTGGCGATGGTGAGGTTGGCGCCCATCACGCCGACGCCGCCCACACCGTTGGCGCCGCTCGCGCCCCCGTTGCTGTTGGAGCCACCGGTGCTGCCGGCCCCGCCGGTGATGGAGCCGCTGTTGGTGATCGTTGCGCTGGCACCCGTGGCCCACAAGCCGATGCCGCCGTCGCCGCCAGCCCCCGGTGCACCGGTGCCGCCCGCGCCGCCGCCACCGGCTCCGCCTGCACCCCCTGCGCCACCGGTGACCGTGCCGGTGTTGGTCACCGACACCGCGCTGCCGGCCAGCGTGATGCCGTTGCCGCCGGCCCCGCCGCCGCCGCCCGATGCGTTGCTGCGCGCCGGCAGCAGTTCCGATCCGCCGGTGCCGCCCGCACCGCCAGCGATGGTGCCGCTGTTGGTGAAGGTGAGCCCCGCCGTCGTGGCATTCAGGAAGAACCCGCCGCCGCCGCTGCCGCCGCCACCGGCTTGCGAGAAGGCATTGCCGCCATTGCCGCCCGCGCCGCCCGTGGAACTGCCGGAGGCCGTGTAGTTGCCGGTCGGCCCGATGAGGATGGAGCCGAAGCCGCCCGCGCCGCCGCCGCCGGCAGCCCAATAACCGTTGCCGCCCACGCCCCCGGTGCCGCCGGTGTAGCTGTTGGAAGAGGAGGTAACGGCGCTGCCGATCGACGAGCCCTGGAATCCGCCGCCACCGCCGCCGCCATATCCGTTGCCGTTGGCGGCGTCGCCGGTCTGCGATTGGCCCGCGCCGCCGTTGTCGCCCTGCAGTACGCCGGGGCTGACGACGTTGCTGGTCGTGCCCGCCGCGCCGCCCGTGCCTGCGGTAGCGCCGGCAAAGGAGCCGATGTTGGCAGTGGAGCCCGCCGTAACGCCGGCATCGGTCGACGATCCGCCGGCTCCGCCGTTCGCACCCACCGTGGTGTCGTTGAGCCCGCCGCTGCCACCGCTGCCGTTGCTGCCGCCCGCGCCGGCGTGCAGCGAAGGGTCGCCGACGGGCTGCCCGCCAGCGCCGCCGGCCGCCATCGCCGGCCCGGCGCCCAGGAGCAGCACCGCGACGGCGACGGCCCCCAGTTCGCCTAGTCTGGCCGATCGCGCGTGGCCGCGAGATGTTTCAGGAGCGGCGACCCAAGTGCCGAGCGTCGGATTCCAGAGGGTGCGAAAAATCTTGTTCATGGCTTCAATTTGTTCGTTTGTTGTTACCTGACAGGCAGGCTCCCGTGCGCAGGTGCGCTCTCTCTTGCGCCTGTGCGTTCCGTCGTTTTCCATTTACAAGTCAAAAATGTAAGTACGCGTACACGCTGGCGATATGCCTGAAAGCGGGTACCCCCTGAGGGAGTGATAGGCGAGGAACGGGAGCACCAGGCCCGTCCCGAGGCTGCGTACTGAGGCCTACGGCACTACAGGCGCAGCGCCGTCTGACGCAGGTCTACCCTGAACTGCGTCTGAAAGTAACCAATGATTCGCGACGGATACAAAGATCCGCCCGCAAGGCGAGCTAAGCGCCCGGCCTTTGGGAGACCGCCAGGCGTGCGGCCAGGCCGCCCAGCACCGAACCCATCGCATAGCGCTGCACGGCCAGCCAATGCGGGTTGTGCTCGAACCATCCGGCAATGCGGGAGGCAGACATCGCCATGGTCAGCAGCACGACAAAGCTGATCGCGATCTGCGTGGCGCCGAGGATCAGGCTCTGCGCGAACAAGGAGCCGTGCTCCGGCGAAATGAACTGCGGGAACAGCGAGAGATAGAAGAACGCGACCTTCGGATTCAGCAGGTTCGTCAGCAGCCCCATGACGAAGAGCTTGCGGGGCGAGTCATGCGGCAGCTGCCGCCCCTGAAACGGCGAGCGCGCGCCGGGCCGAACCGCCTGCCAGGCCAGGTACGCCAGGTACACAGCGCCCGCCCACTTCAGCAGCTCATACGCCAGCGGCACGGTCACGAACAGCGCCGAGAGGCCCAGCGCGGCCGCCATCATGTGCGCGATGAATCCGGCGAGCACGCCGAGCAGCGAAACAAAACCGGCCTGCCGGCCCTGGCAGATCGACCGCGAGATCAGATACACCATGTTGGGCCCGGGCGTGATGGCCAGCAGAACCACCGCACCGGCAAAGATCGCCAGATCGGTCAGGGGGACCATGGCAGCCTCCGTGCGGAAGACGACGTGACGATGCGCAGCACCGCGGCGCTTGCTCCATCGCTCTGCACCACGACCGGCCCGTTGTGGTGCAGCAGCAGCGATTCGCCGCCGGCGACGAAGTGGTCGTCGAGGTCGCCGGGTTCGGTGAGCCACACGCGGCCGCTCGTCACTTCGAGGCGTGCGCCGGCGCGGTGGCGCAGCGTGCGCGCCTCGCCGATGGGTAGCGTCATGAGAGACGGGGCGGATGCGCCGTGGCGTGTTCCGGGCGATGGGGTGTGGGTGAGTGTGTTCATGGACTCGACAGTAGAGATCGGGCGTCGAGCTGCACAGCCACAGGCATTCGCCATCTGGAGTGGTACAGACCGGGCGCAGCCGCATCTGTGCCAGTCGCGGCGGCCGCCATCTGTACCTGTCGGGCCGCGCTGGTGCGGTACAGAATGCGGCCATGCCCGAGCACGACCAAGCCGAGGTGCTGTACCTGCAGATCGCCGAATCGATCGCCATGCCGATCCGCACCGGCACGCTCGCGCGGGGCGAGCGCATTCCGTCGGTGCGCGAACTGGCGCGGCATCACAGCGTGTCGCTGGGCACGGTGGTGCAGGCCTACCGCATGCTGGAGGATTCACGCCTGATCGTGGCGCGGCCGCGCTCGGGCTACTTCGTCGCGGCCCGCCCGCCGAGGCCACCCGAGCCAGAAACCTCGAACCCGCCTGCGGACTCGATGGCGGTCGATGTCAGTTCGCTCGCAGCGCGCGTGATGCAGCTCGCGCACGACCCGGGCTACGTCTCTTTCGGCGCCGCATGCCCGAGCGCGGACCTGTTTGCCGAAGAGCGTGTACGCCGCGCGACCAGCCGCGCCGTTCAGCGCCATCGCGCAACGCTCACCCAATACATCGTCGGCTCCGGCGATGAGAGCCTGCGCCGCGCGATTGCGCGCCATGCGCTGCGCATGGGCTGCCAGCTCGACGCGCGCGACATCGTCGTGACGAACAGCTGCCTCGAATCGATCACGCTCTGCCTGCGCGCGGTAACGCAGCCCGGCGACGTGGTCGCGCTCGAATCACCAACGCTTTTCAGCTTTCTGGAGATCCTCGAGGACCTGCACCTGCGTGCGCTGGAAATTCCGACGCATCCGCGCACCGGAATCTCACTCGACGCGCTGCAGCTGGCCTTCGAAACGCAGCCGGTGAAAGCCGTGCTCGCCGTACCCACGCTCTCGAACCCGATGGGCGCGAGCATGCCGCCGGCCGACCGGCGCCGTCTTGCGCAGATGGTTGCCGAACGCGGCATCCCGTTGATCGAGGACGTCACCTACAACGACCTTGCCGAGCAGGACGAGCAGCGCCGTGCCGTGCGCTCCTTCGACACCACGGGGCACGTGATGCTGTGCTCCTCGTTCTCCAAGACGGTCGCACCCGGGCTGCGATTAGGGTGGGTCGATGCCGGGCGATGGGGCACGAAGGTGGCGCGCATGAAGCAGGTGACCAGCGGCAGCCAGTCGGCGATGCTGCAGCGTGCAATGGCCGACCTGCTGATGCAGCCGGGCATCGAGGCCAACTACCGACAGATGCGCTCGACCATCGCGGCGCGCGTCGATGAAGTGCGCGGGCTCATCGCACAGCACTTTCCGAAGGGCACGCGCGTCACCGATCCTCCGGGCGGGTTCATCCTGTGGGTCGAACTGCCGCACGGCACCGATTCGCTCGCGCTGTTCCAGGCCTGTCTTGCCGAGGGCATCGTCATTGCTCCAGGCACGATGTTCAGCGCCACGAACCACTTTCGCCACTGCATCCGGCTGGGGCTCGCCGGCCGCTGGGACGATGCCCATCGCCATGCACTGCGGCGTGTGGGCGCGTTGGCGGAGGCCATGTCAACGCCGCGCTGAACGGCTGGTGCGTTTCTTCTGGCCGTGCCCGAGGCTTTGGAGGTACGCGCAGAACATGTCGGCCATGGCGTCTGCATAGGCTTCGATCTCCGCGTCGGTTCGCGGGCTTTCCGAGAACTGCTTTCCCACTGCGCCGAACGTCGTCGTGATCAGGTCGCCGGCCAACGCGCGCGTGGCTTCGGAGGCATCGGGCAGGGCCTCCTGCATGAAGGCCTGCACGGTGCGGTCTCCGGCGGCCCTGGCCTCATGCGCCTCGGGTGCGTCCCGGTAGAGCGGGGCGGCGTCGCTCAGCGCCACACGCATTCCTGCTTCTTCGCACTCCGAGCGGATGAAGGCGTGCACCAGCATGCGCAGCCGCTCCAGCGGCGGCCTTTGTGCGTCTTCGAGGATGCCGCACAGCATCTCCGTCGTCTGCCGCCATTCGTCGCTCTGGAGGCGAAAGAGGATCGACGCCTTGTTCGGAAAGTACTGATACACCGACCCGACACTGACGCCGGCCCTCTCGGCCACTCGCGTAGTGGTGAAGCGGTTTGCGCCTTCTTTCGCCAAAACCTGAAGGGCGGCTTCGAGGATCGTGGCGACGAGCCCGGTCGAGCGGGCCTGCTTGGGCTGTCTTCTAGAGGAGATTGGTGCGCTTCGGCGTTCGGTCATCGGTGGGGCTCGCAACGCGAATAGGAAATGTGAATGTTCCTTCATATTATGAGTGCTCGTTCACTCCAACACGAAGACCCCTGTGACAACCCTGACCACCACACCGCTCGAGCCCTTGCTGGAGCGCCTGTTCGAAGAGGCCGCCGCCGCGTCGCCTGCAATGAGCTCCGCGGTCGCTGACCTCTCCAGCGAAGAGCGCACGCGCCTGATGCGCAGCAAGACCGACTACCTCGACTTCTACGCAAAGCTGAAGGACGTTCCGCTCCCCGTCTCGCGCGAGACGGGCGCGCTGCTCTACATGCTGGCGCGCAACAGCGGCGCGCGAACCATCGTCGAGTTCGGCACCTCGTTCGGCATCTCGACCCTGCACCTCGCCGCGGCCCTTCGGGACAACGGTGGCGGCCGCCTCATCACCACCGAGTTCGAGCCGTCCAAGGTGGCGAGGGCTCGCCAGAACCTGGCGGCCGGCGGCCTCGACGACCTGGTCGAAATCCGCGAGGGAGACGCGCTGCAGACGCTTGCCGCCAACCTCCCGGATTCGATCGACCTGCTGCTGCTCGACGGTGCCAAGGCGCTCTATCCCGAGATCCTGGAGCTGGTCGAGAGCCGCCTCCGGCCGGGCGCTTTCATCGTCGCCGACAACGCCGACTACAGCCCCGACTACCTGGCGCACGTGCGCTCGCCTGAAGCGGGCTACATGTCCACGCCGTTCGGCGAAGATGTCGAGCTGTCGATGCGGCTCGGCTGACAACAACACCAGCGCGGACACAGCGTCCGCGGTGCCAGTCGCACTGGCCGTAAGCGTCTGACGTCAAGCAACGCACTCAACGATCCTCGTCGGTCGGAGTGCGTGCGTTTGCGCGCTTCCGTCGATGGGGAACAGCCTGGACAACACCATGACTTCTCAATCGACACAGTCGACAACATCTTCGACACGTCACCCGGCGCAGGGCCGCCTGCTGCTGCTGACGGCCATCCTCTTCATTTCCTACCTTTGCGTCGGCATGTCATTGCCCATCGTGCCGATCTTCGTGACCGGGCGGCTGGGGCTCGGCAATGTGTGGGCCGGGCTCGGCGTCGGCATCGCCTTTCTTGCGACTGTCGTCAGCCGGGCGCATGCCGGCAGCCTTTCGGACCGTCGCGGGGCCAAGGTCGCGGTGGCGCGCGGGCTGGCTTTCTATGTGGGCGGGGCGGTGGTCTCGCTGATTGCGGGGCTGTCGTTCCTGGCGCCGTGGACGGCCTTTCTTGTCCTCATCGCCGGCCGGCTGCTTATCGGGCTTGGCGAGAGCCTTGTTGCGGTCGGTGTGATCGGCTGGGGCATCGGCCTCGTCGGTCCCGCCCGTTCGGGGCAGGTGCTGGCATTGGTTGGCGCCGCCATCTACGGCGCTCTGGCAGTTGGCGGGCCCATCGGCCTGGCATTGCTCGACCGGTTCGGATTTGCCGGCGCGATGGGCGTCAGTGCGATCCTGCCCTGCCTCGGGCTGCTGACCGTCTGGCGCATCGCAGGCGTTGCCGCGCAACCTGGCACAGAGCGCCCGCCGTTCTGGCGCGTGATCGGCAGGATCTGGCCGCACGGTTCCATCGTCTGCCTCCAGGGCATCGGCTTCGCCGCGATCGGGGCGTTCTTCACGCTCCATTTTCTGGATCAGCACTGGCGCTATGCCGGGCTGGGCCTGACAGCCTTCGGCAGCGGATTCGTTCTGGTCCGTGTGCTCTTCGGCCATCTGCCGGACCGCGTGGGCGGCCTGCCCGTGGCGATCGGATCGCTCGCCGTCGAGACGCTCGGCCAGGTCCTGATCTGGAGTGCGACCGATCCGGTGCTTGCCCTTGTCGGCGCGTTTCTCACAGGGCTCGGCTGCTCGATGATCTTTCCGGCCATGGGCCGCGAAGTCGTGCGCCTTGTGGAGCCGCATCTGCGCGGCACGGCGCTGGGCGGGTTCTCGGCATTCCAGGACATCGCCTACGGCCTGACGGGTCCCGTGGCCGGGCTTCTGGCTGACCGGGCGGGTTACAGCGGCGTCTTCCTCATCGGCGCAGGTGCGGCGGCGGCGGGTCTCGTGATTGCGATCAGTCTCCGCCAGGTGCAGAGAGTTGCTCCAGGTTGATTTCGCAGGCCGCCTTCAAAGCGGCCGCGACCTTCTCCGGCTCCAGGCGCAATTCCGCGATGTCGCGCTCCCCGACGCAAAGGCCGTCGAGCCGCACGTAGATGCGTGAGAAGTCGCCACCGAGCGCACGCGCTACGTCGCTCAGGCAGTCGGCAAGCGTGGCGAAGCCGCCGTCGCGGTACGAACTGGGCGGTATCACGCCCTTGGACCGCGGCGCGCGAACGGAATACGCGTACGCTGCTGCTTCCTTCCGGAGCTCCACCACGGGCTGCAGGCAGCGTTGAACTTCCCCGGTCTTTTTCATGGACTCAGTTTAGATGCGGCGCTGCGCCCCATCCAGCTAGCGCGTGCGCTGCTTTGCAACGAATTCCGGCGTCACCGTGCCCTGCTTGTTGCCGAACTGCGCGATGACGTAATTGGCGAGCGCCGCGACTTCGGTGTCGGTGTAGGCCTTGCCGAACGCCGGCATGTAGACCTCCCTGTCGTGCACGTGCATCCGCACGCCCTGCAGGATCATCTGCGTGACGTTGGAGCCGTCGGGGTCGTTCACGCCGCGCGTTCCGAGCAGCGACGCGTTGGCGGTCTGCTGGCCTTGTCCGTTCCACTGGTGGCAGCTCGCGCATGCCGCCGCGAAGAGCCTCAGGCCTTGCTCGTGGCCTTCGGCCGTGTTGGCGGCAGGCGCCGCCGCGCTCGCGGCCACGGCCCATGGCGCCTTCGCATCGACCTCGATCGGGTCTTTGCCGGCCTTGGCGGGCACCGTGCGCAGATAGCTCACCAGCGCCGAGGCGTCTTCCGGCTTCAGGTACTGCAGGCTGTGCTCCACAGCCTCGCCCATGGGGCCAGAGGCCGAGCCGCGGCCATCGGCGTGCCCGGTCGTCAGGTACGAGGCAATCTCTGCATCGCTCCACGCGCCGATGCCGTTCTTCGCATCCGACGTGATGTTGTAGGCGCGCCAGCCCTGGATCGATTCGCCCGCGAGGTTGTTGCCCGCATCCATCGCGAAGGCGAAGTTGCGCGGCGTATGGCATTCCGCGCAGTGGCCCAGCGCCGTGGCGAGGTACTTGCCCTGGTTCCACGCGAGCGGCTTCGACGCGTCGGCCTCGAAACGGCTGCTCTTGAAGAAGGCCGCGTTCCAGAAGCCCATGGCCCAGCGCTGGTTGAACGGGAAGCCCAGGTCGGCCTCCTTGTTCGGCTGGTTCACCTTGGGCAGGCTGAAGATGTAGGCCTTGATCGCGAGCACGTCGTTGCGGCTCAGCGTGGTGTACGAGGTGTACGGGAACGCCGGGTACAGGCGCTTTCCGTCCGCACGTACGCCGTCGTGCAGCGCGCGCACGAAGTCGTCGTCGCTCCATTTGCCGATGCCTGTCTCCGGGTCGGCGGTGATGTTCGACGAGTAGATCGTGCCGAAGGGCAGCACGAAGGGCAGGCCGCCCGCAAAGGGCTGCCCCTTGCCGCCGGGCACCGTGTGGCACGCGATGCAATCGGCGGCCTTGGTGAGGTATTCGCCGCGCACGAGCAGCGCCGCGTCGCTGGGCGCGCCGGCCAGCACGGGCGCCTCGCCCTCGGACTTGTCGGTGCGGTTCAGGAAGAAATACAGCGCCGCCCCAACGACGAACACCGCCACCAGAAATTTGAGAAGCCGCTTCATGCTGCGCTCCTTTCGCCAAGCCCTGCACTGGCGATCTTTTTCTTCAGCGCCTCCTTGTCCTGCGCCAGCAGCGCGCGGTTCACCGGCAGCTCGCGCAGGCGCACGCCCGTTGCCGCGAAGATCGCGTTGGCCAGCGCCGGTGCGGCAATGGCGGTGCCGACTTCGCCGAGCCCGCCGGGGACCTCGCCGCTCTTGACGGTGTGCACCTCTATCGGCGGTGCCTCGTTGATGCGCAGCATCCGGTAGTCGTGGAAGTTGCTCTGCTCGATGGCGCCGTCGCGCACCGTGATTTCGCTGAACAGCGCCGAGCTCAGCCCGAACAGCAGCCCGCCCTGGATCTGCGCCTCGATGGAACTCGCGTTCACCGCAATGCCGCAGTCGAGCCCGACCACCGCGCGCCGCATGCGCACTTCGCCCTGCGGCGTGACCTCGGCCTCGACGATGGCGCACACGCGGCTGCCGAAGGCATCGCCCACCGCCACGCCGCGCCCGACGCGCGCCGGCAACGTGCCCTGGCCCCAGCCGATCTTGCTTGCCGCCAGGTCGAGCACCGCGAGCGTGCGCGGGTTCTTCTTCAGCATGGCGCGCCGGTAGGCCACCGGGTCTTTCTTCGCGCGGTGCGCCAGCTCGTCGATGAAGCTCTCCATCACGAAAAGGTTGTGCGTCGGCCCCACGCCGCGCCACCAGCCGACGTTCAGGCCGGCCGGCATGTCGTGCCGTACCCATTCGACCTTGAGGTTCGGCAGGTCGTAGCAAGGCTCGGCAACGCATTCGATCAGGTCGCCGTCCATGCCGTCCTTGCCCATGAAGGCGGGAGCCCAGCGGCCCAGCACCGTGCCGCCCGAGATGCGGTCGCCGAACCAGAGGATCTGGCCCTCGCCGTCGACCACGGCCGAGATGTCGTCGTGGTACATCGGCCGCACGATGTCGTGGCGGATGTCTTCCTCGCGCGTCCACACCACCTTGAGCGGGTAGGGCACCTGCTTGGCGAAGGCCACGGCCTGCTCGACCGAATCGGTCTCCAGCCGTCGGCCGAAGCCGCCGCCCAGGTACTGGTTGTGCACCACGACCTTGTCTTCGGCCAGGCCGGTGATCTTGGCCGCGGCGCTCACGCAGCGCGTGGGCACCTGCGTGCCGACCCAGATCTCGCACTGGTCGGGCCGCACGTGCACCGTGGTGTTGAGCGGCTCCATGGTCGCGTGGGCCAGCATCGGAAGGTCGTAGGTGGCCTGCACCAGCGTGCCCTCGGGCCGCTTGCCGGCTTCCTTGCCGATGATGGCCTTGTCTTTTGCCAGCGCGTTGGCCAGCGCCGCACGCAACTGCTGCGTGGTGAGCGTGGCGTTCTGCCCCGGCGTCCACTGGATCTTCAATGCATCGAGGCCCCGCTTCGCGGCCCAGAAATGCTCGCCCACCACGGCGACCGCGTCCTTGATGCGCAGCACGTCGATCACGCCGGGAATCGCCCGCGCTGCCTTGTCGTCCACCGAGGCCAGCACGCCGCCGAGCGTGGGGCTGGCCTTGACCGTCGCCACCTTCATGCCCGGCAGGCGCACGTCGATGCCGAATTGGGTGGTGCCGTTGACCTTGCCCGCCGAATCGACGCGCCGCAGCGGCTGGCCGATCAGCTTGAAATCCTTCGGCTCCTTCAGCGTCACCTTTTCCGGCATCGGCAGCTTGGCGGCGGCGCTGGCAAGCGCGCCGAAGCCGAGCTGCCGGCTGGATGCCGCATGGCTCACCACGCCGCGCGCGACCGTGCAGCTCGCAGCGTCGACCTTCCACTGCGCGGCGGCGGCACTCACCAGCAGCGTGCGCGCCACGGCGCCAGCTTCGCGCAGCACGCCATAGGTGCCGCGCGTGCTGGTCGAGCCGCCGGTGATCTGCCCGCCGAGCAGCGGCATGCCGTAGAGCGCCTCGTTCGGCGGCGAATGCTCCACGCGCACCTGGTCGAGCTCGACGCCCAGTTCCTCGGCCAGCAGCATCGCCGAGCCGGTGTAGATCGCCTGGCCCATCTCGGCCATCGGCATCACGAGGCGCACGCCGCCGTCGGCATCGATGCGGATGAAGGCATTCGGCGCGAATGCCGGGTTGCCGTCGGCGAGCGCGGCGGCCGCGTCGGCCGGCTGCTGCCTGGGGCTGATTGCGGCGAAGGCCTTGCCGCCTCCGACCCAGGTGAAGGCCAGCGCAAGGCCGCCGGCCTGCAGGGCGGCGCGCCTGCTGATGCCACCGATGCCGGCGGCCTTCACGATGCGCTCCTTGCCGGCATCGCGACCACCGACTGCAGCACTTCGGCCTTGCCGGTGGCGGCCTGCTTGATGGCCGCACGAATGCGCGAGTAGGTACAGCATCGACAGACGTTGCCCGACATGGCCAGGTCGATGTCGGCGTCGCTCGGGTTGGGCGTGCGCTGTATCAGCGCTGCTGCCGACATGATCTGCCCCGACTGGCAGTAGCCGCACTGCACCACGTCGACATCGAGCCAGGCCTTCTGGATGCTCTTGCCCGCAGGCGTCTGCGAGACGGCTTCGATGGTGGTGACGGCTTTCTTGCCGATGGAGCCGACCGGCAGCACGCATGAGCGCACGGGCTGGCCGTCGAGGTGCACGGTGCAGGCGCCGCACTGCGCGATGCCGCAACCGAACTTGGTGCCGGTCAGGCCGACGATGTCGCGCAATGCCCAGAGCAGGGGCATGTCCTCGGTCGCGTTGAGGGCAACGGACTGGCCGTTGATGTTGAGATCGATCATGGGCCCCGCCTTTTTTTGGTTCGCCGTGGGTGGCAGCGCGAACCATAGCGCGACTTCGGAAAGTGCGCTTGGCGGGCAGGGCAACGCTCAACCGGGTTACCCGGATTTCATCGACGGGCGCTCATCGAAAGCACCCGAAGGTATTCATCGCCGTGCAGGATCGTCAGGCGGGCACCTTCTGCGCGGGCGCCTGCAGCGGCGGCGTGCCGGTCTTGAACAGGCTTGCCAGCTGCGTGCGCAATTCCGGCGTGTCGGCATGGCCGTGGACGGCCACGGCGTGCTGCACGGCAGCATCGAGCAGTTCGCTCTCGGAGTCGGCAGATAGCGCGACGCTGCAGTTCGTCGTGCTCGGATACTCGCGGCAGTCGATGTATTGGCGTGACATGGTGGCTCCTGGAATGTCCTTACGGACGTGCTTCGAAGATCAGGTTGAACGGGGTCTCGCTGGCGCGGCGGAAGTGCGAGAAGCCGCCTTGCGTGACCACCTCGCGAAGGCGCGCTTCGCCGGCCTGCGCACCCAGGCAGAGGCCCACTTCCTGCGAGCGCGAGGCAGGCGTGCAGATGAAGCTCGAGGCCGAATAGAGCACGCGCCCTACGGGGTTGATGTTGTCCTCCAGCCGGTCGTTGGCAAAGGGCTCGACGATCATCCAGGTGCCCTGCGGCTTGAGGCTTCGCCGCACGTGCGCCGCCGCGCCGACGGGATCGCCCATGTCGTGCAGGCAGTCGAAGACCGCGACGAGGTCGTAGTTTTCTCCGGGGAAATCCTTGGCGCTCGCGACCTCGAAGCGCAGGCGCTTTTCATCGTCGACACCGGCCTTGCGTGCCGTTTCGCGGGCACGTTCGATCGAAGGCGCGTGATAGTCGAAGCCGACGAAGCTGGACTCGGGATAGGCCTGCGCCATCAGCAGCGTCGATGCACCGTGCCCGCAGCCCACGTCGGCCACGCGCGCGCCGCGCTTCAGCAGGGGCTCGATGCCCTCGAGCGCCGGGATCCACTGGCTCACCAGGTTGGCCGCGTAGCCGGGCCGGAAGAAGCGCTCGGTGCCATGGAAGAGGGCCACATCGTGCTCGTGCCAGCCGATGCCCAGGCCCGTGCGCATGGCCTGGACCATCTTGGGAATGATCTTGAACTGCGCCACCGCGATCTGGAAGGCGCCGGGCACGAAGGCCGGGCTGCCTTCCTCGGCGAGCGCGAAGGCCTGTTCCTCGGTCAGCGAGAACAGCTCGCCTTTGGGGTCGTATTCGACGTAGCCGCTGGCGGCCTGGGCCGAGAGCCATTCGCGCAGGTAGCGCGGATCGGTCTCGGTGCGGCGGGCCAGTGCCTCCGCGGTGGAGGGGCCTTCGGCCAGCGCCTTGTACAGGCCGAGCTGGTCGCCGACGACGATGGTTGCCGCGTGCATCACGGCGCCGATGTCGTGGACGAAGTTACCCATGAACGCGTTAAGCCGTGTTTCGTCGATAGCCATGTGTATCTCCTTCGCCGGTGGGCGGCCCGCGCGCCCCCCGCCTGCCTATACTGTTCTCGGCAAAGGGCCTGCAAGCATCCTGCGTCTCGATGTGTGCAGGCGCCATACGCAGCAATGCGTATGCACCGTGAAAGGGGCATGCCATGACGAACCTGACGCGCAACAATCGCGCGAGCGCACTTCGCCTGCTGGAACAACTGGAGTCCGGGCATTCGCCCGTGCGGCATCACGGCGCCGGCAACGATGGCTTGCGCGCAATCCACCGCATCGCAACAAAGTCGCCGGGCCGGCGCGAATTCCGCCGCGCTGCGCTGCAGGCCGACTACTACCGGCGCGCGGGGTTGGAGCACGCGGTGGCGGTTGCCTTCCTGTACCGGCTGGCCTGCCGCGCCGAGGCGCCGTTACCCGAAGCCCCGGCTGCCGGCCTCACGCCCCGCGAGGGCGACGTCATGCACTGGCTCTCGCGCGGAAAGACCGACGCCGAGATCGCCGCCTTGCTGGAGATAAGCCCACGCACCGTGCACAAGCACCTGGAGCATGTGTACGTGAAGCTGGGCGTCGAGACGCGCACGGCGGCCGTGATGCGCGCGCTCGGCATGGGCAGGAGCCCGTAAGGAGTCGGACGACCCTCGCCGTCGTCAGCGCGAGGCCACCGCCACCGGCGCATCGGCCGGCGAGGCAGACCGCCCGATCATCCACGCGCACACCGCCGACACCACGCCCGCGAACAACACGTACAGGCAGATCTGCCACGGCTCGCCGCCGCCAGACTTCAGCAGCGCGGTCGCGATGATCGGCGTGATTCCCGAGGCGAAGATGCCCGAGAACTGGTAGACGAAGCTGATGCCCGTGTAGCGCACCTTCGCATCGAACAGGTCGCAGAACAAAGCAGCCTCCGGCCCGTACACCGATGCATACAGGATGCCGAAGGGCACGATGATCGACAGCCAGATCAGCATCACGTTGCCGCCGCTGTGCGTCATGAGCCAGAAGCCCGGGAACGCCGACACCGCAGTAATGAGCGAACCCCACATGTACACCCGCGGCCGCCCCAGCCGGTCGGACATGCGTCCGAAGAAGGGAATCGCAAAGCACATCACCACGGCCGCCGCCATCACGCCCAGCAGCGCTTCGGTGCGGCTGATCTTGATGGTGGTCGTGAGGTAGTTGATGGAGAACACGCCGAAGATGTTGAAGAACACGCCGTCGATGTAGCGCGCGCCCATGCCCTTCAGAACATTGCCCGGGTAGCGCCGGATCATGTCCATGAACGGAATGCGCAGCTCGGCGTTGCGCGCCTTCACGGCCGCGAACTCGGGCGTTTCCTTCACGTGCAGGCGGATGTACATGCCCACCATCACCATCGCGCCGGAGATGAGAAAGGCGATGCGCCAGCCCCAGGCCAGGAACTGCTCGTCGGTGAGCAGCGACGACAGCAGCGCCACCACGCCCGAGGCCAGGCACAGGCCGATGGCCAGCCCGATCTGCGGCAGCGAGGCATAGAAGCCGCGCTTTTCCTTCGGTGCGTATTCGTACGCCATCAGCACCGCGCCACCCCATTCGCCGCCCAGGCCGATGCCCTGTGCCACGCGAAGCAGCAACAACAGCAAGGGTGCCGCGATGCCGATCTGTGCGTACGTGGGCACCAGCCCGATCAGGAAGGTGGCCACGCCCATGATCATCAGCGTGATGATGAGCATGCTCTTGCGGCCGATCTTGTCGCCGAAGTGGCCGAAGATCACGCCGCCCAGCGGCCTCGTGACAAAGCCCACCGCGAAGGTCGTGTACGCCAGCAAGGTCGACACCACCGGGTCGCTGCCCGGAAAGTAGAGCTTGTTGAACACGATGCCGGCCACTACGCCGTACAGGAAGAAGTCGTACCACTCGATGGTGGCGCCCACCAGGGCAGAGACCACCACCCTGCGAATCGCTTTCTCGTCGCTTGCGCTCATGTCGTTGTCTCCGATGAGGTTGTCGTGGCGGCCTCTGCGGGCCTTGGGTTTGCAAAAAACAAAAAAACTCAGTGCGCGGCTGCTGCCGCTCTCGCGTCCTCTCTGATCAGGTCGACGGCTTTCTCGGCCATCATCACGGCGGGTGCGTTGGTGTTGCCCGACACCAGCGTCGGCATCGCCGAACAGTCGATCACGCGCAGGCCCGCCACGCCGTGCACGCGCAGGCGCGCATCGACCACGGCGAGCGCATCGCTGCCCATGCGGCAGGTGCCGGTGGGGTGGAAGATGGTGGCGCCGTTGTTGCGGCAGAACTCCAGCAGGTCGGCGTCGCTCGCGGCATCGGGGCCGGGCTTCACCTCGCGCTTCACGTAGGGGCGCATCGCGGGTGAATCGGCAATCGCGCGCGCTGCTTTCACGCCGGCCACGGTGGTCGCGCGATCGAGCTCGGTGGCGAGATAGTTCGGATGCATCTCCGGCGGCTCGGCCGCGTCGAGCGAGCGGATGCGCACATGGCCGCGCGACTCGGGCCGCAGCTGGCACACCGACATCGTGAAGCCCGAGTACGGATGCACCTTGCCGCCCGCCATGTCGGCCGAGAGCGTGGCCACGTGGAACTGGATGTCGGGCGTGGCCGCCACCGGGTTGCCGTTTTCATCCTTCAGCGCACGCATGAAGCAGCCGCCCTGGTTGATGCCCACCGCCAGCGGGCCGGTGCGGTGAAGCAGCCATTCCAGCCCCATGCCCATCTGGCCGAACCAGGAGTTGAGCTGGTCGTTGGTGGTGATGGGCCTGGTGCACTCGTAGCCCAGGCGAATCTGAAGATGGTCCTGCAGGTTCTCGCCCACGCCGGGCAGCTCATGCACGACCGGAACGCCGAAGCGATCGAGCAGCGCGCGCGGCCCAATGCCCGAGAGCTGCAGCAGCTGCGGCGACTGGATCGAGCCGGCCGACAGCAGCACCTCGGCGCGGCAGCGCGCGGTCTTCAGCTCGCCGCCTTGCCGGTACGTGACGCCGACGGCACGCCCGCCATCGAACACCAGCTTCTGCGCCATCGCCTCGGTTTCGATGCGCAGGTTGGGGCGGCGCTTCACGGCCGGCGTCAGGTAGGCCTTGGCCGTGCTGCAGCGCCAGCCCCTGTGCGTGGTCAGCTGGTAGTAGCCTGCGCCTTCCTGCGCGGCGCCGTTGAAGTCGTCGGTGCGCGGCACGCCTGTCTGCCCGGCGCCGTCGATGAAGGCCTCGATCAGCTCGTGCTTCGCGGCGATGTCCGAAACCCTCAGCGGGCCGTTGCCGCCGTGAAAGGCGTCACCGCCGCGCTGGTTGCCCTCCGACCTGATGAAGTAGGGCAGCACGTCGTCGTAGCCCCAGCCGGCGTTGCCCAGCGCGGCCCAGTGGTCGTAGTCCTCGCGCTGGCCGCGGATGTAGATCAGCCCGTTGATCGCGCTCGATCCGCCCAGCGTCTTGCCGCGCGGCCAGTAGATGCGCCGGCCGTTCATGTTCGGGTCTGGGTCGGTCTCGAAGCGCCAGTTGTAGGTGGGGCTCCACATCGTCTTGCCGTAGCCGATGGGCAGGTGGATCCACAGCGAGCGGTCGGCAGGCCCTGCTTCGAGCAGCAGTACGCGCGCGGCCGGGTCTTCGCTCAGCCGGCCGGCCAGCACGCAGCCGGCCGAGCCGGCGCCGACGACGATGTAGTCGAACTCTTCTTCAGGCATGAAGGGGTCCTGTAGGGGCCTGTGGGGTCCGGGAGTGGAACAATCGCTTCGCTCGGCCGCATCCTAGGCTAATGATTTTCGGAACGCAATGTTCCATTTTTAAGGTTTACCCGCATGCCCCGTTCCGCGCGCACGCCCGCCGCAGTGATCCCCGCAGTGATTTCTCCAGAGGAGGCGGAGTCCGCTTCCGGCTCCGGCTCGTCGGCCGAGCGCAGCCTGCGCCTGCTGGCGCTGCTGGCCAACGAAGGCCGCGCGCTCACGCTCGCTGAACTGGCCGCGCAGCTCGGCCTGCCCAAGGGCACCGCGCACCGCATCTGCACCCAGCTGCTGGCCACCGGCTTCCTGGCGCGCGACGTGGACGAGCGCTCGTTCAGCGTCGGCCCCGCGCTGCGCAAGCTCGCCTTCGACACGCTGAACCACGGCGTGGTGCGCGGGCTGCGGCACGAGGTGCTGTCGGAACTGGTGCGCCAGGTGGGCGAAACCTGCAACCTCACCACGCTCGACGGCGCGCAGGTGCTCTACCTCGACCGCGTCGAAGCGCAATGGCCGCTGCGGCTGACGCTCGACGTGGGCTCGCACGTGCCGCTGCACTGCACCGCCAGCGGCAAGTTGTTTCTCGCGCAGATGCCGAAGAAGGAACGCGATGCGCTCATCGACAAGCTGCCGCTGGAACGCATGACGGCCAACACCATCACCAAGGCCGCTGCGCTGCGCACCGAGTGCGAGGCGGTTGCGAAGAGTGGTTACTCGTGCGACCGCGAAGAGTTCATCGCCGGGTTGGTGGCCGTGGCCGTGCCGGTGTGCGATGCGGCGGGCGCGGTGCGCGCCGCGCTCGCGGTGCATGCGCCGACCGCGCGCATGTCGATGGACGATGCAGTGACGCGCATCGATGCGCTGAAGGCGGCGGCGACGAAGATGAGCGGGCTGCTCTGAGCTTGCCGGCCTGCTCTTACTCTTCGTAGCCGATGTCCAGCCTCACCATGGCGCCGACGCTGTCGATTCTTTCCGCGCGGAAGTAATAGCGCCCGCGGTAGCTCTCGAAATGCAGGGGAAGGGTGACGGGTTCGTCCCAGCTTGTCAGCGCGAAGCCCTGGTTGCGCAGTTCATGCAACAGCGCATCCAGGCGCTGCGGATCGGGGTCGACGCGAATGTCGGCATCGGCCGGCGGTGTGCCTTGTGGGTCGCGCAGCCATCGCGCGAAGCTGCCGATCAGGGTGAAGACGTGGCCCTGTGCGCGGAGGGCGTCGAGCAACCGGGCTGTGCCCTGCAGGTCGATACGCGCGCGCTGCTTGCGAAACACCAGCGCGTACTCGTGGCGGCGATCCGTGCGCGCTGCGCAGGCTTCGCTGTCGGCGGTCGCTTTCTCCTCGTGCGGATAGATCAGCACACGCTCTTCCTCCATGGTGAAGAGCGCACCGAGGATGCGCGCGAGGTCGAAGGCCAGGGGCAGCACGCGATCGCCGAGGCGAATGTTCTGCACCATCGCAATGCAATGGCCGCCTTCGCGCAAGCGCGTGCGAACGGCGTGGAACACGTTGCGCAAGCCCTCCAGGTGCTGCGCATAGCTGCGGCTGTCGTAGAGCTGCGAAGCCGTGGAGGCGCCCGACCACTGGCATCCGAAATAGGGCACGTTGGTAAGGCAAAGCTCGAAGGGCTGCAGCGCGGTGGTGTCGAGCGTGTCGCATGAGCCGTGCAGCAGGGTGATGTCGCTGTCGCCGATGCCGTGGCGCGCCAGCCGTTCGCGTATGAGCTGGATGCGGTCCGCGTCGATTTCGCAGCCTGCCGCCAGCCGGTTTTCCAGGCGCGCCGCAAGCAAGGTCGTGCCGAAGCCCGCGAAGGGATCGAAGACCGCGTCGCCGCGCTGAGAGAACTGGCGCACGAACGGCGTCATCTGCTCGACCCACCCGCAGTCGCGCGCGCCCAGCGGGTCACGCGCACGCAGATCGTCGGGCAGCCGATGAAGCGGCGACTCGTGGTCGAGCATCAGCCAGCTGTGGCTAGGCATCGGCATGCTCCTGCATCGAACGGGTGTCGAGCAGCACGTCGCGCCCGGGCTCCCAACCGGCGCACAGCCGTCCATCAGGAAAGTAGACCAGCTTGTAGATGTCTTCGGTCGCATGGCGGGCGTGCATGGCGCCGTAGTCGGAACTCTCGAAGATCACGGACAGGCCATTCGCGGTGCGCAGGCGCAGGTTCCAGAAGTAGTAGCCCTCGGTCAGGCTCTCGACAGTCCATCCGCGCGAGACGGCGGCGTCGTCGAGGCAGGCTGTCAGCAGCGCGTCCATTGGCACCCGTTGGGCGTGCAGGTAGCGCGCCGTGGCGTTGTCCCGGTAGCTGCCGTCGAGCCGGGAGAACTCACGGAAGACGACGGTGCCTGCGCCGCAGCGCTGCTGCGCCCACGAGAGATAGGCCGAGACGTCCCGTGGCTGTGCGATGCCGCTGCGCTGAAGAATGCACACCAGGCGCAACGGCATCGTATCGGCCAGTTGCCGCGCGGTGCGTTCGAACACCGCCTGATCGCTGATTTCCAGACCGGGCCTGAAACGCATGATGGCCTGGTTGGTTGCACCTTCGTGGTGGTGGCGGGATAGTTCGAGCCAGCTCAGTCCGAAGTCTTGCAGCGCACGCGTCAGAGTGGCGCCGCCTGCCTTGGCAAAGCCGGCACCGTTGGTGTACAGCACGCGGTCTTCGATGCGTGGGCCGTCGCTTGCCTCGCTGGCGGCGAGCGTATCGAGCAGTTGCAGCATCCAGCCGGCGTCGTCGCTGGTCTCCAGGCCCGAGAGCGACCACGAGAGCGGCACGCCGCGCAAGGCTCGCAGCGCACGGGCAAGGCCATCGAAGTAAGTGCCGTCCGGCCGCAGCCGGGAGGCCGGCACACCGCCATCGGCCTTGCGAAGATTTTCCGAGCAGAAGCCGCAGCGCGCCGAGCATGGCTGAACGGCCGCATAGGGCGTGAAGGTCAGGGGTTGCGCAAGGCGCCGCCGGACACCGCCAATGGTGTGCGAGTGCCAGCGCGCCGCCTGCCGTGGGTCGGGCGCACGCAGGTTGACCTGTGCGGCAGCGGTGCGAAGGCGCTCGAAGAACGGGGAACTCGCGCTGCGTGGCAGGTCGGCGACGGCCACGCTGTCCATGGGGACGATGGGCGCGCGCGTGGCACTGTCGCGGGGCGTTGCGGAAGGCATGTCGGGCGGGGGAGTCAGGAGTCGATGCACCCGCAACGATACGACACTGCGCTGCGCGCGTTGAACGAGAATCTGCCGCTCACCAACCGGGAGAAGCAACGCCATGGCGAACGTCGTCAAAACCATCCGCAACTTCAACGCCGGTCGCGACCCCGAGCGCCTGGCGATGAAGTACGAGAAGCTGCGCTCCAGTCCGTTCGTCTTCCTGCGCGGCACCTGCCACCTGTTTCACGACCGTCTGCCGGCCGATGCGCTGTTCACCAGCAAGGCACCGACGGCATGGCTGTGCGGCGACGCCCATCTGGAGAACTTCGGCAGCTACAAGGGCGACAACCGGCTCGCGTACTTCGATCTCAACGACTTCGACGAGGCGGCCCTCGCGCCGGTGACGTGGGAGCTGGTGCGCTTCCTCACGAGCATCCTGGTGGCCGGCGACAGCCTGCGCGCCTCGCGCGATGATGCGAATGCGCTGTGCAAGGTGTTTCTTGAAGGCTATGCCGGCGCATTGGCGCTCGGCAAGGCCCGCTGGGTGGAGCGCGACACAGCCAGTGGCCTGATCCATGAGCTGCTCGCGAAACTCAAGGCCCGCAGCCGACCCGATTTCCTGAACAAGCGCACCGAACGGAAGAACGGTCGCCGAAGCATCCTGCGCGACGGCGAGCATGCGTTGCCAGTCGACAAGGTCGGGCGCGAACGGGCGAAGAATCTGATCGGCGCATTCGCGGCAACGCAGGACAACCCCGACTTCTTCAAGGTGCTCGACGTGGCGCGGCGCATCGCCGGCACCGGCAGCCTGGGCGTGGAGCGCTATGTTGTCCTGGTCAAAGGCAAGGGATCGCCCGACGGCAACTACCTGCTCGACCTGAAGCAGGCGCCCGTGTCGTCGCTAGTGCCGCACCTGAAGAAGATCAAGCAGCCCGCATGGCCGTCGAATGCGCACCGCATCGTGGGGCTGCAGCGCCGCATGCAGGCCGTGTCGATGGCCTTCCTGCACCCGATCGTCGATGGCAAGTCTTCCTACGTGCTGCGCGACCTGCAGCCCAGCGAAGACCGGGTGACCCTCGACGTGCGCCACACCGGGCTCGACCAGGTCCGCGACGTGATCGGGGAGATGGGGCAGATGATGGCCTGGGCGCACCTGCGCAGCTCAGGACGCCAGGGCTCGGCCATCGCGGATGCGCTGGTCGACTTCGGCGCTTCGGCGAAGTCGTGGCGGCGCGACCTGCTGGATGCGGCGCACCAGTGCGCCGCGCAGGTCGAGAGCGACTGGGAGGTCTACTGCGAGGCCTACGATGCGGGGAAGCTGGCGTAGCCTTCCTGGTCGTTTCCTGGTGGCCGACTTACCCGAGCAGACCGACCACCGACCGCACCACACTCACCAGCGCCAGCGCAATCAGCAGGTTCAGCACATGCCTCCTGAACTGCTCCGGCGAAACCCCCTTGAACGAGCGCTGTCCGTACCAGATGCCCGCGAGCATCGCCGGTGCCAGCCACAGCGCCCACTTGAGCGTGTCCGGCCCCAGCAGGTTGCCGGACGCGTGGGTTGAAGAAGGCATCAGCGCCGCGCAGATCAGCGACACCACGTCGCTGAACAGCAGCAGCGCAATCAGCGTGGCCCGCAGCGCGGCCGGTGCCATCTTCGCCGTGCTGAGCAACACCGCGATGGCGATGCCGCCGATGGCCGCCACGCCATTGATGAAGCCAGAGGCCAGCCCTGCCGCCAGCCGCACGCCGCGCGTGGGCACCAGCGTGACGTGCGCGCCGCCGCGCAGCAGCAGCGCGGCCGCCATCAGCAGCGCGCCGATCAGCAGGCGCAGCGGCGTCTCGGGCAGCCATGCGAGCAGCGCCACGCCGATGGGAATGCAGATCAGGTTGCCCAGCATCAGCCAGCTGAGCCAAGGCATGTCGACATCGCGCGCGATGCCGCGCAGCTGGCTCAGGCTCGCAAGAATCTCGAGCATGAAGATCGCGGGCACGACCAGCGCGGGCGACACCACCAGCGACATGCCTGCCACGGTGATGGCCGAGAAGCCGAAGCCCGCGAAGCCGCGCACGATGCCCGCCACGAAAACCACGCACAGGCTGTAGACCAGCGTTCCCGGCGCCAGCGGCGGCACCAGCAGTTCAGCCGCCGTCATGCCTCGAAAAGCGGCAACAGCTTCAGGCGCTGCACCTTTCCGGAAGGGCCGCGCGGCAGGTCTTGCACGAAGCGGTAGTGGCCGGGCGCCTTGTAGCGGCCGAGCGCGGTGGCGCTGAACTCGCGCAGCTCGTCTTCGGTGCAGGTGCAGCCTTCGCGCAGCACGATGCACACGCCGATCTCCTGGCCGTAGTGGCGGTCGGGCACGCCTACGGCAGCGGCTTCGAGCACGGCGGGATGTTGCAGCAGGGCTTCGTCGATCTCGCGCGGCGCGATGTTCTCGCCGCCCTTGATGATCAGCTCCTTGATGCGGCCGGTGACGAAGAAGAAGCCGTCTTCGTCGCGATGGCCGAGGTCGCCGGTGCGCAGCCAGCCGTCGGGCGTGAAGCTTGCGCGGGTGGCTTCCTCGTTCTTGTAGTAGCCGAGCATCACGTTGGGCCCGCGGATCACGATCTCGCCGGTCACGCCGGTGGGTACGGCTGCGAGCCGGTCATCGACCACGCCGGCCATGCAGCCCGACGCGCGGCCCACCGAACCGAGCTTGCGCGCGGCCGGGTCCATGGGGTTGGAGAACGAGGGCGCGGCCGTCTCGGTGAGGCCCATGGTTTCGACGATGCCGATGCCGAACATCCGCTCGAACGCACGCAGGTGCTCGGGCGGAAGCGCAGCCGAGGCCGAACGGCAGAAGCGGATGGCCAGCGTCTGCGCCAGCGGCGGCTTCGGGCCTTCGAGCAGGTACGAGATCATGGTGGGCACCACGTTGATCCAGCTGCACTGCGTTTGCGTGGCCTGCTCCCAGAAGCGGCCGGCTGAGAACTTCGGCGGCATCGCCAGGCTGCCGCCGTGCGCGAGCGGCGCGAGCATGGTCACGGCAAAGGCGTTGATGTGATACAGCGGCAGCACGGCGAGCACACGGTCGGAGGGGCGCAGCGCGTGCTCGACGCTGATGGCGTGCGCGTTGGCCGCGAGGTTGCGCTGCGTGAGCATCACGCCCTTGGGCACGCCCGTGGTGCCGGAGGTGTACATCAGCAGCGCGACGGCATCGGGCGAGGGCTGCGGTGTGTCGACGGCCGGTTCTTCCTCGTCGGGCAATGCATCGCCTTCGGGGTCGACCACGACCAGCGTCACGGGCCGGTCGAAGCCTTCGACGATGCCGCGCACACGCTCTTCCCACTCGGGCGCAACGCAGACCACACGGCAGTCGGAGTGCGAGAGCACATAGCGCATCTGCTCCGGCTGCGAGAGCAGGTTGACCGGGTTCACGCAGAAGCCGCCATGCATCGCGCCCAGCAGCAGCCGCAGGGTCTGCAGGCCGTTGGGCATGACGACGGACACCGTGTCGCCGGGCTGCATGCCGAGGCCGCGCAGCACGGCCGCCACGCGGCGGCAACCGGTCGCGAGCTCGCCGTAGCCCAGGTGGCGTTCGGTCTCGGTGGCGCGGGCATACACCGCGTGCGGCTGCTGCCGCGCCTGTTGCTCGATCAGCGCATGAACCGTTGTTGCAGCCGCCGTCATGCTTACTTCGCGCCGTGCTCGGCGAAGAAGGCGCCGAAGATTTCTTCCTCGCTCGGCACCTTCTCCGGAATCGGCCGCGACACGCGCGTGATGTTCAGGTAGTGGCGGTAGTTCATGTTGTCCGAGAAGTTGTTCTTGCCCCAGGTGCCGCAGCCCATCGACAGCGAGAACGGCAGGCCGTTGTCGAAGCTGCCGCCGGTGGCAATGCAGTGCGCCTGGTCGACGATGACGCGCGACACCGGCAGCGTGAGGCCCAGCGTGAGCGCGCGTTCGGGCACCGCGCTGTGCAGGCCCACCGAGTGGCCCGCGCCTTCGTACGCATAGATGCGTTCGACGGTGGCCATGGCGTGCGCGAAGTCGCGCGCCGCATACACCGCGAGCACCGGGCTCAGCTTCTCGCCCGAGAACGGATGGTCGTGGCCCACGCCGTCTTCGGCCACCATGAGGATGCGCGGATCGGCATCGGCAATTGCCAGCCAGGCGGCGCGGTTGGCGCCGTCGATGGCGGCCGCTCGCTCGGCGATGGTGCGTGCCGACTGGCCGATGACGGCGGGCGAGAGCTTGCCTTCGGGCCACATCAGCGCCTGCAGCGTGGCCTTCTGCGCGTCGGCGAGCATGACGGCGCCGCGATCTTTCAGCGCGGCGAGCGTCTGCGCGCGCACCGCGTCGACGATGACGAGGCTGTTTTCCGACGAGCAGCTGGTCGCGTTGTCGAAGGTCTTCGAACGCACGATGCGGTCGGCGGCCGCGGCGATGTCCGCCGTTTCGTCGACGATGCCCGCCACGTTGCCCGCGCCCACGCCGAAGGCCGGCGTGCCACTCGCATAGGCCGCGCGCACGTTGGCCTGCGAGCCGGTCGCCACCACCAGGTCGCACAGGCGCATCAGCTCGGCGGTCGATTGCTTGTTGAGCGGCGAGGGCAGCAGCTGCACCAGGTCGCGCGGCGCGCCGATGCGGTCGAACTGCTGGTGGATGAATTCGATGAGCCGCGCCGCCGTTGACCAGCCCTTGGGCGATGGCGCGACGATGACCGCGTTGCGCCCCTTGAGCGCATTGATGATCTTGTTGGCCGGCGTGGCACCCGGGTTGGTCGATGGCGTGACAGCGCACACCACGCCCACGGGCCGAGCGATCTCGACGATGCCGCGCACCGGGTCTTCTGCGATCACGCCGACCGAGCGCGCCCCGTGCAGGTCGCGCAGCAGGCCGAAGGTCTTGCGGTGGTTCTTGCGCACCTTGTCCTCGACGTTGCCCACGCCGGTGTCGGCCACGGCCAGTTCGGCCAGTTCGCGGTTGCGCGCCGGCTCGATGATGGCCCAGCCGGCCGCGACCACGGCGGTGTCGACCTGTGCCTGCGACCAGGTTTCGTAGATGCGCTGCGCGGCGCGGGCGCGCGCCACGAGTTCGGCGATGGGGGAAGAGGGGGCTGCGTTTTCCATGAGTCTGTCCGTGTCGATCAATCGACCTTGATGCTGGCTTCCTTGGCGAGCTTTTGCCAGCGCACGAGTTCTGTGGTGACGACCTTGCCGAGTTGTTCGGGCGTGCCGCCGACGCCTTCGCTGCCCTGCGCGAGCAGCTTGTCGCGGATGTCCGGTTCCTTCACCACCGTGTTGATCACGCGGTTGAGCTTGTCGATGGCGGGCTGCGGCGTCTTTGCGGGCACGAACACGGCGTACCACGAGTCCACGTCGAAGTCGGGCACGCCGGCTTCCTGCATCGTCGGCACGTCGGGGAAGGCCGCGCTGCGCTTGGTGGTGGACACCGCGAGTGCCTTGAGCTTGCCTGCCTTCACGAACTGCGCGGCCGCCGGAATCGACACCCACAGCAGCGGCACCTGCCCGCCCATCACGTCGGTCACGGCCGGGCCGCCGCCGCGGTAGGGAATGTGCGTCATGTGCGTGCCGGTGCGCAGCTTCAGCAGCTCGCCCGCCAGGTGCCCGGGCGAGCCGTTGCCCACCGAGGCGAAGGCGATGCTGTCGGGCTTGGCCTTGGCCAGCGCGATGAGTTCGGCCACGGTGTTGGGCGCGAACTGCGTGTTGGCCACCAGGATCTGCGGCAGCGACGCGACCATGCCGACTGGCGCGAAGTCTTTGGCGGTGTCGAAGCTCAGCTTGGCGTAGATGGCCGGATTGATGGTGTGCGAAGACAGAGTGAACAGCACCGTGTAGCCGTCGGGCGCCGACTTGGCAACCACCTCGGTGCCGATGGAGCCGGCTGCGCCGCCCCGGTTGTCGATCAGCACCGGCTGGCCCAGCAGCGTTTGAAAGCGCTCCTGCACGATGCGCGCAATCACGTCGGTGCCGCCGCCGGGCGGGTAGGGCACGATCAGGCGGATCGGCTTCGTCGGGTAGTCGCTGCCGTTCTGCGCCTGTGCGGCGAAGGGCGACGACAGGGCGGCGAGAGCCAGCAGCCCGGCGTGCAGCCAGGGGGCGAAGAACAACTTCATTCCGATCTCCTTCTCTTTGTGATGGGCGTCGGCGGCAACGGCACGGCCGGTGCGGCGTTCAAGCGATAGCCCAGCGTGACGCTGGCGTCGCGCGCGCAGGCCATCAGGTGATCTGCCAGCCCGCGTGCCTGTGTGCGTGCAAAGCGGATCGAGGGCACGCTCATGCCGACGGCGGCCACGGCTTCGCCGCGCGCATTGAGCACGGGCACGCCGAGGCCGCAGACGCCGATGCGCCATTCCTCGCGGTTCTCGGCATAGCCGCGTGCGCGCGAGCGTTCCAGTTCGCTGAAGAGGGCGTCGAAGTCGGTGATGCTGTTCTTCGTGTGCGCGACCAGCGTGCCCAGGCGCTCCTGCAGTGCCGGCACGTCGAGCGCGGCTGCAGCGAGCAGCGCCTTGCCCGAGGCCACGCAGTACGCCGCCGCCCGGCCGCCGATGCGCGAGTACGCGGCCACGGGCAGCGGGCTGTCGAACTTGTCGAGGTAGACGATCTCGGCGTCGTCCAGCACTGCGAGGTGGATGGTCTCGCCCGTAGCTTGTGCCAGCAGCGCGAGGTGGGGCCGCAGCAGCGCGCCGATGTCCGATGCATCGGACACCATGGCCCCCAGCTCGAACAGCCGCAGGCTTGGCCGGTAGGCGCTCGTGTCCGGGTCTTGCACGGCCCAGCCGCATTCGACGAGCGTCTGCAGCGTGCGGTGCGCATTGCTGCGTGCCATGCCGAAGGCCTGGGCCAGTTCGGTGACGCGGCAGTCGCGCTGTTGGCGCACCATCCATTCGATGGCGGCGAGGCCCTTGGCAAGCGTGGAGTCCATGAGGCTTTCTATGGGATATCCGATGTTCCAAATATTGGAACTGCGTTCCCGGATGTGAAACGCAATGTAAGAACGCTGGGTGCCCTTTGTCAATCAGGGACTTGGATGTAATGCCAAACGCCTCAGGCTGCAGGCCTCAGCGGCGATGGCGTCCGGCCATGAGTTCGATCACCTCGCGGAAGATGGTGTTGCCACTGGAGGTGGCCAGGTCGAGCACGTGACTGCGGCTGTAGTAGGGACTCAGGTCGAGGCCCACGCCGATGCCCGCAACGGCGATATCGCCGCGCTGCTCCTGGCGCGCGACCACGTCGCGCAGGTGGTGGTCGAGGTAGTGCGCGTCGTTGGCAAGATGCGTGGCGCTGTCCATCGGCGAGCCATCGGAAATCACGAGCAACAGCTTGCGCGCCTCGCTGCGCTGGCGAAGCCGCATGCAGGCCCAGTCGATGGCCTCGCCATCGATGCCTTCGCGGAACAGGTCGGCTTTCAGCAGTGCAGCCATCGCGGGGCGCGCGCGCCGCCATGGCGTAGCAGCACTCTTGAAGACGAGGTGGCAGCGCTCGTTGAGCCGGCCCGGGTGCGGCGGCCGGCCGGCGCGCACCCATTCGCGCTGCGGGCGCCCACCGTTCCACGCGCCGGTGGTGAAGCCCAGCACCTCGCTGGTCACCCCGGCCTGTTCGAGCGCACGCGCGAACACGTCGGCCATCATCGCGACCGACTCGGCATGCTCCTTCATCGAGCCCGAGCAGTCGATGAGAAAGGTGACGATGCAGTCGGCCACCGGCTCCATGCGCTCGGTGCGGAACAGGCGGCGCTCGGTAGGCGAGGCCACGAGCTGCGCGAGGCGGCGGCCGTCGATCAGGCCTTCTTCCTGGGCACCGTCCCAGCCGTCGCGCTCGGGCTCGGCCAGCAGGGCGCGCAGCTCACGCGCGAGGCGGGCGATGTTCACGCCCTGCGCGGCAATGCGGCGATCGAGCTTCTCGCGGTGGTCGGCGAGCACGTCCTTGCGCGCGAGCGTGGCGGCGTCGTGTTCGCGGTCGTAAGCGTTGGAGAAGACGCGGTATGCGCCACCTGCGTCGTCGAGCACCGCGCTGCGGCCCGACTCGGCGGTGGTGAAGCGCTCGACGATCTCCTGGTCCATGTCGGCCACGAGGCTGAACACGCTGCGCTTGTCGTCCACATGCGGGTCGCGCGCGGCGTTGCTGCCTTCTTCATCGGCTTCGTGCAGCATCGCGGCGACGGTGCGCGCGATGGCACGGGCGTGCACTGCGTAGGCGGTCTGGTCGGCGCGATCCTTGCGCAAACCTGCCAGCGCATGGCCGATCAGCGGTGCGAGCGCGAAGCGCGTGGCTTCGAGCATGTCTTCGGTTTCTTCCACCACCTGCTGGCCGCTGACGCGGGCGCGGCAGATCTGCGCCACGGCGTACAGCAGCAGCCCGCGCGCGGTGTCGGTCAGGCCCGAGTGATGAAAGGCGAGCGACCACTGCTCGTGCCGGTGCCGCAGGTTGTGCCGCATGCCGGCCATGACTTCGGGCGCCATCGCCTCGACGCGGAACTGCTCGAGCATTTCGAACAGCATGCGTTCGACCGGCTCTTCGGGGCGCAGGCTTTCGTGCAGCGCCGCGTCCGATTCGGTGAGCCGCAGCGCGAGCCCGTCGGCTACGCCACGGAACGAAGCGAAGTCGTCGGTGTCGGGCGAGGGATGCAGGTGCGGCGCAAACCACGGCAGCGCCACGCGGCCACGGTGCAGCCGCCGGCCGCGAAAGTGCAGGTCGCGCTCGCCGCTGAAAGCGCGCACCACGCCCGCGCAAAGCTCCGCGACCTGTTCCTCCTGCCGCACGCGGCGCTGCATCGCGCTCGCGGGTTCGGCATTCATTCGCGCGGGCCTGCAGAGAGCTGGTGCGACTCCTTCAGTTCGCGGTCGAAGCAGCGCTGGAAGTATTCGGCGACCAGGGGGCGCTCGGCGTCGTCGCACTTGTTGACGAAGGACAGGCGAAACGCCAGCGCCGGGTCCTTGAAGATCTCGATGTTCTCTGCCCAGGTGATCACGGTGCGTGGCGACATCAGCGTAGAGAGGTCGCCCGCCGCGAAGCCCTTGCGAGTGAGGTCGGCCACCGCCACCATCGACGCGACCAGCTTCGTGCCCGCCTCGTCGGCCAACGATGGCACGCGCGCCTGCACGATGGCGATCTCTTCATCGGCCGGCAGGTAGTTGAGCGAGGCCACGATGTTCCAGCGGTCGATCTGCGCATGGTTTAGCCGCTGCGCGCCGTGGTACAGGCCGTTGAGGTTACCCAGCCCCACCGTGTTGGCGGTGGCGAACAGGCGGAAGAAGGGGTGCGGCCGCAGCACCTTGTTCTGGTCCATCAGCGTGAACTTTCCGTCGCGCTCCAGGATGCGCTGGATGACGAACATCACGTCGGGCCGGCCCGCGTCGTACTCGTCGAAGACCAGCGCCACGGGGCGTTGCAGCGACCACGGCACGATGCCTTCCTGAAACTCGGTGACCTGCTTGCCTTCGCGCAACACCACCGCATCTTTGCCGACGAGGTCGAGCCGGCTGATGTGGCCGTCTAGGTTGAGCCGCACGCAGGGCCAGTTCAGCCGCGCCGCCACCTGCTCTATGTGCGTCGACTTGCCGGTGCCGTGCAGGCCCTGCACCATCACGCGCCGGTCGCGCGTGAAGCCCGCGAGGATGGCGAGCGTCACGTCGGGGTTGAAGCGGTAGACCGCGTCGACCTCGGGCACGTGGTCGTCACGTTCGCTGAAGGCTGGCACCCGCAGGTCGGTGTCGATGCCGAACACATCGCGCACGCTCAGCATCCGGTCGGGTCGAAGGTCGGCGGTATCGGTCACGTTGGGCTTTCAGGGAATGTGGGGTCAGGCCTGTGCGCGGTCGGAGGCCGCGTCGGCATCGATGCGGCTCAGCGCCTGTGCGGCGCGTTGCAGGGCGGGCAGCAGCGTCTTCGCCTTGGCGGCGTCGAGACGCATCACCGGCGCCTGTACAGCGATGCACAGGTTGGAAGGCGCGTCGTCGCCCGAAGGCACCAGCGTGGCGATGCACAGCAGGCCCGGGAGGAACTCTTCGTGGTCGATGGCGTAGCCGTCCTTGCGCACGCGCTGCACTTCCTTCTCCAGCGCCTCGGGGTCGGTCAGCGTCCGCGGCGTGTAGGGCTCCAGCGGCGCGTTCGACAGCAACCGGCGGCGCTGCGCCGCGCTCATCTGCGAAAGAAAGATCTTGCCGCTGGCCGAGCAGTGCACCGGCACGCGCGAGCCCGAGTGCAGGTAGAAGCGCAGCGGCGCGGCGGTTTCCACGCGGTCGAGGTACACGACCTCGCTGCCCGAAAGGGCGGTGAGGTTGCAGCTCTCGCCGATCTCTTCCACCAGCTGGCGCAGCACCGTGTGGCGCGCACCGTGCAGGCTGTCGTTGAGCAGCAGGTTCTCGGCCAGCCGCCGCAGCCGCGTGCCGATGCCGTAGTGCCGGCCGTCGCCTTCGCGTTGCAGCAGCCCCGCGCCTTCGAGCTGCTGGAGCATGCGGTGCAGCGTGGGCTTGGGCAGGCCGGTTTCTTCCACCAGGCCCTGCAGCGAGTAGCGCTGGTCTTTCGCGGCCATGACTTCGAGCAGCGCGAACAGGCGCATGGTGGGCGTGTCGCCCGCTGGTTCCTGCGCTTCCGGTGAGAGGCCTTTGACGATCTTCATGGGGCCGGATCATATTCTTTTTACGAAAAACAAGACAATACGTTCCGATTTTTGTAAATTGTTTGACGCCGCGGCGATGCCGACCTATATTCCGCCGGAATGAAATCCGGAACGAGAAGTTCCGACTTTTGACGCGCAACCACTGCCCACTTTCCTTCAGGAGACGCCTTCCATGAGCCAGAAGCAACCCGCAGCACCCACACGCGAAGCCGTCACCGGCGTGCAGAAGATGACGCCCTCCGAGGCCTTCGTCGAGACCATGGTCGCCAATGGCGTGACCGACATCTTCGGCATCATGGGCTCGGCCTTCATGGACGCGATGGACATCTTCGCGCCCGCCGGCATCCGCCTGATTCCGGTGGTGCACGAGCAGGGCGGCGCCCACATGGCCGACGGCTATGCGCGCGTGTCGGGCCGCCATGGTCTCGTGATCGGCCAGAACGGCCCCGGCATCAGCAATTGCGTGACGGCCATCGCGGCCGCCTACTGGGCGCACAGCCCGGTCGTGATGATCACGCCCGAGACCGGCACCATGGGCATGGGCCTCGGCGGCTTCCAGGAGGCCAACCAGCTGCCGATGTTCCAGGAGTTCACCAAGTACCAGGGCCACGTGAACAACCCCAAGCGCATGGCCGAGTACACGGCGCGCTGCTTCGACCGCGCCATCTCCGAGATGGGCCCCACGCAGCTGAACATTCCGCGCGACTACTTCTACGGCGAGATCACCACCGAGATCCCGAAGCCGATGCGCGTGGAGCGCGGCGCGGGCGGCGAGAACAGCCTGAACGCTGCCGTCGAGCTGCTGGCTTCGGCGAAGTTTCCGGTCATTCTCTCGGGCGGCGGCGTGGTCATGGGCGATGCGGTGGCCGAGTGCCAGGCACTGGCCGAGCGCCTGGGTGCGCCGGTGGCCAACGGCTACCTGCGCAACGACTCCTTCCCCGCGAGCCACCCGCTGTGGGCCGGCCCGCTGGGCTACCAGGGCTCCAAGGCCGCGATGAAGCTCATCGCGCAGGCCGACGTGGTGCTCGCGCTCGGTTCGCGCATGGGCCCCTTCGGCACGCTGCCACAGCACGGCATGGACTACTGGCCGAAGGACGCGAAGATCATCCAGGTCGAGGCCGACCACACCAACCTCGGCCTCGTGAAGAAGATCACCGTTGGCATCCACGGCGACGCCAAGGCCACGGCCAAGGAACTGCTCAAGCGCCTGCAGGGCAAGACGCTGGCCTGCGACGCCAGCAAGGCCGAGCGCGCCGCGAAGATCAAGGCCGAAAAAGCCGCGTGGGAAAAAGAGCTCGACGAGTGGACCCACGAGCGCGACCAGTTCAGCCTCGACGCCATCGAAGAAGCCAAAGGCGAGAAGACGCCCACCGGCGGCAGCTACCTGCACCCGCGCCAGGTGCTGCGCGAGCTCGAAAAGGCCATGCCGCCGCGCGTGATGGTCTCGACCGACATCGGCAACATCAACGCCATCGCCAACAGCTACCTGCGTTTCGAGGAGCCGCGCAGCTTCTTCGCACCGATGAGCTTCGGCAACTGCGGCTACTCGCTGCCGACCATGATCGGCGCCAAGTGCGCGGCGCCCGACCGTCCGGCCGTGGCCTATGCCGGCGACGGCGCCTGGGGCATGAGCATGGTGGAAATCATGACGGCCGTACGCCACGACATTCCGGTGACGGCCGTGGTCTTCCACAACCGCCAGTGGGGCGCGGAGAAGAAGAACCAGGTCGACTTCTACAATCGCCGCTTCGTGGCCGGCGAGCTCGAAAGCGAAAGCTTCGCAGGCATTGCCAAGGCCATGGGCGCCGAGGGCATCGTGGTCGACAAGCTCGAAGACGTGGGCCCGGCGCTGAAGAAGGCCATCGACATGCAGATGAACGAAGGCAAGACCTGCGTGATCGAGATCATGTGCACGCGCGAGCTGGGAGACCCCTTCCGCCGCGACGCGCTGTCGAAGCCGGTGCGCTTCCTCGACAAGTACAAGGACTACGTCTGAGCCATTCCATGACCGACTCGCTGCTGACGCTGAACGCGGGTTCTTCGTCGATCAAGGTTGCATTGTTCGATGCGGCTGGTGACGGCGATGCCTCGTTGCCGGCGGCGCGTTGGTCGGGGCAGGCGGATGGACTCGGCGCGGGCCTGAAGGCGCGGCTGCGTGTACGCGATGCCCAGGGGCAGACGCTGCACGATGCGGCGCTCGATGGCGCGCAGGCTTCGCATCAAGGCGCACTTGCGGCTTTGCTCGAATGGCATGCGCAGCAGGCCGATGGCCGGCGCATCGCGGCGGTGGGGCATCGTATCGTGCATGGTGGTGCGGACTTCGTTGCGCCGGTGCGCATCGATGCCTCGGTGCTCGATGCGCTCACCAAGCTTGAGCCACTGGCGCCGCTGCACCAGCCGCACAACCTTGCGGGCGTGCGCGCTGCAATGGCAGCGTTCGAAGGTGTGCCGCAGGTGGCGTGCTTCGACACGGCCTTTCATGCGGTACAGCCCGAGGTCAACCGCCGCTTCGCGCTGCCACGTGCGCTGCATGACGCGGGCGTGCGGCGCTATGGCTTTCACGGCCTCTCCTACGAATCGATCGTCGCGCAGTTCGCCGGCATCGCGCCCGAGTTGGCGCAGCGGCGCGTGATCGTCGCGCATCTCGGCAATGGTGCGTCGATGTGCGGCATCGCGCAGGGCCGATCGGTCGCGACGACCATGACTTTCTCGCCACTCGACGGGCTGACGATGGGCACGCGCTGCGGCCACATCGACGCGGCCGTCGTGCTGTACCTGATGCGCTCGCACGGCATGTCGGCCGACCAGGTCGAGGCGCTGCTGTTCCGCGAATCGGGCCTGCTCGGTATCTCGGGCGTGTCGAGCGACATGCGCGCGCTGGAAGCATCGGCCGAGCCCGCCGCGGCCGAGGCCATCGGGCATTTCGCCGAGCAGGTGGTGCAGCACATGGGCAGCCTCGCCGCCGCGCTGCGCGGTGTCGACGCCATCGTGTTCACCGGCGGCATCGGCGAGAACGCGGCCCCGCTGCGTGAGCGCATCCTCGAAGACTGCGAATGGCTGGGTGTGAACGTCGATGCGGCCGCCAATCGCAGCGGCGCCGCGCGGCTCACCACTGCCGAGAGTCCTGTCAGCGCGTGGGTGCTGCGCACTGACGAAGAGGCGGTGATCGCGCGGCACACGGCGAACGTGCTTCGCGTTGCTGGCTGAGGGCTTTCTAGCGAGCCGATGAAGCGCGCGGCACGCTGGCGCCGCAGTGGCGCAGGAAGTCGGCCGTCGCGCGGCCCAGCAGCTTGTCGCGGTGCATCACCGTTGCCAGCCGCCGCGTGCCCGCCGGCAATCGCGTGCGCAGCTCGATCAGATGGCCGTCTTCCAGCGCCTGTGCCACCGTGTAGCGCGACAGGCACGCCAGCCCGGTGCCCGAGGCCACCACGCGCTTGATCGCCTCGGTGCTGCCCAGTTCGAAGCCCACGCGCACCTGTTCGAGGTTCTGGATCAGCCATGCGTCCGTTACCTGCCGTGTGCCCGAGCCATGCTCGCGCAGCACCCACGTGGCTTGCGACAGCTGCTTGTGCGTGGCGACACGGCCCGCCAGTGCATGGTTGGGCGCGGCGACGATCACCAGTTCGTCTTCGCGCCAGGCGCGCACCACGAGGTCGGGGTGCGTCTGCGGGCCTTCGATGAAGCCGACGTCCACGTCGAAGCCCGCGACCGCCCGAATCACGTCGTGCGTGTTCGCGATGTGCAGGTGCACCTGGCTCTGCGGATGCAGGTGCGTCCATTGCGACACCTTCTCGGGCAGCAGGTACTCGCCGATGGTGAAGCTGGCCGCCACGCGCAGCGGCGCCGCATGCTCGCCGCTGAACAGCGCCTCGACCTCGCCCGCCTGATCGAGCAGCGCCTGTGCCTTGGGCAGCAGCGCGCGGCCGTTCTCGTTGAGCACCAGCCGGCGCCCGAGCCGGTCGAAGAGCAAAACGCCCACCGAAGACTCCAGGTCGGCCAGCGCGCTGCTCGCGGCCGATTGCGAACGCGCGATGCGGTCGGCTGCGGCGCGGGTGCTGCCTTCGCGCGCGGTGGCGACGAACACCTCCAGCTGCCGCAGGTTGAGGCGCAGGCGCTGGCTCGAAGTCTGACTCTGACTCTGAAGCTGATCTGTTTTTCCGGTCATGGTGAGCGATATTCTCTGCTTTTTCGTTTGATCGAGGCTGCATAACATCGCACGGACCCCGCCTGAAAACAAAGGACCGCCAGTGTTCAGCTTCCTGTCTCGCGAGCCGGTGCACGACCCGCTGGTCGCGCCCACGCCCACGGCCGACACCACGGTGAAGACCACCACCTGCTACATGTGCGCCTGCCGCTGCGGCATTCGCGTGCACCTGCGCGAAGGCGAAAAGGGCCCCGAGGTTCGCTACATCGACGGCAACCCGAACCATCCGCTGAACCAGGGTGTGATCTGCGCCAAGGGCTCGTCGGGAATCATGAAGCAGGTGTCGCCGGCACGTATCACGCAGCCGCTGCTGCGCAAGGCCGGCAGCGAGCGCGGAGCCGGCGAGTTCGAGCCCATCAGCTGGGAGCGCGCCTACGACATGCTCACCGAGCGGCTCGGCAAGATCCGCGCGACCGACCCCAAGAAGTTCGCGCTGTTCACGGGGCGCGACCAGATGCAGGCACTCACGGGCCTGTTCGCGCGGCAGTTCGGCACGCCCAACTACGCGGCGCACGGCGGCTTCTGCTCGGTCAACATGGCCGCGGGAATGATCTACACCATCGGTGGCAGCTTCTGGGAATTCGGTGGGCCCGACCTGGAGCGCGCCAAGCTGTTCGTGATGATCGGCACTGCCGAAGATCATCACAGCAATCCGATGAAGATCGCGATCAGCAAGTTCAAGCGGGCTGGCGGTCGCTTCATCTCGATCAATCCGGTGCGCACGGGCTACTCGGCGATTGCCGACGAGTGGATTCCGATCAAGCCGGGAACGGATGGCGCGCTCTTCATGGCGCTGCTGCACGAGCTGATAGCCAACGAGCTTGTGGACCACGCCTTCCTCAAGCGCTTCACCAACGCACCGCAGCTCGTGATGCTCGACAACTGCGAGCGCGAAGGCCTGTTCGCCTTCGACCCCGAGCGTGGCCCACCGGGCGACGGTCGCAACCCGCACAACAAGCTGGTGTGGGACAAGGCCAGCGGCACGGTGATGCCCGCGTATCCCGAAGGCATTGCCGACGGCTGCGATCCGGCGCTCGAAGGCCACTACACGCTGGCCGACGGTACGCGCGTTGCGCCGTCGTTCCAGTTGCTGCGCGAGCGCGTGGCAAGCTGCACGCCCGAGTGGGCGCAGGCCATCACCGGCATCGACGCGGCGCGCATCCGCAAGCTGGCGCGCGAGATGGGCGAGACGGCACTGCAGCAGGCCTTCGAGTTGCCCATTCCGTGGACTGACGCATGGGGTAAGCAGCACCCGACCACTCAGGCGCGCCCCGTGGCCTTCCATGCGATGCGCGGGCTGGCGGCGCACTCCAACGGCTTCCAGACCGTGCGTGCGCTGGCCGTGCTGATGAGCGTGCTCGGCACCATCGACGCACCGGGTGGCTTCCGTCACAAGGCACCGTATCCGCGTCACATCGTGCCGAACTACCGGGCCTTCAACGACCCCGGAATGATCCAGCCGAACACGCCGCTCAATGCGGCACCGTTGGGTTTTCCGGCCAGCCCGGAAGAGCTGGCGATCAACCCCGATGGTTCGCCGATCCGCATCGACCATGCGTTTTCGTGGGAGCACCCGTTGTCGGCGCATGGACTCATGCACAACGTGATCACCAATGCGGCAAAGGGCGACCCGTACCGCATCGACACGCTGCTGATCTTCATGGCCAACATGGCGTGGAACTCCAGCATGAACACGATGGCGGTGCGCGAGATGCTCAACCGCAAGGACGAGAAGGGCGAGCACATGATTCCCTTCCTCGTGGTGTGCGACGCCTTCCAGAGCGAGACAGTGGCCTTTGCCGACCTGGTGCTGCCCGACACCACGTACCTCGAGCGCCATGACGTGATGGGCATGCTCGACCGGCCGATCTCCGAGTTCGATGGGCCGGTGGATTCGGTGCGCGTGCCGGTGGTGCCGCAGACGGGGGAGTGCAGGCCCTTCCAGGAGGTGTTGATCGAGCTGGCTTCGCGGCTGAAGTTTCCGGCTTTCACCACGCCGGAAGGCGGGCGCAAGTTCACGGGCTACCCCGACTTCGTCGTCAACTTCGAGCCGCAGCCGGGCATCGGTTTTCTCATGGGCTGGCGCGGCAAAGACGGCACCGAGCACCTGCGCGGCGCGCCCAATCCGAAGCAGTGGGAAGCGTATGCGCAGAACAACTGCGTGTTCCAGTACCACATGCCCGAGAACATGCACTACATGCGCAACTGGAACCGGGAATACCTGGACTTTGCAAAAGACAAGGGCTGGCGCCAGCGCAACGACCCGGTGCAGCTGGCGCTGTACTCCGACACGCTGCAGAGCTTTCGCCTTGCGGCGCAGGGCAAGAGCCCTGGGCGGCAGCCGCCCGATGCGCTGCGCGAGCGCATCGACAAATACTTCGACCCGTTGCCGTTCTGGTATGCGCCGCTCGAGGAGGCTGCGACCGATCTCGATGCCTATCCGCTCAATGCGCTCACGCAGCGGCCGATGGCGATGTACCACTCGTGGGACTCGCAGAACGCATGGCTGCGGCAGATACATAGCCACAACTACCTGCACGTGAATCCGCTGACCGCGCAGGCCGCTGGCATCGCCGATGGCGGCTGGTGCTGGGTCGAGAGCCGCTGGGGCAAGGTGCGCTGCATGCTGCGCTACAGCGAGGCGGTGGAGCCTGGCACTGTGTGGACGTGGAATGCCATCGGCAAGGCGGACGGCGCATGGCAGCTGGCGCCTGGAGCGGACGAGGCGCGCAAGGGCTTTCTGCTGAACCACCTGATCAGCGAGGAACTGCCCTGCGCCGGCACTGCGAGCGGGACCATCAGCAACTCCGACCCGATCACCGGGCAGGCCGGCTGGTATGACGTGCGCGTGCGCATATGGCCGGCCGAACCGGGCGAGCCCGAAGAGAGCTATCCGCAGATCGCGAGCATGCCGGCGGTGCCCGGGGTGCTGGGCAAGGCGGCGAGCGTGTTGACGTACTTTGCGGGGAGGGGGAAGAAATGATGCAGTGGTTGAAGGACCTGATGTCGTCGGCTCCGGTCTTGCCCCCTCTCCCGCAAGCGGGAGAGGGCTGGGGTGAGGGCGGCGGCGCAGGAGCTGGAAGCCTTGCCGTCATGAAGGCCGCTGCACCCTCACCCCAACCCTCTCCCGCCAGCGGAAGAGGGAGCAACACAGTGCGTGCGGCACAGGGCGAGACACTCGCCAAGCAACTCGCCCTCGTCATCGACCTCAACGTCTGTGTCGGCTGCCACGCCTGCGTCACCTCGTGCAAGCAATGGAACACCTCCGGCAGCGCAGGCCCGCTCGCCGACGAGCGGCCCTATGCCGCCAACCCCACCGGCACCTTCTTCAACCGCGTGCAGACCTACGAGGCCGGCGCCTTCCCGGTCACTGAAACCATCCACTTCCCCAAGAGCTGCCTGCACTGCGAAGACCCGCCCTGCGTGCCCGTGTGCCCCACGGGCGCGAGCTACAAGCGAAAAGAAGACGGCATCGTGCTGGTCGACTACGACAAGTGCATCGGCTGCAAGTACTGCGCATGGGCCTGCCCCTACGGCGCACGCGAGCTCGACGAAGAGCGCCAGGTCATGACCAAGTGCACGCTGTGCGTGGACCGCATCTACGACGAGCAACTGCCGAAGGAAGACCGCAAGCCGGCCTGCGTGAAGGCCTGCCCCACGGGCGCGCGCATCTTCGGCGACGTGAAGGACCCGGACTCCGAAGTGTCGAAGGCTATCCGCGAGCGCGGTGGCTACCAACTGATGCCCGAGTGGGAGACCAGCCCGGCCAACCAGTACCTGCCGCGTCACATCACGCAAGCCACGCAAGCCACGCAAGCCACGCAAGCCACGCAAGCCACGCAGGCAACGGACGCGCGGGAGTAGCAGGATGCATCCCGCGTTCTCGATTCTTTTCTTCACCACCCTGGCCGGCGCGGCTCAGGGGCTGGTCTTCACGCTCGCGCTTGCGACGCTGTTCGGCCTTGCGCTGGCACCCGGCTTCCTGACGTTGGCGCTTGGTGTTGCCGAAGTGCTGCTCGTGGCCGGGCTTGCCGCATCGTTCATGCACCTGGGGCGCAAGACTCGTGCGTGGCGTGCAGTGCTGATGTGGCGCACCTCGTGGATGTCGCGCGAGGTGATCGTGCTGCCAGCCTTCATCGCGCTGGTGGGGCTGTGGTGGCTGTCGCTGATGCTGGGTATCGGCACGCCGTGGTCGTGGCTGCTGCCCGTGCTGGTGCTGTGCGGGGCCGTCGCGCTCTGGTACTGCACCGCGATGATCTATGCCTGTCTGCGCTTCATCGAGGAATGGGCGCATCCGCTGACTATCGTCAACTTCACGCTGATCGGGTTGTCGTCGGGGCTGGTGCTGGCCTGTGCAATGGCGGCCTTGAGCGGTGAGGCGCGCTTCGTGCAAGTCTTCGGGCCGTGTGCGCTGGTTGCCACGCTGGCAGCGTGGGCTGCGCGCGGGCAGGCGCTCCGGCGCAACGCGGGCATCCGCCACAAATCGACGCTGCAGTCGGCCACTGGCATCCGCACGCAGAAGCTGGTTCAGAAGTCGATGGGCATGTCGGCCGGTTCGTTCAACACGCGCGAGTTCTTTCATGGCGCATCGCTGGCTGCGCTGAAGAACATGAAGCTTGGGTTTCTGCTGCTGGCCTTCGTGTTGCCGGCGTTGCTTTTGGTGTGGGGCCTTGCGAGTGCTGCGGTGTTGCCGTGGTTGCTCGCGGTGCTGGTGCAGGCACCGGGCCTGCTTGCCGAGCGCTGGTTCTTCTTCGCGCAGGCGAAGCACCCGCAGAACCTGTACTACCAGGTGGTGTCTTAGCGAGCAACAGCGTGATCACGCTCGGCCCGAGAAGGCGGGCCTGCTTACCTGCGTGATGGAAGCAGCGTCGACAGCGCATCTGCTTCCTTCTTCATGGCCAAGGCCAGAGCGGTGCCGGCCGCACCGGCCAACTTGTCAGAAAGGCCAGTGGCGACAAGTGTGTGCGCTACCCGCCCGGAGGCATCGAGCAGCGGCACGGCAATCACCGTCACGCCGCTCATGTAGTAGCCGCGATCGATGCTGAAGCCGCGCTTGCGGACCTGCTCGACCTCGCGCTTCCAGGTGGCAAGATCGATTGGCTTGTCCCATCGCAGGGCCTTGAAACGCTTTTCGATCTGCGGCCACGTCTCGCTGCTGAAGGCCGCCACCAGGCGCCCCGTGGCACTGACCAGCGCAGGGAAACGACTGCCGACATCCACGTGCAGGCGGAAGGGAGCGTTGGAGCGCGACAAGGCCAGCACGACCATCGGCTCCATGTCATGGGTTTCGACGCCGATCATCGTTACGTTCCACTCGTTGGCCAGAACGTCGAGTACTGGTTGTGCGAGGCTGGCGAAGCTGCTGCTTTCGATCGCGCTGCGGGCCAGGCTCAACATGCCGGTTCCCAGCGAGTAGCGCTTGGTGTCGCTGTCGATCTTGACCAGGTCTTCAACGATGAGTGCACGAAGAATATGCAGGCAGGTGCTGGGGACGAGTTCGAGTTCATCGGCAATGGCCTTGACGCCCATCGCATGCGCGGAGCGCCCGAGAAGTCGCAGGATCGCGATAGCCCGCGTGACGCCGGGCACCGGCCTGACACGCACGGGCTTGGTGGGCTTGGCGCCTGTTTTCGTTGGCTTCGAGGCGGAAGAGGAACTGGACTTCATGGGGCTTGCGATTGGCGGGCGCAAGCTTATCCCAGAAGGCGTGCGGCGAACCAGGCCAGCCCAGGTGTTCCCGATAGCGGCGAGAGGGTCGGTCAGCGCAGTCATGGTGTCCATCGGTCCTAGTCCGCCTTCATTCCCGACGTCTTGATGATCGGCTCCCACTTTCGGCGCTCGCTCTGCACGAACTCGGCGAGCTGCTGGCGCGTGCCGCCGCCCGGGTCGAAACCGTACTCCAGCAATTGCTGGCGGGTCTCGGGCTTCTTGAGAATCCGGTTCATTGCTTCGTTCAACACGTCCAGCGTGGCCGAAGGCGTGCCGTGTGGCGCGAAGAGCGCGTTCCATGCGATGACCTCGAATCCCGCATAGCCCTGTTCCGCCACCGGCTTGATGCCCGGGACGAGCGCGCTCGGCACCGCAGAGGTGACGGCCAGAGCGCGCACGTGGCCTGCCTGCAGCTGCGAGCGCAATGCAGTGGGGGTATCGATCAGCAGCGGCAACTGCCCGCCGAGCACATCGGTCATCGCACTGCCGGAGCCCTTGTACGGCACCTGGAAGATCTGGAGCCTGGAGCGCTCCTTGAGCAGTTCGATGACCAGGCGGGCGCTCGTGCTCGGTGTCGCGATGTCCGCGGAGCGAGGGTCGCTCTTGAGCGCACTCACCAGATCGCCGATGGATCGCATCGGCGACTTGGCGTTCACAACCAGCACCATCGGAAAGCTGCCCGTCAGAACGATCGGTTCGAAGTCCTTCTCCGTCTTGATGCGCTGGCCGGCATAAAGGTACTGGTTGACCGCATGCGTGGCATTGGTCCCCATCGTGAGCGTGTAGCCGTCGGGCGGCGCGTCGGCGGCAAGCTCGGTGCCGAGATTGCCACCGGCGCCCGGCCGGTTGTCGACGATGACCGGTTGCCCCAGCTCCTTGGCCAGCAGGTTGCCGAGGTAGCGCGTGGCGATGTCGGTGCCTTGCCCGGCCTGGTAGGCCACGATGATCCGGATCGGCTTGGTGGGGTAGGTCTGTGCCGGCGCACCGTGCGAACAAAGAGCGATTGCGCAGCCCGTGGCGAGCAGTTTCCAAAGTCTCATTTTTGTCTCCTGTGAAGGCATCGTCGGTCCGGGCCTGACGCCCTTTTCGGGTCTGTGTCACAGGCCTGGCCTCCGTTCGGAGTGTTGTGATTCGATGGCACACCACGGTCGGACGGGTTGAATCAAGTATCAAAGTCGCGGATGTAATTGTCAAAGAAGATGCAAATTTGTACTAAGACAAAATTAATTTTTTCACTTTCATGAGCGCCTGCGCGACCAGAACCTCCTGACCCGCAGCCCGCAGCTGGCCGCGCATGAACAGCAGGCTCGAGGTGCGGCGCACCAGCTGCGCTCGAGCTTCCACGAGCACGCCGGCTGCTACCGGCGCCAGAAATTGCGTGTCCAGCTGCACCGTCACGCAGGGCATGCGTGAGGCGGCCTCCCAGGCCACGGTGCTGATCGCGTGATCGGTCAAGGTGGCCAGAAGGCCACCGTGCACGACACCCGCCGGGTTCAGATGAGCGTCGGTCGACCAGACGGCGTAGACCCAGCTCGTGCCTTCGCGCCTGGTCCATAGCGGTCCGGCGGTCGACATGAAGGCACCCGCTGTGCGGATGCGACGCCAGCCTGCAGCGGCAAGGTTCTCGAATGAATCGATGGGTTCTTCCATGGCATGAGAGGTGTTCGTTGGAGGATGTCGAAGGTCTTCTTTCTACCGCAACCGAATCTGATGTTTTGTCTATATACAAAACAGAGTCGTATTTGACAATGAAACATCGTGAGCCGCATAGTTCAGGCATCGCAAGAGGACCTGAACTGATGACCCACCTGACCGACTACACCTCCTTCTCAGACGCACAGTCGCATTGCTCGACGGAGACGCTCTGGGCGCTTTTCGACGGCGACCGGCAGTCGTTCAACATCGCCTACGAGTGCGTCGACCGCCATGCGAGCGAAGGAAAGGTGGCCATCGTGGTGGCGTATGCGAATGGCAGCGAAGAGGTCATCACGTTCAAGGCGCTGTCGCGCCTGTCGAATCGCTTCGCCAATCTGCTGGTGGCGCGTGGCGTCCAGCCCGGCGATCGCGTCGCGGTCATGCTCGAGCCCTCGCTGGCCTTCTACGTGGCGATCTTCGGCGCGATCAAGACGGGCGCGATCGCCGTGCCGCTCTTTACGCTCTTTGGCCCGGACGGCATTCGTCTGCGCGTGGAAGACTGCAAGCCGAAAATTCTCGTGACCAATGCCGAGAAGGCGCCGGTGTCCCAAGGCATCGACGGTGTCGAGGTGCTCGTGGCCGATGGCGGCTTCGTGCAGAGCCTGAGTGCGTTCCCCGACACCTTCGAGGTTCGGACAACGGCCGAGGACTACGCGATATTCCAGTACACGTCCGGCACCACCCGCGAATTGCCGGCGGCCGTCAAGCACAAGCAGCGCGCACTCGTCACGTTGATGCTGGCGGCGCTCTACGGCACCGGCGTCCGGCCCGGTGACCGCTTTTTTTGCCCGTCGTCTCCCGCATGGGGGCATGGGCTCTGGCACGGCACGCTGGCACCGCTGGCGCTCGGGGTGACCATCGGCGCCTACTCCGGAAAGTTCGATGCGGCACGGCTGCTCAAGGCCCTGCAACACGGCCGCTTCAACAACATTTCGGCCGCGGCAACGCACTTCCGGATGATGCGCAACTCAGGTGCCGCGGACAAATACAAGTACTACCTGGAAAAGGTTTCCTTCACCGGCGAGCCGATGGACAGCGAAACAGAAGATTTCGTCCGCGCCACTTTCGGGCGACCTGTGTGCAGCATGTACGGCACCACCGAGATCGGCGTGATTCTCGTGAACTACCCCGGCGCTGTGGATTTCAAGGTGAAGCCCGGTTCGCTCGGCAAGCCCATCCCCGGAGGGCAGGTCGATGTTCAGGACCCGGAAGGCAAGACATGTGCACCGGGTGTCGTGGGCGAACTCAAGATCTGGCGCAACGACGCCTGGGTGCCCACCAAGGACCTGGGCAAGGTCGACCAGGACGGCTACTTCTTTCACGCTGGCCGGGCCGACGACGTGATCATCTCCGCGGGCTGGACCATGAGCGCGGTGGAGATCGAAGACGCGGTGCTCAAACACCCCGACGTGCGCGAGGCCGCTGCGATTGGCGTAGCCGACGAACTCCGGGGCCAGGTGGTGAAGGCCTTTGTCGTCACGGAGCGCGAGGGCAGTGATGCCTTCACCAAGGAAATCCAGGACCTCGTGCGCAGCCGACTGAGCCAGCACGAGTATCCGCGCCACGTGGTCTTCGTGTCGGACCTTCCCAAGACACCCGCCGGCAAGGTGCATCGTAAGGTCCTGCGAGACCGCGAGCGGCAGCCCGCGAGCGTCTGACCCCTTTTATTCCCCAACCCTCTTATCTACAACCACCAGGAGACCAACGATGTCTGTGCAAAGCGAAAGAACCTTCCCGAAGATCACCGAGCGCGGCCTGGACGAATTGCGCGAGCGCATCGGCCAGAAGATCGAAAACACCCAGGAGCCATGGTGCTACGAAGCCACGCGCGACAACATTCGCCATTACGCACACGGCATCGGCGACGACAACCCGCTCTGGTGCGATCCGGCCTATGCCGCAAAGACGAGGTACGGCAGCGTCGTGGCACTTCCGAGCTTCCTGTTCTCGACCAGCCGGATCGTGTCGGGCTATGTGGGTGGCCTGCCGGGTGTGCATGCGATGTGGTCGGGCGCCGACTGGACCTGGCACAAGCCCGTACTGCGCAATGATGAGATCCGCACCGAGGCCTACCTCAAGGACCTGGTCGAGCACCAGACGCGTTTCGCGGGCCGCGCGGTCCAGCAGATCTATCACGTCGACTTCTACAACCAGAAGGGCGACAAGGTGTCCGAGGCCGACAGCTGGTGCTTCCGCACCGAGCGCGATCATGCCCGGGAGCAGGGCACGAAGTACAAGGAAGTGCGCGCACGCACGCCCCGGCAGTACTCGCCCGAGGAGATCCAGGAGGCCTTCAAGCTCTATCGCAACGAGGAAGTGCGCGGCGCGACCCCGCGCTACTGGGAAGACGTGGTCGAAGGCGAGGCGCTGCCTGTGATGTTCAAGGGCCCGATGACCGTGACCGGCTTCATCGCCTATGCGCAGGGCTGGGGCGGCCTTTATATCCGTGCCAACAAGATGGCCTGGAAGCTGATCGACGCGCATCCCGGCGTGGGCATTACCAACCGCTTCGGCATTCCCGACGTGCCCGAGCGCGTGCATTGGGAAGAAGACTTCGCGCTTGAAGTGGGCGCGCCGGGCGCCTACGACTACGGCCCGGAGCGCACTTCCTGGCTCACGCATCACCTGACGAACTGGATGGGCGACGACGGCTTCCTGCGCAAGGCCAGCTGCAAGATCCGCCGCCACAACCCCGAGGGCGACATGCTGTTCATCAAGGGTCATGTGAAGCGCAAGTACGTCGAGGACGGCAAGCATCTGGTCGAGATCGAGCAGGAAGCGCGCAACCAGGACGATGAGCTCTCCGTGCTCGGTTCCGGCGTGGTTGAATTGCCCAGCCGCGGCTAGTATTTGCGGCCGGAAACAAAAAAGGCCAACAAGGAAGACAAACGATGCGTGGTGCGCTCAGCGGCATTCGGGTAGTGGATCTGTCGCGCGTGCTGGCGGGGCCGATGTGCTCGCAAATGCTCGCGGATCACGGCGCGCATGTGATCAAGGTGGAGCCGCCCGGTGGTGACGACACCCGCACGCTCGGGCCGCCCTTCGACCGGCATGGTGACGCGTCCTACTTCAGCGCGATAAACCGGGGCAAGCAGTGCATCAGCATCGATCTTTCGAAGCCGCCGGGACGGCGGATCCTCGAACGGTTGCTCGAGGAGGCCGACGTCCTGATCGAGAACTTTCTGCCCGGTACGCTGGAAAAATGGGGAATTTCTTACGAAGGGTGGATCAAGGAGCGCTTCCCGCGCCTCATCCACTGCAGCATCAGCGGCTTTGGCGCAGACGGCCCGCTGGGTGGGCTGCCCGGCTATGACGCGGTGCTGCAGGCGCTGTGCGGACTCATGAGCGTCAATGGCGAACAGGCGAGTGGCCCGACACGGATCGGCGTGCCCATCGTCGACCACCTCACCGCCTACACCGCGCTGTCGGGCATCCTGCTTGCGCTGCAAGGCCGCAACGTCTCGGGCCAAGGGCAGCACGTGGAGGCTACGCTGTTCGATGCGGCGCTGAGCCTGCTGGTCCCGCATGCGGCCAACTACTTTCAATCGCATCAGGAGCCGGGTCTGCTCGGCAGCGCCCATCCCAACATTGCGCCTTACGACCGCTTCACGTGCGGCGACGGCGAGATCTTTCTCGGGATCATGAACCGTGGCCAGTTCGAGCGCTTCTGCGGCGTGGTCGAACGACCTGACCTTGCGGTGGACGAACGCTTCGCCGACAACGCTGGGCGTCTGCAGCATCGGGATGCCCTTCGGGTCGAGATCGAACACGCCATCTGCCACCGCGCGCGCAAGATGCTGTGCGATGCGTTGATGGCGGCGGGGGTGCCCGCGGCGCCGGTGCATTCGGTGTCGGAGGCCTTTGCCCAGCCTCACGCAAAGCATCGCGAGATGGTGGTCGCTCGCGATGACTACAAGGGAATCGGTCTTCCTGTCCGGTTGCACGGCACGCCAGGCTCGCCGGGCGCGAGTCCTCGGCCTTTCAATTCAGACGCCGTCTGCGTCCTGGAATCGCTCGGATTCACCGCGCTCGAGATCGAGCAACTGTTTGCCGACGGCGTCGTGCCCGCGCCGAACACGGCCATTCCCTTTGCTTAGGCTTCGAAGTTCAACGTGAGCCCGGGCGTCGGCCAGTCATCGATGGCAATCAGCCTCCCGCTGCCCGAGAGCGTGACGTAGGCCGTGCGCCGGTCGCGCCCGCCGAAGCAGATGTTGGTGGTGTAGCGGTCGGGCAGCGGCACATGCTCGACGGTGCTGCCATCGGGCGACACAATGCTGATGCCGCCGTGCAGCAGCGTCGCCACGCAAAGGTTGCCAAGTGCGTCGACCGCCATCGAATCGAAGCGCTGGTAATGCCCGCCCGGCGAGGCACAGAGCATGCGGCCGCCATGCGGCGAGGGCCAGCCGTCCTTGCGAACGCGGCCCGGCGCGGTGATGTCGAAGGCCCAGACGCGGGCGCCCTCGGTCTCGGCGTAGTAGAGCGTGTTGCCGTCCGGCGAAAGGGCGATGCCGTTGGGCGTCATCACCGGCCGGGCGATGGTGCTTGCGGCGCTGCCATCGGCATGGCCGTAGAAGAGGCCACCGCGGTCCATGTCGCGCTCGCGCACCTTGCCCAGGTCGGTGAAGTAGAAGTCGCCCTGTGCGTCGAACACGATGTCGTTGGGGCCGCACAGCGCGCCGCCTTCGACTGTGTCGTACAGGCGCTCGGCGCGGCCAGTGGCGAGGTTCACGCGTTCGATGCGGCCGCCCGAATAGTCTTCGGCCTGGCCGACCGGCCGCAAGCAGCCGTCGGCTTCTGTGTGCCACTTGAAGCCACCGTTGTTGCAGACATAGACCGCACCATCGGGCCCGATGGCCGCGCCGTTCGGCCCGCCGCCGAGGTCGGCAACCACTTGCACCAGTCCGTCAGCACGTACGCGGGTGAGCGTGCCACGCGCGATCTCGACCAGCAGCACCGAGCCATCGTCCATGGCGATCGGGCCTTCGGGAAACTGCAGGCCGCTGGCGAGTTCGCGAATGTGCATTGGAGGGCCTCGGTGATTGATCCTCTTACTTTTTCGGATTCTGCATGCGCGCGATGATCTTGGAGGTCTCGTTGCCTTCCTCTCGACCGTCCGCGTAGCGGCGCATGTAGTCGAACACCTTGGCTTGCGACACCTTCACCATCTGGCCCGCGTGCAGGTTCGGTACCTCGACCGGTTCGTTCTTCAGCAGGCCTTCGATGACATCGCCGTTCCAGCGCGCGACTTCGACCCACATCCATTCGTTGCTGCCGCTGCGCGTGGTGAAGGGCGCCTTCACGAGGATGTATTCGCCGGGCTGCAGGCCCTTGGCGAAGGCGTCGCGCAGCTTGGGCAACTGGGCGTTGGCTGCCTTGCTGGCGGCGAGCAGTTCGTCGTTGTGCTTGAGCCGCGTGACGCTGTCTTCGTCAGCACCGAAGACCGAGACCAGCATTGCGGTCTGCTGCGCATAGCGGTCGGGGCCCTTGTAGCGATTGAAGCGGATCTCGTACAGCCGGTTCTGCGGATCGCCGCTTTCCCATGTGCCGTTGACCAGCGAGAGCTTTGCCACCGCTGCGGCATTGGGCTTCAGGTGCGTGAGCTGCGGGTCGCGCGCGGCAGCGTGCTTGAGTGCGCGCAGGTCCAGGTCGTACTGGCCGGGCTGCGCCAGCGTGGCGCCTTCGACCATTGCCTGCGAGAACATGTTGACGAGATTGCCCATCGGGCGGTTGCTCGACCACGAGAAATCGCTCACCACCACGTCGGGCAACCCGAACTTCGACATGCCGAGCGTGATGGCCCGCACGAGGTCGCCGCTGCGGTAGGCATGAATGGTCGTGTGCTGCGACATGTCGGGCACGCCGCCGGCCCAGGTGTCGATGCGGCGCTTCTGCCATTCGTCGGGCGAAAAGACCTCGCGTGTTTCTTCGTCCCACAGAAGGCCGTTGGTGTCGCGCGCCACCTGCAGTGTGAGCTGCAGGGCTTTCTGCATCGCGGCCGAAGACTGCTGCGCCGGGTGCGCGAAATCGATGATGAGTGCCTTGTCCGCGGTCTGCAGGGCTTCGGCCTGCTCGCGCGAGATGCCGCGGCCGAAGCGCTGCAGCATCTCCATGCTCGGCGCGCGGTACTCCTTGAGCACCGTGGTGGTGTTCCAGTTCGCGAAGACCACGGGCTCGGTGGCCGTCGCTGGCGTGGGTGCCGCCTTCAGCAGCTTCGCGCTGCCGCCGAGCTTGGCGAGCCGGCTGCGCAACGCGGCCATCGGGTCGGTGGCCGGGGTCTTGGCGTAGTAGATGGCGAACTGGAAGTGGACCGGGCCGGTCTGCTGCGGCGAGCCTGCGGGCACCGGAGCGCCTGGTACGGCCTTGGCTGCGCTTTGCGCAGTCGCTGGTGCCGCGGTCGCGGTCGGCGTGGCCGCGAAGGCGACAGCACCGGCAGAAGAAAGAATCAGCGCGGCGAGCGCGAGGCGGGGGAAGAAGGCGGTCGTTTTTGGTGAGGGCATGGTCAGGACGTCTTCGTTGCTGCGGATGCCGGCATTCTCCACACGGCCCGGCCTTAGCTTCGCCGGCCCCCCGTCGCGCGAGGCTTGCCCGGCGTGCCGGGCAGCAGGTGGTCGAGCGGCAGCGCCGTTTCCGACTTGATCTCGCGCAGCACGATGCTCGAACGCACGTGCGTCACGCCGGGCAGGCTGAACAGCACCTCGTGCAGGAAGCGCTCGTAGTGCTTCATGTCCGGCACGGTCACGTTCAGGATGTAGTCCGCGGGCCCGGTGGCCGACACGCAGCGAATGATCTGCGGGCTCGCGGCCACGGCCTCTTCGAAGCGCTGCACCATCGCCTCGCTGTGGCGGTCGAGGTTCACCTCGGCCACGGCAGACACGTGCAGGCCCACCAGTTCGGGGTCGACCAGCGCCGTATAGCCGCGGATGACGCCGGCCGTTTCCATGTCTTTTATGCGCTTCCAGCAGGGCGTGGGCGACAGGCCGATGGTGTCTGAAATCTGCTGCACCGTCTGGCGGCCATCGTGCTGCAGTGCAGAAAGGATCTTGAGGCAATGCTCGTCAAGGGAAAGAGAATCGACGTTCATGGCAAGTTCCGAGAAGATTATTCTTCAAACAAGGGTCTGCGCCAGTGTATTGAAGAAGCACTTCCCTGGTGTGTCGCAGAACAATTCCGGGCATGAACGCCCCACATGACACAGCCGCACTCAGACGGCCCGGCTACCAGCTCTCCGACAACCTCTGGGCCCCTTCGGGCTCGGTCTTCATTACCGGCACGCAGGCGCTGATCCGCGTGCTGGTGATGCAGGGCCGGCGCGACGCGCAGCGCGGCCTGCACACGCAGGGCTTCGTCAGCGGCTACCGCGGCTCGCCGCTGGGCATGGTCGACCAGGCCATCTGGAAGGCCGGCGAACGCTTCAAGGAAACGGGCATCCGCTTTGTGCCGGCCGTCAACGAAGAGCTGGCGGCCACGCAGGTGCTGGGCACGCAGCGTGTCGAGTCTGATCCAGAGCGCACCGTCGAAGGCGTGTTTGCCATGTGGTACGGCAAGGGGCCGGGCGTGGACCGCGCGGGCGACGCCCTCAAGCACGGCAATGCGTATGGCTCGTCGCCGCACGGCGGCGTGCTGGTGGTGGCGGGCGACGACCATGGCTGTGTGTCGTCGTCGATGCCGCACCAGAGCGACCATGCCTTCATGGCCTGGCGCATGCCGGTGATGCAGCCCTCGTGCGTGGCCGAGTACCTGGAGTTCGGCCTGTACGGCTACGAGCTGTCGCGCTACTCGGGTGCCTGGGTCGGCATGGCGGCGCTGTCTGAAGTGGTCGAAAGCGCCGGCACCGTCGACCTGGACGTGATCAACGAGCGCGTCGAGGCATGGGAAGACGCCGATACCGTAAGCGCCGCCACCGGCCACCGCGCGCCGCCCGATGGCCTGCACTACCGCTGGCCCGACCTGCCGTCGCTGCGCATCGAATCGCGGCTCGAAGACAAGCTCGCGGCCGTGGCTGCTTTCGCCAAGCGCAACAGCATCGACCGCGATGTGATCGTGAGCCCGCACGCCAAGGTAGGCATCGTCACCTGCGGCAAGGCGCATCACGACCTGATGGAAGTGCTGCGCCGGCTCGAACTCTCGCCGGAGCAACTGGCCCGCGCCGGTGTGCGGCTCTACAAGATCGGCCTGAGCTTTCCGGTCGAGCAGACGCGCATCAAGGCTTTTGCGCAGGGGCTCGAAGAGATTCTCATCGTCGAGGAGAAGGGCGCGGTCGTCGAGACGCAGCTGCGCGACATCTTCTACAACGCACCGCCCGATGCGCGGCCTGTGCTCGTGGGCAAGCATGACCGCGACGGCCAGCCGCTGGTGTCGGCGCTCGGCGAGCTGCGCCCGTCACGGCTCATCGAGCTGGTAGCGCACTGGCTGGCCGTGCACTTTCCCGAAAACCACGACCTGGGTGACCACCTGCAGCACGTGCGCGACTTCACGCCGCCCGAGCTGCTCGGCAACGCAAGCGATGCGGTCAAGCGCGTGCCGTATTTCTGCGCCGGCTGCCCGCACAACACCAGCACCAAGGTGCCGGAGGGTTCGACGGCGCGTGCCGGCATCGGCTGCCACTTCATGGCCAACTGGATGGACCGCAGCACGGCGGGGCTGATCCAGATGGGCGGGGAGGGCGTCGACTGGATCTCGCACGCGATGTTCACCAAGACGCCGCACGTGTTCCAGAACCTGGGCGATGGCACGTACTACCACTCGGGCTACCTCGCGATCCGGCAGGCCGTGGCGGCCAAGGCAACGCTCACCTACAAGATCCTCTTCAACGACGCGGTGGCGATGACTGGCGGGCAGCCGGTCGATGGCGTCATCAGCGTGGATGCCATCGCGCGGCAGGTCGAATCGGAAGGGGTGCGCAAGGTCGTCGTCGTCAGCGACGAAATCGGCAAGTACGACGACATCAAGGACCGCTTTCCGAAAGGCACCGAGTTCCACGACCGCGCCGCGCTCGACGACGTGCAGCGCCGCCTGCGCGAGATGCCGGGCGTGACGGTGCTCATCTACGAACAGACCTGCGCGGCCGAGAAGCGCCGCCGCCGCAAGAAGGGCGAACTGGCCGACCCGCCCAAGCGCCTGTTCATCAACGAGGCTGTGTGCGAAGGCTGCGGCGACTGCACCGTGCAGAGCAACTGCGTGGCCGTGCTGCCGCACGAAACGCCGATGGGGCGCAAGCGCAAGATCGACCAGACCAGCTGCAACAAGGACTACTCCTGCGCCAAGGGCTTCTGCCCCAGCTTCGTGGGCGTGACGGGCGGCAAGCTGCGCCGCAAGAGCGGCGCGCTGGCGGCCGGGCGCGATGCCTTCCTGCATCGGGTGGCCGCATTGCCGCATCCGGCGGAGCATGTGTGGACCGGCCCCTACGACCTGCTCGTGACCGGCGTGGGCGGCACCGGCGTGGTAACGGTCGGCGCGGTGATCGCCATGGCGGCGCACCTGGAAGCCAAGGCCGCGAGCGTGCTCGACTTCATGGGCTTCGCGCAGAAGGGCGGCTCGGTGCTGAGCTTCGTGCGGCTGGCCGATTCGCGCGAGCGGCTGCATCAGGTGCGCATCGACACGCAACAGGCCGATGCGATCCTGGCCTGCGACGTGGTCGTGGGTGCGTCGGCCGATGCGCTGCAGACCGTGCGGCACGGACGCACGCGCGTGCTGGCAAACATCCACGAGATTCCGGTGGCCGAGTCGTTGCGCAATCCGGATGCGGATCTGCATGTGGATCTGCTGCTGGAGAAGATGCGCTTCGTTGCCGGCGAAGAGCAGGTCGAGACTTTCGACGCGCAAAGCCTGGCTGAAGAGTTCCTGGGCGACACGCTGGCGGCGAACATCGTCGCAACCGGCTACGCATGGCAGCGCGGACTGGTGCCGCTGAGCCTGGAGGCGCTGATGCATGCGATCGAGCTGAACGGCGTGGCGGTGGCGGCCAACCAGTCGGCGTTCTCGCTGGGGCGGCTTGCTGCGGGTGACCCTGCGGCGCTGGATCAGTTGCGCGCTGCGCCTGTCGATGCGCAGGCATCAACGACTGATGAGCGCCCGTTCGATGTGTTGCTCGCCGATGCACGCCGCCATCTGACCGGCTACCAGAACGCCGCATGGGCGGCCCGCTTCGAGACGCGCATCCGCAGCCTGCAGATGCGCGAGGCGGCACTGCCGGGCGGCGATGCGAGCCTGCCTTTCACGCGCAATGCGGCGCGCAGCCTGCTCAAGCTCATGAGCTACAAGGACGAGTACGAGGTGGCGCGCCTGTACACCGATGGCGCGTTCATGCAGAAGCTGAAGGAGCAGTTCGAAGGCGAGTTGAAGCTCGAATTCCACATGGCGCCGCCGCTGGTTTCGCGCGCCGCGCACGGACAGGCGCCCGCCAAGATCCGCATCGGCGGCTGGATGCTGTCAGCGATGCGCTGGTTGGCGCTTGGCAAGCGGGTGCGCGGCACGGCTTTCGATCCGTTCGGGCGCACTGGCGAGCGGCGCGCAGAGCGTGAGTTGATCGTGCATTTCGATGGCTTGCTCGAAGCCATGGCTGGCGAGTTGTCGGCCGGCAATCAGGCAACGGCCGCGCGCATTGCTGCGTTGCCGCTGTCGATTCGTGGCTTCGGCCACGTCAAGCTCGCGAACCTCGAAGCCGCGAAGCTGCGGGAGGCTGAGTTGCTGCACCGGTTTGCACCGGCGCGCTATCCGAAGCCGGAGCGTGCTGTGGAGGCGGGGCAGATCCGGGGGATTGCGATCGTGGCCGGCGCGCGCTGACCCTGGCTGCTCAGCCGACCGCCTTGATGAGCTTGTCGCGCCCCGCCTTCGCCAGCATGGACGCGACGGCGCAAGAGGCGAGTCGTGCGGGCTCGGAATCGGCGCGGCTCGTGAGGATCACCGGCACCTTGGTGCCCAGCACGATGCCTGCTGCATAGGCGCCACCGAGAAAGGTGAGGCTCTTGGCGAGCATGTTGCCCGCGTCCAGGTCGGGCACGATGAGCACATTGGCGCGGCCCGCTACTGGCGAGGTGATGCCCTTGATGCGCGCGGCTTCGGCGTCGATGGCGTTGTCCATCGCGAGCGGACCGTCGAGCACCGCGCCGGTGATCTGGCCGCGGTCGGCCATCTTGCACAGCACTGCTGCATCGAGCGTTGACGGCACCTTGGGGTTGACAGTTTCAGTTGCCGAGAGAACGGCCACGCGCACCGCCGGCATCTGCAGCGCATGCGCGAGATCGATGGCGTTCTGCACGATGTCGACCTTCTCTTCGAGCGTGGGCGCGATGTTGATGGCCGCGTCCGAAATGATCAGCGGCTGCGCGTGGCCGGGTATGTCCATCACGAAGCAATGACTGATGCGGCGCGAGGTGCGCAGGCCGCCTTCGCGGCGCACAACCGCGCCCATCAGTTCGTCGGTGTGAAGGCTGCCCTTCATCAAGGCATCGACCTCGCCACGCAGTGCCATCGCGACGGCGGCATCGGCTGCGGCATGGCTGTGCGGTGCGTCGACGATGGCGATGCCGGAGATGTCGGCGCCGATCTCGCGTGCGGCGGCTTCGATCTTTGTGCGCGGGCCGACCAGCGTAGGAGCGATCAGGCCCAGCGCTGCAGAGGAGAGTGCTGCTTCGAGCGACACAGCGTTGGCGGGGTGGACCACTGCAACGCGCAACGGAGGCAGGTTGCGCGCGGCTGCGATCAGGCGGTCGTAGTGCGGATGGGCTGCGAGGGTCGAAGACGCCATGCGGGCTCCTGGAGGTGAAGGGGAGGGGGTGCGTTGCCGCAACGGTACTTGAAAAAAAGTTGATCGAGGCAGTTGACGATTGTGTAAAGACTATTTACAGTCCAAACCCAGTCAACGCCAACAGGACACCCATCGTGAAAGCCGCACAGATCCGCATCTACAGCACTTGCCCCGCATCGGGCAATGTGTTCGTGCGCGTCGCATCGCATGCCGGCCTCAGCTTTGGTCTGCTGCCGTCGTTGCAGCAGCTCGATCAGTCCCCGTATTCCATGCAGAAGCCGCAGACCAATCTGTGGGCATGCGATGACGAGGATCAGATGCAACCGGGTGGAGGAAGCGCATAGGCGCAGACCTCACAAGCTCTCTCAAAAGAGGCCCGGACACCGCAAGGTTCCGGGCCTCTTTGTTTTTCGCTTCACTCATTTCTCAAGCAGCGATCGTGCTGCATGACACCGGGCTTCGGCCTCGTGAACGCTCTTTAAAAATTCGCAAGCACCGAGGCGAGACCGGCCACTGGAACGGATCGTCGCCTCACATCATTTTTCATTCAGCCCTGGTGACGCAATTGGTAGACGTGTCCGCCTTAGAAGCGGAATTCTGGGAGTTCGAGTCTCCCCTGGGGCACCAAATTTTCTCTGGGTGTAGTGTCAATCTGGTAGACGGCCTGCCTTGGAAGCAGGAGGCTGCAGGTTCAAATCCTGCCACTCAGACCATCTCTTTTTTCCACGCGTGTGTAGCTCAACTGGCAGAGCACTGGACTCCAAACCCAACGGTTGAAGGTTCGACTCCTTCCGCGCGCGCCATCCCTTACCGGCCCTTCGCCTAGTGGTCCAAGGCACCGGGTTTTGATCCCGGCATCCAAGGTTCGAATCCTTGAGGGTCTGCCAGTTTTCTCTTTCGTTCCGCTAACTCAGTGGCCAGAGTGCCTCCCTGTCCAGGAGGAAGCCAGGGGTTCGACTCCCCTGCGGAACGCCATATATTCCGGCGCGATAGCAAAGTGGCTATGCAACGGATTGCAAATCCGTCCACCCCGGTTCGACTCCGGGTCGCGCCTCCATTCATCCTTCGATCCATCCACTTTTTCCCCGATAGCTCAGCTGGTAGTAGCAGCGCACTGTTAATGCGCGTGTCACACGTTCGATCCGTGTTCGGGGAGCCAAAAACCTGCCTATCTTTCGCATAGACGCCAGCGCCAGACTCGAACGCAAAAATCCCAAAGGAGCAGCGAAGCATGAAACCCGAAGTCCAACCGAAAAAGATCGTCGTGCTCTCGGGCTCGGGCGTGAGTGCCGAAAGCGGCCTGCCTACGTTCCGAGATGCCAAAGGCTTGTGGAACACCTACTCGTGGCAGGAGCTCGCAAGCCCTGAAGGCTGGCGAAAGCACCCCGAGGCGGTGCTGGCCTTCTACAACGAGCGGCGAGCGAAGGCGTGGCAGGCGCAGCCGAACGCCGCGCACCTTGCCATTGCGTCGCTCGAGTCGGCGTATGAAGTCGTGATCGTCACGCAGAACGTCGATGCACTGCACGAGCGTGCGGGTTCAAGCAACGTGCTGCACGTGCACGGGCAACTCGCGTATGCGCGCGGCACGTCGGAGCCTGAACCCAGGCGCTACCGCATCGACGGCGAACCCATTGCCATGGGCCAGTTGTGCGAAGACGGCACCCAACTGCGGCCTGACATCGTGTGGTTCGGCGAAGCGGTACAGCACTTCGACGAAGCTGAGCTGCATGTGGCCACCGCGGCGCGCGTGCTGGTGGTGGGCACGTCGCTCACCGTCAACCCTGCGGCATCGCTGGTGCGGTACGCGGATCGCTCTGCGCAGAAGGTGCTGGTTGCGCTCGACATGGAAGACGTGCCGCACGGATTCACCTTCCTGCAAGGCAAGGCCACCGACGTGGTTCCGGCCTTGGTGGCAAGGTGGCTCCACGAGGCGAGAGCCGGCACGTGATTGCTCGGTAGCACTGCTCCAACCCAAGCCCGTCATCGTGTCGATGACGGGCTTTTTTATTGATCTTTCTTGTTCGAATCGATCAGCGCATCGTGCAGGCAGTGTCTGTAGTTCTTTCTCCGCATGCCGTTTGGCACTGGTCGTGCGCAGGTGCCTCGCTTAAGGTACGTCCCTTGCGAACCCGATGTAGCGCGGACCGCCAACACCTCGCAGACCCTTTGGCTCATTGCATCTTCGAGAGATGAGGCGGTTTAAAACTTATTGTTTTGTTTCGGACGTTTTCTGAAGAAATAGACAAAAAAGATCCGTGCAACAGATCGATAAAGCAGGAAAAGTTTGTTAAAAATCGGGCCTTCCGTTGCGTACTTGTTTCGATTTGATCGAATGGAAAGTGGGCACGAATGGATTCGAAGGCGCGATGTAATGCGAAAGCGTTGCGCCTGAAAGATGGGGCGACCCCCGCTGTGTCACCAGCGCTGGCGCCATCCGGTTGCGATTCGCTGCCGTCCTCCTGCAAGTGGAGGGCGGCTGGTTCCACGGTGTCCTCGATGGGCACGCAATTTCTGAGGGAGTTGATCTCATGGCAGTAGACATGTTCATGCGCGTTGAAGGCGCGAACGGCGAATCGAAGGACTCGAACCACAAGGAGTGGACGGACATCAAGTCGTTTGCGTGGGGAGCAACGCAGCCTGGAAACATGGTCAGCGGCGGCGGCGGCGGGGTTGGCAAGGCCAGCTTCAACGACCTGCAGGTGCTCGCGCGCATCGACAAGGCGGCGCCTTCGGTGCTCAAGAACTGCGCCAGCGGCAAGCACCTGAGCAAGGTGGAAGTGTCGGTGTGCAAGGCCGGCGGTTCGCAGATCGAATACACCCGCGTCACGCTCGAAGAAGTGCTGGTCACCTCGGTGCAGTACACGGCCGAGCAGGGTTCGGACGCCGTGTTCGTGCAGTACGCCTTCCAGGCCGCGAAGGTGAAGCAGCAGTACTGGGAACAGACCGACAAGGGCGGCAAGGGCGCCGAGACGGTGCTGGGCTGGAACATCAAGGAAAACAAGGAAGCATGAGTTCCCTTTGCCGGGCGCGTTGCTCGCTTCTGCGGCACGCGCCGGGCTCGCATTGACCAGGGAGCCTTCCAGGAATGACCCGCAGCTTCATCGCCCACAGCGTGTTGGGCGAGCGCCTGAAGTTCCGCTCGATGACGGGACAGGAGCGCATCTCCGCACTGTTCGAGCATCGCGTGCGGCTCATCAGCGACATGCCCAACATCCAGCCCAAGCGCATGCTGGGGGAGGACATGAGCATCGAGGTGAACCTCGCCACGGAACTCGGCGGCGCCGGCAAGCGCTTCCTGAGTGGACAGGTCACGCGCTTTGCCTACGTGGGCAAGGACGACGGCGACATGTGCGTGTACGAGGCCACGCTGCGCCCCTGGCTGTGGTACGCCACGCGTCGCTCCGACTTCAAGATCTTCCAGTTCAAGACGGCACCGCAGATCCTGCAGGAGGTGCTCGCGCCCTACGGCTATGCCATCGACGCGCGCCTGAGCGGCAACTACCGCACCTGGGACTACTGCGTGCAGTACTCGGAGAGCGACTTCAACTTCGTCAGCCGGCTCATGGAGCAGGAGGGCATCTACTACTTCTTCTCGCACGCGCAGGGCAGCCATCAGCTGGTGCTGTGCGACGGCGCGGATTCGCACACCCCCCTGCCCAGCGGTCCGGTGAAGGTGCCGTACCACGCGGGCGTGCTGGCCGCGCAGATCCTCGAGCAGGACTTCATCGACAGCTGGAGCCATTCTGAAGACATCGCGTCGGGCAACTTCGCTGCGGACGACTACGACTTCAAGAAGCCCAACGCCGAGATCGACACAGTGCGCCAGCAGCCGGCCGGCCACAGCCGCGACGACTTCGAGATCTACGACTGGCCCGGCGGCTACACCGAGCTGGGTGACGGCGAGAACTATGCACGCCTGCGGCTGGAGCAGCTCGCCGGGCGCCGCGAACTGGTGAGCGCCGAAGGCAACCTGCGCCACATGGCACCGGGCTACCTGTTCGAGCTGGCGCGCCATCCGAACGCCGAGGACAACCGCCGCTACCTGATCGAGGCCGTGACCTACGACTTCCAGGAGAACGCGCTGCGCGTGGTCGGCGCGGCGGACGCGGCCTACAGCGAATCGACCAGCAGCACCAGCTATCGCCAGACCTTCGAGGTGCTCCCCGACAGCGCGCCCTATCGCCCCGCGCGCGTCACGCCCAGGCCGCGCACCACCGGACCGCAGACCGCGGTGGTGGTGGGCCCCGCGGGCGAAGAGATTCACACCGATGAGTACGGCCGCATCAAGGTGCAGTTCCATTGGGACCGCTATGGCCGGCGCGACGAGAACTCGTCGTGCTGGATCCGCGTGTCGCAGACCTGGGCTGGCAGCAACTACGGCGCCATGCACATCCCGCGTATCGGACAGGAGGTGATCGTCGACTTTCTCAACGGCGACCCCGACTATCCGATCGTCACCGGCTGTGTCTACAACGCCGCGCAGATGCCGCCGTGGGAGCTGCCGCGCCACAAGACGCAGACCGGCTTCCAGACGAACTGGAGCAAGGGCGGCGGCGGCAAGCACATGCTGCGCTTCGAGGACAGCCGCGGCACCGAGCACATCGAGCTGTCGACCGACCACGGCAACACCCACCTGCACATGGGCTACCTGATGAACCAGGGCTCGGGCGTGCAGCGCAGCTATGGCTTCGAGCTGCGCACCAACGAGTGGGGCTCCATCCGCGCGGACAAGGGCCTGCTGTTGACCACCTACACGCAGGACTACGCGCAACGCGTCTCGCGCGACAACCCCGACGGCCACGAGCACATGGGCGCCACGCTGGCGCAGAGCAATGCGCTGATGCAGGCGTCGGGCCAGGCCATCGCGGCCACCAAGGCGCTGGTCGGGTCGATGGCTCAGGGCAAGAACCAGACGCTGATGGGCCTGGTGCAGGGTGTGCAGGCCGCGGGTGGCGTTTCGCAGGCCGTGGCGGCGCTGGCCGCGGGCGGCACGCCGGAAGCCGGCGTCTCGGACAACCCTGACCCCGCCATGGCCGACGCTCAGCAGATGCTCGACCTCTCGCGCAAGATCGACAAGCCCGTGGTCTCCATCGTCAGCCCCGAGGGGCAGACCATGATCAGTCCCAAGCCTATCGTCGTGAGCTCGGGGCAGAGCGTGTCGATGCGCGCCACTTCGGCCATGACGCTGACCACCGGCGCGCAGCTCACGCAGCTCGTTACCGGCGGCATGCTCACGCAGGTGAGCGAGGGCGGGCAGGTCAACGTGGTGTCGGGCGGCGACATCGTCTCGCACGCCAGCGCGGGCGCCGTCAACCTGGTGTCGAAGACCGACGCCTCCATGACCTCCACCGAGAGCAACGCCAACATCACAGGCCGCAAGTCGGTCGTGATCCAGGCGGCCGACCAGGACGTGTTCGTCACCGGCAAGACCAGCATCTCGCTGATCTGCGGCAAGTCGTCCATCGTGCTGCTGGCCGACGGCACGGTGAACATCAACGGCGTGAAGGGCCTCGTCAACTTCACGGGCGAGCTCGACCAGCGCGGCAGCAAGATCTTCTTGAACTGCGATGCGCCCATCGGCAGCCAGAGCGAGGAAGCCGTGGTGGAAGACGGCGTGCCCCTGACGCCCGCGGCTGCTGCCACGTCGGCAGAGGCATCTGAGCGTGCTGTGCCCGCAGCCGCGCCACCGGGTTACGTCACCACCGGCCTCGGCAAAGGTGTCGACGCCATCGCGGCGAGGTCGCCCACGCTGCAGAGGCAGATCAAGTTTTTGCAGGGCGAGAAATGGAATGTCAGCTATGGCGCTGCAGGCGGAGGCTCGTATGCCAACACCAATCCGGGTGTCAGGAAGATCGTGATCGACGGCGACTACGCGAGCGACCCGTACAAGACCGCCGCCTCGCTGTCGCACGAGGTCGGGCACGCGGTCTATTCATACCGCTTCAAGCCCGATATTTCCTCGAAGACCGCGTTCGTCAACAGCATGCTCAGCTCCGAGGGCGAGGCCGCACTGAACCAGATCCAGGTGCAGCGTGAAGTCTGGCGCGCGGCCAAGGTCGACATCCTCCAGGGCGCGAACCCCGCGAATGTGGAAGCTTTCAACGAGGCCTACAACGGCATGGTGAAGGGTGGTACCCGGGAGGCCGCAAGAGCCGCGGCCGGCAAGTACTACGGCACGCTCACCACATCGACCACCGGCGAGCAGTACACGCAGTACTACGGCAACTCCTACGACAAGAAATATGCCGGCAAGCACTGAATCCATGAACCGGCAAGCCACGACCATGACGCTCTGGCAGGCCATCGATGCGCTGGCGGCGCAGTTGCCGTTCTCCACGCAGAAGGTCGGCCGCACGCTGTCGACCACCTTGAGCGACACGCATGCCGCAGGCGGCGACGCGTTCCGGTTCTTCGAAGGTACGCCGGTGCGCCTTGCCGATGGCACCGAGCTTGCGCGCATCGACCTGCGCATCAAGCGCGAAGACGCGAGCCAGGGCTTCCTGGTGCTGGAGCTGAAGGGGCGCTGCGTGCCGATGGCCGAAGTGCGCCAGCACTACGCCGCACTGGAGCTCATCGACGTGCCGCGCGGCCGTTCGCTCGACGAAGCGAGCACCTTCACGGCCACGCTCGGCTGGGGCCGGCTGTCGTTCGGCTTCACCGAGCGCAACCCCGACTGCCTGGCCTTCATGGCTTTCGACCCCGCATAGAACAAACCCGGAAGACAGCAGCCTGATGAAGTACCACATCCAGGAAGGCCAGTTCGACGTGCCGGACGATGGGCGCATCGATCGCTCGATGAACGTGCTGGCCATGCCCGATGGTTCCGGCACCACGCTCATCGTGAGCCGCGATGCGCTGCGCGCGCAGGAGAGCCTGGCGCAGTTCGTCACGCGGCAGATGAACGACCTGACGCGCCAGGTGAGCCAGCTGAAGGAGGTGTCGCGCACCGACATCGCCGTGGGGCCCGCCATTGCGAGCCTGCGCGCCATCGAGCTCGCCACGCAGTTCAAGCAGAACGGACAGGCGCTGCACCAGCGCCAGGCCGTGTTTCTCTTGCCGCAGGACGCCACCGGCAAGGCCGTGCTCATCCTCACGGCCAGCAGCCCCGTGCCGTTCGACGCAGAGGCGCTCGCGCTGTGGCGGCGCACGCTCGAGAGCTTTCAGCCCAGGGCCTGACACCTTGAAGGCCACGACGACCCATGGCCGGTAAACCCGCCGCCCGGCTGCACGACCCCATTGCCCACACCAACGCGCACGCGCGCTTCTGGGCCAAGTTCGCGGGCGGGCTGATCGGCGGCATCGCCGTTGGCTTCGCGGTGGGCGTGGCGGCGGCCGCCGTGGTCGGCACCGGGGGGCTTGCGGGGCCGCTGGTGGCGGGCGCTGTGGTGGTGGGCGCGCGCATGGTCGGCGGGTATGTCGGCGCGAGCCTGGGCGAGTCGATTGCCGATGCGCTGGTGCCCGAGACCCTCACCGTGACCGGCATGATCACCAGCGGCTCGTCGGACGTGTTCATCGACAACAAGGCCATAGGCGCGGCGCGCGCCTCGCCCGAGATGCCGATGGACACCGTGAGCTGCAAGAAAGACTCGCCGCAGATCCTTCTTGCCGAGGGCGCGGAGACCGTGTTCGTCAACATGGGCGTGGCCTCGCGCAAGGACGACCACACCGAGTGCGGCGCCAAGGTGAGCGAAGGCTCGCCCACCGTCTTCATCGGTGGGCCGACCGCACGCGTGCGCGAGGTGGCCGACGAGGTGCCGCTCATCTCGAAGGTGCTGGTGACCATCTTCAACGTGGTCATGATCTACCGCGGCCTGCGCTGCCTGCCCAAGCTCGCGCGCCAGGGCAAGAACGCGCTGCCTTGCCTGATCGAAGGCGCGGTGGGGCTGGGCATGGGCATCCACGGCCTGGTCAGCTCCTTCGGCAACCCGGTGCATGCGGCCACGGGCGGAAAGTTTCTGGGTGGCGAGAGCGAGCTTGACTTCAGCTTGCCCGGCCCGCTGCCCATTGCGTGGCAGCGCTTCTACAGCAGCCACGACCTTCGCCGCGACGGCGCGCTGGGGCAGGGCTGGAGCCTGCCCTATGCGATGGAGCTGCGGCTGGGCAATGACGCCGCCGGACAGCCCACCGTGACGCTCATCGATGAGCAGGGCCGGCCGATGGTGCTGCCAGACATCGAGCCCGGTACTCGGCAATACAGCATGCGCGACGGCCTGGACCTGTGCCGCTCCGAAGGCGGCCACTACTTCATTCACGTGCCGGGCGGGCTGTTCTTCATGTTCGAGCCTCCGGCCGAAGGCGAGCTGCGCACGCAGACGCTGAAGCTCGCGCGGCTCGAGGACCGCAACGGCAACTTCATCGACCTGCGCCACGATGCGCTGGGCCGGCTGAGCGAGCTGACCGACAGCACCGGGCGCTTGCTTGCGCTCGACTACGCGGGCGAGAGCCGCCGGCTGGGGGCAGTGCGCCTGGCTGCCGGTGCACCCGGCGAGCTGCCGGGCCTGCTGGTGGCGTACAGGCACGACGCCGAAGGCCGCCTGCTCGACGTGACCGACCGCAATGGCGTAGTGGTGCGCCGCTTCGGCTACGACGCCCAGGGCCTCATGAGCTTCCACGCCGACGCGGCGGGGCTGGAGTGCCGCTACGAGTGGCGTGGCTCGGCCGGCGACGCGCACGTGGCCCGCCACTGGACAAACGACGGCGAGAGCTACACCGTGCGCCGCATGACGCCCCCCGCGGACGATGCGCTGGCGCTGGGTGAAACCCTGGTCATCGACCAGCTCGGCCGCGAATTCGCCTGGCACTGGAACGCCGACCACCAGGTCACCGACTACATCGACGCGGCGGGCCGCCAATGGCATGCGCAGTACAACGAGCTGCGCCAGCTCGTTGCCATCACCGAGCCCGGCGGCGCCACCACGCGCTGCACCTACGACCCCATGGGGCTCATGAGCAGCCGCACCGATGCGCTGGGCCGCACGCAGAGCACCGGCTGGACCGAGTTCGGCCAGCCCTGGCGCGAGACCCTGGCAGACGGCAGCACCTGGACCTACGCCTACAGCGACCAGGGCAACCTGGTGCGCGAGACCGACCCGCTGGGCCACACCACCGAGTACGCCTACGACAGGCGGGGCCTGCCCATCGTCGTTACCGACGGCAAGGGCGGCACCAACCGCATGGCCTGGAACGAGTGCGCGCAACTGCTCTCCCTGACCGACTGCTCCGGCAAGACCACGCGCTACGCCTACGACGGCTGGGGCCACCTGCAGGCCGTGACCGACGCAGCGGGTCAGCGCACGCGATTGACGCACGACGCCATGGGGCGGCTGCTGTCGGTGTCGCTCCCCGACCAGAGCCATCAGTCGTTCCGCCGCGACGCCGCCGGCCGCATCGTGGCTGCCACCGATGCGCTGAGCCGCAGCACGCAATTCGCACTCGGCCTGCGCGGCCAACCGCTGACGCGGCAGGACGCCGAGGGGCGCCGCATCGCGTGGCACTACGACAGCGCCCAGCGCCTGCAGTCGCTCGTCAACGAGAACGGCCTGCACTTCGAGTTCGTGCGCGACGCCGCCGATCGCGTGGTGGAAGAGCGCCGCGTGGGCGGCACGCGGGTGCAGGTGGAATACGACGCCAACGGCTGGCCGGTGTGCATCACCCATGTGCCCGGCATCGGCGACGAAGACCTTGCGCTGCACGACGGCACCGGGCCACGGCCTGCCGCGAGCCGGCCCTTGCGCACAGAACTGCTGCGCGACGCCGTGGGCCGCCTCATCGGAAAGCGCACCCAGAGCCACCACTATCGCTACAGCTACGACCAGCTCGATCGGCTGACCGAGGCGGTCAAGCTGGAGGCGCCGCAACCCCGCACCGGCGGCGAAGCGCGCACGCTGCACCGCACCGTTTTCGCCTACGACAAGCTCGGCCGGCTGATCGAAGAGACCGCCATCGACGAGCTCACCGGCGAAACGCACACCCTGCACCACGCGCACGACGAACTGGGCAACCGCACGCAGACCGTGTTGCCCGCCATCGCGTCGCAGCCAGGCGTGCAGCGTGTGCTGAACTACCTGTACTACGGCTCCGGCCACCTGCACCAGGTCAACCTGTCGCAGCAGCGCGGCGATGCACCCGCGGTGCACCAGCTCATCAGCGACATCGAGCGCGACGACCTGCACCGCGAAGTGGCGCGCAGCCAGGGTGCGCTGCACACCCGCTTCGCACTCGACCCCTTGGGCCGACGTGCCGCATCGTGGTGCCGGGCCGGCGGGCTGGACACAGCCTTCACTACACAAGACCCGAGCTGGCGCCAGGCCATCGACAGCGCCGGCACGCCCGGGGCTCGCCTGCTCGACGGGCTGATGAAGGAATACAGCTACGACCCAGTGGGTGAGCTGCGGCAGAGCCGGCATTCGCTGCAAGGCACGACAGGGCACCGATACGACGCCACCGGACGCATAGAAGAAACCGTGCACAGCGCGGCTGCCGCCAACAGCGAACGCTTTGCCTACGACCCCGCGGGCAACCTGCTCGATGCATCATCGACCGCGCCCGGCTATGTGCGCGACAACTTAGTGCGCGTTTTCGAGGACAAGCGCTACAGCTACGACGGCCATGGCCGGCTGGTGCGCAAGAGGGCGGGCAGGCATACCGAGCAGCGCTTCGAGTGGGACGAGGAAAGCCGACTCGTGGCCGTGCACACCACGCGCCGCCCGGGCACGCCCGAAGCCACCACGCAACTCACGCGATTCGACTACGACGCCATGGGGCGGCGGGTGGCGAAGCACGATGCGTTCGGCAGCACGCGGTTCGTCTGGGAGGGGATGCGGCTCATCGAGGAGCGCAGGGGCTCGCAGGTGGTGAGCTATGTGTACGAGGCCGAAAGCCACGTACCAGTCGCGCGGCTCGACGCGAAGGCCGAGCCCGCCCAGTCATCGGACACGGCACAGGTCTTTCACTTTCACAACGATACCGCCGGCCTGCCGGAAGAACTGAGCAACAACGAAGGCCAACTGTGCTGGCGCGCGAGCTACAGGACATGGGGCGCAACCGTTACCGAGCAATGGGAGGTCACGGCCCTGAATGGCCGCGCTGTTGCATCGACCGGCACGGCGCCCCAGGCCATCGAGCAGAACCTGCGCTTCCAGGGGCAGTACCTGGACCGGGACACGGGGCTGCACTACAACACCTTCCGGTTTTATGACCCGGACATTGGGCGGTTCATCAGCCCTGACCCGATCGGGCTTGCGGGTGGCGACAACCTGCACAGCTACTCTCCCAACCCCATCCGGTGGATCGACCCGCTGGGTTGGATCTGCGGCGAGACGCTTGCACGGCCGGTCGGCTTCAACAGGGGCAGCCGCAACTTCACGCTGGAGCAGGGCAATGCCACGTCGGGGTGGAAGCACATCTACGACCGGCACGTCGATCCGGCGCGGTTCCCCAACAAATCGAAGTTCAGCTCCAGCATGAGCCAGGGAGAGATTTCCTCGCTGCTGGGCAAGACGCTCAAGCACGGCAAGGAGTCGAGCTACGAGGGGAAGGCCGTGTTCGAGTCCCGGCTGAAGTACGACGGACAATACAAACGCTATCGCGCCACCGTCAACGAAGACGGAACCGTTCGAACCTTCCACCCGCTGGACTGACTATGCTGGACATCTACTACACAGACCCCTCCACCACGGACGTGCCCGAAGACCCGGGCAGCCTGGAACTGGCGGGCTCCATCGAACTCGATGCGCACCGTTCGCTGGCCGTGTTGTTCGACAAGGGCAGCAAGGCCGGCGCAAGTTTCAAGTACTTCGAAGATTCCCTGCTGACACCCGCACAGGTTGCAACGCTGCTGAAAATCTTCACTTCGAATGTGGGAGAGCTTGGCGGCAACCGCCAGGCGCTTGCGGCGTTCGACGAAATGCGCGGCATCTTCGAAGGAGCGGTCGGCAAAGGCGCGGGGCTTGTGGCGTTCAGCGACTGAGCCTGTCGGGGCGAAGCACGATGCCTTGGCAGGAATGGAACTCACATTCCGACCACAAGGTCGCCTGACCCATGAAGGCCTGCAGTCCATGAAATCGATCGACCTGTTGTACGAAGACCTGCAGAACGCGCCCTCACTGCTTTCCGTGGGGGACGAGGTGCGCTTCATGCTTGGCGTGATGGCGCTCGAGCCCGATGACATCGCGCGCAGCGAGGTTTTCTTCAAGATACTGGACCAGCTCGAAGACTCCCACACCACGGGGTGGGGCCATACCTTCGAGGATCCCGAGGCCGTGAAGGTCTTCGAGCGCTTTGCTTCATTCCTGGAAGGACTTGCGGCGCACATTCCTGCTCAGCAAGAGTGGCTCGGTAGTGCGGCGGAGAACTTCCGTCTCCGGTGAAACGGAGGCTGGTGAAGCACGTCGGATGTTGAAGCAAACCATCGCCGGGCAGCTCGACCTTCTGCGCTACCTCGAGCGAGGCGCCGTGCATCTGGCCGCGGGCATGAGCATTCCGGAGCAGACAGCCTGCGAGCAGGAGGCCGACGAGCAATGGCGCACGGGGGCGGGGGGCGTGTACACCTTCGACTTCGACGGCTGGAGCCTCAACCTCCACTTCGACCCCAAAAAGAATTTCTCGCACGACACCATCGACTTCTTCGGCCATTGCGATCTACCCGGTTTCTCGGACATTGCCGGGCCTTTGCAAGCCGCCAGCGCCTTCGAAGGCGCGACACACTTCGACCTGGGCGACGAGCAGATGGTGCTGCTTCCCTCCAGTGTCACGGTTCATTTCCGCAAGGAGGAGGGCGACGTGCAGGTGCTGACGAAGATTGCCGGTGCTCTGCTTCCGCACGGTGCGCTCGCGGACTACTACCGCTCGATGCTGCGGCGTTGAGCGTGGCCCCGTTGCACCCATGCTCGACATCTACTTCGTCCCATCTTCATGCAGGTCCATACCCAAGGATCCGCGCGGAATGGTGCATGCGGGCTCCATCGATTTCAATGCGCATCGCTCCTTGGACGTTGTGTTCGACCAATGCGGGCAAAAGGGCGCAAACCTCACCTACTTCGACGACTCCCTGCTGCGCCCCGAACAGGTCGTGACGATGCGGCGTGTGTTCGCCGCGAGCACCGGCGTGCTTGGCGCTCATCGCGGGCAGATCGCTGCGTTCAAGGCGATCCGGGGGATTCTTGATCGTGCCGCAGAAGAAGACTCGGGGCTTGCGGCATTCTGTGACTGATGCCGGCGACCGTGCTCGAGAGCCTGTTCACCGAGATTGTTTGATGCGCCCCTGAACTTGCCATGACGCCGACCATCCAGAAACTCCAAGCCTTCGCCGCCGCAAGAGACTTCGAGCCGCTGCCCGATACGCCTGCTCACGAACTCGCCGAAGTACTCCACGCCTTCAGTGCAGCCAGGGTGAACGCTACAGGCCACGGCCCCGCCAACGATCGGTACTCGCACCTGATCGATTGCGAGTTCAGCAAGGAAATGCAGGCCCGCTTCCATGTCCGCTTCGACCTGCGCGTTTTCGTGGTCTTGCCGTACGTCATGAGCGACGGTGTGAGGCAGCTTGCCGTCGACCACGCGGAGCTTGCCGAACTGTGCGCACCATTCGTGAAGATGCTGCAAGACCGGAAGTTCGACCAGATTTCCTTCGATGATGCCGCGCGGTCTCTTTCGGACGAAATGTTCGACAAGGGATTCGCCGACGACACAGTGCTGGCCTACTTCTTCGAGAGCCTGTAGGCCCATGACCGCGATGACCCCCGGCAAGCTGTTGGCATATTGGGCAACGCGGCCGACCGTGATGCCGATGCAGGAAGAGCTGAGCCTGATCCGCGATATGCGCGCGCTGGACACTGCCGACATCGCGAAGGATCTGGCGTCGTTCGTCTCGCTCATCGAACTCGTCCAGCGATCGCATGCGAGCAACGGAATTTTCGAGATGACCGAGGCCGACGAAGCGCACACCGTCGGTTTCTTCCAGTGGCTCAAGAGCCTGGAAAAGACGCTTCGCGTGCCGTTGGCAATGCACGCCGACGGCCTGGACCTGACCTGCGCCGAACTGGCGAAGCGGATGCCTCGATAGGGTGCCGAATGCTCGACCTCTACTTCGTCGAACCGGCCTGCAGGCACTTGCCGAAAGACCCGCGTGGCCTCGAGCATGCGGGCTCCGTCGATCTGGATGTGCATCGCTCACTCGCGGCCCTCTTCGACAGATGCATCCAGAAAGGCGCCGACCTCAAGTACTTCGAGGATTCACTGCTGAGTGGAGAGCAGGTTGTGGCCATGCTCGAGATATTCACCGCCAACACCCCTGAAACTGGTGCCCAACGCGGGCAGATTGCGGCCTTCAAGTCGATGCACGCGATCTTGACCCGGGCGAAAGCACGGGGCATGGGGCTCGCAGCGTTCTGCGACTGATGTCTGCCTGCCCACGTTGCGCTACAGGAGTCGTGCGAAGGCCAAGCAGATCAAGGCCCGAGCTTGCGCATCGTCGAGTGCAGCAACGATCACGGTGATGCGCTCAAAGTCGACGCGATCCCCAATTTGTTCACTGCATGGAGGCGTCCGCCAGCGCGCTTCTCCCATACATTTGAAGGTCCGCCGCGCCTCACGGCGGGACATCGATGCACACCGCAGCGATGTCGATGTGAGGCACAAAAGGCGACGGCCAAGGTGCGCTAACACCATGGCCGTCTGACCAATCAACGTGCACAACCTCGGAAAGGACGCACATCAAATGGCTGATCGAATTATCGCCGGGCAAAACACGCCCACCTCCGACGACGTAACCCACCAGCAGGACGCGTCAGGCACTCTTGAGAACAAGTTGACCCAATTGCAATCTCTGCTGAGTTGCTGCCATGGGGACTGGAGTGAATGGCTCGAAGGAATTGGGGAGCGGCATCGGGACAACATCATGTGGCTTGCCTCCGATCTGGTGGACGACATTGCCCGACTTGTCCAGGAGCTTCTGAAGAAGCCCAACGCGATGGATCAGCACCAAGCCTGAGGCCATCAGCCGGCAGGCGTTGTTGCCCGCCGCTGATCTTCATGGCTGGACCGCAGCGAGCGCGCCGGGTGACAGCCGGTTGCGAAAGTAGCTCGCGGTCTCTTCGTCGCTGCAGTAGACGTAACACCCTTTCATGCCGCGCGTCATCAACGTGCGGTAGGTGTTCTTGATGATGAGATCCGCCTCTGCAGCGGCATTTTTGGGATTGGCCTTGAATCGAGACTTGTAGCCGCGCAATGTCTTGTCGAATCGGTCTCGTGCCTCTGGCACTGTCACGACGCACCCGTCGCGAACTATCAAATCCGGCCCGATGATGACCCCGATGTAGTCCACCTCCAAGCCCTGGCAGGTATGAATGCAGCCCACCTCGTTGATCGAGTTCGGCGCAATGATCCACAAGCTACCGTCGACGTCGAGGTTCCAGCGCTTGCGGTAGTCACCGATGACGATGTCGAAGGCCTTCGGGTCCTTCTTGCTGGTCCATGGCCAGCAATAGCCGGCGACCACGCGTGCGGTGCCGGTCGTGTTCTTTGCTTTGATCGATGCATGCAATTCGTCGGGCGTGCCGAAGACTTGAAAGTCGAACTCGGCCGGCGTGAGCGTCTTGTTGGCGGTCTCTCGCACATCGAGCGTGTCGTCGAGCCAAGCGATGTAGCCGTCCGAGCCGCTGCACCTGAATTGCGAGGCCAACTCGTGCTCCGACACCTCGGCACCCTTACCGATGCCGAAGTCGCGAATGGTCTTCTTGCTGCCGATGTCGCTCAGCGTCACGCGCTGGTCTTCATCGATGAAGAACACGGTGCACTTGGCGGCGGCAATGAGCTCTTTGACCTGGTTCTCGCCGAGATTGCCGTACAGGCCGCTCTTCTCGTTCAAGCGGTGCGCCTCGTCCACGATCAACACGTCGAACTGGTCGGCGGGCGTGTCGATGAAGCCGCCTGAGCCTGTGAAGAGGTTGGCGTAGTGCGTGCGCTTCATCGTGCCGACAAGCTTGGTTTCGTAGACGCGCCTCGGCGCAGCATTCTTCGAAACGTATTTGCAGTTCAAGCCGGCACCCATCAAGGTGACCAGAGCGTTGATGGCGAGAACGGTCTTGCCAGTTCCCGGGCCGCCTTCGACGATCACCACCTTGGGGTTCGCACTCGATGCAGATCGGCCTGCGGCCAGGATGTGCTCGTAGACCTCCTTCTGGTCATCGATCAAGATGAACTCGGCGTTTCCCTTCAGCAGACCCGCAAGGCTGTCGCTGAGCGCCTTCGACGGCCTGATACGGCCGTTGGCCAGTTCATAAAGCACGCTCGGGTCACCGAACTTGATGTGCTGCTTGATGAAGGTGCGTAGCAAGCTTCGTTCTGCTTCACCGCGCAGGAACAGCGGTGCCTTTGCGATGTAGTCGGCGTAGTGGGCCGAATCGATGACGCCGTCGCGCTCGTAGTTGTGCAGGTAGGCGCAAGCCTGGACGGAGATGCCGCCGGAGTAGACGGCTTCGTTGAAGCCTTCCATCAAAGAGGCATAGGACCACGCTTGGTACGAAGGATGAACGACCTCGCGGTGTCCGCCGCCGAAGTAGGTGTTGACCAGTGCGTCCTTCATCGAAGGCTTTACCTTGTCCCATTGCTTGAGCTCGACGATCACGACGTTCTTCGAGTTGTCGTGACCTCGACCGGTCAGGCTGATGTCGATGCGCTTGGAGCTTTGCGGGATGTGAAGCTCGACGGCCACGCCGACATCATTCGGAATTTCAGAGTCGCTGAGCACTTTCGACATGTACCCGAGCGAATCGCGCCATGACCTCATCTCCGCCGCCGGCACCTTGCGGCCGGTAGCACTGAAGTACTTGGCGAGGATGACGTCTTCGATGTCCCTGTCGTTGTTGTCGCTGAGAAATTGCTTCTTGTCGGCCTCGTAGACGATCACGTCAATCCTTCCCAGACTCGCCAGCTTCAGGCTGGCTGTGCTTCTTGCTGCTGCCGCGCACCTTGTCTGCGGGGTAGCGCAGGGCGTTGGCTTTCAGCTTTTGTTGGACGGCGGCGTCGAGGTCTACGCCCAAAACGGAAGACAGGCGAACGAGGTAGAGCAGGACGTCCGCGAGCTCTTCTTGTACGGCCTGCGCCGTTTGTGGGTCTCGGCCAGCCTCTTTGGACGCTTCTTCCGGCATCCACTGAAAGATTTCATTCAGTTCGCCGACCTCGCCGGTCAGGGCCATGACCAAGTTTTTGGGGGAGTGGAATTGAGCCCAGTCGCGCTCAACAGCGAATTGCTCCAAGCGGGCGGCCAGTGGCGCGACGTCGACGAGCGTGACGCCGAGTGCCGCATCAGTTAGATCGGTCATGTGGGGCTCTCCTGTTGCCCTTTGTCAACGGGTTACGGGCTGGCCGGTCTGCTCGTGCTGAAAACGAGAGCAGACATCGGGATTTCGACGACGAAACAAGTGTATCTAGCGAGGTCGTCGCCATTTCACAGTTGCCAAACGAAATAGTCACCCGATGGTGCGAGCTTTCTGGTGATCCCCGTGTTGGCAGATGCGGAGGAGAAACGATAGTTGCCGAGGTAGCCTGAAATTGTGACTTGCCCAAATCGATTGACGTTAAAGTATGTCGCCAATCGTTAACTGTAAGGGTGAGTGATGTTCGGCTATTTCGGGGCAAATCGCAGAAGGCCAGCTCGTTGTAGGCGCTGCAGAGATGCGGTTCTCGTGCCGAATTGGGCGGCGCGAATCAATTTCTCAGGGAAATGACGTGGCAAGCAAGCCAGCGTTCCCCTCGCTTTCGATTGCTGAAGAGCTCCCATCTTTTGTCTTGGGAAAAACCTATCAGCGTTGGCCTGATCTCAACATTCCGTTCGGAGGCGGTCGGCAAGGCGGTATTTCTGACTCTGCGCAAGCTCCGGTGACGTTCTTGTTCACTGGGGATAGCGGTGAACGCTATGGCTACGAAGACCGATTCGATGACGAAGGCACCTTCTTTTTTTCGGGTGAAGGCCAGAAGAGCGACATGAGGTTTGTCCGAGGCAACATGGCGGTGCGCGATCACTCAGTCAGAGGAAAAGCGCTGCATTTGTTTCGGACCATTGGCAAAGGCAAGGGGCAAAAGTACCTTGGGGAATTCGTCTATCACGGGCACGACTGGGTTCGTGCGCCTGATGTCGAAGGCATTCTTCGCAACGCGATCATTTTTCGGCTTGTACCGGTCGCTCGCCTCGAGCAGTTGGAACTCGCTTCAGCAGTGGACGATCGTGCTAAAGATCTGACGCTTCAAGAGTCCAGAAATAGGGCAATTGCCGCCTCTAAGGTCGATGGCTCACAAAACGGCAAAGAGGGAAGTCGCACCGTCTACGAGCGCAGCCGAGCAGTGCGTGATTACGTGCTTTTGCGCGCAGCAGGGAAGTGCGAACTTTGCGAGCAACCTGCGCCGTTTCGTCGAAACGGGGGTCTTCCCTATCTGGAGCCGCACCACACCACACGGGTGTCTGATGGAGGACCCGATCATCCGCAGTTTGTTGCCGCCCTTTGCCCCGCTTGTCATCGGGAGGTGCATTACGGCGAACACGCGCGGACAAAGAATCTGACGCTGATGGAAAGACTTCAGGCTATTGAGTCAGCAGGGCCTGCTTGATTGCGAACGGCGACTAGGCTCAATTTCAGGACCCACAAACAAAAAGCCCCGCTATTGAAAAAATAGCGGGGCTTTTGATTTGGTGCCGGAGAGATGAATCGAACACCCGACCTTCTCATTACGAATGAGCTGCTCTACCGACTGAGCTACACCGGCGAAGCCTCAGATTATAGCCAAGAAATCACGCCTTCTCGGCGTGGTACTGGGTCAGCCGCTCAACTTCGTTACGCGAACCCAACATCACGCTCACCCGCTCATGCAGTTTGGTGGGCTGCAGGTCCAGGATGCGTTGCTTGCCGTTGGTGGCCGCGCCGCCGGCCTGTTCGACCAGCCAGCTCATCGGGTTGGCCTCGTACATCAGGCGCAGCTTGCCGGCCTTTTCGGGCTCGCGCTTGTCCCACGGGTACATGAAGACGCCGCCGCGCATCAGGATGCGGTGCACGTCGGCCACCATGCTGGCAATCCAGCGCATGTTGAAGTCCTTGCCGCGCGGGCCTTCCTTGCCGGCCAGGCATTCGTCGATGTAGCGCTTCATGGGCTCGTCCCAGTGGCGCATGTTGCTCATGTTGATGGCAAATTCCTTGGTGTCGGCCGGAATCTGGATGTCTTCCTGCGTCAGCACGAAGCTGCCTTGCTCGCGGTCCAGCGTGAACATGGCCACGCCGTTGCCCACGGTCAGCACCAGGGTGGTCTGCGGGCCGTAGATGCAGTAGCCGGCGGCCACTTGCTGGGTGCCTGCCTGCAGAAAGTCGCCTTCCTGCACGCCGGGGTGGTCGTCGGGCTTCTTCAGCACGCTGAAGATGGTGCCGATGCTGACGTTCACGTCGATGTTGCTGCTGCCGTCGAGCGGGTCGAACATGAGCAGGTATTCGCCCTGCGGGTAGCGGTTGGGCACCACGTAGATGCTGTCCATTTCCTCGCTGGCCATGGCCGCGAGGTGGCCGCCCCATTCGTTGGCCTCAATCAGCACTTCGTTGGCGATGATGTCCAGCTTCTTCTGGATCTCGCCCTGCACGTTCTCGCTCTCGGCGGTGCCGAGCACGCCGCCCAGCGCGCCCTTGTTGACGGCCTGGCTGATGCTCTTGCAGGCGCGCGCGACCACTTCGAGCAGCAGGCGCAGCTGGCCGGGAATGAGGCCGTCGGCGCGTTGCTGTTCGACGAGGTAGCGGGTGAGGGAAATCTTTTGTTGAGCCATGTGTCTTGTGGGGTTCGGTTGCTTCAGTTTCCGGCCAGGGCGCGGGTCACGACTTCGTGCGTGTCCTTGCTCAGGTCGGGCTTGGCGGCCACGCGGGCGATGGCTTCGCGCGCGGCGCTGCGGTACGGCTCGGCCAGCTTGCTCCAGCGGTCGAGTGCGCGGGCGAGGCGGGCAGCCACTTGCGGGTTGATGGCGTCGAGCTCGATCACGCGCTCGCTCCAGAACACATAGCCGGCCGCGTCGGGGCGGTGAAAGGCGCCGGGGTTGGCGCTGCAATAGGCAAAGATCACGCTGCGCGCGCGGTTCGGGTTCTTCAGCGAGAAGTCAGGGTGCTTCATCAGCTGCTTGACCAGCGGCAGGATGTCGCCGCCGCGGTCGCTGGCGCCAGCCTGCAGCGAGAACCACTTGTCGATGACCAGTGCTTCGTCCTTGAAGATGGCGTGGAAGCGCGCCAGTGCCTGCGCCGCCAGGGTGTTGCCCGACGACACCAGCGCGTTGAGCGCGTTGAAGCGGTCGGTCATGTTGCCCGCGTCCTTGAAGCGCTGCAGCGTCTTGCCCGGCCACACGACGTCGCCCGAGGTGCGCGCCGCCAGGCACAGAAAGTTGAGCGCCATGCCGGCCAGCGCGCGTCTGCCCGACGAGGTCGGGTCGGGGCTGTAGGCGCCGGTGTCGTGGTTCTCTTCATAAGCCCACTGCCAGTCGGCAAAGAGGGCGGTGGCCAGCTGGGCGCGCATGGCTTCGCGCACAAGGTGCACGCGCTGCGGGTCGACCACGTCGAGCTGCTCGGCAATGTAGGTTTCCGACGGCAGCGTGAGCACCAGTTCCTTGAAGGCGGCGTCGAGCTGCGGGTTGCGCAGCACGCTGCGCATGGCGTCGATGTACGCGTCGTTCAGCACCGGCGTGGTGTCGGTGGCCAGTGCGGCAATGCCCTGCAGCGCGGCGCGCAGGCCCAGTCGCTGGCCGGCTTCCCAGCGGTTGAACGGGTCGGGGTCGTTGGCCAGCAGGGTGAGCAATTGCGCGTCGGTGTACTCGAAGTCGAGGATCACCGGCGCGCTGAAGCCGCGCAAGATGGAAGGCACGGGCTCGGCGTCGAGGCCCACGAAGGTGATCTGCTCGCCGGCGCGCGACAGCACCAGCGTGCGGGTGCCGCGGGTCACGTCGCTTTCGCTCTCGAGCTGCATCGGCAGCTCGCGGCCGCTGGCGTCGAGCAGGCCGATGTTCAGCGGAATGACGAAGGGCTCCTTCGTCGGCTGGCCCGGCGTGGGCGGGCAGCTCTGCACCACGCTCAGGGTGTAGCTGCGGTTCTGCGCGTCGTACACGCCGTGGGCCGCAAGGCGGGGCGTGCCGGCCTGGCTGTACCAGCGCTTGAACTGGGGCAGCAGGCGTGCCAGTTCCGAATCGGGGTTGGCGTCGGCAATGGCCTGTGCGAAGTCGTCGCAGGTCACGGCCTGGCCGTCGTGGCGCTCGAAGTAGAGCGTGATGCCCTTTTCGAAGCCCTTGCGGCCGACCAGCGTCTGCATCATGCGGACCACCTCGGCACCCTTTTCGTAGATGGTGACGGTGTAGAAGTTGCTGATCTCGATGTAGCTGTCGGGCCGCACCGGGTGGGCCATGGGGCCGGCGTCTTCGGGGAACTGGGCGGTGCGCAGCACGCGAACGTCTTCGATGCGCTTCACGGCGCGGGCCGAGGCGTCGGCGCACAAATCCTGGCTGAATTCCTGGTCGCGGAAGACGGTGAGGCCTTCTTTCAGCGACAGCTGGAACCAGTCGCGGCAGGTCACGCGGTCGCCGCTCCAGTTGTGGAAGTACTCGTGGCCGACAACGCTTTCGATGTTGCTGTAGTCGGCGTCGGTGGCGGTGGCCTGGTTGGCCAGAACGTACTTCGTGTTGAAGATGTTCAGGCCCTTGTTCTCCATGGCGCCCATGTTGAAGTCGCTGGTGGCAACGATCATGAAGCGGTCAAGGTCGAGCGGCAGGCCGAAGCGGGTTTCGTCCCACAGCACCGAGTTGATGAGCGAGTTCATCGCGTGCTCGGTCTTGTCGAGGTCGCCGGCGCGCACGTACACCTGCAGCAGATGCTCCTTGCCGTTGCGCGCCTTGATGCGCTGCTCGCGCGCCACCAGCTTGCCCGCCACCAGGGCGAACAGGTAGCTGGGCTTCTTGAAGGGGTCGACCCACTTGGCGAAGTGGCGGCCTTCGGGCAGTTCGCCCTGCTCGACGAGGTTGCCGTTCGACAGCAGCACCGGGTAGGCGGCCTTGGCGGCGCGCAGCGTGACGGTGTACATCGCCATCACGTCCGGACGGTCGAGGAAGTAGGTGATGCGGCGGAAGCCCTCGGCCTCGCACTGCGTGAAGAAGGTGTCTTCGCTCACGAACAGGCCCATCAACTTGGTGTTCTTGATGGGGCAGCAGGTGGTGAAGATCTCGAGCTCGAAGGCATCGGGCAGGCCGTCGATGACGAGCTGCTCGCCTTCCATGCGGAAGGAAGCGCCCTGGCCGTTGACCAGCACGCGCGCCAGGTTCAGCTCGTCGCCGTCCAGGCGCAGCGGCTGCACCGGCACCTCTGGGTTGCGGCGCATCTGCATGCGGTTGAGCACGCGGGTCTTGGCGGGGTCGAGGTCGAAGGTGAGGTCGACGGTGTCGATCCAGTACGCCGGGGCGGCATAGTCTTCGCGGCGGATGGCAATGGGTTGCCCTTGAGCGTCACGTAGCAGCATCGAGTGTCTCCAGAAAATTCGAATGGGCGAGTTCGTTGTAGTCGCGAACCGCGGCAATCACATGGGGGCCGGCAAGCTCGGCGGCGGTATGGGTGCTGCACACGGCCACGGCGCGCATGCCGCCGCGGCGGGCGGCTTCTATGCCGAAGGGTGCGTCTTCAAAGACGATGCAGCGCTCGGGCGCAATGCCGATGCGGCGCGCGGCTTCGAGAAAGATGGCGGGCGTGGGCTTGCCCGAGAAGCCTTCGTCGCCGCCCACTATGGCCAGCGGCAGCGGGTCCATCTTCAGGCGCGACATGGCGAACTCGATGTTGCCCTTGTCGCCCGCAGTGCCCACCGCCACCTTCAGGCCGCGTGCAACGGCGGCCTTGGCAAAGGCCGTGAAGCCCGCCACTTCGGTGAAGTTGTCGCTGAACATGGCACGGTAGATCTCTTCCTTCTCGTGCACCAGCACCTGGCACTCCTCGTCGGAGAGCTCGCGCTCGAACAGCTCGCGCATGCACTCGGTGCCGGTGCGGCCCGTGGTGCGCGCGAGGATGTCGCTCACGTCGAGCTTCAGCCCGTGGCGCGCCACGAACTCCACCCACGAGCGCGCATGCCAGGGCATGGAGTCGATCATGGTGCCGTCCATGTCGAAGATGAAGGCTTCGACCTTGCCACCATCCTTCAGGCTTTTCAGGCTCATCGGTTTTACACGCCCTGCTTGAGAGAGGCTTCGATGAACACGTCGAGGTCGCCGTCCAGCACCTTCTGCGTGGCCGAAACTTCGACGTTGGTGCGCAGGTCCTTGATGCGGCTGTTGTCCAGCACGTAGCTGCGGATCTGGTGGCCCCAGCCCACGTCGGTCTTGCTGTCTTCGAGCTTTTGCTGCTCTTCCTGGCGCTTGCGCATCTCGTGGTCGTACAGGCGCGAGCGCAGGCGCTTCCACGCCACGTCGCGGTTGCTGTGCTGGCTGCGGCCGTCCTGGCACTGCACCACGATGCCGGTCGGAATGTGCGTCAGGCGCACGGCCGAGTCGGTCTTGTTGATGTGCTGGCCGCCCGCGCCGCTGGCGCGGAAGGTGTCGGTGCGCACGTCGGCCGGGTTGATCTCGATCTCGATGGAGTCGTCGATTTCCGGGTACACGAAGATGCTGGCAAAGCTCGTGTGGCGGCCGCCCGACGAGTCGAACGGCGACTTGCGCACCAGGCGGTGCACGCCGGTCTCGGTGCGCAGCAGGCCGAAGGCGTAGTCGCCCTCGACCTTGATGGTCGCGCCCTTGATGCCGGCGGTGTCGCCGGGTGTTTCGTCTTCGATCTGCGTCTTGAAGCCCTTGCGCTCGGCGTACTTCAGGTACTGGCGCAGCAGCATGCTGGCCCAGTCGCAAGCCTCGGTGCCGCCGGCGCCGGCCTGGATGTCGACGAAGGCGTTCAGCGGATCGGCCGGGTTGTTGAACATCCGGCGGAATTCGAGCTGCTTGATGTCGGCTTCGAGCGTGGCGGCGTCATCGGCAATGGCCTGCAGGCCGTCCATGTCGCCGTCTTCCTTCGACATTTCGAAGAGTTCGGTGTTGTCCGAGAGCCCGTTGGTGAGCCGGTCGAGCGTGACGACCACGTCGTCGAGCGACTTCTTTTCCTTGCCCAGTTCCTGGGCCTTCTTCGGGTCGTTCCAGACGTTCGGGTCTTCGAGCGATGCGTTGACCGTCCTCAGACGTTCGGCTTTGGCATCGTAGTCAAAGATACCTCCGTAAATCGACCGTACGGACGCTCAGGTCCGCGAGCATTGCGCCGATTTGGTTGATCTGTTCTGCGTCCATGGGGTGTCCTGACTGTGTTCGGGGAAACCGGGCATTTTCTCACGGTCCGCCAGCCAGCCAGGGAGTGCCCCTGTATTGCGCCTTTCCCCTCTGGGGGAAGGCGCAAGACCCGAAATCAGAACGCCGGCACGAGCGAGCCCTTGAACTGGGTCTCGATGAAGCTCTTCACCTCCGGCGACTGGTAGGCGGCCACGAGGCGCTTGGCCCAGGGCTTGTCCTTGTCGGCGCGGCGCACGGCGATCAGGTTGGCGTACGGGCTCTTCGGCGACTCCTTGATCACGGCGTCCTTGTTCAGCGACAGGCCGGCCTTCTCGGCGTAGTCGTTGTTGATGGAGGCAATGGTCAGGTCGTCGAGCGAGCGCGGCAGCTGGGCCGCGTCGAGTGCCACCAGCTTCAGCTTCTTGGGGTTCGTCACCACGTCCAGCGGCGTGGCCGTGTTGTTCTTCACCGCCTCGGGTTTCAGCGTGATCAGGCCGGCCTGCTGCAGCAGCAACAGCGCGCGGTTGCCGTTCGACGGGTCGTTCTGGATGCCGACCGAGGCGCCATCAGGCAGCTGGTCGATCGACTTGATCTTGCGCGAGTAGAAGCCCAGCGGCGCGGTGATGGTCAGGCCCACGGGCACGATGTCGAAGCCGCGCGCCTTGTTCTGGTTGTCGAGAAAGGGCTGGTGCTGGAAGGCGTTGGCGTCGAGGTCGCCCGAGGCCAGCGCCGCATTGGGCAGCTGGTAGTCGTTGAACACCACGACCTGGATGTTCAGGCCGTCCTTGGCGGCGACCTTCTTGACCACCTCGAAGATCTGCTCGCCGTTGCCGACGGAGACGCCGACCTTGAGCGTGTTCTTGTCCTGCGCGAAGGCGGCGCTGCCGGCGAAGAGGGCGGCGGCCAGCGTGGCAAGGGCGAGGGTGCGGCGGCGGAAAGAGGTATGCATGTCGTTGCGCGAAATCAAAAAAAGAAGGCGCGAATGTGGCATTGCCGCCAGCGTTTGGGAACGAACCAATGCGCATATCGATATGGCGTGTCTTGCCCGCTGCAGGATTTCCTTATGCGCATATGCGTATAAACAGCATCCTTTTTGTTCGTTCCCTTTCGCTGCGTTTCTTTTCATACTCGGCACCTTTTTGCGAACCTCCGCGACCTGCCTTTGCGCGGGCTGCGCTTCTTTTCCATGACCCACCCTACGCCTGACGCGGGCCGCGGCCACGCGGCGCCAGTCATCCGTCTTCAATCGGTGCAGAAGTCTTTCGCCTTGCCCAATGGCGAGGTGTTCGACGCCGTGCAGTCGCTGTCGCTCGACATCCAGCAGGGCGACGTGTTCGGCCTGATCGGCAAGAGCGGCGCCGGCAAATCGACGCTGCTGCGCCTCATCAACCTGCTGGAGCGGCCCGATTCGGGCCAGGTCTTCGTCGGCGGGCGCGACCTCACCACGCTCTCGCGCCGCGAGCTGCGCGATACGCGCCAGAACATCGGCATGATCTTCCAGCAGTTCAACCTGCTGCAGAACGCCACGGTGTTCGACAACGTGGCCTTCCCGCTGAAGATCCACGGCCGCCATTCAAAGGCCGAAATCAACGCACGTGTGCGCGAATGCCTGGCGCTCGTGGGCCTGGCCGAGAAGATCGACACCTACCCGGCCCAGCTCTCCGGCGGCCAGAAGCAGCGCGTGGCCATTGCCCGCGCGCTGGCGCCGCGCCCGCAGGTGCTGCTGTGCGACGAGCCCACCTCGGCGCTCGACTCCGAAACCACGCGCTCGCTGCTGGAAACGCTGCGCGAAATCAACCAGAAGATCGGCGTGACCATCGTGATCGTCACGCACGAGCTGTCGGTGGTCGAGGTGCTGTGCCGCAACGTGGCCATCCTCGAAAAGGGCCGGCTGGTGGAGCAGTTCGCGGTCGACGCTCCGAGCGTGGAGCGCAAGACCGCGCTGGGCCGCGAAATCGACGAACTGGTGCGCCGCCGCGAACGCGAGGCGCGCGAACCCTATTCGCCGCGCCCGCCCTCGCAGCTCGGCGCACAGGAGCTGGCCTATGTTTGAGAACATCGCCCCCATCCTCCCCGAGCTGTGGGTCGCCACCGGCCAGACCTTCATGATGCTGGCCATCGGCCTGTCGGCCGCCGTGCTCATCGGCGGGCCGCTGGGCATCCTGCTGTTCCTGCTGGGCCCCGGCCAGTCGCTGGAGAACAAGCCCGCGTTCCTGGTGCTCAACTGGCTGGTGAACACGGTGCGTTCATTCCCTTTCATCATCTTGCTGGTGGCCCTGGTGCCATTCACGCGGGTGATTGCGGGCACGTCGATCGGGCCGCTGGCGGCCGCGGTGCCGCTGTCGTTCGCGGCCATTCCGTACCTTGCCCGGCTGGTCGACCAGTGCCTGCGCGAAGTGCCGCGCGGCGTGATCGAGGCGGCCCACGCCATGGGCGCGACCGAGCTGCAGATCGTCTGGCGCGTGCTGCTGGTCGAGGCCCGTTCGGGGCTGGTGCTGGCACTGACCGTGCTGGCCGTGAGCTTTCTCTCGTACTCGGCGGTGGCCGGCGTGGTGGGCGGCGGCGGCATCGGCGACCTGGCCATCCGCTACGGCTACTACCGTTTCCAGACCGACGTGATGGTGCTCACCGTGGCGCTGCTCGTGGTGCTGGTACAGATCCTGCAATTCGTGGGTAACACCACGGCAAGCAGGCTCGACAAGCGTTGATTCCTTCTCTTTTCTTCCCTGCTTTCCCTATCTCATGAAAACCGCATTCCTGCGCCGTTCCGTTCTCGCCCTGTCCCTGGCTGCCGTCTCCCTCGGCGGCCTCTCGCTGCAGGCCCACGCGCAAGACCCCGCCAAGAAGAACCTCGTGATCGGCGGCACCGCCGGCTCCAACGCCGACCAGCTCAAGGCCGGCATCGTGCCCATCCTCGAAAAGAAGGGCTACAAGGTGAAGCTGGTCGAGTTCAACGACTACGTGCAGCCCAACCTGGCGCTGGCCCAGGGCTCGCTCGACGCCAATTTCTTCCAGCATCAGGTGTACCTGAAGAAGTTCGCAGCCGACCAGAAGCTCGACCTCTCCGAACTGGTGCAAGGCCCGATCGCGCCCATGGGCGTGTACTCGACCAAGCGCAAGACGCTGGCCGACGTGAAGGAAGGCGACCGCGTGACGCTGCCGAACGATCCGAGCAACCTGGCCCGCGCGCTGGTGCTGCTGGAGCAGAACAAGCTGATCACCATCAAGACCGGCATCGATCCGTTGCGCGCGTCCGAAAAGGACGTGGCCGAGAACCCGAAGAAGCTGAAGTTCATTCCGCTCGAAGCTGCGCAACTGCCACGCTCGCTGGGCGACACTGAATACGCCATCGTCAACGGCAACTTCGCGATCTCGTCGGGCCTGAAGCTCACCGAGGCCGTGGTGCTCGAGAAAACGCCCGACTACTACCTGAATGTGGTCGCCGTGAAGACCGCCGACAAGAACACCCAGTGGGCCAAGGACATCGCTGATGCCTACCGCTCGAAGGAGTTCAAGGCCGTGGTCGACAGCAAGTTCCAGGGCTACGCCAAGCCCAGCTTCCTGCAATAACTCTTCCCGCAAGAAAAGGACTCCCATGCCCGTTCTGGCTGTATTCGATGCTCAGGGAAGCTGGCGCGACACACATGTGTGCGACGGCTGGATCACCGAACACCTGGCCGGGCAGGGCGTGAGTTGGGGGCGTGGCAAGAAGAAGGGGCAGCGCGTGCTCGACAACGCGGGGCTGTTCTACGTGCCGACTGCCGACGGCTACCTGGGGCTGCTGCTGGAGGCTGGCGAGTGGGCTGCCATGCCGGCTGGCAAGCCGCATTTCTTCGATGCAGGCGAGGCTGAGTCGCTCGACGGCTTGCCTGCCGCGCTGCCGCTGTTCGAAGCTTTCGTCGAAGAAGTGCTGTCCCTCACGGGTAACGACGCCGACGAAGAGTGAAGGGCGCGGCCGGTCTCAGGCCGCCAGCCGCTGTTGCGCCGCTCGACCAGCGGGCCGCGCCAGCCCCAGATGGTCGCGCAGCGTGCGGCCTTCGTACTCGGTGCGAAAGATCCCGCGCTTCTGCAGGATCGGCACCACGCCGTCGACAAAATCCTGCAGCCCATGCGGCAGCGCATCGGGCATCAGGTTGAACCCATCGGCCGCACCGGCCCTGAACCAGCGCTCGATGTCGTCCGCGATCTGCTCCGGCGTGCCCACGATCACGCGGTGCCCACCGCCGCCCGCCAGTTCGCGAATCAACTGCCGCACCGTGTAGCCGTGCGTGCGGCCCGCCGCGACCACTGCATTGAAGAAGGTGTGGTTGCCGTTGCCATTGCCGGGCAGTGGGAGGTCGTCGGGCAGGCGCTCGTCGAGCTTCAGGCGGTCGGGCGCAATGCCCAGCGTGCCGGCGATGCGCGTCAGGCTGTAGTCCCACGGAATCAGGTCGACCAGCTCGTCGCGCCGGCGGCGGGCTTCGGCCTCGGTGCTGCCGACGATGGTGGTCAGGCCCGCGAGCACCTTCACTGCGTCGGGGCCGCGGCCCAGTTCGGCGGCGCGTGTCTTCAGCGCGCGGGCATACGCCAGAGATTCCTCGAACGATTGCGAGGCCGAGAACACTGCCTCCGCATGGCGCGACGCCAGCTCGCGCCCGTCGGCCGAAGCACCGGCCTGCACCAGCACCGGATGGCCCTGCGGCGGGCGCGGCAGGTTCAGCGGGCCCTGCACCGCGAAGTGTTCGCCGCGGTGCGCAATGGCGTGCACCTTCGTTGTGTCGATGAAGTTGCCGGTGGCCTTGTCGCCGATGAAGGCGTCGTCCTCCCAGCTGTCCCACAGCGCCTTCACGATGTCGGTGAACTCCGAGGCGCGTGCGTAGCGCTTCGCATGGTCGGGCGTGGCGTCGAGGCCGAAGTTGCGTGCTGAGGGCAGGTCGGCCGTGGTCACCACGTTCCAGCCCGCGCGGCCACCGCTCACATGGTCGAGCGTGGCGAAGCGGCGGGCGATGTTGTAGGGCTCGTTGTAGCTGGTCGAGGCAGTGGCGATCAGGCCGATGTGCGTGGTGGCCGCGGCCACGCAGGCCAGCAGCACCGTGGGTTCCAGTGCGGTGATCGGGCGGAAGTTGATCTGGTCGACGATGGCCGCGTTGTCCGCGAGAAACACCGCATCGAGCTTGGCCGCCTCGGCGATCTGCGCCGTGCGGATGTAATGCCGGATGTCGGCAAAGGCCCGCGGATCGCTCTCCGGCAGGCGCCATGCCGAGGGCACGAAGCCCGAATGCAGGATGTTGACGTTGAGGTGCAGTTGCCGGGGCTTGGGGCTGGTCGAAAGGCTCATTGGGAGAAGTAGTCGGGCAGCCGGTAGCCGGCCCATGTCGGGTTGGCCCTGAAGAAGCGCTGGAACTCGGCCGACTGGTAGGCCGCCGCAATGTCTTTCGCGAACTGGGCTTGCTCGTTGCTGCGCTTGACGGCCACCACGTTCACGTAGGGCAGCGTCATGTTTTCGAGCTTGAGCGCATCGGTGAGCTTCAGGCCCGAGGCCACCGCGAAGTTGCCCTGCACGGCGGCGATGTCGGCATCGGCCAGCGAGCGCGGGGCCTGCGCGGCTTCGAGCGGCACGAGCTTCAGGCGCTTCGGGTTGTTCACGATGTCGCGCTCCGACACGGCCAGCGGACTCACGCCCGGCTTGAGCGTGACCCAGCCGACGGCCGCGAGGATGTTGAGCGCGCGCGCCGCGTTCACCGGGTCCGAAGGCAGCGTGACCGTGGCGCCGTCGGGCACCGTGTCGAGCGACTTGTGGCGCTGCGAGTACAGGCCCATCGGCGGCGTCGGCACATGCACCACCGGCACGAGGTCGAAGCCCTGCTGCTTGTTGGTGGCGTTGAGGTACAGCGTGTGCTGGAAGATGTTGGCGTCGATCTGCCCGCGCTCGACTGCGTCGTTGGGCTGCACGCCCTGGCTGAACTCGACGTACTTGACGGTGTAGCCGAGCTTCTTCAGCTGGGGCTCGATGCCGTTCGTGAAGGCATCGCGGTACGGGCCGGGCATGAAGCCCACGCGCAGGTCGGCGGCGTGGGCGGAAACCTGAAGAAGCAGGCTCAGGGCAAGGCCGCCGAGCAGTGGGGCGGACCAGCGCGCCAGCGAGGGCGCGCGCGAAGAAAAGCGCATGACAGGCAACTCCGGGAGGCAAGAGGGAGCTGCGCACTCTAGGTCGCGGTGCCTGCGGCGCGAACGAAGATTCGTGCGCTTCGATATCCGCTTGTCGAATATCAGGCGGGCTGGCTTTCGTTCTTCAGGAAGTCGACGAACGCGCGCAGCGGCGCAGGCATGTGCGTACGGCTCGGGTAGTACAGGAACGGCCCCGAAAAACTCTGCCACCAGTCTTCGAGCACGGGCACCAGCGTGCCGCGGTCGATGGAGGGCCGCAGGTATTCGTCGAAGGTGTAGATCAGGCCCAGGCCCGACTCGGCGGCGTGCAGTTCGAGGTCGAGCATCGACGCGATCAGCGGCCCTGCCGGCGTGATCTTGACGGCCTTGCCCTTGCGCACGAAGCCCCAGGTGGCGAGCACGCCGCTCGGGAAACGGTGGGCGATGCAGGCGTGCTGCAGCAGGTCGGTCGGGTGCCTGGGCGTTCCGTGCTTCGCCAGGTAGGCAGGCGACGCCGCGGCCACGAAGCGCTGCGTGCGAGGGCCCAGAGGCACGGCGATCATGTCGCGCGCAATGCTCTCGTCGTAGCGGATGCCGGCATCGAAGCCCGCGGCGAGTACGTCGATGAAGGTGTCGTTGGTCGTGATCTCCAGCGTGATGCCCGGGTGCTCCGCCAGGAAGCGGCTGGCCAGCGGCGGCAGCACGCGCTGCGTCACGATCGTCGGTACGTTCAGCCGCAGCGTGCCGGTGGGACTGTCGCGAAAGCTGTTGAGCGTGTCGAGCGCGCCCGCGATGTCGTCGAGCGCGGGCGAGATGCGGTCCAGCAGCCGCTGGCCGGCTTCGGTGGGTGTGACGCTGCGCGTCGTGCGGTTCAGCAGGCGCACGCCAAGCTGCGCTTCGAGCCGCCGCATGGCCTCGCTGAGCGAGGAGGGCGATACGCCGCGCAGCGTGGCGGCGCCGCGAAAGCCGCGCGCCCGGGTCACGGCAACAAAGGCGCCGAGATCGGAAAGATCGGGATCGGTCATGGCGGGATTGTGCGTTTTTCTGCACAACCCGTGCGCTGCCGGACGGATTATCGAACGGGCCGATTCCTTCCAGACTAGCGCCATGCCGTTCGCAACCGCGTCCGGCCACAGTCAAAAAGTCAGAAAGGACACTGCAATGAACACACTTCAACTCGGCACCAAGGCCATGAACGGCCCCAAGGTTTCCGCCTTCGGTCTCGGCTGCATGGGCATGTCGGGCATGTACGGCCCTTCGGATCGCGCAGAAAGCATCGCCACCATCCATGCCGCGATGGACGCGGGCATCACGCTGCTAGATACCGGCGACTTCTACGGCAGCGGCCACAACGAAATGCTGATCGGCGAAGCGCTCAAGGGCCTCAAGGGTTCGCAGCGCGATGCCGCACTGGTCAGCGTGAAGTTCGGCGCCATGCGCGACCCGGCCGGTGGCTGGGTTGGCTACGACGCTCGGCCCGCGGCGGTGAAGAACTTCGCTACCTACTCGCTGCAGCGCCTGGGCGTGGACCACATCGACATCTACCGCCCGGCGCGGCTCGACCCGAACGTGCCTATCGAAGACACCATCGGCGCCATCGCCGACCTGGTGAAGGCGGGCTACGTGCGCCACATCGGCCTGTCGGAAGTCGGCTCGCAGACCATCCGCAAGGCGGCGGCCGTGCACTCGATCTGCGACCTGCAGATCGAGTATTCGCTGATCTCGCGCGGCATCGAGGACGACATCCTCGCGACCTGCCGCGAGCTGGGCATCGGCATCACCGCGTACGGCGTGCTCTCGCGCGGCCTGATCAGCGGGCACTGGAAGAAGGATGCGGCGGGCGAGAAGGATTTCCGGGCGCACAGCCCGCGCTTCCAGGGCGAGAACGTGGACCGCAACCTCGCGCTGGTCGATGCGCTGCGCAAGATCGCCGAGGCCAGGGGCGTCACCGTCGCGCAGATCGCCATTGCGTGGGTGGCGGCGCAGGGCGACGACATCGTGCCGCTGATCGGCGCGCGGCAGCGCACGCGGCTGGAAGAAGCGCTGGGCGCGCTGAACGTGAAGCTGGCGGCCGACGACTTCGCAGCCATCGAGCGGGCGGTGCCGAAGGGCGCTGCGGCTGGCGACCGCTATGCGGCGGCGCAGATGGCGAGCCTCGACAGCGAATCGCGCCGCGCCTGAGCCTCAGTTCGCGAGGAACTCCTCGATCATCCGCGCCACACGCTGCGGCTGGTCGTGGTGCAGCATGTGACCGGCGTCTTCGAGGCGCTCGATGCGGCTGTTGGCAACCGACCTCAGGCGCTCGTGGAATTCGTCGAGCGTGTAGCGGCTCTTCCACCAGCCTTTCAGGCTGTCGTCGGATGCCTCGACCATCAGCAACGGAGCGGTGATGCGCGCGTAGAGCGCCAGCGTTTCGTCGACGCGGAAGATGTGTGCGTTGACGATCTTGTGCGCCGCCTCGCCGAGGATCTGCCAGCGCTCGCTGCCGTCGGGCTGGGCGTGGTTCACCGACCAGTGGCTGGCCAGCCAGTTGGCCTTGTCGGGCGTGAGGCGGGGGTTGGTCTTCATGAGGCGGCGCGCCACGCCCTCCACGGCCGAATAGCCAGCCAGCGCCATCTCGCCGCGATGCAGGCGCTTGAGCTCGTCGATCCACTGGCCGTAGCGCGCGGGCGCTTCCTCGGGCTTGCGCGCGGGCATGCCGAAGCCTTCGAGATTGACCAAGCGGCGGATGCGCTGGGGCCGCACGCCGGCGTAGTGCATGACGACGTTGCCGCCCATGCTGTGGCCGACGAGGTCGACCTGCCGGGCGCTGTCGTCTTCGCCTGCGTAGTGGTCGAGCAGCCACTCGAGGTCCGCCAGGTAGTCGGCGAGCCAGTAGTTGTCGACGCCGCCGCCGTCGGTCAGGCCGAAGCCGCGCCAGTCGGGGGCGATGATGAAGCGGTCTTCCTCCATCGCATCGACCACGAACTGCCACGATGCGGCCACGTCCATCCAGCCATGCACCAGCACGAGCGGCGGGCGCTCGTCGGAGGGCTGGCCCCAGAGGCGCACGTGGTAGCTGAGGTTGCGCACGGGCACGAATTCGCTGCGGGAGGGGCGGAGGGCTTGGTACATGGGCGTCGATGATAAAGAGGCCTTTGTGCTGACGCAGTCCGGCACAGGACAGCGGGCGGGGGCGGAACGCTCGGGTTTTGATGGGGCGGCCAGCAGGCTGTGGGGCGGGGCGGTAGCATCCCGCGCATGAAAAAGATCCAACTCGGTCAAAGCGACCTGCACGTCACCCCGATCTGCCTTGGCACGATGACCTTCGGCGAACAGGTCGACGAGCCCACCTCCCACGCCATCCTGAGCCGCTCGCTCGAGCGCGGCGTCGACTTCATCGACACCGCCGAGATGTACTCGGTACCCACGCGCAAGGAAACCTACAGCGTCACCGAGACCATCATCGGCAACTGGTTCGCCGCCAACCCCGGTGCGCGCGAGAAGCTGGTGGTCGCGACCAAGGTGGCCGGCCCGTCGCGCGGCATGCCCTGGGTGCGCGAAGGCAGCGGCATGACGGCGGCCGACATCGAAGCCTCGTGCAACGCCAGCCTGAAGCGGCTGCGCACGGACGTCATCGACCTCTACCAGATCCACTGGCCGGAGCGCCACGTGCCGCTGTTCGGCAACATGTATTACGACCCGGCGAAGGAAACCTCGAAGACGCCGATCCACGAGCAGCTCGAAGCGCTGGGCAAGCTGGTGAAGGCGGGCAAGGTGCGCGCCATCGGCCTGTCGAACGAAACGCCGTACGGCGTGCACGAGTTCGTGCGGCTGGCCGAGCAGCACGGGCTGCCGCGCGTGGCGACGGTGCAGAACGTGTACAGCCTCATCAGCCGCGGCTACGAGAACGGGCTGGACGAGACGATGCACCGGCTGGGCGTGTCGCTGCTGGCGTATTCGCCGCTGGCCTTCGGCCTGCTGACGGGCAAGTACGACCAGAGCGGCATCGAAGGGCCGGATGCGCCGAAGGGCGCGCGGATTTCGAGCTACGAATCGGTGCGCAAGCAGCGTTGGGGCCGCCCCGATTCGCTGCGCGCGGCCAAGCGCTACAACCAGCTGGCCCGCGACAACGGCCTGACGCCGACGCAGCTGGCGCTGGCCTTCTGCTACACGAAGTGGCAGGTGGCGAGCACGATCATCGGCGTGACCTCGGTGGCGCAGCTGGAAGAAGACCTGGACGTGTACGGCACCACGTTGTCGGCGGAAATCCTGGCGGAGATCGACAAGATCCGCTGGGAGATTCGCGACCCTGCTGCGTAATTCAACGGCCACATTCGCCCTGGGCGGCGGCCAGGGCGAGGGCTGGCAGGCTCAGCAGGCCCATGTTGCCGCCTTTGAACTGGCCCTTCATGCAGTCGCCGTGTGCAGCGCTTGCGACGCCTGCGCTCAACCTGGAATCAAAGGCTGAGCGCGGGGTGCCGTTGAGGTTCTGGCCGGCGCGTTCCGCGAATGAGCGCTCGCGGCCGATGTCGCGCAGGGCGCGGCGGGTGCTTTCCGAATGAAGGATCAGCGGCGCGGGGGTTGTCGTGGCTTGCGGCGGCTGTGTGACTGGCGTAGCGGGGACGGTGATCGCCTTGCCGCGAGCAGTTCGGGGCATGCGCGTGGTTGTCGCGCGTGTGGTCGCAGTCGTGGTTTGCGGCGCCGCTTCCCGCGGTGCGGGAGGCACGGCCTTCACTGGGGCTTCGACCTGCACCACCTCCATGACCATTCGCTTCACCGGGGCGGTCTCGCGGCCGTGCGGCTGCGTGGCGACCAGCAGCAGCCAGAGCACCGCCGCGTGCATCGCCACCACGGCCAGCACCAGCCCGAGGTAGAACGAAGCCGTGGCCACCGGGGCTGGCGTATGCTGCATGGCTGGAATGGAATTCAATGTAGTACGGCAGATTTTTTGCCGTGGAACACCAGGTTTTCTGAAGCGATCCTGAACCCGCAGTTGCCACCGAGATGGCCAAGAAAAGCACTCACACCTCCGAGACGCCCGCCACCCAGCTGCTGCGTGCGCACAAGATCTCCTTCACCGAGCACCCCTACGAGTACGTCGAGCACGGCGGTGCGCAGCGCGGCGCCGAGATGCTCGGGCTCGACCCGTTCACCGTCATCAAGACGCTGGTCATGCAAGACCAGGACGCCAAGCCGCTGATCGTGCTGATGCACGGCAACCGCACGGTGTCGACCAAGAACCTCGCGCGGCAGATCGGCGCCAAGTCGGTCGAGCCCTGCAAGCCCGAGGTGGCGCAGCGGCACAGCGGGTACATGGTGGGCGGTACTTCGCCGTTCGGCACGCGGCGCGAGATGCCGGTGTATGTGGAATCGACCATCCTCGAACTGCCGAGGATCGTGCTCAACGGCGGGCGCCGCGGCTACCTGATCGGCATCGATCCGCAGGTGTGCGTGGGGTTGCTGGGCGCGAAGCCCGTGCAATGTGCGCTGGCAGAATAGCCGGCGCCATGGCGACATCCTCGTCTTCCGACTTCTTTCCCCTGCGAGCCGCTGGCAACCCGGGCCAGGGCACGGCGTTCGCACTTGCCTTTCGCAACGACGAGCGCGAATGGACCGAATCGCTCGACCTGTCGGCGTTGCTGCGCGACGCACTGCTGGCGCGCGGCCAGGCCGCCGCGCTCGCACGCGATGGCTGGGTCACGCTGTCCGACGGACTCTGGCTGCTGCCGCAGATCCTGAGCTACTCGCGCGCCGAGGACGGCAGCGTGCGCACCTCCAGCACCATCGAGGTGGCCCATGCCGGACTCTTGCCGCAGGGCGTCTTCGAGTACCAGCATTCGGGCGGCGAAACCACCGAGCAGGCCCTGACCCGCGGGTTCGACCTGTGGGCGCAGGTCGATCTGGTTGTGTTCCAGGATGCGCTGGGCGGTGAACTCGCCCACTGCACGTCGATGGACATGAGCTGGAAGGAGGGGCGGCAGCGGCGCGTGCTGTTCGGCCCCGTGGCGCACCGGGCGGCGCTGCCGGCGGCCGAGGTTGAGGAAGAGCACCCGTTCTGCCCCTGCTGCCTGTTCACCAATACCTGGGACGCCTTCAAGCCGCAGATCGAATCGGACAGTCTCCACGCCGTGCGCCTCTATGCCGCGCGCGACGCCGAGGGTGAAGTGCAGGCCGACTGCCGCGTCAACGGCGAGGACTGGCCCGCCGGCGCCGAGGCCCTGCGCGCCTATGTGACACGGTGGCCCGACCGCGGCTTCGAGTTTCGCAAGCAGTATGTTGTGATCCAATCGCCGCCCCAGGCGCTCGTCGCCGAATAGAACAACAACCATCCCCCGCGGAGTGCCGTCTTGAGTTTCAACTTGCCTTCCCTCATCGCCATCGTGGCGTCGTACCTGATCGGCTCGCTGTCCTTCGCGGTCATCGTGAGCAAGGCGCTCGGCATGGCCGATCCGCGCAGCTACGGCAGCAAGAATCCCGGCGCCACCAATGTGCTGCGCTCGGGTAATAAAGGTGCGGCGCTGGCCACGCTGCTGCTCGACGCTATCAAGGGCTGGGTGCCGGTGTTCCTGATTCACCGGTTCGGCGCGCAGTGGGGGCTAGGGGAGGGCGTTGCTGCCCTGGCCGGCCTGGCAGCGTTTCTTGGCCACCTGTATCCGGTGTTCTTCGGCTTCCAGGGCGGCAAGGGCGTGGCTACGGCGGCAGGCGTGCTGGTGGGCGTCGCGCCCTGGCTGGGGCTGGCCACCGGCGCCACCTGGCTGATCATCGCCGTCTTCTTCCGCTACTCGTCGCTGTCGTCGCTGGTGGCGGCCTTCTTCGCACCGGCCTACTATCTGGTCGGCGGCGGCATCGCGTGGCCGCTCGACAGCACAGTGCTGATCGCGCTCATCGTCATGAGCCTGCTGCTGATCTGGCGGCACCGCGAAAACATCCGCCGGCTCGCGGCCGGCACGGAGTCGAAGCTCGGCTCCAAGAAGAAACAGGACTGAAGAAAGAACACCATGGCCTCCATCACCCGCTTCCACGTCGGCCCCCGTCTCTCGGAGACGGCCGTGCACAACGGCACCATCTACCTCGCGGGCCAGGTGCCCGACGACACCTCGCAGGACATCCGCGGCCAGACCACGCAGGTGCTGGGCATGGTCGATCGCCTGCTGGCCGAGGCCGGCAGCGACAAGTCGCGCATTCTCATGACGCAGATCTTCCTGGCGGACATCACCGACATCACGGCGATGAACGAGGTGTGGGACGCCTGGATTCCGGCCGGCAACACGCCGCCGCGCGCCACCGTGCAGGCCAAGATGGCCAATGCGGCCTACAAGATCGAGATCGTGGTGACGGCCGCGCAGGCCTGACGCTCAATCAATAGCGTTTTTCGAGGACCATCTGGTCCGCGTCGCGCCGCATCGAGAAGCGATTGATGAAGCTGTTGCCCAGCAGCACGAAGGGCATGGCCTGCGGCGAGACGATGGCGTCGATGTCGTAGACCTCGACGTCGCCCACGCGCACCGACTGCAGCCGCAGCTTGTAGCCCGAAGTCGTGCCGTTGGCGGTGTTCATCATGACGCGCTGGCCCTTGCTGTAGTCGAGCCCGATGCGCTGGGCGTCGTCGGCCGAGAGCGCGATGGACGTCGCACCCGTGTCGAGCATGAACGTGACCGGCCGGCCGTTTATGGCGCCTTGCGTCATGAAATGCCCGCGGCTGTCGGCCGACAGCACGACACGGTTTCCGCCCCCGCCTGAGCTGCCACCGCCGCCGATACTGACCGGCGTGTCCATGCGCAGGCTGACGCGCTTGCCGTCGAGTTCGACCACGGCCTGTTCGGCCTGCAGCGAGAGCAGTTTCACGCCCTGGTAGCTCTCGCCGACCGCCACGGTCTTGGGCGGGTTGCCGTTCACGATCAGGATCGCGCGGCTGCCGATGCTGCCGGTCAGGGTGACCGAGCCGGCGGCATGCGCCACTGCAGCGGCAGCCAGCAGCTGCGCTGCGACGACGAGGGCTTTCATGAAGGGAGCCGCTCAGTCGCGGAAGTTGTTGAACGTGAGCGGCATGTCCGGCACGTCCTTCTTGATGAGTGCCATGGCGGCTTGCAGATCGTCGCGCTTGGCGCCGGTGATGCGCACCGCGTCGCCCTGGATGGCTGCCTGCACCTTGAGCTTGCTGTCCTTGACGATGCGGGTGATTTTCTTGGCCTGCTCGCTTTCGATGCCGCTCTTGACCTTGATGACCTGCTTGACCTTGTCGCCGCCCATCTTCTGGACGTCGCCCTTGTCGAGGAAACGCACGTCGACGCTGCGCTTGGTGAGCTTGCTGCGCAGGATGTCTTCCACCTGCACGAGCTGGAACTCGGCGTCGCCGATCATGGTGATCTCCTTGTCCTTGAGCTCGACGGCGGCGGCCGTGCCCTTGAAATCGAAGCGCGTTCCGATTTCCTTGGCGGTGTTCTCGACCGCGTTCTTCACCTCGGGCAGGTTGGGCTCGCAGACGGTATCGAAGGACGGCATGGACTCTCTCCTGAATTCACTGGTGCTGGATGCGACAATTCTCCCATGATCGTGGAGTCCAACGTCCCGCTGCAGCCCTACAACAGCTTCGGCATCGTCGCGCGTGCGCAGCATCTGGCGCGCATTGCGGGCGAGGCCGACCTGGTCGCGCTGCGCGCCGATCCGGCATGGCGCGACGCGCCCCGGTTCGTGCTGGGCGGCGGCAGCAACATCGTGCTCACGGGCGACGTCAAGCCGCTGGTGCTGAAGATCGAGATCAAGGGCCTGCGGCTGGTGGAAGAAACGCCGCGCGCATGGATCGTCGAGGCCGGTGCCGGCGAGATCTGGCACGACGCCGTCGAGTGGATGGTGCGCAACGGCTACCCGGGGCTGGAAAACCTAGCTCTCATTCCGGGCACGGTGGGCGGCTCGCCGGTGCAGAACATCGGCGCCTACGGGGTCGAGTTGCAAGATCGCTTCGATTCGCTCGACGCCTTCGACCTGGAAACCGGCCGCAGCTTCACGCTCGACGCCGCCCAATGCGCCTTCGGCTATCGCGATTCGGTGTTCAAGCACGTGCGCAGCGGCCCGAACGACTTCGGCCTGGCGGGCAGGGCGGTGATCACCCGGGTGCGCTTTCGCCTGCCCAAGCCCTGGAAGGCCGTGGTCGGCTACCTCGACCTCGAACGCAAGATGGAAGAAACCGGCAACTTCACGCCGAGCGCACAAGACGTCTTCGACTGGATCTGCGCCATTCGCCGCGCGAAGCTGCCCGACTGGCGCGTGCTGGGCAACGCCGGCAGTTTCTTCAAGAACCCGACCGTCACGCCCGAGCAATGCGCGGACATCATCGCGCGCGACCCCAAGATCGTTCACTACCCGATGGATGACGGCAGCATCAAGCTGGCAGCCGGCTGGCTCATCGATGCTTGCGGCTGGAAGGGCAAGTCGGTGGGCAACGCTGGCGTGTACGAGCGGCAGGCGCTGGTGCTGGTCAACCGCGGCGGCCGCGAGAACCCGGTGACCGGCGGCGAGGTGATGACCCTGGCCAAGGCCATCCAGACCAGCGTGTACGAGCGTTTCGGTATCCGGCTGGAGCCGGAGCCGGTGGTGGTCTGACGGCATGGATCTCGACTTCCTGCACCTGAATTTCCGCCGCCGCATCGGCGCGCTGCTATGGGCCCGACGGGCGGTGCCGCTCATTGCGCTGCTCGCGTTGTTTCTGGGCTCGCGCCGCTGGGGCTCGGTGGTGGCCGTGATTGTGGTGGCGCTGCTGTTTTCGGCGGTGCTCAAGTTCCTCGAAACCAGCTTGCGGCGCCAGTTCATCCGCGAAGCGCGGCTGCCGCCATTCCTTGTCGGCAAGCTGTGCGAGGCGCATCCGCAGCTCAGCCGGCGCGACGCCGAACTGGTGCTGCGCGGCCTGCGCCAGTTCTTCATGGCGCACCTGCGCAGCGAGCGCAAGTTCGTGGCGATGCCTTCGAAGGTGGTCGACACGGCCTGGCACGAGTTCATCCTGCACACGCAGGGCTACCAGAACTGGTGCAAGGCGGCCTTCGGCGGCATGCTGCACCACAGCCCGGCCGAGGTACTGGGCAAGGATGCCCGGCGCAACGACGGCCTGCGCCGCACCTGGTACTGGGCCTGCAAGGAGGAGAGCATCGATCCGCGCAAGCCGGCGCGCTTGCCGTTGCTGTTTGCGCTGGACGTCAAGTTCGCGATCGACGGCGGCTTTCACTATGTGCCCGACTGCCGGGCGGTCGAGCGGTACATCGGCTCGGACGCCCAGTGCGGCACCAGCTTCGGGGAATCGTCTTCGTCGGATGGTGGCAGCGCGGGTGATGCCGGTGGGTTCGGCGGCAGCGAGTCGTCGAGCAGTGGCGGTGACGGCGGCTCCGGCGATGGGGGCGGCTCGTCCGACGGCGGTGGCGGGTGTGGCGGCGGCTGCGGTGGAGGTGGCGGGGACTGACGCTCGCAGCGCACCAATGAAAAACGGGCCCCGAGGGGCCCGTTGTCGTTTCTGCCTCGCAGGGGGAGGCAGAGGCAACGATCAGCTTGCGTCGCCGTCGTTGGCCAGCTTCGGCAACGAAGCGCCTTCGCCCGACGACAGCAGGCCGACCCGGGTGTAGATCGCGAGCTTCTCGCGTGTGTCGACGATGTCGAGGTTGCGCATCGTGAGCTGGCCGATGCGGTCCAGCGGCGTGAACGCGCCCTCGACCTTTTCCATGCTCAGGCGCTCGGGCTTGTACGTCAGGTTGGCCGATTCGGTATTCAAGATCGAGTAGTCGTTGCCACGGCGCAGCTCGACCGTCACTTCGCCGGTGATGGCGCGTGCCACCCAGCGTTGAGCCGTTTCGCGCAGCATGATGGCCTGAGGGTCGAACCAGCGGCCCTGGTACAGCAGGCGGCCGAGGCGGCGGCCGTTGTCGCGGTACTGCTCGATGGTGTCTTCGTTGTGGATGCCGGTCACGAGGCGCTCGTAGGCGATGAACAGCAGCGCGAGGCCGGGTGCCTCGTAGATGCCGCGGCTCTTGGCCTCGATGATGCGGTTCTCGATCTGGTCGCTCATGCCCAGCCCGTGGCGGCCGCCGATGCGGTTGGCTTCGAGGATCAGGTCGACCAGGTTGGCGTAGCGAACGCCGTTCAGCGCAACGGGCACGCCTTCTTCGAAGCGCACCGAGACGGTTTCGCGCTTGACTTCGACTTCGTCCTTCCAGAAGGCCACGCCCATGATGGGCTGCACGATCTGGATGCCGCTGTTCAGGTGCTCGAGGTCTTTGGCCTCGTGCGTGGCGCCGAGCATGTTCGAGTCGGTCGAGTAGGCCTTTTCGGCCGACATCTTGTAGGCGAAGCCGGCCTTCTGCATGAACGCCGACATTTCGGCGCGGCCGCCCAGCTCGTCGATGAAGACCTGGTCGAGCCAGGGCTTGTAGATCTTGAGGTTGGGGTTGGTCAGCAGGCCGTAGCGGTAGAAGCGCTCGATGTCGTTGCCCTTGTAGGTGCTGCCGTCGCCCCAGATGTGGACGTCGTCTTCCTTCATGGCCGACACCAGCATCGTGCCGGTGACGGCGCGGCCCAGCGGCGTGGTGTTGAAGTAGGTGACGCCGGCGGTGGTCACGTGGAAGGCGCCGGCCTGCAGGGCGGCGATGCCTTCGTTGGCCAGCTGCACGCGGCAGTCGATCAGGCGGGCATTTTCGGCGCCGTAGAGCATCGCCTTGCGTGGGATCTCGTCGTAGTCGGGCTCGTCGGGCTGGCCGAGGTTGGCGGTGTAGGCGTAGGGGATCGCGCCCTTGTTGCGCATCCAGTGGAGCGCCGCGCTGGTGTCCAGGCCGCCCGAGAAGGCAATGCCGACCTTCTGGCCGGCGGGAACGTTTTGGAGGATGGTCGACATGTCAGGTTTCCCGGGTTCGCGGTTCAGCCGAAGTGGCAGATGTAGCTGTAGGGCTCGCCGCTCACGCGGATCTGGAAAGTGGAGTTGCCCGGCACGCTGAACTTCTGCCCGGGGCCCGAGGCCACCCATTCGCTGGTGCCCGACAGCAGGTATTCGCAGCTGCCGGCGGTGCCTTCCATGATCTCGGGGGCGCCGGTGTTGAAGGTGAGGGTGGACGGCAGGATCACGCCGACCGATTTCTTCGTGCCGTCCGCGAGCGTGAGGCTGTGGCTCACGCATTTGCCGTCGAAGTACACATTGGCCTTGGTGGCCACTGCGGCGCTGTTCAGAGTGTCGGTAGTCGTCGTCATTGGGTGGCGCCGGCGCCTGGGCGGTCGGCAAATCGAGGACGCACCGCACCAGCGGCGCACCCGTCAAGGGTTGGAAAAGTCCTCGATTTTAGGGGCTCGGGCGGCTTGGGCCGCCGGCCGGTGGCTCAGCGGTGCCAGCCGCGGTATCCGCCACCCCAGCCGCCACGGTAGCCGCCGCCCCAGCCGCGCGAATAGCCGAGGTTCAGCGAGATACCGACCGGCGGGTAGACGTAAGGATAGGCATAGGGGTACGCATAGGCCGGCTGCACGTAGACCGGATCGGCATATACCGGCGCGGGCTGATAGACCGGGGCGGGGGCGTTGGAGACGACGACGCCCGGTTCGGGCACCACGTTGTCCCAGGGAGAGCCTCCGGACTGCGGGGCGTAGCCGCCGTTGTTGGCCTCGACCGGATAGGTCTGCACCTGCGACTGCGGCGCCACCGGCGAGGTCGTCACGCCGTAGCCGCTGGCCTGGATCGGAATGGTCGCGCCGGGCTGGCTGTTCATGCGGGTGGTGTACTGACGCCCGTTGTACTCGTAGGTGACGTTGTAGTTCACGTCGCTGCCGGTCGTTTCGCGGATCGGGGTGGCGGAAATCACCCGGGCCTGGACCACCTGGTTCTGCTGGGCGTGCACGACGCCGGTGCCCGCGGCCAGCGTGCCGGCCACGGAAATGCCGGCGAGGGTGCGAAAAACGAGTTTGTTCATGGTGTGTCTCTCCTGCAGATCGCGGTTTGACGCCGGGCTGTAGGTCGGGTTCCGGGGTTTACACGGCGTTGACAGCCCAGGATTCGGCGTCGAACCCTGTCGTAACGGGCTTTTTCGGGCCCCAGTTGACCACCGGCCGCTTGATCAGGCTGGGGTTGGCCAGCAGCACCGCGCGGGCCGAGCCGGCGTCGACCACGCCTTCGCGGGTGGCGTCGTCCAGCTTGCGCCAGGTGGTGCCCTTGCGGTTGACCAGGGCCTCCCAGCCGGGCTTCTTCAGCCACTGGTCGAGCTCGGCTTCGGGCACGCCCTGTTTCTTGAAGTCGTGGAAGGTGTAGGCCACGCCATGTTCATCGAGCCAGGCGCGGGCGCGCTTGACGGTGTCGCAGTTCGGGATGCCGTATAGGGTTGTCATGGCCGCGATGATGCCCCGAGCGGCGGGTCGGCGACAATGCCGGCCTCCATGGAAACCCTTAACGACTGGCTCGCGCGCGCCGAGCAACTCCATCCCAAGAACATCGAACTCGGGCTCGAGCGCGCCAAAGAAATGGCGCAGCGCCTCGGCCTGCGCTTCGGCTGCCCCGTCATCACGGTGGCGGGCACCAACGGCAAGGGCTCGACCTGCGCCATGCTCGAATCGATCCTCACGCACGCGGGCTACCGCACGGCGGTATTCACCTCGCCGCACCTGGTGCGCTTCGAAGAGCGGCTGCGGCTCAAGGGCGAAGCCGTCGATGCTTCCAAACTGATAGCAAGCTTCGAAGTAGTGGAAAAGGCGCGCGGCGACATGCCCTTGACCTACTTCGAGTTCACCACGCTCGGCATCCTGCATTGCATGATCGAGGAAAAGCCCGACGTGGCGATCCTCGAAGTCGGCCTGGGCGGGCGGCTCGACGCGGTCAACATCATCGACACCGACTGCGCGGTCATCACCAGCATCGACCTCGACCACATGGAATACCTCGGACCCGACCGCGAAAGCATCGGCTTCGAGAAGGCCGGCATCCTGCGCCCGGGCAAGCCCGCCATCGTGAGCGACCCGATGCCGCCGCAGAGCGTGATCGACCATGCCAACGCCATCGGCGCCGACCTCTGGCGCTTCGGGACCGACTTCAACGTGTCGGGCGACAAGCAGCAGTGGGGCTGGTCGGGGCGGGGGCGGCGCTACAGCGGGCTGGCCTATCCGGCGTTGCGCGGGGCCAACCAGCTCATCAATGCGGCCGGCGTGCTTGCGGCGCTCGAAGCGCTGCGCCCGCAACTGCCGATCACGGCGCAGGCCGTGCGCAACGGGCTCGCGATGGTCGAGTTGCCGGGCCGCTTCCAGATCGTGCCGGGCGAACCGGCGCTGGTGCTCGACGTGGCGCACAACGCCCATGCCGTGGCCGCGCTGGCCGAGAACCTCGATGCGATGGGCTTCTACCCCACCACGCATGGCGTGTTCGGTGTGATGGCCGACAAGGATCTCGCACCGATCCTCGCGCGCATCGGGCCGCTGATCGACCGCTGGTACTTCACCGACCTGCCCACCCCGCGCGCGGCCAAGGCGGCCGACCTGCTGGCCAGCTGGCAGGCGCAGAACACGCGCACCGATGCCTCGGGCAGCGTGTACGCGGGCCCGATGGAAGCGTTGCGCGCAGCCATCGAGCAGGCGGGGCCCGCTGATAGAATCGTGGTCTTCGGATCGTTCTTCACCGTGGGTGGCGTGCTCGAAAACGGCACCCCCCGGCTGCAAGCCAAACACCTGCTGCCAGGCGGCTGATCGTCGGGCTGTCCATACCATCTGGCACCACCTCGCTGCACTCCTTCAGGGATCGAACTTCATGGCGTTTTTCAAGTTCCGCACGCGCGGCCCACAAGGCAACGAAGGACGCAGCGCCCCGGCCGCTGTCCCCGCGGAAAGTGTCGAAACCATGCGTCGGCGTGCGCGCCACCGGCTGCTCGGTGCAGCGGTGCTGGTGCTGCTCGGCGTGATCGGTTTCCCGCTGCTGTTCGATACGCAGCCGCGGCCCGTGTCGGTCGACATTCCCATCGAGATTCCCGACCGCAACAAGGTCAAGCCGCTGCCCGTGCCCGCCACGCCGGCACCCGCCACGAGCACCGCGCCGGTTGCACCCGACAACAGCAGCTCGCGCGTGGCCTCGGCATCGCCCTCGTCCGGCGGCATGATCACCGAGACCGCCGACGGCACGGTGATCGACTCCGGCAAGCCCGTGCCCAGCACGCCGCCCGTCGCGGCCGCCGAGCCCAAGCCTGAACCGAAGCCCAAGCCCGAGCCCAAACCGGAGCCGAAGCCCGAACACAAGCCGGAACCCAAACCAGAGCCCAAGCCGAAGCCCGAAGCCAAGCCGGACCCCAAGCCCGAAGCGAAGCCCAAGTCGGCCGCCTCGGACGACGGCGCCCGAGCCCGTGCGCTGCTCGAAGGCAAGCCCGTCACCACTGCTGCCAAGCCCGCCGCTTCCGATGAAGGTGGCCGCTTCGTGGTGCAGGTGGGCGCTTTCGCCGATGCCGACAAGGCGCGCGAAGTGCGCCAGAAGCTCGAAAAAGCCGGCCTCAAGACCTATGTGCACGTGGCGAAGACTGCCGACGGCGAACGCACGCGTGTGCGTGTCGGCCCCTTCGGTTCACGTGCCGAGGCCGACCGCGCGGCGGAGAAGGTCAAGGGCTTGTCTTTGTCGGCCGCGATCCTCACGTTGTAAGAGCCGTCGCCAGCTGTTGCCGTGGCCTTGCTCGACTGGATCGCCGTCGCGCTCATCGGGGTGTCGATGCTGTTCGGCCTGATGCGCGGGCTGGTGTTCGAAGTGATTTCGCTGATCGGCTGGGTGGCAGCCTTCATTGCAGCCCAGTGGCTGGCTTCCGGTGTGGCGGCATGGCTGCCGTTCGGCGATCCGCAGGGGGCGTGGCGCTATCCGCTGGCCTTCGTGCTGGTGTTCGTGGCGGTGGTGTTCAGCGTGGGCCTTGTGGCCGCGCTCACGCGCAAGTTGATCACGGTCGTGGGTCTGCGGCCGATGGACCGGATTTTGGGAGCAGCGTTCGGAGCGGCGCGGGGTGCGGTGGCCCTGCTCGTGCTGGCCGTCGTTGTTCATTTGCTGGTGTTGAGCGACAGTGCCTGGTGGCACGAGTCGCGCAGCGCCATTGTTCTCGATGCGGCATTGCAGGGCCTCAAACCCTCGCTGCCTGAAAAGTTGGCAAGCTACCTGCCCTGAGAGGAATCGTTCATGTGTGGAATCGTCGGCGTTGTCAGCAGCGCACCCGTCAATCAGCTGCTCTATGACGCGCTGCTGCTCCTGCAGCATCGCGGCCAGGATGCCGCTGGCATCGTGACCTTGCTCGAACGCAAGTTCTTCATGCACAAGGCCAAGGGCATGGTCCGCGACGTGTTCCGCACGCGCAACATGCGTGCGCTGCCGGGCAATGTGGGCCTGGGCCAGGTGCGCTACCCGACCGCCGGCAATGCGTACAGCGAGGAAGAGGCCCAGCCCTTCTACGTGAACGCGCCGTTCGGCATCGTGCTCGTGCACAACGGCAACCTGACCAACGCGCATGCGCTGCGTTCGGAACTGTTCTCCACCGACCACCGCCACACCAACACCGAGAGCGACTCCGAAGTGCTGCTCAACGTGCTGGCGCACGAACTCGAGCGCTCCTCGCGCGGCGTGCCGCTGCATCCGGCCGAAGTGTTCGCCGCGGTCAAGAACATGCACAAGCGCCTGCGCGGCTCGTACGCCGTGGTGTCGCTGATTGCCGGCCACGGCCTGCTCGCTTTCCGCGACCCGTACGGCATTCGCCCGCTGTGCATGGGCCGCAGCGCCGACGGCACAGTGATGGTGGCGAGCGAATCGGTCGCGCTGGAAGGCTCGGGCCATGTGTTCGAGCGCAACATCAACCCGGGCGAGGCTGTGTTCATCGACCTCGAAGGCAACGTGCATTCGATGCAGTGCGCCGAAGCGCCGACGCTGAACCCCTGCATCTTCGAATTCGTGTACCTCGCGCGTCCGGACTCGGTGCTCGATGGCATCTCGGTCTACCAGGCGCGTCTGAACCTCGGCGAGACGCTGGCCAAGCGCGTGGTGTCGACCGTGCCGCCGAACCAGATCGACGTGATCATCCCGATTCCGGAGTCGAGCCGGCCGAGCGCCACGCAGCTCGCGCACCTGCTGGGCGTGCCGTACCGCGAAGGCTTCGTGAAGAACCGCTACGTCGGCCGCACTTTCATCATGCCGGGGCAGGGCGTGCGCAAGAAGTCGGTGCGCCAGAAGCTCAACGTGATCGCCAGCGAGTTCAAGGGCCGCAACGTGCTGCTGGTCGACGACTCGATCGTGCGCGGCACCACCAGCCGCGAAATCGTGCAGATGGCGCGCGATGCCGGCGCCCGCAAGGTCTACCTGGCCAGCGCCGCGCCGCCGGTGCGCTACCCCAACGTCTACGGCATCGACATGCCGACCAAGGACGAGCTGGTGGCGCATGACCGCACCATTGAAGAAATCCGCGAACTGATCGGCTGCGACGCGCTGATCTACCAGGACGTCGACGCCATGAAGCGCGCCATTGGCTCGCTCAACCCCAAGCTCGACGGCTTCGACGCCTCGTGCTTCGACGGTGTGTACGTGACCGGCGACATCGACACCGACGCCATCTCGCGCATGAACGGCAACCGTCCCCGCGTCGAAGAGACCGAAGAAGACTCTTCGCGTCTCGCACTCCCCAACCACAGCGAGTGAGAGCTAAAGAAGTGACCGACGAACGAACCCTGCCGCCCGGACTGCATCGCGACACGCTCGCGCTGCGCACCGGGCTGGCGCCGAGCCAGCACGGCGAGCACTCCGAGGCGCTGTTCCTGACAAGCGGCTTCGTGCAGCCCGACGCCGAAACCTCGGCGCGCCGCTTTGCGGGCACCGAAGCGGGCTTCACTTATTCGCGCACGTCCAACCCGACGGTGGCGAGCTTCGAGCAGCGCCTTGCAGCGCTCGAAGGCACCGAGGCCGCCATCGGCGCATCGACGGGCATGGGCGCGATTCTCATGATGTGCATGGGCCTCTTGAAGGCCGGCGACCATGTGATCTGCTCGCGCTCGGTGTTCGGCTCCACGCTGAACCTGTTCGGCAAGGAGTTCGCCAAGTTCGGTGTGGAAACCACTTTCGTCTCGCAGACCGACGTGGCGGAATGGCGCGCGGCGCTGAAGCCCAACACCAAGCTGCTGTTCGCCGAAACCCCGACGAATCCGCTGACCGAGGTGTGCGACATCCGGGCGCTCGCCGATCTTGCACACGGCGCGGGCGCGCTCCTGGCCGTAGACAACTGCTTCTGCACGCCGGCGCTGCAGCGCCCCACCGAACTGGGCGCCGATCTCATCATCCATTCGGGCACCAAGTACCTCGACGGCCAGGGCCGAGTGATGGCTGGCGCGATCTGCGGGCCATCGAAGCTCATCGTCGACGTGTTCGGCCCCGTGGTGCGCACCGCCGGCATGGCGCTGTCGCCGTTCAATGCGTGGGTCGTGCTCAAGGGCATGGAAACGCTGGGCATCCGCATGCAGGCGCAATGTGCGAACGCACTGGCCGTTGCGAAATGGCTCGAAGCGCAGCCGGGCATCGCACGCGTCTATTACCCGGGGCTCGCTTCGCATCCGCAGCATGAACTGGCGATGCGCCAGCAGGCGGGGAAGGGCGGGGCGGTCGTGTCCTTCGACGTGGTCGGCAACGACCCCGAGACGGCGCGCGCCAATGCCTTCCACGTGATCAACAGCACGCGCGTGGTCAGCATCGCGACCAACCTTGGCGACACCAAGACCATCATCACGCACCCCGGTACGACCTCGCATGGGCGCCTCACCGAAGTGCAGCGCCAGGCCGCAGGCATCAGCCAGGGGCTGATCCGCCTCGCGGTCGGCCTCGAGTACATCGACGACATCACGGCCGACCTGCAGCGCGGCCTGAGCACCCTGACAACCTGATTGATTCATGACCGGCAAAGTTCGCACCCGCATCGCACCGTCTCCCACCGGCTTTCTTCACCTGGGCACGGCCCGCACTGCGCTCTACTCGTGGGCCTATGCGCGCCACCACGGCGGCGAGTTCGTGCTGCGCATCGAAGACACCGACGTGGCCCGCTCCACGCAGGATTCGACCGACCAGATCCTCGCGTCGATGCACTGGCTCGGCCTCGACTACGACGAAGGCCCGATCTACCAGATGCAGCGCCTGGAGCGGTATCGCGAAGTGATCGTGCAGATGCTCGCGGCCGGCACGGCCTACCACTGCTACTGCACGCCGGCCGAACTCGACGAGATGCGCGAGGCGCAACGCGCACGCGGCGAAAAGACGCTGTACGACCGCCGCTGGCGCCCCGAGCCGGGCAAGGTGCTGCCGCCCGTGCCCGAAGGCGTGCCGCCTGTTGTGCGCTTCTGCAATCCGCCCGAAGGCGACGTGACGTGGAACGACCTCGTCAAGGGCGAGATCACTATCAACAATCGCGAGATCGACGACCTCATCATCCTGCGGCCTGACGGTGTGCCCACCTACAACTTCGCGGTGGTGGTCGACGACTGGGACATGAACATCACGCACGTGTTCCGTGGCGACGAGCACATCAACAACACGCCGTGGCAGATCAACATCTTCCGTGCGCTCGGCGCACCGTTGCCCGAGTTCGGCCATGTGCCCGTGATCCTCGGCGACGACGGGCAGAAGCTGTCGAAGCGCCGCGGCGCTGTGAGCGTCACTGCCTACGAAGACAACGGCTACCTGCCCGAGGCGATGCTCAACTACCTCGCGCGCCTCGGCTGGAGCCACGGCGACGACGAGCTCTTCACGCGCGAACAGATGGTGAGCTGGTTCGACGGTTCGCACCTGTCGAAGAGCCCCGCGCAGTGGGATGCAGCCAAGCTCGCATGGGTCAACGCGCAGTACATCAAGGCGAAGAGCGGCGACGAACTCGCACCGCTTGTTGCAGCACAGTTGCAAAAGCGAGGCATCGCGGCCGACGAGCGTTTGCCTGCGATCTGCGCGCTGTTCAAGGACCGTTGCGACACCACGGTGGCATTGGCCGACTGGGCTGCGGCGTTCTATGCGGACATCAACGTGAGCGATGCCGATCGTGCGCAGCACATCACTGATGCAGTGAAGCCAGCGATCGCAACGCTCGCAGAAAAATTGACGACGGCTGCCTGGGATAAGGCCTCGATCGCAGTTATCATCAAAGAAGTTCTCGCGACACATGCATTGAAAATGCCGGTGTTAGCGATGCCAGTACGAGTGCTTGTGATGGGAACATCGCAGACACCGTCCCTCGATTCAGTGCTCGAAATTTTTTCCCGCGAAAAAGTTATCGAGCGATTGAAAAAGGCCTGAAAAATCGGGCTATAATTCGAGGCTCGACACCCACACGGGGGTATAGCTCAGCTGGGAGAGCGCTTGCATGGCATGCAAGAGGTCATCGGTTCGATCCCGTTTACCTCCACCATCAAAGTGTCGAGAAGGTATGAAGTGCTGATCGCAGCACGTCCAAGGTTTTGACCCTATCGTCTAGAGGCCTAGGACACCACCCTTTCACGGTGGCTACCGGGGTTCGAATCCCCGTAGGGTCGCCAGTTTCACTTCGGTGAAGCAGGCACAAGTGGCAACACTTGGCTCCGTCAAACGAGCGAACGTTGTCTACCAGGAGTGGTAGTTCAGTTGGTTAGAATACCGGCCTGTCACGCCGGGGGTCGCGGGTTCGAGTCCCGTCCACTCCGCCATTTTTGATATGAATCAACAACCTTTCAGGCTAGTTGGTTCTGGCTCACAAGTCAACTCACGGCACCGCGCTAACCGCTCGGTGCCGTTTTTTTTGCTGCCAGCCCGCCGCTGCCTGCCAAAGTTTCGTGGGCAACCCCTTGATCAAGCTACGTAGTAAGCTACTGCTGTCAAAGCGCTGTTTTCGCTTGCCGAAGCCAGGCTTTGACCGAGCACACAGCAGTGCAGCATGCGAACTGAGGCCCTGAGCCTCAATCTCGCAGACCTTCTTCCTTTCCTCTTTGCACTCTTTCCGCAGCCATTGGCTGGCAGGGAGCGTTGCGGCGTGGGGAACTTGCTTCGCTGTTTAACTGGGCGCTCGCCTTCAACCTCACCAGGAGCATCCATCCCATGGCCACAACCAAACCCAAGACCGCCGTCGCAACCAAAGCCGCGAAGCCTGCGACCACTGCCGCGAGCGGCATGACCGCCGAGACGGGCCTTCCCGCCGGCTTCGTGTCGCCCTTCACTCGGGTCGAGATGCAGCCGAATATCCGAATTGACGACGGTCTGTGTTGCATCGCGATGGTCACGAACCAGTCACTGGACACGATCACGAAAGCGGCTCACCGAAACGGCCTCCCTCTTCACGGCCCCACCTGGATTTACGGAACGCAGCTAATCGCCATCCTGCATGAGTACGGTTTCACCGCCGAAGAAAAGGAATGTCCCACCATCGATGCACTACCGGATGTCGCGTTCATCATGGTCGAGTACAACCCGGCAACGCAGTTTGGCCGTTGGGTCTTATGGCATCACGTGAGGGCAACCGAGAAGACCCCGTCCTTTCACTACATCTGCGACCCCGCGTCGTGGATTGAGCCCAGGTACTTTGTGACCACAGAAATTCAGCGGCTCATCACACCGAAGTCGCCCATCCACCATCTACCCATCGTATTGAAGCCGGCGGTCAAGGGAAAGGCGAAGTAGTCGATCACCTTGAGGCATGTCGTAAAGCTAGCTCCTCAGCGCTTGGAATATCGGCCAAGAGCTTGCGGACTGCAGAACGAGTGCTGGACTTGGCGTGACCGTAGCGGAAGAGAAGATCGGCTACGTCATCTTCCGCAGCGTACAGAAACGCGGCGGACACCTTCAGCACCTTGGCTAGATTGCACGCAGTGAGGTAGTCCGGTTCATGTACGCCGACCTCATAGCGGTTGATTCGGGTGCTCGCGACGGACGGGTCGATGCCAGCCTCAATGCCAAGCTGTTTTTGCGACAGGCCGGCCGCATTGCGAGCCTGCTTCAGCCTGTTTCCCCAAATCTGATTCGATTTCGACATCCCGCCTTCACACAATGAAGGTTACGAGATTCGTAGTTTTTGTATGATTTGAATACTACGAGTTTCGTAGCTTTTGGAGGAGGCTAGAAGCGAACTGCCGCCCCCTCATGACAACAACGGAGAAGACCCCAATGAAGTTCCAACCACGCCCGCGGGAGACAGTCCTGTTCGAGGGTGACGGCACCTTGCTCAAGAGCAAGATCAACGTGAAGGAGACCGAGGTCGTCGTCACGGACCACCGGCTGGTCATCGAGGTGACCGGCCAGACTATCGAGAAAGCCGACATCGCCTCCGTGACCGAAGGCAAGCACGGCTTTGCCGCTAAGCTGGTGTTCGCGCTCCGCGATGGCAGCACGATTGACCTGATGGCCGCCAACGTCGGCAGCTTCAAAGCCGCGGCGTTCATCTTGGCGGGCCAATCAGAGGCTGGCGCAATCCCCGCGATGCCCGCCGCGCCTGCACTGTCTCAGGTCAAGAACGGCACCGCTTGGCTCGCAGCGCTCGGCCCGCTCTTCACGGTCATCATCATGGCGATCCTGATGGCGCTGTTCTGGGGCAATCCTGACAACTGGGGCTGGCTCACGGTGATCCAGATCTTGTTGCTGCGCATCGCCCTCCTATGGATGTTCCTGCGCATCGACTATCTGTCGCTCCAGAAGCAGGGCTACGCCGTGAAGCAGCTCGGGTTGGCCGACCCGGCCGTCCTCCCGTACTACCTGTTCAGCCGCGCCAAGGTCTTCGGGCACGGCAAGGTCTACGGCATCACGTGGTGCGTGTTGGTCGCCCTCGACCTCCTGCTGGCGTTCGCATGAGGCCTGCCTTGATGCTTCGCACCGCCACCTTTGCCGCCGTTGCCATGGGTCTTGCTGCGTCGGTGTCGCCTGTGTCCGCTCAGTCGGCGCCGCAGTTCAACTGCCCCGTCCGCTTGGAGCTCCTGACCGAGATAGACGGTGCGGGTGCGGGCGGGCTGGACAGACTCATCTACGGCGTGCGCGCCCGCGACTGGAAGCCCGAGTTCCTCGACCTGGCGCTTCGCCGCTATGAGGCATGCCAAGCCTCAGCCCCCGGCCCTCAATCTCTCAAGGACGCCGAGCGTGCGGATGCGCTGCGCCAGTTCCAGTTGCTCAAGGGCTCGCTGCAGCAACGCGACCGGCTGTTGGCGCAGGAAGCCCGGCAAGCCAGCGCCCAGACCGCAGCGTCTCAAAGCGGCACGGCGCAGATTGGCCAGCGTGATGGTGTGCTGGCGTGGGCCTACACGCGACGGCGCGCCGGCGACACGTCAGATGAGCCGCCTTTCAGCATCACGTGTGCCGAACCAAACCAACTGCCCCGCGATCTGCTGACGTTGTCGCCGCGAAGTCAACTGGAGTTGCCGAAGTTCTACGCCGCCTGCGTTCAAGCTCAGCAGCTTGTGAGTGGCCCGAGCGCGACCCTGTTCAAGGAAAGCATCGATGAACTCGCCCGGGAGCGTCAGGCACAGGCCGGGTTCGTCGCAGGTGTGCGCAATCTAGCGGCCGCACCACCGCAGCAGCAGACCCATCAGAGCGTGTCGGCGCTGGAGAAGGCCAACCGCTTCCAGTCAAGCAGCGAGCCTGCGGTGAACGCCGCTGCGGACCAACTTACCGCGCTCCGGCAACAGGTCGATGCCAGGGAGTGCGCGGCGCACGGCAAGCAAGCGGGCATCCCTGCGGACTTGCTGAAGGCGCAGTACCTCATCGAGTGGGCCACCCCTGCGCCGCTGGTCGGCATGGCCTGCACCGCTGCGCGCAATGGTGTGCCGTTTCGGTTCAGCGCCAAGGGGTTGCTGTCCAAGGACAGCTTTGAGGTAAAGGGCACACCCGGCATGAAGGTCGTTCTCGGTCGGCAGGACATGGCCGAAGGCGCCACGCTGCTGGTGCCACTGGAAGGCACGGCGCAAGGCAAGACCTTCGCGGTCACGCGGCAGAACCTCCAGGTGCTGGCGCTGCAACTCCGCCTCGCGCTCAAGGGTCAGTAGCGGGCAATGCGACATCGCCTCCCGTCGACCGTGCCCGCTCCGTCGCGGCCGGACTCCATATCACCCTCCCATCGAAAGAGGACCCCCATGAAGAAGATCGCCATCCCGCTTCTTGTGTCTCTGTTGCTCGCGGTGTCCGGCGCCTCGCACGCGCAGGCCCCGCAGCAGGACATCGCCTTCAATCCCTCCGGACTTCAGCAGTCATACATCCCCGGCCACAACTGCTCGGGCTTCTGGCAAACGCCCAGCTTCAAGTGCGCGCCGATCCAGATTCCAACCTACGTGGGCCGTGCCAAGGATGGCAACCGCAAGGCGTTAGTGATCCTGAGTGGCAACGCTGGCGGGCTGGACAAGCGGCACGGTGACTACGCGCGCTTCCTGATGGAGCACAACATCAATGCTGTGGTGCTGGACAGCTTTGCAGCTCGGGGGCAGTCCAGCGGCACGCCGGCCGATCTTTCCACGGGCCGCACCAAGGGGTTGGATGGCTTCAATATGTCTATTGACGCGATGGTGGCTGCGGCAACGTTGGGCGCTATGCCTGAATGGACGAACGCCAAGATCGGCTACATGGGCGAAAGCATGTCGGGGGCGTCGGCGATCAACGTTGTGCGTCCCTACATCGGGCAGATCGTCAAGCAGCAAACGGGCAAGTTGCGCGACTTCGATGCAGTCGTCGCCATTTATCCGTCCTGCATCGAAAAGAACACGATAGAGAGGTTCAAGAAGATGCCGTTCCTGATCATCCACGGAGAGAAGGACGACATCGCCCTGGCTTCAGAGTGCGAGCGGCAGGTCACGTGGATGAACGCGCGGGGCGGCAACGCGGAGATCACGATCATCCCGGACGAGTATCACGACTTCGACGGGCCATGGCGTCTGCGAAGAGCTGGTGCTGAAAACACCAGCAAGTGTGCCAACACCCGCACCGGCGAAAAGTTCGTGCTCGATGCGACCGGCCAGGAGTTTCCTGGCACGCCGGAGGGCTACACCGCAATGCGCGACTCCTGCAAGTTCCGTGGCCACATGAGCGGCCATCGCGACAAGGAGCGCGTCGGCTACGACCTCTGGCTCGCGCACTTTCAGAAGTACTTGCAGAACGACTGATGTAGCAACGCCAGTCCCATCACTGCCGTAGTCCGCTACGGCATCCCCCACAGAGCACGCCGCTCGCGCCATCAGGTGCGGCCGGCGTGCTTTGTCGTTTCCGGGTTCCGTCAACCCAACTTCAACGTCAACCTCAAGGAGCCTCATGCCCATCAACCGAGTACTCGCGCCCGCACGAGACATTCAGACCCTCAAGGCCAGTAGGCCGCTTTTCGAGTTGGGACAAGTGGTCGCCACGCCCGCCGCTCTGGCATTCCTTGAAGCGAATGCGATCTACCCCGCCGCATTGCTCTCGCGTCACCAGCATGGCGACTGGGGTAGCGTTGATTCCGAGGATGCCAAGGCGAACGCCCAGGCGGTCCAATCCGGCGCGCGCCTGCTGAGTGTTTATGTCGTGAGCCACGTGGTGATCTGGGCGATCACCGACGGGGTGGATGACGAAGGCCGACGCGCCAGCACCTGCTTGTTGTTTCCGGAGGAATACTGATGACCGGCAAGGCACTGCTGAAACGGTCGCCGACGGTGTCAGCGGCGCGTGACACACGCAGGCTTACGCCGCAAACGCCGTTTGAGCCGACCTCTTCGGCGGTCGATGGCTTCACCGCGGCGGCCCAATCGACGGCGACACGGCGAGCCTATGCGGGAGACCTGAAGCACTTCTGCCTGCACGGCGGCAAGATCCCAGCCACACCGCAGATGGTAGCCAACTACGTCGCGGCGTTCGCGGGGACACACGCAGTCGCAACGATCCAGCGAAGATTGATCGGACTCCACCAGGCGCACACAGAGCAAGGGCTCGTGTCGCCCGTCATGGACCGTCTGGTCAAGCGCACCATGCAGGGCGTCCGGCGCACCTTCGGCGTGGCCCAACGCCGCGTGAAGGCATTGGTGAAAACCGACCTTCTGGAGATGCTGGTGATGGTCAACCCGCAGAAGCCGTTGAAGGCGGCGCGCGACCGGGCGCTTCTGTTGGTCGGGTTTGCGGGCGCGCTGCGGCGCTCCGAGCTGGCAGCGATCCAGTGCGCCGATATCACACGGTTCGATGGAGGCGTGGAGGTCAGGCTACCTCGATCCAAAACGGACCAGGAAGGCGTCGGCCGCACCGTGTGGATTCCGCACGCGAAGGACGCCGAGCGGTGCCCGGTTGCGGCGCTTGAAGAATGGCTGACGCTCTCGGGCATCGACCGCGGCCCGGTGTTCCGATGGGTCAGCCGGCACGGCAATCTCGTTGGCACCAAAGGCTTGACGTCGCAGTCCGTCGCGCTGGTCGTCAAGCGTTCCGTGAAACGCGTGCACGGTGCTGCCGCGACCAAGGCCGTCTCCGGTCACAGTCTGCGCGCCGGCTACTGCACCGAGGCTGCGCTGGTCGGCATGGCACCGTGGCAGATACGCGAGCAGACCGGACACAAGTCGGATGTAACCTTGGCCAAGTACATCAGGCCGATCACGAAACGCAAGATTCCAAGCCTGCTGTGAGGCGATCCGACACAACGCAGGACACGATGATTCTCATGCTCCCCAACGGGTATCCGTTTACCTGCCCGGTCGGCTGTCGAATGCTAGGGCTGAGCTGCTCGCCGGGGAAGCGCCCGGCAGCGCGCTGACTATTGAGGCGATGATCTGTTCGATTGGAAGCACGCGTTGGCCATCCAAGTCAGCAGCGATACAAACCGCGCTAGGCCCGAATGGATGATGATGCTTGACCGGCATGCTCGGGATAGGCCCGGTGCAAGCTGTGTTCGAAGCGCCGACGAGCGCGGCAGACGGTCACGGTACATAGGTTACCGATGGTGCACGCGCTGTTGGCGGAGCGCACTCTGTGCGCGGGCTGCTCCGCCGATGCTGCCGGAATCAGCGTTGCGACCTACGTCATTCAGTGGCAGTCAGGGCGCTTCTCTCCGTGGCTCCTCGCAACTCACATCCGACCAGTTCGACGACGCCAGGCGCTGAGCCTGCGGCGGGGCAACCTCGATGCGATTGCTCCACCGTTGGTGTATATCTTAAGGAGTTTGGCTGCCGCAGCCTAAAAGAAGGCTCGATAATCCCGTCCGTACAGATTCAGGAGAATCTGCCAGCGCAAGTGTTGGGGAATTTCGTCGGAGGGGCGAAATAATAACGGACCGTGAATGACAAATCAGTTTTTTGAGAAGCCAATTCTCAATTCTCCATACGAGTATCCTGGCCGGCACTGGGAGCTTGACACTACAGGGCAGCCGACGCAGCAGATCGTAGAAGCTCGGCGTACCGCCGAGTTCATTACGCCCATCCCAAAGGCCAAGAAGCAAAAGGGGGTGAAGCAGGACAATCTGCTGTTCGACGATCTCTCAACCCAGGCACAGGCCTACGACCACACCGCCATCATCAACTCGGTGCGGCAGGAGGTCGACAAGTGGCGCGCCCTGAAAAATCCGGTCGACTGGCGCGTCACGCCCGAGACGGCACGGCTGCTGCAGCACTGGCGGCATCACCCGTTTAGCAGCATTCGCCCCTTCTTCTGCCAGGTTGAGGCAGCAGAAACGGTCATCTGGCTCACCGAAGTTGCGCCACAGATCGGCAAGATTGGTCAGACCTTTCTTGACCATTTGACCAACGCTAACAACGACGCCAACCCGGAACTGATGCGTCTGGCCCTCAAGCTAGCCACCGGCGCGGGCAAGACTACGGTGATGGCGATGATCATTGCTTGGCAGACCGTCAATGCGGTGCGCCGGCCCGGCAGCAAGAAGTTCACCCGCGGTTTCTTGCTGGTCGCGCCCGGCCTGACCATCAAGGATCGCTTGCGCGTCCTGCAGCCGAACGACCCAGATAGCTATTACGCCAGCCGCGAACTGGTCCCCAGTGACATGCTGGACGACCTGAACCGCGCGAAGATCGTCATCACCAACTACCACGCCTTCAAACTTCGAGAGCGCATCGAGTTGTCCAAAGGCGGTCGCCTACTATTGCAGGGTCGCGGCGGTGAAGAACTGAATACCCTGGAGACCGAAGGTCAGATGCTCCAGCGGGTCATGCCCGACCTGATGGGCATGGCCAACGTACTGGTCATCAACGACGAGGCCCACCACTGCTACCGCGAGAAGCCCAACGCCGAGGCTGACGCCCTCAAGGGCGACGAGAAGAAGGAAGCTGAAGAGAACAACGAGGCCGCCCGCATGTGGATCACCGGCCTGGAGGCGGTCAACCGCAAGCTGGGCGTTGCGAGGGTAATCGACCTGTCCGCCACGCCGTTCTTCTTGGCTGGCTCCGGCTACATCGAGGGCACCCTGTTCCCATGGACCATGAGCGACTTTTCGCTGATGGACGCCATCGAGTGCGGCATCGTCAAGCTGCCCCGCGTGCCCGTGGCCGACAACATCCCCGGCGGCGATATGCCGAAGTTCCGCAACCTGTGGGAACACATCCGCACGCGCATGCCGAAGAAGGGGCGAGGGGCGGCAAAGGCGCTAGACCCGCTGAGCCTGCCGGTCGAGTTGCAAACGGCACTGGAAGCCTTATATGGCCACTACCAGAAGACCTTCGAGCTGTGGCAGACGGCCGGCATCAAGGTGCCACCCTGCTTTATCGTCGTCTGTAACAACACGTCGACGTCCAAGCTGGTCTACGACTTCATATCCGGCTTCAACCGTGAGAACGAAGATGGAAGTCTCACGCCAGTACCCGGCCGCTTGGAGCTGTTCCGGAACACCGATGAGTACGGCAACCCGTTCGGACGCCCACGCACTCTGTTGATCGACAGCGAGCAGTTGGAATCCGGCGAGGCCCTGGATGACAGCTTTCGTGCCGCCGCTGGCCCCGAGATCGAGCAGTTCAAGCAAGAGGTGTTTGAGCGCGGCGGCGTGCTGGCCGACGAGCTTCGGTCCGGTAAGGACTTTGACGACGCACGCCTGCTTCGCGAGGTCATGAACACGGTCGGCAAGTCTGGCCGCCTGGGCGACTCAATTCGCTGTGTTGTCTCCGTGTCCATGCTGACCGAAGGCTGGGACGCCAACACCGTGACCCATGTGTTGGGCGTTCGAGCTTTCGGCACACAGTTGCTTTGCGAACAGGTGATCGGCCGCGCCTTGCGCCGCCAGTCCTACGACTTGAACGAAGACGGTCTGTTCAACGTCGAATACGCCGACGTACTGGGCATCCCGTTTGATTTCACGGCTAAGCCCGTCATCTCGAAGCCTCAACCGCCGCGTGAGACGGTTCAGGTGCGGGCCCTGCAAGATCGCGCAGCCTTGGAGATCCAGTTCCCACGGGTACAAGGTTATCGGGTCGAACTGCCTGAAGAGCGGCTGACGGCCGAATTCACCGCCGACTCCCACATGGTGCTGACGCCCGACTTGGTAGGCCCCTCGGTCACACAGAACGCCGGCATCATTGGCGAGACCGTCGACCTCAGCCTTGAACACTTGGCTGACATGCGGCACTCCACCTTGCTAATGCACCTCACCAAGCGCCTGCTGATGAATCACTGGCGCGACCCTGGCGATGAGCCCAAGCTGCACCTGTTTGGTCAGCTCAAGCGCATTACCAAGGAATGGCTGGACACCTGCCTGACCTGCAAGGGTGATACCTACGCCGCGCAGTTGATGTATCAGGAGCTGGCGGACGAGGCCTGCAACCGCATCACGGCTGCAATTACCAAGGCCGAGCAAGCCAATATGCGCCCCATCAAGGCGGTGCTTGACCCCTACAACGCAACCGGTACCTCCCGCTTCGTCAACTTCAACACCTCGAAGACGGAGCGTTGGGAGACCAGTGGCCCGCCGCCCAAGTGCCACGTCAACTGGGTCATCCTCGACAGTGACTGGGAAGCTGAGTTCTGCCGTGTTGCCGAGCGGCATCCGCGCGTGGTGTCCTACGTTAAGAACCACAACCTTGGCTTTGAAGTGCCGTATCGCTACGGCTCTGAGACGCGCAAGTACCGTCCGGACTTCATCGTCCAGGTCGACGACGGCCATGGCCCTGACGACTTCCTGAATCTCATCGTCGAGATCAAGGGCTACAGGGGCGAAGACGCCAAGGACAAGAAGCTGACCATGGATACCTACTGGGTGCCTGGCGTCAACCACCTGGGAGCCTATGGTCGTTGGGCCTTCGTTGAATTCGTCGACGTGTACCAGATGCAGCATGACTTCGAGAAGAAGGTGTCCGCTGAGTTCGAGGCAATGATTCAGCAGGTCACTGGACTCGCAACCCCCGATGTCACGAGCCTCATCGAGGCTTCGGAAGCCTCGTTGCGTGAGGAAGCTGCGGCGATTCCATGGGTACGGCCGGTACTGGACTCCCTCTGGCGCAACGCGGCAACGCGAGTGGGTGCTGAATTGAACCTGGCGGATATCGAGAGGGTGGCGACACGGAACAACGTCGATACTGCTGACGTCATTGCAATACTCGCCTCGCTTCGAGGAGACGGCAAAGGCCACTTTCAGATGACATTGGTGGACGGCGAATCAGGAGCGCCCATAACCTTGCGTGATGCTATGCAGAAGCGGAGGGATGCAGAAGGCGGCCCCGATGGCACTCAATCCGATTGGGATCAGTGGGCGTCTCAAGTTCGAGTGAGCTGGCTTGGTCAAGGCATCAAGGGAGCCTTGAATGAGTGATAGCAATCTGAAACGGCTGTGCGAAATTCTGGCGAAGCGTTGCCCCGAGACCGTCGATCTGTTGACAGCGGTGACCGAGACCGAGTTCGATGATGCGTTTGCCCCTTGGCTCGCACAGGCAATCCATAGCTTGGAGACGAACAGCAAGAATTTTGCTGCTCTCGGCGAGACTGGTTTAGTTGCTGCCCTGGCCATGGGCCTCCGTATGCCGGGGCTGACCGTCATACAGGAAGCTAACTCCAACGGGCACGTGGATCTGACGGTCTCCCTTGATCACAGCCATCCAAAGCTGTTCTCGCTTGGTGAGGCGAAGGTCTACGACGGTCCCGAACTCCACAAGAAGGGTTTGGCGCAACTAATGGAACGATATATGACGGGTAGAGAGGCCCAATGCCTCATGTTGTCGTTCGTGCAGAAAAAGGATATCGCCGGCATCGCGAAAAAGCTGAGGGATGATATGGACAAATCCCTTCCCTCCGCGCAACAAGGCAAGAGCGCTGATATTCCTGTCAAGTGGGCTTTCAAGACAACCCACAAGCACTCCACTGGCGATCTCAGATCTGTCGCCCACTATAGCTGCAACCTTTTTAACCCAGTCGCGGGTGCCTCGCTTACCCCGGAGGCTTGAACTATGGCTACTAAGAAAAATACACCGCTGAGTGTTGAGACACTCAAGCACGAAGACGCCAAGCGCAAGAATATTCCCACGGCCGAGTACCAGTCGGTCATGAAGAAGGAGCAGCAGAGTCCGGTTCGCGTCGCGTACCCGAGGGAGCGGCAGGGCCGCAATCGCGATCTGGACCCGCAATTAGTATGGCGCGGCAAGGATGAACAGGATTGGTCAGACCTAGTGGTGCATGCGCCGCCGCTTTACATCCAAGAGAAGGTTCACCCCAAGGTCTTGATCGACGACCTCAAACGCCAGACCGACCGCGCAAAGGGCTCCGACGCGCCGCAGGTTGATATGTTTTCCGACTTCAACGGTCTGCCAAGCGACGACGCAAAGACCGAGTTCTATGCACATGACGCACATTGGGCCAATCGCATGATTCTAGGCGACAGCCTTGCGGTAATGGCGTCATTGGCCGAGCGCGAAGGGCTTCGGGGCAAGGTTCAATGCATCTATTTTGATCCGCCTTACGGCATAAAGTTCAACAGTAATTTTCAATGGAGCACCACTACACGTGACGTCAAGGACGGCAATTCCGAACACATTACACGTGAGCCGGAACAGGTAAAGGCGTTTCGAGACACTTGGCGCGATGGAATTCATTCCTACCTGACGTATATCCGTGACCGACTGACAGTCGCCCGGGATTTGTTGTCTGACACGGGATCAATCTTTGTTCAAATTGGCGACGAGAACGTTCATCGCGTTCGCACCCTAATGGATGAAGTGTTTGGCGAGGATGCCCATGTCACCATGATCGCCTTCACAAAAGGCGCGACTGGGCTTTCGGCGTCAGGTCGTATGCCTGCTCGCCTCGACTACATCCTTTGGTACGGAAAGGGCGATGGGCAGGCAATTAAATACCGTCAGTTGTACACGTTGAAAGACGCGACGGCCGATGAGAATTTCCCGTGGGTGATAACACCATCAGGCGAGCGGTATCGGATGAAGCCCGGGCAAACTGATTTCCCGGCTGGAAGTCGCTTTGGTCAAGACGTTTCGTTGAGCAAGCCTGGACCAGGCGCGAAATTTACCGTTGACTTCGTTGGACGCCAATTCGATTCTGGCAAGCGCTGGTGGGGCACGACAAAAGGGCAACTGGAGCGAGCCCTGAAATCTGATCGCATCATCGTTATAGGAAATTCACTTCGACATTTGCGATATTTGGACGAAAGCAGTGTCACCGCCATCGGAAATCTGTGGGAAGGCTTTCTCGGCCAGTCTTCGCCGGTATATGTTGTTCAGACGAACACCGAGATTGTTCAGCGGTGTCTTTTGATGGCAACAGACCCTGGCGATCTGGTGCTTGACTGTACGTGCGGTTCTGGAACTACTGCGTATGTCGCCGAGCAATGGGGGCGCCGGTGGATCACTATTGACACTTCGCGTGTTGCCTTGGCATTGGCACGGGCGCGAATCATGGGGGCCCGATATCCGTACTACATCTTGGCCGATAGTCGCGATGGTCAACTGAAGGAGGCGGAGGCGTCACGCAATGCACCGTCCAGTGCAACTGTTCGCGGCAACGTTCGGCAAGGATTTGTCTATGATAGGGTGCCTCATATCACATTCAAATCCATTGCCAACAATACCGAGATTGACGTCATATACGACAAATACCACGCAATTCTGGAGCCTCTCAGGGCGCAACTCAATCAGTCTGTAAGTAGAGATTGGCACGAGTGGGAGGTTCCGCGTGAGTCCGATCCGAAATGGACAAATTCCGCCAAGGTGGCGCACGTGAGTTGGTGGCGAGAGCGCATTTCGCGGCAGCAAGAGATTGACGCATCAATTAGTGCCAAGGCCGAGTTCGAAAATCTCTACGACAAACCTTACGAGGACAAAAAGAAGGTTCGTGTTGCAGGGCCGTTCACTGTCGAAAGTCTGTCGCCACACCGCGTGCTAGGCGTCGATGAGAACGGCGAGTTGATGGACCCCAACGACCCGAAGGTCGCCGAGCAGCAGGCGGAGTACAACGCGGCACGCAACTTCGTTCAGATCATCCTTGAGAACCTCAAAACTGCCGGCGTGCAGCAAGCCCACAAAGAAGACAAGATCACCTTCTCGTCACTCGTGCCGTGGCCCGGCGATCTTGTCTGCGGCGAAGGTGTGTACGAGGACAGTACCGGCGAAAAGCGTGCTGCCATCTTCATCGGTCCCGAATTCGGTACGGTTTCTCGCCCTGACCTGGTGTCTGCTGCGCGTGAAGCTGGCGATGCCGGCTTCGATGTATTGATTGCCTGCGCTTTCAACTACGACGCACATTCGTCCGAGTTTGAGAAGCTTGGCCGCATCCCTGTGCTGAAGGCGCGCATGAATGCTGACTTGCACATGGCCGAGGACCTCAAGAACACGGGCAAGGGCAATCTATTCGTGATTTTCGGCGAGCCGGACATCGACGTCCTTGAGGCTGAGGCTGCCGAGGGGCAGGTCCGCGTTAAAGTTAACGGCGTGGATGTGTTCCACCCGAACACCGGCGAGGTCCGCAGCGACGGCGCAGACGGCATTGCGTGCTGGTTCATCGACACCGACTACAACGAAGAAAGCTTCTTCGTGCGCCACGCCTACTTCCTCGGCGCCAACGACCCGTACAAGGCGCTCAAGACCACGCTGAAGGCCGAGATCAACGAAGAAGCCTGGGCAACCTTAAACAGTGATACGTCACGGCCGTTCGACAAGCCGAAGTCTGGGCGCATCGCTGTCAAGGTGATCAATCATCTGGGTGATGAAGTCATGAAGGTCTTCAAGGTCACATGATTTCGTCCAGAGCACTGCCCTCAAGGGTTCACTCCGAGAACGTTTGATCGAACACCGAGATCAGCACGATGGACTTTCGCATCGCCGACACCTTCACTGACAGCCTTGCCAAACTCACGGGCGATGAGCAAAAGGCGGTTAAGACCACTGCGTTCGACTTGCAGTTGAATCCGGCTCATCCGAGCATGAGCTTGCACAAGATCGAGCAGTCGAAGGACAAGAATTTTTGGTCGGTTCGGGTCAACAGTGACATTCGACTCATCGTGCACAGGACAGCGACCAGCTTCCTACTCTGCTACGTTGACCATCACGACAAGGCTTACAAGTGGGCGGAGCGGCGGAAGCTCGAAGTTCATCCCAAGACGGGCGCGGCGCAGTGGGTTGAGATTCGCGAGCGCATAGAGGAGGTCACTGGTCGGCGGGCTGCCGAGGCCAAGTTAGCGCCAGAAGGTGTTGGTGACTATGCCGCTGTTCATGCCAAAGACCGTGACCTACAGAATAAGCCACGACTCTTTTGGGGACGCACAGACGAAGACCTTCTTAGTTATGGAGTACCACCCGAGTGGCTGGCCGACGTTCGAGCGGCGGACGAAGACAGCCTACTGATCCTCGCAGACCATCTTCCGGCTGAGGCGGCGGAAGCATTGCTGGAGTTGGCAACCGGCGGCGTGCCGACGCCCATGGCCACAACACGGCTTGGCGCAGATCCGTTCAACCACCCGGATGCGCTGCGTCGATTCCGCGTCATGAAGGACGTGGAAGAGTTGGAGCACGCCCTCGACTTTCCATGGGAGAAGTGGACCGTCTTCCTTCACCCCGCGCAGCGGCAATGGATTGATCGCGACTACGCAGGTCCGGCCCGAATTTCGGGGTCAGCAGGTACGGGAAAAACCATCGTGGCCTTGCACCGAGCAGCGCATCTGACTCGCCAGAATGAAGATAGCCGTGTGTTGCTGGTCACATTCTCCGACACCTTGGCGAGCGCACTTGGGACCAAGCTACAAAACCTGATCGGCAATCAGCCGAGACTTGCCGAAAGGCTCGAAATCCACTCCATGGAAGCCATTGGCAGGCGGCTGTATGCAGCGTATTGGGGTAAGCCGAAGCTAGCGGGGCAGGCAGACATTAGTCAAGCCATTTTTGAGGCAATGAAAGCCGATCAGAGATTGAAATTCAGTCAGCGGTTCATGCTGGGCGAGTGGATCGATCTTGTCGATGCTTGGCAGCTCAAGACTTGGGAGTCCTATCGGGACGTCAAGCGGTTGGGACGGAAGACCAGGCTATCGGAGGCGCAGCGCGGCATCCTGTGGACAGTCTTTGAACGTGTGCAATCGACTTTGCGGCAGCGAGATCTGATCACGTCGGCCGAGATGTTCTTCCGGTTGGCTGAGAAGATGACAACGCTCCGGCAACCACCCTTCGACTTTGTGGTGGTCGATGAGGCACAGGACGTCAGTATTGCCCAGCTCAAGTTCCTCGCGGCTCTCGGCGCTAGTCAGGGCCAAGTTCGCCCGAATAGCCTGTTCTTCGCCGGCGACCTTGGACAGCGGATATTCCAACAGCCCTTCTCATGGAAATCCTTGGGCGTGGACGTGCGTGGACGGGCGCGCACCCTGCACATCAACTATCGAACCTCACATCAGATTCGAGCGCAAGCCGACCGGCTACTTGGGCCTGATGTCTCCGACGTGGACGGCAACACGGAAGATCGGCGGGGAACGGTGTCGGTCTTCAACGGGCCTGCACCGGAGGTTCACTCGTTCAAGTCTGAGGCTGAAGAATGCCAAGCCGTGACAGCTTGGCTCTCCGCAGGCTTGAAAGATGGCTTGATGCCGCACGAGCTGGGGATTTTCGTCAGATCTGACGCCCAGTTGGATCGCGCTATTGCGGCGGTCAAGGCTGCAGGCATCGCATTCGGTGTATTGGACGAGCATGTCGAAACCACGAGCGGTCAAGCATCAGTCTGCACAATGCATCTCGCGAAGGGTTTGGAGTTTCGTGCTGTGGCGGTGATGGCGTGCGACGACGAAGTCATACCCTCGCAAGAGCGCATTGCGGCAGTTGCCGACGATGCTGACCTCGAAGAGGTCTACAACACCGAGCGGAATCTGCTCTACGTTGCATGTACTCGGGCTCGCGACAGATTGCTCGTGACGAGCACCGAGCCGGCCTCTGAGTTTCTCGATGATCTGCTGGGCTAAAAGATGGCTCAAGTCGATATAGCTTCATGTAGTGCTAACTGCACCGTATCGCTACATGAACGATTGCTATAGCGTGCCGTGCGTGCCAAGGTCGGCTTCCAAAAAATCGCTGTTGTCAGGTTCTAGAATTTTATGAAACCGCGGATAACGCAAGTATCTTCGATTCGTCAAAATGGGTAGGAAATGTATTTCTCATCTCGCGCGACAGGCAACCTGTTGATATATCGAAAATTAAATCCGTATGAGCTTTCAAAAAAAGATATTGAAAATTTCCTTCGGCCGTCTGAGCAAACAATTGAAAGTGGCCGAGGACTTCATTGTTGACATACACGATGATGAAAATTCTTGGAGCTTCATATCTAAGCTTGCCCAGTTGATTGAAGGCGTTTTCACAAAAACTCTTACCCAACGGTTAGATGAGCCTGAAATATTCGATTCGATCAGCAACTTGTCGCAAGCGACAAGAATTGCGTTGGCGCACGATCTGAAAATAATTAACAGAGATCAAAAGTTCTTTTTCTTAACCATTGCCGAGATAAGGAACGACTACATTCACAACATCTCCAATGTTGACTCTAGCTTGAAAGACTATCTTTCTGGCTTAAAACCAAATAGAAAAAAGGAAATATTCAAAAGGTTCAAGCCATTTCTCAATGAGGAGGATGCGACGGTTGAATCATTTGTTGAAGACAGTAGGGACACTATCTTCCTCGTGTGCGCCTTGGAAATGATCAAGATGCATGGCGATGTAGAGGGGTTGGATGCCGAAAGAAAGCATAGAAAATTTCGGGCGGAGCAGGCTGAAAAACTTCTACCGAAGAAATCAGAAGAATCCATTAATATTGGTGACAGGTTTGCGATCCTTGACCACATAAAAAATGCCACGGACGCTCTAAAAAAGAATGGCCTACTTTAAACCCCTAGCATCTTGGAGAAAGACCGGTCGCGCACAGAAGGTTCATGATTCACGGGGCGGGCTAAATCTTGGACTGTTTAAGCAAAAAATCCAAGGCTCTGTCGGTACTTCCCCGAGGCTGAGGGAGCCCAGCGAAACCTTGATCCGCTTTTCGTTGACCAACGGATGTAGGAGTCCACGGCCTGTATGAACTGCTCGATGCTCATGGACTGCCAGCTCCGAAGATAGAACAGCTCGGTTTTCAATAGGCCGAAGAAGCCTTCGCATGCCGGGGGTATCAGGCGAGTACCGCTTGCGCGACATCACGAATCAGCTTCGCATCGACCCACTCGCGGACCATCGCATGATGTCGGTACCGTCATCCCGCTCGGCAGACTGATAGAAAGACGGCGACATTGCCGACACCGGCGCCTCTCGGTGTTGAGTCGGTGTCTGGCCTGCATCGGCCAAAGCGCTCGATGAGCTTACGGTCAAGGCCAGGGCGGCTGGCGCTTGACTCTCCGAGGTGCAGCAGGGGGTGCAAGTAGCGCAGGTGGCGCGAAGCCCCACCGTGACTGCGAAGCTTAATGAGCTGGCCGCCCGTTGGGACGGTGCTACTCTGGCGGTCGATGTGCCGTCCCGGAATCTATGCCTCTGTTGCAAAGGACGCAGCGCGCTTGCCTGAATTGATCTGAGCTTGAAGCCACCCGACAACACGGCCCTTTGCTCCGGCCTTCCATGTCTCACCGGTTTCGGGATTCTTGTACGTCTTGCCGGTTTCGACCTCGCGCGCCGGACGCGGTCCAGTGCCCGAACGCTTGGCCGTTGCGGTGTCGTATGGTGCCAATGCCTTGATGCCCTCGGAGATCGAAAACCCTCCCGCCTGAAGCTTCTTCGCGTAGGCGTCGGCGAGAACCTTGATTTCCTCACCACGCTTGGCTTGAAGCACTGTTTCAAGCTCTGCACGTTCAACATCCATGTCGTTGATCCGTTTCTGGATCTCGGCGTAACTCATATTCTTTGCTTCTGGCATGGATTGTTTTGTGTTGAGGGGCAGGGGACTGATTTTAGAAGAGCGTCCATCGTCTCCGGACTCTCTGAGTTTGGTGTTCAGATGCAAGCCGTGATGTCGTCAGCAGGCTCCTGAGTTCGGCTCGATGTTGCTATGGCAATGTAGCTATAAGTGTGGCGTATCGCTAAATGACTGATCGGCTTGCGCGACGCAGCTACCTGCATCCTCACAGCCTCCGCCGTTTGCAACATGGGTGCGTTGATTGTTTGCTGACCATCGAAAAAAACGGCAAAGCCGGCAAGATTTTCCCCACTTGTCGACCTACTGAAGCTGCCTACGCCGCCTAGCCATCTACGGACAATGTGCAGAGCGTCCACAAGCGTCAATTAGGAGCTATTTACTTTGACTCGCCGCTTTGACATTTTTTAATATGTCTTTGTAATACTCGGGCGGCACGGGCTTTCCATTGTCTAGAGCCCGAATAGTCAGGTTCCCATTGGCTATTTTCCCCTTTTTCATGTATTCGTCGTCCGGCCCAGCTATCTCAGCAAAGGTGGGAGTGATTTCGCCCCAAGCCTCTTCGGACCAGTTCGCGAGGGTTGGATCGAATCCTGACATTTTTTTATTGACATAATTTGACAGGTCTTTGGGTTGCAATGTTTTTTTAAGCACAGTGCCCGCTGCAAGCGTATTTGGCAAGAGCTTCGCGGAAAATGGTGCAACACTGGAGAAAGCTGGAAGCACTTTGTCGTTTGGTGTTGCGGGGCGCATCTCTATCCAAAATTCACTGTAATCTGGATCGTTGGATGGCGCAAAATTTGGCTTGATGGTCTGCACTTTTGTCACCCAGCCGTTAATTTGCCCTTGAGTGACTTGTGATAATGCCGTAATGGCGGGGGCTTTCAGTTTCGGGTCAATAGAATTTTGCTGGTTTTGTGCGTTAGCAGTTGCGGTCACGCCTGCGAGCGTGCCACTTGCAAGCCAGATCACGGGATGATTGAGCGCCATCGGAATTCCTCTAGGGTTTGTGAATTATTGGGCCAGGAAGTCGAATTAAACAGTTATTTTTCTCCGTACTTTTGACATAATCCAACAAAGAGTCACGGGCTGCCTGAAGGTGCTTCTGATATACGTTTGCCCACATCGCCTTATTTGCTCCGAATTGAGTTAGGCGTTGGTCAATTGCCTTCAGAGAAACAATGCAATTCTCAAGGGCTTGGGCTGCTGATTTTGCATCGGTGTTTGCTGAATACACTTCATAGGAGCCGATAAGCAGTGCTGCCGCGCTCATTGTGGATGCAAGGAGCTTTCCGGCAGAACTGCCGGCGTTGGCGGCAGCCAACTCGGTAAACATGATGGCGCGGTCTCGGCCATAGCCCAGCACGAATGAGGGTGCTGCCGATCCCGATTTGGCATAGGCCTGAAATGCAAAAGATGCGGTTCCAGCTAGAACAGATGTTCCAGCAACAATGCCGATTGCAACAGGTGCCACAAGAGCGCACCCAATTCCAACGAAAACTAAACTCAGCGCAAGATTTACTTGGGCAAACGCCGCATCTATCTTTGCATTCTTCTTATTTTCTTCGGCTCTTTCAATCGCGTTTTGAAGATTTTTCTTTTCCGCCTGCATTCGCTGAAAAATCTCGGCGCCAACTCCAGTGAAATCGGCGTTTAGGCGTTTAATTTCAGATTCAAATTTCTGAATCGTCAGCCGCAGATCATTGCATGTTGCTAATGTGGCAATTGGGAAATTTCTGATTATTAATGAGCTAACGGCATAGTCCCCTGCTTCTTGACTGAAGGCGCATTTCGGTACTGCCGCAATCGCAGCAGACATAGCTAGGAAGCGTCGGCGCGCATGAAGATCAAGAAAATTAGACATGGTGAGTCTCACACTGAGGAGACAACTGATGAGCGAGTGTGGGATCCGACGAAATCCATTCGACAGCGCGTGCAATCATGGCCGCGGCAGCGACACAATGTGACTGCCCGGAGATCATCGCGCGCTCGACAGCCGTTGCTTCGGCAATAGGCCAACTGCTGCAAGCCCCAAGATATTTACAGGAGCTACAAGCACTTTCTACTCGATCTTCTGCGCCTTGAATCGCTCTCAAGCGCCCAGGCGAATGCAAAAGCTGTTCAACTGAATCAGTGAGTAGATTTCCATGGCAGTAGGATGCTTCGTATGTATCGGCAACCGAATAAACATCAAGATTTGTATCAACGACATATACATACTCTCGGAGTTTTTTGTTATATGCCATCTGAGCGCCCGGAACCCCGCTTAAATGAATCACCGCTGCTCGAACAAATTCGTCAATTGGCAAGACGCTGATTCCGCGCCCCTCCGAAAACCACAAATCCATCAGTTCACAATATGCGCCGAGCAACGCGTTGTAGTCGACTGCATGAGAGTCGTTTTGCTCGCCGCTGGCAGCCCGATAGTATGGGAGAACTCGAAAACTAATGCCCGTCTCGTTAAAGAATCTGAACATCTGAGATACCTGTCCGATATTTTCTCTAGTGAGAACAGAGATCGCACCTACTCGAATACCTTCATTGGATAAATGCGCTAAATTCTCGAGAACAATGTCTTGAGAATCTCGGCCAGTCTTAGTAACTCGATGCGCTCCGAATAAGTCCAACGAAATGGAGACATGGTCGAATTTTTTAAGCAGCGCGAGTTGCCTTGGCCCCAAGGCAGTCAAGTTTGTTTGAATTACGTTGGAGACGGACTCTTGAGTGAACACCTCACGTTGTGCGCGAAATGCAGCCTCGTAATATGCGGGTGGGAGAAGGAGCGGCTCCCCGCCATGCCAACAGAACTTTGGCTTCGCACCGAAGTGCGCCGATAAATTCGATATCTTGGAGAAAGCTGCAACAAACTGGCTCTCCGGAATTCGGGAGTGATCATCCAGACTGTCGAACTCGTAGCAATACGTGCACCGCAGGTTGCACAACTTAGAACTCTTGATAACCCAAGTAATCGGGGCATCCATGCTCTTCGCTCCTTGACGCACTTTAGGAGTGGGACTCCTTTCTTGAGTAAGTACATACCCTACGTGGCGCCAAGAAGCCTGCTCCTTGCGTTCGGCTTCGAGGGGGATGACTACCCGCCACACCCGCCACCAGCATCCATCAGCACGACCCCCAGTGGTTGCGCTTGCAGGACTCGTCTTCTCCGCGGGCCGCCTCCCTCACGCCCCTTTCATATAGATGTCGTTTTCAGTATCGGCGCGAACCTGCCGAAGGCCCCGATACTTAATCAAACTCTCGCATGGCGCGCTCAGAGGACTGGCGGAGCTGGGCTACAGTGCAGGTACGGGCCCGCCGCCTCGAAACTGCAAGCGCCTACTCCACGAGCTCAACGCGGTAAGCGCCTTCAACACCTCCCGAATGCCTCTCAGTAGCACGGTTCGCCTGCTTTGCGCCCAAGCCCAACGATGAAAGGGGAGGCAGAAAAGTGCGCACTTGTGGATCAGCGTTCAAAGATTTCGTTCATCCGCGAAGCAACAGCGTCAAACAAGGCCAAAGGATCTGCGAATTGCTTAGAGAGGGGCGTATGGGGGTCGAAGATCAAATGAAACACATAGGCAGCATTTTCTAAGCCCGCACTACGGTTACCTGCCGCGCGAAACAAGGATGTTATTTCATTGAATCTAGTGATTGCCGCCGGGTGATCGGGGCCTTTGGACTTTACCGTTCCGTCGAGGACAACCCAGGCTGCCGCGACAGACGTAACGACCAGCCGGAATTCGAGTGCCAGCCCATTGCCAGAATCTTTGAGAACCCACTCAGTCGCGAACTGATCCGCAGCGTGCTCATCTTTGATGCGAATGCTTGGAGGCGACTGCTTTTGATGGCCCAGATGCAAGTGCGCGACCTCATGAAGTAACAACCAAGCGATGGCACCATAGAACGCATTGTTTACTCGGCCCTCCAACGAGTCATACGGCGCTGCTGCATCCGGGAGGGGCAGGTTGGCCGGCCATGGTTTGTCAGAATGAAAAAGCGAACGGGCGTATTGAACATACTCGTCGATCCGTCGCTCGTGGTATTCAAGCGTGATGTCGGCGCGACCAGCGCGTTGCGCGCGACCCGCGATGTCCATGATGTTTACGGCAGCGTAAGTTAAACACCAGAGGCTTGCCAGACCTGCCGTAGAGATTGCAATTTCCCTCTGCTCCCCTGGCAAGGCGTAGAACTGTGCCTCACCCTCGGCCGCTCGAATTTGCCACTTTTCGTTCTCGAAGATCCTTGTCTCTAGTTCTGCCCCTCGCTCAGGCGCGATTCGTGCTGGCGCCGAACGAACGCCCTTCATGAATGCCTTCATCACTTCGGCCGTTAGATGACTCATGTTGGCTTTTGCCTCAAGTAGATTTCGACGTCGACGCTAGTCGGCTTGATTGTCGAATGGTTGTTGGGGGCGCGCCGCAAAGTGCTGTGGTGATCTTGCCTGAAGTCGCCATCGCGAAACGTCTGGGCCGAGCGTCGGCAGTGTGGCTACGCCCCCAACCGTTGCTGGCCTCATTGCGCCTCTGGGCGGCTCTTGACCGTTCGTGCCTTGACTAGCCGGATAAAGTCGGCGGCATGCATGTGCCGTGCTTCTCCCGCAGTAGGCGCGTGCGAGGCACGAGGCCCTGATCCTGAGCGGCTATGACTGCAGCGTTTGCTGTGTACCACTGCAGCAAGTTCCGGTTCCAAACCACAGCCATCAAGTTCTCAGGGGGGTATGACGGCATCAGGGCGTGCGCGACCGCCTGCGAACCGCTGTGCACAAACGAATGCATTGCCTTTATCGTGCTCAGCAGGCGCGAGAATTCGGCAGCAACGTGTGGAACCTGCTGGTCAATGTGCTTCAGCATGGTTGCGATGGACACCTGCGATGCCGGCTCTTTATGCTCGGGTCCGTCGACGGGCGTTGCGAACTTTTGAAGCCATTCATCCGTTGCGCACTGCGTGGTCCAGGCGGCGCGCACTACGGCCTCGAATTGGAGTCGGCAGATCGCCAGAGCTGTGCCCGTCAGCCCGACTTCCAATAGCAGTCGCTGGCTTAGGGCATGCTCATACGCCGTTCTGCACAACGCCATGGCAATGACGCCGCGCGTCGAACGGGGCTGACATTTCCCCAGCAGTTTGCCGACGTCTGCATCCAAAGGCTCGCTGATCGTCAGCAATTCGGCAAGATCGGCCTCTGCTTCCAGATTACTCATGTTTGCGAGCTGTCCTCAATGCACGTTGCCATCATGTTCCAGTCCGCTGCAGGGGCCGTGTCAAACCGGCGCGGATGGCAGGTTTTGGGCGACTGTAGCCGAAGCCCCACCGCCAGCGCACGATTAGGTGTGTGCCCTCGATGTGGCCGGCAGTTGCAGATGATCGACGAACCAGCCACGCCCGCCACCAGTCCGTCAATGGCAAGCCAAGGGGCTGAACAGCATCAGCGTCCTGAGCGCTAGGTTCAACACGTCCTGCACCGCCTGTGAGCGTGTTTGCCCAATGATCCAGAGCCGACCAGGCGGTTGCGACTGGAGCATCAATTCAAGCATTCGCTTCACCATTTCGTTTCCTCCTTGGTGGTCGCATCGACGGCCTGCGTGTGGTGAAAGGCCTTTGCTCGCGTCTGGGCGGCCCTGCCAACCGGCCACAGACGGATTGAACCGTCATCGTTCAGCCGCATTTCCATAACTTGACCTGGACGCAGGCCTGCCAAACGGACGATGTCGCTGTTGATGCGGCAGGCCAACGCGTTGCCCCATGTGCCTAACGTAGTCATGACGAGTTCCTTCCTTGATAGCCACGCGGCTACAGTGCGAAATTGGCAACGAGCGGCATGCCCATGACATCAGTTCGACGCATCAGGCATGCCGCCAGCCGCCCTTTTGGAGGGGCTGAAGCGATGAATTAGTCGGTCGCAAGGGTCAAGCCACTGAACGTAGGCAGGTTCCCGACATTCCCGCGCTCAAAACGATTTTCCAAGCGCGCCGTCATTTCCGTCTTGGTCAGAACGCGGAACTTGCTGTTCAGCTTCGCCCAGTCCAGATACGCCGCCCACAGATCTTTCAGCTTGATGCTCTTCATGTGGTCGATGGTGCAGCGCTCCTGCAAGAACACCTCGAACGAGTCGGCCTCTTGCTGCAACGCGTCCACCGCTTGCACGACCTTCTCTGGTGGATTCAAGCCTCGTTGCGCGACGTAATCAGCGAGTCCGCCCAGCAGCAAGTTCAAGATGCCGGAGCCTTCAGCTTTCAACTCCTCCGTCAGATTCCGGTTGATCTGGTTCGGGCTAAAGGTACGGTCGAACGGAATGACGCGGATACGACGCCACAAGCCCTTGTCCTGGGCCTCGGCGAACGGCATGAAGTTGGCGGTCATGAACAGGCAGCACTCGATGGCGATCTCCTCGCCGCCGGAATACAGACCGCGGACATAGATCTTCTTTTCTCCCGTCAACTGCTTCACGAGACTCGTATCCAGCTTGTGAGTACGATTTGGCTCGGCGATCACGAGGACGCGTGAACTTTTGAGCTTAGCGAGCGCAGGGTTGGCTCCATCGTTGACGTGCGACTTCTGCATCAATGTTTCGGTGCGAAGCCGCCCGGCAAACGGACCAAGAATGCCGAGGACGACTTCCATGAGTGTGGACTTGCCGTTCTCGCTGGGGCCCAACAAGATGAACATGACCTGTTCCACCGGATTGCCCATCAGCGCATAGCCAAGCACCCGCACTACATACGCGATCATGGTTTGATCTTCCTCAAGCACCTCGTTGAGGAAGCGAACGAAGCGTTCGGCCGTAGCTGCAGGATCGAAGGTGACTGGCGCGGACACTTTGGCAATGGCCCGGTAGTCGACCGGCACCAGTTGACGGGTAAGCAGGTTCACGACTCCGTTGGCGACCGGCAGGTACGGTGCCCCGCTCACGATTCGCGGCTCGGACATGGGAACCAGTGCCTCCGAAACGTGCTCGCAAACCTCCTCAAGCAGCTTGTTGCTGCCCAGCTTCTTCTCGTGCGCCTTCCACGCGGCCTCATTGCCCGTTTGGCGGCCGCGTTTGATCACGGCGGCAGCCGCTGCGGCAACGCGCGCTCGCTTCTGGCGCGCCGTAAGCGGCCGGTTGACGGTGCCATCCCATTCGTAGAACTGCGTCGTCACACCGCGCGCAGTCAGTTCTCCGTCCAGCGCGACTACGGTACCCGCCATTTCGGCAGCTACGCGGTCTCCAAACTCGCGGTCCGTGATCGCACGCGCTGGCTCCCCGCCATCTAAGTCAGACCAGCCCGGGTTTTTCCAGCCTTCCTTTTGGGCCATGGCGAACAGCGTTGATAGCGCACCGTTGCCGCTCTTGCAGACGCTCGCCCACTTCTTCTCGAAGGCGTCGGCGTCGAACTTCGGCGAGCCCTCTGAGAACGCCAATGCGATCATGCGACCCTCGTGGCCCAGCGCCGCGAGGTTTACAAGGACCTTGAACCAAGTCTCGTAGTTCTCGGCGTAGCGGCGGCTCTTCAGATGGTCCACTGCGGCACGTGTGTGCTTGAGGGTGATGTCAGGGCTGTCGCGCAGCACATGCGGATGTATGTGGTTGACCTTCGGGCTGCTGATGGCAATGCCGGCCTCGTACAACGCGCCGTCGCACGCTTTCCAGAGGAAGTCTGGCGAGTATTCGGCGCTACTGCACAAGTCTTCCCGCAGGAGTACAACCGTCCCATACTTGCGATTGCGGAACCGTGGCAAGCGGACCATCTGATTCACGCGGGCAAAGGCCATGTCGCCGCCGAGCCGCTTCGCCATGACCTTGGCCAATCGTCCCATCCGATGCGCCGGAATCGTCTCAGTCAGTTGCCAAATGCAGTGGTAGCGTCCACCCGACGTAGCAATGACGATGGTTGGTGCCAGCGGTTGACCTGGGAGGCATAGGTCCGGCAGGCCGTGGTCGAAATCTACGGCGACAGCCCAAGACTCCGTGTGGTTGCCGACACGCATGCTCTGGTCGTTGCTGGTGCATAGTGCAAAGTACGCCTCATACAACTCAAGTCCGTCGGCCTTCATGCGCGCGACATGCTCAGAGTAGGTGCAGTAGTAGGTCTTGCACTCAAGCTCACCCTCCTCATCAGGCGCCATCTGCATGATGGTGAACGGAAGCTCGGGGTAGTGTGCGGTCTCGACCACGCGGCGAATCTGCGAGGTCACTTCGTCATCCCATGTAAGCATGGAAAATCCTTCATCGGTGATGCCTGGTACAGGCAGGGATCGATAGCGGTATGAGTGAAGTGAGTGCTGTGGCTATTTTTGTTGCTTGATTCAAGCAAGTAAAAAATGAATAAATACAGCCGCTAACTCACCTCACTCGCTTTACTCAGTTTCTTTGTGAGGGGGAAGAGCGCGCCATGGCACTAACTGCTCGCCCCGCTGTTAGGGCGGCCGAAGGGATCGTTTCCGCGATTCTTCAAGGCGTTCTGATAGCCGGCGCGAATCTGCGCATCGATCCAGGCATCGACGATGTCGGCAGACCAATACGAGGTACGTCCCGGCTTGCCTGATAGCGTGGGTAACTTGATCGGCGCCGGAAAATCTCCGGAGCGAATCATGTCGTGCAGCTTTGTGTTGCCGACATTGAGCTTGGCGCGGACATCCGCCTTGCGTATGAGCCTTTTCATGGAATCTCCAATGAGGGAGAGGACCAGTAGGGCTGCAAGGTATTTAGGCTCGCAAGATCCTCTCCGGTTAGCAAAAGCTAACGTGGAAAGACCTCGCAAAACCGCCAGCGGGAGCTGTTTGCTCAATCGGGCTATTACGCGTTTGCCCGGTGAGCCTTTATCTGCCTTTCGGCAGGCGGCGCGTGCTCGATAGTGAGCTGTGCGGAGGAATCGTATGCCAGCGGGTTAAGGCGCAGTGCTCTGCATACGATGGTGCGCATATTGGCTGAGCACCAGAAATTTCCGCCCTCTAGGGAAATTTCTGCCGCAAGTCTAGCCATATGAGAATGCCGGCGTCAACTATCGGACGAAGGGGAGTGGTTTTCGTGGGAGGGCGTTGAAAGGCAGTACCTCTCCCAAGCCTCCATCAATGCTCGTCGCTTGTGAAAATAGTCTCCACGCTGGTAGGCCGCTTCGACCCGGTCCCTTAATTTGTGCGCGAGCGCCTGTTCACAAATCTCGCGTGGAAAGTCGGTGCACTCGGCCGCCCACATCCTGGCGCAAGAACGCATGCCGTGAGGGGTGCAATCCGTGCGTTCGATGCGCTTAAGAAATTCGATGGCAGCAGCGTCCGAGATGGGGCGCCCAGCCTTGCGGCCAGGAAAGACGAAACAAGAGGGCGCGAGCATGTGATCGTTCCTTTCCCTCTGGTGCCGCAGGATGTATTGCGCCGCGGCACACAGAGGAACACGGTGCTCGACGCCGCCCTTCATGCGCCCGGCTGGGATTGTCCAGGTTGAGAGATCCGGCGAAATTTCGGCCCAAGTGGCGCCACGCGCCTCGCCTGTGCGGCACATGGTGAGAATGATGAATTGCAGAAGAACGCTGCCGTCGGTGCCGTCCCGCTGAATTCGGTCCATGAACGCCGGCATTTGTTGATATGGCAACGCGTTATGGTGCTTGGGGACCACCTTGCGATGTGCGGCGGGGATGGCCTCGCTCAGATGTGAGCGCCATCTGGCCGGGTTCTCTTGATTTTTTCGGTGGCCGCGAACAATGCACCATGCAAGAATCTTCTCGATTCGCTGCTGTACCCGCTGAGCCGTGGTGGGAATCCGCTTGAAGAGCGGCTCGATGATCTGTAAGACGTGAGTGGAGGTGATGTCTTCGACCGATTTATCCCCGATAACTGGGTGCGCATACTGCTCTAGTGTGCTTCGCCACTGCAGGGAGTGTTTCTCGTTCCGGTGAGCATCTTTGAGTTGCTGCAGGTAGGTATCAGCGCACCAGCGGAACGTTTTGCGCTCGTAGTCGGTTGGTTTCCTGGCCGGTTTCGCGGGTCGCAGCGCCAATCTTTCTTGCTGCCGTGCCTGTCGCTCGTTGTCTCGGGCTTCGATGGGATCGATCTCCCGGTCGACTAAAACTCGGAGTTCGCGCGCCCGCTTTCGAGCCTGTTCAAGAGACCAAGCACGCAAAGGTCCGAGGCCCATCGAACGTGTTCTTTTGTCGAGGCTGAAACGGAAAATCCAGGACTTCACTCCGCTGGGCGTCACTTGGAGATACAAGCCACCTCCGTCGCCATAGAGGGTGGGGGCTTTCGGATGCTTTGCTATTGCATCGCGCACGAGTGCATTTGTCAGAACGGATGATTTTCTTGTCATGGGTAGAGTGCAACTCAAGGAGCGACTCATACCAACTGGCGGTGACTGCCGCACGATGCCGTGCGTTGGCGATCTTGCGCTGCTCACCTTTACGACGCGGCGACCGAAAACGGCCGGTGCCGCAATCTGCTCGCTGCGTCGTCCACTCCGCCAGTCAGAAGCCCTTGCAGCTCAATGAGTTGCAAGGGCTTTTCACTTTCTGGCCTCCCCACGCAATTACTTCATCTTGCTGCTTCGGGGCGTGTCACGCCTGCGAGTTGCTGCTCGTTCGACAGCAGGAAGTCGATGAAGGCGCGCACGCGCCGAGGCATCGCCCGGCTCGCGGGATAGACCAGTGATGCGAGCTTTGGCGCGGGCTCGAAGTCTCGCAGCAATCTTTCGAGCCGGCCATTGGCGAGGTGCTCGCCCACAACGAACATCGGCAGGTGCGCGATGCCCAACCCGGCCACCGCCATTGCCGCGAGGTGGTGCATGTCGTCCGACCGCACTGCGGCTCGTGGCTCGATCTGCAGCGGGCCTTCCGACGTCTTGAAATTCCACGGATCCTCGCGACCATCTGGCCGCGTGTAGGCCATGCATCGATGCTCAAGAAGCTCTTCGGGCCGTGATGGCCGCGACATCTCTTTGAAACAGGCAGGTGCCGCAACGGTGACGAACTGACCGTATCCAAGCGGCCGTGCCACAAGGCTCGAGTCGGGCAGGGCGCCCACCGCGATCGCGACATCCAGTCCCAGGTCGAAGATGTCTGACAGCCGCATGGTCGACACGATCTCGATGCGCAGCTTCGGATGCCGCGCGAGTAGTGCTGGTAGCAGCGGCGCCACGAGAAACGTTCCGAAGAGCGGCGGCAACCCCACGCGCACCGTGCCGGCCACCGCGCGCGTGCCCGCGCCAGCTTCTTCCGCCGCTTCGGCCAGCAGGTCGAAGGCCCGCGCACAACGCTCGTGAAACGCCATGCCTTCCTCGGTCAGATGCAAGGCCCGCGTCGTGCGCGCCAACAACTGCACGCCGAGATCGCTTTCGAGCCGGCCAATGGCCTTGCTCACGGCCGATGGCGTCATCGCGTGCAGTGCCGCTGCGGCGGTGAAGCTGCCCGCATCGGCCACGGTCACGAACACGCGCGCATCGGCCTCCGAGATTGGCAACTCGTGAGTCCGGCTCATCAATCTTGTGCCCTCAACCCGCTTTTTCATGAAGCCCCTCGCGGCCACCATTTGTGGCGTGCACATCGATCACGTCAACACAACCCCGTCTGACCACCAACAGGAGCCGATCATGAAACTCTTCTACAGCCCCGGTGCTTCTTCATTGTCCCCGCACATCGTGCTGCGCGAGGCTGGTCTGACCGCGGAGATGGTCCGCGTCGACCTCGAGACCAAGATGCTGCCCGCCACCGGACAGAGCTATCTGCCGATCAACCCCATGGGCAAGGTGCCCGCGCTCGAATTCGACGACGGCGCGGTGCTTACCGAAGGCCTCGCCGTGCTGCAATACCTTGCCGATCTCGTGCCAGCCTCGCGGCTTGCGCCGGCTGCCGGCACCATGGCCCGCTATCGCCTGGCCGAAGCCCTGAGCTTCGTGGCCACCGAACTGCACAAAGGCTTCGCGCCGATGTTCGATCCCGACGTGCCGGCAAGCTACAAGCACAGCCTGATCGCGGACACACGCGCCTTCGATCGCATCGCATCGCTGGTGCAGCCGGGGCCGTACATCCTCGGCGAACACTTCACTGTCGCGGATGCGTACCTCTATCCGATCCTGCGCCTCGGCCGTCATGCGGGACTTGATTGTTCCTCATGGCCGGCGATAGGCCACTACATGGAACTGGTTGCGAAACGCCCCGCCGTGCGCGCCGCGATGCGGGCTGAAGGCCTGGTCGAAGACTGATCGATGAAGGCCTGAAGCGACCGCGTTACATCCGGGCTCTCGCAGTCGAATAAACTCCGCCCCGCTTGCAGCTTGTATTCGTGCTGCGCCGCCATAGGCAACATGGCGAAATCAAACCTAATAGGAACTCAGTTGAACCGCATCGAACTCGTCGAAAAAATCGTCACCGCCCACAACGTCAGCAAGGCAGAAGCCGCGCGCATTCTCGAGACCGTTACCGGCTCGATCGTCGCCGCAGTGAAGAAGGGTGACCCCGTCCAGATCGTCGGCTTCGGCACTTTCAAGCAAGTGGCGCGCGCCGCACGCTCGGGCTTCAACCCCAGCGCCGGCACCAAGATCAAGATCGCCGCACAGAAGGTGCCGAAGTTCGTGCCGGGCGCTGCCTTCAAGGCCGCCGTGGACCCGAAGGCTGCAAAGCGCAAGGCCGACAGCAAGGCAGTGGCTGCCAAGCCCGCAGCAGCGAAGAAGGCCGCAGCACCCGCCAAGAAGGCCGTGGCTGCCAAGAAGAAGTAAGAAGCTGCGAATGCAGAAACAAAAACGGCCCCTAGGGGCCGTTTTTTATTTGGTGGCGCATTTATGCGCCGCTTCAGTCGGGTTCGATCACACCTTCGCTCAGATAGCGCTGGTATTCGGCAATGGGAATCGCCGTCGTCTGCGTGCTGCCGCCATCGCCCCAACTCAGCACGGCGCTGTCGGGCGCCAACTGGACCTCTATCGGCCCTTGGGGAATGAGGATCAGGGGGCCGTCGCCGGCCCGGTATTCGACATTTCCTGTGACTTTCGCGTTCGCTGCCATGGTTTCGTTCCTCGGGATGTTGGGGAATGCGGGGGCGGGCCTCAAGCGTATCGGATATGGCGACTCGTGGGGTATCGCGCTGCGGCGATGCGTGTAGGCGAACGTCCATCGGAGGCGCCCGTCACATCGGCGTAACGCGCGGCGTGGCACGCTCGCGCCTCGAATGACGAAGCGTTTCAGAATTCTTGTTGCTGTGTCGGTGGCCTGCCTGGCGATCCTGGCGGCAGCCGTCGCGTGGCGACTGACTGCCGGCAGCGATGCGCAGGCTCGCGTGGCGGATGCAGCCCCATCGCTCGAAATCCGCTGGCACGGCGGCGGCATCGTGCTGCAGGGCGCGGTGCAGGACGTCGCCACGCAGCACGCACTGGCGGAGGGCGCAGCCGCGCGCCTGGGCGGCGAGAGCGATCAGGTGACCGACTGGCTCGACATCACGCCCGCGGCGTTGCCGGTGGCCGATGCCGCATCGCTCGCCCGGCTCATCCTCCTTGGGCAGGAAGGCTGGCACCTGCAGCGGCGGCCGACCGAGGGCTGGCTCGCCGTGCAATCGCTGACTGACGAGCGCAGCGTGCAGGCAAAGGCGCTGCTGCAGGCCGCCTTCGGCCCTGGCGTTGCGATGCGTCTCGTGCTCCTGCCCTGAGCGGGCGATCTCCTTGCGGGCTCAAGGGGCCTTCACGGCACCGTCATGTGCCGTCCCCAGCATCCGCTGCATTCAAAACAGAGGAGAGAGGTTCCCATGCATCCATCGTTCAAGCGCCTTGCCGTTGCCGGCGTGGTGGCCGCCACCCTGACTGCCTGCGGCGGCAGCGACAACTCAAACAATTTCATTCCTTTCGTGCCACCGCCCGCGGCAACCAACCCGCCGCCGGCGTCGCCCGCCGTGCCTGGCACCATGGACGTGAAGCTCATCGCCTTCAACGACCTGCACGGCAACCTCGAGCCGCCGAAGCTGTCGATCAATGCGCCTGCCAAGGGCGGCGGCACGGTGCCGGTGCCCGCCGGTGGCGCGGCCTACCTGGCCTCGGCCATCGCTTCGCTGAAGGCCAAGAACCCGAACAACGCGGTGGTATCGGCCGGCGACATGATCGGCGCCTCGCCGCTGGTCTCGGCGCTGTTCCTCGACGAGTCGACCATCGAAGCCGTGAATGCGATGAAGATCGACTTCAACGCGGTCGGCAACCACGAGTTCGACAAGGGCCAGACCGAACTGCTGCGCATGAAGAACGGCGGCTGCGCGAAGAACACCGCGCTCGAACCCTGCCGCGTCAACAAGAGCTTTCCGGGCGCCAACTTCGGCTTTCTCGCGGCCAACACCGTGAAGGGCGACGGCAACACGCTGTTCCCCGCCACCGGCATGAAGACCTTCACGAAGGACGGCGCCACAGTGAAGGTGGCGTTCATCGGCATGACGCTGAAGGGCACGCCGAACATCGTGACGCCGGCCGGCGTCGCGGGCCTGACTTTCAAGGACGAGGCCGACACCGCCAACGCGTTGATCCCGCAGCTGAAGGCGCAGGGCGCGGACGCCATCGTCGTCGTCATCCATGAAGGCGGCACCACTACCGTGGGCTACAACGACAAGAGCTGCGCCGGCCTGAGCGGCGACATCCTGCCGATCCTCAACAAGCTCGACACCTCGGTCGACATCGTGATCTCGGGTCACACGCACCGCTCGTACGTGTGCGACTACGGCAAGACCAACCCGGCCAAGCCCTTCCTGCTGACCAGCGCCGGCCAGTACGGCACGCTGCTGACCGACATCAACCTGACCATCGACACCCGCACGCGCAAGGTGACGGCCAAGGCGGCCGACAACGTGATCGTGCAGGGCGAGGCCTACACCAGCGGCACCACCACCGTCGCGCTGACTGACCAGTACCCGACCTTCGACAAGAACCAGGAAGTGGCTGCGCTCATCAACCAGTACCTCACCATCGCCGGGCCGCTGGTGCAGCGCGTGGTGGGCTCGCTCACCGCAACGGCCACGCGCACGCTGACCACATCGAAGGAAAGCGTGCTGGGCAACCTGATCGCCGACGCACAACTGACAGCGACCAGCCCGGCCGGCAAGGGCGCCGCGCAGATCGCCTTCATGAACCCGGGCGGCGTGCGCGCCGACCTCGCGCCCGCCGGCGACGGCAGCGTGACCTACGGCCAGATCTTCGCCGTGCAGCCTTTCGGCAACAGCCTGGTGGTGAAGACCATGACCGGCGCGCAGATCAAGGCCGTGCTGGAGCAGCAGTTCAACAGCGGCTCCAACACCGTGGCCGCGCCGAAGGTGCTGCTGCCCTCCGCAGGCTTCACCTACAGCTACAGCACTTCGGCGCCCGCTGGCTCGCGCATCAGCAACTTGTCGCTCAACGGAACCGCGATGGCCGACGGCACGAGCTACCGCGTGACGATGAACAGCTTTCTGGCTACCGGCGGCGACAACTTCACCGTCTTCAACCAGGGCACGGACACGCTCGGCGGCGATCAGGACGTAGACGCCCTGGAGGCCTACATCAAGGCGAACAGCCCGCTGACGCCACCGGCGACGAACCGCATTACGGTTCTGCCCTGAGCGGTTGCTGGCGAAGGGGGCGGGCCGCGTTCAGCTGGCCTGCCTGCCGGGACGACCAACGCGCCAGCCACCAGCAACTGAGCATCGCCTGCAGCACGGCGATGCCCAACAAGAAGCCGAAGCTCGGCCCGAGGGCGTAGAACAGGCCCAGCCCGAGCAGTGCCTGCGCGAGCCAGTTCGCCAGCGCCATGCACCCCATGGGCGCGAGCTTGCGCAACCAGTGCCGCCAGCGGGTCTGCTGGAACAGCAGCACGAAGGCCGCCATGCAGAACAGGCTGAGCGCGATCTGGTGCAGCAGGCGCATCACCCTGACACCCGCGCCGCCGGAGTCCCACAACATCAGCGGCGCGGTCGTGGCCAAGCTCACGACGAGCGCCACCTTCAACAGGCGAACCCAGAGCCGCCGGTGGGCGACGGACTCCTGCAGCATGCGCCGAACGAGCAGGCGTATGGAGTTGGGCTTCTCCCCAGGCCGCACCGCCTGCATCGCGAAGCCCAGGCCGAAGAGCAGGGCGAGCAGCGCGATCAACGTCACGATGAATTCGAGCAGTGAAGAACTGCGCAGATTGAACAGCGGCATGCCGAACAGCGCGAAGCCGCGTAGCGAGTCCAGCAGTTCAAGGCGGCGGGTGCTACCGGCGCCTGGGTGGCGCGACGGCCTTGCGAGGTCGAATGTCATGGGAGTGCGCAAAGTGGGGTCGCTGCGATGCTATGAATCTGCATTGCACGAACATTGCGTTTGGGCCGCCTCCAGGCCGGCCCCGGGCGCACCACCGTTCGCCGATGCCGTGACCTTGCGTAGGCCGATGTCTCCAACCCGATTTGTGCCGGTTTTGCAGACTTAGCATGAGCAGATCTGCTGTCGAAGGCAGAGATTTCTTCGCCGACTCATGTTCTTTGCAAAGGATTTCGTCATGAAAACCATGAACTTCCGCATGCTGGCGCTTTCATCCGCCGTGGCGGCGTGCAGCCTGGCCTTTGTCGGGTGCACCACCACGCGACCGCAGGATCAGTCCAGCAGCGCGTCTTCGCGCACTTCCATCGACGCCCAGGTCGATGCCTCGCTGTCCAAGCTGTACGACTCCGTGAGAGGCTCACGCGAGCTGGTCGCCAAGTCGAGCGGCGTGCTGGTGTTTCCTGCCGTGATGGGGGCCAGCTTGGGCGTGGGCGCTGAATACGGCCGGGGCGCCTTGCGCGTGAACGGGCGCACGCAGTCGTACTACAGCACCACCGCCGGGTCGGTGGGCTTCCAGGCGGGTGCGCAATCGAAGGCGGTGATCTATCTGTTCACTACGCAGGCGGCGCTGGACAAGTTCCGCAGCAGCAAGGGCTGGACAGCGGGCGCTGACGCCACTGTGGCGCTCGCGACTATCGGGGCCAACGGCAGCATCGACACCAACACGCTGCGCCAGCCCGTGGTGGGCTTCGTGATGACGAACGTGGGGCTGGAAGCCGGCGTCTCGCTGTCGGGCGCGAAGATCAGCGAAATCCAGCCGTAGCAGGCTGCTGGGCTCAGTGGCCGAGCCGGGCCTGCAGCTCGGCCACTTGTTTGCGCAGGGCCTCGTTCTCGGCTGTGAGTTCGGCCACGCGCTGTTCCAGCGCCTGTACCGCATCCGGCCTGGCTTGTTGTTGTGCGTCGTCCGAATGCGCTTCGGCGGACTCCTCACGCGGCTTCTTCTTCGATTCGCGCACGCGCTTGGCGGCCTGCTTGAGTTCGTCCTTGCCGGCGTTCGCGGCCGAGACCTGCTCCTCGGCCGGCAGCGTGGCCACGGCAGCTGCGGTGTTGATCGAGATCACGCCCGACTTCACGGCTGCCACCAGTTCCGGCGCGGCCTGCTTCTGGATCTTTTCGATCATTCCGACCTGGCTGCTGCTCAGGCGTGCAGCCTTGGCGATGGCTTCGCGGCTGCTCAACGGCGCGGGTGGCGGCAGGGTGGGGGCTGACGCACTGTCGTCCGGCGAGCCGTCGGCGGGGGGATCGACGTCGAACGGGGCGTCGGACGCCGAGGCTGGCTCAGCAGCGACGCGGCTGCGCTGCTTGTCGACGATGTCCTTCTTCCGCAGCGCCAGCACGCCGCGCAGGAAATCCGAAATGCTGCGCCGGCCAAGGTGCTGGTCGATCATCCAGAGATGCACGTCCTCGATGGTCTTGAAGCGCGTGTTCTGCACCGTCTTGAACGGCAGGTCGTGTTTCTGGCAGATGCCGTAGCGGTTGTGGCCGTCCACCAGCACGTCGCCCCACAGCACCAGGGCGTCGCGGCAGCCCTCGGCCAGGATGCTGCGTTCCAGCGCTTCGTGTTCCTCCGGCGTCAGTGGGTCGATATAGGCTTTGAGTTCTTCGTTGACGACGATGTTCATGAGGGGCGGGAAGCGGAACGGGGCAAAGGGGCGGAATTTTAGATGCGCCCGGCCGGCGGCTTTCGAGACGTCGTCCGGGTGTCTCTGTTTGGTGCATCCAAACGTCTATAGAGGTAAGGACACAGTCGCAAATTTGCGCTGTCAGCCTTTTGTAAATATTAATGATTCTTATTTAAATATGTGGCCGGAGAGCCGCAGCCACGCCAATGCGCCCGACGCGCGCCGTTCCGAATTTCGACGCCTGGCCCCAATCTGGAGTTGCTCAAAAAATGCTGTCACTCACGTCCGAATCTTCTCTGGGAGATGTTTTCGTCGCCAACCGGGCCCAGCTTCTGCACGTGGCCCGCAGGATCGTCCGCACCACGGACCTTGCCGACGATGTCGTGCAGGACGCCTATCTCCGCATTGCCGACGGCGCCTGCGACCGCAAGGTCGACAAGCCCATGGGCTATTGCTGCCAGGTGGTGCGCAACCTCGCACTCGACCACTGCCGCCGCCAGTCCCTCGAAGCCACCTACCGCACCTTCGACGTGGACGTCGAGACGCTCGATGTCCCGGGACCAGCGTCGCCGGACCGCGTGATGCGCGACCGGCAGGCTGTCGGCCTGATCGAGAAGGCGCTGTCGGCGCTGTCCCCGAGGACGCGCGTGGCCTTCCAGCTCTACCGTCTCGAAGGCCTCACGCAGCGCGACATCGCGGCGCAGATGGGCTGCGCGCTCGGGCTCGTGAACCGCCTGATTGCCGAGGCGGACGAAGCCATCGGCGCGATGCGCCACCTGATCAAGGATTGATGCAGAGAAGCTCCCGTGCCGCTTCGTGTAAGGTAAAACCGTACACGCATGGCACAAGAGCAAGACGACCTCATCTGGCGCACCGCATGGGACTGGGTGCGGCGCGAGCACGACCGCGAGAATTTCGGCGAAGGTTCACGTGTCGAAATGGTGGCATGGCTTCTTGCCGACCCTGCCCACCGCAAGGCCTACGACAAGGCGGCCCGGCTCTGGCTGCTCGCGGGCCTCGTGCCACCCACCATCGACGTCGATGCGTGGAAGAAAACCCGGAACCGGGCATCCCCCGAAGACGCAGCACCCAGCGACGACGACGCCTGATCGTCGCCAGCGCGCCCCTTGGCCGCACCCCGCACCGGGGTGAACAGATTCGGTCCCGAATCGTCATGTTGATCAGAAGCCCAGCAATCGGCCACCCACCGGCCCGCTTGCCCGCCTGCTTCCTCCATCAACCGCACAAGGACCGCCCATGTCTACCAGCTGCTTCGATCGCGAAGACGAAACCTTCATCGTCCTGGTCAACCAGGAAGACCAATACTCCATCTGGCCGCACTGGAAGGCCGTGCCCAGCGGCTGGAAGGCTGTCGATGGCGTGAAGGGCGACAAGAAGACCGCGCTCGATTTCGTCGAGAAGAACTGGACCGACATGCGCCCCAAGTCGCTGCGCGACTGGATGGCCGCGGAAGCTGCCGCAAGCTGATGGCCGGGTCGGCGAGGGTTTCGCTGCTGTGCCTGCCCTGCGCGGGCGCCAGCGCGACGATGTATTTGCGCTGGCGGCATCAGCTGCCGCGCTGGATCGAACTCGTGCCTGTCGAATTGCCGGGCCGGGGCATGCGCATGGGCGAGCGCTTCGTCGAAACCTACGATGCCCAGGTCGCGCGGATCTGCGCCGAGCAGACGAACGCGATGCACGGCAGCTTCGCGATCTTCGGGCACAGCATGGGCGCATTGCTGGCCTATGGCGTCGTGCAACGTCTGCGCGCGCTCGGCCGGCCGTTGCCGCTGGCGCTTTTCGCGTCGGGCAGTTCCGCGCCGTCGCGGCGCGACCCGAGCCGCCTCCCCGACACGCACGACGACGCTGCGTTGATCGCCGATCTGCGCAAGCAGGGCGGCACCCCTGAAGAAGTCTTCGCCAGCGCCGAGCTGATGCGCATCACCCTCGACACGCTGGGCGCGGACTACCGCGTGTGCCAGAGCTTCGAGTACACGGCCGATGCGCCTCTTCCAATGCCTCTGCATGTCTTCGCGGGCCGACAGGACGACATCGACGCGGCGCGCATCGAGGCCTGGTCGGCGCATGCCGGCGGCGCGTTCACGCTCGACTGGTTCGATGGCGGCCACTTCTTCATCCGTCAGCACGAGGCGGCCTTCCTGGCTGCACTGACGCGCCGTCTGGGGCAGGCCATGGCCGGCAGGCATCAAGGCTCATTGCATGGGCATCGACTTGACGCGGCATGAGTGAACGCAGCCGGCCCGGTGCCGGCTGCGCCCCTACTAATTTTCTGGAGTGAGCGAGATGGCAGACACGGCAGCAACGACGGTGAATCTGGGGCATCACCCGGTGTCCGCAAACTTCGTGGAACACCTGCGGGCATTGGCGCAAAGCCGGCCGGACGACGTCTGGCTCACGGTGGTGGGCGAGGCGGATGGCGCCTACTTCGAGAAGCCGGTCACCTACGCCGTTTTCGAGTCGCGCGTGCGCGCGCTGGCATCCTGCCTGCAGCAGCAGTTTGCGAAGGGCGAGCGCGCCCTCGTCATGCTGGACAACGACGACCATTACGCGGTGAGCATGCTGGCGTGCTTCTACGCCGGCGTGATCGCGGTGCCGGTGTTCCCGCCCGAATCCATGCGGCCGCAGCATCTCGCGCGGCTGACGGGCATTGCGGAAGACTCGCAGGCGCGCTGCGTGCTGACCTCGGCGGCGATGCGTGCCGCGATGGACGGCGCGGCCGATGCGTTCGCGCAGGCCGAGATGATTGCCGTCGACGAGGTGAGTCCCGCGCTCGCCGATGCATGGATGCCGTTCGCGCCCGCTGTGGACGATGCTGCGTTCCTGCAATACACCTCGGGCTCGACCTCCGCCCCCAAGGGCGTGATCGTGACCCACGGCAACCTCATCGCCAACGAGCGCGCCATCCGTGACGGCATGGGCATCGGGCCGGAGGACAAGTTCGTGTCGTGGGCGCCGCTCTATCACGACATGGGCCTCATTGGCGGCCTCATGCAGCCGCTCTACAGCGGCATTCCGCTGGTGCTGACCTCGCCGCGCTACTTTCTCGAAAGCCCGGTGCGCTGGCTCGAACTGATCTCGCGCCATCGTGCCACCCTGAGCGGCGGTCCCGACTTTGCCTATCGCCTCTGCCTCGACCGCGTGAAGGGCGCGCGGCTCGCGGGGCTCGACCTCTCGACATGGCGCGTCGCCTACACCGGCGCCGAGCCCGTGCGCGCAGACACCGAAACTGAATTCATCGAGCGATTCGCGCCCGCAGGCTTCGGCCCCGACGCCGTGTATGCCTGCTACGGCCTCGCGGAAGCGACCCTGTTCGTCACCGGTGGACAGCGCGGCGCCGGGCTGGTCGCGCGCGCCTTCTCCGCCGATGCACTGGCCAGGGGCGAGGGCGTGGAAAGCGCGCAGGGCACGATGCTGGTCGGCTGCGGCGCCGCGCCGGACGGCCACGACGTGCGCATCACCGACCCCGATTCGCTGGCCGCGCTAGACGCTGGCCGGGTCGGCGAAATCTGGGCCAGCGGCCCGAGCATCTGCGCCGGCTACTGGGGCAAGGAGCGCGAGACCCGCGAGACCTTCGCCATGCACGAAGGGCAGCGCTGGCTGCGCACCGGCGATCTCGGCTTCATGCACGACGGGCAGCTCTACGTGACGGGCCGCATCAAGGACCTGATCATCGTTCGCGGGCACAACATCTACCCGCAGGACATCGAACGCACCGTCGAAACCGAGATCGAGGCCGTGCGCAAGGGGCGAGTCGCCGCCTTCGCGGTGTCGGGGCCGGATGGTGAAGGCATTGGCGTGGCAGCGGAAGTTTCGCGCAGCATGCAGAAGCTCGTGCCTCCGCACCTGCTGGTCGATGCACTGGGTGCGGCGGTCAGCGAGGTGTTCGGTGAGGCGCCGTCCGCCGTGGTGCTGCTCAACCCGGGCGCGCTGCCCAAGACATCGAGCGGCAAGCTCCAGCGGCAGGCGTGCCGCGCGGGGCTTGCGGCGCGCAGCCTCGATGCCTATGCGATCCACGAACACGGCGTCTTCACGCACGGCGGCAGCGGGTCTTCGATTCCGGCGGAAGCGCCGGTGCTCGACGAAATCGGAGAAGCGGTCTCGGCCATCTGGAAGGAAGTGCTCAAGTGGCCCGAAGACCGTGCGTTGGCGCACGACGCGCATTTCTTCACCTCAGGCGGCAATTCACTGGCCGCGGTTCAAGCATGCGCGCGTATCGCCCGGCACTGGAACATCGAATTCGATCTGCGCGACCTCTTCGAGCAGCCCCGGCTGAACGCTTGCGCGGCCATCGTGCGCAGCCGCAAGGACCGTCCGGGCCGCGTGCCCGGCACGGCGGCCATCGAGCCGCTGTCTGCCGAGCGCCGGCTGCAGCCCTTGCCGTTGTCGCACGCACAGGAGCGTCAATGGTTCCTGTGGAAGCTCGCGCCGCAGAGCACGGCGTACCACATGAGCGGCGCGCTGCGCCTGTCGGGCACGCTGGATGCCGCCGCGATGCATGCCGCGTTCGAAGACATCGCCGCGCGCCACGAGTCGTTGCGCACGGTATTCCTGGCAGGCGCTGACGGCACGGCAGAGCAGCTGATCAGCCCGTCGTGGGCACCGCTTCTGAACCTGATCGATCTGCGTCACCTCGCGGCCAGCGAGCGCGAAGCACGTGCCGCAGAAGAAGCGCAGCGCCTGTATGCCGCGCCCTTCGACCTGACGCAGGGGCCGTTGCTGCGCGTGGCGTTGATCCGCCTGTCGGACACCTCGCACCTGCTGGTGGTGGTGATGCATCACATCATTTCCGACGGCGCGTCGATGCAGGTGCTGCTCGATGAACTGGCGGCCGGCTATGCCGCGCGGCTGAAGGGCGATGCCCCGTCGCGCCGCACCGCGCCGCGTATCCAATACGTCGATCATGCGGCGTGGCAGCGCAACTGGCTCGCCGCGGGTGAGGCCGAGCGGCAACTGGCCTGGTGGCGCGCGCAGCTCGGCGAAGAACATCCTGTGCTGGCGCTGCCGATCGACCGTCCGCGCACGGCGCAGATCGGCTATCGCGCGGCACGCCACAGCGTCGAAGTGCCCGGGGCACTGCTGGTCGGCTTGCGTCAGGCCGCGGCTACCGAGGGCGCCACGCTGTTCATGGTGCTGCTGGCCGGCTTCCAGGCGCTGCTGCACCGCTACACCGGGCAGGAAGACATCCGCGTCGGCGCTCCGGTGGCAAACCGCAGCCGTGTCGAGGCGGAAAACATCATCGGCTTCTTCGTCAATACGCTGGTGTTGCGCAACCGGATCGGTGGGCGCATGCGGCTGTCGGATGTCGTGGCGCAGGCGAAAGAAGCGGTGCTGGGCGCGCAGACGCATCAAGACCTGCCCTTCGAGCAATTGGTCGAAGCACTGCAGCCGCAGCGCAGCCTGAGCCAGAGCCCGCTGTTCCAGGTGATGTTCAACCATCTTGTCGAAGACTATCGGGCGTTGGCGCAGCTGCCGGGGCTGGAGGTTGCGCACCATGCGCTGCCAGACGGAACTGCGCAATTCGAACTCGTGCTGGAAGCCCGCGAGACACCCGATGGCCGGTTGACGCTGGGGCTGGTCTACGCGGCGGAGCTGTTCGATCGGGAGACGATCGAGCGGATGGCGGGGCACTACGTGGCGGTGCTGGAGGCATTGACTGCCCAGCCTGAGCTGGCAGTGGGCGATGTGGCGCTGGTGGGTGCGGC